>NZ_JBIVQP010000006.1:472305-678521 GCF_044755245.1 Streptomyces sp. NPDC092369
CGTCCAGTACCGCCCGCCACTCCGCGACCGCCGTCGTCGACACCGGCTCGTCCCAGCCGGTGGGGCGGGCCGCGCCGCCGATGTGGAAGGCGTCGAAGCCGGCGGCGAGCAGTGGGGGCACGTGGTCGAGGCGGAGGCCGCCGCCGACGAGGAGTTGGGGCTCGTACCCGGGCTCCCCGCGGTGCCTCGCCTCGGCGAGCAGCGTGGGCAGGCCCTCGTCGACCCCGGCGGCGGACCCCGCGGTGAGGTAGGTGTCGAGGCCGGGCAGGTCGGCGAGCTGCTTGCGCAGGGCGGCCCGGTCGGCCGCGTGGTCGATGGCCCGGTGGAACGTCCACCGGCACCCGTCCAGCTCCCCGGCCAGCCGCTCCACCACCCCGAGGTCCACCGCGCCCCCGGCGTCGAGGAAGCCGAGCACGAACTCCTCGGCGCCCGCGTCCCGCATCTCCAGGGCGATCCGGACCAGCCGCTCGACGTCCTCGGCGGGGCCGGCGGCGAAACCGTCGGTGAGTCGCAGCATCACGCGCAGATCGATGTCGACGGAGGCCCGGATCCCGGCGAAGGTCCGCACCGACGGGGTGAGCCCGTCGGCCGCCATGTCGGTGATCAGTTCGAGGCGGTCCGCGCCTCCGGCCTGGGCGGCGACCGCGTCCTCGACGTCGAGGGCGATCACCTCCAGGACTGCACGCGTGCTCATAGGACCCCTTCCGTCGTGTTCCCCTGGGAGCGGCTACAGGTCTAGTCCAATCTCAGGGTAGCCGGGCAGGCAGGGGACCGCGAGATCGCCCCGTCGCCCTCGTCACGCTTGTCACGTTCGTCACGTGAAGTCGTCGGGCCGAGCGCCTGAATCCGGTCACGGCAAGACCCGGACCGGTCAACGACAAGCCCCTGACCGCTCACCCGAAGATCGTCAGCTCCCCCTCCTCCGCGCCGGCCAGCTCGTACGACCCGCCCGCCGGCACCGGACGCCCCGCGTAGAGCCGTACGAGCGTGGCGGCCTCGCCGATGTAGCGCGCGGGTGGGCGCGGCGCGGTCACGGCGCCCAGGCGCAGCGGCTCGTCCACGTCGTCGAGGTCGGCGTGCAGCGGCAGGTGCTCCCGCTCCCGGGTGACGCGCACCAGCAGGGTGAGCGCGTCCGGCAGCCCGGCCCCGGCGTACGCCCCCGGCGCCCCGAGGACCTCGCGCACGTCACCGGCGTGCACCCACTCCCCCAGCGCGATCATGTCCAGCACCCCGCCGGCCTTGGCGATCACCGGCCCGGCCTCGGTCATCCCGCGCTCCAGTTCGTCGACGACCTGCGCGTTCGTCCACTCGGCCCGCTCGGCGATGTCCCGGTCGTTCGCCTCCGGGGAGAAGACACCCCGCTCGAACCGGCTCTCCACCACCCGCGTCAGCACGGCCGCACAGTGCGCGAGCACGTCCCGCACCGTCCACGCCGGACAGCCGACCGTGGGCAGCGCGAAGTCCGTGTCGGGCCGGACCCGCAGCAGCGGTACGAGGTGGTCGCGCTCGACGCCGAGCAGCCGGCCGGGGAGTTCGGGGTCCCGTTCCTGGTATGGATCAGTCATGGCACCCACGCTAGGGCGACCGCCGCTCCCAGGTCACCGGGACAACGGGGACAATGGCGCCATGGCCGACCTCGATGCCCTCCGTCTGCGCTGGTCCCGTGCCCTGGACGGCGCCCGTGCCGCGGGCCCCGACCCGCTTCCCTATGCCGACGACCTGCTGGCCCGCTGGCAGGAGCCGCAGCGCCGCTACCACACGCTCACGCACCTCACGGCGGTCCTGGACCGCATCGACGTACTGGCGGAGTACGCCGAGGACGCGGATCTCGTACGCCTGGCCGCCTGGTTCCACGACGCGGTCTACCTGCCCGACCGCTCGGAGAACGAGGAGCGGTCGGCGCGGCTCGCGGAGCGCGCGCTGGCCGAGGCCGGGGTGTCGCCGGACGGGACCGCCGAGGTGGCCCGGCTGGTCCGCCTGACCGTCACGCACGCCCCCGAGCCCGCCGACGCGAACGGCGCGGTCCTCTCCGACGCGGACCTCGCGATCCTGGCGGCGCCCCCGTCGGCGTACGCGGCCTACACGGCGGAGGTCCGCGAGGAGTACCACTTCGTGCCGAACGAGGCGTTCAGGGCGGGCCGTTCGGCGATCCTCCGCCAACTCCTCGATCTTCCCCAGCTGTTCCGCACCCCCTACGGCCTGCGCGAATGGGAGGCGACGGCCCGCTACAACCTCGCCGCCGAGCTGGAAATGCTGTCGACCGCGACGGATGCCGCCACCTAATCTGCGAACCATGCGTGAATGGGGCGTGGAACGGGTGGAAGAAGCCGTCGCCGGCTGTGCGGCGACGCTGCGGATGGCGCTGGACCGGGACTGGGAGTCGGTGCCGGCCGGTGGTCTCGAGTGGGACTGCCGGCACACGGCGTTCCACATCGCCGAGGATCTGATCGCGTACGCCGGCCAGTTGGCGGGACGCGCGCAGGACGCCTACGTGCCCTTCGAGCTGGTGCCGGAGGAGGACATCGACAACGCGGGCGTCGTGCAGGTCATCGAGACGACGGGCGCCCTGTTCGCCGCCACGCTCCGCACCACCCCGCGCGAGGTCCGCGCCTTCCATCCGTACCCCTTCCGCAGCGCCAACCGCGAGGGCTTCGCCGCGATGGGGATGGCGGAGGTGCTGGTGCACACGTACGACATCGCCGAGGGGCTCGGCCTGCCGTACCAACCTCCGGCCGCACTGGCCGAGTTCGTCGTGACGCGCATCTTCCCGCACGTCCAGCCCGACCCCGACCCGTGGCGCACGCTCCTGCACGCCACCGGCCGCATCGCCCTGCCCGGCCGTTCCCTGCGCACCGAATGGCGCTGGAACAACAACCTGGTCCTGCACTCCGACCGCCTCACCCTCGAAGGCGTCACCCCCGCGGCCGTCGCCGACCTGGCGGCGGGCGGCGACGGCGGCTTCAACTGGGTGGTGGGCGGCCCCTATTCGGGCACCCGCGAGGCGGCCGGGATGGTCCTCAAGGCCTACGAAGCCGGTGTGCACCGGCCCGAGTTCGGCCTCTTCGTCCTCGTCCGCGAGGACGGCCTCGCGGTCGGCGGCATGGGCTTCCACGGCGTCCCCGACGAGGACGGCCGCGCGGAGGTCGGCTACGACCTCGTCGAAGGCGCTCGCGGCCGCGGCTACGCGACCGAGGCCCTGCGCACCCTCTCCCAGTGGGCCCTGGCCCGGGACGACGTGAACGCCCTCCTCGCGACGATCGACGGGGACAATCTGGCATCGCAGGCGGTGGTCTCGCGAGTGGGGTACACACGCGTGAGCGCGGACGAGGAGGGGCTCGCCTTCGAACTGCGCTAGGGCCTGTCCGGCGGAGCCGTCCGCCCCTTCGGCCGCCGCAGCCCCGCCTCCGTCAGCAACCGCACCACTTCCCGGCTGCTGACCTCCACCGCGCCCGCCCCCACCGCGTCCCCGTACCGAGTCGACGGCAGGTCGTAGTGATCCCGCTCGAAGGCGCGCCTGGGCACGCCCAACGCGTCGGCGAACACGTGCAGTTCGTCGTACGAGACGTCGCTGACGAGGTGGGACCACATGCGGCCGTGGCCGGGCCAGGTCGGCGGGTCGATGTAGATCGTCACGGGTGCCTCACGCAGGCCGACACGGAAACCCTCACGCGGACCGTCCCGGGCGCCCTCATGACGACGGCATCCCACCGGTCGCCGGGCCCAGCGTGCCGACCGCCGCGACCTTCACGCCCGCCTGGTGGCAGACCCAGTGCGGGTCGGGGCCGAGTTCCGGCTCGACCTCCAGCGCGTGGGGGTCGCCCGCGCCGCACACCGGGCACAGGGGCCAGCGGCCGTACCGCTCCAGAAGCGCGTCCTGGACGTCCTGGGCGACCAGTCCGGCGACGTACTCGACGCCCTCCGGCCACTGCTCGACCCACCAGCGCCGCTGCACGACGGAGTCCTCGACCAGGGACACCACGTCCGCCTCGGCGACCGCGCCCGCGGCCAGATCGGCGAGCACGAGGGCGCGTGCCGCGTGCAACGCCTGCTCCAAGGGGTCGATCTCCGGCGGGTCGATGGGGTTCATGCCCCTATTGTGCGCACTCTTGACCGCGACACCGAGCCGAAAATATCTTTCATACGTGACCCAGGAAGTGAAGGAAATTTTCGCCGACCGTGCCGGGCCCGCTCCCGCCGCTCTCGCCGCCAAGGTCCGCACCCTCGCGCCCTCGATGACCCGCTCGATGCAGCGCGTCGCCGAGGCCGTCGCGAACGACCCCGCGGGCTGCGCGGCCCTGACGGTCACCGGCCTCGCCGAACTCACCGGCACCAGCGAGGCGACGGTCGTCCGCACCGCCCGCATCCTCGGCTACCCCGGCTACCGCGACCTGCGCCTCGCCCTCGCCGGCCTCGCCGCCCAGCAGCAGTCCGGGCGCGCGCCCGCCATCACGACCGACATCGCGGTGGACGACCCCATCGCCGACGTCGTGGCGAAGCTCGCCTACGACGAGCAGCAGACCCTCGCGGACACCGCTGCGGGGCTGGACACGGTGCAGTTGGGGGCCGCCGTCACCGCGGCCGCGGCGGCTCGGCGGATCGACGTGTACGGGATCGGTGCGTCCGGGCTCGTCGCCCAGGACCTCACGCAGAAGTTGCTGCGGATAGGGCTCATAGCCCACGCGCACAGTGATCCGCATCTTGCCGTCACCAACGCCGTGCAGCTTCGGGCCGGGGATGTGGCCATCGCGATCACGCATTCCGGGTCCACCGGGGATGTCATCGAGCCGTTGCGGGTCGCCTTCGAGCGGGGGGCCACGACGGTGGCGATCACCGGGCGGCCCAACGGGGCGGTCGCTCAGTACGCGGATCACGTGTTGACGACGTCCACTGCTCGGGAGAGTGAGTTGCGGCCCGCGGCGATGTCCTCCCGGACGAGTCAGCTGCTCGTCGTGGACTGTCTGTTCGTGGGGGTGGCACAGCGGACCTATGAGGCGGCGGCACCGGCGTTGGCCGCGTCGTACGAAGCGCTGGCTCATCGGCACCGTCGTTAGACCGCACCTTCTCCGTCACCGCACGATTGAAAGAGCCGCTCCTCATGACCTCCACCTCCAACCCCCGTGATCTCCGCGCCGCGTTGGAATCGCTGACCACCGAGGCGTTTCGGCCGGAGTTGGCCGATATCGACCGCCTCCCCACCCTCGACATCGCCCGGCTCATGAACGGTGAGGACACGACCGTTCCCGTCGCCGTCGCCCGGCGGCTTCCCGAGATCGCCGCCGCCATTGATGCCATCGCCGAACGGATGGCCGGCGGCGGGCGGCTCGTCTACGTCGGTGCCGGTACCGCCGGGCGGCTCGGGGTGCTCGACGCTTCCGAGTGTCCGCCCACCTTCAACACCGACCCGGACGAGGTCGTCGGGCTCATCGCCGGGGGCCCCGAGGCCATGGTGACGTCGGTGGAAGGGGCCGAGGACTCCGCCGAGTTCGCTCGGGCCGATCTCGATGCTCTCGGACTCGCCCCCGCCGACACCGTCGTCGGGATCTCCGCCTCCGGGCGGACCCCGTACGCCATCGCCGCCGTCGAACACGCCCGTGGGCTCGGTGCGTTGACCGTCGGGCTCTCCTGCAACGCGGGCAGTGCGCTCGGTACCGCCGCCGAGCACGGGATCGAGGTGGTCGTGGGGCCCGAGCTGGTCACCGGGTCGACCCGGCTCAAGGCGGGGACGGCCCAGAAGCTCGTGCTCAACATGCTCTCGACGATCACGATGATCCGGCTGGGCAAGACGTACGGGAACCTGATGGTCGACGTACGCGCCTCGAACGAGAAGCTGCGGGCCCGTTCCCGGCGGATCGTCGCCCTGGCCACCGGTGCCGGGGACGAGGAGATCGAGCGGGCGCTCGCGGCGACCGACGGTGAGGTGAAGAACGCGATCCTGACGCTCCTCGCCGGGGTCGACGGGCCGACGGCCGCCCGCCTTCTGGAGGAGTCCGGCGGACATCTGCGTGCCGCGCTGGCGGCGGCACCCCGCTGACCAGCACTCTCGGGGGATGCCTACCCCCCGGGATCTCGCCGCCGCGCTCCTCCCCCTCGTCGGAGGAGCGGCCAACGTCACCTCCGTCGCCCACTGCATGACCCGGCTGCGGCTGGGGCTCGCCGACCCTTCCCTCGTGGACGAGGAGGGGGTGCGGGCGGTGCCCGGGGTGCTCGGGGTCGTGGACGACGACACGTATCAGATCGTGCTGGGGCCCGGAGTGGTGGCCCGGGTGACGCCCGAGTTCGAGAAGCTGGTGGGCCTTGCCAGTGAACTGGCCGTGCGGGGCGCGGAGTTTCAGGAGGAGCGGCGCAGACGCAACTCGACCCCCGGCAGACTCCTGCTGCGCCGCGTCGCGAACATCTTCGTCCCCCTCATCCCCGCCCTGATCGGCTGCGGCATCCTCGCCGGGTTCAACGGACTGCTCCTCAACCTGGGTCTGCTGGAAGGGGTGACCCCGGCCCTGGCCGCCGTCGCCTCCGGGTTCATGGCGCTGATCGTCGTGTTCGTCGGCCACAACACCGCCAAGGAGTTCGGCGGTACGCCCGTGCTCGGCGGCGCCGTCGCCGCGATCGTCGTCTGTCCGGGCGTGGCCAAGGTGACCGCCTTCGGGGTCGCCCTCTCCCCCGGGCAGGGCGGTGTCCTCGGCGCGCTCGCCGCCGCGCTCCTCGCCACGTACATCGAGAAGTGGTGCCGGACCTGGGTGCCGGCCACCCTCGATGTGCTGGTCACCCCGACCCTGACCGTCCTGCTCGCCGGGCTGGCCACGCTCTACGGGCTGATGTACGCCGCCGGCGCGGTCTCATCCGCCATCGGCACGGGCGCGAATTGGCTGGTGGAGACGGCGGGACCGTTCGCGGGGCTGATCCTCGGCGGGCTGTTCCTGCCGCTGGTGATGCTGGGGCTGCACCAGGCGCTGATCCCCGTCCACACCACGCTCATCGAGCAGCAGGGCTACACCGTGCTGCTGCCGCTGCTGGCGATGGCGGGCGCGGGGCAGGTGGGTGCTGCGGTGGCCGTGTACGTCCGGATGCGGCACGACGTCTCCCTTCGTACGACCATCAAGTCCGCGCTGCCCGCCGGGCTGTTGGGGATCGGGGAGCCCCTCGTCTACGGCGTCTCGCTGCCCCTCGGGCGGCCGTTTCTCACCGCCTGCGCGGGCGGGGCGGCCGGGGGTGCCTTCGTCGGGTTCTTCGCGCTGCTCGGCGACCGGGTGGGAGCGACGGCGATCGGGCCGTCGGGCTGGGCCCTGTTCCCGCTGCTCGCGGGGAACAGGGGCCCGGCCCTGACGGTGGCCGTCTACGGCGGCGGGCTCGTGACCGGCTACCTGGTGGGCTTTCTCGCCACGTACGCGCTGTTCAGGCCCGCGGTCACGACGACGGACGGCGCCCCGACGGCCGGTGCGCAGACCCCCGTGTGACCAAGTCGTCCGCCTCGTCGCTGGGCGGCTCGGGCGGCACGAGTGCAACAGTGGTTGTCCGAGACCTCCGGTGAACCCGCCCGGTCCACGACAGCAGGTTGGCCTGAACCGTGCGCATTTGAAAGGCTCACACCGTGAACCACGCCCAGCTCACCGCCCTCGGTCGCGCCCTCCGGCTCCTCGGTGAGCACGGCGAGGCGCTGTCCACCGACACCCCGGACGCCAAGCTGCACGAGGCCAGGGCCGATCTGCGCCGGGCCCTGGACCTGCTGGACGAGAGCGTCACCGGCGCCGCCCCCGCCACCCGCTGCCCCGAGCATCCGAACGGCCCGGTCGACGAGAACGCCCACGACCTGTGCCTGCTCTGCGAGACCCGCCGCCGCTCCGCCCGCCGCGCCGAGTTCAACGGCCCCGCGATGCCGGCCAGGAGCGCCGACACCACCGCCTCCTCCCGCTACGGCGTCCGCTCCGACCGCCCGCAGCCCCAGGAGCGCTGGCTGCCGGAGCTGTGGAACGGGCAGGAGTGGCAGCTGTGCGGTACGCCACGGCGGGACCGGCACGAGGCCGAGCTGTATCTCACCGCCCAGCGCCGCGCCCCCCGGGCCGCGATGGCGTACCGGCTCGTGCACGAGTTCACCGACTACGAGGTGCTGCGGGTGTGGGGCACACCGGTGAAGGTCGACATCGAGCCGCTGGGCAACTTGTAGGCGCCGCCCGCTACTTGGGCAGCTCCAGCGTCCCGAACTCGTACCCCTCCCAGAGGCGGCGCGAGCTCTCCCCCGGGTACGGGACGACCTGCGGGTCCGCGTCCAGGACCTGGACCAGGCGCCGTTCTCCGTCGTACGCCGGCCAGCCCGGGTCGCCGCCTCGCGCGAACGCCGACCAGGAGGAGCGGAAGCGGGTGGACAGGGCCCGGGCCTCCGCGGGCACCTCCGCGCCCCCGAACAGCAGGATGCCGAGGTCCGCCGCGTACGTGCCGAACAGCAGCGGGATGTCCAGGGCGTGGCAGGCGCCGAAGATGCCGTCGGCGCCGGGGGCCGGCCAGGTCAGTTCGTAGACGTGGGCCCGGCCGCCGCCCTTGAGCTGGGCCTCGGCCAGGTGCAGGGTCGGCATGGCGAACAGCCAGTCCGTCCAGACCTGTTCGAAGAGTTCGACGGGTGTGGCGTCCGGGAAGGCGGCGCGGTAGGAGCGCTCGCCGTCCGGCCGGGGCGCGTAGGTCCGCAGGGCCCACTCGGCCTGCTTGTCGCCGACCTCGGCCGCGGTTCCGGACAGTTGGGCCAGGACCGCGAAGAGGCGGTACTCGTCGCGGTTGTGGCCGGTGAGGAGGTCCACGTCCCGGGCCGCGCCCGCCGCCAGGGCCTCCCAGGGGGTGACGGGGAGGACCTCGCCGTCGACGACCGGTGAGAAGGGGGTCGCCGTCGCCGCGACCTGGCCCCACCGCTCCCCGTACGCGCGCATCTTCTGGCCCAACGCCTCGCCGGGCACGGTGAGTTGGTGGGGGGCGAGGGTGGAGAGGTCGGCCGCCGTGGGGCGCAGGCCCGCCTCCTCGGCGATGGCCGCGGCGATGTCCCGGGCCAGTTCGTCGGAGAAGAACGTGCCGGGCACGCTCTGCGCGATCGCCCGCCCGAACAGGCCCCGCGCGCTCGGCATCGCGAGCAGCGAGGCCACCGACCCGGCCCCTGCCGACTCCCCGAAGACGGTGACCTGTTCGGGGTCCCCGCCGAACGCCGTGATGTTGTCCCGTACCCACTCCAGGGCCGCCACCTGGTCGAGCAGTCCGCGGTTGGCGGGCGCTCCCTCGATGCGGGCGAAACCCTCCACGCCCACGCGGTAGTTGAAGGTGACGACGACCACGTCGCCCTCGCGCGCGATGTGCTGGGCGTCGTAGCCAGGACTGCCCGCGTGGCCGAGCTTGTAGGCGCCGCCGTAGATCCAGACCATGACCGGGCGCCGGGCGGCCGGCTCCGGGTCCGGGGTCCAGACGTTGACCGTCAGCCAGTCGTCGCCCGTGGGGACGGCCGCCGGGCCCTTGAACCCCTGGATCCCCGACTCCTGCGGAGGCGGCGGCCCGAAGGCGTACGCCTCCCGGGTGCCGTCCCAGCTCCGGACGGGCCGCGGCGCCCCGAACCGGGCCTCCCCCACCGGGGGTTCGGCGAACGGAATACCGCGGAAGACGGTGAGCCCGTCCTCCCGCCGCCCACGCACCGCCCCGGCGGCGGTCCGCACGACAAGCCCCGCGGGCTCGCTGGTCGTCATCGACTGCTCCTCACTCATGAGTCGCGGGACTCCTCGGCCCCGACGTACCGCTCGATCAGCTCCCGCGTCCGCTCCCGGTCCAGTTCGTACACCGTCTCGTGGGCACGGGGGTCGCGGGCGTGGAAGGTGTGGAACATCGGGCCCGTCGCGCCGCCCAGCTCGACCAGCGAGGCGGACGCGCCGCGCACCGCGCGTTCCGTGCCGGAAGGTGTCGTCAGGTCGATGCGGTTGACCACGCCGGGGGTCACCCAGACCGGGACCCCGGCCAGCAGCCCGAAGAGCTGGAGATGGAAGTGTCCGGTGAGGACGACCCGGACGTCACTGCCGCGGATGACGTCCGCGAGGGCGTCCGGGTCGCGCAGCCCGAAGACGCGCTGCGTCTCGACGTCCAGGGCGAGGGGCGGATGGTGGAAGGCGAGGATCGTGCCGTGCGCGGGGTCGGCCGGGGTCGCCAACACCCCGCGCAGCCAGTCGAGTTGCTCGTCCCCCAGCCATCCGTGCACCTTGCCCGGCACCAACGAGTCCAAGGTCACGACCCGCCGGCCGGCCACCGTGCTCACGGCGGCCCGCTCGCCCCGCGCCGACCCGAGGACCGCCTCGGCCCGCTCGGTACCGTCGGCCGCCAGATGCCCGCTCCCCAGCACCTTGCCGAACGCCTCGCGCTCGTCGTGGTTCCCGGTCGTGAAGAACACCGGCGCGCCCCACCGCCGCGCGAACTCCGTGATCAGCTCACGGGCGGTCGTGTACGCCTCCACGGCTCCGTCATCGGCGATGTCACCGGTGACGAAGACCGCGTCGACGTCTCGCTGGTGGCGCAGCTCGCCGAGCATGAGACGGAGGGATTCGGTCGCGTTGACACCGTGCCGGTTGGGGGCGTCGGTGCGGTCCAGATGCGTGTCGGACAGATGGATGATCCGCATACGACGGAACGCTAGCCGAGCGCCCTCCCGCGGTCACCGCCCCGGATCCGGTCTCCGGTCGCTCAGCTCAGGGTCTTCAGGGCCGCCGCGTCGTACGGCTTG
The DNA here is from genome assembly GCF_044755245.1 of Streptomyces sp. NPDC092369. NCBI lineage: Bacteria > Bacillati > Actinomycetota > Actinomycetes > Kitasatosporales > Streptomycetaceae > Streptomyces > Streptomyces sp. NPDC092369. The sequence continues at coordinate 483,035 of NZ_JBIVQP010000006.1, forward strand.
AGTTCGTCGAAGCGACCCGCGAGGACCTTCGCCGCCCACTCGGGGTCCTGGAGCAGGGCGCGGCCGACGGCGACCATGTCGTACTCCTCGCGCTCCAGGGCGTCCAGCAGGTCGTCGATGCCCTTGAGCGGGGCGCCCTCGCCCTTGAAGCCCTTGAGGAAGTCGCCGTCGAGGCCGACCGAGCCGACGGTGATGACGGGCTTGCCGGTGAGCTTCTTGGTCCAGCCGGCGAGGTTGAGGTCGGAGCCGTCGAACTCGGGGAGCCAGTAGCGGCGGGTGGAGGCGTGGAAGGCGTCGGCGCCGGCCGCCGCGAGGGGCGCCAGGATCGACTCCAGCTCCTCGGGGGTCTCGGCCAGGCGGGCCTTGTAGACGTCCTGCTTCCACTGCGAGTAGCGGAAGATGATCGGGAAGTCGGGGGACACGGCCTCGCGGACCGACCCCACGATCTCCGCCGCGAACTTGGTACGGGCGACCGGGTCACCGCCGTAGGAGTCGGTACGGCGGTTGGTGCCGGCCCACAGGAACTGGTCGAGCAGATAGCCGTGGGCGCCGTGCAGTTCGACCCCGTCGAAGCCGATCCGCTCGGCGGCGACCGCGGCCTCGACGAACGCGTCGATGACGTCGTCCAGGTCGTCCTGGGTCATCGCCTTGCCGGTGGGCTCGGTGGCGCCGATCCGCAGCCCCGAGGGGCCGACCGCGGGGGCGTCGGCGTACGGCGGCTGGCCCTGCTCGCGCACCATGCCGATGTGCCACAGCTGCGGCACGATCCGCCCGCCCGCCGCGTGCACCGCGTCGGCGACCTTCGCCCAGCCCGCCAGCTGCTCCTCGCCGTGGAACCGCGGGATGCGGTCGCTCTGCCCGGCCGACTCGTGTCCGACGTACGTGCCCTCGGTGACGACGAGACCGACGCCGGCCGCGGCGCGGCGCGCGTAGTACGACGCCACGTCCTCGCCGGGGATGCCGCCCGGGGAGAACTGGCGGGTCATCGGCGCCATCACGATGCGGTTGGGGACGGTCAGGCCGCCCAGGGCGATCGGCCGGGAGAGGATCTCGGCCGCGCGGGAGGCGGCGGACGTGGAGGCGGAGGCGGAGGCGGAGGCGGTCACGTGGGGGAACTCCTTGGGGTACCGGATGGTATGTGCGCGTGCATTGAACGTCGGTCAACGTTCAACGCCTGCGACGGCCATCGCATTCCGCCCCGCCGGCACCTCACATTGTGATCCCGGACACGCCGAAGGGCGGCACCCCCTGCCGGAGCAGGAAGTGCCGCCCTCCGTAAGGACGTTGATCAACCGGAACCGGTCGATCAGAAGTCCATGTCACCGCCCGGCATGCCGCCGCCGGCCGGCGCGGCGGCCTTCTCCGGCTTGTCGGCGATGACGGCCTCGGTGGTGAGGAACAGCGCGGCGATGGACGCGGCGTTCTGCAGAGCGGAACGCGTGACCTTCGCCGGGTCGATGATGCCCTCGGCGATCATGTCGACGTACTCGCCGGTGGCCGCGTTCAGACCCCAACCCACGGTCAGGTTGCGGACCTTCTCGACCACGACGCCGCCCTCGAGACCACCGTTGACGGCGATCTGCTTGAGCGGGGCCTCCAGGGCGAGCTTCACGGCGTTGGCGCCGGTCGCCTCGTCACCCGTCAGCTCCAGCTTCTCGAACACCGCGGAGGCCTGCAGCAGGGCCACGCCACCACCGGCGACGATGCCCTCCTCGACGGCCGCCTTGGCGTTGCGCACGGCGTCCTCGATGCGGTGCTTGCGCTCCTTGAGCTCGACCTCGGTCGCGGCACCGGCCTTGATGACGGCGACGCCACCGGCGAGCTTGGCCAGGCGCTCCTGGAGCTTCTCGCGGTCGTAGTCCGAGTCGCTGTTCTCGATCTCGGCGCGGATCTGGTTGACCCGGCCGCCCACCTGGTCCGAGGACCCGGCGCCGTCGACGATGGTGGTCTCGTCCTTGGTGATGACGACCTTGCGGGCACGGCCCAGGAGGTCCAGGGACGCGTTCTCCAGCTTGAGGCCGACCTCCTCGGAGATGACCTCGCCGCCCGTGAGGATGGCGATGTCGCCGAGCATGGCCTTGCGACGGTCACCGAAGCCCGGAGCCTTGACGGCGACGGACTTGAAGGTGCCACGGATCTTGTTGACGACCAGGGTCGACAGGGCCTCGCCCTCGACGTCCTCGGCGATGATCAGCAGCGGCTTGCCCGACTGCATGACCTTCTCCAGGAGCGGGAGCAGGTCCTTGACGGAACCGATCTTGGAGTTGGCGATCAGGATGTAGGGGTCGTCGAGCGACGCCTCCATCCGCTCCATGTCGGTGGCGAAGTACGCCGAGATGTAGCCCTTGTCGAAGCGCATACCCTCGGTGAGCTCCAGCTCCAGACCGAAGGTCTGGGACTCCTCGACGGTGATGACGCCTTCCTTGCCGACCTTGTCCATCGCCTCGGCGATGAGCTCGCCGATCTGGGTGTCGGCGGCGGAGATGGAGGCCGTGGAGGCGATCTGCTCCTTGGTCTCGACATCCTTGGCCTGCTCGAGGAGGGCACCGGAGACGGCCTCGACGGCCTTCTCGATACCGCGCTTGAGGGCCATCGGGTTGGCACCGGCGGCTACGTTGCGAAGGCCCTCACGGACCAGCGCCTGCGCCAGAACGGTCGCGGTGGTCGTACCGTCACCGGCGACGTCGTCCGTCTTCTTGGCGACTTCCTTGACCAGCTCGGCGCCGATCTTCTCGTACGGGTCCTCGAGCTCGATCTCCTTGGCGATGGAGACACCATCGTTGGTGATCGTGGGGGCGCCCCACTTCTTCTCGAGGACGACGTTGCGGCCCTTGGGGCCGAGCGTCACCTTCACGGCGTCCGCGAGCTGGTTCATGCCGCGCTCGAGGCCGCGCCGCGCCTCCTCGTCGAACGCGATGATCTTGGCCATGTGAAGTGGTCCCTCCAGGACTGGGGGTGATTCCTTCGGACCGCGCCCGCGCCCGCGACGGACGGCTCGCATGCCCTGTGGTTCCTTGCCCCACCCGGCCTGCGGGCCTCACCGACCCGGTCCTTCTTGTCACTCTCACCTTCAGAGTGCTAACGCCAATGATTAGCACTCGCCCCCTGCGAGTGCAAGCGGCTCTCGGGGATCGGCAGGCGGCCGGGGCGCCGTCGAGGGCACGCACAGACATGGCGAGGGGCCCGCACCCTGTCGGATGCGGACCCCTCGCCATGTGAAATGTTCAGGCGGTGACGCGAACCATGTCGGCCTGCGGGCCCTTCTGACCCTGCGAGATCTCGAACTCGACCCGCTGGCCCTCTTCCAGGGTGCGGTAGCCGTCCATCTGAATGGCGCTGTAATGGACGAAGACGTCCGCACCACCGTCGACCGCGATGAAGCCGTACCCCTTCTCCGCGTTGAACCACTTGACGGTGCCCTGAGCCATGCCTAACTCCCCTATTACTGGCCCTTGCACAGATCCACACTTCGTGGATCCGGGTCAGACCTCACCCCCCACGGATTGGGGGCGTGCGCCGGAACGCGTCGACCGCGGCCGAATGTATCCGTCCAACTGCCGTCTGCAACAGGTCAATCCGACGAGAATTCAGGGCACGACCGGTCGGGAATCTGCCGAGAATTCGTTAAAATTCAGGGCAAGTCGGGCTCCATAAAAGGCGCAAAACACACAAAAAACCTGCTTACTTTGGCTACTTCTTGTCGCCCGTGCAGCAGGTTTCCGGGGAGGCCGACCCGTGGATCGGCGGCGCGTTCCCCAACTGTACCTCGCTCAACCCCACTGAATTGCCCCCTCCGCTTCTCTCACGGAGGGGGCAATCGGATGAACTCTCGGTAATCGCTATTACCGACGGTAATTATCAGCCACGATCCGGCCGGGATCAGCCACCCGCGACGGCCGGGATGATCGAGACACCCGCACCGTCCGGGGTCACCGTCTCCAGCCCCTGCTCGAACCGCACGTCGTCGTCATTCACGTACACATTGACGAACCGCCGCAGCTTGCCCTGATCGTCCAGTACGCGCGCGGCGATACCGGTGTGGTTCTTCTCCAGATCGGCGATGACCTCGCCGAGGGTCGCGCCCTCGGCCGTCACCTCTGCCTCGCCACCCGTGTAGGGACGCAGGATGGTCGGGATACGGACGGAAACGCTCATGATGCGAGGCCTGCCTCTCGGAAGGAGTCGAGGTTCGGGCGGATGGTGGCGGTCAGACCGGTGCCGGCCACCGCGTCCAGGGTCTTCAGGCCGTCGCCGGTGTTCAGTACGACCGTGGTCCTGGTCGGGTCGAGCAGACCGTTCTCGATCAGCTTCTTCGCGACGCCGACCGTCACGCCACCGGCCGTCTCCGCGAAAATACCCTCGGTGCGGGCCAGCAGCTTGATCGCATCGACCACCTGCTCGTCGTTCACGTCCTCCACCGCACCGCCCGTGCGGCGCGCGATGTCGAGAACGTACGGTCCGTCCGCCGGGTTGCCGATGGCCAGCGACTTGGCGATGGTGTTCGGCTTCTGGGGGCGGACCACGTCGTGACCGGCCTTGTAGGCCACGGACACCGGCGAGCACCCCTCGGCCTGCGCGCCGAAGATCTTGTACGGCTTGTCCTCGACGAGGCCGAGCTTGATCAGCTCCTGCAGCCCCTTGTCGATCTTCGTGAGCTGCGAGCCGGAGGCGATCGGCACGACCAGCTGGTCGGGCAGCCGCCAGCCGAGCTGCTCGCAGATCTCGTAGGCCAGGGTCTTGGAACCCTCCGCGTAGTACGGCCGCAGGTTGACGTTGACGAAGCCCCAGCCCTCGCCGGCCGGGTCGCCGATCAGCTCGGAGCAGAAACGGTTCACGTCGTCGTAGTTGCCCTCGATGCCGACGAGCTCGCCGCCGTAGATCGCGGCCATGACGATCTTGCCCTGCTCCAGGTCGTGCGGGATGAACACGCACGAGCGGAAACCGGCGCGCGCGGCGGCGGCGCCGACCGCGCCGGCCAGGTTGCCGGTGGAGGAGCAGGAGAGGGTGGTGAAGTCGAAGGCGCGCGCCGCTTCGATGGCCTGCGCCACGACGCGGTCCTTGAAGGAGTGCGTCGGGTTGCCGGAGTCGTCCTTCACGAAGAGCTTGCCGGCGTCGACACCCAGCTCGCGCGCGAGGTTGTCGGCCTGGACGAGCTTGGTCCAGCCGGGGTTGATGTTCGGCTTGGTCGCCACGTCCGCGGGGACCGGCAGCAGCGGCGCGTAACGCCAGATGTTCGCGGGACCCGCTTCGATCCGCTTGCGGAGCTCCTCGGTTTCGTAGGCCGAGAAGTCGTACGCGATCTCGAGCGGGCCGAAACACTCCTCGCACGCGAAGACCGGTCCGAGCGGTACCCGGTGGCCGCACTCACGGCAGGAGAGCGCCGCGGCCGGGCCGAGGTCTACGGTGGAGTCGGTGGTGCTTGCAACAGTCTGCACAGCCATGGAGGCGAGGCCCTTTCTCCTCATCTTCCTCGCGACGCATCTCGTCGCGAGACGGATTTGGCACCTTCCCTAGCCGGGAGCCTCGCGGAACGATCAACACTGATCTACGAGACCGGCTGGAGGGTTGCCGGGGCTTCATCGGGCCGTATCCCTCTGCCCCTCTGGATGAGCGGTATGCGGTTGTATGAGCGATTGTGGGCGCCTCCGACCCCCGACATGCGATGGTCATCAGCGTTGTTCAAGACTGTAACCGAAGGCCAGGACAGTTGAGCTAGCCGTCCGAACCGCGAGATGGATCACAGAAGATCCAATCGCCGAGAGAACGCAGAGGAGCCGCGCACTGTGCTGAACGAAGTCGAGCGTTGGCTGAGCACCCGCTCCTGGTCCGTGACCGATCGCCCGCTCCACAAGATCCTGGCCGCGAAGCACCGCACGGGCCAGTCGGTCAGTGTCGTGCTGCCCGCGCTCAACGAGGAGGAGACCGTCGGCGACATCGTCGCCGTCATCCGTCACGACCTCATGCAGCAGGTCCCGCTCGTCGACGAGATCGTCGTCGTCGACTCGGGATCCACCGACCGCACGTCCGAGGTCGCCGCGGCGGCCGGGGCACGGGTCGTCCACCGCGACGACATACTGCCGCACATCCCGCCCGTGCCCGGCAAGGGCGAGGTGCTGTGGCGCTCGCTCCTGGTCACCACCGGGGACATCGTCTGCTTCATCGACGCCGACCTGAAGGAGTTCTCCTCGGACTTCGTCTCCGGCATCGTCGGCCCGCTGCTCACCGACCCCGGCGTCGACCTCGTCAAGGCGATGTACGACCGCCCGCTCGGCGGCGCCGCGGGCCAGGGCGGCCGGGTCACCGAGCTGATGGCCCGCCCGCTGCTGAACATGCACTGGCCCCAGCTGGCCGGCTTCGTGCAGCCGCTGGGCGGTGAGTACGCGGCCCGCCGCAGCCTGCTGGAACAGCTGCCGTTCCCGGTCGGGTACGGCGTCGAACTGGGCATGCTGGTCGACGCCCTGCACCTGGTGGGCCTCGACGCCCTGGCCCAGGTGGACGTCGGCGTGCGCAAGCACCGGCACCAGGACGGGCAGGCGCTGGGCCGGATGTCCGCCGCGATCTACCGCACCGCGCAGCTCCGGCTGGCCCGCGGGCACCTGATCCGCCCCTCGCTGACCCAGTTCGAGCGGGGCGCGGACGGTTTCGAGCCGCGTACGTACTCCGTGGACACGGAGGAGCGGCCGCCGATGGTGGAGATCGCGGAGTACGCGCAGCGCAAGGTCGCCTGACCCACGCCGCATATGGGCCGCAACCGCGCGTACTGCGAGAATCACGGCCCGTATACGGCACCCACGTGGGGGCGTCCGCACGTTTGAGCGTTTCCGGGCCGGGCTAGGTTGTGGCGTATGGCTTCCACGGCTTCCACGCAGGGCGCTGCCCAGGTATTGGTCGCGTCCAACCGCGGCCCGGTCTCCTACGACGTCCGGGAGGACGGCTCGCTCGCCGCCCGGCGCGGTGGCGGCGGGCTGGTCTCCGGACTGTCCGCGATCGGGCCGGACGCGGGCGCGCTGTGGGTGTGCTCGGCGCTGTCCGACGGCGACCGCGAGGCCGTGCGGCGCGGGGTCGGCGAGGACGGCGTGCGGATGCTGGACATCCCGGCCGACGTGCACGCGGACGCCTACAACGGCATCGCCAACTCGGTGCTGTGGTTCGTGCACCACATGCTGTACCAGACGCCGCTGGAGCCGGTCTTCGACGCGGAGTTCCGGCGTCAGTGGGCGTCGTACGAGACGTACAACCGCGCGTTCGCCGAGGCGCTGGCCGAAGAGGCGGCCGAGGGTGCGGCGGTGCTGGTGCAGGACTACCACCTGTGTCTGGTGCCCGGGATGCTGCGCGAACTCCGCCCCGATCTGCGCATCGGGCACTTCTCGCACACGCCGTGGGCGCCGGTGGACTACTTCCGGATGCTGCCCGACGACATCCGGGCGCGGCTGATGGAGGGGATGCTCGGGGCGGACCGGGTGGCGTTCCTGACCTGGCGCTGGGCGACGGCGTTCCAGAACTGTGCGGGCGAGGTCGACACCGATCGCTGGCTCTCCACGTGGCCCTCGGGCGCCCCGCGGGCCATCGAGCACGTGGGGAAGGACGGGACCTCCCACCAGGAGCGGATCACCCGCCGGACGCTCATCGGTGTCCACAGCCTCGGTGCGGACGCCGAGTTCCTGCACGCCCGCTCGCACGAGGCGGACGTCGAGGAGCGGATGGGGGCCCTGCGCGAGGAGATCGGCGCGGGCCGGAAGACGGTGGTCCGGGTGGACCGGACCGAGCTGTCGAAGAACATCGTGCGCGGGCTGCTGGCGTACCGGCAGCTGCTCGACGACCGCCCCGAGTGGCGGGAGCGGGTCGTGCACGTGGCCTTCGCCTACCCCTCGCGGCAGGACCTCGCCGTGTACCGGGACTACACCGCCGAGGTGCAGCGGGTCGCGGACGAGATCAACTCCCTCTACGGGACGCCGGGTTGGACCCCGGTGGTCCTCCATGTGAAGGACGACTTCGCCCGCTCCCTGGCCGCGTACCGCCTCGCGGACGTGGCCCTCGTCAACCCGATCCGGGACGGCATGAACCTCGTCGCCAAGGAGGTGCCGGTCGTCTCCGACGAGGGGTGCGCGCTGGTGCTGTCCCGAGAGGCGGGGGCGTTCCAGGAGCTGGGCAAGGACGCGATCGTCGTCAACCCGTACGACGTCATCGGGACGGCGCGTGCGCTGCACGAGGCGTTGTCGATGCCGGTGGAGGAACGGGCCGAGCGGACGAAGAGGCTGGCGGCGGCGGCGACCGCGCTGCCGCCGGCGCAGTGGTTCCTGGAGCAGTTGGAGGCGCTGCGGGATCAGGCGAGCTGAGCCGCCAGCGCCCGCAGCAGTCGTACGACCCCTTCTGGGCCGTCCACGACCAGGTCCGCGCGCTCTCGGAGTTCCGTCACCTCGTCGCTGCCGCTGCACACCAGGAGGCCGGGGACGCCGTCGGAGCGGAGTTTGTCGACGGCGGCGAAGGCGGGGAGGTCGCCCAGGTCGTCGCCGGCGAAGAGGACGGCCTCGGCGGAGAGTCGGCGGACGTGGTCGAGGAGGGCGACGCCCTTGTCCATGCCCGGGGGCCGCAACTCCAGGACCAGGCGGCCTGGTTCGACGACGAGGCCGTGGCGGGTGGCGAGGTCGGTGAGGGGCTCGCGCAGGGCCTCGAAGGCGGCCTGGGGGTCGGCGGCACGGCGGGTGTGGACGGCGACCGCGCGGCCCTTCTCCTCGATCCAGGTGCCCTGCCAGGCGCCGATGCCGTCGAGGAACCCGGGCAGCTCGGCGCGGACGGCGGCCACGCCGGGGTGCGCGGCGGGGGCGGTGACCTCGCCGGTGGCCGCGTCCCAGCGCTCGGCGCCGTAGTGGCCGAGGACGACCAGGTGCTCCAGGCCCGGCACGCCCGCGAAGCCGCCGTGCCGGACCGCGACGCCGGCCGGGCGGCCGGTGATCACGGCGACGGAGGCGATCCGCGGCGCGAGCGCGGCCAGCGCGGGCACCGCGTCGGGGTGGGCGCGGGCCTGTTCGGGGTCCGGCACGATCGGGGCGAGGGTGCCGTCGAAGTCGAGGCCGACGACCGTCCGGGCCGGCCGCCGCAGGATCGCCGCGAGTCCGTCGCGGCCGGCCTGCGTGGCCGGGGTCGGCAGGGGTTCCATGAAGTGCGTCGAGTCCGTGTCCGCGGGGATGCCCATACGGTGACCCTAACCGGGCGGGGCCGCACGCACTCATGGCTCAGCGCTCCGACCGGCGCCGGTCCCTGACCCTTCTCAGCCTGTTCACCGTGACCGGGTCGTGGGCGAGGGCCCGCTCGTCGTCCAGAAGGGCGTTGAGCAGCTGGTAGTAGCGGACCGGGGCCAGGCCCAGCTCCTCGCGTATCGCCCGCTCCTTGGCGCCGGGGCCGGTGAACCCCCGGCGCTCCAGGGCGAGGACGGCCCGCTCACGCTCCCCCAGCTGCTCGTGCTCCATGGCCCCAACGGTAGGCCCCGCCACTGACAACGCAGGCCCTACCCCGGTCCCGCCCGGTCACTGCTTGCCGTCCTCCTTGGCCGCCGTCGACTCCAGCCGGCCCAGGACCGTCGAGGGGCTGGCGCCGGGGGCGACGGCCTTGCCTATGTCCTTCTTGACGGCCGCGCTGACCGTGGACCAGGAGGTCTTGCCGACCGGGTAGAGCTCGGACTGCGGCAGCTCCTGGAGGAACGGCTTGAGGTCGGTGTCCTGGTCGGCCGTGGCCATCACCTGGGAGGCGGAGTTGGTGACCGGCAGCAGGTCGTACTCGCGGGAGAAGGCCAGCACGTTCTTCTCGCTGTAGACGAAGTCGAGGAAGTCGCCGACCTGTTCGGCGTGGCCGCCCTGCTTGAAGGCGGTCATCCAGTCGGCCACGCCCATGGAGTACTTGGTCTGTCCGTTCACCCCGGGCATCGGCACCATGCCGAACTTCACGCCCTTCTTCTCGGCGATCTTCATCAGCGAGGGGTGGCCGTTGAGCATGCCGACGTCACCGTCCGCGAAGGCCGAGAAGGCGGCGGCCCGGTTGAGCTCGCCGGGCGCGACGGGACCGGTCAGGCCCTTGTCGACGAGGTCGTCCTTGAGCCAGGTGAAGGTGTCGATGTTCTCGGCGGAGTCGAGGGCGTAGCTGCCGAAGCTGTCGGTGTAGCCGCCCCCGCCGCTGAGCACCCACTGCATGGTCTCGGCCTGCGCCTCCTCGGGCCCGAGCGGGAGGGCGTACGGGTAGGTCACGCCCCGCTCCTTGAGGGCCGCCGCGTCGGCCGCGAGCTGGGCCCAGGTCTTCGGCGCGGTGAGGCCGGCCTCCTTGAAGAGGGTCTTGTTGTAGAAGAGCAGCCGCGTGGAGGCGGCGAACGGCATGCCGTACTGCACGTCCTTGACCTGCCCCGCGGTCGCGAACTGCGCGGCGAAGTCGGCCTGGGTGCGGATGGAGAGCAGATCGTCGGCCTGGTAGAGCAGACCGGCGTCCGCGTAGTCGGCGTACGCGCCGATCTGCGCCATGTCGGGCGCCTTGCCGGCGTCGGCCATCTCCTTGACCTTGCGGTCGACGTCGTTCCAGGAGTAGACGCTGACCTCGATCTTCACGTCGGAGTGGTCGCGCTCGTACTCCTCGACCAGGCGGTCCCAGTACTTCCGCGAACTGTTGGCGGTCGAGTCGCCGTACTCCGCGGCGACCAGTCTCAGGGTGACGTCCCCGGAGTCTCCCGTGAGGCCACAGCCGGCGAGTACCGCCGTCATGCCCAGCGCGGAGCCCACCGCGATCGTCCCTGTCCTGCGCCCCTGGCGCTCTTGCCGCCGCTGCACCGCTGTTGCTCCCACCCTGCTGTCTCGCCGTTCAATAAAAGGACCCAATAGGTCTACACCACGTAAGTGGACTAGACCTCTCATGGGTCGGGGCGTCACACTGTCCCCTGTGAGACATGTCATCGCCCTCGACGTGGGCGGCACCGGGATGAAGGCCGCCCTGGTCGGCGCGGACGGCGCACTGCTCCACCAGGCCCGCCGGGCGACCGGGCGCGAGCGCGGTCCCGACGCGGTCGTCGAGGGCATCCTCGACTTCGCCGCCGACCTGCGCGCGTACGGCGCCGAGCACCTGGGCGAACCCGCCGCCGCGGCCGGTCTCGCCGTCCCCGGCATAGTCGACGAGCCGGCCGGCATCGCCGCCTACTCCGCCAACCTCGGCTGGCGGGACGTACCCCTGCGCGACCTGCTGGCCGCGCGGCTCGGCGGGGTCCCGGTCGCCCTCGGCCACGACGTGCGCACCGGCGGGCTCGCCGAGGGCCGGATCGGCGCCGGCCAGGGCGCCGACCGCTTCCTCTTCGTCCCCCTCGGCACCGGCATCGCGGGCGCCATCGGCATCGCGGGCCGCGTCGAGGCGGGCGCCCACGGATTCGCCGGCGAGATCGGCCACATCGTCGTACGCCCCGGCGGCACCCCCTGCCCGTGCGGCCAGATCGGCTGCCTGGAGCGGTACGCGTCGGCGGCGGCGGTCAGCGAGGCGTGGGCGGCGGTCACCGGGGACGGGGAGGCGGATGCGGCGGACTGCGCGAAGGCGGTCGAGTCCGGGGACCCGAACGCCGTACGCGTCTGGCAGAACGCCATCGACGCCCTCGCCGACGGCCTGGTCACCGCCCTCACCCTGCTGGACCCGCGCACGCTGATCATCGGTGGCGGGTTGGCGGAGGCGGGGGAAACGCTGTTCACACCGTTGCGGGACGCCGTCCGGCGGCGGGTCACCTTCCAGAAGACGCCGGCCATCGTGCCGGCAGCCCTCGGAGACACCGCCGGATGTCTCGGTGCCGGGCTCCTGGCCTGGGATCTCCTACACACCACTGACCGTACGGAGGTAACGCCCTGATGGCATCCGACCCAGGGACTCGGGACAGCGTCGATATGCGACTCCGTCGCGGGGCGCGACCAGCCACCCTCGACGCGAGGCCCGCGTCCGGCAATGCGCCGCAGATCCTGTCCGGCGCCGACGTGGTCCTCCCCACCGGAACGGTCAAAGCCGGCCGAGTGATCATCGACGGCACCCGGATCGCCGGAGCCGCCCCGGAGAACGCCCAGGTCATCGACGTCACCGGCCACTGGCTGGTCCCGGGATTCGTCGACATCCACAACCACGGCGGCGGCGGCGCCAGTTTCACCTCCGGCACAGTGGACGACGTCCTCAAGGGCATCCACACCCACCGCCTGCACGGCACGACGACCCTGGTCGCCTCCACCGTCACAGGCGACATGGACTTCCTCGCCCAACGCGCCGGAATCCTCTCGGAGTTGGCCGAGCAGGGCGATATCGCCGGGATCCACTTCGAGGGCCCGTTCATCTCCCCCTGCCGCAAGGGCGCCCACTCCGAGGAACTCCTGCGCGACCCGGACCCGGCGGACGTGCGCAAGCTGGTCGACGCGGCGCGCGGCCGGGCAAGGATGGTCACGCTCGCCACCGAACTGCCCGGCGGACTCGACTCCGTACGCCTGCTCGCCGAACACGGCGTCATCGCGGCGATCGGCCACACGGACGCGACGTACGAGCAGACGGTGGAGGCGATCGACGCGGGCGCGACCGTGGCCACGCACCTGTTCAACGCGATGCCGCCGCTCGGTCACCGCGACCCGGGTCCGATCGTCGCGCTCCTCGAAGACCCCCGTATCACCGTCGAGTTGATCAACGACGGCACACATCTCCACCCGGCCTCACTGGAGTTGGCGTTCCATCACGCGGGCGCGGACCGGGTGGCGTTCATCACGGACGCCATGGACGCGGCGGGCTTCGGCGACGGCCGTTACATGCTCGGCCCGTTGGAGGTCGAAGTCAGCGAGGGTGTGGCGCGGCTGGTGGAGGGCGGTTCGATCGCGGGGTCGACGCTCACGCTGGACCGCGCGTTCAAGCGGGCGGTGACGATCGACCGGCTGCCCGTCGAGGACGCGGTCGCCGCGCTCTCCGCCAACCCGGCCCGGCTGCTGGGGGCTTACGGCGAGATCGGCTCCCTGGAGCCCGGCAAGTACGCCGACCTGGTCCTTCTCGACCGTCATTTCGACCTCAAGGGCGTCATGCGGCGCGGCGAATGGGTGGTCGATCCCCAACTGGGCTGATCTGTCCCGCTGTTGAGGTGGCGGCCGTCCTGGAACACTGGGGCGGCCGCTGTCCAATATGCGCCTCACCGGGGGGAGGTCGGCCCAGGTGATCCTGACGGTCACGCTGAACACCGCACTCGACATCACGTACCACGTACCGGTTCTGCGCCCGCACGCCTCCCACCGGGTCACCGAGGTGACCGAACGGCCGGGCGGCAAGGGCGTGAACGTGGCCCGCGTGCTGGCGGCCCTCGGCCACGAGGTGACGGTCACGGGCTTCACGGGCGGCGCGACCGGACGGGTCGTGCAGGAGCACCTCACGGCCACCGCGGGAATCGTGGACGCGCTCGTGCCGGTGACCGGAGCGACCCGGCGCACGATCGCCGTGGTGGACCGGCAGACCGGCGACACCACCCAGCTCAACGAGCCCGGCCCGACGGTCACTTCGGCCGAGTGGTCGGCCTTCCAGGAGGCCTACGAGGATCTGCTCGCCTCGGCGTCGGCGGTGGCGCTGTGCGGCAGCCTGCCACCGGGAGTCCCGGTGGGGGCGTACGCCGGACTGGTGCGGACCGCGCGGGCGGCCGGAGTCCCGGTCCTCCTCGACACGAGCGGGGAGGCGCTGCGTCGCGGGGTCGCCGCCCGCCCCGACATCGTCAAGCCGAACGCCGAGGAACTGGCCGAACTCACCGGCTCCCACGAGCCGTTGCGCGCCACGCAGGACGCCCGCAGACGGGGCGCCGGAACCGTCGTCGCCTCACTCGGCCCCCAGGGCCTGCTTGCGGCCACCCCGGAGGGCCGCTGGCGAGCCACCCCACCGGCCCGGGTCCACGGCAACCCGACCGGCGCCGGCGACTCGGCGGTCGCGGGCCTGCTGTCGGGCCTGGTCGACCAACTCCCCTGGCCGGACCGCCTGACCCGAGCGATAGCGCTGTCGGCGGCGACCGTACTGGCGCCGGTGGCGGGGGAGTTCGACCGGGCGGCCTACGAGAAGTTGCTGGGGCGGGTGGCGGTGACCTCGGATGTCACCGCGGCGTAGGCGCGCCGCCGGAAGGGCCGCGACATGCCGTCGCTCGCCTGCGGCACCGTCGTGGCTGGTCGCACAGTTCCCCGCGCCCCTTCAGGGCGCTGGGCACCACGGTCAGTTCTTGACCTGGCCCGCCTTCAGCGACAGCTGGTCCAGCAGGACGTTGCACTTGTCGCCGTCCTGGCAGGAGATCGAGATCGTGTTCGTGCCCTTGTTCAGGCTCGGCCAGGCGTAGGTCTTCGTCCAGCCCTTCGAGAAGTCGCCGTCCTTGGCGTGCGCGAAGTTGCCGAAGTTGAACTTGGAGCCGAAGGTCTTGCCGTTGACGGTGAGCGTCATCTCCTGGTCCTCGTCGGCGGTGCTGTAGGTCGCGAAGACCGTGTACACGCCGTCCTCGGGGATGCCGTTGACCGTCCAGGTGACCGAGGCGCCGGGCTGGTTGAGGCCCGTGACGTAGACCCCGCCGTCGGAGCTCGCGCCCTTGACGTCCGAGGCCGTCGAGACGCCGGTGCCGAGGTTCAGCGCCTTCGCGTCGATGGTCGGCAGGGCCGCGGGCGACGCGTTGCTGTCGGCCGACTTGCTGGGCTCGGTGCTGGCGGACGTGGAGGGCGCGACGCTGGAGCTGCCGCCCGCCTTGTCGTCCGAGGAGTCGCCGTTCAGCATCGCGATGCCGATGCCGATGACGACCGCGGCGACCACCGCGATCGCGCCGATCAGCAGGCCCTTGGTGTTGGGACCGCGGCCCCGGCCGCCGCCGCCGTCACTGCGGAAGGACTGCTGCGGGCTGGTGGGGGCGCCGCCCGGGAAGGTCTCCGGTGCCGCGTAGTGCGAGTTCGGCTGGTTGTAGGTGCCCGGCTGCTGCGGGACCTGGGCGTACGGGGCGGTCGCGGCGGCCGGGGCCTGCTGCTGGCCGCCGTACTGCCGCTGACCGACGGCCCGCTGCCGGTTGACCGAGTTCGGGTAGCCGTAGCCACCGCCGGAGGGCGGTTGGGCTCCCTTGGCCTGTCCGTCGGCGTAGAGGTAGCCGAACGGGTCGTCGTCCTCGGGCGTACTGGCGCCGTTGTTGCCGGACGTCATCCCTAGGTACTCCTCAGCGGTGCGGGTCGGATGCGATACGTGGAGTCAGAATGGCGAGCCTACCCGCTCCCGATGACCCAAACGGGTGACTCGGATCGCATCGACCGGCGGACCTGGCCCCTGACCTGGAGATCATCCGGCCCGTCTGTGCTGTTTGGGACGAGATCGTTTCTCTACGTACATCCGCTCGTCAGCGGACTTCAACACCTCGTCCGCGGTCATCCCGCAGTGCGCCCACCCGATGCCGAAGCTGGCGCCCACGCGCATGGCGCGGCCGTCGACGCGGATGGGCTGGATGATCTCGTTGCGCAGCCGTACGGCCAGGTCCTGGGCGTCGGCGCGGCCGAGGCCGTCGGCGAGGACGACGAACTCGTCACCGCCGAGGCGGGCCACGGTGTCCCCGTCGCGCACGCCCCGCGACAGCCGCCGGGCGACCTCGATGAGAACCGCGTCACCCGAGTTGTGCCCGAACCGGTCGTTGATCGACTTGAAGCCGTCGAGGTCGCAGAAGAGGACCGCGAGCCCCTTGCTGCCGTCGTCGCGCTCGCCCTCGGGGGCGACGGTGTGCACATGGTGGTCGAATCCGTCGAGCCCGCCGAAGCTGTCCAGTGCGCCGGAGCCGCCGATGACTTCGAGGCCGCCACCGGGCCGGTAGTCGAACCCGTGGCCGTTGGCGTCGTAGGCCTGGTGTCCGTAAGCCGCCGCGTCCAGGGTCTCCAGGGCACCGGGCGTCGTGGCGCGCTGACAGAGGCGGCTGGAGAGGCGGGAGCGCAGCTCGGCCGAGTTCGGCAGGCCGGTGAGGGAGTCGTGGGAGGCGCGGTGGGCGAGCTGCAGCTCGCGGCGCTTGCGCTCCTCTATCTCCTCGACGTGGGTGAGCAGGAAGCGCGGCCCGTCGGCGGCGTCCGCGACGACCGAGTTGCGCAGGCTGACCCAGACGTAGGTGCCGTCGCGGCGGCCGAGTCTCAGCTCGGCGCGGCCACCCTCGGCGGAGGTTCTCAGCAGCGTGCCGATGTCCTCGGGGTGGACCAGGTCGGAGAAGGCGTAGCGGCGCATCGCGGAGGCGGGGCGGCCGAGGAGGCGGCACAGGGCGTCGTTGGTGCGCAGTATTCGGCCGTGCTGGTCGCCGCCCATCTCGGCGATGGCCATGCCCGAGGGGGCGTACTCGAAGGCCTGCCGGAAGCTCTCCTCGCTGGCCCGAAGCGCCTGCTGCTCCCTTTCGAGCCTGACCAGGGCGCGCTGCATATTGGCGCGAAGTCGCGCGTTGCTGATCGCTATCGCGGCCTGAAACGCGTACATCTGAAGCGCTTCGCGACCCCAGGCGCCCGGCCGCCGGCCGTTGCGCGGGCGGTCCACGGAGAGCACGCCGATCAGTTCACCGCACGCGCCGCCGTTCACGCCCGGCGTGAACAAGGGCGCGAAGAGCCGGTCGGAGGGGTGCCACTCGTCCTCGAAGCGGGGCGCGGGCCCGTCCGTGTACCACTGCGGTACGTCGTCGTCGTCGAGGATCCAGCCCTCGGTGTGCGGGATGAAGACCAGGTCGCCCCAGTGCTCACCCATACCGAGCCGGCGATCCCAGGAGTCGCGCGAGCCGACGCGGCCGGTGATCAGCGCCTCGGCCGCGGGATTGCCCGCGAAGGCGGCGACCACCAGGTCGCCGTCGGGGCGGACCAGGTTGACGCACGCGAGCTCGTAGCCGAGGCCGTTGACGACGCCGTCGGCCACGGTCTGGAGTGTGTCGGCCAGGCTGCGCGCGGTGTTCATGTCCGCCATGACCTGGTGCAGTTGTCGCAGGGACGCGAGGCGGACGTAGGGCTCCGACTCGGTTTCCATGATCGCCCTCCCCCCGAGTCCTCGGCGCGAATCAAGGGTGCTCATCGGCGTATCGTTCTGGCAGCTTTCCCCGCCACTGAATCACAGCGCGCTGCCCACTCGGTACACAGGGTCAACAATTAGTACCCCTTGTGACTCAAGTCACAGCTAAACATGAACAATTGTGTGGAGTTTCTGCGTTTTCGCTGTGCGTTCGCTGAACGCAATCTTTGTACGTATGCGAGGGCCTCTGCCACTCATCCGCCGCTGGTCCGTCATCGGTCCGTCATTGGTCCTAGGACCTACCTCGGACCGCGGCCCGATGCCGGCGCGCAGGGAGGACATTAGCGTTCCGTACGTGCCGAACACTCCCGCCGCCACCTCCCCGCCGCTCCCCCTGCCCGTCGCCCGGCATCCTGAGGGCGTGAGCAATGACGAGTTCCGCGCCGCCATGTCCCGGCTGACCGCGGGCGTGGTGCTGGTGACCGCACAGGAGCCCTCGCTGGACCCCGACGACCCGTCGGCGCCGCCCGGCGAGGACGTCGGCATGACGGCCACCGCGTTCCTCTCGGTGTCCCTGGACCCGCCCCTGGTCCTGGTCAGCGTGCGCGAGGGCTCCCGCATGGACGACCTGCTCGCCGAGCAGCCGCTGTGGGCGGTCTCGGTCCTGTCCGAGAGCCAGCGCCACATCGCCGGCCGGTTCGCCATGAAGGGCCGCATCAGCGACCGCCTGCTCTTCGAGGACATCCCCTACGTCCGCGGCAAGGCCACCGGCGCGCCCCTGGTGGGCGGCGCCCTGGCCACCCTGGAATGCAGCACGGAACAACGGATCACCTCCGGCGACCACACCCTGGTGATCGGCCACGTCCTGACGGCGTCCGTGCCGAGCGCGGACGGGGGCCCGCTGGCGTACTTCCGGGGCCGGTACCGGCAGTTGGGCTGAGCCTCGCGCGGGAGCCATGGGCGGGTGAAATTCCGTGGCACGCGCGCGTGGTGCCCGCCTAGGGTGCGCGCATGGCGACGACGGCACCATGGCTGCACCTCGAAGAGATCACCCCGCGCACCTTCGAGGCCGCGACCGGCATCCGGGTCCGCCCGGAGCAGGAGTTCGCCGTCTCGCCGGTCATGCAGTCGCTCGCCGAGGCGTACGTCCATCCCGCCGGGGTCGCCTGGCCGCGGCTGATCGTCGACGGCGAGCGTCCGGTCGGCTTCCTCATGGCCTTCTTCGACATCGACTGGCACACCGACGGCAGCCTCTTCCGCTCCGGCCTGTGGCGCCTGAACATCGCCGCCGACGAACAGGGCCGCGGATACGGCCGGTTCGCGGTGGAGTCCGTCGCCGCCGAGATCCGCCGCCGGGGCGGCAAGGAGCTGTACGTCACCTGGCACCCCGGCGAGCACGGCCCCGAGAACTTCTACCTCCGCCTCGGCTTCCGCCCCAACGGGGAGCTCTCCGAGGGCGAGACGGTGGGCGTGCTGGACCTCGGTTAGTGGGGTTACGGGCTAGCGGAGCCTGACGTCGAGGCGGGCGACCAGGTCGGGGGCGGTCACGATGTCGATCACGGCGATCCGGTCGCGTACGAAGGTGAAGGTCAGCGCGCGTTCCACGCGGTCGTCGACGAACGCGGCGATGCCCGGCAGACCGTCGACCAGCGCCGGTCGCGTCACGCGCGCGTGGCGTCCGTAGGCCGTCGCGCCCTTGGCCACCGCCGCCGCGCCCGAGGTGACGCCGGTGTCGGCGCGGGCGATGACGTCCGGGTCCAGCAGTTCGACAAGGGCCGCGAAGTCGCCGTCCCGCGTGGCCGCCAGGAACGCGTCCACGACCTGCCACTGCCGGGCCTGGCGGTCCCGTTCCGCGCCGGGCGCCTCGGCGCCCCGCACCCGGCGCCGAGCCCGGCTGGCCAGCTGCCGCGCGGCCACCGGGGAGCGCCCCACGATGGTCCCCACCTCCTCGTAGGACACCCCGAACAGGTCGTGCAGCACGAACGCGAGCCGCTCGGGCGGGGACAGCGTCTCCAGTACGACGAGCAGCGCGACCCCCACCGAGTCGGCGAGCAGCGTGTCCTGCTCGGGATCGGCGCCGGCCGCCGCCGGCACGCGCGCGTGGGCCTCCAACGGCTCCTCCGCGCGGGACCTGCGCGAGCGCAGTATGTCCAGGCAGACCCTGCCGACCACGGTCGTCAGCCAGCCCCCGAGGTTCTCCACCTGCCGGGTGTCGGTACGCCCGAGCCGGAACCACGCCTCCTGCACCGCGTCGTCGGCCTCCGCCAGCGAGCCGAGCATGCGGTGGGCGACGGCACGGAGGTGACTTCGGTGTGATTCGAATCGCAGGGCGAGGAATTCTGTTTCGTTCGCGTCCATGGCCACAGCCCCTTGCCCGTCGTCCGGTATCCGCCGTCGACGACATGACGGAGGACGGAGGGGTGATGTGACGGGCGGCGCCTGCACAGGGGTGGGCCGGGGCCAAGGGTCGGGGGGTGTGCCGGGGCCAAGGATCGGGGGGGTGTGCCGGGGCCGTCAGCCCCAGCCCTTCCCCTGTCGCCCGCGCTTGGTGTCGGAGCGCTGCTTCTTCTCGCGCAGCCGGCGTTCGTTGATCCCGCGCGGGATACGGGTCGCCCGGCGCGGCTTGGGCGGTGGCGCGGTGGCCTCGGCGAGCAGCGCGGCCAGCCGTACGGCGGCGGTCTCGCGGTTGCGCCACTGGGACCGGTGCTCGGAGGAACGGACGCTGATCACCCCGTCGACGAGCCGCCCGGCCAGCCGCTCCAGCGCGCGCGCCTTCCACACCTCGGGCAGCGACTCGGTCTTGGCCAGGTCGAAGCGGAGCTCCACCTGGGAGTCGCTGGTGTTGACGTGCTGCCCGCCGGGCCCGGAGGAGCGCGAGAAACGCCAGATGAGCTCGGCCTCGGGGAGCGAGACGGAGCCGCGGATGGCATAGGGACCGGACATGACTCCATGGTCGCGGGTCTGTCCGGTCCACGTCACCCCGTTTTCACGGGCGGGCCGCCGAACGGTTGGTAAAAAAGGTAAAGGGGTGCGGAACCTTGGGGACCCCCCGCGGCGTTCATACGGGTGACGGTAGCTTCGTCCCCAGTGCGAAGCCCGTACGACGTAACGAGGGAAGGGACTCCCAACAATGGCTGTAAGCCTGTCCAAGGGTGGCAACGTCTCGCTCACCAAGGAGGCCCCGGGCCTGACGGCCGTCACCGTGGGCCTCGGCTGGGACGTCCGCACCACCACCGGCACGGACTTCGACCTCGACGCCTCGGCGATCGCGGTCAACCCGCAGGGCAAGGTCTACTCGGACGGTCACTTCGTCTTCTTCAACAACAAGCAGACCCCGGACCAGACCATCGTCCACACCGGCGACAACCGCACGGGTGAGGGCGAGGGCGACGACGAGGCGATCAACGTCAACCTGGCGGGCCTCCCGGCCGACGTCGAGAAGATCGTCTTCCCGGTCTCCATCTACGACGCCGAGAACCGCTCGCAGAACTTCGGCCAGGTCCGCAACGCCTACATCCGCATCGTCAACCAGGCGGGCGGCGCCGAGATCGCCCGCTACGACCTCTCGGAGGACGCGGCCACGGAGACGGCGATGGTCTTCGGCGAGCTGTACCGCAACGGCGCCGAGTGGAAGTTCCGCGCGGTCGGCCAGGGCTACGCCTCGGGCCTGGTGGGCATCGCGCAGGACTTCGGCGTGAGCGTCTGATCGTCCGACGCCCTTCGCCGCCGCTCAGCTGCGCAGGCTTTGAGCTGAGCTGAACTGGAGCCCCCTGGTCGCCTTTCGGACCGGGGGCTCCGGCGTTCGCGAAGACGCCGATGGCAGGGGCTTCGAGCCGAGTTACGGGGTGCCGAAGCCTTTGATCACTGCCCGGAAGCGTTCGGCCTCGGCCCGGTCGCGCGGGAATTCTCCCGATAAGTTGCCCCCATGCAGCTCACCCCCCTCGCCCTCACCCCCGACCACGACATCCCCGCCCCTCTCCTCACCGAGCTCGCCGCCCTCTACGCCTCCAACCGGGAGTTCCACGCACTCAGCGGCGACTTCCCGAACCCGGACGACATCCGGCCCGAGCAGGTCGCGGTCGCGTTGGCCGACGAGTTGGCGAATCCGGACGTGGAGGTGCTGCTGGCGCGGAGTGCGGGGCGGCTGGTCGGGGTTGCGATCACGCTCGACCGGCATCCCGACCCGGCCGATCCCGATCCGTGGATCGGGCTGCTGCTCATCGACGCCGGGGCCCAAGGGAAGGGGTACGGGCGGCAGTTGGCCGGGCTCGTCGAGGACCGTTTCCGGGCGGCCGGGCGGACCGCCGTGCGGCTGGCCGTGCTTGATGCCAATCCCGATGGGCTCGCCTTCTGGAAAGCACTCGGCTACACGGTGATCGGTCATCGGGCCGACCTCCAACTCGCCCGTCCCTGCTCGGTGTTGCGTAAGCAGTGGGGTGAGGACTCGGGTGAGGAACCGGGTGGCGAAGGGCCGGCGTGAGCCTCAGGCGTGGTCCGGCTTGCCGTCGCCGTACAGCCAGTCCTTCCAGATGCCGGTGAAGTCCTTGTCCGGCGCCCGCTTCTCCACGTACGCCGTGAAGTCGGCCGTGTCCGCGTTGCCGTGGCGGTGGGTGGCCGCCCAGCCCTGGACGATGTCGTAGAAGGTGTCGTCGCCCACGGCTCGGCGGATCTTGTGGAGGACCATCGCGCCGCGCAGATAGACGGGGGTGTCGGAGATGCGGCCGGGGGCGCTCGGGCGCGCGGGCGGGAAGGCCCAGAGGTCCTCGTAGTCGTCCTCGCCGTGCGCATAGAGGGAGGTGAAGGTCCGGTCCGCCGTGTCGCCGTCGTGGTCCTCGTCCCACAGCCATTCCGCATACGTAGCGAAGCCCTCGTTGAGCCACATGTCGCGCCAGGTCTTCGGGGTGACGGAGTCGCCGTACCACTGGTGGGCCAGTTCGTGGACGAGGGTGGCGGTGTCGGGGGCGCCGGGGAAGACGGGTCGGTTCTGGGTCTCCAGGGCGTACTCGGCGTCGTCCGGGCGATCGACGATCGCGCCGGTGGAGGAGAAGGGGTACGGACCGAAGGTGTAGCGCGCCCAGTCCATGATCTCGGGGAGCCGGGCCAGTACCTTGCGGCTCGCCGCCGTCTGGGCCGGGTCCACGGCCACGTACACCGGCAGGCCGTCGGACGTCGTCGAGCGGCTGACGGTGTAGTGCCCCACCGCGATCGTGGCCACGTAGCTCGCCATGGGTTCGGCGGTGTGCCAGGTGAAGGTCGTGCGGTGTCCGGTGGTCCTCTCGTCCGTCAACTCGCCGTTGGACACTGCCCGCAGGCCCTTCGGGACCGTCACCGCGATGTCGTACGTCGCCTTGTCGGAGGGATGGTGGTTGCCGGGGAACCACGTCATGGAGCCGATCGGCTCGCCGAGGGCGAGTGCGCCGTCGGCCGTAGGGAGCCAGCCCTCCTTGGAGCCGTCGGGGTCGGTGATCGTCTGCGGGGTGCCGTGGTAGCGGACGGTGGTGCGGAAGGTCTCGCCCTTTTCGAGGTCGCCCCGGGGGCGGACGGTGAGTTCCTGACCTGCGCGGTTCCAGCGGGCGGCCCTGCCCTCGACGCTGACGTCCGTCACGTCCAGGCCCCTGAGGTCGAGGTCGAAGGCCGAGAGGGCGTGGGTGGCGCGGGCGGTGACGGTCGCCGTACCGGTGAGGCGACCGCCCCGCTGATCGCCGTCGTTCGGGTCGTACGCGAGTGTCAGGTCGTAGTGCGTGACGTCGTAGCCGCCGTTGCCCGCCTTGGGGAAGTACGGGTCCCGCAGGCCGGAGCCGCCCGGTGTGCCCTTGACCCCGCCGTCGCACCCGGCGAGACCGCACCCGGTCAGGAGGACGGCGAGCAGCAGGGCGGCCGGGGCGATGGGGACGGATCGGGGCACGTCAGTGATCCTAGGCGGCCGAGGGACCGGCACGGCGTGACACCATCGCCTACGTGCTCGACATCGGCTACGCCCTCTCCAACCGCTTCCCCGACCCGCCCCAGACGGACTACCGCCGCGTGGACGTCCGGACGCTGCGGCACGACCTGTTCTGCGGGGACGTCTATCTCGCCGACACCAAGGCCGACCGGGAACTGTCCACAGCCTGGGGATGGGTACCGGTGCTCGACTTCGCGTGGGCGTTGTGCGACATCGTGGAACAGCTGGACAAGGACCCGGCGGGATCGCGCGCCGCGCGGCCGCAGCGCGCGGAGCTGGACTTCACGGAGACCACCGACCGCATGCTCTTCGAGCGGCGGTTCGGGTGGGTGGACGTCGAGTCGGACTGGATGCCGGCCGACGAGCCACCGCTGTCCTTCTCCCACAGCGAACTGCGGCGCGAGGCGCGGGACTTCCTCCAGGACCTGATCGCCGACCTGGTGGACATGCACGAGGATCTCGGCGAGAACCCGGCGATCTGGGCCCTGCAGGCCAGGTTTCCCCGGGTGAACTGACGCACGAGGGGCACCGTCGGGGTACCGCCGATAAGCTGAACACGCTCGGGTACCAGTGCGCTCTCCGCAGGAGCTTCCGCGATACGCAGCACAGGAGGAACCGTGGCCGGCCAGTTCGAGGCGACAACAGAGATCAACCGCCCCATCGAAGACGTCTTCGCCTTCCTCGCCGAGGGCACGAACGACCCCAAGTTCAGCCCGCGGGTCCAGTCGATCGCCAAGACCCCGGAAGGACCGACGGCCGTGGGCACGGTCTTCACCAGTACGGTCAAGGACGCCGGCATGAAGTCGGGCCGGACGTTCCGGATCACCGAGTTCGAGGCACCCCACCGGATCCGCTGGGCGGAGACCTCGAAGAACTCGGTGACGGCGGACGAGGGCGGCTACGACCTGGAGTCCATCGGTCCCGACACGACCCGCGTGCGGATCTTCAACGTCCTCGAAGGCCATGGCATCGGCAAACTGCTGGTGGGCTTCGCGGCGGCCGCCGCCCGCAAGGACGGACCCGCGTTCGGACAGCGGATCAAGGCGGCGGTGGAGGCGGAGACCAAGCCGTCCCAGGGGGCCTGAGGCTCCTGGGGGTCCCGAGATTCCCAGGAGTTCCGGGGCTCCTGGGGGCCTCCTCCTCGCCTCGCCCTCGCTTCCCCCTCACCCCTCCACCCGGATCCCCAGCTCCCCCGCCAACACCACCGCCAGATCCACCAGTTGGGCCGGGCTGATCACCGAGCCGGTCAGTCGGTCCACGCCCCGGGCGATGTCCAGTTCCGCCGCGCCTCTGAGGTCCACGTCCTTCAGGACCGCGCCCGTCAGGTCCGCCTGTCTCAGGGCGCAGTCCACGAACTCCACGCGCTCCAGGCGGGCGCCGCCGAAGTCGGGTTCGACCAGGACGCAGGACTCGAAGACGACGTCCTTGAGCTTCGCCGTGCGCAGGTTCAGATAGTCGATCTTGCCGCCGCGGATCACCACCCGCTCCAGTACGGCGCCGTGCAACTGCGTGCCGCCCAGGCGGGCGTCGATCAGCTCGACGTCACGGAAGGTGGACTCGGCCAGGTCGGTGCCGACTCCCCGCAGGCCGGTCAGGACGGAGTCCAGGACGCGCGCGTGACGCAGTCTCGTCTCGTCCAGCGCGCACGCCGTCAGCGCGCAGTCCATGAAGCGGGCGCCCCCGCCGTCCTGCCCGGCGAGGTCCAACTCCCGCAGTTCCAGCCCGTCGTAGTCCCCGTCCGGCGCCAACTCCCCCTCGCCGAAGGGCTCCAGCACCGGAAGCCGGATCTCCGGGCGGCGCGCCGCCTTCACCGCCGTAGCACTCGTCGCTTTCCTTGCCATGGGCCCATCCTGCACCCCGCCACCGACAATCCCCGCTGATCAACCACCGGCCAGGATCTGAGCAGCCCAAACGCCCTCCCATGTCACATTTCCGGGCCCCGATCCGTCGTACAGGGAGAAAGGCCGCACGGACCGGGGCCACCGACCGAGGGAGTTCCACCCATGCACCGCATCACCGTCATCGGCGGCGGATTCGCCGGACTGACCGCTGCCGTCACCGCTGCCGAGGCGGGCGCCAAGGTGACCGTGTACGAAGCCCATCACACCCTCGGCGGGCGGGCGCGGACCGCCGAGGGGCCGTATCTGACGAACGACGGACCGCACGCGCTCTACAGCGGCGGCCCGCACTGGACCTGGCTCAGGCAGCGGAATCTGATCGGTCCGCTCGCGCCGGTGCCGCCGTTGGAGGCGGCCCGCATGCGGCTGCGGCACCAGGGCGTGCTGCGCCGGACCCCGCCCTTCGCGATGCTCAAGCTGCTGCGGCCCGGTGTCCAACAGGCGCCTGTGGACGTCGACTTCCGCACCTGGGCCACCGGAATCGCCGGTGAGGAGGGGGCTCGGGCCGCCGCCCACTACTCCGCCGTGGCGCTCTTCCATCACGATCCCGGCGCGCTGTCCGCCGCGTTCGTGCAGGAGCGGTTGCGGCGGGCGACCCGGTTGCCGCCGGAGGCGCACTCTCCGCGGGGCGGCTGGGCCGCTGTCATCGACCGGATGGCCGCGCGGGCCTGGAATCTGGGCGTGCGGATGGAGACGCTGGCGCGCGTCGACACCCTGCCGGCCGATGGGCCGGTCGTCGTCGCCACCTCGCTCGACGCGGCCCGGCGGCTGCTCGGGGACGCCTCCCTGACCTGGCCGAGCGGCCGTACCGCACTGGTCGACCTCGCCCTGCGGACCCGGCGCGGGGACGCCTTCGCGGTGTCCGACCTGGACTCGCCCGGCTGGATCGAGCGGTTCACCGCGCGGGACCGGTCCCTCGCGCCGGCCGGCGAGCAGCTCCTCCAGGGTCAGATCCCGATCGCCCCGCACGAACGCCGGGCCGACGGAGTCGCCCGCGCCGAAGAGCTCCTCGACCTCGGCTTCGAGGGCTGGCGCGAGCGCGTGACCTGGCGGCGCGAGGCCACCGCCAACGGTCGTACGGGGGCCGTGGACCTGCCCGGCACCAGCTGGCGGGACCGGCCGGCCGTCGACCGGGGCGACGGCGTCTATCTCGCGGGCGACCAGGTCGCGGTGCCCGGTGTGCTGTCCGAGGTCTCCTTCAACAGCGCCCTCACCGCCGTCTCGCTCGCCCTCGGCGCGCGCGGCCGTGCCGCCCTTGACCTCAAGCAAGCCTGAGGTTGGAGGGTGGGGGCTCAGGAACCGGTGGCCCCGCCGACAGGGGCCTCGCGAACGACTGGGGGAACCATCATGCACGCCATCCGACTGCACGCCTTCGGCCCGGCCGAGAACCTCACCTACGAGGAGGTCGCCGATCCGCTGCCGGGCCCCGGCCAGGTCCGTATCGCCGTGAAGGCCGCCGGAGTGCACCTGCTGGACACCGCCCTGCGCGAGGGCGACCAGGGGCCACTGCCCCGGCCGACCGCGCTGCCCACCATCCCCGGCCGTGAGGTCGCCGGGGTCGTCGAGTCCCTCGGCGAGGGGGTCGCCGGGCTGTGGCTCGGCCTGCGGGTGGTGGCTCATCTCGGCTTCGCCCCGGGAGGGTACGCCGAGCTCGCCGTCACCGATGTCGACCGCGTGCACGAGATCCCGGCGAACCTCGGCTACGGCGAGGCCGTCGCCATGATCGGGACGGGGCGTACGGCGATGGGGATCCTGCAGTTCGTCGAGCTGGGCGGCGACTCCGTGGTCGTCGTTCCGGCCGCCGCCGGTGGGATCGGGACCCTGCTCGTGCAGTACGCCAAGCACGCCGGTGCCGTCGTCGTGGGGCTGGCCGGCGGGGCCGGGAAGGTCGCGCGCGTGCAGGCGGGCGGCGCCGATCTCGCCGTCGACTACACGGATCCGGGGTGGGCGGAGAAGGTGCGCGCCTTCCTCGACGGGCGGCCCGCCACCGTCGTCTTCGACGGGGTGGGCGGGGCCGTGGCGCGCGAGGCCGTGGGACTCCTTGGGCCGGGCGGCAAGCACCTCGTCTTCGGCTGGTCCGCCGAAGGCATCCGGGGCGGCGGACCCTACCTCGTGGAGGGCGTCTCCGAACAGGTCCTGGGCCCCGTGATGATGCGGCGGGCCGGCGGCCCCGACCCCGTACGCACCCTCGAACTGCGTGCCCTCGCCGAAGCGGCCGAGGGCCGGCTGAACCCCGCCGTGCAGCGGTTCCCGCTCGCCGAGGCGGCCACCGCGCACCGCGCGCTCCAGACGCGCGCGACGACCGGAAAGGTGGTACTGGAGCCATGACCCGTACGTCCGCACCCGAAGATGCGACCGGCCCCCGTTCATGGTCTTCTGGCCAGATGAGTGGCACCCGGACAGGTGAGACCGGCCCGCCCGTGGACGCCGATCCCCGCCGCTGGTGGGGCTTGGTGATCATCGCGCTGGCGCAGCTGATGGTGGTGCTCGACGCGACCATCGTGAACATCGCGCTCCCGTCCGCCCAGACCGATCTGCACATGTCCGACGGCAACCGGCAGTGGGTCATCACCGCCTACACGCTGGCCTTCGGCGGGCTCCTCCTGCTCGGCGGCCGGATCGCCGACCTGATGGGCCGCAAACGGACGTTCATCTTCGGGCTCATCGGCTTCGCCGCCGCCTCCGCGCTGGGCGGCGCGGCCACCAGCTCGGGCATGCTCTTCGGCGCCCGCGCGCTGCAGGGCGTCTTCGCCGCCGTCCTCGCGCCCTCCGCGCTCTCCCTGCTGACGACGACCTTCACCGACCCCAAGGAACGCGGCAAGGCCTTCGGCATCTACGGAGCGCTGGCCGGCAGCGGCTCGGCGATCGGGTTCATCGTCGGCGGGCTGCTCACCGAGTACCTGGACTGGCGCTGGTGCCTGTACGTGAACGTGCCGATCGCCGTCGTCGCGGTCTTCGGCGCCTTCGCGCTGCTGCACGACCGGCCCGGACACACCGGCGTCCGGCTCGACGTGCCCGGTGTGCTGCTGGGCTGCGGCGGTCTGGTCGCGATCGTCTACGGGTTCAGCGAGGCCGAACCCCGGGGCTGGAGCGACCCGTTGGTGCTGGGCCTGATCTTCGGCGGGGTGGCGCTCCTGGTCACGTTCGTGTGGTGGCAGACGCGGGCGCCGTCGCCCCTGCTGCCGCTGCACATCGTCAGGGACCGCAACCGCGCCGGCTGCTTCCTGACCATGGGCCTCGCGGTCATCGGCATGTTCGGGCTGTTCCTGTTCATGACCTACTACCTCCAGGTCATCCTCGGCTACTCGCCCGTGAAGACCGGCCTGGCCTTCCTGCCACTGACCGTCGCCATCATCATCGGCTCCACGCAGATCTCGGCCCGGCTGCTGCCCCGCGTCGCGCCGCGCGCCCTGATGGTCCCCGGCATGGTCCTGTCCGCCGGCGGCATGCTGATCCTCACCCGGATGACGGTCGAGTCCGACTACCCCACCGAGATCCTGCCCGCACTGATCCTGATGGGCCTGGGCATGGGCCTCACCTTCATGCCGGTGTTCTCCACGGCCACCGCCGGTGTCGCCCCGCAGGACGCGGGCGTGACCTCGGCGACCGTCAACACCGCGCAGCAGGTGGGCGGTTCGATCGGTACGGCGCTGCTCAACACCATCGCCACCACCAGCGGCACGACCTACATCGCCGCCCACCTCCACAACCCCGCCCAGCGCGCCCTGGTCACCAGGGAGGGCATCGTGCACGGCTACACGGTCGCCATCTGGTGTGCCGTCGGCATCATGCTCCTCGCCGGTCTGATCGCGGGCCTGATGGTCACGGCCAAGCCGCCCAAGCAGGGGGCGCCCACCGAAGCGCCCGTGCCCGAGTCGGTCAACTAGCCGCCACCTTCGTCGCCTTGCTCACCGCCGAGCCGTCCTGGTGGCCGGTGCGGTGAGCGACGACCTTCACGGTGATCCTCTTGCCCTTCTGGGCCGCCTTGAGCACCAGCGAGGCCTTGCTGACGCTCCACGTGCCGGGCGCGACACCGGTCGCGGAGACCGAGTCGGTCCTGGCGGTGAGGGTCGTGCCGTTCTGGTACAGCCGGACCGTGGCGGTGGCGGGGAGCGCGGTGCCGTTCACGGCGAGCGTGGCCTTGGCACCGGTGATGTCCTTGATCTCCGCGGCGAAGCGGTCGTATCCGGCCGTCGGCAGCACCGCGCACGCCGGGTCGGTGGCGCTCGCGGTGGCCGCTCCCGTCAGTGAGAGCAGCCCGGCTAGCAGCGCGACCAGGGCCGCGAGCGTGGTGAACCGTCTGTGGAGGTCTCCAACTCCTCAGTGGCGCCCGGACACCCGGTCCGCGATCCGGGCCAGCCGGGACGACCGCGCGCTGTGCGAGGCCGACTCCCGGCGGTCCGCGGTCCGGTAGGTGGCGTACATGCCCTGCACGCCCAGCCAGCGCAGCGGCTCCGGCTCCCACTTGCGCACGCGGTGGTTCACCCAGGGCAGTTCGGTCAGCTCGGTCGGGCCGCTCTCGCCGGAGTCGTGGCGCACGAGGTCGCGGAGCGTGCGCGCCGCGAGGTTGGTGGTGGCCACGCCCGAACCGACGTAACCGCCCGCCCAGCCGAGGCCCGTCGAGCGGTCCAGGGTCACCGTCGCGCACCAGTCGCGCGGCACCCCGAGGACGCCCGACCAGGCGTGCGCGACGCGGACTCCGGCGAGGGTGGGGAAGAAGCGGACGAGGAGGTCGCGCAGCGCCTCGATCGTCGCCTCCTGCGTCCGGCCGTCGTTGTCGGTACCGGATCCGAAGCGGTACGGCACCCCGCGTCCGCCGAGCGCGATGCGGCCGTCGGCGGTGCGCTGGGCGTACATGTAGGCGTGCGCCATGTC
Source organism: Streptomyces sp. NPDC092369 (assembly GCF_044755245.1). Classification (NCBI taxonomy): domain Bacteria; kingdom Bacillati; phylum Actinomycetota; class Actinomycetes; order Kitasatosporales; family Streptomycetaceae; genus Streptomyces; species Streptomyces sp. NPDC092369. Next base: position 512,741 of record NZ_JBIVQP010000006.1, read on the forward strand.
GCCCAGCGTCTCGCGGCCGGCCCAGCCGAGCGCCGCCCACTGCTCGTCCGTGAGCGGCTCGGTGGCGATCATCGAGGAGTTCATCGGCAGCCAGGTGCGCCGCTGACCCTTGAGGTCGGCGGTGAAGCCCTCGGTGCAGCGCAGGACGTAGGGCGCGCGGACCGTCCCGTACGGCGTCACCGCGTGCCGCGGCCGGATCTCCGTGACCGGCGTCGACTCGTGGATCGTCACGCCGAGGGCCTCGACGACCGCGGCGAGCCCTTTCGCGAGCTTCGCCGGGTGCAGCCGGGCGCCGTGCGGGGTCCAGGACGAGCCGACGGCGTCCGCGACCGTGATCCGCTCGGCCGTCTCCGTCGCGCCGTACAGCTCGCGGTCCTGTTCCCCGTACGAGAGCTCGTGCGCGTGGAAGTCCTTCAGTCGGGCCAACTGCGCGGGTGTGCGGGCGACTTCGAGGACCCCACCCTTGTGCAGGTCGGCCTCGATGCCCTCGGCCCCGGCGACCGCGATGACCTCGTCGACGGTGTCGTTCATGGCCCGCTGGAGGCGTACGGCGGCCTCGTGGCCGTGCAGTTTCGCGTACCGGTCGCGGCCCGCGATGCCGTTGTAGAGCCAGCCGCCGTTGCGCCCGGAGGCGCCGTAGCCGCAGAATTTCCGCTCCAGCACGGTGATCCGGAGACCGGGCGCCGCCTTCTTCAGGTAGTACGCGGTCCACAGTCCCGTGTAGCCGCCGCCGACGATCACGACGTCCGCGCTCGCGTCCCCGGCGAGCGGCGGACGCACCGCGGGGAGGCCGTCGTCCGCGTACCAGAAGGAGATGCCGCCGTTGACGATATCGGTCGCCGAGGTGCCCATACACGGACGCTAACCCTTGACCGGGGCCGCTGTCTCCTTCGGATTCCGTGTTTTTCCACGCCCCCGCGTCAGCGGATAACACCCGAACCCGATCAGTACGGAGACGAAGTGCCCGAGGTCGGTGAAGGTGGGCGAGGAGGTCAGCGGATAGCCGTAGACCGCGAGCACGACCGCCGTGTACAGGTACCGCCAGGGCGCCGGGATCCGGTACGTCAGCACCGCGACGACCCCGGCCAGCGCGTAACTCACGCCGATGTCCAGGGTGTTGAGCGCCGAGTGCGGGGCCATCCCCTCGTTGACCGCCCGCAGCAGCGCGCCCTCGCTGATCAGTGTCGCGAGCACGTGCGCGGCCACGCAGACCGTCAGCCACCGCAGGGTGCCGAGCCAGCGCTCGGCCTGCGCGTGGAAGACGGTGTAGAGGACGGCGTACGGCAGCCAGCGGCCGCCGTCGATCCACATCGCGCTCTGCACCAGGACCCGCACGGGGTTGTCCGACAGCTCGTTGATGTTGGTGGACCGCTGCCGCAGGAACTCCTGCTCGAACTCCGGCGACATGTGGTGCATGGCGACGGTCGTGACGAACAGGATGGCCAGCCAGGCGTACGTCCCGGGCGCGCTGCGGACGTACGCGCCCACCCTCCTCAGCCCCCGGTCGATTCGCCCCCGATCAATTCGCATGAGCCGATTCACGCACGCAAGTATCGTCGCGAGGGTGATCGACATTCCGGGCGGGCTGGCGGCGGCGCAGGAGAAGTACAACGGGGCGGCGGGCCGGGACTTCGTGGCCGGGCTGCCGGAGCTGGCGGCCTCGTTCCTGGACCGCTGGGGGCTGCGCCTCGACGGTCGTGCGATGCACGGGGTCTCGGCGTTGGTGCTGCCCGTGGTGCGGGCGGACGGCGTCCCGGCCGTGCTCAAGCTGCAGCTCCTCGACGCGGAGAGCGTGGGCGAGCCGGTCGCACTGCGCGCGTGGGACGGCGACGGGGCGGTACGGCTCCTTGACCACGACGAGCCCACCGGCACGATGCTCCTGGAGCGCCTCGACCCGGCCCGCATGCTGTCCCACCTGCCCGACTCCCGTGAGGCCGTCCTGGTCATCGCCCGGCTGCTGGCCCACCTGACCGCGGGGCCCGCCCCGGCCGGCCTGCGTGGCCTCGGCGACATCGCGCGGGAGATGCTGGAGCGGACGCCCTGGACCCTGGACCGTATTCCGGATCCCGCCGACCGCCGTCTGGTCGCGGACTGCGCGGCCGCCGTGCGCGAGGTGTCCGACACCCCCGGCGACCGGCTCCTGCACTGGGACCTGCACTTCGAGAACGTCCTCGGCGCCGACCGCGCCCCTTGGCTGGCCATCGACCCCAAGCCGCTCGCGGGCGACCCCGGCTTCGACCTCCTCCCGGCCATCGACAACCGCTTCGACCCGGCCGAGATCCGCTGGCGCTTCGACGCGATGACGGACGTACTGGGTCTGGACCGGGAGCGGGCCCGGGCCTGGACGCTCGGCCGGGTGCTCCAGAACTGTCTGTGGGAGGTGGCGGACGGAAGGCCGCTGGAGGAGGAACAGCTGGAGATCGGGCGGCGGTTGCTGGGGGGCGGGGTCGGCTAGGGCCTGTCCGGCGGCAAGTCCCGCCGGACAGGCCCCTGGTCACCGGACCCGAGGTGGGCTCAGCGTTTGAGGGTGAAGGTGAAGTCGCCGGTGAGTCTGCCGCTCAGCCGGATCGCCGAGACGAGTGCGCCTTCCTCGATCAGCCGCTCCACCTCGGCCCGCGTCAGACCGCACCCGTCGGCGATCAGCCGCACCGGCCGGACCGGGATCCGCGCCGCGAAGCGGACCGAGACGTCGACCACCTCACGGTCGAGGAGGTCCGCTCCGCCGCCGGTGTCGAGACGCCAGGCGCCGGTCCAGTCGAGGGCGACGCGGTTGCGCCGCAGCACGGCCGGGTCCTGGAGCAACTCGCCTGCCAGGGCAGGGTCGTTGGCGTGCAGCCGGTCCAGCAGCCCGGGGCGCAGGGAGCGCACATTGGTCCGCTCCAGGACCGTGAGCTTCGTGGTCTCCCCGCACCCGGTGCACAGCGCGAGGAGCCAGACGTCGATGAGCTTGTGATGGGCGTTGACGCGGAATTTTCCGCTGGTCCGGAAACTCCCGGACGAGCACGCGTGGCAACGGCGGAGGACGAGCGGGAGGCAGGTGGGCATGACCACCCAGGTTTCGAGCACGGAGAAACACCGTCTCTGTGAGAAGTCCGCAGCAAAAAGGGGCGCGGCGCACATGCGCGACGCGCGACGATTCAGCGCTCGGGAGGTCTCACACGGTGTACAACGGCACGTCCTTGCCCAGACGACTCGGTCCGGAGCACGGTAGGGGCGTACGACGGAGACGGTCCAACGAATTTCGAGCGTCCCGATACCAGGACGCAGGCTCTAGCCTTCAGACATGATCCGTACCGCCACCCCCGCCGACATCCCCGTCATCCACGCCCTGGTCCGTGAACTCGCCGAGTACGAGAAGGTCCCGCACGAGGCGAAGGCGACCCAGGAGCAGCTGCGCGAGGCGCTGTTCGGCGAGCGGCCCGCCGCGTACGCCCATGTCGCCGTCGACGACACGACCGGCGAACCGGTCGGCTTCGCCCTGTGGTTCCTCAACTTCTCGACCTGGCGCGGTGTCCACGGCATCTACCTGGAGGACCTCTACGTCCGCCCCACCGCCCGCGGCGCCGGCCACGGCAAGGCCCTGCTGCGCGAACTGGCCCGCATCTGCGTCGACCGCGGCTACCAGCGCCTGGAGTGGTCCGTCCTGAACTGGAACACCCCGTCGATCGCCTTCTACGAGGCTCTCGGCGCCCGGCCTCAGGACGAGTGGACCGTGTACCGGCTGACGGACGGGGCGCTCGCGGAGCTGGGGGCGCCCGCCTCCGAGGGGTGACGCGTGGCGTCCACCCCGCGTTCCTGGAGTGCCAGCCGCAGGGCCCGAAGGGCGTAGTACACACGGGACTTGACGGTGCCCTGCGGGATACCGAGGACGGCGGCGGCCTGCTGGACCGTGCGGTCGGCGAAGTACGTCTCCTGCAAGGCCTCCCTGTGGACCGGGGTCAGGGCGTCCAACGCGTCCTTCAACACGATCGAGTTGAGCACTCGATCGATGTCGTCGGCCTCGGCGCACAGGTCGTTCAGCCAGGAGGTGGCACCGACCTCCTGCGGGCGGGCCATCCGGGTGCGGTGCCCGTCGATGACCAGGTTGCGGGCGACCCGGAACATCCAGGGCCGTACCGCCATCCCCTCGCGGTCGGTGAGGTTGCGCTTGTTCCAGCAGCGCAGCAGCGTCTCCTGCACGATGTCCTCGGCGCGGTGCGTGTCGCCGTTCGACAGCCGCAGGACGTACGCGTGCAGGGCGGGCCCGTGGGCCAGGTACAGCTCGCACAGGGCCCGCTCCTCGGCCGTGGCGGCGGCTGCCGATCCGATGACGGTCAGCTTCATCGTGTGCTCCTCGGTTCGTCGAGCCCCTGGGAGGGGGTGATCGGAGTGTTCCGAGGGGCTGTCCATACGCGATTGACGGCCGATGTGCGGATGGATGACGCCCAGGTCAGGCCGCCGCCGCCAGCCAGTGGAGATGCCGTCGGACCTGGTCCGCGAGCTCCCGGTGGACCGGCGGCAGCAGCTCGCGCCGCTCCAACGCCTCCCACATGTGCAGCAGTTCACGACCGTGCGCGACGGCCGCGATGTCGTCGTCGAGCCGGCGCCAGGCCGCGGCGGCCCGGGCGACCTCGTCGGCGGCCCGCGCGTCACCGGCCCCGCAGCGGATCCGGGCGACCGCGAGGGCCAGCACGGTGGCCTGCCGGTGCTCGCCGCACAGATACGCGAGGTACGCCTCCATCGCCCGCGCCTCCAGGGCGTAGGGGTGGGCGTCGCCCTCGGCACCGGCGAGATGCTCGCGCAGCTCGGTCGCCATCTCCAGGGCGTGGGTCAACTCGCCTTCCGCGGCTGCGGAGTTGATGGTGCGGACTCGGTCCAGGAGTTGCCCGGGGACGGGGACGGGGACGCGGGCTGAGGCCGGGACGGGGACCGGCACGGGAGCGGGGGCGGCGGTCTCTGTGAGGTCCCCCTCTGCGAGCGCCCTCTCTGTGAAGTCGCTCTCCGTGAGGTCGGTCGGCTCCTCCTCGGCGGCCGTCGGACCGCCCGCCGACGGGATGCGGCTGGAGCCGTCCGGGGCGACCTCCAGGAGGAACGTCGCCCGACCGTCCTCGTTGTTGACGGTCGCCTCGACCACGACACCCAGGCGTTGGGCGTGCCCTTGCAGCAGGTCGAGTACGACGTCGTGCACGGACCCGCCCGGGGGCGGGAACAGCGGCTCACCGTCGACCTCGGCCGTGCCGTCGTCGCCGATGCGGATCTCGAAGTGGGGTGCGGACATGGCGGTACTCCTCGTCAGGACTCGAGGCTCATGGAGACGGAGAGGGAGAGGGAGGGGGTGGCAGGGAAGGGGAGGGTGACGGGGTCGCCCCAGGGGTGGCCGGCGGTGAGGAGAACGGGATCGGCGCGGTGCCGTCGTACTTCGCGAACAGGGCGCGGACGCCCAGGACATAGCCCTGGCCCTCGTTGGTCTTCGGTACGCCGTGCGCCGCGCGGACCGCGTCCAGACCTTCGTCGTAGCCGACCAGGGTCAGGTCGAGGACGCTGCCGGTGGCTTCGCCGGAGTCGATCAACTGCTGGGCCTGGTGGGCGAGATCGCACAGGAAGCGGCCCTGCGCCATGATCGAGTCCTCGGGGTCGAGGGCGGACGTCTTGTCGTTGCCGTCCTCGTCCTCGCCGTACTTCTGGAAGATGTCCGGCGGCAGTTGGGCCAGGCCCTGCTCGCCGGCCGGGCCGACCAGGGCGGCGTTCCAGTCCGACTCGCGCTCGATCTGGGCGGCGAGGACGACCGGGCCGATCTCGACGCACAGTTCGCCCGCCTTGTTGAGGGTCTCCACCAGCTCCGAGGGGACCGTCTGCTCGTCGAGTTCGCCCTTGCCGTCGCCCTGGAACGAGGAGATCACCGCGTCCGCGTCGCCCGCGTCGCCGCCTCCGCCGCCGCCGGTGAAGAGCAGGATCAGGGCGATCAGCGGGGCCAGGATGACGCCGAAGCCGCCGATGATGATCACGACGACGACCGTGCCGAGCAGGGCCAACGGCGACAGCAGACAGCCGCAGCCGGTGCCGGCCGCGAGGACGTTGCGTGCGGTCTTCGAGGTGTTGCCCTCGTCCGGTGACTGTCCCCCAGCGAGGCTCATGAGGACGCCCCTCCTTCCTTGTCCGGTCGGTCGAAACGGATCTCCGACGCCTTGAACCGTTCGGGGCGAACGGTCCGTTGTGGCTGCCGACGGGCTCGACAGACCGAAACGGGCCTCGCTGCGAACCGGTTCAAATCATGGGAAACCGGAAGAGACACCGAGACATGGAGAAACAGAGACACAGCACACGTGTCGCGAGGGGAAGAGGGGGGTGGGGCGCGCATGACGCACAGCAGCGTTCCTTCGACCGCGCCGTCGGACCCGCAGTCGTGGGTGCGGGGGCCGACCGCATCGGACGCGGGAGGGATGCCGACCAGGACACCGGCCCGGACACGGGCCCAGGCACCGGTCCGGACGCCGGTCCAGGAGAGTCAGATCCAGGAGAGTCCCATCCAGGAGACTCCGTTCCAGGAGACTCCGGTGCGGCGGCCGGCCGGGCAGCCGGGATCGCGGCAACCGCTCGCGCCCCACGCCCCGGCCGAGACGACCATGGTGCTCTCCGGGCTCGTGGAGCGCGTGCCGGAGACACCTCTCCCACGGCCCGCCGTGGACACCGCAGTCCCTGGGAGCGAGGCTCCCCGAAGCGACGTTCCCGCCGCCCGCCGTGCCGTCACCCCGTCCGTCGGGCTGGGTCCCCGGGCAGGCGGCGTACGACGCAAGGCCGCGCCCGCGCCGGCCGCCGAGGCGTCCTGGAGTGCCCAGCAGCAGGGCCCCGCGCGGCCTCGGTCGGCGCAGGAGATCGGGTGGGTCAAGGCGCACGGCGGGGCCGGTACGACCTCGCTCGCCCACGCGCTGGGCGGCGTGGACATCGGCGCCCGCTGGCCCGACCCCGCCCGGGGCGAACCGCGCCGGATCCTGCTCGTCGGACGGACCAGCGCCGGCGGACTGCGGTCGGTGTCACGGGCGTTGCAGGCGCTGCACGAGGGCAACGCCCCGCGCGGACTCGACCTGCTCGGGGTGATCCTGGTGGCCGACATCCCGGGCCGACTGCCGCTCAGCCTGCTCCGCCGTATCCGCGTCATCCGCGCGGCGGCACCCGTGCACCGGGTCCCGTGGATCCCGTCCTGGCGCGTGGGCGCCCGCTCCAGGTCCCTGCCGAGACAACTCGCCCCCCTGGCCGAACTGATCGACCGCCACCGCGCCGAAGAGGGGGGCCACGCATGAACTCGACCTACTGCGGCCCGAGTCCACAGGCAACGCCGGACGAGCACGACGCCCCGGGCAGCGATCACGCCCTCCCATCCGGCGCCGGGCCGGCCGAGACCGTCGAGGAGGCCGCGTCCTCGAACCGTCCCGCCTCTGACGTCACCCGACTCGCCTTCCACAGACCCGTGTTCGAGGTGAGCACTCCCGTGAACGTCCCCGCCCCGCCCGACCGGCCCGCCCCGCGGCGGCTCGTTCGGGGAGGTGAGGGTCCATGACCGGCCGCGGTGCCACCCTCGGTCGTACGCTCGCCGCCTTCGACCCCGGGCCCGACGCCGGGACCATCCTCGGGGTCATCGCCTGGTGCGCCAGTGCCGCCGGGGTCGGCGGGCTGATCGTCGTCGGCATCAACATGGCGATCCAGATGCGCCGCGGCGACCCCGGCGAGGGCGGCGAGCACTTCCGCGGCGTTCTCTTCGTCGCCCTCGGCTGCCTCATCGCCTCGACGGCCGGCCCGTTGGTCGCCTTCCTCGGCGACCTCTCCCTGCACTGACCGCTCCCGCCGGCCGCTCCCGCGGACCACGTCGGCACACCACGTCCACCGACTGTTTCGCGCACCGCGTCCACCGACCGTTTCGCGGAACACATCCGCCGACCCTTTCGCGCATCACCACCACCGACCGTTTCGCGGACCACATCCGCCGACCCTTTCGCGCGCCACCTCCACCAACCCTTTCGCGCATCACCACCACCGACCGTTTCGCGCACCACCACCGACCGTTTCGCGCACCGGACTCGCCGAGCGTTCCCGCACCGGGCCCGGCCCCGCCGGCCCACTCCCTTCCGCCACCTTCCGTGGCACACACCCACCCGGAGACATCCATGTCCTCACTGCTGTTCGACACCGCGTCCGTCCTCGCCGCCGGCGTGCCCCAACCGGGCCGCAACGCACCGGGGGAACTCACCGCCAAGGTCAACACCGTGCTCGGCATAGCCGCCTGGGCCGGTACCGCCGCCGGCGTGGCCGGTGTGCTGATCACCGGCGCGATGATGGCCATCTCCGTCAAGCGCGGCGAGAGCTCGGAGCACATGAGCCGGCTCGGCATGGTGCTCGGCGGCTGTGTGCTCGTCGCCACCGCCGGTCCGCTGGTCAACTTCGTCTTCGCGTGAGCGGGTAGGGGGCGGTCGAGGTGTTCACACGCCGACAACGGCGGGCCGAGCCCGAGGGCCCGTACTACAAGCAGCGCAGCTGGCAGGTGTCGGCGGGATTCCTCGCCGTGGTCCTCGTCGTGGGCGGCGTCGTCGCGCTGACGACGGACCGCGACGAGGCCTCCGCCGCCGCTGTCTCCGAGGGCGGCCCGCTGTCCGGGACGCCGGTCGCCCAGGGCGCCCGGCCCGCGGGCTGCCGTACCGACGACAGCGCGGGCCCGGCACTGCCCACGGCCGCGCCGAAGGACATCAACTGGCGCACGCTCGACGTGTCCCGGGTACCGGTGTCCGCGTCGGCCGGCCCCACCCGTACCTCGGGCCCGGTGTGGTGGTGCTTCGCGCACACCCCGACGGGCGCCGCGCTGGCAGCCCACATCATCCCCTCCCAGATGAGCGGCCCGAACTGGCGGACCGTCACCGAGGAACAGGTGATGCCGGGCCGGGGCCGCGACCTGTTCGTGTCCCAGCGCTCCACCGTCCGTGACTCCACCGGCCCCCGCACCCCGGCGACCGCGACGTACGCCGGCTTCACGATCTCCTCCTACCGGGGCTCGGCCGCGGACGTGAACCTGCTCATCAAGACCTCCTCGGGCTACGCCACCACGACCGTCGGTCTGCGGTGGAGCGGTGGCGACTGGAAGGTACAGCCCAGCGGCGACGGCGCCCTGCACACGGCGGTCCAGACCGTGACCGCCACCAACGGCTTCCTGATGTGGGGGATGTGACATGGCCTGCCCGACGGGCAATCCCGTGGTCGACGCCGTGGTCGGCTTCTTCGACTTCCTCGGCGACCCGATCGGCACCATCGTCAAGGGCATCGCCAACGCCGTCCTCGCGGGCGCGATCGCGGTGTTCGGGGCGCTGACCACCGCCATACCGACCCTGTCGGGGACGGGCACGGCACGTGACGTCAACAGCCAGTCGCAGTGGATCGTGGTCTATCTCGCGGTCGGCTCGCTGATCTTCGCCGCCGCCCGGATGGCCGTCGAGCGCCGCGGCACCGCCGGTGTCACCGCGCTCAAGGGCGTCCTGCGGGTGATCCTCGTCTCCGGCGCCGCCACCACCATCGTCACCGCGGCGGCGGGGCTGTCCGACCGGTACGCCGACTACCTGTTCAAGGCCGGCGCCCAGGACCAGCTGAACAACGTGGGCGCCTGCTCCGACGGTGACGGCATCACGTCGTTCCTGCTGCTGATCCTGGCCTTCCTGCTGCTGATCGCCGGCATCATCCACACGATCCTGCTGTACATCCGGCTCGGCGTGATGATCCTGATGCTCGGCACGCTGCCGCTGGCCGCCGCCGCGTCGATGACGGAGTGGGGCGGCGGCTGGTGGCGCAAGCACATCGGCTGGATGATCGCCTGGCTGCTCTACAAACCGGCCGCGGCCCTCGTGATGTACGCGGGCTCGGCGATGATCACCTCCGGCGGCGCGCAGGACCAGGGCGGCAACGACATCAACGAACGCATCGCCGGTATCGGCGTGATGCTGCTGTCCGCGATCGCCCTGCCCGCCCTGCTGAAGCTCGTCGTCCCGGCCACCGCGGCCCTCGGCTCGGGCGGCGTCGGCGGCGCGATGTCCCAGGTCGGCGGCGCGCTGGCGTCCGGCGCGCGGTCCGTCGGCTCGGGCGGCTCGGGCTCGGGCGGCCAGGCCGGGCCCAGCGGCGCGGCGGGCGGTTCGGGTGCCTCCGGAGGCAGCGGCTCGTCCGGCGTCAGCGGCGCGGCGGGCGGTGGCGGCGCGAACGGCGGCGACGGTTCCGGCGGCGGTGCGGGGCCCGGCGGCAGGTCGGGGCCGAGCGGCGCCGGCGGCGGCATGGGTTCCGCCGGTGCGGGCGGTTCCGCCGCCGCGGCCGCCGGGCCGGTCGGGGCCGCGGTCAGCGCGGCGACCACCGCGGCACGCATCGTCGGCGACACGGCGGTCGGCGCTGTCAGCGGCGCGGACGGCGACCGCGGCCACAACACCTGACACACCATCAGTCGACCTTGCTCCCTCCCAACTCGCCCCTTCACGAAGGGAATTCAGGATCACCATGTCCACGGAAGCAGTCACCCATCCCACCTACGGGAACTGGCGCCGGCCGCGCAGGCCGGGCCTTGGTCCGCTCGGTCTGGTCGGCACGTTCGGGGTCTTCGGCGGCCTCGTCCTGACCCTGCTGGCGTCGCTGATCTCGCTGATCGCCGCCCTGGTGGTGATCGCCCCGCTGATCGTCCTGCTGGTCCCCTTGGCCATCCGCACTCAAGACGGGCGCAACGTCTACCAGTTGATCACCCTGCGGGTCGGCTGGTGGCGCCGCAAGGCCAAGGGCTCGCACCTGTACGTCTCCGGGCCGCTGTCACCGCGTCCGGGCGGCCGGTTCCGCCCGCCGGGCCTGCTCAACAAGGTGACCGCGACCGAGGGCACGGACACCTACGACCGCCCCTTCGGCGTCCTGCACCACCCGGCCCGCAACCTGTACACGATCGTCCTGGGCTGCGACCCCGACGGCGGCTCCCTCGTCGACCCGGACCAGGTCGACGTATGGGTGGCGCTGTGGGGCGAGTGGCTGGCCCGTCTCGCGCACGAACCGGGTCTGCGCGGCGCCTCCGTCATCGTCGAGACCGCGCCCGACCCGGGCACCCGGCTCGCCAACGAGGTGCTGCCCCGCATCCACCCCGACGCCCCGCCCGCCGCCCGCGCGGTGATGGAGGAGGTCGTCGAGCGCTACCCCACCGCCTCCTCCGAGATGCACACCTACGTCTCCCTCACCTACGGCGTCCCGGCCGGCCAGAAGCGCAAGCAGGAGGACGTCGTCACCGACCTCGCCATCCGCATCCCCGGCCTGCTCAGCGGTCTGATCGCGGCGGGCGGCGGCGCGGCCTACGCGCTGTCGGCGGAGCGGATCGCCGAGGTGGTCCGGGTGGCGTACGACCCGGCGGTGGCCGCCGACGTCCTCAACGCCCGTGCCCGGGACGGCGGTACGGGCCTGGAGTGGGAGGACGCCGGCCCGGCCGCGACCGTCGAGACCGTGGGCAGTTACCAGCACGACTCGGGTGTGTCCCGGACCTGGATGCTGACCCTCGCACCGCGCGGCACCGTACGGTCCTCGGTCCTTCGGGGCATGTTGGAGGCGGCCCCCGGCACCCGCCGCAAGCGGGTCGCGCTGATCTACCGGCCCATCGACCCGGCCACCTCGGCCCGGATCGTCGAGGCGGACCGGCGCAGCGCCCAGTTCATGGCGACCTCCGGCAAGGGCATGGTGCAGGCCCGCGCGGCCTCCGAGGTGCGGGCGGCGGAACAGACCGCGGCGGAGGAGGCGGCCGGCGCCGGACTCGTGGAGTTCTCCCTGATGGTGACGGTCACCGTCGACGACATCGGCCAACTGGCCGACGCCGGCGTGGCCGTACGCAATCTGACCGCGGCCTCCCGGGTGCTGATGCGCCCCGCCGACCGCATGCAGGCGGCCGCGTTCAGCTGCACCCTGCCCGCCGGGATCCTCCCGTGGGAACAGACCCTGATCCCCTACGAGCTTCAGGAGGCGCTGTGAGTCGCCGCGGTGAGGAGAAGAAGGCCGAACGGGCGGACCGCCGGGCCGAGTCGCAGGCGCGCAGGAACCTGGCGGCCCAGCGGGCCGGGCGCCCGGCGCCCGGGACGGACCAGCCCGGGAAGCCGGCGCGGAAGGCGCAGGCCCCGGCCCGCCCCAAGCGGCTCCACGTGCCGGCCCGCGGCTGGTACGGGCCGGGCGGCGGGCAGGTCGGCTACATGGACCCGCCGACCATGTGGCGGGCCACCACCGTGCAGGCCTGCGGGATGTGGCCGTTCTCGGCCGGTTCCGGCTCGCCGATGACCGGAGTGCCGCTCGGGCAGCACCTGTTCACCGGCGCCACGGTGTGCGGGGATCCGCTGAGCTGGTTCACCCGGGCCCGCTACATCTCCAACCCGTCGCTGTTCATGCTCGGCATGCCGGGCCTGGGCAAATCCACGCTCGTCAACCGGATGCTGATCGGGCTCGCCGCGACCGGTGTCGTACCGCTGGTGCTCGGCGACCTCAAGCCCGACTACGCCGACACCGTGCGCGCGCTCGGCGGCCAGGTCATCTCCATCGGCCGCGGCCGGGGCGGCATCAACGTCCTGGACCCGGGCGCGATGGGCGCGGCGGCGGCGAAGATCGGCGGCGAGGCGGGCGAGGTCCTGCTGGCCGAGACGCACGGGCGCGTGCTGAACATGGTGGCCGCGCTCATCACGATCGTGCGGGGCCGCCCGATGGACGACCACGAGCAGTCCGTGCTGAGCGCCTGCCTGCACCACCTGCGCGAACGCACCCCGGCGGGCGGTACGGTCCTGCTGCCCGACCTGCTGCGGGTGCTGACCGAGGGCCCCGACCGGGTCCGCGCGGTCACCCTGGACCGCGGCGACGACGCCCGTTACCGGGACGCCGTGGACCCGCTGCACCGCTCCCTGCTCGGCATCCTCGACGGCCCCCTCGGCTCCACCTTCGCCTCCGAGACGTCCACCCGGATCGACCCGGACGCGCCCGCCGTGTGCATCGACATCTCCGGCATCGGCGAGGCGGACACCCAGTTGACCGCGGCGGCGATGCTGGCCGCCTGGTCCGACGGGCTCGGCACGGTGGCCGCCTCGCACGCCCTCGCGGACGCCGGACTCGCGCCCCGGCGCTGGTTCTTCACCGTCCTCGACGAACTGTGGCGCCCGCTGCGCGCGGCCTCCGGCATCGTCGACCGCATCGACGCGCTCACCCGACTCAACCGTTCCCTCGGTCTCGGCGACGCCAAGATCACCCACACCCTCAAGGACGCCGAGGCGCTCGGCTCCGACGCCGACCGGGCCAAGGCCCGCGGCTTCGTGGAGCGGGCCGGGATGGTGGTCTGCGCAGGCCTGCCGAAGACCGAGATGGAGGACCTGGGCAAGGTGGTGGGCCTCTCCCGGCGCGAGGTGGAACTCGTGTCGTCCTGGTCCTCGCCCCCGGGCTGGGGAGTGACCGGCGACCACGAGGAGCCGCCCGGCCGGGGCCGCTTCCTCATCAAGGTCGGCGGCCGCCCCGGCATCCCCATCAAGGTCGCCATCACCGACGCGGAGCGCCGCCTGCACAACACCAACACCCGCTGGACCCCGAACGAGGAGGCCGTCGAACAGGCGGTGGCCCGGGCCGCCGGGGAGGTGGCGAGGGCCGCGCAGGAGGGGCCGCGGGGAGTGTTCCAGGAACCCGGGCCCGCACTCGGACCTGACGGCTTCCCGCGCGGGACGCGCCAGGAGCCCGGCCCCTACGGCCACCCGGGCACACCGCTCCAGCAACCGGGCCCCGACGGATTCCCCTTCCCGGGTACGCCGGACCCGCAGGCCGCCGCCGGGCGGTGGACCGCGTGAGCGGCCCGCGCGGCGGCGGTGACATGAGCGAGCAGCTGCCCTGGGCGCTGGTCGCGATCGCCGGCGTCTCGCTCGCGCTGTTCACGGTCGCCTGGGCCGGCGGCACTCTCGGCGCGGGAGTCGGCGGCTACGGTTTCGACGCCCCGCCGTTCACCATGTCCACGGTTTCCCACCTGGTCGGCGACGGCCCGGCCACGCTGTGGCCGCAGGCACCGCCGGCCGTCGTCTACGCGGGCATGCTCGGCCTGCCGGCGCTCATCGCGGTCCCGGTCGCCCTGGCCCTGCGTCTCCTCCTGAACCACCGGTCCGCCCCCAAGGGCCTGGCGGGCCGCCGTGAACTCGCCTCGATGTGCCCGGCGGGCATCGAGGCCCGCGCCCGCGACCTGCGCCCCACCCTCAAGGGCCGCGAGCAGGTGCACCCGGACGAGACCGGCAACCTCCTCGGCGACCTGGACCCCAAGGGCCCGGAGCTGCGCAGCAGTTACGAGGACGTGGAGCTCGACCTCATGGCCCCGCGCGCCGGCAAGTCCACCGGCATCGCCATCCCCCGGGTGCTGCGCGCCCAGGGCGCCGTCCTGCTCACCTCCAACAAGTCCGACGTGTACGCCGTCACCCGCGCGGAGCGCGAAAAGGCGGGCACGGTATGGACGTTCGACCCGCAGGGCATCGCGCACACCCCGCGTGCCATGTGGTGGAACCTGCTCGGCGAGTGCGACACCATCGAGAGCGCCCGCCGCCTGGCAGGCCACTTCGTGGCGTCCGTGAACGACGACACCGCGAAGAAGGACTTCTGGATCTCGGCCGCCCAGAACACCCTCACGGCCCTCTTCCTGGCCGCCGCCCGCGGTGGCGCCTCGGTGGTCGACCTCCTGGCGTGGCTCGCCGACCCGGCCGACCGCACGCCGGTCGACCTGCTCCGCGACACCGGACTCATCGCGATGGCCGAGCAGTTGCAGGGCACGGTCCGCGGCGCGGTGGAGACCCGGGACGGCATCTACGAGACCGCCCGCCAGACCGTCTCCTGCCTGCTGGACCCCGAGATCCTCGCCTGGGTCACCCCTGACCCCGAGCTGCCCGAGTTCCGCCCCGACCGCCATGTCCTGTCCAAGGACACCCTCTATCTGCTGTCCAAGGACGGCGGCGGCTCGGCGGCGGGCGTCATCGCGGGCATCGCCGACGCGACGATGCGGGCGGGCGTGGTGGCGGCGGAACGCATGGGAGGCCGCCTGGACCCGCCCCTGACCGCGGTGCTGGACGAGGCGGCCAACGTCTGCCGCATCTCCGATCTGCCCGACCTCTACTCCCACTTCGGCTCCCGGGGCATCAACGTCGTGACGCTCCTGCAGAGTTACCGCCAGGGCGCCCGGGTCTGGGGCGAGATGGGCATGGACGCGCTGTGGAGCGCGGCGACCGTCAAACTCCTCGGCGCGGGCCTGGACGACGCCGACTTCGTCCAGAAGATCTCCACCCTGGTCGGCCAGCACGACGTCCGCACGCCGAGCGTCTCCCGCAGCAAGGACGGCACTTCACGCTCGTACTCCTACCGCCAGGAGGCCGTGCTGCCCCCCGACCGCATCCGGGCCCTCCCCAAGGGCACCGCCCTGCTCCTGGCCACCGGCGTCAAGCCGGCCCTGATCCGCCTCCGCCCCTGGTACAAGGAGCCCGGCGCGGACGCCATCTCGGCGGCGGCCAAGGCGGAGACGGCGGCGATCACGGAACGCGCGGCCCGTCGGCTGCTCCCGAGCGAGGCGCTGTCGCTGGACAAGCGGCCGGTGCACGAGCCGGACGGCGCCCCAGCGTGAGGGTCCGCAGAAGGAGTTCGGCCGGCCCGTGCGAGGCGCGGGCCAACAGCGGTCGGCTGACGGCGAGTTGGACGAGGTACAGCACCACGCACCCCGCCACCACGGCGCCGGCCCCGACCCGGCCGTACAGCCCCAGGCCGTAGCCGGTGAACACCCAGGCCAGGACGAGGGACTGGGTGAGGTAGTGGGTGAGTGCGAGACGGCCGGCGCCGGCGATCACGCCGGCCGTCCGGCCACGCACGAACAACAGCACACCACAGGCGTACGAGGCCGTCAGCGCGGGTCCGGTCAGGACGCCGACGGCATGTCCGACGAGGAACCAGCGCCCGTCGAGGGGCCCGTTGGCGCAGAGGGCGGTCACCGCACCTCCCGCGAGCCCGACGGGCAGACAGCGCAGGCCGGTTCGCCGCAGCCACACCGCGTCCCGCCCGTAGCGCTCCAGGATCCGCAGCCGGGCCGCCGCGAGTCCGGTCAGGAACATGGCGAAGATCTGCGGCGAGTAGAGCACGTTCGCGCCGAGCGCGGCCGACAGTGCGCGCAGATGCGCCCGCAGAACGGACGGCGCGTCCCCGCGGAGGGCGGCGGCGAACGGGTCCCCGGGAGAAGCGGCGGGCGTGCCTGTCGCGGCCACGACCAGCAGCCCGTACCCGAGCAGCAGCACCGACAGCCCCACCACCAGCCCGGCGGCGACGCGCAGGGCGGTGCGGGGCGCGATGCCGCGCAGGGCGAAGAGGGGAAGCGCGAGCGCGGCGTACGTCGTGAGGATGTCGCCGGGATACAGCAGCACGGCATGCAGCACGCCGATCGCGAACAGCCCACCCGTGCGCCGCAGATGACGCGGCGCGAACGGGACGCCGGCCCGCTCCGCCGCCCGCATCTGACACACGAACCCGTACCCGAACAGGAACGCGAACAGCGGGTAGAACTTGGCGGTCACGAGCGCGGTGACCAGCCAGGCGATCAGGCGGTCGAGCGCGAAGCCACCGGACCCGCCCCCGCCGCCTCCGAACACGACCTCCGGCCCGGCCATCAGCTCGGCGTTGACCAGCAGGATCCCGCACAGGGCGAACCCGCGCAGGATGTCGAGCTCAGGGATCCGGTCCTCCGACCTGCCGTCGGGCCTCACGGCGACACCACCACCCCCGTGCCGAACGCCAGGGCCGAGGACAGGAACCAGCCGAAGGCCGGCGCCAGCAGATGGCGCACCGTCCACAGCCGGGCAGCGGTGGGCCGCTCCCGGACGTACACCACGGGCACGCTCCCGCCGACCGGCGGCAATCCGCACAACGCCCCGTACCGGCCAGGTTCGAGAAGGAGATGCCGCCCCAAGTGGTCGCAGAACGCCACGAGTCCGCCCGGTCGCCGGTCACCGGCCCCCCGAGGCGTCACGACCCCCATCACGCGCAGCCCACGCGCCCACAACCGCCCGACCACGACCAGCGACCGGAGGGCGAGCAGCAGAAAGCCGAGCCCGCACCCCGTGCACAACGCCAGCAGCGCCAACTCCGCGTCCATACAGCCCCTTTCACCGGCGGAAATTCCTCGCCCGCACAACGGGCCGCGGCCCGCACCCGGTTCAGGCACTCCTTGAACCACCGCCCCCCGAGGGCCCGTTGTGGAGACGACCCAAGCCAACGAAGGGAGCTTCGGCCCAGATGACCCCATGGACATGGACTCCACGCCCGCACGGCCACCGGACGACGGCGGCCGTCGCCCTGGCCATCGCCCTGACGGCGGCGATCCAGCAACCGGCCGGCGCCGAGCCCAGGACACCGACGACCCTCACCGAGGTGAAGGCCGAGCTCCAGCGCCTCTATCACGACGCCGAGGTGGCGACGGACAAGTACAACGCCGTCGATGTGAAAGTGAGAGCGCAGGAGAGGCGAGTCGGCACGCTCAGGTCCCGCATCCAGGCGACCGAGTCGAACCTGACCCGCCTCAATTCCCTGGCGGGAGCGGCGGCAGCGGCCCAGTACCGGGGCGGGGGCCTGCCCGCCGAGGTGCAGTTCGTGCTGGACGACGACCCCGAAAGCGCCCTGGACAACGCGACGTTGACCCGCCGGGCGCAGCAGTCCACGCAGGAACTGGTCAAGGCACTCAGGGGGACCCGCGAGAAGCTCCGCACCCGCACCGACGAGGCGTCCGCCGAACTGAAGCGCCTTGAGAATAACCGCCGGACCATGTCCGCCGACCGCAGGACGATCGAGCAGCACATCACAGCCGCGAAAAGACTGGAATCGAGCCTGGCGGAGAAGCAGCGCGAGCAACTGGCGGCCCTGGAGGCACAGGAGGCGGCGGACGCCCAGGCGGAGTGGGTGGACACGGGCATCCTCGACCAGGTCGGCACGCAGGCCACCCCGGCGGGCCGAAAGGCCATCGCCTACGCCACGAAGCAACTGGGCAAGCCGTACGTCTGGGGCGCCGAGGGCCCGGACTCCTTCGACTGCTCGGGCCTCACCTCTCAGGCGTGGCTCGCAGCGGGCGTCACGATCCCCCGCACATCGGAACTCCAATGGGCCCAGCTGAAACACGTCCCCATCGCCACAATGCGCCCCGGCGACCTCATCATCTATTTCTCCGACGCCAGCCACGTGGCCCTCTACACAGGCGACGGAAAGATAATCCAGGCCCCTCGCCCCGGCCGCTGGGTGTACGTCTCCCCGGCGGCGTCGATGGAGATCCTGGGGGTGGTCCGACCGGACGCGTGACAACTGACCGCGAGCATCCCGGACATCGCAGGAGGACCAATGTCGACGACGTCGACGCAGAACACCGAGACCACGGAAACCGCGGAGTCCAAGGAGAGGACGCCTGACCCCCCGCAGTTCATCCTCTACTTCCAGGGCCGCGAATACGCCCTGGCCCTACGCAAGTTGACCCTCTGGACCCACCACGTGCTGCTGCCGGTCTACGGCAGGGAAGTCACGTCCGCGTCCCCCTGGTGCCCACGCTGGTGGGAACACCCCGAGGCGGTCGCCCAACTCCACGGCCTCTGGCTGGCCTGGGGCGAACTGACGGGCCCCGGCTCGCCGATGACGGGACCGGCGAGCTGGCATCGCGACCATCTGGCCGTGGTCATGAACAACCTGCGTGACCCACAGGGCCCGTTCGCCGGCTGCAAGCCTGGAATGCACCGCGCCAAGGAAACACCGACCGTCGACGACATGGACCCCTTCGCGGAAATTTCTGCCCCGGTCGAATGAACCGGGTCCGCGTTCAGGGCCGTTGTGCCGGGCGGAACCAATTGGCTCCACTGGGAGAAGAAAGGGTGTGGACCACGTGACGACACCGATGGATGTCGAGCAGGCACCGAAGCTCGTGGAGGTGGAGGACTCGGCGCTCGAACGAGACCTGGAGATTGCTCGGACGGAAGGAGCGAAATCCAACCCCGGGACGCCGCAGGGATCACCGAAGGTATCGCCACAAGGATCCCCGAAGGCAAGCGCATCGGAGCTCAATGCCGGCGGCCATGGCGGGATCAGGCCGATCGGAACCGAAGGCCGGATCCTGGAGAAGCCCGCGCCCGCCGGATCCGTGGAACACGAATTCTATCGCCGCGTCAGGAACGGCGAGGGTGCGTACTCGGGTTTCAAGGAGGTCGTCCCGAACTCCTACGACGCCCAGGGAGCCCGTGATCTGCTGGGTTCCGACCTGCCGCAGGGCACTCGGCTCGACGACACACAGAACGTGTACATCGAGAACATCACCGCGGGTCTGGACAACAAGAAGGTCCTGGACACCAAGGTCGGGAATGCCACGACCAGTTACGACGAGAATCGGGCCCAGCAGGGCAAGAACGCCTTTCAGGCCGCTTTCAAGAGCTTCAAGTTCGCGGTCGGCGGTGATCTGATGACCGGGTCGACGTTCCGTGGCTGGCGGGTCGTGGCGGGTACCGACGCGCATCAGACCCGCGTGTTCAGCGGTGCGCGGTCGAAGGAGATCCTCAGGAGGTTCTCGGACGACCCCAAGGTGTGGGACCAGCTGATCGACAAGATGACCGCGATCCGGACTGCCGCCGACACTTCAAAACTGGGCTTCATCGCCTCAAGTGTGTTCTCCGTGCACGGGGATGAGAAAGGCGCCCCGACGGGCACCCCCAAGACGGTGGACGCCAAACTCATCGACTTCGCCCACGTCATCGACGCGCAGCATCCGTTCAATCCGGCATCCAAGGTCGATCTCACCGCGGCGCAGGCGAAGTACCACCAGAAATTCATCTCCGGCATGGATGCCCTGATCCAGGACTCGACCGAGATCCGGCAGGACCTGAGGGCCAAGGCCGTGCAGGACCTCAGTCCGACGATCAGGGCGACTCACCAGGTCTCCACCTCGACGACCGACGCACCGAAGCCGGTCCTGCCCGTACAGCAGCTGACAAAGTCTCCCGCTCCCTGATCAGGACAGGAGGGCCAGGTGTCCCCCGAGATCGAGCAGCAGGCGCGAGAACTGATCGGGAGGGAGTACGGCAGAAAGGAGGAACCGGAATCGCACCAGGACAGCACAAGGAGTTCGCCGCAGGGGCCGGGGGCTCTGCGGCGACTGTTCGACAAGTTCCTCGCCTTCCTCCGCGGCCTGACAACAAGCCGGTCCTTCGCCACGCGGCCCGGGGGAAACTCCTCTCCCGTCCCCGGGCACCCACCCAACTCCCCCGGCGGGCCCCCGCATTCACCGACCCGGAACCCGCCGGGTCCAAGTGACGCGGTACGCGCGCAGCGCGACCGGGAGCAGGTGGAGGACGCTGTTCTCCACCTGATCAGGACCGACGACAAGCTGAGGAAGGCCGTCGAGGAATCGCCCGGGAGCATGCCCACGGTCCTCGAGTACGCGAGCAACGCGTACATGAGGGAGTCGCTGCGCGAGAGCGCAGAGCAGTCGCGGGACATCACGCGGTCTTCTCCCTCCCTGCCGGAAAGTCCTGTGGGCCAGCTGGCGTGGACGGACTTTCAATGGCAGCGAACCAGCAGCGCGAGCACGTCCGACCTGGACGCGGGCTCCCTCACAAGGTCGACGAGCCGCGCGTCCACCATCAGCAACTCGTCCCGTCCGGCGAGTCGTTGAACCTTCCGGGCCGACCACCCGTTGTCCGAGTACACCCTCGATCGAAGGAGGCCCATGTCAGGTGGTCGGCCCGGGCGCGGCGTCCGGCACGAGTACCTCCTCCGCCGTGCCCTCCCCGTCCTCCAGCCGGCGGAGCAGCTCGCTGACCTTCTCCGCGTCCGGGTGGTCCGACTCCACGAAGATCTCCAGCGCCCGGCGCCAGCTGTCGACGGCCGCCTTCCGTTCGTCCGCGGCGAGTTGGGCGCCGCCGAGGTTGCCCAGGGTGTGGCCCTCGCCCCAGCGGTTGCCGATGTCACGGTGGGTCTCCAGCGCCCGGTGGTAGTACTCGACCGCCTCGCCGTGGCGGCCGAGCCGGCTGTGGATCGTGCCGAGGATGTCGAGCGCGAGGCCCTCCACCCAGCGGTTGCCGCCGGCGCGCAGGACGACCTGGGCCTGCTCCAGCACCTCGATGGCGTCGTCGTAGCGGCCCTGGCGCTGGTAGGCGTCACCCAGGTTGCACAGGGCGATGCCCTCCCCCCAGACGCTGCCGGTGGCCCGGTAGACGGCCAGTGCCCGGCGCGTGTACTCGACGCCCTTGTCGAACTGCCCGGCCTGGAGGTAGGCGTCGCCGAGGTTGCCCACCGCCGACGACCTGCCCTCGGTGTCCCCGATGTCCCGGTAGGCCGCCATCGCCTGACGGAGGTGGTCGATGGCCTCCTCGATCTGCCCCGAGTGACGCAGGGCGGCCGCCACGTCCGCGAGGCCCTGGGCCACGCCCTGGCGGTCCTGGGCGGCGCGGGCGGCGGCCAGTCCCGTCCCGGCGCAGTCGAACCACTCCTGTATGTGGCTGCGGAGGTAGAAGAACCCCCACAGCACCGCGGGCAGCCGCCAGGCGATGCCCACCCGCCCGCTCTCGGCGGCCTGATGGACCACGGCGACCAGATTGGCCCGCTCGGTCTCGCACCAGGCCAGGGCCTGGTCGTACGTCGTGAACTCCAGCGGCCGGCACCCCTCGGGCGGCGGGTCGAGGACGAGCCGGCGGCGGTTCGGCGTCAGGTGCGGGCAGGTGGCGTCGGCGGTGTGCAGGTACCACGCGAACGCCCGTCCGACGGCCTGCTCCCGCTCCTGCGGGGTCTCGTCGACATGGGCGCGCTCGGCGGCGTACACGCGCAGCAGGTCGTGCAGGGTGTAGCGGCCGGGGTAGCGCTCGGTGAGCAGATGGGCGCGGGTGAGTTCGACGAGCAGGCCGCGGGTCTCGCGCAGCGGCAGACCCGCGAGGCTGGCCACGGCGGCCGCGCCGAAGTCGGGTCCGGCGTGCAGCCCCAGGAGGCGGAACAGCCGCGCGGCGGGTGCGGACAGCGCCTTGTACGACCAGGAGAAGACGGCCCGTACGTCGATGGTGACGTCGCCGCCCCCGGCGAACGCGTCGAGGCTGCCGTGGCTCTCGCGCAGTTCCTCGGCGATGGCGCTGAGCGGGAAGCCGGGGTGGGTCGCGGCGTGGGCGGCGACGATGGCCAGCGCCAACGGCAGCCGGGCGCACCGCGTGATGATCTCGTCCGCCGCCTGCGGTTCCGCCGCCGGCCGCTCGCTGCCGAGCCGCTGCACCAGCAGTTCGTTGGCCTCGGCGGAGGTCAGCTGGTCCAGCGCCAGCGGATGCGCCCCGTCGCTCACGACCAGGCCGGTGAGCTGATTGCGGCTGGTGACGATGACCAGACAGCCGGGCGAGCCGGGCAGCAACGGCCGTACCTGGTCGGTGTCGTGGGCGTTGTCGAGCACAATCAGCACCCGCCGCTGGGCGAGCCTGCTGCGGTACAGCGCCGCCTGGGCGTCGAGCCGGGCCGGGATCCGCACCGGCGGGACGCCCAGGGCGTCCAGGAAGATACGGATGGCCTCGTCCGGCGTCACGATCGAACCGGACGGATCGAAGCCGCGCAGGTTGATGTAGAGCTGACCGTCGGGGAAACGATCCGCTATCTCGTGGGCCCAGTGCACGGCGAGGGTCGTCTTGCCGATGCCGGCCATGCCGCCGATCGCGGTGATCAGGACGGTGGCCGAGGGCGGCCCGTCGTCGGGCAACAGGGCCCGTACGCGGTCGAGTTCGGCCTCCCGGCCGGCGAACGTCGGCAGGTCGGCGGGCAGTTGCGCGGGGCGCGCGGTGTGCGACGCGGTGGCCGGCAGAGCCGGCTCCTCCGTCGGGTCCGGGCGCGGAGCGGATTCCAACGGCGGGGACGCGTCCGGTACTTCGGGTGCGGCGGGCTGGTGGGACGGGTCGGGGTGCAGGGACGCGTCGGCCGCCAGGATGCGGTCGTGCAGGCTCTGCAGTGCCGCGCCGGGCTCGATGCCCAGTTCGGCCACCAGGGTGCTGCGGGTCGCGCGATAGGCGGCCAGCGCCTCGGCCTGCCTCCCGGACCGGTACAGCGCGACCATGAGGAGGTGGCACAGCCGTTCCCGGAGCGGATGCCGGCCGGCCAGCGCGGCCAGTTCGGCGATGACGTCTCCGTGGCGGCCGAGTTCGACGTCCAGCGTCAGCCGGGTCTCCAGCGTGGTCAGCCGTACCTCCTGCAGCCGGTGGCGCTCGGACTCGGCCAGCGGGCCGGGGAGTCCGGCCAGGGCCTCGCCCGGCCACTCGTCGAGCGCGGCGTGCAGCAGCTGAGCCGCGGCCGTGAGTTCGCCGTCGGCGCGCAGCTTCCGCGCCTCCGCCACCCGTTTCTCGAACAGGGCCAGATCCAGGGCGTCTTCATGGACCCGGACCAGATATCCGTCCCCGACCGACACCAGGACCTGCGGAGATCCGGCGGCCGTGCCCCCGCGGGGCTCCAGCGCCTTGCGGAGGCGCGAGACATAGGTCCGTACGACGGACACGGCGGCCGCCGGATGCTTCTCGCCCCAGACGGCGTCGAGAAGTTCGCTGAGCGTGGCCGGGCGGCCCCAGCGCAGGAGCAGCGCCGCCAGCAGCGCTCGCTGCTGGGGTGGACCGAGATCCAGTTCCTGCTCACCGCACCAGGCCCCGACCTGCCCTAACAGGGTGAACCGGACGGGAGCTTCGTATGCGTTCATCCTTCGCACTGTAGTGAGTCGCGGCCCCGTTGCGGCGGCGTCGGTGGAATGAAACCTTCCAACGTGCCTCACCGCCCGTAAAGGCAGTACCCGTCACGGTCGAAGTCGAAGGATCACGGTCAGAACTGTGAAGGTTCCGCATGCCCCCTCACGGAATGGGCACGGCTCCCTGACATGAGCAACACCCATATGCCGCCCTTCCTTTCGGGTCTCGAGCTCTCCCGGCGCTTGTACATCGAAGCCGTACGCCCCTTGCTGGAGGAAGCCGCTCCCGGGATTCCCCACTCCGCCGCCCGCCTGGGCAGCGGCTCCGAGGTGCTCGGCTTCGACACGACCGGCCCCGCCGCCCACTCCCCGGATCACCCCGCGGCCCACTCCCCCGACCGCGCACGCCCCCTCCGTCTGCAGCTCTTCCTCCACCGCCACGACGTCCCCCGCAGCGCCGGCCGTATCAGACACGTCCTCGCCGAACACCTCCCGGACACCTTCCACGGCCGCCCGGTCCGTGACGGGGTCGAAGTCACGCACACCGCGCCCTGGTTCACCGCGACGCTCGGTTTCGACCCGGCGCACCTCACCCCGCGGGACTGGCTGGCGACCCCCACCCAACTGCTCGCCGAGGTGACCGCGGGCGCCGTCTTCCACGACGGCCTCGGCGAACTCGCCCGCGCCCGGGCCGCGTTGCGCTGGTACCCGCACGACATCTGGCTGCACGTGCTGGCCTGCCAATGGCAGCGCGTCTCGCGCGAGGAGGCCCTCGTCGGGCGCTGCGGCGAGGTCGGCGACGAGATCGGTTCCGCGGTCGCCGCGGCCCGGCTGGTACGCGACTTGATGCGCCTGTGCCTCCTGATGGACCGCCGCTATCCGCCGTACGGCAAATGGCTCGGCACCGCCTTCGCCCACACCTCCGCCGGGCACCGTCTCGCCCCGGTGCTGACCGCCGCCGTCACGGCGGGCGACCGGCACGGCCGCGAGAAGCATCTGGCCCACGCGTACGAGATCGTCGCCGGCCTGCACAACCAGCTCGGTCTGACCGACCGCGTCGAACCGACCGCCCCACCGCACCGGTTCACCCGCGCCCTCACCGCCCGCATCACCGACCCGGCTCTCAAGCGGCTCCAACTCGTCGGCTCGGTCGACCAGTTCGTCGACAACGCGGAGGTGCTGACCCGGCCGGACCTGGCGCGGGCGGTGTACGCGGCGGCTATGTCAGCGCGAAGGCCAGCAACGCCGTCGTCGTGAAGTCCAGCGCCGGCTCCACCGTCTGCCAGGCGCCCACGTCGTCCACGTACCGCGCACCCTTGCCGTCGAAGTCGCTCCAGGCACCCTCCGGCGGGCCCGCGGAGCACTTCCTCATAGTGGAGAAGCCGTTCAAGTCGGCGAGTTCGTCAGCGGCGTTGGGGCCGTTGACCACCGCGCCCCGCAGGATGGCACCCTTGCCGTCGAGGCTGCCGCGGAGGTTGGCCAACTGGTGTTCCGGGCAGTGCGGATAGACCTCACCGGCCCCGATCATGAAGCTGGTGCCCCAGGCGTTGGCGCCGAGCGCCCAGCCGCGCTGCTGCCCGGCGAAGGCCGCGTACCGGGTGTCGCCGGTGGCCTTGGCGTAGAGGCGCGCGGTGGCCACCAGACCGAAGGTGTGCGGTACGGCGTCGAAGTCGTCGTAGACAGCGCCCGCTCCGAACGGATCGTGCCCGGCGCGATCGACACCGTCCTCCAACTGGCGGCGCAGGTCCTTGTACAGGTCCTCCGCCCCGATGCCGTTCGCCCGGTCGCCGTCCAGGGCGGTGGCCAGGTCGACGTGGGCCAGGGCGCTGACGTCGGCGACGTTGAGGGTGCCCTTGACGTCGGAGTCGAGATAGGCGCGGGCCCAGCGGGCCGCCTCATCGGTCCACTCACCCTCCCGGTCATCGCCCAACATCCTCGCCGCCAGGGCGAGTTCGGCACCGGCGAACTCCATGTCGTCCTGCCAGGAGTCCTCGGGGTAGAAGGCGCTGGGAAAGGCGGTGACGAGCGGTTCGTCGGGGTCGTGTTCGGTGTCGGCCAGGTCGTGGACGGCGGCGGCCTTGTCCAGCCACTCCCGTGCCTCGTCCGGGTCGGTGTCGGCGACGCGCTGTGCGGCGAGGGCGAAGACCGCGGCCACGCGTCCGGCCAGGCTCGGGGTGATCGGCTCGCCCGGGTCGTTCGCGCGGAACACCGGGCGGTGCTTGATCGTGTAGTCCGGGTCGCCGGGTGACACGTCGAGCCGGTCGTCGGCCTCCGGCAGCCGCCATACGTCGTGATCGGTGCGTACGGCGTCGTTGCCCGCGCCGATGCCGACCTGGGCGTAGAGCGTCCCGCTGTCCCCGTCCCACATCTTGTCCAGCCAGTCCAACCCGTGCGTGGCCTCGGCGGCCAGCTCCTTCATGTCGGGCAAGTCCCGCTGGGCGAGGAGCAGTTCGGCGACGGAGTAGGAGGTGGTGCCGGTGAACTTGAGGAAGTCCCCCGCGTCGAACCAGCCACCGGAGACGTCGACTTGATCACCGGCAGGGGTCAACCCCCCGTCGAGCAGCTCGTCGCCCTCCTCGTCGTACTCCGGATCGGCGTAGACGGTCGCGTCCTCGTCGGCGAGATGGGACGGACCGTGCCTGAGGGGACCGCCGGACAGCACGTCGGCTCCGTCGCGCTGGGCCTGCAGGAACCGGACGTTGTCCCGGACCAGCGGGGTCATCAACTCACGCGCCCCGGCGATCCGGAAGACGGGCGAGCGCCCCGCCGCGCTGCCGGTGAGGACGATGCGATAGGTGCCGGGTGTGTTCAGCGCGGAGAGGTCGGCGGTGCGCACCGAGGGGTACTTCGCGTTCCAACGACCGGTCACGGCCCCGAGCCGCCCCGCCGCGACCGTCCTGTCCTCGTCCTCGACGTCGACCACCTTGAAACGGGCGCCCGCAAGAGCCTTCGAGGACCCCATCACATACGCCTCCTTCGTCTCGCCCCGCAGATAACCGACCTGATCGACCCGAACGGCCACGTCGGTCGCCGCCGGCGTGCGGGAGCCGTCAAAGGGCACCCCGAACACGTTCACGCCGACAAGCAGGACACCCAGCCCCGCGGCAGCACCGGTGACCACCAGCCCCGGGGTACGCAAAGAGTTCATGCGCTCACGGTGCCGGGGGCTTCATGAGATGACGATGAGGAGGGGTGGGGGTTCGACGGAAGCGGGTGTTCGGGCGGGGGGTCACCGGGCGGCCTGCGGCGGATGCGGGTGCGGGGCGAGGGCGCAGGGATCTACGCCGAAGGCGTGTGCGTCGGAATCCGCAACTCGGCGAGCAGTCCCCCGCCGGGCGCGTCCGCGAGGCGAGCGGTGCCGTGATGCAACTCGGCGACCCAACGAACGATGGCGAGCCCGGCACCAGTGCCTGCGGCGCCTGGGGCTGGGGCGCCTGAGCCTAGGGCGCCTGGGGCTGGGGCGGCTCCCGTACCCGAGGTCGCCCCCAGACCCGAGCCAGCTCCCGCACCCAAGGCGCCTCCAGGACCCACCACGACACCGGTACCCGCGGCGCTTGTGTCGGCGGCGGCACCCGCGCCCGGGGTGGCTCCCACACCCGAGGCAGCGCCCAGACCCGAGCCAGCTCCCCCACCCAGGGCACCCCCCGAACCCGATCCAGCTCTCGCACCCGCCCCCGCACCGGCTCCAGCCCCCGGCCCGGCTCCCGACCCCCGCCGATCTCCCCCGCCCGCACCCGCACCCGCATCCGCCGCAGGCCGCCCGGTGACCCCCCGCCCGAACACCCGCTCCCGATCCGCCGCCGGCACCCCCGCCCCGTGATCCCGCACCGTCACCAGCCCCGCCCCGACCGTCACCTCCACCGGCGAACCCGCCGGTCCGCCGTGCCTCTGGGCGTTCTCCACCAGGTTCCGGACCGCCTGGGCCAGCAGGTCCGGGTCGCCGAGGACCACCGCCGGCTCGGACGTGACCGTGACGCTCTCGTGGTCCGGCAGTTCCTCGACCGTGGTCTCCACCAGCTGGTCAAGTCGCAGCGGCACCAGTTCCACGCGCTGCGCGCCGGACTCCAGGCGGGCCCTGGCGAGCAGCCCGGTGACCAGTCGGCTCAGCCGGTCCACAAGGCGCAGCGCCTCGTCGGAGGAACCACCCCGCTCGACCACGAGCCGCAGGGTCGCCAGCGGCGTACGCAGCTCGTGTGCCGCCTCGGCCAGGAACTGTTCCTGCTGCCCGAGCCCGCGCAGCGCCGGCCGCATCGCCCGCCCGGACAGCAGATGGCCGACGGCCGCCGCGCAGCAGACCAGCGCCGTGCAGCCGAGCGCCAGCCAGCGCACGAGGACGTCGTGGTCGTGTTCGCCGCGCGCCAGTTCCGTGCCGACCAGCACGGCCGCGCCGATCCGGTCGCCGTCCCAGACCGGGGCCGCCGCCCAGCGCAACCGCGCGCCCCGCGCGGAGGGCGCGCTGAGGACGACGGTCTCCTGTTCGTCGAGGACACTCCGCCAGACGTCGTCCAGTCGGTCCGCGGCGGGCAGCGCCGAACGGGCCGGGACGACGTTGCGCACCGACGGCGACTTCCGGGGCGCCGCTTGCAGTACCGCCAACACCTCGGCGCCCCGGGCGAGTTCGTCCTCCCGCAACGGCTCCAGGTGCAACACCCCCGCGTCGAACCACACCGCCCGCGACAGCCCGGCCGCGCGGCTGCCGACGTCGTGGTCAAGACCGGAACGGCGGGATCCGGCATCGATGCGGATCGCGACCGTGGCGAGTACGACGAGACAGGCGGCGGTGGTCGAGGCGAACAGCAGCGTCATCAGCCGCCGGGTACGCCGCAGCCGGGCCACGGCGGGCGAGAGGACCGGCGACGGCGGCTCGCAACGCCTCACTCCTCGCCGCCCGCACCCAGCACGTAACCGACCCCCCGCACCGTCCGGATCACATCGGGCGGCCCCAGCCTCCGGCGCAGTTGGCCGATCAGGACGTCCACCACGTTGGACATCGGCTCGCTCGCCTCGTCCCAGCAGCTCTCGATCAGTTCGGTGCGGGTCACCACCTCGCCCGCGCGCAGCATCAGGACCTCCAGTACCGCGAACTCCTTGGCGGAGAGGCTGAGCAGCACCCCGCCCCTGGACACCCGGCGCCGAGGCAGGTCGACCTCCAGATCACCCGCCCGCAGGACCGGCGGACGCGCCGGTTGCTGCCTGCGGCACAACGCCCTTACGCGTACGACCAGTTCGGCGAAGGCGAAGGGCTTGACGAGGTAGTCGTCCGCGCCGTGCTCGAAACCGGCCACGCGGTCGCTCACCGCGTCCAGCGCGGTCAGAAGGAGGAAGGGCAGCACCGATCCGGCCCGCCGGTGCGCGGCGAGCAGGGTGAGCGAGTCGCCGTCCGGTACCGAACGGTCGGCCACGACACAGTCGTAACCGTTGACGGAGAGCTTGAGATCCGCCTCGGCCAAGGTCTGCGCAAGATCGACCGCGAACCCGGCGTCCCGCAGCTGAGCTGCGACGACGGGCCCCAGTTCGGGATCGTCCTCCAAGACCAGTACGCGCATGGCCCGGAGCTTAGACGCCGCACGAAAAGGGCGGGCCCTGCGAAAGGGCCCGCCCGTACGCGTGAGCCCCCTGTCGGATTCGAACCGACGACCTACGCATTACAAGCTGTTCGATCTTGGTCCCGGGGTGTCCATTGACGTCCGCCAGACGGCTCTCACACCTGGCCAGAGCACTTCATGCACTTCAACGAACTTCAGTGGACCTCCCCGGAACAGGGCGCGATTGAGACCACAAGTGAGACCGGCTCCTCTCCTCCCGAAGCAACTTGGCGGGCTTACCAAGGTCTGGCACGCCTCCCAACCGCGCCGATGATCCGCGCAGGACAGTGGCACATCAGCCTTCACCGTTGGGAGACTAGGCCAACCGTGTTGCCAGGGAAGCTCAGGGAGCCAGCACAATGACCGATTCAGGCGATTCGAAAAACAGGGACGGTAAAAGCGATTTTACAGAAAAGAAGGGTGGGACGGAAAGTTCTACCGGCCTAACAATTCCCAGTACGCCGAGCACCTCTTTCGGATCATCCGGAATTAACATCACTTCCAGCGGATCCTCTCTGCCACTCACCGTCAACCCATCGACTTCCTTCACATATTTCCCTGGCGGATCGAACGTTCAAATCAGCCATGGACTAATCCGCCCTGTAGGATTTAACAATTCAACCCTGACCGTCAACGGGGTCGAAAATAAGGGGCTGGAGCAAAAAAAGAAGGCACTAACTGATTTTCGGAATCAATATCTGAGTGAGCTTCAGGATGAGATCAAGACCGTGGGCCAGAGGGCGCGAGGTCGCCTCAGGTGGTACCGCCTGCTGAGGCTACTGATCCTCACCTCATCCGCCGTAACACCGGTCCTGGCACTCATGAAAGGGCCAGCTCTCATCACGGCGCTCGTGGCAGCGTTCGCCTTTATCTGCGAAGGCGGGATTCAGCTCACTCGCCTACATAATCGCGCAGTTCTAGATTCGCAGCGCGCAACCGCACTCGGTCGAGAGTACCGGATGTTTCGAACCGAGGTTGGGCCATACACGGGCGATAACGCTTTCACCTTGCTGGTCAAGGCGGTTGAAGCGTTTCGCGAGGAAAGCGACAGTGCGGACCTCGGTGTCGTAGAACAGACTTTCTCTGCCGCGTCAGACAGAAGGCAGTAGAACATCAGGCAGGTTCTGCGGTCTCCGGTACGAGTCGACTGGTGAAGCCGCGGTCGCGCAGCCGCTCGTACGCGGCTTTGATGTCACCGGGAATGTCCTGCTCGATCATGAAGCCCCGTCTCGGGTAGATCATGAGGCGCTGTTGCCCACCGACCAACATGTCGGCGACAAGCCGAGCGTCCCCGATCGAGTCGACGTAGTCAGCAAGCGTCATGGGGGGGTGGACGCGGATACCCACTCGACGGCCGGCCACAGCCTGCGGGCAGGGTCCGCTGGGCTTGAAGGCGTAAGCGCGTGCTGGGAGCTCAGGTGCTGAGGTGCTACTTGACGGTCACCAGCGCAGCGCGATGCCCCTGGTCTTCCCGCGACTCGATCCGCGGTCGATGAAGCCGAGCTGTTCCATCCTGTCGAGCTGGTACGCGACAGCCGATGCGCTCGACAGCCCGACGTGTTGGCCGATCTCCCGCACTGAGGGCGCCTCTCCGCGGTCGGCTACCAAGTCCCTGATGCACTTCAGGATGCGTTCCTGCCGTTCCGTGAGGCGATCCTCCGCCTCCTCCATCTCCCGGACCCACTGGCGTAGCTCGACTCTGGCGGTGGGCGGCCGACCGGATCGTGTCTCCCAGAACGGATGGGAGGCGAGCCGGGCGGAGAGTTGCTGCAACCGACGTCGGAGAGCGGTCGTATGGATAGGTCGGCGCTCCAGCGCTGCGTGGGTGCGGTTCCAGTCACGCTGAGCCTGGATCAGGTCTGGCGGAAACGGCGCGTATCCCATGACTTGGATTCAATCATGTGTTCGATTTTGGGGGACACGCCAGTGCCGACATATGTGACGCTCAGTGTTAGTTGGCCACGCGCAGCGATACCTGGCCACTCGGTCCGGCCGTGGAAGATCCACGTTCCGGTGGGAGTCGGTTCATCCTCGGAAGTGCGCTGTACACGGCACTGGACAACCCAAAAGTCACAGGATAATCACGGTTATCCTGTCGGCATGCTGACGTCGGATCAGGGCCCCGTCCAGACGGGCGAATCGAGCGACACACCGCGGTCGGAGGCTCCGGCTGGAGGCGGACACTGGTACGTGCCGCCGGGTCGCCCGTCCCAGCCGCCACAGTTGGACTTCCCGCCGGTCCGCAACGGCATCGACTACCTCGCCAGCGTCGTTGAGCGCCTGGACGAGAACGAGTCGGCGGTCGACGACCGCGACCTGAAATACGCGGTCCTGCATCTACAGGCCGCGGTCGAGGTGCTGCTGAAGGCCCGGCTGCTGCGCGAGCACTGGAGCCTGGTCTTCAAGGACCCAGGCACCGCGACCCGGGCGGCCTTCGACAGCGGCGACTTCGAGAGCTGCGGCACCGGAGCCGCGGTGAAGCGTCTGTGCGACGTCGTCGGCATCGCCATCGACAAGAAGGAGAGTGACGCCCTCGACGCGCTGGCCAAGGACCGCAACGCGCTCCAGCACTACGGCCTCACCCACCCGGCCCACGCGGTTGAGGCTCGCGCCGGCCGGGTGCTCGACTTCCTGATGCGCTTCTTGCAGGACGAACTGCTGCCGCTGCTTCAGGGATCAGAGCGCGAGCGGGCTGCCCGGGACATGGCCCCGGTGGTCGAGGGCGTCAGGAACATCAGTTCCTACGTCAAGCGGCGCCTGAACCGGCTCCGGGGGGAGCTGGCCGGGAGCCAGGCGGTCATGTGTCCGGCCTGCGAGCAGCGGGCCCTCGTCGTCGTCCCTGCCGGGGGGCGCTGCCGCTTCTGCGACCAGGCATGGCACGACGCCACCATGCTCACCTTCGACTACCTTGGCACCCCCGACGCCCGGAACGCCGTGACACGGGTTTGCCCTCACTGCCACGTGCTCGCCCTCGTCGAAGGCGTCGTGTTCGCGGACAGCCCAGAGGTGTCTGACACGCTGTACTGCTTCTACTGCGCTGCCCGGCATTCCTCGCACGAGCTCGTGCTTTGTGCCGGATGCGCACGTCAGTGGTTCCTCGAATCGGAGATCGAGGGCACGGCCCCCGACCTGTGCCCGGATTGCCGGGAGCAGTTGGAGCCGGAGGATGCCACGTGACCACAGCATTGGAGCACTCTCCCCGGGCGGCGCTCGCGACCCTGCGGCGCGACCCTCGGAACCTGTGGCCGGAGTACGCGCGGAAGTTGTACGACCACTTTGTCGGTCTCTACGGAGAAGGCGACGCACTGTCGATCCTCGCAGGCTCCTGGGTCGCCCACCAACAGGGCATCGCCGCGCATGTGCGGGCCGCACAGGCGAAAGACCCCGAGAGGCCGCACTCGGCCGCGGCGTCTCAAGTTGCTGGCCGGAGGCAAGGGCGCTACGCCGGGCAGCAGGGCCTTCCCACCGTGGAGGATGACGCGTACCCCGAGGGGATTGTCCCGGGACCGAAAGCCGTACCGCGACGAGGCTCTCCTCGACCGCACGAAAGGGGCGCCGGAGGAACAGCATGCTCCGCCCGGCGCCCGATGGGGCTGACGCGTCAGTTCACGAAGGCGCAGACCACCCCGACCACGGTGAGCACGCCGCTGAAGGCGCAGCCCGCGAACCGCCAGCGTAGCCAGCGCGGCGTGGGGGCGGTCGCGCTCCCGCCGGTCAGGCTGAAGACCAGGGCGGCGAACATCACCGCGGCGACCACCAAGGCGACCGTCCAGCCGATCCGGCTGCCGCTCGGCGCGCCGCTCGTGAGGTCGAGCAGCAAGCCGTACACCGCACCGATGTCGCCCACCGCGACCACGAACGTGCCGCCGGTCCAGGACCACAGCGGGATCGAGCTGAGCGAGTCGGCCACCGCGAGGCGGTACGTGGTGAGCGTGGTCCCCACGGCGAAGAGCACGCCGAATACGGTGAACAGGACCCAGGCGTCGGTCGTCACGCGCGTCCCCTTGAAGGGCGAGGCCCGAGTCCCGATGACACCAGGCCGATGTCCCGTAGCCTACGTAATTACAGGCACCTGGGACAAACGTGGAGGTGAGCACTGATGGCACGGCCCGAAAAGCAGATCCCGCCGGACTCCGCTCCGCCGCTTCGAGCCCTTGCCCAGCAGCTCCGGCAGATGCGGGCTGCGGCCGGACTTTCGTACAACCAGCTGAGCGCGCGTACGCACTACAGCACGGCGACCCTGTCCCGGGCCGCGTCCGGCCGGAGCGTGCCCAGCTGGAAAGTGGTCTCGGCCATCGCCACGGCCGCGCAGCTGCCGCCGGAAGAGCGAAGCGCGCTGGCAGCCCTGCACCGAGAGGCCCTCAAGCGGCAGGAGGAACGGGCTTCGCGGCAGGAAGCCCGAGAAGCAGGCTTCGGCCTGGCTTCGCAGGAAGCGATCGACACAGAATCCCTTTCCCGCGCCATGCAGACGCTCTACCAAGCTGCGGGCAGGCCCTCCGTGCGCGAGATCTCCAAGGAGTCCGGCGTCCCGCGCTCGACCGTGCACCGGGTCCTCACCGGCCAGGCTGCGGTCTCTCCCGCCCCTGAGGAACCGGCCGCAGAGATCGCGAGAACGCTGCTCCCGCTCGTGCCCCCGGAGACCCGGAACGAGTTGACTCACCGCTCTTCGGAACTGAAGGCACTGTTCCGCAGCTTCCGCACCGAATGGGAGAAGGCGTGGCACCGTCACCGCGTGCAGGGGGTTCTGGCTCCTCTACGCGCAATCGGCATTCTGGCTGCCAACCTGGAGCGCCTGTACGAGGTCGATGCGGCGGGGCCCGACGACGCCGAACGGTTGCTGGAGCAGGCGCAGGAACTCCTTGACCAGGCCCGGCAGCATCTGGACCAAAATCCCCGACCAGAGCCTCTTCCTCCGATTACGGACCGGTTCTCCGACTGGGACGAGGATGTCGAGGTGCCCGACCCTATCGAAGCGGGCCATCCCTCCATCAGGGTGCACAACTTCAACGGCGCCGTGGAGACCGGCGACGCTCTCGACGAGCTTCCCGCGCGAGAAGCTGCGGACCGTGGAGAGAAATGGTGACCGCGCCCGCACCGCTCGGCGAATACGCAGACACGTGGCCGTTCTGGAGTTCGGCCAGCAGCCGCCTCGGCTTGTCACGGGCTTGGGGGTTGAGGCTCTCGTCCGAAGCCAGTTCAGTCCGGGACCCGACTGGCCAACTATCGCTGAGCAGAGTGGCCAACTGCGATTGAGCACGGGCCCGCGATCTGTGGTTACGTCGGACAGGCTGGCCATGTATCGCTGGAGGTCACAACATGGGACCTGAAGTGATGTCCACGCCACGGCTTCTGACCTGCAGCGGAGCCACCGTTTCCGGTCGTTGCTGATCATCCTCTGACGGTCCACAGACAGCCCGGCGCTCCCAAGGGTGACCTGCGAAAAGAGACCCGGACATTCCGTCCGGGTCTCGCCTGCTTAGGCACGGCAAGCTCGTACTGACGCGGCGGGGCGCCAAGGGCGTCTACCCGTCGCCTGAGCGGCTCTGTACCGTGAAACACGCCCCTAACAGCATCAGGAGGCAGCACCCCATGCGTGGTCTTGGAGATCACCTCAGCATCGGCGAGCGCATCGCGTTCTACCGGAAGCGTCGCGGCTACACGCAAGAGGTGCTGGCCGGTCTGGTCGGGCGTAGCACTGACTGGCTCGCGAAGGCAGAGACCGGCCGTAGGAAGCTGCCGCGGATCGACATGCTCGCGGAGCTGGCTCGCATCCTGCGAGTACCGCTTGGCGACCTACTCGGTCAGACCCTTCTGGTTGAAGACGAGAAGCATCAGGACGACGTGCCGGCCGTGCGGGACGCGCTCATGAGCCCCCGGCGGCTCTCGCGCCTACTCTTCGGTCCAGAGGCAGACGTTCAGCTCCCCACTCCTGCCCCCGTGGCGGTGCGTGTTGAGCACGCTTGGAACGACTACCAGGCCCGGTCGGCTCGGCAGCGTGATCGCGGCCCTTCCTGCGCTTCTCCAGACCGCACAGGAGCTAGAGGATCGTGCTGGGCGCCGCGGGGAGGACCGCCACGACTGCTGGGCCGTCTCTGCCCGCACGCACCACCTTGCAGCCACGACGCTGGCGAAGGTCGGAGAGTCCGATGTCTCATGGTTGGCTGCCGAGAGGGCGATGCGTGCGGCGGACGAGTCCGACGACCCCCTGGTTCTCGCCTCAGCCGCCCGGTCCGGGACGCACGCGCTGCTCGCGAACGGTCGGTACGAAGATGCCATGGAGCTGGGCAACACCACGGCGACGTGGTTGGCCTCTCAGGTGGCGGAGAGTGATCCGTCTGCACTGAGCTTGCTCGGGATGATCCACCTACGGGCAGCCGTTGCGGCGGCTCGGCACCAGGACCGCCCGACTGCCACCCGCCTCCCTGACCGTGCTGAGGAACTCGCTGACGATCTCGGTTCGGATGAGAACTACTGGCAGACCGGCTTCGGTCCCACGAACGTGATCCTCCACCGGCTGTCTATCGAGCTTGACTTGGACAACGTGTCGTACGTGGTGGAGAACGGCCGGATCGACGTCGACCACATGCCGCAGGAGCGCAGCGTCTCGCACCGCATTGACTACAGCCGCGCTCTCTCGCTTGCCGGACACGGTGATGAGGCCTTCTCCGAGCTGCGCACCGCCGAACGCACAGCCCCGCAGCTCGTGCGCAACAATCCCAGGGTGCGCGAGACGCTGCGGGACCTGATCAAACAATCGCCCGTGAGCGGCGGCTCTCGTTCGTCCGAGGTGTTCGTGATGGCTCAGCGGTGCAGGGCGGTGCAGTGAGTTCGAGCAAGCGCGGGGTTCTGGGAGTCGTCGGTTCGGCGGCCGGCGGAGTGGAATCACTCCGTACGGGTCTGGTCGAGCCAGCGATGGAACGTAGGTGGCAGGCGGCCGTGACGCTGACGCCCACTGCGGGAGTTTGGCTCCGGATGAGCGGGGAGACCGAGCGGCTAGAGAAGCTGACCGGACTCCCTGTCCGTGACGAACCTCGCCTCCCTGGCGAGGTCCGGCCGCACCCGGCTGCTGACTGCTATGTCGTGGCTCCGGCCTCAGCCAACATGGTCGCGAAGCTCGCGAGCGGCCTCATGGATAACCAGGCCTTGACGCAGGTGGGCGAGGCTATGGGGACTCTCGGTTTGCCGGTGGTCGTGTTCCCTCGCGTCAACGCCGCGCATGCTCGACACCCTGCGTGGCAGCGCCACACCGACGCCTTGCGCCAAGCAGGAGTTCGACTGGTCTACGGGCCGGACGTGTGGCCGTTGTACGAGCCCCGAGCCGCACCGGAGGGGCGGGAGCTCCCGTGGGCTGCGGTACTGGATGCCGTGGACGAAGCAACTCGGTGACGACTCGTCAACATCCCTGACCCGCAAGGCAAGAGGACCCGGACAGTCTGTCCGGGTCCTCTGCCGTTCGCGGGCCCATGCTCATTTGCATGCCAGGGATCACTGAGCAAGAGAACGGGCTGGCGGGCCTCACCGCCGCTGAACTCGCGCTGATCAAAGCGGGTTTGGGCGAGGCGCGCGCCACGGTCGAAGGGCTGCTGAGGCGCGCGGACGTACTCACCGCGAAGGTGGCGTCTGGCTACTCACGATCTCCTCAAGCCGGTCCAAACGCTCAGCGAGAAGTCGGAGGGCGTCATGGATCGAGCTGAGCTCTCCCGCAAGGGCGGCGAAGGCAGGGCTACTGCCGGGCTCGGTGCCAAGCGGCGCCGATGGGTCGCGTACGAACGTCCCTCGCCCCTGCTGGGTGAGAACCAAGCCCTCATCACGGAGTTGGCCGTACGCACTCTGCACGGTCATGAGCTGCACTCCGAGCTCCTTGGCGAGTTGGCGAGCGGCCGGCAGTCGCTTCCCCGGCGAGTAGTCCTCGTTGGCATATGGGCTGTGGACCCCGGAGCGCTCCGCGGCGTGCGCTGCCGAGCATGACCGTGAGCTGGCGATCGATGTGCTGGCCCGTTTCGGCTACCGGCTCGGTCGTGGTCACGTTCCGGCGGGCGGGAAGTCGTGGGGGATGGTGCAGGGCATGGCCCGCCGCAAGGTCGGCCACCTGTGGCACGAGATCCGCACCACCGCGCACGCCATGAACGAGCACACGGTGCTGACCGGTGACGAGATCGCCACGCTGACCGGCCTGGTCAACCCTCCCTTCCAGGGGGGGGCGCGGCATGACCGCGACCGGCACGGCACAGAGCAACGAGCGTGCGGCCGTTCCGCCCCTGACGAAGCCTGAGTTGGGCCTGGCAGGGGTTGGTGCGCTGGCCGCTGCTGGGGTGGGTGCGCTGGGTCTGATCTCCTCCTTCGATGCGGTGTCGGCTGCCGCGGTGCGGTGGGGGTTCAGTGCGCCGTGGATGCTGCCGGTCGGTATCGACGTGGCCATCCCGGTGTTCACCGTGGCCAACTTGCTGTTGATCCGGATGGACATGGCGCTCGCGTGGGTGCGGCTCGTGCCCTGGGCGCTGACGCTGATCACGTGCGGACTGAACGTCGCGGCCGGACACTCTCTGTCCGCGAAGGTGGCGCACGGCACGATGCCGCTGTTGTGGGTGGTGTTCTCCGAGATCGGCGCGCACATCTACGCCGTACGGATCGGCGCTGCGACCGGCCGGCGGATGGAGAAGATCCGGTTCTCCCGCTGGTTGCTCGCCTTCCCTTCCACGTTCGCGTTGTGGCGCCGCATGACGCTGTGGGAGGTCACCTCCTACAGCGAGGCGCTGAGGCTGGAGAAGGAGCGGCAGTTGGCCCGCGCGGACCTGCGCGAGACCTACGGCCGCAACTGGCGAGCAAAGACCCCGCGGCGTGAGCGCGTGATGCTGCGCATGGGCGAACTCACCCCCGCCACCGGCGACATGCCCGTGCCACCCGCACCGCCGCAGGCTCCGGAGCTCCCGAAGCCCGAGGCGCGGAAGGCGCCTCGCAGGCAGTCGCCCAAGCCCAAGGCTGCCGCGCCGCAACGCACCCCGGCCGCCCTGCTCGCCGAAGCTCGCACGATCACGGCCGACTGGGACGACAGCGCGATCAACGCTGAGGCGCTGCGCAAGGCGCTGCACTGCGGTGCGGTTCCGGCCCGGCAGGTGCGCGATGCCCTGCTCGCCGAACGGACCGACAGCCGTGCCCAGCACCCCGTCAACGCCGGTGAGGCCGTGGCGGCATGACGTCCCTGACGTTCGCCAAGTGCTACGACCCCACCGGCGCCCGACACGGCGTGCCCACGTTCCCGTGGCGCCTGGCCCCTGACGGCTACGCCACCCGCCGCCAACTGCGGGCGGACGGGCTTCGTCCGGGCGGTCAGCCGGTGGCCGCGCAGGTGATGCGCCGCCACCGGGGCCGCAAGTCGGGGGTGCAGGTCGCCTACCTCTACCGCGTCGACCTGGCCAAGCCGGTGCGGCCGATGACTTCGCGCAGGTGCGGTGCGCTTGCGCTGGCGATGCTGGCGCGCCGCACCTGCCCGAAGTGCCGCGTGGTCTACGACTACTGCCTCCCGACGTCGCTGGGGATGTGCATCCTCTGCGCCTACCCCGAGGAACAGCGCGCCGCGTGACCTACCAGAAGCCCAGAAACTCCCAGACCGCTTCCGCGATTCGGTTCCTGCGCCGGTGTGCCTTGCTGCAATAACGCCGCTTCCGCCAGCGGCCTTCCGGCTGCTGCACCGGTTTGCCGCACCACTCGCACTGCTGCGTCTTGGACTTGGTTTTCCTCATGCCACCCCCGTAGCGCCCCGTGCGGGGTCCGTCCGCCCACCTCCTACAGCGACGGACCGACCCCGCCTTGCCTCCCCTTAGGAAGGAACATCCAGTGAAACATCCCGACGATGAGAACGAGCTCTTCAACCGACTCGAAGTCGAACTGGCAGCCGACTCCGGGGGCGAGGTGGTCGACCTCGGCAAGGCACGGTCGGCCCGTGCCGAGTCGCCCGACTCGACCACCCGACCCGACTCCGACCCGTCGGCCGACTCCGACACCGATCGGTCGGGTGCCGAGTCGGGCGACCCGACCGCGCGCGTGATGGTCGACCAGCCGACCGTGAAGGCGACCGGTCCCAGCTACCTCGGTCGCCTGCTCGCCGCGCAGCGTCGTGCGGTCGTTCCCGAGTGGCTGCGGTCGGTGGCAGAGCTGCGCACCGCCACGGCGTGGGTGGCCCGCCACTACGCGCATGCTGCCGGCTATCACGCGCTGCGTGCCCCGGTCTACGTGGCCCGGTTCGCCCTGCAAGCCCCCACCGGGGCCGCGAAGTTCGTGGGCGGCACGATGCGGTGGGTGGCCGACCGTGAGGGCGAGCCGGTCCGGCTCGCCGCGGTCCGCCGTGAGGACGCCGGCGAGTACCTGAAGCTGTCGCGGCAGCGCGACGGACGGGTCCGACTGCGCACCCTCGTCGCCGTGCTCGCCCTGTTCGTCGGGCTGGGCGCCGCGCTCGCCCTGTACGTGCTGGCCCCCGACTGGCTTCAGGCGGTGTCGGTGAGCGCGGTCGTGATGGCGCTCGGGTTCGCCGGACAGCAGGCGGACGCACCGGTCATCCACCGGGCCGTGGAACTGCCCAAGGCGGTCCAGCTCACCAGTGACATCGTGCTGCGGGCACTGGGCGCTCTCGGCATCCCTGCCATCAACCAGGCACAGGGCAAGGGCCGTGACGGGTTCGAGTTCACCGCTCCCATCACGCGCGACGGTCCCGGCTGGCGGGCGGAGGGCAATCTCCCCTACGGCGTCACCGTGACCGATGTCATCGAGCGTCGCGACCGGCTCGCTTCCGGTCTGCGCAGGCCGCTGGGCTGTGTGTGGCCCGAGGCGGTGCCGGATGAGCACACCGGGCACCTCGTGCTGTGGGTGGGGGATCAGGACATGTCCCGCGCCGCACAGCCCAAGTGGCCGTTGCTCAAGGCAGGTTCGGTCGACCTGTTCAAGCCGGTCGCCTACGGCACCGACCAGCGCGGACGCTGGGTCGAAGCCACCCTGATGTACATCGCGGGCGTCATCGGCGCCATCCCGCGCATGGGCAAGACGTTCCTGCTCAGGCTGCTGCTGCTCATCGCCGCGCTCGACCCGCGCGCGGAGCTGCACACCTACGACATGAAGGGAACCGGCGACCTCGACCCGGTCGGCGATGCCGTCTCCCACCGTCATGCCGCAGGTGACGACGACGAGTCGGTGACCTACTGCCTGAACGACTTCCGGGCGCTGCGCGAGGAGTTGCGGCGCCGTACCAAGGTGATCCGCTCGCTGCCGCGGGATGTCTGCCCGGAGTCGAAGGTGACCAGCGCCCTTGCCGACAAGCGCTCCCTGGGCCTGCACCCGATCGTGATCGGGGTGGATGAGTGCCAGGTCCTGTTCGAGCACCCCGAGCACGCCAAGGAGTTCGAGGAGATCGCCACCGACCTGGTCAAGCGCGGTCCGGCCACCGGCATCGTGCTGCTGCTCGCCACCCAGCGCCCGGACGCCAAGGCGCTGCCCACCGGAATCAGCGCGAACGCGTCGGCCCGCTGGTGCCTGAAGGTCATGGGCCAGTTGGAGAACGACATGGTGCTGGGCACCTCCGCGTACAAGCGCGGGGTGCGGGCCACCATGTTCGCCTGGGGTGACAAGGGCATTCACTACTTCGTCGGTGAAGGCTCCGACGCCCGGATCGTGCGCTCCGTCTACGTCGACGGCCAGGGTGCCGACGCCATCGGCGCCCGTGCCCGCCGTCTGCGCGAGGAGGCGGGCACGCTGTCCGGGCACGCGCTCGGGGAGGCACCCGAGCCGGTCACCAGCGCGTACGACCTGCTGCGCGACATCCTCGCCGTGGTGCCGGCCGATGAGCCCAAGGCGTGGTCCGAGACCGTCGTCGCCCGGCTCGCAGAACTGCGCGAGGAGGTCTACGACGGCTGGGACCCCGAGGGACTGGCCGCCGCGCTCAAGCCGCACGGCATCTCCACCATCCAGGTGGGCCGCCGCGTGAAGGGCAAGGTCGTCAACCGGCGCGGCATCGACCGCTCCCACATCGCCACCGCAATTGCGGAGCGTGACGGAAAGCGGGACGCGGGCTGACTGTCCGGGGCCGCTAGCGCTAGCGGCACACCCCGCTAACGTTAGCGGCCCCGCTAGCGCCCCACACCTGCTCTGATCAGGCCGCTAGCGGATAGCGGCCCACCTGCGGAAACCCCTGAAACCCGCCCGGAGGGCCCGTCATGACCTCTGCCCTGCTCACTATCACCCTCATTCTCGGTGTGACGCTCTGTTACGTCGCTGTATGTGCTGCCTCCCCGTTCGGCAACTGCCGCAAGTGCAACGGCTGGGGCTTCGCCATGAAGACCGACCGCAAGGGCCGCATGAAGCGCGGCAAGGACTGCCGCCGCTGCCACGCGACCGGCAAGCGCATACGCGTCGGCCGCTGGCTCTACAACCGCTGGGCCCGCACCTACCGCGCCGGAACCAACGCCCCCTGACCGGAAGGCTCCTCATGGTCCTGAACATCTCCGCCGTGCTGCTGTTCGGCGCTGCTTCCGCGCTCGCCGTCCGCACCAAGTCCGCCGGGGGCGGCGCGGCCATCGCGCTGTTCCTGTTCGGGTTCTTCGTCGCCGGTACCGGTGCGTACGAGCCCATCCACAACCTCGTGCAGGCGTCCGCCGACGCCCTCTCCGAACTCGGCAACTGACCGGAGGCCACACCGTGAACGACTCCACCCGCCTACCGGCCGCGCACGACACGGCGGCCGTGGACGTCCACCACCCCACTCCGATCACGCTCGCGCGCACGGCGCCGCTCGTGCCCATGCAGACGGGCAGCATCCCGGCGGTGGCGAGCGTCGTCCTGCCCGACGGTCGTGTCGTCACCGGCTACGCCATCACCCCTGTGCAGCCCGAGCCGGTCGCGTACAAGCCGCCCGTCTCCCGCGCTGCTGTGAACATCGCGCTCGGGGGTGTCGGGTTCGCCGCTGTGTGCGGCGGACTGTTCCTGCTGACCGCGTTCATCACTGCCCTGACCGCGTTCATCACCCAGCTCATCACCCTCGCCGCCGTCATCTTCGGCGGCTGGGTCGCCGTGCAGGCCTCAGCGCGAGCGGCCACAAGGACGGGACCACGGTCAACATCCGCAAGGCCGTCTTCAAGCGCAACCACTTCCACGGCTGATTCAGAGAGCGTTACTTTCGGGGTTGGCCTCCCAATGAGCCACAAGTGCCGGGTAGAAGTCCGGATTTTCCCTGATCACGTGAACGAGCGCAGGGCAGTCGCGGCGCATTGCAAGGGCGTACGCCCGCCATCCCTCGTATCCCAGGACGACGGGGGTGACTGCGGTGGTCATAATCCCGTAGTCGATCGCGTCGGCCAGGATATTGGCCAGGATCAGTACGCGAGCCCGCTGCTCTGGATCCGGCGGTATCGACGCCCCGCCATAGAAGTAGTCGTACAGCGACGGGTCTGTGGCGATGAAGCCATCCACGTGGTGCAACCGCTCCAACCCGTTGTACGTAGCCTGCGCCCCGGCAAGCCCATTGTTGATCTTTGTCTGTCGTGTGAGCTCCCGCGTCTGCCACGCAGCAATCAACAAAGAGGCCAACACGCCGAAAGACGCGATCACCCCGAATAAGTCGGCCACTGAGCCCCCAGGTCGAAAAGTACCGGGGCACTACCCACAGCCAGAGATCCAGTAACTAAGCACCGGACAAAGTCCAGTTATGCCAAGAGCGGCCCCTCAATTCCGCCAAGAACCCGGGGCCGCTCTTGTCCAACCCGTCCTAGACAGACCTGTTGGAGGTCCCCAGCATGACCCAACCCCTCATGCCGCCGGAAGACGGCAATGTCAGTCTGTGCACCGGTTCCGGTGCACTGGACCAGGCCGTGGAAACGGTGACCGGCCTGCCCACGGTCCTGGTCGGCGAAAAGGACCCCGCCGCATCCCGGCTGCTCGCCACCCGCCTGCCCGGTGTCCGCAACCTGGGTGACATCACCGCCGTCGACTGGGAGGCGCTCGCCGCCGAGATCGCACGCCCCCGGGCGCTGACGGCCGGCTTCCCGTGCCAGGACATCTCCAACGCCGGACCCCGGGGAGGGATCGCGGGTGACCGCTCAGGACTCTGGAAAACCATCGTTCACGGAGCCATTCGCCACCTTCGACCCCGCCTCGTCTTCCTGGAAAACGTCGCCGCGCTTAGGTCCCGGGGGCTCGATGTCGTCGCCGCCGACCTGGCCGCGATCGGGTACGACGCGCGGTGGATGTGCCTACGCGCT
This sequence comes from Streptomyces sp. NPDC092369, assembly GCF_044755245.1. Taxonomy (NCBI): domain Bacteria; kingdom Bacillati; phylum Actinomycetota; class Actinomycetes; order Kitasatosporales; family Streptomycetaceae; genus Streptomyces; species Streptomyces sp. NPDC092369. The sequence goes on from NZ_JBIVQP010000006.1 coordinate 556,273, forward strand.
GGAGATCCCGAAGTCGGCGCCTGCCACCGCCGCGACCGCTGGTTCGCCGTCGCCTATCCCGCTGCTGAAGACCCCCACCTCACAGTTGGGACGCAACGGGGGACCGCAGCACCCGGACAAGCGCAAGGCCGGCGGGCACGGGCCCACGCTGGAGGACGAAGTGGTCTTCTTACTTCCCCCGACGGCCGCCTGACCCTGCTCCCCACACCGGCCGCCGCCGACGGCACCGGCGGCCCCGGCACCTCCGCCAAGCGGCAGGGTGGGATGAACCTGCGCACCGCCGTCACCCTCCTGCCCACCCCCGCCGCACGCGACTGGAAGTCCGGAGCCTCCAACCTGCTCGGCACCAACTCCCGCCCGCTCAACGAGGTGGTCGTCAACCTGCTGCCCACCCCGACCGCCGCCCGCTACGGCCGCAACCAATCCGCCTCACCCGGCGCGAGCTCGCGCCCCTCCATCGAATACCTGGTCCGCGACCTGCTGCCCACCCCGAAGGCCTCCGACGGACCGCACGGCGGCCCCAACCAACGCGACAAGGCGGGCAACTACTACCTGCCCGGCCAGGCCGTGCGCCTGGACGAACGCTGGGTGGCCACCAACGGCACCGACTACGGCCCCGCCATCCACCGCTGGGAGCAGGTGCTGGGACGCCCCGCACCCGAGCCCACCGAACCCGGTACGAAGGGCAACCGGCGCCTGTCCCCGGCATTCGTGGAATGGATGATGGGCGCCGACTCGGGCTGGGTGACCGGCGCGGACCTGGGCCTGTCCCGCTCCGACCAGCTCAAGATCCTCGGAAACGGCGTCGTCATCCATCAGGCCGCGCTCGCCTACCGCATCCTGCTCGCCGCAGACGTGTCCGTCATCGCGCCTGCCGAGCCGTCCCAACTCGCCCTGGACATCGCCTAGCTACGCCAAGGGCGGCCCCCTCGTCTCGCCAAAGATCCGGGGCCGCCCTTGCCAACCAGCCCACAACAGACCTGTTGGAGGCATCCAGCATGACCCAACCCACCGACATCCGGCGAGTAGCCCCGTTGCAAACCGCGCTGACGCTCGCCACGAACGGGGTCCCACCCCTGCCGCTACGTGCAGGCAAGGTGCCGTTCGGCAACTGCCGCACCTGCGCGAAGAACGCATGCGGCGGCCGACCGAACATGAAGACTCCCGGTCCCTGCACCTGCCCGCGTCCGTGCCACGCGTGGGCCGCCGCCACCACCGACCCGAACGTCCTCAACTCCTCTCAGTGGGCCACCGCGTGGCGACAGGCGGCAGCGATCGGCTACCACCCCGGCGGCGCCAACCTCACCGTGGTCGACCTCGACAACGCGGACGCCATCACCTGGGCGCGTGCGAGCCTGCCGGCCACGCGGGCCGTGCCGACGACGCGGGGTGAGCACTGGATCTACCAGGGCGTCATGCAGTCCGTGAACGCGGTCCGGCCCGGCGTGGACATCAAGTCCCTTATGGCGTACGTCCGTTGGCTGGGGGCCGGTACCGGCGCCATGGCCGTTCTCCCGGACGCGGTGCGCGCGCTGACAGCAAAGGAGCCGCCCACCGCCCGCAAGGCGACAGAGATGCCCACAGTGCTCATGAGGGGGCAGAGCGGTGCATGCCCGCACCGCACGCCCACCTACCTGGGCCGCGGGATCACCATGGCGGTACAGCGCGTCACCGAGGCCTCGGGCGGGGTGCACGCCACCGTGTACCGGACGTTCCTCGCGGTGCTGTCCACGCATGGGCGGTGCGGCTGCCTCACCGACGCCCATGTCGCCCGGCTGTTCACCGCGGCTCAGGCCAAGGGCGAATCCCCCCGGCACTGCTCCGACACGTGGACGAACGCCCGCACCACGTTGGGACTGTGACCATGTCCGAGGACGACGACAAGACCCCCGCCCGCAAGGTCATCACCGACTACGCGCAAGCCCACTTCCGCTACTTCCGCACCGCCGACGGAACCGTGTACGCGCAGCGCAACAGCCACCCCGTGGCCCGCCCGATCCGCTCCCAGGGCACCACCGGAAGCCACCGCCAAGAACTCATGGTCGGCCTGTTCAGGGACGGAGTCGGCGTGTTCAACGGGACCGCACTCAAGGAGGCGTTGGACCTGATCGAAGCGCTCGCGCTGTACGAGGACACGCACGCCGTGAACATCCGCGTGGCGCCCGGATTCGACGGAGCGACCTGGCTGGATCTGGGCCGCGACGACGGACAGTCCATCCGCATCCACCCCACCGGCTGGGACATCCTCACCCCCGACCCGCGCGAGGTGTGCTGGCGGCGTACACAGCTCACCGGGGAACTCCCTCTCCCAGCCAAGGACACCAACGGCAAGGGCATCGATCTCCTGATGCGGCTGTGCAACTTCGCCACCGCGGAGACCGAGTGCCTGGCCATCGCGTGGCTGATCGGATGCCTCGGTCCGTCCGTGCCCGTGCCCGCCCCGTTCCTCACCGGCCCGCAGGGCGCCGGCAAGTCCACCGGTGGACGCATGCTCGTACGCATCATCGAAGGCATGAGCGGTGACCTCCGTCGGGCTCCGAAGGATGAGGAGAACCTGATCGCAGCGGTGGCCGCGGGATGGGTCACCGCGCTGGACAACCTCTCCCACATGACGCCGGACTTGTCCGACGCCATGTGCTGCATCGTCACCGGCGCCGAGAGCGTCAAGCGCGCGCTGTTCACCGACGGGGACGTCTTCCGCGTCGGCTACCGCCGGCCGTTGCTGCTGACCGGTATCGACGTCGGCGTCATCCGGCCCGACCTCGCCGAACGGCTCCTGCCTCTGCGGTTGGAGCGACCCCGGGTGCGGCGTACCGAGGCGGAGCTGTGGGCGGACTACGCGGAAGTGCTGCCCGTCGTCCTCGGCTCGCTCCTGGATCTCACGGTCAAGGTCCGCGCAGTTGAGGTAGAGACCCCGACCGACCTGCGGATGGCGGACTTCGCGCACCTGTGCGCGCAGCTCGACGCCGCGACTGGCCTCGGAGCACTCACCGCCTACCGGGCCAGTCTGGACGACCTCAACGACGACGTCATCGAAGGCGACCTGCTCGCACAGACCGTGTTGCAGCACGCAGCGAGCATGGAAACGGGCACGGCGCAGCGGATGACGTCCACGGAATGGCTGCACTGCCTCAGCCACGTCCACGCCGGGGACGACTTCCGCCCCCTGCCCAAGGGCTGGCCGACCACCGGCAAAGTCCTCTCCGACCGCCTCAAGCGCCTCCAACCCACCCTGGCCGCCCGCGGCGTCCTCATCGACTCAGGCCGCACCCGAGAGGGCCGCTACATCGAAATGACCCGCTCGCTGGCCACGCCCCCGCACGAGCAACAGGCGTTCTGACCGGCCGCGACCGCACGAGCAAGATGAGCACCCCGGCCGGGCGTGCTCCTCTTGCTGTTCGGCGGCGGCGCCGCCCTGCGCGAGACGCGCCGCGAAGCGGCTCCCCTTTCACGCCCTGAGCCGCGCCGCACCACCAACAGAACCCCCTCCTTTTTTCCTAAGTAGGGGAACGTTGCGTCACCTGCGTCACGGGACCCCCGAAGACGACAGGTGACCTGCGCAGACGGGCGTGACGCAGACGGCCGCCGACTGCGTCACGCCGCGTCACCCGCGTCACGCGTGACGGACAGCCTGCGTCACCGGTGACGCACCCCCAACGCTCTGCGTCACTCAAACCGGCAGGTCAGAAGCCTGATTGACGCAGGTGACGCTGTGACGCAGAAATCCGTACCTCGGACAGACACGGTCCGTGAAGCGGGCCCCTGCCCCGGCGCAGCACACTCCTGAGACCCCGAGGAGATACACCCCGATGAGTACCGTCCTCGCCCCTGCCGACCAGTTGCTCTACACCCCCAAGGAAGCCGCCACGGTCCTCCGTTTCGGCCGCTCAACCGTCTACGAGTTGATGGCCGAGGGGGCCTTGAAGTACGTCAAGCGGGGCCGCTCCCGCCGCATACGCCGCGGCGACCTTGAGGCATTCGTGAACGGCCTAGAACCCCTGCCCCACTGACCAGGCCCCACCGAGGCGGCCCCGGACCAACAGTCCGGGGCCGCCTCCTGCATTGAGGAGCACATGAGCCCCCGCAACCCGAACATGGAGTCATCCGTCTACGAGGGCAGTGACGGTTGGCGGCACGGCCGCGTCACGATGGGCGTCAAGGACGACGGAAGCCCCGACCGCCGCCACCGCAGGGCCAGGACTGAGCCTGAAGTGCGCCGCAAAGTCCGCGAGTTGGAGAACCTGCGCGACAAGGGACGCGCCCCCAAGGCCGGACGTAAGCCGACCGTAGAGCAGTGGATGACCACGTACCTCACCGACATCGCGAGCCTGAAACTCAAGCCCCGCTCCCTGGACGACTACTGGTCGAAGACCCGCAATGACATCGTCCCTGGCGTCGGCAAGCATCGCCTCGACAAGCTCCAGCCGGAACACCTTGAGCGGATGTACCGGAGGATGCTCGACGCCGGACACGCGCCCTCCCACGTACTCAAGGTGCACCGCATCCTCTCCCGTGCCCTGAAAATCGCCCACCGCCGCCGGATCATCGCCGAGAACGTCGCCACCCTCGTCGACCCACCCACTGTCGACGAGACCGAGGCGAATCCGTTCACGATCGAGGAGGCCAAAGCGTTCCTGAAAGCCGCCGCCAAACGACCCACCTTCATGCGCTGGGTCGTCGGTGTCGGTACGGGCTTTCGCCCCGGGGAAACCCTGAGATTCCGCTGGCCATACGTCGACCTGGACAACGGGCTCTTCCACCCCAAGTGGCAACTCCAACGGCTCACTTGGCGCCACGGCTGCAAGAACCCGCACGCGTGCGGCCAACGCCTGCACCGCTTCGAGCTCTGCCCGCCGGACTGCGCGCGGCACGAGAACTACAAACGCGGATGCCCCAAGCCCTGCCCGCGGGACTGCACCAAACACGCGAGCACGTGCCCCGAACGGAAAGGCGGCGGCCTGGTCTTCACCCGCCCCAAAACGAAAAAGAGCACAGAGCCCGTCCCGATCCCCCCACCCTTCATCCCCTACCTCCGCGAGCACAAGAAAGAGCAGGAGGCCATGAAGGCGGCGGCAGGCGACGCGTGGCAGGAACACAACGTCGTCTTCAGTCGACCGGACGGCAGCCCCATCGACCCCCACGACGACTGGGAGGAATTCAAGGAACTCCTTGAAGAGTCCGGCATCGCGGACCGCCGCCTGTACGACGGAAGCCGCCACACCGCCGGCACGACCCTGAACGAACTCGGGGTCGACATGCCCACGATCATGGAGATCCTGCGGCACACCCAGATCACCCAGACCCGCAGGTACGTGAAGGGCCGCAGCCACCTCTCCAAGGACGCCATGCGCCGCATGGGAGACACCTTCATGCCGGACCCAGAACGGGCCCAGGAACCCGCGACTGAGACCAGAACTGAGACCGTCGACCGCCGCGCGGCACGCGCCCAACGCCGCCGCCGCATCCGCTGAACGCAAAAGCCCAGCTCAGACACCGTCAGAGCTGGGCTTGCAGGTGAGCCCCCTGTCGGATTCGAACCGACGACCTACGCATTACAAGTGCGTTGCTCTGGCCATCTGAGCTAAGGAGGCCTGCACGCGCCCGCGCCCTGCGCGGCGGGCGTGCCCGTGCAGTGTACCCAGCTCACAGCGGCGCCCTGTCGAAAATTTCCGCGAAGTTCACATGCCCACGGGTACTGACAGACCAGGCGAACGCGAGGTACCGTCCGAAGCCAGTCCGCTCTTGTGGACTACACCACCTTCCTACAACGGATCGTCCGGCACGTTCCTGCCGGTAGAAGGGGGCCTTCACCATGGCCACTGTCTCGTTCGACAAGGCGACCCGGATCTACCCGGGCACCGAGAAGCCCGCCGTCGATGGACTGGAGATCGAGGTCGGGGACGGCGAGTTCCTCGTCCTCGTCGGTCCGTCCGGTTGCGGCAAGTCCACCTCGCTCCGCATGCTCGCGGGGCTCGAGGACGTGAACGCCGGCTCCATCCGCATCGGCGAGCGCGACGTCACGCACCTGCCGCCCAAGGACCGGGACATCGCCATGGTGTTCCAGAACTACGCGCTGTACCCGCACATGAGCGTCGCCGACAACATGGGCTTCGCCCTCAAGATCGCCGGCGTGAACAAGGCGGACATCCGCAAGAAGGTCGAGGAGGCCGCGAAGATCCTCGACCTCAGCGACTACCTGGACCGCAAGCCGAAGGCCCTGTCCGGCGGTCAGCGCCAGCGTGTCGCGATGGGCCGCGCCATCGTGCGTGAGCCCCAGGTCTTCCTCATGGACGAGCCGCTGTCCAACCTGGACGCCAAGCTCCGCGTCTCCACCCGTACGCAGATCGCCTCGCTGCAGCGCCGCCTCGGCATCACCACCGTCTACGTCACCCACGACCAGGTCGAGGCCATGACGATGGGCGACCGCGTGGCCGTTCTCAAGGACGGGCTGCTCCAGCAGGTCGACTCCCCGCGCAACATGTACGACCGCCCCGCCAACCTCTTCGTCGCCGGCTTCATCGGCTCCCCGGCCATGAACCTGGTCGAGGTCCCGATCACCGACGGCGGCGTGAAGTTCGGCAACAGCGTCGTCCCGGTCAACCGTGACGCCCTGAAGGCCGCCACCGACAAGGGCGACAAGACGGTGACCGTCGGCGTCCGTCCGGAGCACTTCGACATCGTCGGGGAGAACGGCGAGGTCGCCTCGTCCCTGACGAAGCACTCCGAGGACGCCCCGGCCGGTCTCGCGGTCTCCGTGAACGTCGTCGAGGAGCTGGGCGCCGACGGTTACGTCTACGGCAGCGCCGAGGTCGGCGGCGAGACCAAGGACCTCGTCGTCCGCGTCGAGGGCCGCCGCGTCCCGGAGAAGGGCACCACGCTCCACGTGGTCCCGCGGCCGGGCGAGACCCACGTGTTCTCGACCTCCACGGGCGAGCGCCTCACCGACTGACCCGAAGAACAGCGATACGCAGAAGGGCCTTCGCGGGCGCACCGCGGGGGCCCTCTCCGTTTCCCGGACACCCCGGCGCTCCACTTCCGTCTCCGTCTCTCGGATACCCCGGCACTCCGGACGTTTCGACCAGCCCCGTCAACCCGTTACCCAAAAAGAGGCACCACTTCATCCCCCGAACCGGTGACTAAATGTCGCCAAATCATCACCGGGCGCTACCCTCACGAGCGTGAAGCACTCCACTAACCAACAGACGCGACGCGGCCGGGGCCCCGCCCGCCGGATCGGCCGCACGCTCGCCCTTGTCCTGCCCGTCGTCCTGGTGCTCTCCGGGACCCTCGCGGTCACCCGAGTCAACTGGTCGGGGAACGCCTCGTCCTCGGTGCTCACCGCCTCCGACGCGATCGACGACGCCAAGGGCGCCGCGGCGGTCCACCGCGCCCCCCAGGACGTACTGCGCGACCAACTCCTCGCCGAGCTCCAGGAGGAGAACCCGGGCGAGGTCCTCACGCACCTCCAGCAGGCGGTCACCGAGCGCCCCTCGCTCGCCGAGCACTGCGTGTCCATCGCGCGCGCCCTCGGCAAGGCCGCGGTGCGCGTGTACGGGCCCTCCAAGGCGCAGTCGTACGCCCGCCCCGTCTGCGACACGTCCTTCGCCTCGGGGGTCGCCGCGGTCCACAGCTGAGGCACACGAGGGCTCCCGGCCCTCCTCCGGACCGGTCAGGCGCGGAGGAGGGCTGCGGCTCATCACGGATCGGTTGCCGAATCCGGCCGCCCGCCGGGCGCGTCGTACAGTTCGAGTCATGACCGATCCGAACGCCGCCGCACGCCCTGTTCAAGCCGTCGTCCTGGCCGGTGGCCAGGGCTCCCGGCTGCGTCCGTACACCGACGACCGGCCCAAGCCGATGGTCGAGATCCCCGGCACGGGGACTCCGATCATCGGCCATCAGCTGACCTGGCTGGCCGAGGAGGGCGTGACGGACGTCGTGGTCAGCTGCGGCCATCTCGCCGACGTCCTGGAGAAGTGGCTGGCCACCGCCGACCTGCCGGTGAACGTCAAGACGGTCATAGAGACCGAGCCCCTGGGCCGCGGCGGCGGCCTGAAGTACGCGGCCGCGCATCTCCCCCACCCCGACCGGCCCTGGTACGCCACCAACGGCGACATCTGGACCCGCTTCTCCCTGCGGGACATGGCCGACTTCCACGCCGAACGCGACGCGCTCGCGACCCTGGCCCTGGCCCGGCCCCGCATCCCCTGGGGCGCCGTGAAGACGGACGGCTTCGGACACATCACGGACTTCATCGAGTCCCCGCCGACGACGTACGAGATCAACGCGGGTGTGTACGTCTTCGCGCCCGGGTTCTCGGAGCTGTTGCCGGAGCGTGGGGATCACGAGCGGACGACGTTCCCGCATCTCGCGCGGGAGAGGCGGCTGGCCGGCTTCCCGATCCCGCACGGGGCGTACTGGCGGGCCATCGACACGGCGAAGGACCTGACGGAGGCGGCGAAGGAGCTGGCCGCTCTGGGGCGGTGAGGGGTTGTTTCCCGGCTGACGGCCGGTGGGGGCCGGTCGCGCAGTTCCCCGCGCCCCTCAACGGCATGAGGTGACCTGCGTCGAGGGGCCCCGTACCTGTACCCGGTGCGGGACCCCTCGTTTTCCTGTTCTGCTTTTCTGCTCTGCGGGCGATCGTTCAGCCGGCGGGCGTGCCCAGGATCTTGCCCACCGGCTCGGCTACCCCAACAGGCCGCCCACCAGGCCCGGTTGGCCGGAGGAGGTGCCCCCGGTGCCGGTGCCGCCTGTCGAGCCGGTGCCGCCGCTCGTACCGCCTGAGGTGGGCCCGGAGCTGGTGCTCGGGGCGCCGCCGCCGGCGGGCGAGGACTGCTGGGGCGGGGCCTGGCCGCCGGTGCCCTGGGTCTGGCTCGGGGCGCCGCCACCGGTGGTGGTGCCTCGGGTCGCGCCCGGGGTGGTCGCCTTGCCGGACGGCGTGGCGCCGGTGGTGGCGGCCTGGGTGGGAGTCGTCGAGGCCTTCGGCGACTCGCTGTGCTTCTTGCCGGGCTTCTGCGGGAGCGGGGAGCCGGGCAGCTCGTTGCGCGGGGCCTCGCCGGGGCCGGGGACGACCACGCGGTCGGCGTCGCGGACCGCGCCGCCCAGCAGGGAGCCGAGCAGCAGGGTGAGGCCGGTGACGATCGCGGTGACGAGGATGCCGCGGCGCAGCACGTACTGGCGCAGCTCCCAGATGTCGGCGCGGGGGCCGAGCCGGCGCCAGGCGCTGCCCGCGAGGCGGCCGTCCACGGAGTAGACGGGGGCGCCCGCGATGATCAGCGGGGACCAGGCGGCGAGGTAGATGATGTCGGGGGCGTCGTAGGCGGGGACGGTCTTCCAGCTGACGGTGACGATGAGCGCGGCCGACAGCAGCGCGCCGAAGACGGCGGCGACCCGCTGCCAGCAGCCCAGCACCGTCAGGACGCCGACGACGACCTGGGCGAAGGCGATGACGAGGCCGGAGCCGACGGGGTGGTGAAGGGCGAACTGGCGCAGTGGCTCGGCGACTTCCCACGGATGCAGGGTGTTGAGCCACTTGACCATGGAGCCGCGCTTGCCGCCGTCGAAGTAGACGGGGTCGCACAGCTTGCCCATGCCGGCGTAGATGGAGATGAAGCCGAGGAAGATGCGCAGCGGGAGGAGGACGACGCCGAGGTTCATGCGGCGGCCCGGGTAATAGGCGTGCCGTGCCGGGTCGACGCCGCGCCGGGCCGGGCGGCCCTCGCCCGTGCCGTCCTCGAAGTCCTCGAACTCCTGGTCCCCGTAGGCGGGTTCCTCGTCGTAGGCGCTGCCGACGGGCCGCATGTCGGGCAACAGGCGGGTGCCGCCGGTGTCCTCGCGGCTGCGCTGGGCGCCGACGATCGGGGTCTCTACGGTCTGGTCGAGCGAGTCGTAGACGTCGTCGTAACCGCCTACGTCCACGCGGGGGATGACCTGGGTGGCCCCGGCGTCGCCCGACGACTCGTCCGGATGGCCGACGCTGCCGCTGCGCACGGCCTGGAGCAGGCGGTGGGCGCCGGTGTCGTCGGGGGCGGCGCTGCCGCTCCACACGACGGGACGGCGGCGCGGCGCGCGACCTGCGGCGGGGATCCGGGAGTTGTCGTCGGCGGGGCCCAAGTGCCGTGCGATCCGCGGCGATTGGGGACCTCGGGTCGAGGCGCCCAACTGCACGCGGAAGCTCGCATGATTGACGATGACCTGCGCCGGATCGCTCGGCACCTTCACCATGCTCAGCGCGGGAGCGTCGTCGAATCCCGACGGGCCGTCCCCCGTGGGTGTGCGGGGTGTTCTGGTGTCCACACTCATCTAACCGAGTGACGTGTGTTTAGGACACTGCTTTGACTGGGGCGGATCTGTCCGGACTCCGTCAAGGTTGCCCTCCTCGCCCGGATTGACCCGCAAGGGTGAGGAGGGGCACGCCTGTTCAGTCCCCGCGGCACGTCTGTTCAGTCGCCGCGGCCCGCCTGCCGTCGGGCCCCGCGGCACGCCTGCCGTCAGACCCGGCGGCGCGCGGCCTCGTAGAGGACGATCCCGGCCGCCACACCGGCGTTGAGCGACTCGGCGCCGCCCGGCATCGGGATGCGCACGCGGTAGTCGCAGGTCTCGCCGACCAGTCGGGACAGGCCCTTGCCCTCGCTGCCGACCACGATGACGACCGGCCCGCCCAGAGCGGCCAGTTCGCCGATCTCGTGCTCGCCGTCGGCGGCGAGACCGACGATCGCGATGCCCTGCTTCTTGTACGCCTCAAGGGCGCGGGTGAGGTTGGTGGCCCGGGCGACGGGCGTACGGGCGGCGGCGCCGGCCGACGTCTTCCAGGCCCCGGCCGTCATCCCGGCCGCGCGCCGCTCCGGTACGACGACACCGTGACCGGCGAACGCGGAGACCGAGCGGACGACGGCACCCAGGTTGCGCGGGTCGGTGACGCCGTCGAGGGCGACGATCAGCGGGTCCTCACCGGCGTCGTAGGCGGTGCTGGCCAGGTCCTCGGGGTGCGCGTACTCGTACGGCGGGACCTGGAGCACGAGCCCCTGGTGGTTGAGGCCGTTGGTCATGCGGTCGAGCTCGGGGCGGGGGGCCTCCATGAGGTTGATCCCGCCGCGCTCGGCGGCGAGCTGGAGGGCCTCGCGGACGCGCTCGTCGTTGTCGATGAACTGCTGGACGTAGAGCATGGACGCGGGCACGCCCTCGCGCAGCGCCTCGACGACCGGGTTGCGGCCGACGACCAGCTCGGAGGTGGACCTGCCACCACGGCCGCGGGCCGTGGGACGGCGTACCGCCTGCTTCGCCTTGGCGTTGGCGACGCGGTTCTTCTTGTGGCCCTTGCGCGCCTCGGCGGGCGGGGTGGGACCCTTGCCCTCGAGAGCCTTGCGCCGCTGGCCACCGCTGCCGACCTGCGCGCCCTTCTTGCCGGACATGCGGCGGTTGTTAGTGGCCATGACCTACCTGTCTGTATGAAGCGTGCGGACGTACGTATATGGATTGTGCCGCCCGGTGGCCCGGACGGCACAATCGATCAAGAGATCGGTCGGAGCGGTCGAGCGCGTGTCAGCGCGGTCCGAGGCTCCAACGAGGGCCCTGCGGCCCGTCCTCGATGGCGAGCCCGGACTGCCCGAGCTGGTCCCGGATGGCGTCCGCGGTGGCCCAGTCCTTACGGGTCCGCGCCGCTTCCCGCTGATCGAGCACGAGTCGTACGAGGCTGTCGACCACCCCGTGCAGGTCCTCGCCGCGGTCGCTCTCGCCGGCCCAGTGCGGGTCGAACGGGTCGAGGCCGAGGACGCCGAGCATGGCACGCACCTCGGCGAGGCGGGCCACGGCGGCTTCCTTGTCGTCGGCGGCCAGCGCGCTGTTGCCCTGCCGGACGGTGGTGTGCACGACGGCGAGGGCCTGCGGGACGCCCAGGTCGTCGTCCATCGCCTCGGCGAACGCGGGCGGCACCTCGGCGGACGGCTCGACGGAGCCGGCCTTCTCCACCACGCGCTGCATGAAGCCCTCGATGCGTGCGAACGCCGACTCGGCCTCGCGCAGCGACTCCTCGCTGTACTCGATCATCGAGCGGTAGTGCGGGGTGCCCAGGTAGTAGCGCAGCACGATCGGGCGCCAGGCCTTGACCATCTCGCTGACCAGGACGCTGTTGCCCAGCGACTTGGACATCTTGTCGCCGGCCATGGTCACCCAGGCGTTGTGCACCCAGTACTGCGCGAAGTCGTCACCGTAGCCCTTGGCCTGGGCGATCTCGTTCTCGTGGTGCGGGAAGATCAGGTCGAGGCCGCCGCCGTGGATGTCGAAGGCGGGGCCCAGGTACTTGTGCGCCATCGCCGAGCACTCCAGGTGCCAGCCGGGACGGCCGCGGCCCCACGGGGTCGCCCAGGTGGGCTCGCCGGGTTTCGCTGCTTTCCACATGGCGAAGTCGCGGGGGTCGCGCTTGCCGGTCTCGCCCTCGCCCGAGGGCTGGAGCAGGTTGTCGAGCTCCTGCCGGGACAACTGGAGGTAGCCCGGGAAGGAGCGCACGTCGAAGTAGACGTTGCCGTCCACCTCGTAGGCGTGACCGCGCTCGATCAGGCCCTGCATCATCTCGACCATCTCGGTGACGTGCCCGGTGGCGCGCGGCTCGTAGGTGGGCGGCAGGCAGCCGAGGGCGGTGTAGCCGTCGTTGAACGCGCGCTCGTTCTCGTAGCCGATCGACCACCACGGGCGGCCCTGCTCGGCCGCCTTGGTGATGATCTTGTCGTCGATGTCCGTCACGTTCCTGACGAACGTCACCTCGAAGCCGCGGTAGTCGAGCCAGCGGCGCATGATGTCGAAGTTGAGGCCCGAACGGATGTGCCCGATGTGGGGTGCGGCCTGCACGGTGGCGCCACACAGGTAGATCGAGACACAGCCCGGAGTGAGCGGGACGAAGTCGCGAATCTGCCGGGCACCGGTGTCGTACAGGCGAATAGTCACGACTCCAGGGTAGTGGGCCGGAGGCGATGCGTTGCACCGGACTTGTAACATCGCGCGCGCCCACGAGCGACCCGGTCGGCGCGGGTGATCGACACTCAGCCGGTGCGCACCACCAGGGCCGTGGCCACCGCCATCAACCCCTCCTCGCGGCCCGGGAAACCGAGCCCGTCCGTCGTCGCCCCCGACACGGAGACCGGCGCTCCGGCCGCCTCCGACAGGAGCTTCTGGGCCTCGTCGCGCCGCTTGCCGATCTTCGGGCGCGGTCCTACGACCTGGACGGCGATGTTCCCGACGCGGAAGCCGGCCTCGCGGACGATGCGGGCGGCCTCCGTCAGCAGCGTGACGCCGGAGGCGCCGGACCACTCGGGGCGGCCGGTGCCGAAGTGCTGTCCGAGGTCACCGAGGCCCGCGGCGGAGAAGAGCGCGTTGCACGCGGCGTGCGCGACGACGTCCGCGTCGGAGTGACCGGCGAGCCCCGGCCCCTCCCCCTCCCACTTCAGGCCCGCGCACCACAGCTCGCGGCCCTCCTCGAAGGCGTGGATGTCGGTGCCGATGCCGACCTGGGGCAGCACGTACGGCACGGGGCCGGTCTCAGAAGCCATCGTTGAGCCTCCTGCGGGCCAGGACCGCCTCCGCGAGGACCAGGTCCAGCGGGCGCGTCACCTTGAAGGCCTCCTCGTGCCCGGGCACCAGCAGCACGGTCTTGCCGAGCTTCTCGACCATGCTCGCGTCGTCGGTGACGTCCTCGGTGACCGTCTCGTGGGCGCGGATCAGCGTGGCCCGATCGAAGCCCTGGGGCGTCTGCACGGCGCGCAGCCGGGCCCGCACCGGGGTGGCGACGACCGGCTCCGGCTCGCCCGGGGTGCCGGCCGGTTCGACCTCCTTGACGGTGTCGGCCAGCGGCAGCGCGGGCACGACGGCCGGCGCCCCGGCCCGTACCGCCTCGATCACCGCGTCCACCGTGTCCACGGGGACCAGCGGGCGGGCGGCGTCGTGCACCAGCACGATGTCGTAGTCGGGCGGCAGCGCGTCGAGGCCGAGCTTCACCGACTCCTGGCGGCTCTCTCCGCCCGGAACGACGAGGAAGTCGGTCCGGTCGGGCAGCGCGTGCGCGTCGAGGAGCGACTTGACCTCGGGCGAGCCGTCCGGCGGGGCCACGACGACGACCAGGGAGACGGCGCGGGAGGCGGCCATCGCCCGCACCGCGTGGATGAGCATCGGGGTTCCGCCCAGCGCGCGAAGCGCCTTGGGGGCGCCCGGACCAAGGCGTACGCCCTGGCCGGCGGCCGGAATCACGGCAGCCGTCCGGGCTCCCGCGGGCGAAGTGCACGAATCGTCAGACATCGGTTCCTGCCAGGTTTGTGTGCTCGGCCTACGTGGGTATGGCCTGGGGAGTGCCGGGCGCGACGGCCCTGACCGGACCCTTCCGTGACCCTGGTCGAGCCAGCTGCCCGGGCCCGGCACGCCAAGTATCGGGGGAACCTCCCCGAGTGGACGTACGCGGGCGTACGGAAGCCGTGAAAGAAATCGCGGCAGACGTATGCGAAGGCGCTCGGACGCGAACATGCCGCAGCGCCCGGCGACAGTGAATACGTCATCGGGCACCGCGGCATTTCGATGTACTGACCGCTGGTACTGAGTGCTGAAGTCGGCGTGCGCCTACGTCAGTTCAGAACAGTCGGTTCAGGACGCGAGGACCTCGTCGAGCAGAGCCTCGGCCTTGTCCTCGTTCGTGTTCTCCGCGAGGGCGAGTTCGCTCACCAGGATCTGGCGGGCCTTGGCGAGCATCCGCTTCTCACCCGCGGACAGTCCGCGCTCACGCTCACGACGCCACAGGTCACGCACGACTTCCGCGACCTTGATGACATCGCCGGAGGCGAGCTTCTCCAGATTTGCCTTGTAACGACGGGACCAGTTCGTGGGCTCCTCGGCATACGGCGCGCGCAGCACCTCGAAGACCCGGTCCAGCCCGTCCTGACCGACCACATCACGTACGCCGACGAACTCCGCATTGTCCGCTGGCACACGTACCGTCAGGTCACCCTGGGCGACCTTCAGCACCAAGTAGGTCTTGTCCACGCCTTTGATCTGGCGAGTTTCGATAGCCTCGATCAGCGCGGCCCCGTGATGGGGATAGACCACGGTGTCGCCAACCTTGAACGTCATGTGACAGGTACCCCTTCCGTGGCTATCCAGGGTAACACGGAAACGGCGGGTTCTGAATGGCGTTTTCGCAGGTCAGGGCATATCTCGGGGCTTGACAACTACAACAGGAACGTGCTGCGGGCGCCGAGCGGAAGAAGGTATTCGCAGGTCGGAGCGGCTCTTCGGGGGAGGAGAAACGCGCACGTTACACACATCCGGAGCCCCTGCCAAGTGGACTAACGTCCCCATATGTCCGGTTCCAAGTGTGCGACTTCCGCTACTCCGTTCGGTGCGTGGGAGACGCTTCCGCGCCGATTCCGAAATTGATCACGGTCGGACTGCGCGGTCGGTTGATGACGGGTTCACGGGTGGGTTCACGGGCGGTTCATGCGCGGCTTGATCGACGGGTTGTTCCGCCGCTCCGGACCCTTCACGTGATCAATTCCGGGTACGCCGTCTATTCCTTCACGGAAAATTTGCGCGCCGGTCCCTGGCGTATCCGGCGTAACCCGGGAACGGCTTATGTGAATGCCGGACGAACGCGCGGGCTACCCCCTGCCGGGGGAAGCCGACGCTCCGCGGGGGAGGGTCGGGTGCGGCGGTGCGGGAACGGCTCGGTAACCTAAGCCCGCTGACAGACACTTAGGGCGGCTTTATAGGCCGCCACGTTCGAGTCAAGGAGTTGCCGCCGCCGTGAGCAGCAGCCTTCGACGGGGCGCACTCGCCGCCGCCGCCATCGCGTTCTCGATCGCCTCGCTCGGCGCGTGCGCCGCCGGCAACGACGCCCAGACCCTGGAGGTCAAGCCGGACAACGCGGCGACCACGGTGGGCGACATCAAGATCCAGAACGCCATCGTCATCACCCAGCCGGACCTGGAGTCGACCGGACCGGCCGTGATCTCCGCGACCCTGTTCAACAACGGCCGCACCGCCCAGACCCTGGACTCGATCACCCTCGCCGGCTCCGGCAAGACCGCCGAGCTCAAGCCGGCCAAGGGCAAGGGCCCGCTGACCGTCCCGGCCGGCGGCCACATCGTGCTCGGCGGCAAGGGCAACGCCTCCGCGGTCCTGGCCAGCAGCCGCGAGGCCGTGCAGGACGGCAACGCGCAGAAGGTCACCTTCACCTTCAGCACGACCGGCGACGTGAGCCTGCGCGCCTTCGTCCAGCCGGCCGACAGCTACTTCAGCACGTGGGGCCCGACCGAGGCCCCGGGCTCGACGCCGACTGCCTCGGACACGGCCACCACGAAGCCGAGCGGCGACACGTCGGCCACGCCGACCGAGTCCGCGAGCGCCACGGCGACCACGCCCGAGGGCGGCACCCCGACGGACGCGGCGTCGGCGAGCGCGTCGGCCTCCGGCAACTGAGCGGACGTACACACGCCGAAGGGCGGGCCTCCTTATGGGGGACCCGCCCTTTTTGTACGTACGACGCTGTTGGGCTGCCGTACAGGGTTGTTTACGGCTCGAACTTGTAGCCGAGCCCCCTCACCGTCACCAGGTACCGCGGCGCGCCCGGGTCCGGCTCGATCTTCGCGCGCAGGCGCTTGACGTGGACGTCCAGGGTCTTGGTGTCGCCGACGTAGTCGGCGCCCCAGACCCGGTCGATGAGCTGCATGCGGGTCAGGACTCGGCCCGCGTTGCGCAGCAGCATCTCCAGGAGGTCGAACTCCTTGAGCGGCAGATCGACCTTGGAGCCGGAGACGGTGACCACGTGGCGATCCACGTCCATACGGACCGGACCGGCCTCGAGGGCGGCCGGGGTGACCTCCTCGGGCTCGCCGCGGCGGCGCAGGACGGCCCGGATACGGGCGACCAGTTCACGGGAGGAGAAGGGCTTGGTGACGTAGTCATCGGCTCCTATTTCCAGGCCGACGACCTTGTCGATCTCGCTGTCCTTGGCGGTGACCATGATCACCGGGACGTTGGAGCGACCGCGCAGCTGGCGGCAGACCTCCGTGCCGGGCAGGCCCGGCAGCATCAGGTCGAGGAGGACGAGGTCGGCGCCGTTGCGCTCGAACTCGTCGAGTCCGTCGGGCCCGGTGGTCGCGACGGCGACCTCGAAGCCCTCCTTGCGGAGCATGTAGGACAGAGCGTCGGAGAAGGACTCCTCGTCCTCGACGACGAGCACTCGGGTCACGGAAGGACCTCCGGGGCGGGAAGCGGTTCATACGGGGATGACTCCGGGTCGGAGTCTGGCTGACCGGCCTCGTCGTCGAGGTCCGGGTGCTGCTGTGCGCGGTCGCGGGCAGCCCCCGCCTCCGGCAGCCGCAGGGTGAACGTGGAGCCCTGTCCCTCAGAACTCCACACCGTGACCTCCCCGCCGTGCGAGGCGGCCACGTGCTTGACGATCGCCAGGCCCAGACCCGTGCCGCCGGTGGCACGGGAGCGGGCCGGGTCGACCCGGTAGAAGCGCTCGAAGATGCGCTCCTTGTCCTTGTCGGTGATACCGATTCCCTGGTCGGTGACGGCCACCTCGATGTGGTCGCCCCCGGGCGCGGTGACCCGGCGGGCGGCTATGCCCACCCGGGTGCGGGCCGGGGAGTAGTTCACGGCGTTCTCCACGAGGTTGCCGAGGGCAGCGGCGAGCTGGCCCCGGTTCCCGTAGACGTGCAGGTCGGCGGTGCCGCCGGCGGCCATGGTGATCTGCTTGGTGCCGGCCGCGTGCCGGCAGCGGTCGATGGCCTCGGCGACCAGTTCGTCGACCCGGACCGGCTCGGCGTCCTCCAGCGGGTCGTCGTTCTGCACCCGGGAGAGGTCGATGAGCTCCTGGACCAGGTTGGTCAGGCGCGTGGCCTCGATCTGCATGCGCCCGGCGAAGCGCTCCACGGCCTCCGGGTCGTCGGAGGCGTCCATGACGGCCTCCGACAGGAGGGAGAGCGCGCCGACGGGCGTCTTCAGCTCATGGCTGACATTCGCGACGAAGTCGCGGCGTACCGCCTCTATCCGTCGGGCCTCGGTGAGGTCCTCGACGAGCAGCAGTACCAGCCGCGACCCGAGGGGTGCCACGCGCGCGGAGACGGCGAGCGCCTCCCCCCGCCCGGTCCCCCGTCTGGGCAGGTCCAGCTCGACCTGCCGTATCTCTCCGTCTCTCCTGGTGTCCCGGGCCATCTGCAGCATCGGCTCGACCGAGAGCCGGCCCCCGCGCACCAGTCCCAGGGCGTACGCCGCGGAGCTGGCCTTGACGACGGCGTCGGCCTCGTCCAGGACGACGGCCGAGGAGCGGAGCACGGACAGGACGGTGTCCACGCCCGGCGGAAGCACCGGGTCCATGTGCAGAGAGGTGCGAGTGGGGCGTTTCTGCTCCCGCTCGCTCCAGCGGAACGCCAGCATGGCGATGACACCGGTGCATACCCCGGCGATCGCTGCCGCTGCGGCGACCGCCGCGTTCACGTCCATGCACCCAGGTTAGGCATGCGGTACGACATCCCCACAGCCATCGAGGTGCGACCTCGAACACTCGTCGCCCAGAGTTCACCTGGGAGCTAGGGGTGATTCATTTGAGAGGGCGGAAACGGACGCGTACAAGCCAGATCGTGGGAGCGTGGGTGCGAAGCGCCGGTTTTCGGAAACCTGACGCGCGGGCCCCTGCCCCGGCAGCCCCGAAGAATACGTACGAGAGGGAACCCTGATGCGGGACGCGTACCACGAGGAACTTGATTCGATCGGCGACGGTCTGGTGGAGATGGCCCGGCTGGTCGGTTCGGCGATCGGGCGCGCCACGACCGCCATACTCGACTCCGACCTGAAGCTGGCCGAGAGCGTCATCGAGGGCGACAAGAAGGTCGACGAGCTGCAGCACGACCTGGAGGCCCGGGCGATAGCCCTGCTGGCCCGCCAGCAGCCGGTGGCGACCGACCTTCGTATCGTCGTGACGTCGTTGCGGATGTCCGCCGACCTGGAGCGCTCGGGCGACCTGGCCCAGCACGTGGCGAAGCTCGCCCGGCTGCGCTTCCCGGAACGTGCCATCCCGCACGACCTGCACGCGACCATCCTGGAGATGGGCCAGCTCGCGCAGCGTCTGATGGCGAAGGCGGCCGAGGTCATCATCACCAAGGACGTCGACCTGGCGCTCCAGCTGGAGTCCGACGACGACGCGATGGACCTCCTCCATCGCACGCTCTTCCAGCACCTTCTGGACGACCGGTGGAAGCACGGCATCGAGACGGCCGTCGACGTCACCCTGCTGGGCCGCTACTACGAGCGCTTCGCCGACCACGCGGTGGCCGTCGCCAAGCGCGTCGTCTTCCTGGTGACCGGCGAACACGCGGACGACCTCCAGCCCGACATCCAGCCGGAGATCCAGCCGGTGACGGCGGTCGAGGAGGCGTAGGCCTCTCGGCGGGCGGGGCGTCCGGGAAGGGGCGCCCCCGTGCGCCGTTGATGCGCCCAGCGGAACGGGCATGCAATGGGCAAAGGCACGAGCCTCCAGGAGGACCCATGGCCGAAGCCCCCGCCCCCATCACGCCCGACCCGACGCAGCAGCGCGAGACGGACCGCCCCGCCGAGATCAAGAGCCTCCCGCTCTTCGGAGCATGCGGCTGCGGCTCGGGGTGCGGCTGCGGATGCCAGTCAGGCAATCCCTGCCAGTGCGGCTGAAAACGTACGACGAGGAAGGGCCCCGGCAATCTCGCCGGGGCCCTTCCTCGTGGGGGTGTCAGTGCCGGGTGCCAGACTCGGCGCATGGGTGAGGACGCGCGGCCGGACGTAGGGCTGAGGGATGCCGAGGAAGGCGACCTGGAGGTCTTCTTCGCGCAGGAGCACGACGCGGAGGCGGTCCGGCGGTCGAGGTTCGCGCCGCGCGAGCGGGAGAGATTCATGACCCACTGGGCCACGAAGATCCTCGGGGACGACACCGTCTTCGTGCAGACGGTCACCGTGGCCGGTGAACCGGCAGGCCACATCGTGGCCTGGTGGGAAGGGGACCACCGCTTCATCGGCTACTGGCTGGGCCGGCAGTACTGGGGCCGCGGAACGGGCACCGAGGCCCTGGCCCTCTTCCTCCAACGGGAGGGAACACGCCCCCTCCACGCCGACCCCTTCACCGGAAACACGGGATCGGTACGGCTGTTGGAGAAACTCGGCTTCGAGCGCACGGGAACGGTGCGGCACGGCGAGGACGAGCACGTCATGCTCGTACTGAACAGGGCGGTCACCCCTGCGACTACCGCTTCCGCGCCCGGTACCGCTTCATCAGCTCGACGATCCGCGCCTGGTCCGCCTGCCCGTTGAGCTCGGTCAACAGCTCGTCGGGGCACAACTCGTAGACGTCGCCCCACCATCGGCGCCCTCGGTTGTCCCAGATCCGGTAGCCGCCGGGCACGCCACGGGCGACGTAACGTCTCCTGCTCACAGTCCCCCTCCCTGCTGGATTCGATCATCCCGAGCGACCAGAGTGAAGGGGAAGGGGGGCGAGCAGGCCCTCTGGGGTGCAGCCACCTACACCCTCGATCCGGTAGGTCCCGCCATGGTTCCGGAGGGCGGCCGACGGCATCTTTGAACCCAACGGATCCCAGAGGTTCGCAGTCCCCAGCCGGAAGGAAAACGCCATGAAGTCGCTGCTGTCCTCCACGACGAGCACCACGATGGACGACCCGACCGAGACCACCGGCGAGAACACCCTCGCCCCCCTGCTCACCGCCTGGGACCTGGCCCACTCCACGGTGGCCGACCCCGAGTGGCGCCACCTCTTGGACGAGATCGCCCACCCTCGGACAACGCGGGCGTTCTATCAGTTGGCTACGGCGGCGGTTTGAGCACCCGCTGGGTGACGCACGGTCCGGCCCGGCCGTGGGTCACATGAACGACATCAGCCGGCCAAAATGGCCCGCCATTGCGCGGTGACGCATCCCTCTTCCCTGTGCCACCACTCCTTACCACTTCCGCCACTTGTCCGTGATCTGGTACATGCCGAGTCCATGCCGGGCGGCCAGTGCCGCGATGTCGATGCCGCGCTCGGTGAGCGACTGGTCGATGAAGTCGCACAGTTGCTCACGCTCGTCAGTGTCGTAGGCGCCTTCGTTGTGTGCGGCGTTCACGGCGTTCAGGGCCAGGACGACGCGTTCCACCACGCCGAAGATCTGCGCGTCGTCTGCTCCGTCCAGCCCGGCGAGCTCCATCTCGAAGCTGTCGAGGACGGCATCGGTCGACGTGAGCAGTGCTTCGGGGAAGAGTCCCACCATGCACGCGCATTCAGGGTCCAGAGTGCCGGCGGCAAGCTCTTCGGCTTCCTCGGCGATGCCGTCGCGCCAGTTCGTCGTGGGTCTCTCAGCCATGGAGCGGACCGTACAGCGCCGGTCGGACAGTGGATCTCCGACCGTCAGAGGAGGACAGGTCGTGGGGCGATTCGCAGGCGTCGTCA
The DNA here is from genome assembly GCF_044755245.1 of Streptomyces sp. NPDC092369. Classification (NCBI taxonomy): domain Bacteria; kingdom Bacillati; phylum Actinomycetota; class Actinomycetes; order Kitasatosporales; family Streptomycetaceae; genus Streptomyces; species Streptomyces sp. NPDC092369. The sequence goes on from NZ_JBIVQP010000006.1 coordinate 577,715, forward strand.
CGTAGGTGCAGTCTGCGGAGATCCTGGAGCAGGGCGAGAACGGCGGGGGCGAACAACGGACGCGGATGCTCCGATCTCCACATCACTGTGCCGAACATCAGCGACACCTCTGCGAACCCTCGCTCAGCCGGCATGTTGCCCAACCATGGTCCCGCAGTTCCCACTTCAGCCGGAGGGCGCGGCCTCGCGCGCCTGTGCCACCGACACTGCCGCAGGTTGTCGAGACGTTGCGGATCACAGCCCGGGCCAGGACTCTGCCACCGCCTGCGACGCCGGATGCCGTCACCGCGGCGGAAGAAACCATCGGTCTCCCGCTTCCTCCTCTCCTTCGGCACCTGTACGTCGAGGTCGCCGAGCTGTACCAGGGCGGACAGGACCCGTCCGGCCACATCCCGGCCGGCCTGGTTCCGCCCTACGACTGGGGCTGCACCAACTGGTCGCTGGACGACTTCCGCGATCCCGCAGGCCCTATGTGGTGCAACCCTCAAGGCGAGCACTGGCCCCAGGGCGTGAACCTCGCGGAATGGCTCACCGGCACGCTGGCAGAAACCCTGACAGTGAGAACTCTGCTGGAGAGTCAACCCACTGCGTAGATCATTGCCTCACTGCCCTGAGCCGGTACGTGTCCGTCGGGGCGGCGGGGCCGAGCCGTGTACTTGTCATTGGGGAGGGACGCCATGACCGCGACGGACGACGTCATCGACTTGATCCATCTGGCCGACCTGTCAGGGACCAGTGGGCACAGCGTCTCCGTGCGCGTGCTGGGCCGCTCGCAGCCCGGCATCCTGTTCGGTCATGACTTTCTCGACTGCGAGATCGTCATCTTGGCGGAATCCCTCAGCGCCACCTACTCGGTGACCCTCCTCCCTGAGGATATGGAGGACTGGGAAGACGCCCTGGCCGCTCTGGAGTCCCAGAGGTTCGCCGCATGGCTTACCTCCGGCCGAACGCCCTCCTTGGAATTCAAGCCCGACAGCCAGGGGCGGATGTCGGTGTCCGTGCACGACGGACCCACGTCGGGAGTCACCGTCACCGTCCCCTTGTTCGGGTTGCCGGCGGGGTGGGTCGGTGAACAGCGGGCCCTGCTCGCCCACATCCGTGACGTCTACCCCCTCGAGGTCGTCGAGACGTCGCCCGGCACCTACGTGTGGCACCGCACCGGTAACACCTGACAAGGAGCCCAGAAACGGTCCCGGAACAGCGTCAAGCCCCTCACCAGCCGCGAACTCGCAGGCGAGGGGCTTGATCAGTCGGACCTACTTCTTCTTGCCCTGGGGGTTGTCGGGGATCTTAGTGAGCTGGGTTCTTGCTGGTCGGGGTCGGTGGGCTCGTACGCCTGGTGGTCGTCATTGGTCGTCCTTGGCCAACGTTGCGCGACCTCGGACGGCCCAGGGACGGCCCGGACAACTGCCCTTCGGCCCGTCCGACGGCCTACGAACTGATGGGCAATTCGCGGGCTCGCTGGCGTGCTTGGGCCCGCAGCCCCTTCAACTGGCTGTGGAAGGCGTTGTGGCTGTTCTGGTCGAGATTCAGCGGGAGGTCGAGTTCGGAGATGAGCTGTGATTCCAAAGTCCACGGTTCGTTCTGCTCGACCCAACACACTCGCGCCTTGTCCGCCATCCACTGGCTCAGGATGGCTTCGCCCGCCTTGCCGAAAGTCATCCGCTTACCGCTGCCCACGCGGCGCAGCTCAAGTCCGAGCAGGCTTCCCAGAGTGAGCCGCAGGGTCGAGCCGGCGGCGTTGCCTCGGTAGTGGTAGCGCACCCGCTTGCGCAGGTTCTGGGTGCTGGTCCGGTTCGCCATGTGCCGCGGGGCTATACCGACATAGAGCAGGCACCCGGCGTCCAGATCTGGGTGGGGCGACTGCTCGAAGTGCCAGCCGTAGACCCCTGCCACCGCTGGGACAGGGCTCGGGCGCGCCAAGACCTCCTGCGCCGACCACAACCGGACTGGACTTACGAGAGCAATAGCTTCCACGATGCCTCCAGACGTGCCACCGCTGATCGTCGCAGGCTACTGGGCGACACTGACGTGACATCAACTTGGGAATCTCGGGGTCTCTGGCGGTGGTTGCTGCGTTGACCTGCGGCGGACCTTGAACGGTGCCCAGGCTGACGCCGACTTGTTCCCCGCTGTTCCCCGTGGTTGTCCGCAGGATCTGGCACGCGTCTGGCACGTCCGATGACTATGGGTGAGAGTCTGAGCCCGTGACTGATGAGGTTGTCGAGGTGTTGCGGACCGTAGCGTCGGCGGGGACTTTGCCACCGCCCGCAACACCAGAGGCTGTCGCCGCAGCGGAAGAGGCCATCGGGTTGGGGTTGCCTCCTCTCCTGCGGCGCTTGTACGTCGAGGTCGCCAACGGCGGATTCGGACCGAACGAAGGAATCCTGGGCGTGAGCGGTGGGGCTGCGCAGGGCAACTTTGCGGACATCGCCGAGCTGTACCAGGACGGCCCGGATCCGTCCGGGAGCATCCCGGACGGCCTGGTCCTGATCTATGACTGGGGCTGCACCATCTGGTCCTTGGTCGACTTCCGTGATCCTGCGGGCGCCATGTGGGTCAACCACGAAGGCGAGTGCTGGCCCCAGGGCTTGAACCTCGCGGAATGGCTGACGGGCACGCTGACAGGAACCCTGACGGTAGAAACACTGCTGGAGAGCAAGCCCACTTCGTAGACCAGCAGCCCCACTGACTGGGCCGGTACTTCTCCATCATGATTGCGGAAACGCGAACCCACGACCTCTTCGTCCCGAAGCAGCTCGGGATGCCCGCTGCCCTTGAGCTGCTGTGCCAGTCACCTGCGCTGATGGCCCGCTGACGTCCACCCTTGTTCGCGGCTGTGCGTCACGGTTGTCACGCAGTTAGACACTCACCGCGTCTCGCAGGAGGAGTCGTGGTCGCAGGCCGCTGGAGGAAGTACACGGGCTACGGCTGCCCACGCCGGGTATCCGTCGGAGCATGCTTGCTCTGATCTACACCTCGCGCAGCACCGCAACGACGGTGTGCGCCTTCGTGGTTGCCCTCCTCATTGTGGTGGTCGTGGCTTGGTACGTCCGCCGCCGGCGGTAGGTCCCACACCCACTTCAGGGGCGAGGTGGGACGACTTGTGGTGTGACCTGCGGGTTCCCCGCCTTGAGACGGTCCGACGGCACACGCCTCGGTGTACCCCGATTCCCCGTGACCCCCCCGCCCGTTCCGGCATGGATGTGGCACGACTGCTCTTCGTCGTTGAGCGGCCGACCCGTGTGTCTCCGCCTACTGCCTCCGATGGGGAACGCGGGGCGCGAGCCCTGCGCCCCCTGTCACCGCGGGTCGACACCCCATATCTTGATGGGCTCGTACGCCCCCTCGCGGAAGTCGAAGACAGTCACTTCGGTGTCGGATATGTGGCGGAAGTGGCCCCCATAGCCGGGCTGCGCGATGTGCGGGGCGAGCAGATCCAACAGGCCCCGGAGGTACAGCATGGAGTCGTCGACCCAGTGGTTGCGCGCGAAAAGTTCCCACTCGTACCTCTCCCCGGCGCTCGTGAACTCTTGCACCTCGCGACGCAGGGACACGACGTCTCCACCGGGCACCCGGCGGTTGGCGTAGTTGTCGGGGACGAGCAGTGGATACAGATACTCGTCCTGGTCGTCGAGACCTTCGGGGAACTCGGCGTCCAGGCCCAAGTGCCACCGCAAGGCGGCCATGACCCATTCGGGGGTGTCGTCGCGCAGATAGCAGGAAAGGACGACCTCATAGCGCTCACTCATGGACGGCAGTGTGCACGTTGGGACTGACAACGCCACGACGGTCGTGCTTCCACATGCCCCTCGATGCGAACTGCGGGCAGGGTGGTCGCTGAGGTCTGCGGCGCTGATCGCCTGTGCCGGTGTGATCAGTGATGGCCGACTGGGGCCCTCATTCCCTCAAAGGTGCGGCCCCTCCCGTACTCGCGAGCAACCCACGGCCGTACCCGGCTAGGGCCTCGACAAGTCTGGGGTATCTGTACGCCGGATCATCTTTACAACGTTCACCGCATGTTCCGCGTGGGCCCATAGTCGTACGGACCCCGCAGGCGATTCACACTCGATCACCCGCGCATCGCTCGGGAGCCACCACTTTTCGCGAAAGGTCGCGTCGCGTATACAGACGTAGCGCAGATCGGTCGGGAGCTCGCGCAGTCGCGTCCACGACCGGCGAGGTTTCCAGCGGAACTCACTTCCGGCCAGTACCTGGCCAAGGCTGTATCGGCGGCGTCCCTCGTCCGGCAAGTTGGCCCCGACCGGGAAGATGACTGCTTCTCCTGCTCTGGCCCGAGCAGCTGTTCGCCGCACTCGCCGTGCCACGAGGATCCACCCGATCTGCGAGCCAACGAAGACCGAGAGCCCTGTAATCACGCCCTTAACCATGCGCGAAGCAAAACAGGCAGCCACCCGATGATCAAGAGGCGAGGTGCGCCTCTGACCTGACATCACCCACCACTCCCCCTAGCTTCCATCCCGTCCGCCGTCGACCCACACACCGTGAAGCGGGCGTGGTTCATGGCGTCCAGGTGGAGGGCGCCACTGTGCCGGGAACGGCGCCCCCTCCATCCCGGTGCGGCCAATCCCCTGCCGGAGGCATCGTCTTGACCGTGGGCCGCGCTATGCGGTGATCGCCTCATGGCTTCCGGCCCTATGCACATGTGGGCGCACGTGGGCGGCGGCAGCGCCGAGCGGGCCGAAGGCAGGAGCGCGGGCGCAACCAGAGCCGGGAAGCGCGCCCGGCGGAGCGGAGCTCAGCCGGGGCTTGAATCAGTAGGGATAGTCGTAACTCAGTCGGACGCGCGGGGTTGAAGTCGTTTGCGCAGGTGGGGAGTTCGTTGCCCTGTCGGTGTGCGAGGGACAGGAACGCCACTGGGTGAATCGTCCACGTGATACGAGTGCCGGCCTGGGAGACGACGCGTCCGGGTCGAGTGCCGGTGAGATCGCTGCACGTGGTCCAGCAACTCAAGCGGAGCCGGAGCAAGGCCGTCTTCGCCCCGCCCAAGGGTGGCAAGCTCCGGGACGTGCCGCTTCCCGAGCCGGTCGCCGACGCGCTCCGAGCGCACATGAAGCAGTTCCCACCGGTCGAGATCACGTTGCCGTGGAAGGTGACAGATGGGCCTCCGGTGTCCAAGCAGCTGCTCTTCACCGGGCCGCGCAGTGGTCACGTCTGGCGCACGTCCCTCAACGAGGAAGTGTGGAAGAAGGCGCTCGCCTCGGCTGAAGTGATCCCCGAACGGAAGCCAGGTGAGTCGTACGCCGAGTCTCGCGAGAACGGCATGCACGCCCTCCGGCACTTCTACGCCTCGGTGCTCCTAGACGCCGGGGAGAACGTCAAGGCCGTCGCCGAGTACCTCGGACACTCAGACCCTGGTTTGACGCTTCGCGTGTACGCACACCTCATGCCATCCAGTCAGGAGCGCACTCGCAGAGCTGTAGCAGCGGTGTTCGAAGGATGTGCTACTGATGGAAAGCTGGCTAGCAAAGTTGAATCTACAGTTTAAGTTTCACAACCTAGATTCACATCACAGAATCAACTTGACACTCACAAAACATAGCTTCGCAAGCCACCGCTTCAACTTCATAGTTCACATCGCGCACCGAATCATAGCTTCACTGCAAGATTTCAAAACCTAGCTTCACGATGGAATCAGGGGTTCATTATCGGTGATGCCAGATCTGAAATCTACATCGGACTTAGTTCCGCGCGACTAGATTGCCCAACAAGCCGAACCGCGAGCCCATAGACACCGCCGACAACCAAACGTCCTGGCTGACGCGACCCTCTCTTCAACGGATCAACGGAGACACGGCTCTGCGGATCAACGGAGATGCGGCTTCACGGGTCAACGGTTTTGCGGTTTTCTGCGAGGAGTAAGGTAACCCTTACTGGAAACGCCAGCGCTCCCGCATAGTCATCGAGGAGAGAGGAAGGAGGGCCGCATAGGAGCAGGAACCCACCTTTAGCTGCGGATTTGGAATTCCCCACGCACGGTGAGTAAGGTCCTGCCATCGATATACCGGAGAGGCCGCCCGGCCAGGGGCGACCTCTCCTCTCCATCGGTGCAATCATTTCCACAGCATGGGAGAAGTCATGAACCGCCTGGAGAAGGCTATGGTGCCACGGCGCAGCCTGCGCATCGACCTTACCCCTCGGGAACTTCCGTTCGGCGTCATCGGGGGGACCGGGGCGGCGCTGAGCCTCTGGTCCGACGTCCATCCTGCTGCCGTAGTGCCCCTGGCGTTCGTGGCGTCCGTCCGCGTGACCATCCGCCTCGTCTAGTCCCTGACGGCCCAGGGGCGGCCCAGCCTCACCAAAGAGCCCCCGGCCCGCGAAGAAGTCGCAGGTCGGGGGCCTTCTGGCGTCAGATTACTTCTTCTTGCCCTGGTTCTTAACAGCCTCAATAGCCGCCGCAGCCGCATCCGGGTCCAGGTACGTGCCCCCGGCGGTGATCGGCTTGAAGTCCGCGTCGAGTTCGTAGGCCAGGGGGATGCCCGTCGGGATGTTCAGGCCCGCGATGTTCGCGTCCGAGATGCCGTCCAGGTGTTTGACCAGGGCTCGGAGCGAGTTGCCGTGGGCGGCCACCAGGACCGTGCGGCCCGCGAGGAGGTCGGGGACGATGCCGTCGTACCAGTACGGGAGCATGCGGACGACGACGTCCTTCAGGCACTCCGTGCGGGGGCGCAGTTCCGGGGGGATCGTCGCGTAGCGCGGGTCCGCCGACTGGGAGAACTCCGTGCCGTCCTCAAGGGGGGGCGGGGGCGTGTCGTACGAGCGGCGCCACAGCATGAACTGCTCCTCGCCGAACTCCGCGAGGGTCTGCGCCTTGTCCTTGCCCTGGAGGGCGCCGTAGTGGCGCTCGTTCAGGCGCCAGCTGCGGTGGACGGGGATCCAGTGGCGGTCCGCGGCCTCCAGCGACAGCTGGGCCGTGCGGATCGCGCGCTTCTGGAGGGACGTGTGGACCACGTCGGGCAGGAGGTCGGCGTCCTTCAGGAGTTCGCCACCGCGGACCGCCTCCTTCTCGCCCTTCTCGTTCAGATTGACGTCCACCCAGCCGGTGAACAGGTTCTTCGCGTTCCACTCGCTCTCGCCGTGGCGGAGGAGGATCAGCTTGTACGGTGCGTCGGCCATGGGTCAGAGCGTAATCGACGGGTTCGGGGCGCAGGAGGTCCGTCCGGCAGGTGGAGCGGTCAGTGCGGCGGCCAAGGGACAGTTGACGGGAATCGTTAATCCAGTGGTCATCCCGCACCTCACCTTCGTAAGTTGTGCTCGGCGCTTGAGACGCTTACCGCTTACCGCTTACCGCTTTCGTTCGTGGGGGACCCCTATGCCACTCGCCGGCCTCAGACGTGCCGCCCGTGAGTCCGTCTCCGGGCTGCCCAGGGAGTTCTGGTGGTTGTGGACCAGCACGCTGGTCAACCGGCTCGGGGCCTTCGTCGCCACCTTCATGGCGCTCTATCTGACGCTCGACCGGGGGTATTCGGCGACCTACGCCGGTCTCGTCGCCTCCCTCCACGGGCTCGGCGGGGTCGCCTCGTCGCTCGGGGCCGGGGTGATGACGGACCGGCTCGGGCGGCGGCCCACCCTGCTGATCGCCCAGGCGTCCACCGCCGCGTCCGTCGCGCTGCTCGGCTTCATGCACGACCCGGTCGCCATCGCCGCGGTCGCCTTCCTCGTCGGCATGGCCTCCAACGCCTCCCGGCCCGCCGTGCAGGCGATGATGGCCGACATCGTCCGGCCCGAGGACCGCGTACGAGCCTTCTCGCTCAACTACTGGGCCATCAACCTCGGGTTCGCCGTCTCCTCCATGGGCGCCGGGTTCATCGCCGAGTTCAGTTACCTCGCCGGGTTCCTCATCGAGGCCGGCATGACCGCGCTCTGCGCAGTGGTCGTGTTCCTGAAACTGCCCGAGTCCCGGCCGCAGCGCACCTCCGCCGAAGGCGGCGCCAAGGACGACGTCCGGCTCGGTGCCGTCCTGCGCGACGGGCGCTTCATGGGCGTGGTCGGACTGTCCTTCCTCGTCTCCGTGATCTTCCAGCAGGGTTCGGTCGGGCTGCCGGTCGCGATGGGCCAGGCCGGGTTCACGGCCGCCGACTACGGCATGGCGATCGCCGTCAACGGCGTACTGATCGTCGCGCTGCAGATCCCGGTCACCCGCTTCATCGAGCACCGCGATCCGCGACGGCTGCTGGTCGTGTCCTCCGTCCTCGCCGGCTACGGCTTCGGGCTCACCGCCTTCGCCGGATCCGTCGGCCTCTTCGCGGTCACGGTCTGCGTGTGGACACTCGCCGAGATCGTCAACGCGCCCACCCAGACCGGCCTGGTCGTCCGCCTCTCCCCCGTCCACGGCCGCGGCCGCTACCAGGGCATGTACACCCTCTCCTGGGCGGTGGCCGCACTCGTGGCGCCCCTGATGTCCGGATTCATCATCGACCGGTTCGGGGCCGAGTGGCTGTGGGGCGTGTGCGCGGTGATCGGGACGGTGGCCGCGGTCGGGTACCACGCCCTGATGCACCGCCTCCCGGCCGAGAAGCCGACGCCGCGCACCACACCCACGGCGGCAGAGGCCGAGGTCAGCACCGCGTAGCTCACGGATGCATCCGCGCACCCTTGATCACCTTGTCCACCGCGTTCTTCGGGCCGTACACCGCCAGTCCTACGAGGTCCAGCTCCCCCGTCGGCACCGCCCGCACCGCCGCCCGGTTGGCGCGGTCGTGGCCGGTGCCGAAGAGGTCGGAGGTGAACAGGGCGCGGGGCAGGACGCGCGCGAGCGCCTTGGCATGGGCCGACGTCAGCGTCTCCTTCGTCCCCTCGAAGACCAGCACCGGCTGCCGGAACATCGGCAGGTAGGGCACCCCGTCGGCGTCCTCGTACGGCTCCCCGATCACCTCAGGGACCTGCGTGCCCAGGCCGCTGACCAGGAACGCGGTCACGTTCAGGCGTTGCCAGGGCTCCAGGTCCTCGCGCAGGATGACGGCGATCTTGGTGTCGAAGCGGACGGGGGCTTCCGCGGGTGCGGTGGTGTCGAGCGCATGCGTGTCGGTCGCGTTCATACGACGAGACTGCCGAGCCTCGTACGACGTCGTCTTGTACGTTCTTTGCATGGCCGCCGAGCAGGAAGTCACCGCCTGGCGCCCGCGGGTACCGGGCGTGGTGGAGGTGTTCCACGCCCACTTCACCGAGTACGCGTATCCGATGCACGTGCATGACGCGTGGACGCTGCTGATCGTGGACGACGGGGCCGTGCGCTACGACCTCGACCGGCACGAGCACGGGACGCCGGACGACACGGTGTCGCTGCTGCCGCCGCACGTTCCGCACAACGGGGCCGCGGCCACACCGGAGGGCTTTCGCAAGCGGGTGGTGTATCTCGACGGCTCGCAGCTGCCCCACGACCTGATCGGTGCCGCCGTCGACGGCCCCGATCTGCGCGACCCGCTGCTGCGCCTGCGCGTCGGTCAGTTGCACACCGCGCTCACCCTGGCCGGGGACGAACTGGAGGCGGAGAGCAGGCTGACGTTCATCGGCGAGCGGCTGCGCGAACGCCTGCGGCCGAGCACGGAGTCCGCTCCGCGCCCGGACCCCGTGCTCGCCCGCCGCCTGCGCGAACTCCTCGACGCGCATGTCGTGGACGGCCTCACCCTCGACCGGGCAGGCGCCCTCCTGCACGCCCATCCGGCCCATCTGGTACGGGCGTTCAGCACCGCCTACGGCATCGCCCCGCACCAGTACCTGATGTCACGCCGGGTGGACCGCGCCCGCCGTCTGCTCCTCGACGGCCTCCCCGCGGGCGAGGTCGCCCCGGCGACGGGCTTCTTCGACCAGCCCCATCTCACGCGCCACTTCAGGAAGTTGGTGGGAGTGACACCGGGCCAGTACGCGAAGGGACGGGCCACGACTGGGCGGGCTACAACTGGTCGGGCTACAGCTCCCGTTGGGCCTCGTACAGATTCCGTGGCCTGACGACGTCCGTCGTGCCGTAGAGCTCCAGGCGCGCGTGCAGGTCGCCGGTGAAGTCGGGGACGTCGATCTGGTCGAACTCGGTGACCTCGTTGAGGCCGACGGTGGCGCTGTAGGGAGCCAGGCCGTCGATCTTCATCAGGCCCGCGCGGCCGTTGGTGACACGGACGTTCCAGTGGGTGAAGCGGGCGCCGAAGAGGGGGCCCGCGATGGCGTCACCGCCGTGGCGGCCGTTGTTGTTGACCGTGATGTCGGTGCGGACGTTGGCGAAGGGCAGGCCGCGGTGGCTGTCGAAGGTGCCCATGCGCATGTCGCCGCGGGACCAGACGTTGTAGGAGGAGAGGCCCTCCACGTTGATGCCGTGGAGCTGGGTGTCCGGGCGGGCGGGGACCGTGCGCTGCTCGATCGTGAAGTCCTCGATCAGGTTGTCGTGCGCGCCCTCGCGGCAGAAGTAGGGGTGGTGGGAGCCGCGGCCCGCCACCGTCGTACCGCGCAGGGTGCAGGCCGACGCGGCCACCAGGCCGAAGCCGTTGTCGACGTGCCGGACCGTCACGTCGTCCACCCAGCAGTCGTAGGCGCATTGCAGTACGACGCCGTTGTAGCCCTTGTCGAGGAGGTGCGGGGACTGGACGGTCTCCACCGCCTCCAGGGTCAGGCCCTCCACGCCGGAGCCGGTCAACTCCTTGACGTGGGTCACCAGTTGGGGGGTCCACTCCGGGCGTATGTCGAGCGGGAGCGGGCGCTCCAGGGTGACTCGGCGGCCGTGCACGCGGGTGATGCGGACCGGCCACTCGTAGGGAACGTACGAGGTCAGTTTCGTCTTGTCGTCCCAGAAGTACGCCTCGGGCCCCGGGCCGCCGCCCGACATGTGCTCCAGGAGCGTGTGGTCGGCGTCGTCGGCCAGGCGGAGCAGGACCAGGGCGCCGGGGCGCAGGTGGGAGGGGTCGGCGACCTTCACCGTGGAGGCGCCCTGACGGGCCGGCTCCACCGCGGTGAGGGGCGTCCACTCGTCGCGCTTGTTGCCCGTCCAGCCCTCGAAGGGCCAGGCCTTGGCCTTGATCGCGGTGACCAGGGAGTTCCAACGGGCCTCCGGGGCAAGCCAGATGAGGCCGCCGGCCCAGGACCAGGACGACTTGTCGCCGCCGTAGCGGGAGCCGTACACGCCGATCAGTTCCGTGAGGTTCTTCGTGGCGTACAGCTTCGTACGGGCGCTGCCCGCGCCGCGCAGGACCACGTTCGAGTGGCCGATGCGGATCAGGTCGTCGATGCGGAAGGTGCCGGGCGGGATGGTGACCGTGCCACCGCCGGCCCGACCGGCAGCGGCGATGGCACGGTTGATCGCGGGGGCACTGTCGGTGACGCCGTCCGCCACCGCGCCGTAGTCCGTCACATCGGCGACGACCCGGTGGCGCGGGAGGCGGCGGGCGCCGGCGTGGGCACCGGCCCGGCCGATGTACGGGATCTGGGGGTGGGTGAACGGGGTGCGGGTGAACTCCCGCCAGATGGCCGGTACTTGGCCCTTGACCACCGGGGTGGCTCTCGCTGTCCCCACGCCGGTCGTCGCCGCCAGCGCCACGGCTGTGGCTCCGCCGAGCAGGGTCCGTCTCGTGAGGTGCGCGGTGTTCTTGTCCGAGGTGCTCATTGCCCCACCCGTCCTTCCATGCGGCTCTTCATGGATGTGAACGCTGTTCAGAAGTGCGATGGCGGCGAGCATGACATCGCTACCCCTTGGCGGGGAAGGGGTCGGGTGGGGTCAGTCCGGCGGAATTTCGTTCATTCCCATGAACGCGCAGGGAATGCGCTTCGAGGAAGCCCGCGGAAGGCTTCCGTCCGGGGTCAGTCGGCCGAGCGGCGCGTCAAGTGCTCGAACGCGTCCAGGTTCCGAGTGGACTCGCCCCGGGACACCCGCCACGCGTACTCCTTGCGGATGGCGGAGGCGAAGCCCAGTTCCAGCAAGGTGTTGAAGGCGCCGTCGGCCGCTTCCAGGACCTGGCCGAGCAGCCGGTCGAGTTCGTCGGGGGTGACGGTGGCCAGGGGAAGGCGGCCGGTGACGTAGACGTCACCGAGCTGGTCGACGGCGTAACTCACGCCGTACAGCTTGAGGTTGCGCTCCAGGAGCCAGCGGTGGACGCCGGACTCGTTCTCGTCGGGGTGGCGGATGACGAAGGCGTTGAGGGAGAGGGAGTGGCGGCCGACGCGGAGCGAGAGGGTCGTCGACAGCTTGCGGGTGCCGGGGAGTTTGACGACGTAGGTGCCGGGCTCCGGGCTCTCCCACTCCAGTTCGTCGTCCTTCAGGACGGCCTCGATGACGGCTGCCGCCTTCTCCGCCGCGTCCTGTCCCGCCGCCGACTTCCGCGCATCACCCATGGTGGGAGCGTACGTGACGGCGGTGCGCGTGCATCGCGGCCGTGTAGACGTCCGCTGTGGCGGCGGCCGCGGTGTCCCAGCCGAAGGACTTGGCGTGCTTGGCCGCCGCCGCGCCCATCCGGTCCGCCAGCTGCGGGTCGTCGGCGAAATCGGCCAGCACGCGCGCGTAGGCGGCGGGATCGTGGCCCTGCACCAGGAAGCCGGTCCGCCCGTCGCGTACGGCGACCGGGAGGCCGCCGACCGCGGCCGCGAGCACCGGCGTACCGGCGGCCTGTGCCTCTATGGCGACCAGTCCGAAGGACTCGCTGTACGAGGGCATGACCAGCACCGAAGCGGCCCGGAACCAGTCCGCGAGCTGGTCCTGGCCCACGGGCGGGCAGAACCGTACGACATCCGCGATACCGAGCCGGGACGCCAGTTTCTGCAGGCCCTCCGGCTTGGCGAGGCCGCTGCCGCTGGGGCCGCCGACGACGGGGACCAGCAGGTGGGAGCGGAGTTCGGGGCGCTCGTCCAGGAGGACGGCGACCGCGCGCAGCAGCACGTCCGGGGCCTTCAGGGGCTGGATGCGGCCCGCGAAGAGCGGGATCAGGGCGTCCTGCGGGAGGCCCAGGCGGGCGCGGGCGGCTGCTCGGGCGGTGGCGGCCGTGGAGACGGTGGCAGTGGTGGAGGGGCTCCCTGAGGCGCGGTTCCCTGCGGGGCTGTTTCCTGTGGGGCTGTTTTCTGCGGGGCTGTTTCCTGCGCAGCTGTTCCCTGCCTGGCTCAGGTCGACGGCTCCCGGGAACAGCGTGTCCAGCCTGTCCGGGTCCTTCGGGAACGGGCGGAAGCGGTCGAGGTTGACGCCGGGGTGGACGACCGCGACCTTGCCGGGGTCGGCGCAGTAGTGCTGGACGAGTTCGTCGGCCTCGCCCGAGGTGTTGGCGATCAGCCGGTCCGCGGCGGCGACGATCTGGGTCTCGCCGATGACACGGGCGGCGGGCTCGGGGGTGTCGCCGGCGGCAAGGTTGGCGTTCTTGACCTTGGCCATGGTGTGCATGGCGTGCACCAGGGGGACGCCCCAGCGCTGGGCGGCGAGCCAGCCGACGTGACCGGAGAGCCAGTAGTGCGAGTGGACCAGGTCGTAGTAGCCGGGGCGGTGGCCGGCCCATGCCTGCATCACGCCGTGCGTGAACGCGCAGAGCTGGGCGGGGAGTTCTTCCTTGGCGAGGCCCTCGTAGGGGCCCGCGTCGACGTGCCGGACCAGGACGCCGGGGGCAAGTTCGACGGTCGGCGGCAGGGCGGCCGTGGTCGCGCGCGTGAAGATCTCGACCTCGATGTTGATCGCGGCGAGGCGCTGCGCGAGCTCCACGATGTAGACGTTCATGCCGCCGGCGTCGCCGGTGCCCGGCTGGTGCAGCGGTGAGGTGTGCACGGAGAGCATGGCGACGCGGCGCGGGCGGCGGTGCAGCCTCAGTCGCGAGGGCGTCGCCGACGAGCGCCGCCCGAGCCTGCTCACGTACTGGCTCACGTGGCGTTCCTCCTCGCTGCGGGCATGCCGGACGGAGGACGTGGAGCGCCCTCCAAGGGAGGCAACAGCGGAGGCAGGCATTCCCATTCCAGGGGCGGCGACTTTTGCCGAGACATTACCGAAGGTCGCTCAACCGTTCGATGCGCGCGTGCGTCGTCGTACCGGCGGCCACATACCCTCGTAGGCATGACAGCCCGCGCAGCCCACCGCCCCGTGGGCACCGTCACGCGCGGGACCACGAACCCGAACCGGCTGCGCCGCATGGACCGCTGGATCGCGGCCACCCACGGCGCCGAACTGCGCCGTGCCGCCGACCCCGTGGCCGTCGACCTCGGGTACGGGGCCGCGCCCTGGACGGCCGTCGAACTGCTCGCCCGACTGCGGACCGTGGCTCCACGCGCGCGTGTCGTGGGCGTGGAGATCGAGCCGGCCCGGGTCGCGGCGGCGAAACCGTACGAGCGTGAGGGTCTCGTCTTCCGGCACGGCGGCTTCGAGATCCCCCTCCCCCAGCGTCCGTTGCTGATCCGTGCCGCCAACGTGCTGCGCCAGTACGACGAGTCGGAGGTCGCCGCGGTCTGGGAGCGGCTGTGCGCGCGGCTCGCGGACGGCGGGTTGCTCGTCGAGGGGACCTGCGACGAGATCGGGCGCCGGCACGTCTGGGTCGCGCTCGGCCCCAAGGGGCCGCGGACGGTCACCTTCGCCACCCGGCTCGGCTCGCTGGAGCGCCCGTCGGACCTGGCGGAACGCCTCCCCAAGGCGCTCATCCACCGCAATGTGCCCGGCGAACCGGTGCACGCCTTCCTGCGCGACTTCGACCGCGCCTGGGCGGCCGCCGCGCCCTACGCCTCCTACGGCGCCCGCCAGCGCTGGATCCGCTCGGTCCGGGACCTGAGCGCCGACTGGCCGGTGACGGACGGGCCGGGGCGGTGGCGGCAGGGGGAAGTGACGGTGGCGTGGGGGGCGTTGGCGCCGAGGCGCTGACCGGAGAGCCACGCGAGGCCCCGGCCGCCCCTGAGTTGATTCCGGTGGGAACGATCTCGATGAGTCCTTCGTCACAAAGAGTGGGAGATCGAATACGGGAGCGAGGAGGGGGGAAATCCGACTTCCGTACACCTCTGTCGATTTGCGCGCCACCGTGGCACGATCCCCGGGCAGCCGTAAGTTACTGACGGTAAATCAGATCTGGGGGCAGAGGTATGGGACCGGGCAAGCGCAGCGCGTATGTCGCCGTGACCGTGGTCTGTGCGGTCACCGTGCTGGCCACCGCCGGTACCGCGTTCGCGAGCCCCACGCCGCCTCCGGCCCCCTCCTCCACTTCCCCGACCCCCTCCTCCACTTCTTCGGCGCCCTCGACTCCCGTACCGAACAAGGACCTTGAGGCCGTACGCGAGAAGCTCGACACGCTGTACCACGAAGCCGCGGTCGCCACCGACTCGTACAACGCGGCCGAGGAGAAGGCCCAGCAGCAGTCGGCGGCGATCGTCGACCTGGCGAACAAGATCGTCCAGGGGCAGAAGAAGCTGGACGAGTTGAAGAAGCGCGCGGGTGCCGCGGCCGCCGCCCAGTACCGCAACGGCGGGCTGCCCGACGAGGCCCATCTGCTGCTCAGTGACAATCCGCAGCAGTTTCTCGACGGCGCCGGCCGGGTGCTGCAGGGCCAGCGCGCCACCAGGGGCCTGATCGCCGAAATGACCCAGACCCAGCAGGACTTGGAGCAGTACGCCGCCGACGCCTCCACCCAGTGGAAGCGGCTGGAGGCCAACCGCAAGGCGAAGGACGCGGCCCGCAAGAAGATCAAGGCGCGGATCGCGGCGGCCGAGAAGCTGGAGTCCAAGCTGGCGAAGGAGGAGAAGAGACGCCTCGCCGAACTGGAGGAGGAGGCCGCGTACCAGGCACAGACCTCCTGGCTCAGCTCCGGCATTCTCGACGAGATCAACGGCAAGGCGTCCGCGCAGGGCAAGAAGGCGGTCTCGTTCGCCACGGCCCAGATGGGCAAGCCGTACGAATGGGGCGCCGAGGGCCCGAAGACGTACGACTGCTCGGGGCTGACGTCCCAGGCCTGGCTGAGCGCCGGGGACCCCATCCCGCGTACGTCGCAGGAGCAGTGGAGGCAGCTCAAGCACATCGACGTGAAGGACATGCGGCCCGGCGACCTGATCATCTACTTCGACGACGCCAGCCATGTGGGGATGTACATAGGCGACGGCGCGATCGTGCACGCGCCTCGGCCGGGGCGGACGGTGACGATCGCGGGGGCGGGGTCGATGCCGATACTCGGGGTGGTCCGGCCGGACGCGTGAGTCCGGCGCCGGCGAGAGACCCCGGTCACGTGACCCACGGCACCCCCGGCCGCTCCCAAACCCCCCGCCGACGTGATGTTCGTCATCCCCCCTGGTGGGCCGCCGTGTCCAACTGCGGTACAGAACGCGGCATATGACAGCGGCGGGTGTGCGGGCGACGTGGCTCACACCATTCCGTTCGCCCGCCGAATACCGCTATGGTCCCCGTCGGTGGATCGAGGACCCTCGCCCCACCGCGCCCTCGGGGGGAGGGAAGGAACCCAAGACGATGCCCGTACCCATACCGCGGCAGAGAGCGATCCCGGCCGCGGAGAGTGGTCAGGCGCAGGCCGTGCACGGAGGCGGCCCTTCCAAGGAAGAGACCCCGCGCAAGGAAGCCCGCAAGGAAGCCACGGTCGACAACAACGCCGCCACCCATCTGACGCTGCTGCTGATCCAGGACGACCCCGGCGGCGCCACGGTCGTGCCCGAACTGCAGGACGCGACCGGCCGGCCGTTCCGTGTCCGCAGCGCCCGCAACCTCACCGAGGCCGAGCGGCTGCTGACCGACGACGTCCACTGCATCCTGCTGGACCTCGCCCTGTCCGAACCCGGCCAGGACGCGGACGACGACGAGCTCGCCGTACTGAAGCAGGTTCTGCTGCTCGCGCCCCGGCACGCCGTGCTCGCGCTCACCGCGTCCGGTGACGCCGAGCGAGGCGCCGAAGCCGTGCGCGTGGGCGCGCAGGACTACCTCTTCCGGGACGAGCTGGACGCCCGGCTGCTGAGCCGCGCGATCCGGTACGCCGTGGAGCGGAAACGTTCCGACACGGCCGAGCGCCGGCTCGCCGAGGGCCGCCTGCGCGCCCAGGAGAACCGTCGCCTGGAACGAGGGCTGCTGCCGACGCCCCTCCTGGAGGGCTCGTCCCTGCGCTTCGCCGCCCGCTACCGCCCCGGCCGCTCACGCGCGCTGCTCGGCGGTGACTTCTACGACGTCGTACGCACCCCCGACGGGACCGTGCACGCGATGATCGGCGACGTCTGCGGGCACGGCCCGGACGAGGCCGCGCTCGGCGTGGAACTGCGGATCGCCTGGCGCGCGCTGACCCTGGCGGGACTCTGCGGCGACCAGCTGCTGGGCACCCTGCAGCAGGTCCTGGAGCACGAGCGCTCCGACGACGAGATCTTCGCGACGCTCTGCACGGTCGACATCGCCCCCGACGGCAAGCGCGCCGGCCTGTGCCTGGCCGGCCACCCGTCCCCGCTGATCGCGCGCCCCGGCCGCCCCGCGGAACTGCTCCCCTACGACAACAACGGCCCCGCCCTCGGCCTCCTGCCCGGCGCCCGCTGGCCCCGGATGCAGGTCGAACTCGGCCGTGAGTGGAGCCTGATGCTCTACACCGACGGCCTGATAGAGGGCCGCGTCGGCACGGGCCGCGAGCGGCTCGGGCAGGACGGCATGGTGGCGATGGTGCGCCGCCAACTCGCGGAGGGGCTGCGCGGCGAGGCACTGCTGCGGTCGTCGGTCAACGAGGTGCGGGAGCTGAACGGCGGCGAGCTGACGGACGACGTGGCGGTGCTGCTGCTGGACCGGGTGCCCTAGGCGCAAGTGGGCGGGGGCGGGCCCTCGGGCTCCGCCCCCGCCCACTCAGGCGCTTACCGTCCGCCGTTGTACGGCCCGTACGGACCGTCGCTGCTCGAACCGCGCCGGCTGCGGCCACCACCGGACAGACCGCGCAGCGCGGGGCGTACGTCGACCATGTACACGATCGTCGCGACGAGCCCGATGATGGGCAGGAACGACAGGATGTTGAAGATCAGGTTCACCACGAAGGCGAGCCCGAGGACGATCAGCCAGAAGACCTTGGTCTTCTTGTCGGCCGCGCGGTAGGCGTCCTCGCGGCGTGTGGCGGCATCGATCAACGCGAAGCCGCTGAACAGGATCAGGCCCACACTCAGCAGCCACATGAACCCTGCGAAACCCTGCATCAGCACTACGTCCACCACCCGACTCGGCTTGTCTCCACGCCGCTCACCGTACCCGTTCCCAGGGAGCCTCTACCCGAAGAACGGGCCGGGCTCTCATGGAGTGCCCGGCCCGTCCCACTTGGCGTCGTCTCGTGACGTGCCCGTCGTTTCCTTACTTGGCGGGCGGAGTCGTCTTCTTGGCCGTCGTCTTGCGGGCCGGAGCCTTCTTGGCGGCGGTCTTCTTGGCAGGAGCCGGCGCGGGGGCGGCCTGGGCGGCCACGGGCTTGGGGGCGGCGGGCTTGGGGGCCTCCACCTTCTCCTCCTTGACCGGGACCGGGGCCGGCGTCGGGTCGGGCTCGACCGCGATCGCCAGTTCCTCGATCTCGTCGGCGGCCTCGCCACGCCAGGTCTTCACGGCCTGCTCGCCGTGCTCGGCGACCTTCTCGTAGGCCTCGCGGGCCTTGACGGCGTACTCGGCGGCGACGCCGACACCGCGCAGCGCGAAGTCCTGGGCGCTCTCGCCGAACTTCTTCAGGTCGGCGTCGAGGGTGGCGCCGAGCTTCTTGAAGTCGCCGTCGAGGGAGGTGATGAACTCGTTGACCTTGGACTGCAGGGTCTCCTGCGCCTCCTTGGCCTTGGCGGAAGCCTCCTTGGCACGGGCGGAGGCCTTCTCCTGCACGGCCTTCGGGTCCGCGGTGCCACGGACGGCCTCGAACCGGGCCGGGGCCTCGGTACGCAGCTGCTCCACCAGCGCGGGCACCTTCTTGGCCTGCTGAAGGGCCAGGTCGGCGGTGCCGGCGGCGAAGTACAGCGGCGTCGGGTCGCTGAGGGTCTTACGGAGATCGTCGGTGATGGCCATGGTGATGGTCCTCCCGGGTCGCTTTCAGCTGAGGGTTTTGGGGTCCGCGTGCAGCAGGTCCGGCCGATCGCTCGCTGCTTGCCGGCAAGCAGCCGCTGGATCAACCGGCCGACTGCGGCGGGTCGGCATCGCTGCCGTCGACCGCGCGGGTGCGGACCGCACGGGTCTTGCTGGTCGTACTGCTCTTACTGGTCTTACCGGTCTTGCTGGTCCTACTGGTCGTGCGAGTACGTCGCTCAGGGGCGTCGTCGGCCGGCCGATCGGCCACCTCGTCGTCATCGACGAGGCCGGTGGTGGCGACGGCGTCGACCACCTGCCCGATGTCCTGCCCGACGTCGACGGCGTGACCCGCCCCGTCGGCTTCCGCTTCCGCCCCGATCCCGAACCCGTTCTCCTTGCGGAAGGACTCGTAGATCTGGAGCAGGACCTGCTTCTGCCGCTCGTTCAGCGTGGGATCGGCGGTGATGACGGCACGTGTCTCCACCTCGTCCCGGTCCCGCTCGGCGTCGAGGATGCCGGCCCGGACGTACAGCGTCTCGGCGGAGATCCGCAGGGCCTTGGCGACCTGCTGCAACACCTCCGCGCTCGGCTTGCGCAGCCCGCGCTCGATCTGACTGAGATACGGGTTGGACACCCCGGCGGCCTCGGCGAGCTGCCGGAGCGACAGCTGCGCGGTGCGCCGCTGGTCCCGCAGATACTCACCGAGATTGCCGACGTTGAGCGATGCCATGGCCCCACTGTGCATCACTCGCGCTAACTATTGCAAGCAGACGCTTGCAAAAGTGCGCCATGCCACTTGAACGGCGGTACGAACCGATCCCGTCGCACGCCTGCAGAAGCCGGGCGTCGCCGAGGTCCACGGTGCCGGCCGCGTCCCGAGTCGCGGACCCGCCGTCGCGGGAGTCCAGGACTGCCAGGGCCCCGGCCGACCGGCACGCTAGCGTCGGTTCGCATGATCGTATGGCTCAACGGCACTCACGGCGCGGGCAAGACGACGACCAGTGCGCTCGTGCAGCAACTGATCCCGGGTTCACGGGTGTTCGACGCCGAGAAGGTCGGCGAGACGCTCATGGACATCTCGCCGGGGCTGCCCGAGACGGACAACTTCCAGCACTGGCCGCCGTGGCGGCCGCTCGTGGTCGAGACCGCTCGCCGGGTGCTCGACTACACCGGCGGCACGCTGGTGATCCCGATGACCGTGCTGGTCGAGGCGTACTGGCGGGAGATCGGCGCCGGCCTGGCCCAACACGCCATTCCGGTACGGCACTTCGTCCTCCACGCCGACCAGGAGACCCTGCGTGCGCGCATCGCGGGCGACACCGTCATCGGCCCCAACTCCTCGTTCCGCCTGCGCCACCTGGAGCCCTACGCCGAGGCGGCCCGCACGTGGTTGCACGGCGAGGCCGAGGTCGTCGACACCACGTATCTGACGCCGGATCAGGCCGCGGCGAGGATCGCGGAGGCGGTTAAGAGGTCGGGGGACACCGAGAGTTGAGGTCCCCCGGGGTGGGGGACCATGGAGCATGCGACCGGATGACTGGTACCTCACCGAAGACGTCGACGACTTCCTCACCCGCGCCGGCGACTTCCTGCGCGCGCGGCCCGGCCTGCACGTCATGCAGCTGACCTGGGCCGAGAGGGTACGGAAGCGTGGGGCGGAGGCGTTCGCGGGCGCCCCCCTCTTCGGCGTACTGGAGCAGGCGGGCGAGGTCCGGGCCACCTTCTACCGTCTCCCGCCCGGCTCCCTCGGCCCCTCCCCGCTCACCCCCGAGCAGGCCGACTCCCTCGCCGCCCGCATGGCCGCCCTCGGACACCCCCTCCGCTCCGTCAGCGCGGGCCACGACACGGCCACCGTCTTCGCCGAGGCCTGGCAGCGGCACACCGGAGCGACGCCGACCATCCGCGACACACGGCTGCGCCTGTACGGCCTCGGCACCCTCACCCCACCCGAGCCCCTCCCGGCCGGCCGCGCTCGCGTCCTGGGCGAGCAGGATCTCGACGAAGTCATGTTCTGGTGCGGCGAGTTCGCCAAGGCCGTCGGCGAGGACGTCACCATCAACGCCGACACCTGGGCCGACACCCGCTACGCCGACAAGCGCTACACGCTCTGGGAGACCCCGGACGGCACGCCCGTCTCCGTCGCGGGCATGAACCCCATGATCGGCGGCCAGATCCAGGTGGACATCGTCTACACACCGGCCCACCTGCGCGGTCACGGCTACGCGGCCGCCGCGTCGGCGGAGGTGAGCCGCGCCGCCCTGGCCGCGGGCGCGAAGGACGTCGTCCTCTTCGCGGACCTCGCCAACCCCACCAGCAACGCGCTCTACCAACGCCTCGGCTATCGCACGCTCACCGATTGGGCGGCCTACGACTTCTCGTCCGGGGGCGCTTCGGGCTTCGCGTAGAGCACCTCGCGAGCCTGCTCCGCGGCGCGGGTGAGGCTCTCGGAGACGAAGTCGAGGAAGCGGGCGATGCCGGGTCGGTCCCCAGCGTCACGGTCCGGCCACCGTCATGATCCGTCCGCCGTCACGTACAGCCCGCCCTCCACCGCGGCGCCTCGTCGTCCGGGACGTCCGGGGAGGCGAAGTGGAACGGCACGCCGAGGTGGTGGGCCAGGGAGCGGCCTGCCTCGGCGGCTGCGGTGCCCGGCGGGGGCTCACCTTGGCGGTGGTACACGGTGGCCAAGTGGGCTTCCCCGACAGGGCTGTTGAGGACGGCGACCAGAACCACGAACCAGTCGTGGACGGTGTCGCCGTCCCAAAGGGCCTCAACCGCGGCGACCTGCCCCGGGTGAGCGGCCGCCCGGGCCGCGAGCGAGGAGACGTCGAGCGGATCGGGCCGCGCGCGCCGGACGCGGTCGCCGAGCACCTCGTAGCGCCCGTGGACGATCCGCTCGGCCTCGATCAGTCCCAACTCCAGTGGCCGCAACGCATCCCACACGGCCTTGACCGCGAGCAGCCGCCGGTCACACAGGACGTTCGCGTCGACCTCCTGGCGAGTGCGCTCCTCCAGGTAGCTCCACCAGCCGCTCACCGGCACCTCCCCCTTCGACTCCGCCGAGTCTGTTGCCGGACCGGGTGGAATGCCACTGCTCACCGCCTGGCCCGACTCGCTCCGATCCACTCCTCCAGCACGTCGAAGTCCGCGTCGGTCAGGCCGTGCCGGTGGTCGACGCGGTGCAGGAGGGCCCGTTCGGGATGATGGCCGGCGACCCAGGTGCGGTCCACGTCGGTGATCTCGTCGTCGACCCAGACGAAGGGCCGCCCGGCCGCCCAGTCCACCAGCGGCCGGGTCTTCCAGTGCAGCGGAGCCGGGAACTCTTCCTCGTCCGGCCAGTCCACCAACGGCAGTTGCGGCAGACCGAGCCATGGCGCGAGACAGACGTTCGCGTCCTCCATCCAGGTCGTGGCCCACACCAACTCGCAGTCCAGCGCGGCCAGTCGAGCTCCGAGCGCCGGATCGACGCGGCTCAGCAACGGATGTCCGTCCGCCACCCCGGGCACCTCGAAGCGCGGCGCGTACGCCGGATAGGCCCCGGCCGCGCCGAACGGGAGCAACGTTCCGTCGACGTCGAGGAAGAGAAGCATCAACACCAGGATCGACCAGGACGGGGATCGGCGAAAGCGGTACGGCGACCACGGCGGAGCATCCTTTCGGTCCCCGACCGGTCCGCCCTCGAATTCCCGCCCCTTTCCCTCAGCCCTCGAACCCCTGCTCGGCCAAGATCTTCTCGACCCGGGCCCGGTGCGCCGCCTCCCAGTCGTCCAGCGTCTGGTCGGCCTCCTTCGCCAGTTTGGCCAGGGCCAAGTCCAGCACCTCCGCCCGCCGTGCGAACGGCACCGCCGCCACGCCCTCCTCGTCGGCCACGATCACATCACCGGCCTCGACCCGCACACCACCGCAGGTCACGGGCTCGCCCAGCGGTGCTACGGCCGCCTTGGCGCCCGGGATCGGAATGACACCCCGCGCGAACACCGGGAACCGCGCCTCCCGCACCTCGGCGAGATCGCGGATCAGCCCGTCCAGGACGAAGGCCGCGACGCCCCGGCGCTGGGCGATCGCGCAGACGTTGCCGCCGGCCAGCGCCCAGTCCAGGTCGCCGGACTCCACGACGATCACCGAACCGGGCTCGGCGCGGTAGATGGCGGTGTGCAGCATCAGGTTGTCGCCTGGCGTGCAGCGCACGGTGTACGCGGGCCCGGCCACCCGTCCGACCGGCCCCCACAACGGCCGGATGCCGAAGTCCATGATCCGGTCACGGTCGAGGATCTCGCCGAGGGTCGTGGTGGGAATGTGCTGGAAACCGGTGGCATCAGTCATACCTCGGACGCTACCGTCCCTCCCATGACTGCCGGGTCGGCCTTGAGCCGTGAGCGAGTCGGGTACCCGGCCTCTGAATGAGGCCGTGGTGGGCCAGAGGCCCGCCGTCTCTTTCTCTTCGCGATCTGCATCACCGGAACACACCACCGGAATCCAGCGACAGAGAAAGAGAAGAGAGAAGACTTGCCCGACGAGAACGACAATCCCTTCCAGAATTTCAACCAGCAGGTCATCGACGAGTTCCGCGCCAACCGCGGTCGCGTCGGCGGCTACTTCGAGGGTGCCCGCCTGCTCCTGCTGACCACCACCGGCGCCCGCACCGGCACCCGGCACACCACCCCCGTCGGCTACCTCCCCGACGGCGGCGAACGCGTCCTGGTCATCGCCTCGGCGGGCGGCTCGCCCCGGCACCCGGACTGGTACCGCAACCTCCTCGCCGACCCCCACGTCACCGTGGAGAGCGGGGTGTTCACGTACGAGGCGCAGGCCGTCGTACTCGCAGGCGAAGAACGGGACCGCGCCTGGGCACGAGCGGTGGAGGCCGACCCGGGCTGGGCGGCGTACCAGAAGAAGACCGAGCGGGTGATCCCGGTGGTCGCCCTCTACAACACCACGCAGGGCGGCCCGGGGAACATCAACGCGTCCTCGATGGGCGAGGCGATCAAGGTGGTGCACGACGCCTTCCGCCGCGAACTCGCCCTGATCCGCGAGGAGATGAGCAAGGCGGACAGCGGGGGCGGCACCCTCGGCGCCCAACTCCGCGTCAACTGCCTCACGTTCTGCCAAGGCCTGCACAACCACCACACCGGCGAGGACCAGGCCCTGTTCCCGTTCGTGGCCGACCGCCACCCCCAGACGGCACCGGCCATCGCGCGGCTGCGCGAGGAGCACGAGCACATCGCCGCGCTCGTGGAGGAGTTGCGCCGAACGCTGGCCACGGAGGGCGGCGAGGCCGGCGACCCGGCCACCGTACGCACGGAGGTGGAGCGCCTGACGCTCGCCTTGGAGGCTCATCTGGATTACGAGGAGCGGGAGTTGATTCCGGTCATCGACGGCGCGGCCTGACCCACCCACGGGCGGCCGTCGCAGTTCTGTGTTCTGCGTTCTGCGTATTGCGTATTGCGTTCAGAACGGCAACGGCCGCCCGTGCACCACCTCAAGCCGTGACACCGCCCGGGTGAGGACGACATACAGCCGATGCAGCCCGCGCGCCTCCGCCTCCGCGATCGCCGCGGGCTCGACGGCGACGACATGGTCGTACTCCAACCCCTTGACCAGAGAAGCCGGTACGACGGTCACGCGCGCCCGCAGCTCGTCCATCCCGCCCACCACGACCCCGGCCGCACCGAGCGCGCCCCGCACCCACTCCACATCGGCATCCGCGGCGACGACCCCGACCGACCCCTCCCGCCCGAGCGCGTCGCGTACGGCGGCCACGACCGCCCCCGCCACATCCCCGCCGTCCGCCACCTCGCGCAGCCTCAACTCACCGTCCCGGCGCAGGGACTTGCCCGGCGCCACGTCGACGTCGAGCCGGGACAGGAGCCGGTTGGCCAGGGTGACGACGGCCTCGGGCACGCGGAAGCCGATGGTCAGCGGTACGACGGCCGCGTCCGGCTTGCCCAGGTGGCGCAGGGAGGTGTCCCAGGAGCGCGCCGCCCAGGGCGTGGTGCCCTGCGCCAGGTCGCCGAGGACGGTGAGCGAACCGAAGGGCGCGCGTCGTGCGATGGCCCGGCACTCCATCGGGGAGAGGTCCTGCGCCTCGTCGACGACTACATGGCCGTACCCCTCGGGGTGTTCGACGAGCCCGGCGACCTCGTCGAGCAGGACGAGGTCGGCGGCCGACCAGCGCGCCGACTTCCAGGACCGCGGCGGCCGCTGCCACAGCACGGCCCGCTGCTCGTCGGCGTCCAGCAGGCCATCGGCGGCCGCGCCCAACACATCGGGATCACTGAGGAGTTCGGCCACGACCTCCTCGGGCCGCACCCGTGGCCACACGGCATCGACGTACGCGCCGACGGCCCGCGCCCGCGAGATCTTCTGCACCCACGCGCCCGACCGCGGCCCGCTCCGCCGCTCGGCCTGCAACTGCACACTCCGCACGACCCGCGACCGCACCCGCTCGCGCCCGATCCCGTACGGCGGCTCCTCGGCCCGCACCCCTTCGACGATCCGAGCGAGTTCACCGACCCCGACCCGCCATTGATACGAACCGTCGGGAAGGAGAAGGGGGTTGACGGCTTCGTCCGAGACATGGGCGTACAGCGCGCGGCGCAGTACCTCCGCCATCCGGGCATCGTGCTTGACCACGGCCGCCGGCTCGCTGTCGGTCCCGCGCACAGGATGGCGCGCGATCTCCTCCCCCAGCGTCGACTGCCGTACGCCGGTCTCTCCGAGGGCGGGGAGCACCTCGGAGATGTAGGAGAGAAAGGTGCGGTTGGGACCGAGGATGAGGAGGCCGGCGCGGCGGATGCGCTGGGCGTGGGTGTAGAGGAGATAGGCGGCCCGGTGGAGCCCGACGGCGGTCTTGCCGGTGCCCGGGGCGCCCTGCACGCACACGGAGAGCCCGATGTCACCACGTACCAGATCATCCTGCTCGGGCTGGATGGTCGCGGCGATGTCCCGCATGGGCCCGACGCGGGGCCGTTCGATCTCGCGCGCGAGCATGTTCCCCGTCCCCGACTCGCCCCGACCGAGCCGCTCGTCCTCCAGTCCGGTGAGGTCGGCGGAGTCCCCGCGACTCCCGGGCGCCCACCCGAAACGCCGGCGCACCTCGACGCCCTGCGGATCACTGGCACTTGCCTGGTAGAAGGCGCGGGAGACGGGGGCACGCCAGTCGACGACGAGGGGTGGGGCGGCGGGGTGTTCGGAGATGCGGAGGCGACCGATGTGGTAGCGCTGGCCGGAGTGCTCACCACGGAAGAAGTCCAACCGCCCGAAGAACAGAGGCCCTTGAGGCAGCTCCCCCAACTCCTTCGCTTTGCTGCGCAGTTGATAGCCAAGCACCTCGGCGTCCGCACCGGAGGCGGAGACGTCCTCGCCGGTGACGACGTGTTCCTGTGCGCCGGCGACCATGGCGTCGAAGGCGGTACGGCAACGGTCGTGGTGGGCTCGCTCGCGGTGGAGGGATTCTCTGAGGGCGGAGGGAGAGGGGGCGGGGGAGCGTGGGTGCGGCTGGGCGGACGTCATGGGACGACCGTACCCAAAAACGTAACCGAGTTACATATATTACCGAGTCTCACCCTGGCTGAAGTGCGGCAACCCGGCCGCGAGCAGCCCAAACGCGCGCTCCGCCGCCGCAACGGCATCCGCCCGTACGTCCTCGACCCGCTCCCCGTCGTCGATCCGCCGCCAGTTCTCCAGCGCGAGGATCCGCCGCACGGCGACGATCTGCCCGGCGGCAAGCCGGGCGTCGAGCCCGCCGCCGAGCGCCTCGGCAAGCGTGGCCTCGGCCTGCTCCTGGTAGCCGTACACCCGGACGACCAGGGCGGGAGTCCCGTAGAGGAGGGAGTGAAATGCGAGCACGTTCGGATGGTCGTTCAGCCCGGTGACGGGATCACACCGCGCCAGCCCGTCGAGAAAGTGCCGCCGCAACGCGGGAACCGGCGCCTCGTCCGCCTCGACGACCACCCGCGCGGCCTCGTCCTGATGATCGGCGATCCGATGCAGGACGAGGTCTTCCTTCGCCGGGAAGTACCGGAACAACGTCGGCTTCGAAATCCCGGCCGCGGCGGCGACCTCGGCAACGGAGACGGCGTCGAAGCCCTTCTCCATGAACAGGCGGATGGCGATCTCGGAGACGTCTTGGTACATCCGCTGTTTCTTGCGCTCGCGGAGGCCGGGGGTGGTCATGGGTGGGAGCCTAACCAGATACGTCAGACGATCGTCCCTCGCCGCCACTCGGGCACCTTCGCGAGCGCCCAGAGATCGTCGAAGTGTTTGTTCCAGATGGTGACGGCCTCTCCGGCGGCAGCGGTTCCCTCACGGGACCAGACGTTGAGGTCGGTCCGGTAGCCCTTCGGATCGTAGAACTCCGGGCCCATGTGGATCAGCCGGGTCCGTGCCGAGAGGTCGTAGAGGCCTTGCAGTACCTGCTCCCGGTTGAAAATGCAGATCTTGTCGCGTGGGATGCCGGGGTAGCAGCGGTACTCGCACTGGACGGACACCCGACCGGTCGCGGTCAGTCGCTCCGCGAGCTCCGAGAGGATGCCGTCGTACTCACGGCACAACTGCTCGACCCGTTTACGGAAGTCGGGGTCGTCTTTGGGGCCACCGTCGTCGCCCACCCTGGCGGGCACGATCATCGGTTGTCCGAAGTCCGGTACCAGCATCCGGATCAAGACCCGCCGGGTCGGCCCCGGGTCGTCGAAGAGGCCTTCGAGGTGGTGATACACGGAGTGGTACAGCGTCTCGCCGGTGTAGCCGAGAAAGCCGATCTCCACTCTGCGTGCCTGGAAGGCCTCGGTGACGAAGTCGCCCACTCGGCTGGAGCTAACCAGGACACGGGTCGGCACCCGGACCGACGAGACCAGTTCCCTCAGTTGGCCGTACAGCACATAGCCGACGAGGCTGAGCAGCGCCCCGCCCAGATAGGCCTTGCCCTCCAAGGCGTCGCCGACCGGCTTGACCAACTGCGCGGCCAGTCCCGTGAAGAAGATCCCCAGCAGCACCAACCGCGTCACGACGGATTCGAACCGGTCCTGGAAACGCCTCAGTTGGCGCCCTAAACCGTTCTCGGCCTGCCCGTTCCCCCGCTCCACCATGCATGCCCCTCCCCCGTCGGCGGGTTCGGGGCAAGGTCATGCACCCACGAACATGCCAGCCTTTGGTGGAGTCATGGTCTGCCTATACCCGAGCGGAAGCAAGATACGGGTGCGCCGCCTGACGGGGCCGCAGGCCCAGGGACGCGGTGGCCGCCGCGAGGGTCATCGCGTACGAGTCGACTGCTCGCCGTACGTTCGGGGCGTCGAGGCTCGCGCCCGTAACCAGCCGGTCCATGTCCACGTATGCGGACCGTACGATCTCGATCCACCGATAGACGCGCCAGTCCTGCCGCCACGCCTTGGTGTGCTCGGGTGACAGAAGCCGTTCCCAGCGATTGAACATGCGGTCACGGATCTCGGGGCGGGTGGGCGTCAGATGCATGTGGCGCACCAGGTCGTAGAGCGGGTCGCCGACGAGCGCCATCTCCCAGTCGATGATGGTCAGCGCCAGGTCGTCGTCGCGACGGACGAGGTTCCACGGGTTGAGGTCGCCGTGCAGCAACGCCGGCTCGCGGGGGCTCACCGTGTGCCGGGCCAGGATCTGCGCCAGCACGCCCGCGTCGGGAAGCCCCAGGAAGCGGGCCAACTGCTGCGACTGCTTGGGAAGTTCCCCGACCATGGCCACCAACTGTTCGCACAGCCACTCGTAGAAACGTCCCTGTCCGGCCAGCGGGTCGACCTGGCGGTAGTCCACCTCCGTCAGAGCATGGAGCTGATCGACGAGCTTGTCCGCCTCGCGCGGCAGCAGTCCGTCCACCGGATGGTTGGGGGGGCGCTCAGTGTCGCTCGGCCCCACATAGGTGTGGACGGCGAAGGGCTGTCCGTCATGGCTCCAGCCCAGGGCGAGGATCTTCGGCGCTGCCACGCCCTTGCCCGATTCCTCGATGGTTCGCAGCACGGCGTGCTCGCTGAGGAAGAAGCCGCGCTCGCGTCTTCGGACATCGGCCACCATGCGCCGCACCACCACACGGGAGGGGTAGTCCGGCACGCCGACCACCGTATTCAGGTGAGCGGTTCCCTTGAACACCCTGCTGGCCGGCGCCGCGCCCTCCGCCAAAAGGGCCTTCTGCACGGCCTGTTGAGAGAAGTCGGTGCGCTCCGGCACACGGTCGTCCCGGTGCCAGTCGTACGCCCCGACACTGAAGCTGCGGTCCCCGAAACGAGCGGCCGCCCAGCGGAGAAGGATCTGCTTGATCTGCCGCTCACTCGGGATGTTGCTGAGCCTCAGCGGCTCCGCTGCGACTTCCAATGCCCGCCTTATCGATTCCATTGCCGCGTCGAGGTGCTTGTGATCGGCGGAACCCTCCAACGAACGTGCGGCGCGCATCACATCCGGGTAGACGGACTGCGCGCGCTCGAAGGAGACGTAGTGGCGGAGATCCTTGGCTACGCCGTTGACGGCTGCGGGTCGGACTTGGCGCATGGCGTCGGCCCACGCATCGACGACCTCGCCCCACTGGTGTTCCGGATACTGCATCCGGACCAGGTGTGTGGCCAGGTCGTGCAGGGGGTCGCCGTATGTGGCCAACTCCCAGTCGACGCAGATCAGAGAGTGATCGTCG
This sequence comes from Streptomyces sp. NPDC092369, assembly GCF_044755245.1. Taxonomy (NCBI): domain Bacteria; kingdom Bacillati; phylum Actinomycetota; class Actinomycetes; order Kitasatosporales; family Streptomycetaceae; genus Streptomyces; species Streptomyces sp. NPDC092369. The sequence goes on from NZ_JBIVQP010000006.1 coordinate 607,303, forward strand.
CCGTAGGATCTGATGACATTGTCGCGATGAAGGTCAGCGTGGAGCAGGCTGTAGGGACGGCGCACCATGGCCGGTACTCGGTCGGTCAGTCGGAGCAAGGCGTCCTCGGGGATGCCCAGCGCCGCGAACAGGCCCCCGAAGTCATGCCAGTTGGGGCGCCGAATCTGTCGGTCCGCCTCATGCGCGAGCGTCTGCAGGAAGCCACGGCTGTCGGTGTGGTCGCTGGGCCAACCGGCAGGCAGCGTCGGCAGCGCTCTGCTGCGCACCTGTGCGGTTTCCGCCAGGAGAGACGCCAGCGCCTTGATGAACAGCGTGTCGAGCGGCTTGCCATTGCCGCAGATGTTCGAAAGGGGTTCGCCTTCCACGTAGCTGTGGATGGCGAAGCCATCCCCTTCGAAGAGGCATTCGGGCACGTTGGGCAGGACGCCCTTGATGGCCCGCAGGATCTCCGCCTCGTTCTGCCAGGTCCTGATGACCACGGGCAGCGCATCGGCACGCCGGACCCGAGCGATGACGGACGTGCCGGGAGCACGGGCCACCAGACGCGCCACGGACTGCGTCAGTGGCAGCACGTGGTTCTGATTGTGGAAGCCGTTGCTCGCCCGTCCCAACTGCTCGGCACGCCCGAGGAACGCCTTGTAGACGGCGTCCGGCCGGCCACTGGCAATCCGCCCCGCAGCCCGAAAAGGGGAGTCAGACGGTGTACCCACTGGCCGCTCCGGGGTATGTGACTCGACGGTTGGAAGGGGCCGGACCCTCTAAATGTAAGAGTTATACACAAAAGGCCCGATGTCAGTGGAAATGGCCACAATGGGTGGTTTGCCACGTATCTGCACCCGGATGCTCAGGGCTGACGTGTGCGCCGGGCCCTTATATACGCACGAGCACGAGCGGTTGCTCAGTCGAGGTTCGGGGATCTTAGCGTACGGAATTTCCGACCCTGTCACCGCCCCCCTTCCTTTCTCGACATACTGCGTGACCTGCGAGAACGCACTCGGTCATGTGCTCGAGAAGTCGAATGTCCCTACCGTGAGGCGCGGGATGCCAGCGCACCGCGCTCCTGTCACAAGGCATGGCCACCTACTCGGCCAGCAGGTCCCACACCGAGTCGAACCACGTCTGCATCGTGTCGACGAGCACCGAACCGGGAGACTCGGGATCATGATCCTTCACGTGATGGGTCAGCGTGGCACCGAGGCCGAGGACATCGAGAGCCGTGACCATCTCTCCGTCCGGCCCGAGCTGCATCGGACGCTCGATCACCTCGTACATCCCGTGCAGGACTTCGACTCCGTTGAGCAGGTATAGCTTGAACGTGGGGATCAGCGGCGCATGGCGGACCTGAACGTCGACGGAGGCCACCAGTCGCTCGGTCTGCAAGTCCTCCAGCAGACCCCGCAATGAGTCGGTGGCCCGCCGAGTGATCGCCTGCAACCGCTCCCGGGGGCGGAGGTCGTCCTTGTCCCCCTTGACGCGGGGATAAGGCAGGGCCATCGACTCGTCGGGCAGAAGCATGCGAAGGGCGATGCGTTCAGGGGTGATCACGCGGCCATGAATGCGCTCGGCTTGGAGCCGGATGTGCATGTCCAGCGATTCCGAGGTCAACGTGCTTACATCAAGCGTAACTTCGGGCCGCTCGAAGGCCTCGCTTATGAGCGGCCCCAACGTCATGCCGCGCCGAGTCCGGGTAGCCCTGGGAGTCGAGGACTGTATGCGCTGAATCCTGATGACGCGTGAGCCGCTGCCCTGCCTGGACTCGATCCACCCCTCGTCGACCAGCTCCCGCAAGGCCCGCTGGACGGTGTCCCGGGAGACCCCGAACTCTTCGGCGAGGTCCCGCTGGGACGGCAGAAAGGAACCTCGCACGTATGTCCCGTCGGTCATGCGGACCCGCAACTCGTCCGAGACCCTCTGGAACTCCCTGCCACCGCCCTCAGAAGTCTGTCCCTCCATGCCCAGAAAGTACCGTCCGTTCAAGCCTGATCCCGCAGCAACCGCAGTACCGGCAACAACGAATCCACGATGTTCTGCGCGCCGGCGTCCTTGAGTAGCTGGAACTTGTACTCGTTACGCGCGTAGCCCAGGAACGGCACTCCGGCCCGGTCGGCCGCGTACAGGTCGGTGGGGGCGTCGCCGATCATCAGGGCCGCGGAGGGGGCGGCGCCCATCGCGTTGAGGGCGCGGTTGAGGCAGTGCGGGTCCGGCTTGAGGAGGTCGAGTTCGCCGGTGCGGCCGTAGACGTGCGGGGCGAAGCAGCCGGCCAGGCCTCGGTCGGTGAGGTAATTGGACACCGTGCGGGGGGAGTTGTTCGTGGCTACCGCGAGTCTGCTGCCGACGGCCGCCCACGTGCGTATCAGCGGATCCGCGTACGCCGTCGGCATGGCGGTGGCGATCGCCTTGAGCTCCTGCTGAGTGAGCCTCTCCTCCAGTTCGGCCACCAGATCGCTGTGCGGGTGGCGTCTGTTGACCGCGTAGAGCACGACCATCGGGTCCGGGTGGCCTCGTTCCTCCTCGGTCAGCAGGCTGTGCAGGCCCTGTCGTTCCAGCCAGTCGACGAGTTCCTTCGCCACCTGTTCCGCCTTGTGCCCCGCGAAGAGTTGGCAGATCGGGCCGTCGAAGTCGAACAGGACGAAGCGGGCATCGGTGATCAGTTCTCGCAGGTTCCCTGTCTCTACCGTCACCAGTTCAGTCTGCGTCGTATCAGGAGTCACTAGGAGAGTGTCAGGTCCGTGGTGATGGTTTCCCAGAGGGCGTCGAACCACTTCTGGGATTGCTCGACGAAAGCGGCGTCCCGCAGGCCCGTTTGTTGCTCGAAGGAGAAGAGGAGCGACTTGCCGCCCAAGGTGTCGTACATCTCGAGCGTCTCGCTGTCCCACTCCTCCTCTCGCCTGGTGATCATGTAGTACGCGATCAGCGCTTCCGTGCCGTTGAGCAGGTAGAGCTTGATCGGTGGCGTGAACGGCAGGGCACGGAAGGTGACATGGACGTCGATGCCATGGGTGGCGCGCAGGGCCTGGAGGTTGTGTTTCAGGACCTGGCCCTGGGCGTTGCGCTGGGCCAGCCAGCGCTGGTGTACGGGATCGCCGCTGCCGCTGGCGTCCACCGGGACCGGGAAGGCGAGCGGGATGTCCCGGGACGGCAGCAGGATCCGGACGTTGATCGACTCGGGGCGGACCTCGCCCGCATGGATACGGCGCAGGGGTTCGCCGAGCCCGAGCATCAGGGTCTCGGCGGTCAGACAGGCCGCGTCCACGTGCACGTGCGGCACCGAGAACGCCTCCACCAGCCGCGGCGCCAACCCCACCATCGTCGGCTGCGGCTCCCCGCTCACCGCCGGGGGCTCCGCGATGCGCGGTGGGCTGCCCTTGCTGACGTTGCTGAGGAGGCCGTCCTCCTGGAGGGCGCGGAGGGCCTGGCGGACGGTGCCGCGTTCCACGCCGAACTCGTCGGCCAGTTCGGCCTGGGTGGGCAGGCGGTCTCCGGCTTTGAGGTCGCCGGTGCGGATGCGGTCCCTGAGGATGTCGGCGATCTCCTGGGGGGAGAGCTTTCTGCTGCCGTTCACTGCCACGTTCTCCTGTGTCACGACCAAACGCTACAACTCGAATCCATCTACGGGGAGTTGTTGGTGACTTGTTTATGAGTAGGTACCAAGTGGGGATAACTTAGGTGGAGTTGGTTGCCAACTTGGTTGAGTTGGCGGAAGTTTTGCTTCCTCTACCGGCACCACCCCCCACGCACCGTCCCGCCCGCGAAGCCTGAAGGGGGAACCACCGTGCCTGTCCTCGCTCTCCTCTCCGCCGTCTTCGTCGTCGGCATCGAGCAGACCCTCCAGTGGAAGTACGGCGTCACCGGGATCATCGGGCTGCTCCTGCTCACCATAGGCATCAAGGCCAAGAGCCCGGCCGTCAGCTCCATCGGCGCCGTGGTGCTCGCCCTGCTGGTGACGGGCCCCGCTCTATGAGCGGTGCCACCGTCCGGCCCCTCACCACAGAACCCGCAGAACCCGCAGAACCCGCAGAACCAGTAGAACCCGTGGGAGACATCAGCTCGTGAGCGTCAGCTCCGAACTGATCGTCTCCCACAGCGCGTTGAACCACAGGTGGGACTGCTCCACGAAGGTGGTGTCCCGCAGGCCGGCGCCCTGGGAGAAGGAGAACAGCATCGACTGCGTGCCCTCGGCGTCGTACATCTCCAGGTGCTCCTCCCCGATCTCCTCCGCGCGCCGCGTGAGCGTGTAGTACGCGAAGAGCGCCTCCGTGCCGTTGACCAGGTACAGCTTCACCGGCGGGGTGAAGGGCAGCGCGCGGAAGGTGACGTGTACGTCGATCCCGTGCGTGGCGCGTAACGCCAGCAGGTTGTGCTGGAGCACCTGCCCCTGGGCGTTGCGCTGGGCCAGCCAACGGCGTTGCAGCCGGTCGTCGGTGGAGTCGTCGTCCACCGGCGTCGGGAAAGCCAGGTCGATGTCCCGCGAGGGAAGCAGGACCCGGACATCCACCTTGGCCGGATTTAGCTGTCCGGCGTGGATCTGGCGCAGCGGTTCGCCCATCGCCAGGGTCAGCGAAACCGAGGTCAGACACAGGGCGTCTATCTCGACGTGCGGGGTCGCGAAGGCGGCCGCTATGCGGGGAGCGAGGGCGACGGTGGTGGGCTGCGGGGGCGCTGCGGGGCCGGTCAGGGCGTTGCCGAGGCCCAGGTCCAGGGCGACGGTCGCGGGGCTGCCCTTGGACACGTTGGTCAACAGGCGCTCGGACTGCAGGATCCGCAGCGCCTGGCGTACGGCACCGCGTTCGACGCCGAACTCGTCGGCCAACCTGGCCTGGGTGGGCATGCGCTGGCCCGCCCGCAGCGCGCCGCTGGTTATCCGGGCGCGCAGCTCGTCGGCCACGTCGTGATGGGACAGCTGTGGCCGCTGTGACCTCGTCCGCCCATTGACGGAGCCGTGTTTCGGGTCCACGACCAAACACTACAACTTCCCGCCATCTTTGGGCAGTTCTCCTGAAGGTGGTTATGAGACGCTTCCAAGTGGAGATAACTGAAGTGAAGTTGGTCGCCAACTTGAGCAACATGGTCAAACTTCAGGAGGGTTGGCCACCGGGGTCCGCCTCCCCGTCCCGAAGGAGGGACCGTTCATGCCGCTCGCACTCTTCGTCGCCGCCCTCGCCATCGGTTTCGAGCAGCTCGTCCAGTGGCGGTACGGCCCGATGGGCATCATCGCCATCGTCGCGCTGACCGTCGGGATCAAAGCCCGAAACACCCTGATCAGCGGCATCGGAGCGGTCATCCTCGTGATGCTGCTCGCCCAGTCCGGTTGAGCCGACACCGTTCGGCTGAGCCGACACCGTTCGGCTGAGCCGATCCAGTCCGGCTGACCGAGCTCCCTTCCGGAGGGGAGCCGGGAGCTTGGTCAGTCTGCACCAACCGCACAGTCACAACTGAACACCGACAACTGAACAGCTCCACCGGCACCGTCACAACTGAACAGGCACCACTGAACGAGCACGACCGCACAGCCACAACTGAAGAGCTCAGCTACGGATGAGTACCGCACCAGCCATGAAGGACCGTCGACCGAAAGCAGGTCTCAGAACATGTCCGGGCACCAAGGCCGCCTGGACGTACGCAGCAGGGCGTCGGCCACTCGGCCGGCGCCCGCTCGTTCTTCCCGGACCCGCCCCAGCGCAAGCAGCCGCGCCACCGACTCGTCACCGAGCCACAGCGCCGCCAACTCGGCCACATCGAGGGAGAGTTCGGCGCTCTCGGTGGTCGGCACGCAGGACGCGCCCTCCGGTGACGCCTCCAACCGGTAGCGCCCGCCGGTCAGTCCGGCCCGGTCGGCCACCTCAAGGACCAGGGACCCCGTCCCCTCGTACGTACGCGCCTCAAGAGCCCGTACGACATCCAGGATCCGCACCCAGAACCAGTCCGACTGCGTCGTGATGCGCGCGGCGCGCGGGTCGGGCAGGAGGAGGGGGAGCAGGTCGTCGGGGGCGCGGGGGCCGGACTTCACCCGGGTCACCCAGTCGATCGAGCAGAGGTAGTGCCACAGGGCGCGCTCGGCGGCCGGTGTCGCCGCGCTCAGCCAGCGCACGGTCGCCGTGTCCAACGGTTGCTTCGCGTCACCCCAGTTGTCGTCCACCTCGTAGGCCGCGAGGCCCTCGACCGTGCCGTCCGGTGCGCGGTACGCCACGAAGAACGGGACCGTCCACGACTTCTCGACGCGCACGGCGCCGGTCCTGAGCTGCCACCACCAGTCGTCGCGGCTGACGGCACCCGGCGTACCGCGACGCACCCGCTCATGCAGCTCCGGGCCGATCTTGCGTACCTCCTCGGGCTCCACGAGGTCGATCCGCCCGCCGTCCGCCGGCCCCGACCAGCGCCGGTCGAGCCCGGTGCGCGGGACGTCGACGACCCACTCGGTCGAGGAGGCGGCGGGCCCGAAGCCGTAGCGCCCGTAGATCGGGTACTCGGCGGCGATCAACGTGGCCACCACATCGCCGCGTTCCTTCGCGGCCGCGAGGTCCTGGTTCATCATGCGCGTGAGCAGGCCGCGCCGGCGATGGGTGGCCGTGACGGTGACCCCGGTGACGGCATCGGCGGCCACCGGGGCACCCCCGACCGCGGTGACCTCCTGCGCGAACGACCGGAACGTCGCCACGCACCGGTCCCCGTCGAACGCCGCCAGATACCGCCCCGGCTGGAACTGCGCACGCCGAGCCGCCAGTTCGTCCTCACCCACCACCGGCTCCCGCAGGAACCCGGTGTTCACCGCCCGCAGCCAGTCGGGAAACTCGGCCTCGGTGATCGGACGGACGTCGACATGCGCGGATCGGCTCATGAAACCACCGTAGATCCACGGCGGTGAGGTCGTCGCGCGGATTTTCGAGACAGCACCTGAGCCACGGCCTCCCCTCCTCAGTCCTCGCCCGACCACTCAGAACCCCGCCCGGATCTCCCCCACCACCCGCCCGCCCCCCGACAACCCCACTCGCCCGATCCGCTCCACCACCGGCGACTCGACCCCCAGCAGGGTCAGCGCGCGGGCCAGTACCGGTCGCAGTGCCCGTACGGCCCCGTCCTCGACCTTGAAGGCGAGGGCCCGGCCGTCGGGGAGGGCGACCGCCTGGACGCCCTCCGCGCCCATCTTGGACAGGACGCCCGGGACCTCCCGCATGAGCCAGGTGTCGTGGCGGTGGGTGCCGGCCACGTACTCGGGGTGGGCGCGCATGGCGTCGGCCACCCGGCGTTCCGGGGAGTCGGAGGGCGACAGGACGAAGGTGTGGAAGGCGCGGGCCAGGCCGGTCAGGGAGATCGCCATCAGGGGCGCCCCGCAGCCGTCCGTGCCCACCGCCGCGACCCGCTCCCCCGACGCTTCCTCCACAACCCTGTGGATGAGTTGCTGGAGCGGGTGGGCCGGGTCGAGGTAGGTGTCCAGCGACCAGCCGTTCAGGGCGGACGCGGCGAGCATGGCGGTGTGCTTGCCGGAGCAGTTCATGGTGACGCGGTCGCGTACGGCTCCGGCGGCGAGGTAGGTCTCACGCTCCGCCTCGTCCAGGGGCAGGTCGGGCGGGCACTGGAGCAGGCCCGCGTCGAGCCCGTGCTCGTCCAGCATCTTCTGGACCAGATCCCGGTGGAAGGGTTCGCCCGAGTGGCTCGCGGCGGCAAGCGCCAGTCGCTCACCCGCCAGGTCGAGGCCCGCTCGCAGCACGCCCGCCGCCTGCATCGGCTTGTTGGAGGAGCGCGGGAAGACCGGTTCCGTCACTTCCCCGAGCGCCAGTTCCACCGCCCCGTCCGCGTCCAGGAGGACCAGGCTGCCCCGGTGTCTGCTCTCGACGAACCCGGAGCGGACGACCTCGGCGAGCACGGGGGGTATCGGAGAGTCGGCGGAGTTGGCGGAGACGGCGGAGACGGACATCGGCGGTGGCCTTCCGGAGAGGGTCCCGGGTGAGCCCTGACGCACCCGGGTGTGGCGTGCCGCCCGGACACCTGACGCACCCGGGTGGAGCGGACCCGCCCGAAGGCCCGGCGCACCCGGGATCGCCGGGGCCCCGCCTCACATCAGCAGGTCGTCGACTTGCGCTTCCCCTTCACGGTACCTGCGGGTGATCTCCCCGCTGCAGTCGTCCGCCGTGCGCTGCAGCCGCTGCCGGCGCCGGGAGACCTGCTGCTCGTAGCGCACGAGCCGGCCCATCGCCGTGTTCAGTTCCAGGTCCGTACGGGCGTCCAGGTCCGACAGCTCGACCTCCGCGAGCATGTCCGCGGCCAGCCGCCGGTACTCCTCGCTGTGCGGTGTACCCAGCGTCACATGGCGGGCCGAGGAGCGGTGCCGGGCCGGGGCGTCGGTCAGGATCTCGCCGAGCCGCTCGACCACGACGACGGAGGCGGCGCCGGCCGGGGAGCGCCGGGCCAGTTCGGCGCGGAGGATGTCGATACGGCCCTGGAGCAGCCGGCGTACATAGCTGAGGTCGGCCTCGTCGCGCTGCGCGTCGCGGCGCAGGGTGCGCAGCTCGGGCAGGCTCAGCACGGTCAGGTCGGGCTCGGGCGGATCGGCGGGCAGACCGGAGGGGTCGATGCGCCGTCCCGGGCTGTCGGTGCGCTGTGTGGGCGGCCGTACCGGCGTGCGGTCCGCGTCGCGGATCAACGAGACCGCCCCGGGTGGCTGCCCGCTGCTCGGTGTGCTCATGTGCCTCTACCGTCCCCTCGACCGGATGTGTGAAGCATCGTGCCACCCCAAGTGGCCGCTATGTGACCGAGTGCCCCCGATCGGCCCCAGATGGGGGGTTAAGGATCAATAAGAAGCCGCCCGCCGACCGCTCTCGGCCCTGCGGTCCCATCCCTCAGCCCCCTGCGGACCCTTCTCATGCGCACGGCATGATGGTCCGCATGCGAGCAGTGGTGCAGAGGGTCGACGGCGCGAGCGTCGTCGTGGACGGCGAGACGGTCGGGGCGATCGAGGGCGAGGGCCTGTGCGTCCTGGTCGGCGTGACGCACGAGGACACCAAGGAGAAGGCGGCCCAACTCGCCCGCAAACTCTGGTCCGTTCGCATGCTGCACGACGAGAGGTCGTGCAGCGACATCGACGCCCCGCTCCTGGTCATCAGCCAGTTCACGCTGTACGGCGACGCGCGCAAGGGCCGCCGCCCCACCTGGAACGCGGCCGCCCCCGGCGACATCGCCGAACCCCTGGTCGATGAGGTCGTGGCCCAACTGCGCGCCCTGGGCGCGACGGTGGCGACGGGCCGCTTCGGCGCGCGGATGCGGGTGTCCCTGACGAACGACGGCCCGTTCACGGTCCTGCTGGAGATGTGAGCCGCGCCCCGGCCCCGAACAGCTACGGCTCTACGACGACTTCCTGGGCCGCGGCCGTGGCGTCGGCGAGCAGCCGCGCGTCCACGGGCACGTTCCGCTTGACCAACGCGAGGGCGATCGGGCCGAGTTCGTGGTGCCGTACGGCCGTCGTGATGAAGCCGATCTTGCGGCCGTCGGGCCCCTCGTCGGCGACACGGAGTTCCGTGCCCGCCGCCGGGAGATGAACCTCGCTGCCGTCGAGGTGGAGGAAGACCAGCCGGCGCGGGGGCTTGCCCAGGTTCTGGACGCGGGCGACGGTCTCCTGGCCCCGGTAGCAGCCCTTCTGCAAGTGAACGGCCGTGCCGATCCAGCCCAGTTCGTGCGGGATGGTGCGGTGGTCGGTCTCGAAGCCGAGGCGGGGCTGGTGGTGCTCGACGCGCAGGGCCTCGTAGGCGAGGATCCCGGCCGCCGGTCCGGCCTTGGCGGCGAAGGACTCCAGCTCGGCGCGCGGCAGGAAGAGATCACGGCCGTACGGCGTCTCGCGGACGACGACGCCTTCGGGCACCTCGGCGATGGAACCGGCGGGGAGGAACACGACCGCGAACTCGTCGCTGCGGTCGGCGACTTCGACGCGGTAGAAGAACTTCATGGACTCCAGGTAGGCGATCAGCGCCTCCTGGGTGCCGGGCTCCACGTGGATCCAGACCGTCGTGCCGTCGTCGACGAGATAGAGGGCGTGCTCGATGTGGCCGTGCGCGGAGAGGATCAGCGCCTCGGTGGCGAGGCCGGCCGGCAGGTCGCTGACGTGCTGGGTGAGCAGCAGGTGCAGCCAGCTCAGCCGGTCCGCACCGGTGACGGCGACGACACCCCGATGGGAGAGGTCGACGAACCCGGTGCCGTCGGCGAGGGCACGCTGCTCGCGGAACAGGTCGCCGTAGTGGGCGGCGACGCTTTCGTCCACGCCCTCGGCGGGAACCGCGCCGGGCAGGGACAGCAGAGGGCTCTTCATGCGCACAAGCCTACGACTCGGTAGTTGAACTCTTGAGCGAGCAGTCGCGGCAGCGACCGAAGATGGCGAAGTGCTTCATGTCGGTCTCGAAGCCGAAGTCCTCGCGGAGCTTGTCCGTGAAACCGCCGGCGACCGCCACATCGGTCTCGATGACGTTGTCGCAGTCCCGGCAGACCAGATGGATGTGATGGTGCCGGTCCGCGAGGTGGTACGTCGGCGCGCCGTGCCCGAGATGCGCGTGACTGACCAGCTGGAGCTCCTCCAGCAGCTCCAGGGTCCGGTACACCGTGGAGATGTTCACCCCCGACGCCGTCTTCCGCACTTCCACGAGGATGTCGTCGGGGGTCGCGTGTTCCAGGGTGTCCACGGCTTCGAGCACGAGTTGCCGCTGCGGCGTCAGCCGGTAGCCGCGCTGCCTGAGGTCACTCTTCCAGTCGGTGCTCACCACACTGGAAGTGTAGGACTACTTGAAGAAAGCGATCCCGTCGTCCGGCATGTCGTCCGGGAGGGCCTTCGCCCAGCGTTCGACGTCCTCGGGGGTGACGACCTTCTTGAGGTGGGCGGACATGTAGGGGCGCAGCTCGACCTCGGGGGTCTGCTTCTCGCCGACCCACATGAGGTCGCTCTTGACGTAGCCGTAGAGGCGCTTGCCGCCGGTGTAGGGGCGGGAGGCGGCCGTGCGGGCGACGGCGTCCGTGACCAGGTCGATCTGGGGCTTCTGCTGGGCCAGCTCGCCGTACCAGATCTCGATGACGCCGTCGTCGCGGGTCATCGTGACCTCGACCTTGCGGTCGGCGTCGATGCGCCAGAAGCCGGACTCGGACTCCAGGGGGCGGACCTTGTTCCCCTCGTTGTCCAGCACCCAGGTGTGGGAGCGGTACTCCAGGAAGTCACGGCCGTCGTGCGTGAAGGAGACCTCCTGGCCGAAGTTGCACTTCTCGGAGCCGGGGAAGTCATGCACACCCGCGCCGGCCCAGTCGCCGAGCAGGAAGACGAGAGGGACCAGGTCTTTGTGGAGGTCGGACGGGATCTCGATCATGGGATCGGCAGTTCCTTCAAGGCTTTATGGGGATCAGCGCTGGCCCTGGTACAGCTTCTTCACGGTCAGCCCTGCGAAGGCGAGCACGCCGACGCAGACAAGGGCGAGCAGGGCTTCGAAGAATGCCTCAAGCACGGGGGGCTCCTCGGACGATCGGAAGTGGGCGGTACTGAGCCGGGCCCCAGCTTAGTCGGCCAGGGCCCGGCTCTCTCCGCGAGGTGCACCCCGCGGGGTCAGTCCAGCAGCTGGCTCTGCAGAGTGACCGTCTGCTGGAAGGGCACGGCCTTCGCGACGCCCTTGCGGGACTGCACGACCAGGGCCAGTACGTCACCGGCGGACAGGTACGCCTGCCGCACGTGCTCGGCGCCGTACGGCTTGGTCTCGACGTAGGCGGAGTACGGGATCTTCTCCAGCCGGGCCGCCTCCGGGAAGTCCTCGTCGAAGACGGAGGCACCGGCGCCGCGCAGGGGGTAGCCCGGGCTGCTGTAGGGCGCGATGTCGGCGCTGAACATCTCGTCGACGACCGCGGCCGTGCCGAACTGCAGCAGGTACACGCGCGTGTGCGTGCCGTCCGTGGTGGTCCAGCCGCGGGCCGCGATGTGCCGCAGCCCCGCGTCGGTGAACTTCTGCGCCAGCTCGGTCCGGTCGTCCTTCTCGGCGTACTCCGCCAGGAAGTCCTTTGTCGCCAGCCAGCCGTCCGCGCCGCGCAGCTTCTTGTCCTCCGTCGCACCCTTGGGCGCGGGCAGAAGCAGGGCGCGCAGGTCGGCGTAGTGCGCGCCGGCCTTGTTCGTCTCGGCGAAGGGGCCCGGGCTGCCGGAGGGGAGCGGCGGCAGGGTGAGCGTGGGGTAGTCCCACCGCCCGTCCGACGCGGTGGCCAGTCCGGGTACGTCCGTCCGCTCCATGCCGGTGATCCCGTACGCCGTCCCCGCCCCGACCGCCGCGAACGCGACGACGGCGGCGGTCCAGCGCAGCACGCTCCGCAGGGCTCGGCGGTCCTTCTTGGGTGCGGGCGCCGGTTCCGGTACGGGGATCGGTTCCGGGACCGAGGGCGGGGCGGTCGGCATGGGCGGTACCGGTGTCGTCGCTTGCGTCTGCTCGGTCATACGGCTTCTCCCGGCTCCGCGATGCGGTCGAGCTGCTGGCTCATCAGCAACGCGACGCCCTTGCTGTCGAGTGGCTTGGGCCCGTCCGCGCTGAGGGTGACCATGACGTCTCCGATGGACGCGGAGCAGTACATGCCGGTGAGCTCGGAGTCGGCGTCCTTGGGCGGCAGGAAGCACTTGGCGTCCTTGTGGCCCTTGACGGCGGGGCCCTTGCGGAAGAGGTCGAAGGCCTCGAAGAGCTCGTTCTCGACCGAGGAGAGCGTCTTGGCCTGCGCCCGGCTGTCCATCCGCGTCAGCAGGACGCTGACGGTGAAGATCCCGTCGTTGGTGTCGAGGTTGCTCGCGTCCGAGCTGAGGTAGCTGCGCATCGCCATGCCCTTGATGGGGTGCTTGTCGTACTGCTTCTGCAACTGTGTGCGCTGGGAGCGGGGCAGATCGCTCAACGACTCCTTGCGCAGGGCCGAGGCCTGGGCGCCGCTGAGTTCCGCGTCCGAGCCGAACTGTCCGAGGTCGGGCCCGCGGCTCCAGCCGTCGGTGCCGTACGGGACGAGCATCCCGCCGAGCCCGTTCGCGGACGCGCCCTTGGGCTCGCCGCCCGAGCCCTGCCCCTCCAGCCGCCTCGACGGGAACTTCCACTCCGGCGCCTGCGCGTCACGGTCGGCGTTGCGCACGGTGATGACGGTGTACGCGACCCCGGCGACGACAGCGGCAACGAGCAGCACGACAGCGGTGACGGAAACGGTACGGCGACGACGGCCGGACTTCTTGCCGGCCGGCACGGGAGCGGCGGTCTCCCCGAGGGCCTCGACAGAGCCGACCGCGCCGACGGGACCGGACTCGTCACCGGGAGTGGCCTGGGCGACGTGCCGGGACTCACCGACGGGAGCGACCTCGGCAACAGGAGCGACCTCACCGACAGGACCCGGCTCTCCGACCGGACCGACGGGACCGGACGCGACGGCACGACTCGCTTCGCCAACAGAACCCACCTCACCGACCGGGTCGGCCTCGGGGGCAGAAGCCGCCTCGTCGACCGGACCGCCAGGCGCGGCTGGACCGGACTCGGCCGCACGGCTCGCCTCGCCGGCGGAACCCGTCCCGCGGGCAGGACCCGCCTCATCGTCCGGACCGGTCTCGCCAACCGGAACGGCGTCACCGACAGCACCGCTCTCCCCGGCACGACCGGCCTCGGCGGCAGGACTCTCTCCGTCGACCGGACCGGCAGGCGCGGCTGGACCGGACTCGCCGGCACGGCCCGCCTCGCCGACCGGACCAGCCTCGGCGGCAGGACCCGCCTCATCGGCGGAGTCGAGCGGGTTCTTCTCGTTCTCTGTCACAGCCGCTCCATCTGCCGCTCGGCCAGGTCCAGGATCTTCGCCTTGGGGATCGGCTTGGTGTCGTAGACCCAGATCTCCACGGCGATGTCGCCGCGGGAGGCCGTGGCCTCGGCGCTGTACTGCGGCAGGTATCCCGCCTCGGTCTTCGGCTTGGTGTGGACGTACGCCATTCCCTCGCCGGTGCCCGGCACGGACCAGCTGTCGGTGCCGGACTTGGCGTCGGCCCAGTACTCGTTGTTGTCCACGACGTCGGCCGCCGCTCCGGACTCCTCCTGGCGGAACTGGAGCAGCCGGATCTCGACGGTCTGGTTGCCCGACTCCCAGCCGGTGACGGCGGCCCGGCGGAACTCGTCACCGACCAGCTCGCCGAACATGTCGCCCGGCGACTCGTAGGACTCCGCGTAGGTGCCCAGGTCCATCCAGCCGTCGTCGCCGGTCAGCCAGTCGGCCTCCTTCGCGCCGGCCGGCTTCTTCAGCAGCAGCTTGCGCAGGTCGCCGTCGACCTTCACCTGACGGTCCTGCGCGGCCGACAGCGGCTCGGGGGCCGGGCCCTTCGCCTGCGTCAGCACCGGCTGGGACAGGGAGGCGAGCTTCGTCGGCTCACGGTCGGCCTGGATCAGGTAGCCGACGCAGGTCCCCGCGACGACGCCGAGCACAGCGGCTGCGGCGATCAGCAGGGTGGTACGGCCACGACGCCGGCGCGCCGTCGGCTCCGCCGGTTCGGGTACTTCCAAGACGTCCCCCACGAAACGTGTAGCGCACATGCCATATGTACGCGCACAGAAGACTCGTGGGTCCCGGCGGTAGTTGCGGAGGCGTTGATTACGATTCGGCCATGGCGAAGAAGCTCGTGATCAAGGTGACGGCAGGCGCGGACGCCCCCGAACGGTGCTCCCAGGCTTTTACGGTGGCCGCCGTCGCCGTGGCCAGCGGGGTCGACGTCTCCCTCTGGCTGACCGGTGAGTCGGCGTGGTTCGCGCTTCCGGGGCGCGCGGCCGAGTTCGACCTCCCGCATGCCGCGCCGCTGCCGGATCTGCTCGACTCGCTTCTCGCCGGCGGCAAGGTGACCCTGTGCACCCAGTGCGCGGCCCGACGGGACATCACGGAGAAGGACGTCATCGAGGGCGTGCGGATCGCGGGGGCGCAGGTGTTCGTCCAGGAGGCGATGTCCGACGGGACGCAGGCGCTCGTCTACTGACGTCCGCGCCGGGGTTCTCCTGTCACAGCTGATCAACAATCCGACTGCGTTCCTAGGCCACGGGGTTAGTCTCGCGCTGGGCGGCCACCCGGTCGTCAGTGACCCTCGTCCGATGACCGCCTAGGTAGGGGACCCGAATGCGCGCCCTGCGAATACTTCTGATCGTCGTCGTGATCCTGGGCGGCCTCTTCGTGATCGCGGACCGGGTCGCCCTGCACTTCGCCCAGGGCGAGGTCGCGGACAAGCTGAAGACCACCGAGAACCTGTCCGCCACCCCGGACGTGTCCATCAAGGGCTTCCCGTTCCTCACCCAGGTCGCGTCCGGTGAGCTGGACGACGTCGAGATCGGCATCAAGGACTACGACGCCGACACCGGCAACAGCGCGGGCGACGGTCCGCGGACCATCCGTATCGACGACCTCAAGGCGCAGATGAAGGGCGTCGACTTCTCCGGCGACTACAGCTCCGCCACCGCCACGAACGCGGCCGGCACCGCGACCATCGCCTACGACGAGCTGCTCAAGGCCGCCAAGTCCGAGCCGACGCAGGTCTTCACCGGCGTCACCGCCCAGGTCATCGGCCTCTCCGACGGCGGCAACGGCAAGATCAAGGTCGACGTGAAGGTCTCGGCGCTCGGCCAGTCGCAGACGTACCCCGTGCTCAGCACGGTCACCGTCGCCGGCGACACGGTCAAGGTGCACGCCGACAACCTGCCCAAGCTGGTCGTCGATCTCGCCGACTCCCGGATGCGCTCGATCACCGACTTCCAGCAGACCATCGACCAGCTGCCGGGCGGCATCAAGCTGGACAGTGTGCAGGCCGCGAAGAGTGGTGTGGAGATCGCGGTGAAGGGTTCGAACGTCAAGCTGGCCGGGTAGGACGAGGGGCGTTGACGGACGAACGGTGTCCGACAGGCGAGACGGCGCCGTCCGCCCCGTAGATGTGACACCCCGTACCGGGGCCCGGCGGCCGTGCGGGACGCGTTCGCCCCGCCATCGCATCCCATATTGCGGACGATCGCGTCTCAGGATTTGACACGCCGGTGACATGTCCGGCTTTCCGTCCCTACGATCGTCGTCATGAAGCGACAGGCGGACCTCACGAAGCGGCGGGCAGTCGACCTGTGCCGCGTCGCCGCCATGCTCTGTCGCCCCTTCTGAGCGGGAGCGTTCGGCTTCCGCATCTCCCCGCCCTGTTCAGGGCATCCGTGCGCACGCTCTCGCACGAGCGCGCACACCTCGCATCTCGCACGCCCCGCCGCACCTGCCCCGGAGGAGAAAGAGCATGAGCCGCAGCGACGTCCTGGTCGACGCCGACTGGGTCCAGGACAACCTGGACAACGCCGACATCGCGATCGTGGAGGTGGACGAGGACACGTCCGCCTACGAGAAGAACCACATCCGCAATGCGATCCGCATCGACTGGACCAAGGACCTGCAGGACCCGGTCCGCCGCGACTTCATCGACCAGGAGGGCTTCGAGAAGCTCCTGTCGGCGAAGGGCATCGCCAACGACACGCTGGTGATCCTCTACGGCGGCAACAACAACTGGTTCGCGTCCTACGCCTACTGGTACTTCAAGCTCTACGGCCACGAGAACGTCAAGCTTCTCGACGGCGGCCGCAAGAAGTGGGAGCTGGACGCCCGCGAGCTGGTGGAGGACGTGCCCGAGCGCGCCACCACCGACTACAAGGCCAAGCCGCAGAACACCGCGATCCGTGCCTTCCGCGACGACGTCGTGGCGGCCATCGGCGCGCAGAACCTGGTCGACGTCCGGTCGCCCGACGAGTTCAGCGGCAAGCTGCTCGCGCCGGCCCACCTGCCGCAGGAGCAGTCGCAGCGTCCGGGTCACGTCCCGTCCGCGCGCAACATCCCGTGGTCGAAGAACGCCAACGACGACGGCACCTTCAAGTCGGACGACGAGCTCAAGGAGCTCTACGCCGAGGAGCAGGTCGACCTCGCCAAGGACACCATCGCGTACTGCCGTATCGGCGAGCGCTCGGCCCTGACCTGGTTCGTGCTGCACGAGCTGCTCGGTGTCGAGAACGTCAAGAACTACGACGGCTCGTGGACCGAGTACGGCAGCCTCGTCGGCGTGCCGATCGAGCTCGGCGCCAACAAGTAGGACCACCGACCGACCTTTCATCACCCCTCAGGAGAGACGACATGTGCGGAGCGAAGGCCGGCGGCCCGGACGCCTCGACGATCAAGCCCGGTGAGACCACGATCCAGGGCCAGGTGACGCGTGACGGCGAGCCGGTGACGGGCTATGTGCGGCTCCTGGACTCGACGGGCGAGTTCACCGCGGAGGTTCCGACCTCGGCGACGGGGCAGTTCCGCTTCTACGCGGCCGAGGGCACGTGGACCGTTCGCGCGCTGGTGCCGGGTGGCACGGCCGACCGCACGGTCGTCGCCCAGCAGGGTGGGCTGGCAGAGGTCGCGATCGCGGTCTGAGCGGCAGCTGATCGGCTGGAGGGCCGTACCCCGTCGGGGGTGCGGCCCTCTGCCCGTTTCGGGCCTACGCTGGACGTATGTTGGCACGACGGCGTCATGTCTACTTCGCCATGATGGGCACGTGCATCGGCCTGTTCGTCCTGGCCTGGGGCGTCGTGCGCCTGTGGTCCGTACCGGTCGCCGTGGGCATGTGCGTGGTCGCCATGCTGATCCCGCCGGTCGCCGCGATGGTGGCGAACCGGCGGGGCCCCGACGACCGCTGGTGGGACGACCCGTCGGGCGACCCGAAGTCGGACGACTGGTGGGACGAGTTGGACGGCAAGAAACGGCGTCCTTGAGGCCTTGGTACGGGTGGCACCCGACTACGCCAGCGCCCGCCCCAGCACCCACACCACCGGTGCCGCCGCCGCCAGCGGCAGGGCGACCCCCGCTGTGAAGTGCACGAAGCGGGACGGGTAGTCGTAGGCCGCTACGCGGTGGCCGATCAGGGCGCAGACCGCCGCGCCCGCGCCCAGGAGCGCGCCCTTGGCGCCGAAGTCCGTCAGGCCGCCCATCGCGATGCCCGCGCCGGCCGCCGCCAGGAGCGAGACGATCAGGGAGGCCGGGGTCGGCAGCGGGAGCGCTCGGGCCAGGATCGCCACCGCTGCCGCCGCCGCTCCTACCGTGACCGCCTCCGGGTCCGCCGCCAGATAGCCGGTCGCGATGATCGCCAGGGCCGCCGAGGCGACGCCCGCCATCAGGCCGTACATCCGCTCGTCCGGGTCGGCGTGGGAGCGGAGTTGCAGGACCAGGGAGAGCAGGACCCAGACGCCCAGGGTGCCGAGGATCGCCGCCGGGCCGTTCTCGCGGCCCGCCGTCAGCAGGGCCACGTCCGCCACCAGCGCGCCCAGGAACGCCAGCGCGATGCCCTGGCGGGCCGGCCACATGCCGTTCAGGCGGAACCATCCCGCCGCCGTCACGCCCTGGAGGGCGATCAGGGGGAGCAGGAGCGCGTACGAGCCCGCTGCCGCCGTGGCGGAGAGGAGGACGCCCAGCAGCGCCGTCAGCGCCGCCGGCTGCATGCCCGGGTCGATGATCGGGGAGCGGCCCTCCAGGCGGGCACGCTGGGCGTCCGTGATGCGGGCGTTGCCCGCGACGGTGGCCGGGCCGTAGGCGGCCGGCGCGGGGGCGTCCGTCGCGAAGGGCTCGGGGGCCGGGGCCGGCGGGGTCGTCTGCTGCCAGGGCTGGGGCTGCGGCTCGTTGCCGTACGCGCCGTAGGCCGGGGGTGTCTGCGGGGGCAGGTACGCCGTGTCCGCCGGGGCCGCCGGAGGCACCGGCTGGTGGACCTGCGTCTCCCAGGTCTGGCCCTGCCACTGCTGCGTGTACTGCTGGGCCGCGTGCGGGTCCTCGTAGCCCTGCTGGCCCGGCCACTGCTGCTGCGGCTGCTGTTGCTGGGGTTGCTGCTGGTAGGGGTCGTAGCCCTGGTATCTCGGGTCGTACGGCTGGTCGGTCATCGTCACCCTCCTGCGAACGGCGGGAGCACCTCGACCGTGCCGCCGTCGGCCAGCCGTACCGTCTCATGTCCGCGGGTACCCACGGGGTCCCCGTCGATGAGGAACGAGCATCGGCGCAGGACGCGCGCCAGTTCGCCGGGGTGTCGCTCGCGCACGGCGTCGAGCGCCTCGGCGAGCGTGCCCGCGTCGTACGGCTCCTCGGCCACCCCGGCCGCGGCCTTCGCGGCGGCCCAATAGCGCACCGTCACCTTTGGCATCCGGATACCGGTTCCTCTGTCGATCGGCTGTGTACTCGGCTGTGTACCCCGTCAGGCTAGCCCGCCTTGGCGACGGCCCAGTCCCCGATACGGGCCAGCAGCTCGTCACCGGCCGCGTGTTCCGCGTGGCCCATGGGTTCCAACCACAGCTCGGCGTGGCCGGCGGCGGCCTCGGCCAGCATCTTGGGGTGGTCGACCGGGAAGTAGCCGTCACGGTCGCCGTGGACGATCAGGAGAGGGGTCGGGGCGATCTTCGGGACCGCTTCCACCGGGGAGAGCGGGACCGGGTTCCATTCGCGGTGGTGGATGCGGGTGTGCAGGCCGTAGCGGCCGACCAGGCGGCCCTCCGGACGCGTCACCAGCCAGTGCAGGCGACGCATGGGAGCCGTGCCCCGGTAGTACCAACGGGCCGGCGCACTCACCGAAACCACCGCGTCCGTACGCGCTTCCGTGCGCCCCGCGCGCCCCGAACCGTCCGGACCATCCGCGTCACCCTCGCGCTCCCGGCCGCCGTACAGCGCCGCATGCCGCAGCACCACCGAACCGCCCATCGAGAAGCCGACGGTGACCACGCGCGCGTGGCCGAGTTCGCGCGCCCAGGCGACCGCCGCCGCGAGATCGAGGACCTCACGGTCGCCCACCGTGGAGCTCCCGCCGGACGCCCCGTGACCTCTGAAGGAGAACGTGACCACGGGCGCGTACTGCGCGAACGCGTCCACCACCCGCCGTACGTGCGGCTTGTCCACATCACCGGTGAAACCGTGGGCCACGACGAACGCGAGATCAACGGACGATGGCGTGGAAGCGTCGTATACGGACGTACCCGGGTCGTATACGGAATCGATCGTCACCCCGTCGTCGGTGTGCAGAAACGTCCGCAAAGGTGTACGTCTGATCGTCTCAGAGTTCGGACGAATGGTGGATCGTGCCACATGACCTGCCGGACCAGTGCTCATGTGGGCTATTCTGCTCGGCAGAGGACTCGGGCAGCGAAGCCCCCGGGTCCTTTTGTGCTTTCGAAAGCGTTGTATACGAAGCGGGAAACCTCGGGAAACCACAGGTGGCCGCAGGTGATACAGGGCCCTCGGGATCGCAAGTGCTGTGCCGCACGACACACGTCCTCGCAGGGACCGAGGAGGAACCAGACATATGAGTTCTCTGCTGCTCCTGACCAATGCCCTCCAGCCGTCGACGGAGGTGCTCCCCGCCCTCGGACTGCTGCTGCACAACGTGCGGGTCGCCCCGGCCGAGGGCCCCGCTCTCGTCGACACCCCAGGTGCCGACGTCATCCTCATCGACGGCCGGCGTGATCTGCCCCAGGTGCGCAGCCTGTGTCAGCTGCTCCGGTCGACCGGTCCGGGCTGTCCGCTCATCCTCGTCGTCACCGAGGGCGGCCTCGCCGCCGTCACCGCCGACTGGGGCATCGACGACGTGCTGCTCGACACGGCCGGTCCGGCCGAGGTCGAGGCGCGGCTGCGCCTCGCCATGGGCCGGCAGCAGATCGTCAACGACGACTCCCCCATGGAGATCCGCAACGGCGATCTCTCCGTGGACGAGGCGACGTACAGCGCGAAGCTCAAGGGCCGGGTCCTCGACCTGACCTTCAAGGAGTTCGAGCTGCTGAAGTACCTCGCACAGCACCCGGGCCGCGTCTTCACGCGCGCGCAACTGCTGCAGGAGGTGTGGGGCTACGACTACTTCGGGGGTACGCGGACGGTCGACGTCCACGTACGACGGCTGCGCGCCAAGCTCGGACCCGAGCACGAGTCGCTGATCGGGACCGTCCGGAACGTGGGTTATCGATTCGTTACCCCCGAGAAGGTCGACCGCGCCGCCGAGGAGGCCAAGGCCAAGGCGGCCCGGGCAAAGACGGAGGAGTCGGACGAGATGCCCGCCCTGGAGGACACCGAGGTCCAGGTCGAGGCGTAGCGGAGGCGTGGGCAGGGCATGGTCCCCGTACCGGGGACGCTCCCGGCAGCGGGAGCAGGGAGCCAAGCTCCTTCACGCCCTGCCCAGAGCGGGTCTCTCCGCGTAGACTCCGCGCGTGGCCAAGGTAACCAGGGATGATGTGGCGCGGCTGGCAGGTACGTCGACTGCCGTGGTCAGCTATGTCATCAACAACGGACCCCGGCCGGTCGCCCCGGCCACCCGCGAGCGTGTCCTCGGCGCGATCAAGGAGCTGGGGTACCGACCGGACCGAGTCGCCCAGGCGATGGCGTCGCGGCGCACGGACCTCATAGGCCTGATCGTCCCGGACGCCCGTCAGCCCTTCTTCGGCGAGATGGCCCACGCGGTCGAACAGGCCGCCTCCGAGCGCGGCAAGATGGTGCTGGTCGGCAACTCCGACTACATCGGTGAGCGCGAGGTCCACTATCTGCGCGCGTTCCTCGGGATGCGGGTCTCCGGACTCATCCTCGTCAGCCACGCGCTCAACGACAACGCGGCCGCGGAGATCGAGGCCTGGGACGCCCGGGTCGTCCTGCTGCACGAGCGGCCCGAGGCCATCGACGACGTCGCCGTCGTCACCGACGACCTGGGCGGCGCCCATCTCGCCGTGTCCCATCTGCTGGAGCACGGCTACGAGTACGTCGCCTGCATGGGCGGCACCGCCGACACCCCCGCCGTCGGCGACCCGGTCTCCGACCACGTCGAGGGCTGGCGGCGCGCGATGGAGGAGGCCGGCAAGCACACCGAGGACCGGCTGTTCGAGGCGCCGTACAACCGCTACGACGCCTACCGGATAGCGCTGGAGATCCTCGGCGGCCCCCGCCGCCCGCCCGCGATCTTCTGCTCCACCGACGACCAGGCCATCGGCGTGCTGCGCGCGGCCCGCGAACTGCGCATCGACGTGCCGGGCGAGCTGGCCGTGGCCGGCTTCGACGACATCAAGGAAGCGGCCCTGACGGACCCGCCGCTGACCACGGTCGCGTCGGACCGCTCCGCGATGGCCCGCGCGGCCGTGGACCTCGTCCTCGACGACGGCCTGCGGGTGGCCGGCTCCCGGCGCGAGCGGCTGAAGGTGTTCCCCTCGCGACTGGTGACGCGCCGGTCGTGCGGTTGCGCCGCGGCCTGACCGGCTGACGCGTTCACCCGGCCGTACGAGGGGTTTCCGCGTCCGCATGAGGAGCTTCCGCATCCGTATGAAGGCTTTCTGAGAGAGCCCTTCCTGGTGCCTGAGCGGGCTTTATATCGGGCATACGCGGTTCTGCCGGGCTTCTCAGCGGGCACTCAGGGAGCTCTCATGGTCGGGCGACATGCTCATTGTCATGACCGAGAGCCTCCGCCGAAGCGGCGAGTACGAGAACCCGTACCAGGGCGAGCAGCAGCAGAACGCGTACCACCAGCAGCCCGCCTCCTCCCCCGTGAATCCGGAGTGGCCGCCGCCCCCCGCGCAGCAGCCCGTTCAGCAGCAGCCGGCCCAGCAGCCTCCGGTGGAGCCGGTCACCATCGAGCCCGGCACCACCGTCTGGCCCGCCCAGTCCTCGCACGCCGCCGCCCCGGCCGACTTCACCGCCGAGGGTGCCGGTGCCGGCCACGGCGGTGACGGCAACGGCGGCGGTACGGCCGTCATGACCGCCGTACCCGCCGAGCCGGGCGGGGCCGCACCGCACGCGAAGAAGCGGACCCGGGGGCCCCTCGCCCTGCTGGCCGCCGTCGCGATCGTGGCCGCGGCCGTGGGCGGCGGCACCGCGTACGGCATCCAGGAGCTGACCGGCAGCGACACCGTCGCCACCAGCTCCACCACGACCAGCGTCGTGCCGTCCAGCAAGAAGGGTGACGTCGCCAGCATCGCCGCCGCCGTCAGCCCCAGCGTGGTCGAGATCACCGCCACCTCGAACGCCGGTCAGTCCACCGGCGCGGGCGTGATCATCACCAGCAACGGCGAGATCGTCACCAACAACCACGTCATCTCCGGCGCCAGCACGATCAAGGTGCAGACCAGCAACGGCAAGAGCTACACCGCGAAGGTCGTCGGCACCGACAGCAAGAAGGACCTCGCCCTGATCAAGCTGGAGAACGCCTCCGGCCTCAGGCCGGCCACCCTCGGCAACTCCGACGGTGTCCAGGTCGGCGACCAGGTCGTCGCGATCGGCTCCCCCGAGGGGCTGACCGGCACGGTCACCAGCGGCATCGTCTCCGCGCTCAACCGTGACGTGACCGTCTCGACCGACGAGAGCCAGAGCCAGGGTCAGGGACAGGGCGGCGACCAGTGGCCGTTCCAGTTCGGCGGCCAGCAGTTCAACGGCGACACCGGCTCCTCCACCACGACCTACAAGGCGCTGCAGACCGACGCCTCGCTCAACCCCGGTAACTCCGGCGGCGCGCTGATCGACGCGAACGGCAACATCATCGGCATCAACTCCGCGATGTACTCGGCCGCTTCGTCGGCCACCTCCAGCGACGCCGGCAGCGTCGGCCTCGGCTTCGCCATCCCGATCAACACCGTCAAGGCCGACCTGGCCACTCTGCGGGCGGGCGGCAGCGACAGCTGACCTCGCGCGCCCCTCCGTACCACCGCTCTCACGGCAACCAGCAGGGAGTACGTCATGAAGATCCAGCAGGTTTCGCACACCGGCGCCGCCATCGGCGCGGCCGACCTCGGTCTCGCCCTCGCCGTGGCGTACGAACTGCACGCACCGGCTGCCCGGGCGCCCGAGGTGGCGGTCGCGCACGGCGCCGGCCGGCGGGCGACGGCCCCGGTCCGCGCCCGTCGCCGCACGGCGACCCGCGGCTGAGATCCGTACCGCTCCGCCCTTTACGCGCCCGCAGGGAAACATGCGAGGCTGATGAGAATCAGCCCATGTCGTCCCACCGCACCCGAGGAATCCGAAGCCCATGAGCCCCGCCGATGGCGACCGTGACCCCCAGCGCATCCTGATCGTCGACGACGAGCCGGCGGTGCGCGAAGCACTTCAGCGCAGCCTCGCCTTCGAGGGGTACGACACCGAGGTCGCCGTGGACGGCGCGGACGCACTGGAGAAGGCCACGGCCTACCAGCCCGACCTGGTCGTCCTCGACATCCAGATGCCGCGCATGGACGGCATGACCGCGGCACGCCGCATGCGGGGCGCCGGCACGACGACTCCGATCCTCATGCTGACCGCCCGTGACACGGTCGGCGACCGCGTCACCGGGCTGGACGCGGGCGCCGACGACTACCTCGTCAAGCCCTTCGAACTCGACGAACTCTTCGCCCGCATCCGCGCGTTGCTGCGGCGCAGCTCCTACGCCGCCGCCGCGGGCGCCGCCCAGGAGGACGAGGCGCTCACCTTCGCGGACCTCCGCATGGATCTGGCGACGCGGGAGGTGACGCGGGCGGGGCGGCCGGTGGAACTGACCCGAACGGAGTTCACGCTCCTGGAGATGTTCATGGCGCACCCGCGTCAGGTGCTCACGCGGGAACAGATCCTGAAGGCGGTCTGGGGCTTCGACTTCGAGCCGTCGTCCAACTCGCTGGACGTGTACGTGATGTACCTGCGCCGGAAGACCGAGGCCGGGGGCGAGCCGCGGCTTGTGCACACGGTTCGTGGAGTGGGGTACGTGCTGCGGCAGGGTGGGGCGGAGTGAGGAAGGTTCTACGCCGGCTCCGGGCTCTTCCGATCCGGGCCCGGTTGTCGATGCTGGTCGCTGCGGCGGTCGCGTTCGCGGTGGCGGCGGTTTCGGTTACGTGTTGGTTCATCGTGCAGGGGAAGTTGTACGACGAGCTCGACAACGACTTGCAGTCGAGCATTCCCCGTGGGTTGCCGGAGGCTCAGATCGCGGCTGCGTTGGCCACCTGTCCTCAGTCGCCAACAGACACCTTCGGTCTCGGGTCTCGGTTCAAGGGCTATTCCCAACTGGTCAAGTCCGACGGCAAGGCATGCCTGTACGGCGGATCCACAACCTTGTTGAAGACCACCAGCAGCGATGAGGCGGTGGCCAAAAATCCGCAGATCAACACCATCACGCTGCGCAACGGAACGGATGGCGACGGCGCTGCCGTGCGCGTGTTGACCACAGCTCTGGTCGTGGAGGGCCCCAGCGGCCGCTACATCGTCAAGGACACCGCTCTCCAGTTCGCCGTCCCGCTGAAGAGCACGGAATCCACCCTCAACGAACTCGCCCTGATCCTGCTCCTCGTATCCGGCATCGGAGTCCTCGGCGCCGGCGCAGCCGGACTCGCCGTCGCTCGTGCGGGACTGCGCCCCGTCGACAAGCTCACCGAGGCCGTCGAACACGTGGCCCGTACCGAGGACTTGAGTATTCGGATCCCTGTCGACGAGGACCGTGAGGACGAAGTCGCCCGGCTGTCCCGTTCGTTCAACTCGATGACCTCCTCCCTGGCCAGCTCCCGCGAGCTCCAGCAGCAGCTGATCGCGGACGCCGGGCACGAACTGCGCACCCCGCTCACCTCCCTCCGTACGAACATCGAACTCCTCACCCGCAGCGAGGAGACCGGCCGCCCCATCCCCGAGGCGGACCGCAAGGCGCTGCTCGCCTCGGTGAAGGCACAGATGACCGAACTGGCCTCCCTGATCGGCGACTTGCAGGAGTTGTCGCGGTCGGAGGGCCAGCGGGGCGAGCGCGTGCAGTACGTGTCGATGCAGGACACCGTCGAGGCCGCGCTGCGCAGGGCCCGGCTGCGGGGGCCGGAGTTGACGATCAACGCCGACCTCCAGCCCTGGTACGTCCGGGCGGAGCCGTCCGCGGTGGAGCGGGCGGTGGTCAACATCCTGGACAACGCGGTGAAGTTCAGCCCCGAGGGCGGCACGATCGAGGTGCAGCTCGAGGACGGTGTACTGACCGTCCGCGACCACGGCCCCGGCATCCCCGCCGAGGAACTCCCGCACGTCTTCGACCGCTTCTGGCGCTCCCCCAGCGCCCGCGCCCTCCCCGGCTCGGGCCTGGGCCTGTCCATCGTCGCCCGCACGATCGAACAGGCCGGCGGCGAGGTCACCCTGGCCCGCGCCCCCGGCGGCGGCACGGTGGCGACGGTACGGGTGCCGGGGGCGCCGACACCGCCGCCGGCTGATCCGCAGTAGCGCTCGCCTGCGCCGAGGCCGGCTGGATCCGCGCGTGCCCCTGTGGCGCGGGCCTGTTGAGCCACCCCGCCCCGCCGTACGATCATCCGGCCGGATGTCGAGGTGAGGTGGGGTGCGGGGTGTCCGACAGCGGGGGTGTCGAGCGCGAGTACGGGCGGCGAAGACCCATGTCGTGGAGCAGGCGTGGGTTTCTGGTGATCACACTGGGCTACCTGGTGAGTTCGACCCTGCGGGACTCCACGATGCCCGGGTGGGCCAGGGCGCTCTTCCTGGGAGCCACGCTGGCCCTGATCGGCACGGCCGGGCTCGGGTACTGGCGCGGGCGGACCTTCGTACGGGCCGACGGCATCAGCGCGCGCGGTGCGATTCGTGTGCGGCGGCGGGCCTGGCAGGACGTCTACGCCATCCGGATCGAGCCCGCGCCGACGCGGCGCAAGGACGGCCCCAGGCTGCTGACCTACCTCTACGACAACGACGGCCGCCGTCTCCAACTCGTCCGGCTCGACGACTGGCAGTGGCCGGACCTGGAGGCCGAGGTCGACGATCTACGGACCGCCGCCGCCCGGCACCGCGGCACCGGCTGGGAGTCCCGGCCCGAGGCCGAGGACCGCGTCCGGCGGCGCGCGGGGCACCGTACGGCGTGGGTGCGGGCGTTCAACGGGGCGCTGTTCGTGCTGCTCGCCATGGTCCTGTTCATGCTGTGGGAATTGCTGAGCGGCGCCGACACCCGCCCCCTCCTCCTGCTTCTCTGCATCCCGCTCGCCGCGTTCGCCCTGCTCGCGGCCCTGCTGCACTGGCGCTGGGAGTCCCAGGTCCCCTGGTATCTGCGGGAGACCCCGCCCGTTCCCCCAGCTCACCCATAACCGCCTGCCAGGTCCCGCACAGCCCCCCACCCCACCGTGTTCGAATGGCACGGAAGATTCTGCTGGCCGATGACGACGAGGACGTGCGCGACGGGGTCGGTCGGCTTCTCAGGTTCGAGGGGTACGAGACCGTCCTCGCGGGGGACGGCCGGGCCGCTCTCGACCTGATGGGGGTGCCCGAGGGCGAGCCCGATCTCGTGCTGATGGACGTGACCATGCCGGAGCTGGACGGGCTGGCCGCGACGCGGCGGATCCGGGCCTCCGGGTGCATGGTCCCGATCCTGATGCTCACCGGACGGCACGCGGTCGGCGACCGGATCGTCGCCCTCGACAACGGCGCCGACGACTACCTGATGAAGCCCTTCGCCACCGAGGAACTCCTCGCCCGGGTAAGGGCGTTGCTGCGCCGTGCCCCGCGTGGGGCCGTCGCCGAGCCGAAGCGGGATCAGCGGCTGGACTTCCAGGACGTCGCCATGGACCTGCGGACGCGGACCGTCACCCGGGGCGACCGGCCGCTCGGGCTCACCAAGACCGAGTACCTGCTCCTCGAATACCTGATGCGGCATCCGGCGAAGGTGCTCAGCCGGTCGCAGATCCTCAAGGAGGTCTGGGGCTTCGACTTCGAGCCGACGTCCAACACGCTGGACGTGTACGTGATGTACCTGCGGCGCAAACTGGAGAGCCGCGGCGAACCGCGGCTCATCCAGACCGTGCGGGGGCTCGGCTACTCGCTGAAGGTCACCGGCTAACGGTCGCCGGGAGCCTCGCCCGCCTCACCACCTGAGGATCATCGTCTCGTCCACCGTCGGCGGCAGGTCCGCCACCGCGTCCGGCAGCGGCTCGGCCAGGCTCGCGTAGGCGCCGCCGCCGGCCAGCAGTTCCTTGTGGGTGCCGGACTCCACGAGCCGGCCCCGGTCGACGACCAGGATGCGGTCCGCGTCCGGCGCGAGGCTCAGATCGTGCGTGATCATGATCGTCGTACGGCCCGCCATCAACGTGCGCAGGGGCTGCACCACTTGGCGGGCGGCCACCGCGTCCAGACCTGCCGTCGGTTCGTCCAGGACGAGGACCGGGGCGGAGCGGAGCATGGCGCGGGCGATGGCGACGCGCTTGAGCTGGCCGCCGGAGAGGACGGCCGTGCCGGGGGCGAGGTGGGTGTCGTAGCCCTCGGGCAGGGCGGTGACGAAGTTGTGCGCCGCCGCCTCGCGGGCCGCCCGCTCGATCTCCGTGTCGCTCGCGCCGGGGCGGCCGCACGCGATGTTCTCGCGGATCGTGCCGTTCAGGATGAGCGTCTCCTGGGGCAGCAGCGCCACCTTCTCGCGCAGGAACTCCAGCCGCAGGTCGCGCAGCGGGACGCCGTCCAGGGTGATCACGCCCTGCGAGGGGTCGTAGAAGCGGGTCAGCAGTTTGGACAGGGTCGACTTGCCGGCGCCGCTCGCCCCGGTGACGATCACCAGCTCGCCGGGTGCCGCGCGGAAGGTGACATCGCGCAAGGAGGCGCGGAGGGACCGCGGGTAGCGGAAGGAGACGTCGTGGAAGGCGACCCAGCCGTTCACCGGCCACTCGGCGACCGGTTCGGTGGGGTCGGTGACGGCCGGGCGGGTGTCGAGGATCTCGTTCAGGCGCTGGGCGCCGGCGGTCGCGGCGGTGAGGGTGAGGCCGAGCTGGCCGAGGCTGCGGACCGGCGGGTAGAGGTAGCCGATGAAGGCGGCGAAGGCCAGGAGTTGGCCGAGCGTCATGCGGCCCGCGGAGATCTCCCACACGCCGAGGCCGATCACGATGAGCACGCAGAGCGTCTCCACGACCTCGACGAACTGCTCGTACAACTCGCTCAGTCGGGCCCCGCGCACCGATGCCCTCATCCAGGCGCGGGCCTCGACGTCGAGCCGCTTCTCCTCGTCGCGGCGGCGGTTGTAGGCCTGGGTGAGGACGACGTTGCCGAGGGACTCCTCGACGACCGAGGTGATCGCGCCGTCCGCCACCCGCTCGTCCCGGGACGCGGTGCGGATCCGGCCGGAGAAGCGGCGCGCGGCGAGCAGGAAAAGGGGCGCCAGGACGAAGGTGGCAAGGGCCAGGTCCCAGCGCAGATAGAGGGCCGCGCAGGAATAGAAGACCGCCGAGAAGAGCGCGGAGACCGTGCCGACGACACCGGAGACGACCATCTGCTCGATGGCCTCGACATCACCGGTGAGCCGCTCGACGAGATCGCCCTGGCGGTGCTTCTGGAAGAAGTCCGGGGGCAGGTCTTGAACATGACGGAAAACGCCCGCCCGTAGCCGCAGGACGAATCTCTCCGCGGTCCAGGTGGCGAGCGAGTTGCCCAGATAACCGACCAGCGCGCCGAGCGCGGCCACGCCCAGCCAGGCGCCGGCCGGGCCCCAGAACGCGGAGAGCGAACCGGCTTTGAGGGCGTTGTCGGTGAGGTCGGCGAACAGCAGGATCGAGGCGGTCTCGGCGAGCGCGGACAGCACCACGCATCCGATGACCACCAGCAGCCATCCGCGATCGCCGCGGGTCAGCGGCCAGAAGCGCCGAAAGGCCTCACGCACTTCCCTCATGCTCTGCAACTCCCTTTTCCTACGGCGGACTCGGCGCCGGACATGGCCGAGGCGGGGCCCCGGTCGGGCGACTCTCCGACCGGTGACCCCGCCTCGTGGCGGGCCTCAGCCCTTGTGCGCGACGGGGCGCTTCGGGGCGGGCTTCTTCGGCGCCGGCTTCTTGGGGGCCGGAGCGGGCTTGCGGGACTTCTTGACCGGGACGATCTTGTGGAAGCTCATGACTCTCTCCTTCGGTTTGGCTTTCGTGTTGTCGTTCGTTCTCGACATGGAAAACACTACGGGATTTCCGAAGCCAAAAAAGCCTTTTCGCCTTAGACCTCAATAAGGATGGATAGGAATTGCCTCTGAAATGAAACTCTCAGCGGAAGGGCGGAACCGAACCCGCATTCACACAGGTTTTATGCCGCACACGCAGAAGGCGGCCGCGCAAAAACGCGGCCGCCTTCGGATGAAGCGAGAGACTACTGAACGATCGTGATCCGGCTCGGCGTCGGCGGGGCGAGCGGGCTGCTCGCCGACGAGTTGGCCGTCAGGTACTGCTCCAGGGCCGTCAGGTCGTCCGCGCCGACCAGGTCGTTCGTGCCCTGGCCCAGCGTGGTGAAGCCGTCGCCGCCGCCCGCCAGGAAGCTGTTGGTGGCGACGCGGTAGGTGGCGGCCGGGTCGATCGCCGCGCCGTTCAGCCTGATGGAGTCCGTGACGACCCGGTCCGCGCCGGACTTCGTCAGGTCCAGTGTGTAGGCGAGGTTGGCGGACGGCTGCAGGATCTTCGGCGCGCTCGCGTTCGACCCGCTGACCTGCTCCTTGAGCACCTGGATCAGCTGGGCGCCGGTGAAGTTCTGCAGGTTCACGGTGTTGGAGAACGGCTGCACGGTGAAGCCCTCGGCGTACGTGACCACGCCGTTGCCCTCGGCGCCCGTGGTCGCGTAGGTCAGGCCCGCGCGGACCCCGCCCGGGTTCATCAGCGCGAGGTCGGTCTCCGCGTCGAGCGCCTTGCCGTGCGCCAGTTGGGCGTCCGCGATCAGGTCGCCCATCGGGGACTCGGTGCCGGTGTTGGGGACGTCGGCGGAGATGTAGCCGATCGCGCGGTTGCCGATGGGGGCGGCGAGCGTGCCCCACTTGCTGATCAGGCTGGTCATGTCGGCCGCCTTGGGGACGGTCCGGGTGACCACGTGGTTCGCCGACTTCACCGACGTACGGGCGATGTCACCCGTGCGACGGTCGTAGGTGAGCGTCGTATCCGTGTAGAGGCGGCCGAAGGACGCGGCCGAGGTGACCATACGGGGGTTGCCCGCCGGGTCGGGGATCGTGCAGACGTACGCGGCGTGTGTGTGGCCGGTGACCAGGGCATCGACCGACGGCGAGATGTTCTTCGCGATGTCGACGATCGGACCGGAGATGCCGCTGCCCGCGCCCGAGGCGTCACAGTTGTAGTTGTAGGCGCCGGACGCCGGCAGGCCGCCCTCGTGGATGAGCGCCACGATCGACTTCACGCCCTGCTTCTGCAGCTCCTTGGCGTACTTGTTGATCGTCTCGACCTCGTCCTTGAACTTGAGGCCCTTCACGCCCTCGGCGGAGACGACACCCGGGGTGTCCTCCAGCGTCACGCCGATGAAGCCGATCTTGACGCCCTTCTTCTTCCAGACGTAATACGGCTTCAGGATCGGCTTGTTGGTCTTCTCGTCCAGGACGTTCGCGGCGAGGTAGGGGAAGTCGGCGCCCTTGAACTTCTTGTCCGTGTAACAGCCCGCGGTGGGGTGGCAGCCGCCGTTCTGCAGACGGGCCAGTTCCTTGGCGCCCTCGTCGAACTCGTGGTTGCCGACCGAGGTGACGTCCAGGTCCAGGTTGTTGAGCGCCTCGATGGTGGGCTCGTCGTGGAAGAGGCCGGAGATCAGCGGGGAGGCGCCGACCATGTCGCCGCCGGCCGCGGTCACCGAGTACGCGTTGCCCTTGCGGGCCTCGCGCAGGTGCGTGGCGAGGTACTCCACACCGCCCGCGTCGATGGTCTTCGTCGTGCCGTCCGCCTGGAGTTCGGTGACCCGGCCCGACGAGCCCGCCGGGGGCTCCAGGTTGCCGTGCAGGTCGTTGAAGGACAGCAGCTGGACGTCCTGGTAGCGGCTCGGCTTCGGCGTGCCGTGGTGACCGTGCCCGCTGTCGTGCGCGTCCGCCGGGATCGCCGCTCCGAGGGCGCCGACGGTGGCGAGCGCGGCGGCCGCGGTCAGGAGGCGGTACGCCCGTCTGCGACGCGGGTTCGGCTGGGAAGTGGCTGGCATGCGCCCCCCTGTGGGTCTGCTGAGGTAGTGGCCCGTTCCGGCCGCAGCCTAGGGTCAACGCGCGTAGCGCGACAGGGGTTTCCGGGTTACATCCTGGTTTCCCTTTGCCCTCCCCTTTGCGGCCACTTTGCCGGGTCCTCGGCTTACCCTCGTACGCATGACCAGCGACGACACCGTGGGATCCGACCGGGCCCGCACCATCGAGAACCTCACCGCGCTCTCCCCGCAGCAGACCGAGGCGGTGCTCGCGCTGCTCGCCGAGGCCGCCCGGCAGGACGGACAGCAGGCGGTGTCCGAACAGGGGCGGCTCCAACTGCGCGGCGGCGAGCGCACGGGCGTGACGCATCTGCTGCTGAGCGTCGGCGACGAGCTCGTGGGCTACGCGCAGTTGGAGGACACCGACCCGGTGGAGGCGCCGGCCGCCGAGCTGGTCGTGCACCCCGCGCACCGCGGCCACGGGCACGGGCGGGCGCTGGGCTCCGCGCTGCTCGGCGCCTCCGGCAAGCGGCTGCGGGTGTGGGCCCACGGCGGCCACTCCGCGGCGCGGCATCTCGCGCAGGTCCTCGGGCTCACTCTCTTCCGCGAACTGCGGCAGATGCGGCGCCCGTTGACCGACCTGGACCTGCCCGACCCGGTGCTGCCCGACGGGGTCACCGTCCGCACCTTCCGTCCCGGCGCGGACGACTCGGCCTGGCTCGCGGTGAACTCCGCGGCCTTCGCCCACCATCCCGAACAGGGGTCCCTCACCCAGCGGGACCTCGACGACCGGATGGCCGAGGCGTGGTTCGATCCCGCCGGGTTCTTCCTCGCCTTCCGCGACGACGAACTCATCGGCTTCCACTGGACGAAGGTCCACGCGGAGGAGGGGCTCGGTGAGGTGTACGTGGTCGGGGTGCGGCCGGGGGCGCAGGGCGGGGGTCTTGGCAAGGCCCTGACCACGATCGGGCTCCGCCATCTCGCGGGTCAGGCGTTGCCGACGGCGATGCTTTATGTGGACGCGGACAACAAGGCTGCGGTGTCCGTGTACGAGCGGTTGGGGTTCGTCACGTACGAGACGGACCTGATGTACCGCACGGAGACGTGAGCGTCACCGGAGCACGGGGGATGCGGAGCGGTGCTTGATCCGTTCCGGCATGCACAACCCCCACACCACCGCCGCCCCCACCAACAGCACCGCCCACCGCTCGTGCGCCGCCGCCCACCTCTTGTCCTCCACCGCCACGAACAGTGCCCAACTCTCCGGCAGCAGCAGCGGGGTGAGGATCGCGAGGACCAAAAGGCCGGCCGCGACCGTCTGGCCCGGTTCCGCCTGGTCCGTCAGCCGGATCGCGGCCGTCGCCCCGGCGAGCGCGAGCGCGAAGGCCGCTCCCGCCTCCAGGGTGATGTCCGCGACCGGGGGACGGACGGACGACGGTACGAGCAGCAGCACCGCCGTCCACCACGAGGCGAGGACCGGGGCGACCAGCGCGAGCCGCAGCCCGGACCGTACCGGTCGCCGTACCGGCACCGCGGCGGTGGTGTGCCGGGCCGGGTCGTCCAGGACGAAGGCGAGGCCGAGGGCGAGGACGAGGGCGGCGGTGCGCAGGAGGTTGACGGTCAGCCAGGTGGACGGGTCGTCGGCCATGCGGGGTATCGCGGCCAGCAGCAGGGCCATGACGCCGCTCGCCAGCAACGCCCGCCAGGGCAGGGTCCGCCATACGGGGAGCGTCAACTGCCGGATCAGGACTCGCACTTCTCGTCCTTCTCCTTGGGTGCCGGCACACCCAGCAGCTCGGCGGCGCGCGCGGACGTCAGCTCGGGGGAGGTCAACTCCGCCCAGTGCGCCTTCACTTGGGCGGCGACCGTCTCGCGGGGCTTGCCCAGCAGTTCGCGGACGACCGTTGTCTGGGCCGCGCCCATGGACAGCGGTTCGGTCTGGGAGACGACGATGGCGGAGCCGGTCACGCTGTCGTCGAGGCGGACGTCGCGCATGGACCGCAACGGGTCGTCCTGCCCGGCCAGGGCGAGCCACATGACGGTCACCATGCGGCCGCCGCACAGCGAACTCGCCGCCTTCTCGTCGCCCGCGACCAGCACACCGGCCACGGCGACGGAGAACTCGGGGACGCGGTTGCCGCCCCAGGCGGTGCCGACGGTGACCTGGTGGGGTGCGGTGGCGGGGGCGATCGCGCCGTCGGCCTGGAGGCCGTAGCGGGCCTCGATCCGCTGCCGTACGACCAGCGGCTGGTCGTGGGCCGTGCCGCCCGCCAGGGACCTGACCCGGTCCGCGGCCTTCGCCCAGGTGGCGGTCCGTGCCGTCCAGTCCGGGAACGCGCAGTACGTCGAACCCTCCCGCTCGACGCACTTCTGCGTCTTCTCCGGCGCGTTCGTGGCCTGTTCGCGCGCCGTCTTGATCCGGGCGGGGAGGTCCGCGGTCTGCGCGACACCGCCCGTCACCGTGAGGGCGAGCGCCCCGGCGGCGGCCACACCGACCAGCCGGTTGCGCCCGGCGACCAGGACGGCGAGCAGCGCCACGGTCAGGGCGACTCCGGCGAGGTAGAGGGCGTGCCAGGCGGCCGGGCGGCCGATCAGGTCGGAGGGCAGCGTGGTGCTGCTCGACTCGCTGACGATCGGCGCCAGCCAGCGCGTCCCGCGCTCGCCGCCCCCGGCGGGGAACGCCCCGGCGACGAACAGGAAGAGCAGCAGCACGATGGCCAGCGGCGCGGCCATGGCCGACGGCAGCAGCCGGGCCTCCAGCACGCCGATCGCACCGAACAGCAGCACCGTCAGCGGTCCGACGAGCAGTTCGCCCGGCGAGCCGCCGCCGACCGCGCCCGGCTGCAGGGCCGCCCAGCCGAACTGGCCCAGCACGACCAGGCCGGTGACCAGCGCCGCCGCGACGACGGAGAGCGCGTGGGCCGCCGTACGCCACCCGGGCGCCAGGACGAGGACCTGGAAGTGGCGCTCCGTGTCGTACCGCTGGGAGCGCAGCACCGCGTGGTTGACGGACAGCAGGACCGCGAGGGCGACGAGCAGCGGGGCGGCCTGGGTGGCCCGGTCGACGTCCTGGAGGGCGGGGAAGCCGTCCTCGAAGTCGGGGGCACGCCACACCGTCCAGCCGATGTAGGCGGCGAAGGCCACCAGCACCGGGATACGGAGCAGCAGTCGGCGCGCCTCGAACAGGGTCAGGGCGATCACGGCCGCCCAGGTGCGGCGAGGGCCGGGGGTCCGCACGGCCACGGGAGTCTCGTGGGTCAGTACCGCGCTCATGCCGCCGCCACCTCCGCGCTCATGCCGTCCAGGGTGAGCAAGTAGCCGTCCTCCAGGCTGGGTTCGAGCAGGTCCGCGCCGGGCGGCGGGTCGCCGACGTTGCGGAAGGAGCCGACGCCGGTGCGCCAGCCCGCCTTCGCTCCGGGGTCGCGTTCCGCGCTGCTCCACACGTGTCCGGCGGCCCGCGCGGTGAGTTCGGCAGGGGTGCCGTCGAAGCGGACGGTGCCGGCGGCCATGACCAGCACGCGGTGGCAGAGCATCGCCACGTCCTCGGTCTGGTGGGTGGACAGCAGGACGGTCCGGCCCTCGCCGGCCCGGGCGATCAACTCCCGGAACCTCATGCGCTGTTCGGGGTCCAGGCCGACGGTCGGCTCGTCCAGGACGAGGAAGCCGGGGTCGCCGACGAGGGAGGCGGCGAGCGCGACCCGCTGCCGCATACCGCCGGACAGCTTCTTGATGCGCTTGCCGCGCACGTCGGCGAGGTCGACCTCGTCCAGCACGCGCCGCACCTCGCGGTGGCGGGCGGCGCGGTCGGTCAACTCCTTGAGGATCGCCACGTAGTCGACGAACTCGAAGGCCGTGAAGTCCGGGTGGAAGCCGGGCGTCTGCGGCAGATAGCCGAGCACGCGCCGCACCTCCTGCCGGCCTGCCGCGCTGCCGGGGTCGTGCCCGAGCACGGTGAAGGCGCCGCGGTCCGCGGACACGGCGGTGGCCAGCACCCGCAACAGGGTGGTCTTTCCGGCCCCGTTGGGCCCGAGCAGCCCGGTGACACCCTGGGTCAGCCGCAGCGACACGTCGTCGAGGGCGCGGGTACCGCCGTAGTGGAGGGTAAGCCCCGAGGCGGAGACGGTCGGTGTCATGCGGCACTCCTGGAGAAGAAGACGTCGAAGCGGTCGCGGGCGAGGAAGAGCAGGCCCGCGGCGAGGGCGGCCACCACGGCGGCGGCACCCTGTCCGGCGGCGGTGAACTGCACGAGCGATCCGTCACCGCTCGACCGGGCCAGGACGAGCAGGCCGACCCACACCCCGCCGACCAGCGAGGGCGCGAGAACCTGCCCGAGCCGCGGGGTGAGCGCGAGCCCGGTGGCGGTGAGCGCGAGGGCGGGCAGCAGCCAGGCCAGCGCGCGCAACCCGTAGGCCGGAAGGGCGAGCGTGGCAAGGAAGTTGAGCCCGAGCCCGGTGACCAGCACGGCGACGGTACGGATCATCAGCAGCCGGAACCCGTGCACGGGCGAGACGACCGCCATCTCGTACGTCGGGTCCAGGACGGGCCCGTAGGCGAGCGCGACCCCGGCGAGCGGGAGCAGCGGCGCGAGGGCGAGGAACGCGGTGGGCGAGTCGGCCGTGTGGACCACGCCCACGGTCGCCATCAGTACGAACACTACCGCCGCGAGCCAGGAGCGGCGCAGCACCGGGGTGGCCGCCAGCAACCGCGCGGTGTGGTCGGCGACCCCGACCCGCACCAACGCCCGCTCCCACAGGCCCGGTTGAGGCGCGTCGAGTTCGGCGTCGATACGCTCCCAGCCGGCGTCCACGCCCTCGCTCACGGAGGCCAGCACGCCCCGGCACTCGGCGCACCCGGTCAGGTGCGTGTCGGCGGACCAGAGCAGGGGCGGCGCCAACTCGCCCTGGGCGTAGGCCCGTAGGTCCTCGGCATCCACATGCCATGTCATGCCAGCGCCTCCCGCAGTTGCTTGCGGGCGCGCATCGCCCGCGTCTTGACCGTGCCGGCCGGGATCCCGAGCAGGACGGCCGCCTCCCGGGTGGTCAGCCCGTCGATGACCGTGGCCTGCAGGACCGCCCGCAGTTCCGGCGAGAGCCGGACGAGCGCGCCCGCCAGGTCCCCGTGCTCCACCCCCGCGAGCACGCGTTCCTCGGCGGACGCCTCGTCGCGGTGGCGCAACCGGGCCAGCGCCTGCCGCAGCCGGCCGCGCGCGCCGTCGCCGCGCAGCGCGTCCACCAGCCGCCGCGACCCGATCCGCCACAGCCACCCGGCCGCGTCCCCGGTGCCGGCCTCCTCCCGGTAGCGGGCCTTGCCGCGCCACACCGCGAGGAA
Organism: Streptomyces sp. NPDC092369; assembly: GCF_044755245.1. NCBI lineage: Bacteria > Bacillati > Actinomycetota > Actinomycetes > Kitasatosporales > Streptomycetaceae > Streptomyces > Streptomyces sp. NPDC092369. Next base: position 644,494 of record NZ_JBIVQP010000006.1, read on the forward strand.
CGTCTCCTGTACGACGTCGTCGACGATCCCGGCGTCGGCGCAGCGGCCGCGCAGCCGGGCGGTCAGCCAGGGGGCGTACCGGCGGTACAGCTCCTCGAAGGCGCGCCGGTCCGCGTCCGCTGCGATGGCCCGCAGCAGCTCCGCGTCGCTTCTCGTTTCGCTCACGTCTCCTCTTCGCAGCGGGCGTCCCGTCCGGTTCACGAAACCACGACTGTTTTTCGGACGGCTGTTCCGACCGCTGTTCCGACCGCGCCGGCCGACCGGGCTTGACAGGACACCCTCCACCCCACCACCCTTTCACTACTCAATTAGTGAAAGGGTGGTGGAACGGGTGGTCGAGTACCGCATCGACCGGCGCTCCGGCGTCTCCACCTACGTCCAGATCGTTCAGCAGACCAAGCAGGCCCTCCGTCTCGGCCTGCTGGAACCAGGGGACAAACTGCCCACCGCACGCGAGGTGGTCGAGGCCACCGCGATCAACCCCAACACGGTCCTCAAGGCCTACCGGGAGCTGGAGCGCGAGGGTCTGGTGGAGGCCAGGCGGGGCCTTGGCACCTTCGTCCGGCGCTCGCTGGGCACCGCCCCGGCCGCCGAGTCCCCGCTCCGCGACGAGCTGGACGCCTGGGCCGAGAAGGCCCGCGAGGCCGGCCTGGACCGGGACGACATGGCCGCGCTCTTCACCGCTGTACTCGAGAAGCACTTCCAGGGAGACCTCACATGACCGACACCGCGGGCCTCGCCATGGAGGCGACCGATCTGGGCAAGCGTTTCGGCCGGGCCCGGCTGTCCCCCGCCTGGGCCCTGCGCGGCTGCGACTTCCGGCTGCCCGCCGGCCGGGTCTGCGCCGTCGTCGGCCACAACGGCGCGGGCAAGTCCACGCTGCTCGCCCTCGCCGCCGGGCTGCTGGTGCCGACCGAGGGCACGATCCGGGTCCTCGGCACGGACCCCGCGTCGGCGCGGGCCCGGGTGGGCTTCGTAGGCCAGGACAAGCCGCTCTATCCGCAGCTCACGGTCGCCGAGACGCTGCGCATGGGCGCCGACCTCAACCCCGGCCACTGGGACGCGCCGACCGGCGAACGGATCGTGTCCGACGGCGACCTCGACCCGAAGTCCCGCATCCGCGCCCTGTCCGGCGGCCAGCGCACGCGGGTGGCTCTCGCCCTGGCCCTGGGGAAACGCCCTGACCTCCTGCTGCTGGACGAGCCGATGGCGGACCTGGACCCCCTCGCCCGCCACGAACTGATGGGCGTCCTCATGTCCCAGGCGGCCCAGCACGGCACGACGATCGTCATGTCCTCCCATGTGGTCGCCGAACTGGAGGGTTCCTGCGACCACCTCCTCCTGATCGGAGCCGGGCGCGTCCGCCTGTCCGGCGACATAGACGACGTCCTGACGGCCCACACCCGCGTATCCGGACCGGCGGCCACGTCCCTGGACCCGCACGGGGTCATCGAGTCCCGCACGACGGGCCGCCAACTGACCGCCCTGCTCCGCACGTCGGGCCCTCTCCCGCCGGACCTCCACCCGACCACGCCCTCCTTGGAGGAACTGGTCCTGGCCTACCTGCGCAATCCGGGGGCGACGGACACCACGGGGGCCCAGCAGGAGAAGGCGGCGGCATGAGAACACCGACAGCCCGTGCCCGGGACGGGTCGGCAACCCACGGCACGACCGAGCGAGGGGACGCACCCGTCGCACCCGTCGCCCCCGTTGCACCCGTCGCGCCCGTTGCACCCGTCGCGCCCGTCGCGCCCGTCGCGCCCGTTGCACCCGTCGCGCCCGTCTCGGCGGCCGAAGCGCCGCTCGAATCTGGAGCCGCAGCCGCTTCCAGCCTCGGGTCCGGAGCCGGCCGCTCGGGCACTTCCGGCCTCCCGCGCACTCCCGGCCCCGCGTCCGCAGCCGACCTCGCACGCACTCCCGGTCTCGCGCCCGCAGCCAGTCTCGTGCGCAGCTCCAGCCTCACGTCGGCAGCCGACCTCGCGTGCACTCCCGGCCTCACGCCCGCAGCCAGCCTCGCACGCACTCCCGCCCCCGCGTCCGCAGCCGACCTCGTGAGCACCTCCGGCCTCACGTCCGCAGCCGACCTCGCGCGCACTCCCGGCGTCACCTCCGCAGCGGCCCTCGCACCCACCCCCGCGGCCGTGGCCCCGCCCGCGCACACTCCCGCTCACGCCCCCACCCCCGCCCCCGCCCCCGCCCTCGAACCCGCGGTCGCCGACGGCGATTTCGCCCCGCAGGGGCCACCCGCACCCGACAACGAAATCCGCACGGGTGGTGCGGGTGGGAGCTTCGAGGCCGATGGCGGAGCCGAGGCCGTAAAGGCGCCCATCTCCATCCCGTTCCATCACACGAAGGCCTCGATATGACCGCCCTGTCCGTGTCCGTGAACACCGGGCACCCCGCATCGCCCCGCCTGCTGAGGTGGCTGGTCCGGCTGCACAGGCCCGCCCTGTGGACCTGGGCCGCCGTCATCGTCGTACTCGCCGCCGCCCTGCTGTGGCTGGGAGGCCCCCTCACCGACGCATCCGGGGCGGCCTGGCGCCACTACGACGCCTGCCGCATGGGCCATGCCTGCCACTACGACCAAGATGCGATCGTCCGCTACAAGGACGTCTACAACTACACGACGTATGCCGTCCTGTTCCTGCCCTTCGCCGCCGCGGCCTGGGCCGGCGGCTCCCTCATCGGCCGCGAGATGGAGACCGGCACCGCCCGCCTCGCCTGGACCCAGGGCATCCGCCCCACCCGGTGGCTGGCCGCCAAGCTCGCCGCCCCCGCCGTCCTGGTCACCGCCGGTACCGGCCTGCTCGTCCTGCTCCACCACCGCGCGTGGTCCGCGGGCGACGGCCGCATCGACACGGCAAAGCCCTGGTACAGCTTCGAGACCTTCTACGCCAACGGCCCCGTACCGGTCGCCCTGGCCCTGGCCGGCCTCGCCGGCGGCGCGCTCATCGGCCTCGTCTCGGGACGCTCGCTGGCCGCGCTCGGCGGCGGCGCGGTCCTCACCGGTGCCCTGTGGTTCGCCGGCCACACGGCCATGCCCCACCTGTGGCCCACGGTCACCAGCGTCACCGGCCTGGACCACAACGGCCCCACCGGCTCCGGCCTCCAGGTCGACTCGGGCCTGCTGACCTCCGCCGGCGCCCGGCTCGCCGACCCCTACTGCGGCAGCGACATCTCCTGGGAGTGCCATGTGCTGTACACCAAGCTGGACGCCGTCTCCTTCTACAAGGACTACCACCCGGCGTCCCACTTCTGGCCCCTCCAGCTGATGACCTCCGGCCTGCTCCTCGCCGTCGCCGCGCTCTTCACCCTGGCCCTGTTCCGCCTGCTCAAGCGCCGGACCGCCGCATGACCGCCGCCCGCCTGCCCCGCCTGGTGCTGCGCCTGCACCGCACGGCCCTGATCGTGTGGGCCGTCTTCGTCCTCGGCACCGTCGGCGGCCTGGTGTGGCTGACCGAGGTCACGGCGGACTCCGTACGCGCCGACCTGAACAGCTGCCGGGTCATCACCCGCTCCTGCGACCCCACCTTCCTCCCGGCCGGCGACTACGCCTCACCCCTGGGCTGGATCAGCACCCTCGCCTACTACAGCTTCTGGGGAGTCGCCGCCTGGGCCGGCGCTTCCCTGATCGGCCGCGAACTGGAGAGCGGCACCGCCCGCCTCGCCTGGACCCAGGGCGTCACCCCCACCCGCTGGCTCGCCGCCAAACTCGCCGTCCCCGCACTCGCGCTGCTGCTCGGCGGCACGCTCTTCGTCCTCGTCTTCCGCTGGGCCTGGGCCGCGCACCGCGACCTGGTGGGCGACGACTGGACCTTCGACGACGTCTTCGCCGCCCGCGGCCCGGCCCTGGTCGCCTGGAGCCTGTGTGCCCTCGCGGTCGGCGCTCTCACTGCGCTGCTCCTGCCCCGCTCGCTGCCCGCCCTGGCCGTCTCGGTCGCCGTGATGATCGCGCTCAACCAGTACCTGGAGAAGCACCGCACGGACCTGTGGCCCAAGAAGCCCTCCTCCTCAGGGGAACACCCCGCGTCCCACTTCTGGCCCATGAACCTGGTCGAGACCGGCATCCTCCTCGCGATCGCCGCCCTCACGACGACGGCCGCCTTCTGGACCCTGCGCCGCCGTACGGCCTGAGGTGCCGGTTCGCGTACGTCCCTTCCACGGAGGGAGGGACGTACGTACTCTCCGAAGGCACCTGTCAGCGGGCCATGACGCCCCGGCCGCCGACGCGGCCGCCCGGGAGCCGCCTCGCGATATCCCGCACGCCATGTCGCCGTAACCAACGGTTCAGACGGGCTTGCGACCCTCGGCCAATGACGCCCACCGTGCCAGAGCCTTCGCCGCCCCCAGAGGCGACCGCGGGCAACGGGGACGCCCTGCTGCCCCTGGCCGCACTCCGGCCCGCCGCCTCCGACGCGCCCGTAAGGCCGGTGGCGCGGAAGAATGGGTCCATGAGTCAGCCGAACCCCCAGGCACAGGTCCAGCACGCGCAGCCCTCCGTGGGCTCCATAGCCGCGCACCGCCCGCACACGGTGTCCGCCGCGGTCTCCGACCTGGAGCCCGACATCGACGCCGACCTCGACGAGTACGAGGAGTCGCCGTACGACGGGCCCCAACTGCCGCAGGGCCGCTTCCTCGACCGGGAGCGCAGCTGGCTGGCGTTCAATGAACGCGTCCTCGAACTCGCCGAGGACCCGAACACGCCCCTCCTGGAGCGGGCGAACTTCCTCGCGATCTTCGCCAGCAACCTGGACGAGTTCTTCATGGTCCGGGTGGCCGGACTCAAGCGCCGTATCGCCACCGGTGTGGCCACCCGCTCCGCCTCCGGACTCCAGCCCACCCAGGTCCTGGAGATGATCTGGGCCCGCTCCCGTGAGCTGATGGCCCGGCACGCTGCGACCTACCACGAGGACATCGCCCCCGCGCTCGCGGAGGAGGGCATTCACCTGGTCCGCTGGAGCGAGCTGACCGAGAAGGAGCAGGCCCGCCTCTTCACGCTGTTCCGGCACCAGATCTTCCCGGTCCTCACCCCGCTGGCCGTCGACCCCGCGCACCCCTTCCCGTACATCTCGGGTCTCTCGCTCAACCTCGCGGTCCGCGTCCGCAACCCCGTCAGCGGCCAGCGGCACTTCGCCCGGGTGAAGGTGCCGCCGCTGCTGTCCCGCTTCCTGGAGAGCTCCCCGGGCCGTTACGTCCCCATCGAGGACGTCATCGGCGCCCATCTGGAGGAGCTGTTCCCCGGCATGGAGGTGCTGGAGCACCACGCCTTCCGGCTGACCAGGAACGAGGACCTGGAGGTGGAGGAGGACGACGCGGAGAACCTGCTCCAGGCGCTGGAGAAGGAGCTCATGCGGCGCCGCTTCGGGCCGACGGTGCGCCTGGAGGTCGAGGAGTCCATCGATCGCGAGGTGCTCGACCTGCTGGTGCGCGAACTGAAGATCAGCGAGGCCGAGGTGTACCCGCTGCCGGGTCCGCTCGACCTCACCGGCCTCTTCCGCATCCACCGCCTGGACCGGCCCGAGCTGAAGTACCCGAAGTTCGTCGCCGGGGTGCACCGCGATCTCGCCGAGGTCGAGTCGGCCTCCTCGGCCGACATCTTCGCCGCCCTGCGCAAGCGGGACGTGCTGCTGCACCACCCCTACGACTCGTTCTCGACCTCGGTGCAGGCCTTCCTCCAGCAGGCCGCCGAGGACGACGACGTCCTGGCCATCAAGCAGACCCTGTACCGGACCTCCGGCGACTCCCCGATAGTCGACGCGCTCATCGACGCCGCCGAGTCCGGCAAGCAGGTCCTGGTGCTGGTCGAGATCAAGGCCCGCTTCGACGAGCACGCCAACATCAAGTGGGCGCGCAAGCTGGAGGAGGCCGGCTGCCACGTGGTCTACGGCCTGGTCGGCCTGAAGACCCACTGCAAGCTGTCGCTGGTAGTCCGCCAGGAAGGCGACACGCTACGGCGCTACAGCCACGTCGGCACCGGCAACTACCACCCCAAGACGGCCCGTCTGTACGAGGACCTCGGCCTGCTCACGGCCGACCCGCAGGTCGGCGCGGACCTCTCCGACCTCTTCAACCGGCTCTCCGGCTACTCGCGCCGCGAGACCTACCGCCGCCTCCTGGTCGCCCCCAAATCCCTGCGGGACGGCCTGATCGCGCGGATCAACAAGGAGGTCCAGCACCACCGTGCCGGACGTCCCGCGTTCATCCGGATCAAGGTCAACTCGATCGTCGACGAGGCACTCATCGACGCGCTGTACCGGGCGTCCCAGGCAGGCGTACCGGTCGACGTGTGGGTGCGCGGCATCTGTGCCATCCGCCCGGGTGTCACGGGCCTGTCGGAGAACATCCGGGTCCGCTCGATCCTCGGCCGCTTCCTGGAACACTCCCGGGTCTTCGCCTTCGGCAACGGCGGCGAGCCCGAAGTGTGGCTGGGCAGCGCCGACATGATGCACCGCAACCTCGACCGCCGTATCGAGGCCCTGGTCAGGGTCACCGACCCGGCCCACCGCGCAGCCCTGAACCGGCTGTTGGAGACCGGCATGTCCGAGACCACCTCCTCCTGGCACCTCGGCCCGGACGGTGAGTGGACCCGGCATGCCACCGACGCGGACGGCCAACCCCTGAGGAACGTCCAGGAGATGCTCATAGACGCCCGGAGGCGCCGGCGTGGCACAGCGACACCTTGACCCGACGGACCCCACGGCCGGGCCCGCCCCCACCGGGGACGCCCTCGCGGGCTACCTGCGGGCCCAGGCCACGGAGTTCCTCCGCGCCCTGCGGCTGCACCGGGAGACCGGCAGCGGCCCGAACGGCACGGAGGAGTCCGTCGACGCGGCGCGCGCCCTGCGCCGCTCGGTCCGCCGCATCAGCGGCAGTCTGCACACCTTCCGTCCCCTGCTGGAGACCGACTGGTCGGAGAACCTGCGCCCCGAACTCGCCTGGCTGTCCGGCACGTTGTCGATGGAGCACGCGTACGCGGCCCGCCTGGACCGGCTGCTGCTCGCGCTGCACCGGCTGTCGGGGGCCGCGGTGCTCCCCGCGCAGTCCGCGGGCGGCCCGGCCGCCCGGTCCGACCTGGCGACCGCGGAGCGCGGCAATCTCACCGTCGGCGCGGCCAAGGCGGGCGCGCTCCTGGAACGCCAGCTCACCCTCGCCCGGACCCGGGCCCACAGCACCGCCCTGCAGGCGCTCGGCTCCTCCCGCTTCCACGCCGTCGCCGACAAGGTCGCCGTGCTGGCCAGCGAGGTCCCGCTCACCACGACCGCGGCCCGGGCCGACCTCGGCCCGCTGGCCGCCGCGGCCCACGAGCGGCTCACCGACGCCGTGACCGGACTGCCGCTGGTGACCGCCGGGCACCCCTACAACTCCGAGGCCCTGATCCACGGCCTCTCCCCGGACCCGGCCCCGCATCCGCAGGACGCCCCCTGGCACCAGGTCCGCCTGCTGCTGCGCCTGCACCGCTACTCCCGCGAGGTCCTCCTGGGCGAGAACGCCCTGGTCGACATCCGTCTCCTCGACGCGGGCCAGGCCCTGAACCGGCACCGGGACGCCTCGGAGGCGGCCGCCGCCGCGGCCTCGGCGGCCCGCACCCCCCGCATCGCCCCCGCGACGGCCTACGCGCTCGGCGTGCTCCACGCCGACCAGCGCCACGAGGTGGAGGGCGCCCGTTTCGCCTTCCAGCAGGCATGGCAGCGGCAGGAAGTACGGGCCAGTTGACGCGGAAGCAGGAGGTGCGTGCCAGGTGACCCAGACCGACAACACCCTGATCCAGGCGGCCGGCGGAGTGCTGTGGCGGCACTCCCCCGTCGACTCCGAGCTCGAAGTGTGCCTGGTCCACAGGCCGAAGTACGACGACTGGTCCCACCCCAAAGGCAAGCTGAAGCGCGGCGAGGAACCGCTCGCGGCGGCCCTGCGCGAAGTGGCCGAGGAGACGGGTTACACGGCGGAGCCGGGCACGGAACTGTCCACCGTGCGCTACTTCGTGGGCGGGCGCCCCAAGCAGGTGCGGTACTGGGCGGCCGAGGCCCGCTCCGGCGGGTTCGCCCCGAACGACGAGGTGGACCGCATCCTGTGGCTCTCCCCCGGCGCGGCCCGCAGCCGCCTGACCCAGTTCCGCGACCGCGGCCTGGTCGACGAGCTGCTCACCACCCTGCGTCACGCCTGAGGGTGGAGATGGACCTCCGCATCCGTCCGGGCCTGACTGCGGGCTCTGCGGGCCGGACCACGCCATCCGCAGACACAGCGGGCGAAGCAGAACTTGCCCTGTTCGACGGTCGTCGTCCGGTGTTCCTGATGCGGCACGATCACCACGCTACCCACCCTGAGTAAAGGGCTGGTATGCGCGTGACGGCACCCCCCACCCCTCGTTAAGCGGAACGACAGGGGTCCGTGCCGGGCGGCCCGGCTGGGGGTGAGCAGGCCATGGCGGAACGCCAGCACAGGATGGGCGGAGCGGTCGTCGCGGGGGTCTTCGTCTGCCTCGGCGGTCTCGGCACGAGCGGCTGTTCCGGCGCCGACGGCACCGCCGACGCCCGCACGTCCGACCCGGTCGGGACCCTGCACCGGGCCGCCGGAAACCTGGTGGAGGCGGGCAGTTCGAAGGCGCGGACGTCGATGGAGATGGCCACCGGCGGCACCCGGGTCACCATCCGCGGCGAGGGTGTCTACGACTACCGCAGGCAGGTCGGCCGGCTCCAGGTGCGGCTGCCGCAGGACCCGGCCGGGAACGCCGAGCACCGCCCCATCACCGAACTCCTCGCACCCGGCGCCCTGTTCATGAAGAACCGGGGCGCCGGCGTCCCCGCCGACAAGTGGGTCCGGGTGGAGACGGCCGCCCTCTCCGACGGGAATCTCGTGACCGGCGGTGCCACCGATCCCTTCGCCGCCGCCGAACTGCTGCGCGGCACCCGCACGGCGACCTACCTCGGCCGCACGGAGCTGGCCGGCACCGAGGTGCGGCACTACCGTGGCGTGGCCGACCTCACACTCGCCGCGCGGGGCGCAGGCCAGGGCGCCCGGGACGCGCTGGCCGCGGCGGCGAAAGGGTTCGCCACCGCCGAGGTGCCCTTCGACGTCTATCTCGACGACGCGGGCCGCATCCGCAAGGTCAGACACCGGTTCAGCTTCGTCAACGGCCGTCAGAAAGGTACCGTCGCGGTGGCCTCGACGACGCTGCTGTACGACTTCGGGGCCCCCGTCGACGTATCCCTGCCGAAGGCGAGTGACATCTACGCCGGGAAGATCGCAGAGGGATGAGGGCGGGCGCGTGGTTCAGTGACGGGCGTCAAGAACTAGCCCTTCCGTGCCATGCGCGGTGTGTAGGCCGCTCCCTACTCTAGGAAGTCGGTGACGGCAGAGAAGAGGTGATGCACGTGGCTCCGGTCGGCGGTACGGCAGTTCAGGACCACGTGGCCCTCGCCGAGATCGAGCTGTGCGGGGACCTGATCATCGCGGCCTCGGCCGCGCGCGAGGACCGGCTCAGCATGGATTGCATCGACGAGGTGCTCAGAGTGGCCGAGGAACGCGAGGAGCCGGTCGGCCGGTGACCTGGGGCCTGTCCGGGCCGTCGGGCCGGGGCGCTCAGGTGCGCAGCAGGCGGCCGATGGCCTTCGTGGCCTCCTCGACCTTGGCGTCGATCTCGTCGCCGCCCTTGACGGCCGCGTCGGCGACGCAGTGCCGCAGGTGTTCCTCCAGGAGCTGCAGCGCGAAGGACTGCAGGGCCTTGGTGGAGGCGGACACCTGGGTGAGTATGTCGATGCAGTAGGTGTCCTCCTCGACCATGCGCTGCAGGCCGCGGATCTGGCCCTCGATCCGGCGCAGCCGCTTGAGGTGCTCGTCCTTCTGCTTGTGGTAGCCGTGCGTGACGTGCTCGTGGCCGCCGCTCTCGATGTCCTCGGAGGGGGCCGTGGCGCCGGCCTGTGTCGTCGTCATCGCGTCCTCCGTGTCACGGGGCGATCACATACCCCTGCTGGGTATATGGTAACGAACTTTGCTGGGTATAGGGCCCTTGGTACTGCCCCCGTGCTGATCACCGTGCCCGATGGGCGACACTGATGGGCGGCCCATTAGCCGTGGCCGGATGATGCCCTTAGCATCAGCCTGACCGAAACCGATGCAATCCGAGGACCCCTTGTGCGCTTTCGTCTGACCCCCAGGGAGACGAGCTTCTACGACATGTTCGCCGCGTCCGCGGACAACATCGTCACGGGCTCGAAACTCCTGATGGAACTGCTCGGGGCGGACACCGCCGGCCGGGCCGAGATCGCAGAGCGCATGCGGGCAGCCGAACACGCAGGCGACGACGCCACGCACGCGATTTTCCACCAGCTGAACTCCTCCTTCATCACGCCCTTCGACCGCGAGGACATCTACAACCTCGCGTCCTGCCTCGACGACATCATGGACTTCATGGAGGAGGCCGTCGACCTCGTCGTCCTCTACAACGTCGAGGAACTGCCCAAGGGCGTCGAGCAGCAGATCGAGGTCCTGGCGCGGGCGGCGGAACTGACCGCCGAGGCCATGCCCAACCTGCGCACGATGGACAACCTCACCGAGTACTGGATCGAGGTCAACCGCCTGGAGAACCAGGCCGACCAGATCCACAGAAAGCTTCTTGCCCATCTCTTCAACGGCAAGTACGACGCCATCGAGGTGCTGAAGCTCAAGCAGATCGTGGACGTCCTGGAAGAGGCGGCCGACGCGTTCGAGCACGTGGCGAACACGGTGGAGACCATCGCCGTCAAGGAGTCCTGAGGCGTCGATGGACACCTTCGCTCTCATCGTGACCATCGCGGTCGCGCTCTTCTTCACGTACACCAACGGCTTCCACGACTCGGCGAACGCGATCGCGACGTCCGTGTCGACGCGGGCGCTGACCCCGCGGGCGGCGCTGGCCATGGCCGCCGTGATGAACCTCGCCGGCGCCTTCCTCGGTTCCGGTGTCGCCAAGACCGTCAGCGAGGGCCTGATCGAGACGCCCGAGGGCTCCAAGGGGATGGGCATCCTCTTCGCGGCACTGGTCGGCGCCATCGTCTGGAACCTGGTCACCTGGTACTTCGGCCTGCCCTCCTCGTCCTCGCACGCGCTGTTCGGCGGCATGGTGGGCGCGGCCCTCGCGGGCGGCACCGACGTGATCTGGCACGGGGTGCTCGACAAGGTCGTCATCCCGATGTTCGTCTCGCCGGTGGTCGGCCTGGTGGCCGGCTACCTCGTCATGACGGCGATCATGTGGATGTTCCGCCGGTCCAACCCGCACAAGGCCAAGCGGGGCTTCCGGATCGCGCAGACGGTGTCCGCGGCCGGCATGGCCCTTGGCCACGGTCTGCAGGACGCGCAGAAGACCATGGGCATCGTGGTGATGGCACTGGTCATTTCCGGCCACGAGACGTACGGCGACCCGATCCCGGTCTGGGTGAAGATCGCCTGCGCCCTGATGCTGTCCCTCGGCACCTACGCGGGCGGCTGGCGCATCATGCGCACCCTGGGCCGGAAGATCATCGAGCTGGATCCCCCGCAGGGCTTCGCCGCCGAGACGACCGGCGCGGCGATCATGTTCACCACCGCGTACCTCTTCAAGGCCCCGGTCTCCACGACCCACGTCATCACCTCCGCCATCATGGGCGTCGGTGCCACCAAGCGCGTGAAGGCCGTGCGCTGGGGGGTCGCCAAGAACATCGTCCTGGGCTGGTTCATCACGATGCCGGCGGCCGCGCTCGTGGCGGCGGGGTCGTTCGGACTCGTGAACCTGGCGTTCCTGTAGCCCTGTTGGACGCCGGGGGCAGTGGCCCCGGTGCTCTTCGGACAACGACGACGGGCCCGCCCCCGGGAGCCGGGGGCGGGCCCTTCATCGACCTCACGGTGGCACCGCCATGCAGCACCGTGAGGGGTCGTACCGGCTCGGGTTCGGCTCAGCCGAAGCGGCCGGAGATGTAGTCCTCGGTCGCCTGGACCGACGGGTTGGAGAAGATCCGCTCGGTGTCGTCGATCTCGATCAGCTTGCCGGGCTGACCGACGGCGGCCAGGTTGAAGAACGCCGTGCGGTCCGAGACACGCGCCGCCTGCTGCATGTTGTGCGTCACGATGACGATCGTGAAGCGCTCCTTCAGCTCACCGATCAGGTCCTCGATGGCGAGGGTGGAGATCGGGTCCAGGGCGGAGCAGGGCTCGTCCATCAGCAGCACCTTGGGCTCGACCGCGATCGCGCGGGCGATGCACAGACGCTGCTGCTGACCGCCGGACAGGCCCGAACCGGGCTTGTTCAGCCGGTCCTTGACCTCGTTCCAGAGGTTCGCGCCCTTGAGCGACTTCTCGACGATGTCGTTGAGCTCGTTCTTCTTGTACGAGCCGGACAGCTTCAGGCCCGCCGCTACGTTCTCGAACACGGACATCGTCGGGAAGGGGTTGGGCCGCTGGAAGACCATGCCGACCTCGCGCCGCACGGCCACCGGGTCGATCCCGGCGCCGTACAGGTTCTCGTCGTCGAGCATGACCTTGCCCTCGACCCGGCCGCCCGAGGTGACCTCGTGCATCCGGTTCAGGGTGCGCAGGAACGTGGACTTGCCACAGCCGGACGGGCCGATGAAGGCCGTCACGCTGCGGGGCTCGATGGCCATCGAGATGTCCTCGATGGCGCGGAAGGAGCCGTAGTAGGCGCTGAGGCCGCTGACGTCGATTCGCTTGGCCATGGAAATCACTGCTTCTTTCGAGGGGAGTCAGGTCGCTGTATGGCCGCGTCAGCGACCGGACTTCGGGGCCTTCCAGCGGGCGACGCCGCGAGCCACGAGGTTGAGGATCATCACGAAGGCGATCAGCGTGAGCGACGCCGCCCAGGCCCGGTCGTACGCCGCGTTGGCGCCCGCGCTGTTCGCGTACTGCTGGTAGATGTACAGCGGCAGCGACTGTTGCGCACCCTCGAAGGGGTTGTTGTTGATGAACCGGTTGCCGAACACCAGCAGCAGCACCGGGGCCGTCTCACCCGCGATACGGGCGACCGCCAGCATGATGCCGGTGGTGATGCCGCCGATGGAGGTCGGCAGGACCACCTTCAGGATGGTGCGCCACTTCGGGATGCCGAGCGCGAGGGAGGCCTCGCGCAGTTCGTTCGGGACGAGCTTGAGCATCTCCTCGGTGGAGCGGACCACGACCGGCATCATCAGGATCGCCAGAGCCAGCGAACCGGCGAAGCCGAAGGGCTCCAGGTCGAAGATCAGCATGAGGCTGAGGATGAACAGGCCCGCGACGATCGAGGGGATACCGGTCATCACGTCGACGAAGAAGGTGATCGCCCGGGAGAGGTTGCCCCGGCCGTACTCCACCAGGTAGACGGCGGTGAGCACGCCGATCGGCGCCGCGATGACGGTGGCGAGACCGACCTGCTCCAGGCTGCCGATGATGGCGTGGTAGATGCCGCCGCCGGGCTGGTTGTCGGTGACGATGCCCATCGAGTGGGTCAGGAAGAAGATGTCGAGGACCTTCGTGCCACGCGCGACGGTCGTCCACACCAGGGAGATCAGCGGCACCAGGGCGATCAGGAAGGCCACCCAGACCAGCCCGGTCGCGATCCGGTCCTTGGCCTGCCGGCCGCCCTCGACCCGTGCGGAGATGCCGTACGTGCCGACGAGGAAGAGCAGACCGGCGATCAGGCCCCACTGGATCCTGCTGTCGAGGCCGAAGACCAGCCCGATGACGACGGCGAGGACCACGGAGCCGCCCGCGATCGCGAACGGCGACCACTTCGGCAGGATCGCGCCGCGCAGCGTGCTGGGCGCACGGTCGGCGACGGGTGCTGGGTTGCTCATGCGTTGGCCCCCGAGTACTCCTTGCGGCGGGCGATGATCATGCGTGCCGCGCCGTTGACCAGCAGGGTGATGACGAACAGGACCAGACCGGAGGCGATGAGCGCGTCACGGCCGAACTCGTCCGCCTCGCCGAACTTGCTGGCGATGTTCTGGGCGAAGGTGCCACCGCCCGGGTTGAGCAGGCTGCCGTGGATCAGGAAGTCCGGGGAGAGCACGGTCGCGACGGCCATCGTCTCGCCGAGGGCGCGGCCGAGGCCGAGCATCGAGGCGGAGATGACGCCGGAGCGGCCGAAGGGCAGGACGGACATCCGGATGACCTCCCAGCGCGTGGCGCCGAGGGCCAGGGCCGCTTCCTCGATCATCTGCGGGGACTGGCGGAAGACCTCGCGGCTCACGTTGGTGATGACCGGCAGGATCATGATCGCGAGCAGGATGCCGACGGTGAGCATCGAGCGCGGGGCGCCCTCGTCCCACGAGAAGAGGCCGGACCAGCTGAAGTAGTCGTTGAGCCAGCTGAACAGTCCCGTCATGTGCGGAACCAGTATCAGCGCGCCCCACAGGCCGTAGACGATCGACGGCACGGCGGCGAGCAGGTCGATCACGTAGGCGATGGGACCGCTCAGCCTGCGCGGGGCGTAGTGCGTGAGGAACAGCGCGATGGCCACGGCGATCGGGACCGCGAGGACCATGGCGATGATCGAGGAGATCACCGTGCCGTAGGCCAGGACCGCGATACCGAAGCTCGGCGGCTGGACGCCGGTGTTCCACTCGAAGGTGGTGAAGAAGTTCGTGTGGTCCTTGCTGATCGCGAGCGAGGCGCGATAGGTGAGGAAGACCGCGATCGCGGCCATGATCACCAGCAGCAGGATGCCCGAGCCGCGGGAAAGACCGAGGAAGATCCGGTCTCCGGGTCGGGTGACGCCGCGGGCCGCGGCTTTCTGCTCGGTCTCCGTCGGCTGTGAGGTGGGAGGTGGGGCGTCGGTGTTCTGTGTCGTTATGTCCATCGGGTTCTCCGGTCTGCGGAACCGCACGCGAGGTGCGGCTCTGCGAAGCCGTACGCGACCGTACGGCTCGTGGCGGCGGTGCACCGGACGGTGCGGTCCGGCCCCGGTGCGGGCCCGGGGCCGGATCGCACGCTCAGATCAGCTCAGGCTCGAGATGGTGGTACGAACCTTGGCGATGATGTCGTCGGGGATGGGGGCGTAGCCCAGGTTCGGGAGCAGCGCCTGACCCTCCTCGGAGGCGATGTAGGTCAGGAACGCCTTCGTGCCGGGCAGGGAGGCCGCCTTGTTGCCCTTGTCGCAGACGATCTCGTAGGTCACGAGGGTGATCGGGTAGGCGCCCTCGGCCTTGGTGTTGTAGTTCAGCTGCAGCGACAGGTCGCTGCCCGTGCCCACGACCTTGGCGTCGGCGATGGCCTTGGTGGCGCTCTCGCTGCTCGCCGCGACCGGGGCGCTGGCGCCGGTGTCGATGCTGACGGCCTTCACACCGTCGGCGACGTAGGACAGCTCGAAGTAGCCGATGGCGCCGTTGGTCTGCTTGACCTGGGCGGCCACACCGGAGGACTGGGCGGCCGCCTGGCCACCCTTGGCCTGCCAGGCCTTGCCGCCCTCGTACTTCCAGTTGTCGGGCGTCGCGGCCTTGAGGTACTTGGTGAAGTTGTCCGTGGTGCCGGACTCGTCCGAGCGGTGGAACGCCTGGATCTTCAGGTCGGGAAGGTTCGCGTCGGGGTTCAGCTTCTTGATCGCCGCGTCGTTCCACTTGGTGATCTTGCTGTCGAAGATCTTGGCGAGCGTCGGGGCGTCCAGGACCAGGTTGTCCACGCCGGAGACGTTGTAGCCGATCGCGATCGGGCCGCCGACCATCGGGAGGTCGATGCCCTGGCCGCCGGAGCAGACCTTCTTGGAGGCGGTGACCTCTTCGGGCTTCAGCGCCGAGTCGGAACCGGCGAAGGCGAGCTGGCCCTGGGTGAAGGAGGTGACACCCGCGCCGGAGCCGCCGGCCTTGTAGTTGATCTGCACACCGCAGGCCTTGGTGAACTGGGCGACCCAGGCGTCGATGGCGTTCTTCTGCGCCGACGAACCGTCGGAGAGCAGCTGGCCCTTCGCGTCGTCACACTTGATCGAGCCGGCGGCCGCAGTCGACGAGGCGCTGCTGCTGGAGCCGCTGTCACTGCCGGTGTCGTCGGAGCCGCACGCCGTGAGGACCAGGGCGCCGGAGGCGGCGAGTGCACCGAGGGCGACGGCCCGCCGATTCATGCGCTGAAGCTTCACTGAGGGAGTTCCTTCCAATGCTGCCGTCCTGAATCGGCGGCGTGCGAAGACTGGGTGATGGAGGCGCGCATTCGAGGCGCGACCGTCATCGGTAAGGCCGAAATTAGGCAGATCAGGTGAAGGCGCCTATGGCCAGAAATGAACGGAAGGTGAACCCCTGCGGACGGTGTGGTTAGGTCACGGAATGCTCACGGGTCGGGCACACAGAGATTCCGGCGCGATCGTTACACAGCCCTACGCGCATAGAGGACCCTGACGTCCGTACGGAGTGTCGACCAAGTGGAACCCGCGGGACGGGCGGTTCGTCTCGTTCCACGGGAGCCGACAGGAGGCACACATGCAACGGCGTACGTTCATCGGAGGCGGCGCGGCCGCGGTGGCGGCGGTGGCCGCGACCGCGTGCAAGGGTGGCGTCACGAGTTCCGGCACGTCCGGCGACTCCTCGTCCGGTACGTCGGCCCGGGCCGCCGGCACCTCGGCCGCCCCCGCGAACTGGGCCGCCCTCGGCCGCGACCTCGACGGCACGCTGGTCCGCCCCGGCGACGCCCAGTGGGCCACGGCCCGCCAGCTGTACAACACCCGCTTCGACGGACTGAAGCCCGCGGCGGTCGCCTACGTCGCCCACGCCGACGACATCCGTACGACCCTGGCCTACGCCCGCGCGCACGACGTCCAGGTCGCCATCCGCAACGGCGGCCACTCCTACGGCGGCTGGTCCTCGGGCAACGGCAAGCTGATCGTCGACGTCTCCAAGCTCACCTCGGCCAGGGTCAGCAGCGGCCAGGCGGTCATCGGCGCCGGTTCCAAGCTGATCGACGTCTACCGCGCGCTCGCCGCGAAGGGCGTGACGATACCGGCGGGCTCCTGCCCCACCGTCGGCGTCTCCGGCCTGGTCCTCGGCGGCGGCCACGGGGTGGTCTCGCGGGCCTACGGCCTGACCTGCGACAGCCTCACGCAGGCGACCCTCATCACGGCGGACGGCAAGCAACTGGTCGCGAACGCGAGCACCAACAAGGAGCTCTTCTGGGCCCTGCGCGGCGCGGGCAACGGCAACTTCGGCGTGGTGACCGAGCTGCACTTCAAGACCCACCCGGCGCCGCAGGCCGTCTCCGGCTATCTGACCTGGCCGTGGACGAAGGCCGCCGCGGTGCTCACGGCCTGGCAGGAGTGGGGCCCCGACCAGCCGGACGAGATCTGGTCCTCGCTCCACCTGGAGAACTCGGGCACTTCCCCGACCGTCTCCGTCGCCGCGTTCTCCCTGGGCGGCTACACCGAGCTGCAGAACGCCGTGGACCGCCTCGCCCAGCGGATCGGCGCCGACGCGAGCAGCGTCTCGCTGCGCCGGCGCGGTTACGAGGAGGCCATGGAGATCTACGCCGGCTGCTCCTCGTACTCCGCGCAGGCGCAGTGCCATCTGCCGGGCTCGACCCCGGGACGCAACACGCGGGGCGCGCTCGAAAGGGAGACGTACGTCGGACGCTCCGACTTCTTCGACCGGTCGATCCCGGCGGCCGGCATCCAGACGCTGCTGTCGCGGGTGTCGTCGGTGCGGGGCGGGTCGGGCAGCATCGCGCTCACCGCGCTGGGCGGGGCGATCAACCGGGTGTCTCCGACGGCGACGGCGTTCGTGCATCGGCGGTCGCGGATGCTGGCGCAGTACATAGTGTCGTGGACGCCGGGTACGTCCGGCAGTACGGCACAGGCGTGGCTGTCCGGCGCGCACGACGCGATGAAGCCGTATGCCTCCGGCGCTGCTTACCAGAACTACGCGGACGCGGCGCTGAAGGACTGGCGCAAGGCGTACTACGGGGATGCGGCCGGGCGGTTGGCCAAGGTGAAGAAGCGGTACGACCCGGACCACTTCTTCACGTACCCGCAGGCCCTCTAGAAACGGACATCAGCGACCCCGGACGAGTCGTCAGGCGGCCAGGTCCCTGTCCTCCACGCCCGCTTCCGTGCGCGTGCCCGGGATCAGGGCGTCCCGCTCGATGCGCGGGCGGCGCCTTGATCGGATGAGCCGGCCCGCCCGGGGCGCCCGCTCGACGGCCTGCGTCACCGGGGTCAGCAGGGCCATCGCCAGCGGGGAGAGGAGGAGGGTGACCGCCGTGCCCAGGGCGAAGCCGCCGATGACGTCCGTCGGGTAGTGGACGCCCATGTAGACGCGGCAGAAGCCTTCGAGCAGGGCCAGGCCGATGCCGATGAGGCCGAACTTCCGGTGGGCCACGAAGAGGCCGACGCCGATGGCCATCGTGATGGTGGCGTGGTCGCTGACGAAGGAGTAGTCGGTCTTGCCCGCCACGAGGACGTCGAGTCCCTCGTGGGTGCGGAAGGGGCGGGGGCGCTCCACGAAGCCCCGTATCGGGATGTTCACCAGGACGGCGAGGCCGGCGGCGAGCGGGGCCCAGATCAGGGCGGCCACGGAGGACGCGGCCTCCGTACCGCCGCGTCGGCGGACCGACCACCAGCAGGCCAGCACGAGCAGGACCATGGCGATCAGCAGACCGTACTCACCGACGTACTCCATGCCCCGGTCGAACCAGTGCGGAGCGTCCTTGGCGAGGCCGTTGATGTCGTAGAGCAGGTCGACGTCGGGGTTCGACCCGGATTCGGCGAGTCCAGCCATCGTGCTGCGGCCCCTTCGTCGTCGTCTGCTGCTTGCGCTCGCACTCCTTCGTGCGCCGCGCCTACCCACCCCCGTGGATGTGGATGTAGTTCACGCCGTAGATCACTACGACAACAGGAACGCACGGTCCCGGTTAATACGTTCCACCCTCCACCGAATGATCACTCAGACGTTATCGAAGAGAGACACATCTCCCCAGCTCAGGGGGTGGGTTGACGCTCCGCTCACACCGTCGTGGGGAGTGCTTTCGCGCCATCTTCGGTGACCCGGGTGGCGCCGAAGTAGTCGGGGGTGGCGATCGGGTCGAACCGGATCACGGCCCCCGTCCGGGGCGCGTCGATCATGTACCCGCCACCGACGTAGATCCCGACGTGCCGGATCGCCCGGGAGTCGGTCAGGTCGTCGGAGAAGAAGACCAGATCGCCGGGGAGCAGCTCGTCGCGCGAGGGGTGCGGGCCCGCGTTGTACTGGTCGTTGGCGACCCGCGGCAGCGTGATCCCGACACTCTCGTACGCGGCCTTCGTCAGCCCCGAGCAGTCGAAACGCCCGCCCTGGGCGGCGGTTCCGTTGCCGCCCCACAGGTACGGCGTGCCGAGCTTCTTCTGCGCGTAGGAGATCGCCCCGGCCGCCTGCTCCGACGGATCGACGCGGCCCACGGGAGCCGCGAAGCTCTCCTCCAGGGTCGTGATCGTCTTGACGTAGTTCCGGGTCTCCGCGTACGGCGGCACACCCCCGTACTTGATCACCGCGTAGGAACCGGCGTTGTACGAGGCCAGCATGTTTTCAGTCAGATTCCCGGGAACGTCCTTCACGTACGACGCGAGTTGGCAGTCGTAGGAGGCGGCGGACGGAATGGCGTCCTCCGGATCCCACACATTGCGTACGCCGTCTCCGTTGCCGTCGATCCCGTGCGTGGCCCACGTCCCGGGGATGAATTGCGCTATCCCCTCGGCCGCCGCCGGGCTCTTGGCGTTCGGGTTGAACCCGCTCTCCTGGTAGAGCTGCGCGGCGAGCAGGGCCGGGTTGATGGCCGGGCAGAGGTTGCCCCACTTCTGCACGAGGGTCTGGTACGCGGCCGGCACGGCACCCTTGGCCAGCGCCTTGCCGCTGCCGCCCACGCCGTTCGCGAGGTTCCCGGCGACGATGTAGACCCCGAGGACGAGCAGCGCCACGAAAGACAGGCCGGTGCCGGCGGCGACGCCCGCCACGATCCATCCCTTACGCACCGTCAACCGCCCCTCGCCACCCAGGAGTCCGCGCCCAGGTCAGTGTAGGGGCGGCACCTGTCTTCCGGGGTGATCACGGGAAGCGGAAACCGGACAATACGCAGGCGTCGGTTCAGGGGTCTTGAGGAGGGCGGCCGTCAGGGATCCGTCGCCGCGTCCTCGTAGAGCTCCGCCGCCTCCTTGCCCAGCACCACGCTGTAGGAGATGTCGGCCGTGGCCCCGCCCTGTTCGTGTCCGCCGAGGATCCCGACGACCCGTCCGTCGCCGTTGACCCACGGGCTGCCGCTGGTGCCGCCGGTGAAGTCGGGGCAGACGATGCGCTGTTGGGTACGGCTGTGCGCGACCGGCTTGTTGGTGCAGCTGACGGGCGCCTCGCGGGAGTTCGGATACCCGGTCATCGTCACCGCGGTGGCCCCGGTCGCCGTCCCCGCGGTGAACCGGTTCCCGCCGACCACGTCCTCGACGCCCCGCCCGCCCCGGTCGTCGAGCACGGCGAAGGCGACATCGCTGTCCTCGTCCTCCCCCTTGGCCCAGCCGTCGGGCAGGAACCGTCCGCGCACGGTCCACACCCCGTGCGGCGCCGTGCCGTCCCGGTATCCCGGCACGAACACGAAGTCCCCGCCGCCGTCCAGGCAGTGCGCCGCGGTGACGATGACGTCGTGGTGCGGGCTGCGCACGACGGAGGCGGTGCAGAAGTGACCGCCGGTGAGGCGTCCTGCCCGGTCGGCGTCGAACAACGCCCCGACGCGCGCGCTCTGCGCGGTCACGGCGGCGACCGCGGTCACGCCGAGCGGCCCCGGGCCGTCGTCGGCGGCGGCCAGCGAGGCCGAGGTGACGGCCGGCCCGAGCAGCGCGACCGCGACGAACAGGGGGCGGGTGATGCGGGGGATGCGCTTCATCGGGGCCCACTCTGACCTACGAAGGTGAGAAACCGGTCCGCCCTTCTCACCGTAACCGGCCCCTCCCGACCTCGCCCGCGCGACCTGTCCCGCCTCGAAAGCGTCCGCGCGACCCGTCCCGCCTCGACGAGTGCCCGTCAGCCGCCCGAATCCGAGGCGCCGCCCGCCAGCAGCTTCGCCGCCAGCGCCCGCAGCTGCGCCCGCTCCCCCGCCGTCAGCACCTCGGCCAGCTCACCGATCGCCCGCTCGATCTCGGCACCGCCCTCCACGGTCAGCTCCCGCCCCGCCGGGGTCAGGCTCACCAGCACCCCGCGCCCGTCGTGCGGCGACGGCACCCGGCTCACCAGCCCCCGCTTCTCGGCCCGGGAGACCAGTCCCGTCATCGAGGACTTGTCCAGGCCGAGATGCCGGGCCAGTTCGAGCATCCCCGGCCGCCGGTCGCGCAGGATCCCGAGCAGCCGGACCTGCACGACCGAGAGCTCGTGCGCGGCCGCGACCCGAGTCAGCACGCCCTGCACCAGGAACGACAGCTGGACCAGGGCGTCCACGGTGTTCAGGGACCGGTCAGGGGTGCTCGGCACCTGATCCGGCGGGTGACCGGCGGTCATGGTCGTCTCCTTCCCTCATTTAGTACGTGGCACAAACCGCTTGACCTAGTACGTGCCACAAACTAGCTTCAAAGTAGTACGCGCCACCAACCATATCCCTCTCACACCCGGAGCCCTCCATGCACGCAGCCGTCGTCCACTCCTTCGACACCCCGCCCCGCTACGACTCCGTGGACACCCCTCGCCCCCAGGGCGCCCACCAGGTCCTGGTCGACGTCCTGGCCGCAGGACTGCACCCCCGCGTCCGCTCCACCGCCGACGGCACCCACTACACCTCCGACGGCTCGCTCCCGCTGATCCCGGGCATCGACGGAGTCGGCCGCACCCCCGACGGCGACCTCCTCTACTTCGTCGCCCCCGACGACGCCCCCGGCACGATGGCCGAGCAGACCGTCGTGGACCGGCGCCGGGCCGTCACGCTGCCGCCGGGCACCGACCCGATCGCCGTGGCCGCCGCGATGAACCCGGCCATGTCGTCCTGGATCGCGCTGCGCCGCCGCGTCACCCTGCCGTCCGACGCCCGGGTCCTGGTGCTGGGCGCGACCGGCAGCGCGGGCCGGCTCGCGGTCCAGATCGCCAAGCACCTCGGCGCCGCGCACGTGGTCGCCGCCGGCCGCGACCCCGAACGCCTCGCCCTGCTGCCCGAGTTGGGCGCCGACGAGACCGTCTCCCTCGCGGCCGCTCCCGACCGGGCGGCCGCCGACCTCGCCCGCACGGCCGCCGACGCGGACATCGTCGTCGACTACGTCTGGGGGCCGGTCGCCGAACAGGCGATGCGCGCCCTCCTCACCGCCCGCCCCGACCGCGCAAGGACCCTCGCCTGGATCCAGATCGGCTCGATGGCGGGCACCGAACTCACCCTGCCCTCCGCCTACTTGCGCGCGGCCGACCTGCGGATCATGGGCAGCGGCCAGGGCTCGGTCAGCACCGCGGGCATCCTCGCCGAACTCCCCGCCCTCGCCGAGCGGATCACCGCCGGGACCTTCGCCGTCAACCCGCTCGCCGTCCCCCTCGCCGAGGTCGAGAAGGCGTGGAGCGCCCCCACGACCCCCGGCGGGCGGATCGTGCTGACGCCCGGCGTCTGACGTCCGACCGCCACCCCCCTCCCCTGTGCCCTGACTGTGCGCCGGGTCAAGTCACCCCCATTCCCCCTCCATCGCCCAGCCATTGATCAGTAAGCCCACAGGCCCCTTCGGTAATGCGGAAGTCAGGATTCCGAAACCTGTCTTGTTTGTCGCGTACTCAACAAGCAAGGGTCTACGCGGGTCGCCGCCCCTGCCGGGAACCCCTGGCAGTCCCCCCACCGCAGGCCTCTGCCCACCCCTCCCAGGAGGCTTTACGTTGCGTACGTCCACGCCCGACTCCCCCCACATACGCGCCAGATGGAGCCGTATCGGCTCGGCCACCGTGGCCACCACCGCGCTCGTCCTGGCCGGTCTCGGCACCGCGGTGCACGCGAGCGCCGCGACTCCCGCCGCGCACAAGGCGAGCGCCAAGGAGATCGCCGCCGCGGTCGCCAAGGCGCACGTCACGTACACCTCGGCCTGTGACGCCACCCCCGCCAAGGGCTACGCGTCCTGCAACGCCCTGCGCGTCACCTCCGGCACCACCGCCTTCCAGGAGGCGCAGGCCGCGAAGAAGGGCGTGACGCCCAAGTCGGTGTCCCCCAAGGCGGCTTCGGCCACCCCGACCGGTTACGGCCCGAGCGACCTCCAGTCGGCCTACGGCCTCACGTCCGCGTCCGCCTCCGACGGCGCGGGCGAGACGATCGCCATCGTCGACGCGTACGACGACCCCAACGCCGCGGCGGACCTGGCCACTTACCGCTCGTACTACGGCCTCTCGGCCTGCACCACGGCCAACGGCTGCTTCAAGAAGGTCAGTCAGACCGGCTCCACGACCTCCCTGCCCACCGCCGACAGCGGCTGGGCCGGTGAGATCTCGCTCGACCTCGACATGGTCTCCGCCATCGCCCCGAAGGCGAACATCCTGCTGGTCGAGGCGAAGTCGTCGAGCATGGCCAACCTGGGCACGGCGGTGAACGAGGCGGTCAAGCTGGGCGCCAAGTTCGTCTCCAACTCCTACGGCGGCTCGGAGTCCTCCTCGGACACCTCCTACGACTCCTCGTACTTCAACCACGCGGGCGTCGCCATCACCGTCTCCGCGGGCGACGAGGCCTACGGCGCCGAGTACCCGGCCGCCTCCAAGTACGTCACCGCGGTCGGCGGCACCAAGCTGTCGACGTCGTCCAACAGCCGCGGCTGGACCGAGTCCGTCTGGAAGACCAGCAGCACCGAGGGCACCGGCTCCGGCTGCTCCGCCTACGACGCGAAGCCCAGTTGGCAGACCGACACGGGCTGCACCAAGCGCATGATCTCCGACGTCTCGGCGGTCGCCGACCCGGCCACCGGAGTCTCCGTCTACGACTCCTACGGCGCCGACGGCACCGGCTGGAACACCTACGGCGGCACCAGCGCCTCGTCCCCGATCATCGCGTCGGTGTACGCCCTCGCGGGCACCCCGGGCAGCGGCGACTACCCGGCCCAGTACCCGTACAGCGCGGCCGGCACCTCGGCACTGAACGACGTGACGAGCGGCAACAACGGCACCTGCTCGACGAGTTACTTCTGCACCGCGAAGTCGGGCTACGACGGCCCGACCGGCTGGGGCACCCCGCAGGGCCTGGACGCCTTCACGGGCTGAGCGGGTCGCGCGGTACGGCAGCACCTCCCCGTCGGGTCACGGGGAGCCGCCTGAAGGGGAGTACGTGGGGACTCCTCGGCGGCATCGGAAGGGAAACGGGTCACGGCAGCCGGCCGCGGCCCGTTTCCCCGTGCCCGTGCCCGCGCCCACGCCGTCTCCCTCGCCCGCCTTCTCCCTTGATCCACCTGTGAGTTGGGTCAAGCGCGCGTCACCCGCGATCCATTCGCCGGCACCGGTTCGGTAAGGCGGAGGTCAGGATTCCAGATCGCCCTTGTTGTCGCGTACTCAACAAGCGCATCGTCGTCGCAGGCCGCCGCCCGCCGCCGGACCCCACACCGACGGCTTCGCACCCGCACTGCCCCTGTTTCCACCCCACCAAGGAACATCAGGAGGCTGCACGATGCGTTCCACTCCCCCCGACAGACCGTCCGCACGCAGCGGTTGGCGCCGGCTCGGCACCGCCGCAGCGGCCACGGCCGCCCTGCTCCTCGCCGGATTCGGCACCGCCGTCCAGGCCGACGCGGCCCCCTCGGCCACCACCGCGAAGGCCACCTGGACCGCGACCCCCTGTGCCACGCCGAAGCACAAGGGCGAACTCGCCTGCAACTCCTACCGGGTCACCGGCGGCCTCACCGCCTACCAAAAGGAACAGGCCAAAATTACGGGCATCACGCCCAAGGCGGCCGACGCCGCCACCCCCTCCGGCTACGGCCCCACCGACCTCCGGTCTGCCTACGGCCTCACCTCCGCCGCCACCTCCAACGGCGCCGGCGAGACCATCGCCATCGTGGACGCCTACAACGACCCCAACGCCGAGGCGGACCTGGCCACTTACCGCTCGTACTACGGTCTCTCGGCCTGCACCACGGCCAACGGCTGCTTCAAGAAGGTCAGTCAGACCGGCTCCACGACCTCCCTGCCCGCGTCGGACACCGGTTGGGCCGAGGAGATCTCCCTCGACCTCGACATGGCCTCGGCGGTCTGCCCGAACTGCAACATCCTGCTGGTCGAGGCGACTTCGGCCACCATGGCCAACCTCGGCACCGCGGTGAACCGCGCGGTCACCCTGGGCGCGAAGTACGTCTCCAACAGCTACGGCGGCTCCGAGTCCTCCTCGGACACCTCCTACGACTCCTCGTACTTCAACCACGCGGGCGTCGCCATCACGGTCTCCGCGGGCGACAGCGGCTACGGCGCCGAGTACCCGGCGGCCTCCAAGTACGTGACCTCGGTGGGCGGCACGGCCCTGGCCAAGGCCACCTCCACCACCCGCGGCTGGAGCGAGACCGTCTGGAAGACCAGCAGTACCGAGGGCACCGGCTCCGGCTGCTCCGCCTACGACACCAAGCCGACCTGGCAGACCGACACCGGCTGCACCAGGCGCACGATCTCGGACGTCTCCGCGGTCGCCGACCCGGCCACCGGAGTCTCGGTCTACGACTCCTACGGCATCACCGCCGGCTGGTACACCTTCGGCGGCACCAGCGCCTCGTCCCCGATCATCGCGGGCGTCTACGCCCTGGCCGGCACCCCCTCCACCTCCTCCTACCCAGCCTCCTTCCCCTACGCGAAAGCCGGCACCTCGGCCCTGAACGACGTGACATCCGGCAACAACGGCACCTGCTCCACCACCTACCTGTGCACCGCCCAGTCGGGATACGACGGCCCGACCGGCCTGGGCACCCCGGAGGGCGTATCGGCCTTCACCGGCTGACCGACTGACCCTCCGTCACCGAACGGGCCACGGCGACCAGCCGTGGCCCGTTCGCCGTGCCGGGATACCCTTCACCCGGAGAACATCGGCGCGACCACTCACCCGACCGACCGTCAGAAACGGCCCTGGTCATAGAAGGGGTCAACGACGGAACCTCACGACAGGTTTCGCTCAGGCCTCATTGCCCGGCGTGACCTGCCGTGATACACAGAGTGACGGTACGAGCTATTCGTACGAAACCCGCCAACCAATGCCGTCAAGTCGACATACGACGGCACCATTGTCGGCGAGAATGAGTCTGACCTCTGCGCCAAGGCAGGGGCCGCGGAACCGGAACTACCGAACAGGGGCGGTGACTTACATGCTCTTTGCGGCCGACAAGGGAGACATCAACACCATCATCGGCGGGATCGCTCCGGACTGGGGCCCCTTCGGCAGCCTGGGCAACGAGGCCAAGGTGATGATCGAGGTCGTGATGGCGGTCGCCATCCTGCTCTGCCTCGCCCTGGCCATCTGGGGCGCCGCCAAGCAGCGCATCGGCGCGACCGCCCTCCGGGACACCTTCAGCGCGGAACAGGGCAAGGGCCTCATCATCGCCGGTCTCACGGGCGTCTTCATCATCGGCTCCCTGGGCACCCTCTTCACCATCGTGTACGGCATGGCCGTCTAGCAGGCGTCCCTCCCCCTGAGGTTGCTTCTCCCTGATGTCGAGTCATCACTCCGCGTCCGCGCGGACTCCAGCACGGCTACCGTCGTATGTCTACGAGGTGGAGAGGGCGTACGCGGCATGAGTCTCGGAGACGACCACGAGCCCTCCGGGGGTTACGGCGGCACCGGTCAGACCCGCACGCGACTCCCCGAGGGCACCAGCGACGTATACGGCGGCGCCCGCAGAGGCGGCCGCTCGTCGTCCCGGAGCCTGGTGACGGTGGTCGGCGTGGTGGTCCTCCTGATCGCGGCGATCGCATTCGCGAACAGAGGCGGTGACGATTCCCCTGCGGGGAGCTCAGCGGGGGACAAGCCGGAGGCGTCGAGTACGGCGGCGAGCGGCACCAAGCCGGTCCAGTCGAAGGTGGCGGGCATTCCGGCCGGGTTCACGCACGATCAGCAAGGTGCCCAGAGCGCGGCCTCGAACTACGCCACGGTGCTGGTCTCGGCCGACATCCTCAAGCCGACCCGGCGCACCCAGATCGTCCAGCAGGTCTTCGTCCCGAACAAGCAGGCCGCCCTCCAGGACCAGCTCAACAAGGCCTACTCCAGGACCTTTCTGAGCCAGATCGGCCTCGATGCCAACGGCAACGCGGCCGCAGGCCACACCTATGTGTCCCGCACCGTTCCGATCGGGACCAAGACCACCAGCTACTCGGACACGACGGCGACCGCCGAAGTGTGGTGCACCGGGCTGTACGGCACAGCCGGCGAGGACTCGACGACCCCGGTCACCAGCGACTGGTTCACCATGACCCTCCAGTTGGAGTGGTCGGGCGGCGACTGGAAGGTCGACAGCTTCTCGCAGAAGGACGGCCCCGCGCCCGTCCCAGGGGACGCGAAGGCGTCCAGCGCCGACGAGATGGCCAAGGCTGTCGAGGAGTACGGAGGCTTCACCTATGCCCGGTAGCCCGCGCCGCGCGCTCAAGGTAGCCGCCGCGTTCACAGCCGTACAAACCGCAGTCGTGCTGCTTGCCACCCGTGCCGTCGCGGCGCCCACCCCGTCCCCGACGGCATCCGACGACAAGTGCGACCTCATCGTCGGCCCCGCCAAGGACTACTGCGAACGCGGCAGCAACGACAAAGGCACCGGCGGCTCCACCTCCATCGACCCGCTCGGCGGCACCCTCGACCCGCTCTCCTCCTTGGCAAAGGGCTGCGCCGACGCCGCCTCCTGGACCATCGACAAGCTCAGTGCCGCCGTGAAGGACACCGCGAACGTCGACTTCACGAACGAAAAGTTCCTCCAGCAGTACGCCGTCGTGTTCGCCGCGTCGACGATCCTGACCCTCCTGCTGTGGCTGCTGGCCGTGGCCAAGAGGGCCGTGCGCGGGGTGCCTCTCACGACCGCCATCTCGGAGGCGATCGGGTTCCTCTGGCTGACAGTTCTCGCGTCGGCCTTCACCCCGCTCATCCTCTACACCATCGTCTCCGCGACCGACGGCGTCACCGACGTCCTCGCCAAGACAACCGGCAACCAGACAGACACGTTCTTCGGCACCTTCTCCGGCGCCCTCGGCAAGGGCGAGGACATCGGCGGCGGCCCGATCATGCTGATCGTCGTCTCCCTGGTCAGCATCCTCGCCGCCGGAGTGCTCTGGCTGGAGCTCGTCATCAGGGCCGCCCTACTCTACGTGGGCGCCCTGCTCGGCACCGTCGTCTACGCGGGCCTGGTCGACAAGAACCTCTGGGGCCACGTCCGCCGTTGGGCCGGCATCATGATCGCGGTCATCCTCGTGAAACCGGTCATCGTGATCGTGCTGGGCCTGGCCGGCGCCCTGTCCTCCGACAACGGCCCCGACTCCTTCTCCGCCGTCGTCTCCGGCCTCGCGATCATCCTGCTCGCCATCTTCGCCAGCGCGATGATCTACCGCTTCGTACCCGGCTTCGGCGACGAGATCGCGAGCGGCCGCAACAACCGCATCATGCAGGGCGCCGAGGGCAAGGCCGCCGCGGTCATCAGCTCCCCGGCGACCATGGTCGCGCAGGGCATCAAGACGCACAGCGCCCGCGCGAACGACGGCGGAGGCGGCGGCGGCCAGTCCTCCGGCGGCGGCTCCCGCCCGGCCAACCCGGTCAGCGGCGGCGTAGCCGCACACAGCACCCGGACCCCGAACGGTGGTGGCGGCGGATCTGTCCCCTCCGCCGCACCCGCACCCCGTTCGGCCAGCCCGGTGAACACCCCGCACGCAGGCAACAGCAGCTCCAACCGCACGGGAGGTGAAGGGCGTTGACGACCGAGTCCCACCTGTCCCATCCGGTCACGCCCCGCCGTACATATCTCATCGGCCGCGCCCGGCCGAACGCGATCGTCGGCCGCAACCGCGAGTCCGGCGAGATCGCGCTCATCATCGCGGGCGCGTTCCTCGGCATGATGTGCGGGCTCCTGGTCCCCGTCCTCTCCCTGCGCATCGTACTGCTGATGGGCTTCCCGCTGGTCGCACTGGCGGCGGTCTACGTGCCGTACAAGCACCGCACCTTCTACAAGTGGTTCGAGATCAACCGCAGTTACAAGCGCACCCTGAAGCGGGGCACCACCTACCGCTCCTCCGTCATGGAGGCCGGCACGCAGTTCGACGGCCGCGAGGTCGAGATCGGCCCGCCGCCCGGCATCGGCCGCATCAACTGGCTGGCCGCCCCCTTCGGCCCCGACGAGATCGCCGTCCTGCTGCACGCGGACCGCCGCACGGTCACCGCCGCGATCGAGATCGAGGGCCCGGGCGTCGGCCTGCGCGACAGCGAGGACCAGGAAGCCCTCGTCGACCGCTTCGGCACCCTGCTCAAGCACGTGGCCAACGGCGACGGCTTCGTCACCCGCATCCAGATGCTCGCCCGCACCCTGCCCGCGGACCCGGACGCCCACGCCAAGGACGTCTCCCTGCGCGGCGACGAGAAGGCACTGCCCTGGCTGGCCCAGTCCTACGACCAGCTCCAGTCGATGGTGTCCACCAGCAGCGAGCAGCACCGCGCGTACCTGGTCGCCTGCATGCACTTCAACCGCGAACTCTCCGCCGAGGCCCACGCGATGGCCCGCGCGGCCCGCCCGCAGAACGGCCGCAAGGTGGACCGGGACGCGGGTCTCGCCGTCGTCATGGCCCGCGAGCTGACCGACATCTGCTCGCGGCTGCAGGAGGCCGACATCCGCGTACGACAGCCGCTGGGCCAGGGCCGTCTCGCCTCGCTGATCCACTCCATGTACGACCCCGACCACCCCATCGACCACATCCAGGCGATGACCAAGCGCAACGCCTGGCCGGCCGAGCTGGACGCCATGGAGCCGACCTACCTCCAGGCCAAGACCCGCGAGTCCTCCACCCGCGCGCCCTGGTGCCACGCGACCGCCTGGGTCAAGGAGTGGCCGATGACCCCGGTGGGCGTCAACTTCCTTGCCCCGCTGCTGGTTCACACCCCGGACGTCATCCGCACGGTCGCCGTGACGATGGACCTCGAACCCACCGAGGTCGCCATCGAGCGCATGCTGACCGAGAAGACGAACGACGACGCCGAGGCCTCCCGCGCGGCCAAGATGAACCGCACCGTCGACCCGCGTGACGTGGCCGCCCACAACCGCATCGACCAGCGCGGCGAGGACCTGGCCAGCGGCGCGGCCGGCGTCAACCTCGTCGGCTACATCACCGTCTCCTCCCGCAACCCCGAGGCCCTCGCGCGCGACAAGCGCACGATCAGGGCCTCCGCCGGCAAGTCGTACCTGAAGCTGGAGTGGTGCGATCGCGAGCACCACCGCGCCTTTGTGAACACCCTCCCGTTCGCCACCGGCATTCGAAGGTAGGGGCCATAAGCATGCGGGATCCGCTGTCCGTCCTCACCGACGCCTTCACGTCGTTCCTCTTCGGCAAGATCGAGACGACCCGCCTGCCGGTGCGCACCTCCACCGGCCAGGCCCAGGCGGTCTACCTCCCGACCGCCGCGCCGGGCCTGGGCGACTCGGGCGTGATCATCGGCCGCGAGGTCTACTCCGGCAAGGGCTACATCTACGACCCCTTCCAGCTCTACGGCCAGCAACTCCCCGCGCCCCACTGGCTGGTGCTCGG
The DNA here is from genome assembly GCF_044755245.1 of Streptomyces sp. NPDC092369. Taxonomy (NCBI): domain Bacteria; kingdom Bacillati; phylum Actinomycetota; class Actinomycetes; order Kitasatosporales; family Streptomycetaceae; genus Streptomyces; species Streptomyces sp. NPDC092369. The sequence continues at coordinate 675,093 of NZ_JBIVQP010000006.1, forward strand.
CGAGTCCGGCAACGGCAAGTCGGCGCTGGAGAAGACGTACGTCCTGCGCCAACTGCGCTTCCGCGACCGCCAGGTCGTCGTCCTGGACGCCCAGGGCGAGGACGGCGTCGGCGAATGGAACCTCATCGCGGAGGAGTTGGGGATAACCCCCATCCGTCTGGACCCGACCGCCGCCCTGGACATGGGGATCCGTCTCAATCCCCTCGACCCGGCGATCACGACCACGGGCCAACTCGCGCTGCTCCGCACGATCATCGAGGTGGCGATGGGCCACGGCCTCGACGAGCGCTCCGGCTTCGCGCTCAAGGTCGCGCACGCCTACGTCAACGAGACGGTCGTCGAGCGCCAGCCCGTCCTCATGGACATCGTCGAGCAACTGCGCCACCCGGAACCGGAGTCGGCGGAGGCGATGAACGTCGCCATAGACGACGTCCGTGCCTGGGGCCTGGACGTGGCACTCGTCATCGACCGCCTGGTCGACGGTGACCTGCGCGGCATGTTCGACGGCCCGACGACGGTCGGTATCGACCTGGACGCGCCCCTCATCGTCTTCGATCTGTCCCACATCGACCGCAACTCCATCGCCATGCCCATCCTGATGGCGATCGTCGGCGTGTGGCTGGAGCACACCTGGATCCGCCCCGACCGGAAGAAGCGTATCTTCCTGGTCGAGGAGGCCTGGCACATCATCAACAGCCCCTTCGTGGCCCAACTCTTCCAGAGGCTGCTGAAGTTCGGCCGCCGGCTCGGTCTGTCCTTCGTGGCGGTGGTGCACCACCTGTCCGACGTCGTCGACGGAGCGGCGGCGAAGGAGGCGGCGGCGATCCTCAAGATGGCCTCCACCAGGACCATCTACGCCCAGAAGGCCGACGAGGCTCGGGCGACGGGCCGGGTCATCGGCCTGCCGCGCTGGGCCGTGGAGATCATCCCGACCCTCACTCCCGGCATCGCCGTGTGGGACGTCAACGGCAACGTCCAGGTGGTCAAGCACCTGATCACGGAGACGGAACGCCCCTTGGTCTTCACGGACCGCGCGATGACGGAGTCGTCCAGCGACCAACTCGCCGCGGACGACGCCCTGCGCGCCGCCGAGCTGGAGGCGGAGGAGCGGGCCGCCGCCTTCGTGGAACAACACCTCGCCGACTACGACGACTCGTCCGAGTCGACGGTGGCCTAGCGGGAGGCGAACGTGGTCAGACCGGACGACCGCCGACGGGACGGCCAGGGTGGCATCCCCGACGGCCTGCTGATCGGCATACTCGCCTTCCTCCTCGGCATGACCGTGCTGGTCTGGTCGGCCACGGGCCTCGCGGGACTGTTCTCCCACGGCGCGTGGCCGACGGCGGTCACCTTCACGAACACGCCCGTCGCGATGCGGCACCTCATGGGGCAACCGCACGACATCGCCGCCGCCTGGCCCACCACCCCGCCGGCCCAGCTGTCGGGCTACGGGCTGTTCTGGGGCCTGTTCATCGGCCAGTTGATGGTCCTGTTCGTCCTCACGATCTTCGTGATGGGCACGGTGGCCCGCTGGCGGGCGGTACGAGCGAGACGGCACACTGCCACGACAGGAACAGCGAAGGCGGAGGAACCGCGGGAGCCGTACCGGGAGGAGCACCGGGCGACACACGAAGTACCCACGCCCCGTACGGAACCCACCCCGGTGGAGGCCGCCCCCGCCCAGCCGACCGCCCCGCCCCCGATGGCCCAGTTCGCGGCGGAGGCGCCCGCACAGGAGCCTCTCGCACCGCCGCAGCCCCTGTTCGACGGCAGCAGGACATCCGGGGTCTCCACGGTCCTCCTGGCCCCCAGAGAGGACCGCAGAGCCACCGCCGCGCAGGCGGTACGAGACGCGGAGGGCCCCGTCCTCGTCATCACCTCGAACCCCGCCGTCTGGTCGGACACCAAGGACGCCCGCGCCAAACTCGGCCCGGCCCACCTCTACGACCCCGCCCACCTCTGCGACACCCCGGCCCGCCTGCACTGGTCCCCCACCATGGGCTGCGAGGACAAGCCGACGGCAGCGGCACGGGCCACCGCCCTGCTCGCCCCGATCCGCCCGACGGCCAAGCTGGACCAGGCCCTGACAGCCACCGCGGAAACGCTCCTGCGCAGCTATCTGCACGCCGCCGCGGTCGACGGACGCACCATCCGCCACGTCCACCGCTGGGCCCAGGGCACCCAGGTCCAGGACGCGGTCCGCATCCTCCGTACCAGCCCCAAGGCGGCCTCGGGCTCCGCCGGCGAACTCGAGGCCGCGCTCACCGCACACCCCGAACGCCGTGACATGGCCCAGGAGTTGACCAGCCGCGCACTCTCCTCGCTCTTCACGGTCAACATCCGCGAGGCCTGCACACCCAACCGAAGCGACGCGCTCGCCCTGGATTCCTTCATCGACGAAGGGGGCACGCTCTATGTCGTGGGGGAGTCCATCGAGGACCCCAGGATGAACCCGGGCGCGATGCCCCTCCTGACGGCTCTCGTCTCCAGCGTGGTCGAGCGTGGCCGGCACATGGCCGAACGGTCATCCTCCGGTCGCCTCGACCCACCACTGACGCTCGTCCTGGACGACGTCGCCGCCGTGGCTCCGCTTCCCCAGCTCCCGGAGCTGCTGTCCACCGGAGCGGAGCGGGGCCTGCCGACCCTGGCCCTGCTCCGCTCCCGGGAACAGGGCCGTGCCCGCTGGCCGCACGACGAACTGCCGGTGTGACCACTCAGTCCGACTACTCCGGCGGATCGAGTACGAACTCCAACTCCGCGTCCCCGGGGCTCTTCTCCAGCGGAATCGTCCGCCCACTGGGCACGAACCCGGCCCGGCGATAGAAGGCCTGCGCCCGCCCGTTGTCCGCGTGCACGATGAGCCGCACCCGCTCGACCCCACGCGCCCACGCCCACTCCAGGCCGGCATCGAAGAGCACCTCGGTGAGCCCGATCCCCCGATGCTCGGGCGCCACGAACACTCCTACGACATGCCCCTGCTTCCGGTCGATCGAGAACCCGGCCCAGTCCGTCGTCCCGGGCTCCTCTATCAACACCGTCAGCGTCCCGACCCACTCACCGTCGGGCCCCTCAGCGATGATCTGCTGCGCGTCCGGCCGACCCTCGGCACCATTGGCGGTGCGCTCCCGCCAGAAGGAGTCGGGATGCGCCAACGCCTCCTCGTAGGTCTCCAGGAACGCCAGATGCGCGACGGGATCCTGCAACGCGACAAGCCGCAGCGTCTTCGCCGCGGGCCACTCGTCGGGACGTACGGAACGGACCTTGTAGTTCATGTCGGCAACGGTAGCCGAACGCAGAAAACCCCCGTACCGAATAAACGGTACGGGGGTTTCCCCAAAAATTGTTCGGCGGTGTCCTACTCTCCCACAGGGTCCCCCCTGCAGTACCATCGGCGCTGTAAGGCTTAGCTTCCGGGTTCGGAATGTAACC
>NZ_JBIVQP010000007.1:0-165230 GCF_044755245.1 Streptomyces sp. NPDC092369
ACAACCGACCCAACCGAGCCGCACAACTCTCCAACTCCCCATACGACAACCACTCATCACCACCCACCACAGCCACCGCCTCACGCGACACCACCGCACGAGCAGCGAACAACTCCGGCAACACCCCAGGCACCCACGGCACCGCCGTCCGGTTCCACCCCTCCACCACCAGCTCACGCCCACCCGCACCCACCACACCCACCCGTCCCACCAACCGGGACGAGTCCGCGACGAACTGCTCCAACACCCCCACGAACGACGCCAACACCTCACCCGCCCGCACCCGACTCAACACATCCGGCCGATAGACGAGTTCGGTGTGGAGACCTGCGTGGCCCGGATCCACGACAAGGCTCAGCGGGTAGTGACCCGCGTCGAGCGGAATGCCGGCGGACCGCATGGTGATGGCGTCGGGGCCGGAGGGGGGTTCGCTGGCGGCGCGCGGGTAGTTCTCGTACACCACCAACGTGTCGAAGGACGCCCCCTCACCCACCCACTGATTGATCTCCTGCATCCCCACATGCTGGTGCGACATCAACACCGACTGACGCGTCTGAAGATCCGCCAACAGACCGAGCAAGGACTGAGCACCGTCCAAACTCACCCGCACCGGAAGCGTGTTGATGAACAAACCGATCATCGACTCCACACCCGGCAACTCCGGAGGCCGGCCGGCCACCGTCGCCCCGAAGACGACATCCTCCCGCCCGGCCAGCCGCGCGAGCACCAACGCCCACGCACCCTGCACCACCGTGTTCACCGTCAGACCATGCGCCCGAGCCACCTCCACCAGCCCCCGCGACAACTCCTCCTCCAGCGAGAACCGCACCCGCTCCGGCATCACCACCGACCGCACCGACTCCGTCGACACCACCAACGTCGGCCCGTCCACACCCGCCAACTCCCGCTGCCACGCCGCCCGCGCAGCCTCCTTGTCCTGCACCGCCAACCACGCCAGATACTCCCGATACGACCCGACCACCGGCAGCCCACGCCCACTGCCACCGGCCGCATACGCCGCCGACACCTCACCCACCAACACCGGCAACGACCAACCATCCAGCACAATGTGATGACTCGTGATCACCAAGCGATGCTGGTCATGGGCGACCCGGACCAGCAGGAGCCTGAGCATCGGCGGCCTGGTCAGGTCGAAGTGCTCGGCCCGCTCTGAGGCGGCCAGGCGGCGTATCTCGGCCGTGGCCTCGGGTTCGGTCAGCGCCGATACATCGGCTTCGGTCCAGGGCACCGTGACCCGCCCCGACACCGCCTGGACCGCACCACCCGACACCGCCACACCCGAATGGAAACTCGCCCTCAACACCGGATGCCGATCAACCACCACCCCCCACGCCGACCGCAACCGCACCACATCCAAAGGCCCCTCAACAATCAAAGACCGCTGCCCCTCATACAGATCAGGACCGTCCTGATCAAAAGCCGCATGGAACAGCAGCCCCTCCTGCAACGGCGACAACGGCCACACATCCACCAAATCCCCCACCACACCCTCAAGCTCCACCACACCCGCCTGCGACACCTCCACCAACGGGAAGTCCGACGGCGTATGACCACCCGCACCGGCGGCCTCGGAGTGGGCGGCCAACCCCGTCAGCATCCGCACCCAGGTCTCGCCCAGTGCCGCTGCCTCGACGTCGGCCAGGACGCCCGCCGGCCAACTCAGCGTCAGGCTCAGCTCGGGACCATCGGCGGTGTCGCGTACGACGGCCCGCACCTCCAGTACGTGGGCCACCGGCAAGTCGGGATTGGAGGAACCGGCGACAGCTGTCTCGCCGGCCATCTCCCACGCCCTCACCGACTCCCTGTCGGTGCCGGTGCCGGCCGCGAATCGGCCCAGGTAGTTGAAACCGATCTGCGGAGCCGGCGCGTCGGCCAGGACAGTTGCCGTCTCCGGGTTGAGGTGACGGAGCAGGCCGAACCCGAGCCCGTCGCCGGGGACAGCGCGAGACTGCTCCTTGACCGCCTTCACCAGGTCACCGGCCGCGACGCCTCCCACAGCGGCGTCCGCCAGATCGACTCCGGTGACGTCGAGCCGTACGGGATGGATCTTCGTGAACCACCCCACCGTGCGCGAGAGATCGAGATCCCCTACTGGCTCGCGGCCATGTCCTTCCACGTCCACCAGCAGGTCCGCGGCCTCGGGACGCCATCGGCCCACCGCCCCAGCCAGCGTCGACAGCAACACCTCATGCACACCGCAGTGGAACGCCGTCGGCGTGCGACCCACCAACGTCGCCGCCGCGTCGGCGGGCACCACCCATTCCCGGCGTCGCATCGTGCCGGCCACATCCAACGCCGGATCCAACCGGCGACGACCCAGTGCCGGGCGCTCTTCGCCCAACACCCGCAACCAGTCGTCGAGTTCGGCGGTCCGCTCGGGACTGACAGCCTGCTCGGCCAGTACTCCGGCCCAGCGGCGGAACGACGTACCCACCGGATCGAGCACAGGCGAACGACCGGCCACCAGCTCCTCGTACGCACCCTGCAGATCCGGCAGCAGAATCCGCCACGACACACCGTCCACCACCAAGTGATGCACCACCAGCGCCAGTCGGCCCACCCGACCCGGACCCGCATCCACCCACACCACCTGGAGCATCACTCCAGCCGCCGGGTCGAGACGGCCCACCGCCTCACGAGCCGCACGCCCCGCCACCGCGTCCAACTCCTCGCCGGCACCCGCCTCTACCCGCGTGACCAAGCCCGCCGCATCCACCGAACCCGGCTCACCCACCACCAGCTTCAAGTCGTCCCCGACCACCCGCGCCCGCAACATGTCGTGACCGTCGACCACCGCGCCCACTGCCCGGCCCAGCACCGTCAGATCCAGTTCCGCCGGTGCACCGGCCACCACCCACTGGGTGAAGTACGGTCCGACGATCCGCTCGCCCAGGGCACGCATGACAGGCGTCCAGGGCACCTCGCCCACACCCACGTCTCCCGTGGGCGCGCCGTCACCGGTGACGAGAGACTCCGCGACGGTCGCCAGTCGCTCGACGGTCTTCTCCTCGAACACCTGCCGAGGTGTGATCACCAGCCCCGCGCGCCGGGCCCTCGACGCCAGTTGCATCGACATGATCGAGTCGCCGCCCAACTCGAAGAACCCGTCGTCCGCGCCCACCCGCTCCAGCCCGAGGATCTCGGCGAACAGGCCGGACAGCAGGCCCTCGACGGGGCCCACCGGCGTCCGTCCGGACACCTGACTCGCGAAGTCCGGCACGGGCAGAGCCGCGCGGTCCACTTTCCCGTTCACGGTCAGCGGCAAGGCGTCCAGGACGACCACCAGCGCCGGGACCATGTACTCCGGCAGGGCCTGGGCCACATACCCACGTACCTCCGCCGGATCTACGTCCGGGTCCTCGGGGACCAGGTAGCCGACGAGCCGCTTCTCTCCGGGCCGGTCCTCCCAGGCCACGACCACGGCCTGACCCACGGACGGATGAGCGGTCAACACCGCTTCCACCTCGCCGAGTTCAACGCGGAAGCCGCGCACCTTCACCTGCGCGTCCGCCCGGCCGACGAAGACCAGCTCGCCCTCGGTGGTCCATCGGACCAGGTCTCCGGTGCGGTACATGCGCAGGCCTGGGGCGAACGGGCAGGCCACATAGCGTTCCGCGGTCAGCGCCCCGCGCCCCAGGTAGCCGCGCGCAACTCCCGCGCCGGCGACGTACAACTCCCCGGGCACACCGGCGGGAACCGGTCGCAGGAACGTGTCCAGGACGAAGGCGCGCATGTTGTCCAGCGGACGTCCGACGGGCATGACCGGCGGCACCGGTGCCATCGGGTCCAGGCGGTGGGAGGTGGCGAAGGTCGTGGTCTCCGTGGGGCCGTAGCCGTCCACGACAACCAGGCCGGGGCAGGCCTCACGCACCCGTCGGACCGCTTCGGACCGCACCGCGTCTCCTCCGGTCCACACCTCGCGCAGCCCGCGCAGGCAGCCGGGGTCGTCCTGGGCGAACAGGTGGAACAGCGCGGCGGTGAGCCACATCGCGGTGATCCCGTGCCGGTCGATCCACTCTCGTGCGAGCGCCGGGGTGAGGACACCGGGCGGGGCGATCACCGAGCGTCCGCCGTTGAGGACGGGCACCCACAGTTCGTAGGTGGAGGCGTCGAAGGTCTGGGCGGAATGGATCAGAACGGTCTCGTGCCCGTGTGCGAAACGGTGGTCGTGTGCGAGGGCCACCACATCGCCGTGCGTGACCACAACTCCCTTGGGAACGCCGGTCGATCCGGACGTGTACATCACGTACGCCGCGTCCTGAGCTGTCAGGCGTGGGTCGGTGGCTCCGGTTCGGGTGATCGCGTCGGTTCCCGCGAGGAGCGTTCCGACCTGTACGACGTCCAAGTCCGTGTGGGAGTTGGCCGCCGCTGTATCGGTATCCGTGTCCGTGCCCGTATGCGTATCCGTCACGGTCAGGACCGTGTCCCGCAGCATCAGCCGCAGGCGCTGTTCCGGCCAGTCCGGGTCCACGGGTACGTAGGCCGCCCCCGCCTCAAGGATGCCCAGCAGGACGGCCATGAAGGCGGGTGAGCGCTCCAGTGCCACCCCGACCAGGTCGCCGCGGCGCACCCCTCGCGCGGTGAGTGCGCGGGCCACCCGCTGTGCTGTCGTTGCGAGTTCGGCGTACGTCCAGTCGCGGTCCGTACCGATCACGGCCACCGCGTCCGGGGTCTGTTCCGCTCGCGCGCGGAACAGCTCAGGCAGGGACTCCGAAGGGACCGGCCGGGCTGTGGTGTTCCACTCCTCGGTGAGCGTGTGCCGTTCGTCGTCGTCCATGAGCGTGAGGCGGCCGACGGGTGCGTCCGGGTGGGCGGCGAGTTGTTCCAGAGCGCGCAGGAACCGATCGAGCAAGGCTGTCGCGGCGGGGTGGTCGAGGACGTCCGTCCAGTAGGTGAGGCGTGCGCGGAGTCCGTCGAGCGGGTCCACCACCAGGCCGAGCGGGTAGTTGACCGACTCGCGCATCCAGGCCTCGGTGAGGGACACGCCCTCGGGGGCCTGTCCGTCGGTCCCCGAGGCCGTGGCGGGGTTCATGCGGGAGGGATAGTTCTCGAAGGCCAACAGCGTGTCGAAGGTCGCGCCCGGTCCGGCGAGGCGGTGGATCTCGCTGAGGCGGAGACTCTGGTGGTCGAGCAGGGCCGACTGGTGTGACTGGAGGCCGGCGAGGGTGTCGGCGACGGTCTGTCGCGGGTCGAGGCGCACACGTACCGGGACGGTGTTGATGAACAGGCCGAGCATGGTCTGCATGCCCGGCAGGTCGGCGGGCCGGCCGGCGACGGAGGCACCGAAGACCACGTCGTCGCGGCCGGTCAGCTGGCCGACCACCAGGGCCCACGCGGTCTGGACGACGGTGTTCAGCGTCACGCCCCGGCCGCGGGTCAACTCGCCGAGGGATTCCACTAGTTGGCCCGAGGCCTCGCAGGACACGGTCTCGGACGTGGCACCCGGGTCGCGGTCCGTGGGTGCGATCCGGGTCGGCTCCTCGAGTCCGGCCAGTTCCGCGCGCCAGGCCTCCCGGGCCGCCTGCTCGTCCTGCCGGGCCAGCCAGGACAGATAGGTCCGCTCAGAGGTCACCGCGGGCAGGTCCGCCGCGCTGCCGCCCGCCGCGTAGCAGGCCCACAGCTCCCGGCGCAACACGGGCAGGGACCAGCCGTCGAGCACCAGGTGATGCAGCGTCACCAACATGCGGTGGCGGTCGGGCCCCGTCCTGACCAGAAGCACCCTCAGCAGCGGCGGCCTTGTCACGTCGAAGCGGCGGGCACGTTCCTCGATCCCGAGGCGCTCCGACTCCGCCCAGGCGTCGGCCTCGTCCCGTCCGGAGAGGTCCTCCTGCCGCCAGGGCAGCACGACCTCGTCCACCACGACCCGCACCGGGCGCTCCACCCCGGCGACCTGCCGGAATCCGGCCCGCAGGCTCGGGTGCCGGTCCAGAACAGCCTGCCAAGAGGCCCGCAGGACCTCGGCGTCCAGTGGGCCGTCGAGCCCGAGGACCATCTGCTCGACGTACACGTCCGCGGCCTGCTCGTCGTACAGGGCATGGAACAGCAGGCCCTCCTGAAGCGGCGCGAGCGGCCAGACGTCGGTGAGCCCTTCGACGTCGGACTCCAGCGCCTCGACCTGATGCTGCCCGAGTGCGACCAGCGGGAAGTCGGACGGGGTACGGCCACCGCCGCCGGAGCGGGTCACATGCGCGGCAAGGCCGGCCAGCATCGCCGCCCAGCCGTCCACCAGGGCGCGTGCCGCCGCTCCGTCGAGCAGCCGGCCGGGCGCGGCGACGGTGAGCGTGAGTTCGGGCCCGTCGGCGTGGTCGTGCACCTCGCCGAGCGCCTCGACCGCGTGCATCACGGGAAACTTCCCGTCGGAACCGGCGGTGAGCGCGAGTTCACCGGTCGGCGTCCAGGCGGTCGCGTCGGAGGACGCCTGTGCCTGGGCGGGTGTTCCCGAGTGCGGCCGCGTGGCTGCCGTGGAACGGCCCAGGTAGTTGAAGCCGATCTGGGCCGACGGCAGCTGCGCCAGTACGGCCGCGGTCTCGGGGTTGAGGTACCGGAGCAGGCCGTGGCCGAGGCCGTCGCCGGGTATCGCCCGCAGCTGCTCCTTGACCCGCTTGAGCGCCCGTCCGGCCGCCGGACCGCCCGACCGCAGCTCGGCCGGATCGGTCGTGCCGAGGTCGAGCCGGACCGGATGCACACCGGTGAACCAGCCGACCGTGCGCGACAGATCCATTCCCTCGGTCAGTGGCTCCCGCCCGTGGCTCTCGACGTCCACCAGCAGCCCGCCGTCCTGCGGCGCACCACGCCACTCGGCGACGGCCGCGCCCAACGCGGTCAGCAGCACGTCGTCGACGCCGGCATGGAAGGCGGTTGGTACGGCGGTCAACAACGCGGCCGTCACCTCGGACGGCACAGTCACGGAGACCCGCCGTACGGTGTTGACGAGATCACGGCCGGGGTCGACGGGCCGTTCGGTGAGCAGCGGCTCCGACGTGCCGAGCAGCCGGGTCCACTGCGTCAGTTCCGCCGACCGGGCCTCGCCCGCGGCCTGTTCCGTCAGCCGGCGCGCCCAGTGCCGGAACGACGTGGATACGGGTGTCGGGACGGGCTCGCGTCCGGCCGCCAACTCCGTGTAGGCATGGGCGAGATCGGGCAACAGCACCCGCCAGGACACGGAGTCCACCACGAGATGGTGCGCGGTCAGCAGCAGGCGTCCGGGAGCATCAGGCCCGCAGTCGAGCCACACCACCTGCGCGACGGTCCCGGAGAGCGGGTCCAACCGGCTTACGGCATCTTGTATCTGACTTTCCATCAGGTTCACAAGGTCCGTCGGGTCGGCTGATGTCGCATCGACACGGCGTACCCACGCAGCGGCCGACACCGTGCCCGGCTCGACCACGACCAGCCGCTGCGGCTCTGTCTCCAGCCGGGCACGGAGTACGTCGTGGTGGTCCACCACCGCCTGGACCGCGCGGACCAGCGTGTCGTACCGCAGGCCGGGCGGAGTGGACACCGCGCCGGACTGTACGACCCCGCTCAGTCGGTCGAGGCCGACCCGGTCGATCAGTTCCCGCATGACCGGGGTCAGCGGAATCTCGCCCACACCGGGGTCCCCGCCGCCCACGTGCACGTCCGGCGCGAGGACGGCCACGGCGGCCAGAGACGCCGGAGTACGGCGCTCGAACACCTGCCGGGCGGTGATGGCCACGCCGGCCCGCCGAGCCGCCGACACCAGCATCATCGACATGATCGAGTCGCCGCCCAACTCGAAGAACCCGTCGTCCGCGCCCACCCGCTCCAGCCCGAGGATCTCAGCGAACAGCGCGCAGAGAAGTTCCTCGACCACGCCCTGCGGCGCGCGACCGGCGGAACTTCCCTCACCGCGATCGGGAGCGGGCAGCGCGGCCCGGTCGACTTTGCCGTTGACGGTGAGGGGCAGCGCGTCCAACGACACGAAGGCCGCCGGGACCATGTACTCGGGCAGAGCTTCACCGACGTACTCCCGAAGCTCCGGTACCTCGACCCCCTGGGCCCGCAAGACGACGTACGCGACGAGCTGCTTGTCGCCGGGACCGTCCTCACGCGCCACGACCACGGCCTGAGCAACAGCAGGATGCGCCGTCAACACGGCCTCGATCTCGCCGAGTTCGATACGGAAGCCACGCACCTTCACCTGCGCATCCGCCCGACCGACGAAGAACAACTCACCATCAGTGCTCCAGCGGGCCAAGTCACCCGAGCGGTACATACGCCCACCGTCCGCGAACGGGCAGGCCACAAACCGCTCCGACGTCAGATCCGCGCGGGCGACATAGCCACGGGCCAGACCCGCACCCGTGACATACACCTCCCCCGTGACCCCCGGAGGCACCGGCCGCAGAAACGAATCCAGCACGTACACACGCGAGTTGGACAACGGGCGGCCAATAGCCGGCGCCTCAGCGGAAGGCGTGACGGTTCCGGTCACTGCACCGGCCGTCACCATGACCGTGGCCTCGGTCGGGCCGTAGGTGTTGAAGATCTTCGCCGTAGGCGCCCAACGCGCCGCCAGATCCGAGGTGAGGCGTTCCGCGCCCAGCACCCAGGTGTTCATACCGGACACCTGCTCCGGATCCAGCACTCCCAGAAGGGACGGCACCACACTGGCCGTGCTCACACCGTGCGCGGCAACCATCCCAGCCAACGCGCCAGGCTCCGCACGCTCCTCACCAGTGGCAACCGCCAATGTCCCGCCCGACCCCAGCACGACCGCCACGTCCAGGATCGCCGCATCAAAACTGAACGACGCGAACTGCAACGTCACCACACCACGACCCGCACCCAGAACAGACGCCATCGCCTGCACCAGATTCACCACACCACGATGAGCGACCGCCACACCCTTCGGACGCCCCGTCGAACCCGACGTGTAGATCACATACGCCAGTTGACCCTGATCTGTCACACCCGGCAGTGCACTCGCCTCAGGTGCCTCAGGCACCTCCTCCAGCAGAACCACACGGGCCGGCCCCGCCGGCACCCGGGCCAGAGTCTCCGCCGTCGCCAGCACCACACCCGCACCACTGTCCTCGACCATGAACCGCAACCGGTCCGAGGGATAGTCAGGATCCAACGGCACAAAGGCACCACCCGCCTTCCACACCGCCAACTCCCCCACCACCATGTCGACCCCACGCGGCAGACACAGACCCACCACCCGCTCACGACCTACCCCAGCACCCACCAAAAACCGCGCAAGCCGATCCGAGCGCGCATCCAACTCCCCATACGACAAACCCTCGTTGCCAGAACGAACCGCCACCGCCCCCGGCACCGCCCGCACATGAGAACCGAACAGATCCAGCAGCGAATCCCCGACCACGGATTGCCGCGTGTCGTTGAACTCCCCCACCACCAGCTCGCGTTCACGCTCGGCCAACGTCTCGACCCGACCCACCGGCGACGAGGGGTCCGCCACGACGCGTTCAAGGAAGTGCAGGAAAGAGGCGTGGGCCGAGCGGAGCCACTGGGCGTCGTAGAGGGACGAGTTGGCCTCGAAGGTGACCCGCATTCCCTCGGCGTCCGACCAGCCGCTGACGAGGACGCCGAACTCCTCGACGCGTCGGCTCGACCGCTCGTGCACGACGGCGCGGTGCTCGCCGAAGCGGAGCGTCTCGCCGATCGGCATGATGTTGACGTAGGGGCCGAACTGCCAACGGTTGCCCGTGGGCCAGCCGGCGCTGCGGCGCAGCCACTCGCCGCGGAAGCGCTGGTGCTCGACGGCGCCGTCGACCTCCCGCTCGGCTCGGCTGGCGAGTTCCGCGAACGTGGTGTCGGCGGTGACGGGCAGGCGCAGCGGGAGCACGTTCGCCGTCGTCACCGGGGTGCGTCGGGCTTGCGCGGTGGTGCGGACGGACAGTGGGAGGCTGAGGAGTGCCTCGTCGGTGTCGGCGAGTCGGCTCGTGAAGGCGGCGACCGCCGCCACGACGAGCCGCGGCCAGCTGACGTCGGTGAGAGCGGCCGCCCGGTGCAGCGCCTCTACGGCGGGCGGCGGGAGGTGGCCCGTCTGTCGCAGGACGCCGTCGGTGCCGTCGGAGCGCCGTCCGGGGATGCTCGCGGGTTCGGGCCGGTCGGCGAAGTGCTCGGTCCAGTACCGGAGATCGCTGCGGTACTCCTCGGAGGCGCGGTACGCGGATTCCTGGCGGCGCAGTTCGCGGAGGGGTGCGTGCCTGGGGGGCGGGCAGGTGTCGCCGGTCAGGAGGGCCGTGTAGATCTTCGCCACGCGACGGCCGATGAGGGAGCAGCCGTAGGCGTCCATGAGGAGGTGGTTGTAGCGCTGGAACCAGCCGTACCGCTCGGGGGCGAGGCGGAGCAGGGTGTGGGAGAAGAGCCGGCTCTCGGTGGGGTCGCCGACCTGGTGCAGTTCGGCGCGTATCCACGCTTCGGCGGCTTCGTCGGGAGCGCTTTCCGCGCTGAGATCCACGTGGTGCAGGGCCTCTTGGTGCAGAGGCTCGTGTCCTGTCCCTGTCTGCGGCTCGGCACTGAACCGTTGGGTGACGCGATCGCCGTCCGTCACGAGTTTCACGCGCAGGATCTCCGCCTCGGCGACGGCCTGTCGCACGGAGCGCTCGAAGAGATGCGGATCCACGGCCCCGGCGATTTCGACGTACTGGCCGACGTTGTAGAGCCGGCGCGAGTCTTCCATGCGCTGCGCCAGCAGAATTCCCTCTTGGGAATCAAAGAGAGGCAGTTCGTAATCAGCCTGACCGTTCATCATTCCCCCGGGCCTGAAAATCCGAGCAGGGCGCGATTCGTGTGTCGCGGATGAGCAATCGATATCGGATATCGACAACGGGCATGATCCAGCCCGCGTTCATGCTCTCACGGACATTTGATTGGCGACAGTGTGTGCGGATTCGGGACGGAGGAGTGTGTCCAACAAGCTGTTTTGCTCAGTTGGACACATCAAAAAGCGCCCGGTCCGCGAGGGCTCGCGGGCCGGGCGCGTATGCCGGAAAAGGATTCTCCGGTTCGGGTTTCCTACAGGCGGGCGACCACTTTGCGGGCGGGGTGTTGGCCGATGCCGGTCGGCGGGGCGGGTACGCGTCCCGGGAAGTAGGTCTCCATGACCAGGCCGCCTCCGGGGCGGGCGCGGGCGACGAGTTCGGCGCCGTGGGCGGTGACGATGGCGCGGACTATGGAGAGGCCGAGGCCGTGATGGCCGTCGTCCGGGGTACGGACGAGGCGTTGGAAGGGTTCCAGGAGCCGGTCGACCTGTTCGGGCGGGATGTCGTTGCCGGAGTTGGAGACGGAGACGAAGGGGCGGCCGGTGGGGTCGGTGCCGGTGGCCATCTCGACGCGGCCGGCGGGCAGGTTGTAGTCGATGGCGTTGTCGAGGAGGTTGGCGACCAGGCGCTGGATGAGGGCGGGGTCCCCGGAGATGCCGGTCGGCCGGATGTCGGTCTCCAGTGTCAGTCCGCGCCGGTCGATCTCCGTCTCGAAGGACAGCAGGACGTCCTCGGCGAGTGCGGCCAGGTCCAGTGGTTCGGGGTGTTCCACGCCGCGTTCGCTGCTGGAGAGGGTGAGCAGTGACTCCAGCAGGCGGGCCTGCTGCCTGCTGATGACGAGCAGGCGGTCGAAGGTGGTCCGGAAGGTGTCGGTGTCGTCGTCCATGAGGGCTTCTTCGAGCAGCGCGTGTTCCAGGGTGAGCGGGGTGCGCAGTTCGTGAGCCGCGTTGGCGACGAAGCGTTTGTGGGAGTCGAGGGCGGTCTGGAGTCGGCCCAGGAGTCCGTCGACGGTGTCGGCGAGGTCCTTGAGTTCGTCGGAGGGGCCCTTGGCGTCGAGGCGCTCGTGGACGTTGCGCGCGGAGATCTGCCGGATGGTGGAGGTCATCGTGCGCAGGGGCCGCACGATGCGGCCGGCCACCAGCCAGCTGAGCACGATGGAGATGCCGACCATCATCGCCAGCGCGATGCCGGACTGCACCAGGAGGTGGTGCATCTCCAACGCGTGCTGTCGTACGGCCTGTTCGCGCAGTTCCCGGGCGACACCCTCGGCCCACGGGGGCGGGGACTGGCCGGGCAGCACTTCCATGCCGCCTCTGCCGCCGTCGGGCATGGGCAGCCCGCCGACGCCCTGGTTGAAGATGGTGATGTTGCCCTTGCGGCGGGAGACGAGGAAGTAGGTGATGGCGAGCAGGACCGCGCCGGAAGCGACGAAGAGCAGGCCGAACAGCACCGTCAGGCGCATACGGACGCGTCGGGGCAGGAGGCGTGCCGGGACGCCCGCGGTGATCGGACGGAGTGGGCTGGGCAGGCGCATCGGCATCTCAGATCCGGTAGCCGCCGCGGGGGACGGTCTCGATCAGGGGCGGTGACCCGAGCTTCGGCCGCAGCCGGTTCACGGTGGTCTTGACGGTGTTGGTGAAGGGGTCCGCGGCTTCGTCCCAGACGCGTTCGAGGAGTTCCTCCGCCGAGACGGGCCGGCCCTGTGCGGCCAGCAGGCATTCGAGGACCGCGAACTCCTTGGGCGTGAGCCGGAGTTGCGTGCCCGCGCGGGTGGCCACCCGGCGGGCCGGATCCAGGCGCAGGTCGCCGTGGACCAGGACGGGAGGCAGTGCCTGCTCGGGGCGCCGGGCGACGGCGCGGATCCGGGCGACCAGCTCGGCGTAGGCGAAGGGCTTGGGCAGGTAGTCGTCCGCGCCGCGGGTGAGGCCCTCCACCCGGTCGGCGATCGTGGCGGACGCCGTCAGCATCAGGACGCGGGCCCGGTGCTCCTGTTCCACGAGCACGCCGCACACCGCGTCGCCGTGGACCTTCGGGAGGTCCCGGTCCAGTACGACGACGTCGTAGTCGACGACCGTCGCGCGCTCCAGTGCGTCGGCTCCGTCGTAGGAGACGTCGACCGCCATCCCCTCGCGACGCAGCACGCGTGCCACCGATTCCGCGAGTTCGGCATGGTCTTCGACGACGAGAACCCTCAACTCTTCACCCCCGGCGCGGCACTTCATGACCGGGGAGCCGGGCGGCACAGGCTGTTCATGCCGGTCAGCCTGCCCGGACCGTGGTCACACCCCGGTCACAGCGTCCGCGTGTCGTGTCTGCGTGGTCGTAGCCACGTGGTCTGCGCGGTCGTACCCACACAGTCGTCCCTGTGTGGCCCTGTGTGCGTGGCCACGTCCGTGTGGGTGGCCGGCCCGTACGTCGTTCAGCGTACTGCCGGGGCCGGTGCGGTGGCCCGGCTTTTCCTTCCGTGAACGGACGGTCGCGGAAGGAGGGCCGGGGCATGGCACCGTGTCCGGAACGCGACGGGCGCGTTCCGGACACGGTTCCTGCGGGCGGGCGCGGCAGGGTCACCGCTGCGCCGGGGGCGGCCCGCCGAGGATCATCGGGGCGGGTCCGGAGCCCGGGGGCGGAAGGGGCGGGAGGGGGTCGCCGCCTCCGCCGCCGAAGGACTGCGGTCCGACCGCCGGCTGCGGGACCGGCTTGGTGTGCCCGTTGGCGCGTCCGTGGCCCGCGAACTGGGTGCGGTAGAGCTCCGCGTAGAGCCCGCCGCGCTCCAGGAGTTCCTCGTGGTTGCCCTGCTCCTGGACCCGGCCCTTGTCGATGACGAGGATCTGGTCGGCGTCGCGGATCGTGGAGAGCCGGTGGGCGATGACCAGGGAGGTCCGGCCGATGAGCGCGGTCTTCAGGGCGCGTTGCAGGGCGGCCTCCGACTCCGAGTCGAGGTGTGCGGTGGCCTCGTCCAGGACGACGACGGGCGGGGCCTTGAGCAGCAGCCTGGCCATCGCCATGCGCTGCTTCTCGCCGCCGGAGAGGCGGTATCCGCGGTCGCCGACGACGGTGTCGAATCCGTCGGGCAGCGCCTGGATCAGGTCCCAGATCTGTGCGGCCCGGCATGCCTCGACGAGCATGACCTCGGTGGCGTCGGGGCGGGCGTAGAGCAGGTTCTGACGGATGGTCATGTGGAACATGTGCGCGTCCTGGGTGACCATGCCGACGGTCTCGTGCAGCGATGCCAGGGTGAGGTCGCGCAGGTCCTGGCCGCCGATGCGGACGGTCCCCTCGACGGGGTCGTACAGGCGCGGTACCAGGTGCGTGATCGTGGTCTTGCCCGCGCCGGAGGGTCCGACCAGCGCGGTGAGTTTGCCGGCCGGCACGGTGAAGCTGAGGTTCCGCAGGGTCCAGGAGTCGTCCACGCGTTCCGGCGAGGGCAGGGCGATCGACTCCAGCGAGGCGAGGGAGACCTCGCGGGCGCGGGGATAGCGGAAGGAGACGTCGTCGAACTCGATGGCCGGTGCGGTGCCGTCGCCGTTGTCGCTGCCGCTGCCGAAGGCGGGCAGCGACTTGGCTCCCGGCTTCTCGGAGATGAGCGGCTTGAGGTCGAGGACCTCGAACAGCCGGTCGAAGCTGACCAGGGCGGTCATCACGTCGGCCTGGGCGTTGGAGAGTTGGGTGATCGGGGTCATCAGGCGGGTGAGCAGCGTCGCGAGAGCCACGAGGGTGCCGATGTAGAAGGACCCTTCGATGACGAGCTTTCCGCCGACTCCGTAGACCGCGGCCGTGGCCAGTGAGCCCAGGAGCATCATCGACAGGAAGAGCATCTTGCCGTGGACCGCGGTCTGGATGCCGAGGTCACGGCCCCGGCCCGCCTGCTCCGCGTAGAGGCCGGCCTCGGTGGCGGGGCGGCCGTAGAGCTTGGCAAGGAGAGCCCCGGTCACGTTGAACCGCTCGTTCATCAACGAGCCCATCTCGGCGTTGACCTGCATGTGGGCTCGCATGAGGCGTTGCAGCCTGCGCCCGATGATCTTGCCGGGAAGGATGAACAGCGGCACGATCACCAGGCCGATCAGGGTGATCTTCCAGGACAGCAGGAACATCGTCACCAGGACGAACGCCAGGGTCAGTCCGGCGGAGACGACGGTCGACAGCAGGGTGGTCAGGGCTCGTTGGGCTCCGACGACGTCGGTGTTGAGCCGGCTGACCAGGGCGCCGGTCTGGGCCCGGGTGAAGAACGCCAGAGGCTGGCGCTGCACATGGTCGAAGACCTCGGTGCGCAGTTCGTAGATGAGGCCCTCACTGACCCGGGCCGAATACCAGGTCTCCGCCCACCCCACGACCAGTCCGACCACCGCGAGCGCACCGATCGCGAGGGCGAGCCACATCACGAGGGAGGTGTCGCGTTTGGCGATGCCGTCGTCGATGAGGTACTTGAACATCACGGGGGGAGCCACGGTGATGGCGGCGTTCAGGGTCGTGATGACCAGGAGCAGACCGATGCTGAAGCGGTACGGCCTGGTGTAGGGCAGAATGCGTTTGGCCGTGCCGGGTTTGACGCGTTGTTTGGCTCCGGACGGGTCCGGCCCCACGCCGCCGAAAGTCACCGGCCCGGAGCCGCCGATCATGGCCACGGGAATCTCCTCTTGTTCCGCGCCGTCAACGGGCGGCTTGAGCGGACTCGACGTCCTGGGTGTTCGCGGTGCTCTGCTCGCCCGCGACGTTCTGCTTGTTCGCGGCGTCCTTGTTCGCGGCGTCCTTGTTCATGGCGTCGATGAGACTTTGGGGACGCAGGTCCGTCCAGTTCTTCTCGACGTAATCGATGCAGTCCTTCCGCGGACTCTCACCGAACACCACTCGCCAGCCGTTCGGCACTTCAGCGAAGGCGGGCCATAGGGAATGCTGGTTCTCGTCGTTCACCAGCACGAAGAACGATCCGTCCTCATTGTCGAACGGGTTTGCCATGACCACTCCCAATCAATTGGGGCCTGCCTGGACTCGCTCAAGGTAGTCGCGGGTCACAGGGCACACAAGGTTGGACAAACCGAGGTCACGCGTCACCGATTACGGGTCGCGCAAAGGACATTCGGATCGCATCCAAAGGGTGCGGGAAATGATTTCCGGAGCCTGTCCAAGTGCCGGATACGCACACTTGGACAGTCGGACAGGGACTTTCGGCCGGCGCCCTTTTCCGGGAGACTGGTCAGCCCAGCCAGCCCGGGCGCACCAACCCCGACTCGTAGGCCAGGACGACCAGTTGGGCCCTGTCGCGGGCGCCCAGCTTCACCATCGTGCGGCTGACGTGGGTCTTCGCGGTGAGGGGGCTGACGACCAGGCGGCGGGCGATCTCCTCGTTGGAGAGACCGATGCCCACCAGGGCCATCACCTCCCGCTCCCGCTCGGTGAGTTGACCGAGGGCGTCCGCGGCGGCGGGTTCCTTGGAGCGGGCCGCGAACTCGGCGATCAGGCGGCGGGTGACTCCGGGTGACAGAAGCGCGTCGCCCTCGACCACCGCCCGTACCGCACGCAGGAGTTCCTCCGGCTCGGTGTCCTTCACCAGGAAGCCGGAGGCACCCGAACGGATCGCCTCGAAGACGTACTCGTCGAGTTCGAAGGTGGTGAGCATGACCACCTTGACGCCTTCGAGAGCGCCGTCGTCGGTGATGCGGCGGGTCGCCGCCAGTCCGTCGAGCAGCGGCATACGGATGTCCATCAGGACGACGTCGGGGCGCAGTTCACGCACCTTCCGCACCGCCTCCTCACCGTCGGAGGCCTCCCCCGCCACCTCGATGTCCGGCTGCGCGTCGAGCAACGCCCGGAAGCCGGCCCGCACGAGTGACTGGTCGTCGGCGAGCAGTACGCGGATCACCGGTCGTCCTCCTTGGCCTTCACCTTCAACGGCAGTACGGCGAGCACCCGGAACCCTCCGTCAGGGCGCGGGCCCGCCTCGATCGTGCCACCCAGAGCGACGGCCCGTTCCCGCATTCCGGCCAGCCCATTGCCGCCGCCGCCCGCGTCGGCACCGGTCGCGGGCCCGTCGTCGTCGATCCGCAGCCGTAGCTCCCGCGCGTCGTGGACGAGGTGCACGCGCGCGTGGCGCGAGCCCGAGTGGCGTACGACATTGGTGAGCGCCTCCTGGATGATCCGGAAGGCGGCCAGGTCCGTGCCGGGCGCGAGGCGGGGCGGCTTGCCCTCGACGTCCACCGTCAGGCCCGCGCTCCCGGCCTGCTCGACCAGTTCGGGCAGGCGGCTCAGGCCGGGCGCCGGTGCGCGCGGCGCGTCCCCCGGCGTGCGGAGTGTGTCGAGCACCTGGCGGACCTCGCCCAGCGCCTCCTTGCTCGCCGCCTTGATGGTGGTCAGCGCGGTGCGCGCCTGCTCGGGATCGGTGTCCAGCAGGGCAAGTCCCACGCCCGCCTGGACGTTGATGACGGAGATGCTGTGCGCGAGGACGTCGTGCAGTTCGCGGGCCATCCTCAGCCGCTCCTCGTCGGCCCGGCGCTTCGCCGCCTGCGCCCGCTCGGCGCGTTCGCGGACCCACTGCTCGCGCCGCGTCCTGGCCAGCTCGGCGACCGCCACGATCGCCACCACCCAGGTGGCGATGACGACCTCCTGTCCCCAGCGCGCCGCAGCGTCTCCGGACGGCGGCAGCCAGCGGTAGAGCCAGTGGGCCATGAGCACGTGCCCCGCCCACAGCATCCCGACCGCGCCCCAGGCGGCCCGCCGGTACCCGGCGACGACGGCGCTGAAGCAGGCCAGGGCGACGGTGAGGAAGACCGGTCCGTACGGAAAACCGGCGCCCAGGTAGACCATGGCGGCGGCGGACGTGCCGAAGACGACGGCCACGGGATGCCGCTGCCGCCACAGCAGCAGTCCCGAGCCGACGATCAGCAGGACGCGCGCGAAGGCGTTGAGCTCGGCCCGCTCGTGCACCTGCTGGTGGGCCGCGTAGTTCGACCCGGCGAGCACGAAGACGGTGAGCACCAGGGTGGAGCGCCACGGCCAGCGGGCGCCGCGCTGCTCCTCGTTCCAGCGGTTCGGCCACGGCGGCCCGTGCCGCCACCACTGGGGCGGGCCGCCCCCGCGCACACGCTGCTCTTCCATGCCCGCCACGCTAGACGTCACCGTCCCGGCCCGGCGTCCGCCAGGCGTGGTGATCACGGGTACTCCCGGGGAAGTACGTCAGCCGTCGGCGGCCGAGGTGTCGCCGAGACCTGGTCCGGGGTCGCCGAGAGCCCGGACCAGGTTCGCCGAGAGCCTGGCCCCGCGTCAGCGCAACCCCACACTCGCGGCGAGCCGGCCCGCCCCGTGCCGGAAGAACGCCTCCCGGTCCTCCACCACCCGGTGGAACTGGCCGAACAGCTCGAACCCGATCAGCCCGAACAGCTGCGCCCAGGCCGCGACCAGAGCCGTCGCCACGGCCGGCGGGAGGTCGGGGGCGATGTCGGCGGCCAACCGCTCGGCCTCGGGGCGCAGTTCCTCGGACAACGGGGGCATGGTCAGTCCGGGACCCCGGAGGGCGTCGCGGACGATGCCGATCAGGACCAGGCCGACCCTGGAGGCGGGCGGGACGGTTGTGTCGGGGGCGACGTACCCGGGGACGGGCGAACCGTAGATCAGCGCGTATTCGTGCGGATGCGCGAGGGCCCAGCGGCGCACGGCCTCACACGCCGCGACCCACCGCCCCACGGGACCGGCCACGTCGCCCCCCGCCTCCTCCGCCGCCGCCGCCGCGTCGCGCGCCGCCTCCGCCGCCTCTCCCACGGAGTCGTACGCGTCGATGATGAGGGCGGTGAGCAGGTCGTCGCGGCTGGGGAAGTAGCGGTAGAGCGCGGAGGAGACCATGCCCAGCTCGCGGGCCACGGCGCGCAGCGACAGCTTGGCGGCGCCTTCGGCGGCGAGCTGTCTGCGGGCCTCGTCCTTGATGGCCGCGGTGACTTCGATCCTGGCCCTGGCACGGGCGCCCTGTGCGGTGCTCATGCTCGCGAGTGTGCCATGAAAGTGGAGCACTGCACACAGATGTGAGCGCCGCGCTAAAAAGAGAGCACCGCTCTTGCTTTGGATCGCTGATCCGATGCAGACTGACACCACAAGCGAGAGCAGTGCTCACAAAAGTGAGCGACGCTCTCCCGCTGAGGGGAGACCACCATGTCCGAGTCCGCGTCCGCATCCTCGCCCGCGCCGTACTACCTCAAGGGCAGCCCGCTGACCGTCCGCTTCAACAGCGTCCTGGGCTGGATGGCCCGGCACGGAATCAGCCTCATGGGCTCCGCCGAGATGTCGGTGCGCGGTCGCAAGAGCGGCCGGATGCAGCGCGTCCCGGTGAACCCGCACATCTACGCGGGCACGCAGTACATCGTCTCGGCCCGCGGCCACTCCCAGTGGGTGCGGAACATGCGGGTCGCCGGCGGCGGCGAGCTGCGCGTCGGGCGCAGGATCCGCACGTTCACCGCGCAGGAGCTGCCCGATGCCGAGAAGCTCCCGATCCTGCGGACCTACCTGGAGAAGTGGGGCTGGGAGGTCAACCAGTACTTCCAGGGCGTCACCGCGAAGTCCACCGACGAGGAGATCATCGCGGCCGCGCCGGATCACCCTGTCTTCCGCATCACGGTCGCGAAGTGACCCCACCGCACGGTCAGGAGGAACCGCCCTCGCCGACCGCACCGGTTCCACCGACACCACCGGTGCCACCGACCGCGCCGGCCTCTCCCGCCGCGCCCGCTTCCCCGCCCGCGTCGACCGAACCGCCCTCCACAGGACGCTTGTCGAGCGCGGTCAGGGCGCGCTGGGCCATGGGGTGCGAGCGCATGAGCTCGGCGAGGGAGGTCTTGCCCTGGGTGATCTCCCGGAACGCGTTCCACGCCGGTCGGAAGCCGGTGAGGGCCGCGTGGAACAGGCCCGGACGGCGCTCGAAGATGGCCAGCATCCGCTTGCCGACGCTCATCTCCACCCCGAGGCCCGCCTTGATCGCGAACGCGTAGTTCAGCGCCTGGCGCCGGGCGTCCACGGCGTCGTGCGCCTCGGCGATCCGCACGGCCCACTCCCCCGCGAGCCGCCCCGAGCGCAGCGCGAAGGAGATGCCCTCGCGCGTCCACGGCTCCAGCAGCCCCGCCGCGTCCCCGCAGACCAGCACCCGTCCGCGCGAGAGCGGCGAGTCGTCGGCCCGGCAGCGCGTCAAGTGCCCGGAGGAGATGCTCGGTTCGAACCCGGCGAGGCCGAGCCGGGCGATGAAGTCCTCCAAGTACCGCTTGGTCGCCGCGCCTTCACCTCGCGCCGAGATCACGCCCACCGTCAGCGTGTTGCCCTTGGGGAAGACCCAGCCGTAACTGCCGGGCATCGGGCCCCAGTCGATGAGCACCCGCCCCTTCCAGTCCTCGGCGACGGTCTCGGGTACCGGGATCTCCGCCTCCAGGCCGAGGTCCACCTGGTCGAGCTTCACGCCGACGTGCGCTCCTATGCGGCTGGCGCTGCCGTCCGCGCCGACCACAGCACGGGCGAGGAGCGTCTCGCCGCCCTGCAGCACGACGGCGACCGTACGCCGGTCCGGCACGGACGAGCCGTGCTGCTCGACGCGTTGCACGGTGGCGCCCGTACGCAGCTCCGCGCCCGCCTTCTGCGCGTGCTCGACCAACTGCTGGTCGAATTCGGGCCGGTTGATCAGCCCGAACATCATCTGCCTGGAGCGGCGGGTGCGCGTGAAGCGACCGTTGTTGGAGAACGTCACCGCGTGCACGCGGTCGCGCAGCGGGAGTTCGAAGCCCGGTGGCAGACAGTCGCGGGAGGGTCCGATGATGCCCCCGCCGCACGTTTTGTACCGGGGCAGCTCCGCCTTCTCCAGCAACAGCACGCTCCGCCCCGCCACCGCGGCCGCGTACGCGGCGGAGGCCCCCGCGGGCCCCGCACCCACCACGACGACGTCCCACACCCGCTGTCCGTCGTCCGCCGAAGAGTTCTCGCTGCTCACGATGGTCCGTTACTCCCGATCACGCCGCCTGCCGCACCTGTCTCCCGCATCCTACGGCGGGCGTCGCCGCGGACCGCTGTGGGAGGATCACAGCACTTCACCAGTACAACGTCGCACCCACAAGGAGCGTGCCCATGTCGTCGAATCCGGTCGCCGAGACCGTCGCCTCGCTGATGCCGAGGGCCCAGGCGGAGCTCGCCGAACTGGTGGCGTTCAAATCGGTGGCCGACTTCGACCAGTTCCCCAGGAGCGAGAGCGAGGGCGCCGCGACCTGGGTCGCCGACGCCCTGCGCGCCGAGGGTTTCCAGGACGTGGCCCTGCTCGACACCCCCGACGGCACGCAGTCGGTCTACGGATATCTGCCCGGCCCCGAGGGCGCGAAGACGGTCCTGCTCTACGCCCACTACGACGTGCAGCCCCCGCTCGACGAGAGCGGCTGGACCACTCCCCCCTTCGAGCTGACCGAGCGCGACGGCCGCTGGTACGGGCGCGGCGCGGCCGACTGCAAGGGCGGCGTCATCATGCACCTGCTCGCGCTGCGGGCCCTCAAGGCCGACGGCGGTGCCCCGGTCCACGTGAAGTTCATCGCCGAGGGCTCGGAGGAGCAGGGCACCGGCGGTCTGGAGCGGTACGCCGAGGAGCACCCGGAGTTGCTGGCGGCCGACACGATCGTGATCGGCGACGCGGGCAACTTCCGGGTCGGTCTGCCCACGGTCACCACCACCCTGCGTGGCATGACGCTCCTGCGCCTGCGGATCGACACCCTCGAAGGCAACCTCCACTCCGGCCAGTTCGGCGGCGCCGCCCCGGACGCGCTGGGCGCCCTGATCCGCGTACTGGACTCGCTGCGCGCCGAGGACGGTTCGACGACCGTCGACGGGCTTGCCCCCGCGGCCGGTTGGGAGGGTCTTCAGTACGAGGAGGAGCAGTTCCGGCAGGACGCGAAGGTGCTGGACGGCGTACAGCTGATCGGTTCGGGCACGGTCGCCGACCGTATCTGGGCGCGCCCGGCCGTCACCGTCCTCGGCATCGACTGTCCGCCGGTCGTCGGTGCGACGCCGTCCGTGCAGGCGAGCGCACGTGCGCTGGTGAGCCTGCGGGTGCCGCCGGGCGTGGACGCCGCCGAGGCGACCAAGCTGCTTCAGGCCCACCTGGAGGCGCACACGCCGTGGGGCGCCCGGGTGCACATCGAACAGACCGGCCAGGGCCAGGCGTTCAGCGCCGACACGACCAGCCCGGCGTACGCGGCGATGGCCGAGGCGATGGCGGTCGCCTACCCCGGCCAGGAGATGCAGTACGCCGGCCAGGGCGGCTCCATCCCGCTGTGCAACACCCTCGCCTCGCTCTACCCGAGCGCGGAGATCCTCCTGATCGGTCTCAGCGAGCCGGAGGCACAGATCCACGCGGTCAACGAGAGTGTGTCCCCCGAGGAGTTGGAGCGGCTGTCGGTGGCGGAGGCGCTGTTCCTGCGGAACTACGCGGCGAGCTGACTCCCTTCGCATTCCGGCAGGTCGGCGGCGTCACGGCGTGGGGATGCCGCGCTCCAGATAGAGCGCGGCGCCCCGCTCCCGGGCCCGCAGCGCCCAGCGCAGCCGCTCGTAGCGGACCGGCGGGAGCAGGTCCGCCGCCTCCTCCTCGGTGACGAAGCGCCACTCGCGCAGTTCGGGTCCCGGCAGCAGCAGGCGGGCCGCCTCCGCGGAGTCGAGGCGCCCACCGTCGTACAGGAGACGCAGTCCGCCGAAGCCCGGCGGTGCGGGAGCCTCCCAGTCGACGACGAGGAGATGCGGTACGTCGGCGAGGCGGATGCCGGTCTCCTCGGTGACCTCGCGCATGCCGGCGCGGGCGGGGGCCTCGCCGGGTTCGACGACACCGCCGGGGAACTCCCAGCCGGCCTTGTAGGTGGGGTCGACGAGCAGCACCCGGTCCTGTTCGTCGAAGAGCAGCACCCCGGCGGCGAGCGTCTCGGCGGTGGGCTCGGGCGTCTGCACGATGTCGCAGACCGGCACCTCCCCACGCCCGCACGCCTCCGCGATCCGCAGGGCGGTCTCGTACGGGGTGAGGGTCCCGGAGTCGACGGGGTGGGCGTCGGCGGTGAGCCAGGAGGCGAGGGCGGCGCGGTACGGCTCGATGTGGTCGTAGGCCCACTGACGTTGCCGCAGCTCGCCGTCGGGGAGGTCGGGTGGGACCTCCCGCCCGGCTATTCGCTCCCGCAGGATCGTTTCCGCCGGAGCCAGCAGGACGTGCTGGACGGCGATGCGGCGCGCGGCCAGACCGCCGAAGATCTCGTCGCGGTACTCCTGGCGCAGGAGGGTCATCGGGACCACGAGGGTGCCGCCGAGTTCGGCGAGCATCGCGGCCGCCGTGTCGATCACGAGGCGTCGCCAGATCGGCAGGTCCTGGAAGTCGCCGACCTCGGCGAGGTGCTTGGGCGGCAGCAGGTGCGTCATCGCCGCGCCGATGACCTCGGGGTCGAAGAGCGTGCTGTTCGGGATCAGGTCGATCAGTTCCCGTGCGGTGGCGGTCTTCCCGGCACCGAACGCTCCGTTGATCCAGACGATCACGGACAGTTCCCCCTCTTCTATTGGCCCCCTGAGGCTTGCCCGTTTCACCCTGCCACGGAAACCAGCCGCAGTTGAGGGCGCACGAAGAGGGGCGCCGATGCCCACCGTCACGGTGGGGACATCGGCGCCCTGTCGGGACGGAAGGTGACGTCAGCCGTTCTGCCCCAGGGTCTTGTCGGCGTCCGCGAAGCTGTCCTTGCTGATGGTGCCGGCGACCGCGCCGAGGGTGTCGTCGACGCTGAGGCCACCCAGTGACTGTTGGTCACCGAGTACCTGGTGGTCGCCCTGGTGCGACGGGCTGATCGCGGCGACGACGAACCCGGTGGCGAGGGAGGCGATGGCGAGCATGCTGCGCTTCTTCATGCCCGGTTCAACTGCGCGGACCGGGCAGGGGTCACGCACCGGGATCACGCACCCCGTGTCGCCTGCTGACTGGCGGTTCACAGAAAACCCCGAGAAGCTCCGATGTTCTACGCGCTTCCGGTCCGGACCATCAACCCGAACTACCGTTACCGCACCTCTTCCAACACAGTCGGACACGTCCTACCGTAAACGCGCATGGATGACACGAACATGACGTCATCCCATCTTTCGCGCGTTCGGAGGACTGCAACGATGCATCACCTCGACACCCGCACCACCCGACGAAGAATGGTCGGAGCGCTCACGGCGGGCCTCCTGTGCGCGGCGGGGCTCGCCGCGCCGGCCGTGGCCGCACCCGCCGCCGAGCCTCCCGCCCGGCCTGCCGCGCCGGCCCTCGCCGACGGCCTCGCCCTCACCCCGCCGATGGGCTTCAACAACTGGAACTCCACGAACTGCCGCCCGGAGTTCAACGAGGCCATGGTGGAGGGAATCGCCGACCTGTTCGTCGCGAAGGGTCTCAAGGACGCCGGTTACCAGTACGTCAACCTGGACGACTGCTGGGCGCTGCCGAGCAGGGACGCGAACGGCAAGCTCGTACCGGATCCGGTGCGGTTCCCCCACGGGATCAAGGCCGTTGCCGACTATGTGCACTCCAAGGGGCTCAAGCTCGGGATCTACACCAGCGCCGGCACGAAGACGTGCAACGACGCGGGATTCCCCGGTGCGCTCGGCCATGAGTACAGCGACGCCCAGCAGTTCGCCGACTGGGGCGTGGACTATCTCAAGTACGACAACTGCAACAACCAGGGCGTGGACGCCAAGCTGCGCTACAACACCATGCGCGACGCGCTGAAGGCGACCGGCCGCCCCATCGTCTACAGCCTCTGTGAATGGGGCGAGAACAAGCCCTGGGAGTGGGCGGCGGACGTGGGCCACCTGTGGCGTACGACCGGTGACATCAGCGACAACTGGGGCTCGATGGTGTCGATCCTCAAGCAGAACCTGCCACTCGCGCAGTACGCGGGACCCGGGCACTGGAACGACCCGGACATGCTGGAGGTCGGCAACGGCGGCATGACCGACACCGAGTACCGCACGCACTTCTCGATGTGGTCGATCATGGCGGCCCCGCTGCTCATCGGCTCGGACCTGCGCAAGGCGACCCAGGCGACCTTCGACATCCTCGACAACAAGGAGGTCGTCGCGGTCGACCAGGACCCGCTGGGCAAGCAGGGCACGGTCGTCTCCTCCGAGGGCGGGCGCTGGGTCGTCAGCAAGCAGATGAAGGACGGCAGCCGCGCGGTCGCGCTCTTCAACGAGTCGGGCAGCGCCCAGCGCATCGCCACGACCGCCACCGCCGTCGGCCTGCCCCGCGCCCACGCCTACACGCAGCGCGACCTGTGGCAGCACAAGAGCTTCAACACCGCGGGCACCATCGCGGCCACCGTCCCGGCGCACGGCACGGTCCTGCTGCGGATCTCCGCCGACCGCAAGTGGGCCACCAACCCGCCGGCCGTCGAACTCGGCCTGGGCGGCAGTCCGTTGGTCGAGGCGGGCAAGAAGGTCTCGCTGACCTCCACGGTCACCGACCTCGGCCGCACGTCGGCCGAGCACGTCTCGGTGGCGCTGACGGGACCCGCGGGCTGGAAGATCAAGGCGACCTCGTCGACCAAGGCCAAGGAGCTGAGGACGGGCCGCTCGCTGCGCAGCAAATGGTCGCTCACCGCGCCGCAGGGGACGCCGACAGGGTCGTACGACCTGAAGTTGAAGGCGAGTTACCGCTCGCCGAGCGGCAAGCGCGTCGACAGCGTCCTGCCGGTGACCACGACCGTGGTCGTGGCGCCGCCCGCGGGTACGTCCGGGCTCGGGGATCTGCCGTGGCTGTCGGCCACCAGTGGCTGGGGGCCGGTGGAGCGCAACACCAGCAACGGCGAGAGCGACGCGGGCGACGGCCATCCGATCACCCTCGGCGGAGTCGTGTACGCCAAGGGACTCGGCGTACACGCCGACAGCGACGTCGAGTTCTACACCGGCAAGGCGTGCGAGAAGGTCACCGCGGACGTCGGCGTCGACGACGAGAAGGGCGCCAACGGCTCCGTCGCCTTCGAGATCTGGGCCGACGGCACCAAGGTCGCCTCGACCGGCACCCTCACCAACGCGATGCCCGCCCAGCCGATCACCGCGGACGTGACCGGCGCCGAGGTGATCCACCTGGTCGTCACCAACGGCGGGGACGGGTACGACTCCGACCACGCGGACTGGGCGGGGGCGCAGCTGAGCTGCTGAGCCCCCGCGGGGCCCAGCAGCACGGGAACGTTCCTGCCCAGGGCCCTCAGACCGTGGCCGCGTCCGCCCGCCGGGCGAGCGCGGCCGCGGCCGCTCCCACCAGACCGGCGTCCGTGCCCATCTGGGCCGGCGTGATCTGCAGGCCCTGCACGAAGGAGAGCGTCGCGTAGTCGCCCAGGGCCTTGCGCAGCGGCGTGAACAGTACGTCGCCCGCCTTGCCCACGCCCCCGCCGATCACCGCGATGTCGATCTCCACCAGGGTCGCCGTGGCCGCGATGCCGGCGGCCAGCGCCTGGGCGGCCCGGTCGAAGGAGGCCACCGCGACCGGGTCGCCGGTGCGGGCGGCGGCGGCCACCGCGGCGGCCGATGTGTCTCCGTCGGGGCCCGGCCGCCAGCCGTTCTCCAGGGCCCGCCGCGCGATGTTGGGGCCGCTCGCGATGCGCTCCACGCAGCCGCGCGAGCCGCACGGGCACAGGTCGCCGTCGAGGTCGACGCTGATGTGGCCGATGTGGCCCGCGTTCCCGGTCGGGCCCGGGTGCAGCTGGCCGTTGAGGACCAGGCCGCCGCCGACGCCGGTGGAGACCACCATGCACAGCGCGTTGTCGTGGCCGCGGGCCGCGCCCTGCCAGTGCTCGGCCGCCGTGATCGCCACACCGTCGCCGATCAGCTCGACCGGCAGCCCGCCGGCCGCCTCCTGGACCCGACGGACCAGAGGGAAGTCGCGCCAGCCCGGCACGTTCACCGGGCTGACGGTGCCCGCCTTGGCGTCCACCGGGCCCGCGCTGCCGATACCGAGCGCCGTGGCGCGTGCCCACTCGGGTGCGGCGGTGAGTTCGCCGAGGACCTCCGCCACGGCTCCCATCACGGTCTCGCCGTCGTCCTGCGCGGGCGTCGCGCGCTGGGCACGCACCGCGATCCGGCCGTGGCCGTCCACCAGCCCCCCGGCGATCTTGGTGCCGCCGATGTCGAGCGCGGCCACGAAGTCGGTGTGCATCAGTGTCGGATCTCCCCGTCAACCAATTGGGTCTCCGTCGGCCCAGGGAAAGTTCCCCTTTCAACCACGGAGAAGTGCGGTCCGGTCTCGCGGTGGGGGCGCAGGCCGGAGTTTGCGGTGGACAGTCTCTCTCGCATATGACAACGTTGTCCAGGCTCTATGCTCGACGCCACATCCTCATACAACCTCATGGTCCGACGCATCCCCATGGGACGAACAAGGACAGGACAGCGCATCGTGCCAGAGACCGCCCGTCGCTCAGACCACCTCAACGCCACTCGTTACGGCAATCGTCCCACCATGAAGGACGTGGCCGCACGGGCCGGCGTCGGCCTGAAGACCGTGTCCCGCGTGGTCAACGGCGAGCCCGGCGTCACCCCGGAGACCGAGCGCCGGGTCCAGGAGGCCATCGACGCGCTGGGCTTCCGGCGCAACGACAGCGCGCGCGTGCTGCGCAAGGGCCGCACCGCGAGCATCGGTCTGGTCCTGGAGGACCTCGCCGACCCGTTCTACGGCCCGCTCAGCCGCGCGGTCGAGGAAGTGGCCCGTGCGCACGGCGCCCTGCTGATCAACGGCTCCAGCGCCGAAGACCCGGACCGCGAGCAGGAGTTGGCCCTCGCGCTGTGCGCGCGACGGGTGGACGGCCTGGTGGTGATCCCGGCCGGTGACGACCACCGCTATCTGGAGCCCGAACTCAAGGCGGGCGTCGCCACGGTCTTCGTGGACCGTCCGGCCGGGCGGATCGACGCCGACGTGGTCCTCTCCGACAACTTCGGCGGCGCCCGCGACGGCGTCGCCCACCTCGTCGCGCACGGCCACCGCCGGATCGGCTTCATCGGTGACATGCCCCGCATCCACACGGCCGCCGAGCGCCTGCGCGGCTACCGGGCGGCCCTGGAGGACGCGGGGACGCAGGTCGAGGACTCCTGGATGTCCCTGGGCGTGACAGACCCGCAGCGGGTGCGCCGGGCGGCCGAGGAGATGCTCTCCGGTCCCGATCCCGTCACCGCGATCTTCGCGGGCAACAACCGCGTGACGGTCACCGTGGTCCGCGTGCTCGCCGAGCACAGCCGTCCGGTGGCCCTGGTCGGCTTCGACGACTTCGAGCTCGCCGACCTGCTCCAGCCGGGCGTCACCGTCATCGCCCAGGACGCGGCCGCCCTCGGCCGCACGGCCGCCGAGCGCCTCTTCCGCCAGCTGGACGGCACCCTCATCGCCCCCGAGCGCATCGAACTGCCGACCCGCCTGATCGCCCGCGGCTCGGGCGAAGTGCCCCCGTCGGTCTGAGGCGCGCATGCCCGACCGCACACTGGAGGCACTGGGCCTGGCGGAGGCCCCGCGCGACCGTCCGCTGCTCTATCCGGGGGCGTGGCCGACGGAGTCGGGCCTGCTCGACGGCGACCGCTTCGTGCCGCTCGAAGGCACCCCCTTCCTGCCGCTCGACCGCCTGGTGCACGAGAACCGCGCGCCCGTCCTGGCCGTCGGCTCCAACGCCTGCCCGGGTCAACTCCGCCACAAAATGGCCGAGTACGGGATCACCTCGCCCATCCCGATGGTGCGGACCCGGGTCACAGGCCTCGACGTGGGGGTCTCCGCACACGTCAGCCGCATGGGCTACGTGTCGGCGTCACCTGTCGAAGCCCCGGGCGCGGTACGGGAGTTGTTCGTGATCTGGCTCGACGGCGAGCAACTCGCGGTCGTGGACGCCAGCGAAGGGGTGCCGCTGCCCGACGGCAACTACCGCCGGGCCTGGCTGCCTTCGCCGACGGTACGGATCGAGCAGCCGGACGGCACGGAGCTGGCCGGCGCGTACGCCTACGTCAACCGGCGCGGAGTCCTGCACGACGGCACCGGCACCCCCCGCCCGCACCCGGGCCAGCGGGAGCTGCTCACCGAACTCCTCGTGGGATCAGCGCGGTTGAGGGAGCTGTTCGGTGTCACACCCGAGGAGTTCTGCGCGCGGGCGCGTGCCGACCGCCGGCTGTGCGAGCGGGGCACGCGCCTGTTCGCGCGGGAGAAGCGGGTGACGGTCTCCGGCCTGGAGAGGTTCCTACCGGATCAGCAGATCGGGAGCCCCGGGACGGGCGAGTCGTTGTCCCCGCCCTTGATGTAGACGTCGCTGACGTACACGTTCGTGTTGCCGCTGTCGTCGTCCGTCTTCGCCCACCAGACGTTGGTCCACTCGCCGTACGTCTCGCGGCGGCCCAGGTTCGCCTGGCAGAAGAAGTAGTTGGTGCCCGAGCCGAGGACGCCGACCTCGGTGCCGGAGGCCGTGTAGGACTTGGTGGTGCGCCAGACCGTGCAGTTGTACTTTCCGCCGCCTATGGAGGTGCAGGCCGGGTCCTCGGTGGGGTCGCTCCCGCCGGTGGTGCCGCCCGTGCCCGTCGTACCACCGTCGCCGGAGCCGCCGCCCGTGGTCCCGCCGCCGCCGGAGCCGCCGCCTGTCGTGCCGCCGCTCCCGGAGGTCTTGCTCGGAGCCGGGGTGGTGCCGGAGTGGGTGGGAGTTCCGTCGGACTTCCCACCGGGTCCCTTGGACGCGCTCGGCGAGCCCTTGTCGCCCTGCTCGCTGGGCTTGTCGTCGGCCGAGCGGGCGGCGTCGGGACTGCCGGTCACGGCCGAGGCGGGGGTGCCGTCCGCGTCGACGGACGCACCCGACTGCGTCTGCTTCTTGTCGTCGCTGTTGCTGTTCAACAGGGCGACGGAGGTGCCGGCCCCCGCGACGACGAGCGTGACGGCGACGGCCGCGAGCAGGACCTTGCCCCTGCGGCGGCGGGCGGAAGCGGGGGCCATGGTGCCGGTCTCGGAGGAGTCCGGGGGCCCCGGGACCACAGGCCCGAAGCCCGGCACAGGCGCTCCGCCGGCCGCCGGGGTCAGCGCCCCGGACTCCGGCGTCCCGAAGCCGTGGTCGGCCTGCTCCCCGGCGCCGAATCCCGCGGCGGCCGGGCCGAACTGCCCACCTGCCGGGCCCACTTGCCCGTGCGCCCCGGAGTCCGTCGAGACGCCCGTGTCGACGTCCTGTCCCGCCACCGGCTCCACCGGCCCGAACCCCGGCGGCACCGAGGGAAGGCTGACCTCGGTCTCCGCGCGCGGCGGTGCCGCGGGCGCGCCGCTCTCCCGCAGGGTCGTCGTCCGGACGTCCGTGGGGACCGTGTCCGCCACCGCCTGGAGCAGGTGGCGGGCCGCCTCGGCAGTCGGGCGGTCCTCGGGGCGCTTGGCCAGGAGCTGTCGCAGGACGGGACGCAGCGGACCCGCGGCGCGGGACTCGGGAAGAGCCTCGTCGACGATGGCCGTGAGCGTCGAGTACGTCGACGTACGGCGGAAGGGCGAGGCGCCCTCGACCGCCGCGTACAGCGTGGCGCCCAGGGCCCATACGTCGGAGGCCGGTCCCGGGTCGGAGCCCTGGGCGCGCTCGGGGGCCAAGTAGTCGAGGGAGCCCACGAGTTCGCCGCTGCGGGTGAGGTGGGTGGCCGAGCCGTCGCCCGGGTCGTCCATGGTCGCGATGCCGAAGTCGGTGAGCACGACGCGGCCCGAGCGCTCGAGGAGGATGTTGCCGGGCTTCACATCGCGGTGCAGGACGCCCGCACGATGGGCGGCGGCCAGCGCGTCCATCACCTTGGCACCGATCCCGGCCGCCTCACGCGGGTCCAGGGTGCCGCGGTCGCGCAGGACGTCGTCCAGGGACGGGCCGTCCACCAGCTCCATGACGATCAGCGGGCGGCCGTCGACCTCCGCCACGTCGTGCACCGCGATGACTCCCGGATGCCGCATCCGGGCCGCCGCACGGGCCTCGCGCTGCATCCGCAGCCGCAGATCGGCGAGTTCGGGCGCGTCCGCGTCGCTGTACGTGCGCAGTTCCTTGACCGCGACCTCGCGGCCCAGGACCTCGTCGATCGCCCGCCAGACGACGCCCATGCCGCCGCGCCCGAGCTGGGCGACGATGCGATAGCGCCCGGCGAGCAGCCGGCCTATTCCGTCCGTCTGACCATTTCCGTTGAAGGAGTCCCCCGAAGACACCGCTGCCCCGTTCCTGTGACACGTCAATGCGTGCGGTACAGACTACGGGGCGCGGGTGACAACGCCAGCCGCAGGTGACGGCTGTGACAGGGCCGCTACTTGGCCGAGACCGTCAGGTCGCCGCGGCGCGGCGCGGCGAAGCCTTCCAGGTCGGCCCGGGTCAGCCCGGTCGCGCGGGACACCTCGGCGATGTCGAGGGCGCCGCAGTCCAGACCGCGCAGCAGATAGCCGCCGAGGGCCTTGGCGGTCGCGGGCTCGTCCATGACGTCACCGCCGGCCCGGTTGACGTACCGGGTGAGGCGCAGGGCGGCCTGCTCGAAGCCCTCGCGGTAGAAGGCGAAGACGGCCGCGTAGCGGGTCGGGATGTGGCCGGGGTGCATGTCCCAGCCTTGGTAGTACGCGCGGGCGAGGGCCCGTCGGGTCAGCCCGTAGTGCAGCCGCCAGGCGTCGTGGACCTTCTCGGTCGACCCCACGGGCAGCACGTTGGTCGAGCCGTCCGAGACCCGCACGCCCGTGCCCGCCGCCGCGACCTGCATGATCGCCTTGGCATGATCGGCGGCCGGGTGGTCGCTGGCCTGGTAGGCGGCGGAGACACCGAGGCAGGCGCTGTAGTCGAAGGTGCCGTAGTGCAGTCCGGTGGCGCGGCCCTCGGCGGCCTGGATCATGCGGGCGACGGTGGCGGTGCCGTCGGTGGCGAGGATGGACTGGCTGGTCTCGATCTGGATCTCGAAGCCGATCCGCCCGGGCTCCAGACCGCGCGCCTTCTCGAAGGCCTCCAGGAGCCGCACCATGGCGGTGACCTGCTCCGGGTAGGTCACCTTGGGCAGCGTGAGGACCAGCCCGTCGGGCAGACCGCCGGCTTCGATCAGGCCGGTGAGGAAGATGTCGAGGGTGCGGATGCCCCGGTCCCGCACCGACGCCTCCATGCACTTCATACGGATGCCCATGTACGGCGCCGCGGTCCCCTTCGCGTACGCCTCCGCGATCAGCCGGGCCGCGCGGGCCGCCGCCTCGTCCTCCTCGGCGTCCGGCCGGGGGCCGTAGCCGTCCTCGAAGTCGACGCGCAGGTCTTCGATGGGCTCGCGCTCCAACTTGGCCCGCACGCGCGCGTGGACGGGCTCGGCGAGCTCGTCGCTCAGACCGAGGACCGCGGCGAAGGAGGCGGCGTCGGGGGCGTGTTCGTCGAGGGCGGCGAGCGCCCGGTCGCCCCAGGAGCGGATGGTGTCGGCGGCGAAGACGTCACCGGGCACGTACACGGTGTGGACGGGCTGGCGGGTGCCGGGGTCTCCGGGGTAGCGGCGCTCCAGTTCGGCGTCGACCGGGACGAGGGAGGCGCTGATCTCCTCACTGACGGCGCCCGCGAGGCTCGTCGACACGTTCTCCTGCTGGCCCTGACCCATCCCGCACCCTCCTGTTTTCCACTGTACGGAATCAACAATCCGTTGAATGAAGTTATCGGGGCACCTTCGGGATGGTCAACACCGTGTCCACGAGGAGCCACGCGGCCATCCCGGCATGTTCACGCCGATCTCATCCGTGGGTATCACCCCCGGGTACCACCCTTGTGCACGCACGACCCACCGCGCACGCAAGCCCGCACCCGCACGCCTCGCCTACCGGTACGCACGACTCGCCCTACCCGTACGCACGACTCGTCCGGCCTTTTGCCACCGAAGGAGCCTCCGTGCCGAGCCCCCGCCGAGTCACCCGCCGTCTGGGCCTGAAAGCCGTGCTGGCCGCGGCGGTCACCGTGCCCCTCTCCAGCGCCGCGATCCCCGCGTCATCGGCGTCGCCGGCCACCGCCGGGCCGCGACTGCGCCGAGCACGCCCGGCACCTCTCCTCGACGTCATGACCTTCAACCTGCGCTTCGCCAGCACCTCGGAGCCCAACAGCTGGAAGGACCGCAGGCCGGTGATGCGCGAACTGCTGCACCGCGCGCGCCCCCAGATCATCGGCACCCAGGAAGGCCTCTACCAGCAACTGCGCGACATCGACGCCGACCTGGGCCGCTACTACGAGTGGGTCGGCACCGGCCGCGAGGGAGGCAGCCGCGACGAGTCCACGGCGATCTACTACGACCTCCGGCGCCTGCTCCCGCTCGAGCACTACACCTTCTGGCTCTCCGACACCCCGGAGACCATCCGCTCGAACACCTGGGGCGCCGCCTTCCCCCGCATCGTCACCTGGGTCCGCTTCCGCGATCTCGCCGACGAGGGACGGGAGTTCTACGTCCTCAACACCCACTTCGACCACGTGAGCCAGTACGCGCGCGAACGCAGCGCCGCGCTGATGACCCAGCGGATCGCACAGCTCGACCGCGCCCTGCCCGTGGTGGTCACCGGCGACTTCAATGTCGCCGCGCACAAGAACCCCGCCTACGACACCTTGGTGGGCTCCGGGCTCGTCGACACCTGGGACGTGGCGGAACAACGCAGCCCCCTGTACGGGACGTTCCACAGCTTCAGCGAGCCCAGACCCAACGGCGACCGCATCGACTGGATCCTGACCTCACCTGGGGTACGGACGAACCGGGCGACGATCAACACCTTCTCCCTCAACGGCCAGTTCCCCAGCGACCACCTGCCCGTGCAGGTCTCGCTCACCCTGGCATGAGCAGAGGCCCCCGCGACCGTCGGCACGGTCGCGGGGGCCTCGTACAGCCGTCGCACGGATCAGGGGGTCGGCCCCGACCGGCTCAGCCCTTGCGGGAGTTGATCTCTTCGGTCAGCTGGGGGA
This sequence comes from Streptomyces sp. NPDC092369, assembly GCF_044755245.1. Taxonomy (NCBI): domain Bacteria; kingdom Bacillati; phylum Actinomycetota; class Actinomycetes; order Kitasatosporales; family Streptomycetaceae; genus Streptomyces; species Streptomyces sp. NPDC092369. The sequence goes on from NZ_JBIVQP010000007.1 coordinate 33,680, forward strand.
CGACGTCGAAGAGGTCGCCGACGACGCCGTAGTCGACGAGGTCGAAGATCGGGGCCTCGGCGTCCTTGTTGACCGCCACGATCGTCTTCGAGGTCTGCATGCCGGCCCGGTGCTGGATCGCGCCCGAGATGCCGTTGGCGATGTACAGCTGCGGGGACACGCTCTTGCCGGTCTGGCCGACCTGGTTGGTGTGCGGGTACCAGCCGGCGTCCACCGCGGCGCGCGAGGCGCCGACGGCCGCGCCGAGGGAGTCGGCGAGGGCCTCGATGATCGCGAAGTTGTCGGCGCCGTTGACGCCTCGGCCACCGGAGACCACGATCGCGGCCTCGGTCAGCTCCGGACGCCCGGTCGACTCGCGCGGGGTGCGGGCGGTGACCTTGGTGCCGGTCGCCTGCTCGGAGAAGGTGACGTCCAGGGCCTCGACCGCGCCGGCGGCCGGAGCGGCCTCGACGGCGGCGGAGTTGGGCTTGACGGTGATGACCGGGGTGCCCTGGCTGACACGGGTCTTGGTGGTGAAGGAGGCGGCGAACACCGACTGGGTGGCCACCGGTCCCTCGTCGCCTGCTTCGAGGTCGACGGCGTCGGTGAGGATGCCGGACTTGATGCGCAGCGCGAGACGGGCGGCGACCTCCTTGCCCTCCGCGGAGGACGGCACCAGCACGGCGGCCGGGGAGACGGCCGCGACGGCGGCCTGGAGGGCGTCGACCTTGGGGACGACGAGGTAGTCGGCGTACTCAGCGGCGTCGTGGGTCAGCACCTTCACCGCGCCGTGCTCGGCGAGCGTGGCGGCGGTGTCGGCGGCACCCGCGCCGAGCGCGACCGCGACGGGCTCGCCGATGCGGCGGGCCAGGGTCAGCAGCTCCAGGGTGGGCTTGCGGACGGCACCGTCCACGTGATCGACGTAGACGAGAACTTCAGCCATGGGGATGATCTCCTGCGTGCTTGCGAAGTCTGAGGGGAGGAAAGCGAGTTGGGCCTTAGATGAACTTCTGGCCCGCGAGGAACTCGGCGAGCTGCTTGCCGCCCTCGCCCTCGTCCTTGACGATCGTGCCCGCGGTGCGCGCCGGGCGCTGGGCCGCGGAGTCCACGGCGGTCCAGGCGCCTTCGAGGCCGACCTCGTCCGTCTCGATCTCCAGGTCGGACAGGTCCCAGGCCTCGACCGGCTTCTTCTTGGCGGCCATGATGCCCTTGAAGGAGGGGTAACGCGCCTCGCCCGACTGGTCGGTGACCGACACGACCGCGGGGAGGGAGGCCTCCAGCTGCTCGGAGGCGGTGTCGCCGTCACGGCGGCCCTTGACGACGCCGTCCTCGACCGTGACCTCGGACAGCAGGGTGACCTGCGGGACGCCCAGGCGCTCGGCGAGCAGGGCCGGGACGATGCCCGCGGTGCCATCGGTGGAGGCCATGCCGGAGACGACCAGGTCGAAGCCGGTCTTCTCGATCGCCTTCGCCAGCACCAGCGAGGTACCGATCGCGTCCGTGCCGTGCAGGTCGTCGTCCTCGACGTGGATCGCCTTGTCGGCGCCCATGGAAAGCGCCTTACGCAGCGCGTCCTTGGCGTCCTCGGGACCCACCGTCAGGACGGTGATCTCCACGTCGTCGTCGGAGTTCTCCGAGATCTGCAGCGCCTGCTCGACCGCGTACTCATCCAGTTCGGAGAGCAGACCGTCCACGTCGTCCCGGTCGACGGTCAGGTCATCGGCGAAGTGCCGGTCGCCAGTGGCGTCGGGCACGTACTTCACAGTGACAACGATCCTCAAGCTCACGCCGGCTCTCCTACTGCTTCGTCTTTTTTTCGGCTGCCTCTTGAAGGCAGCATAGGCGCCTCAAGCGGCCGATCCCGGTCGGGGCGGCCTGCGCTCCGAACGAAATATTACTCGCCAGTACACCCAGTTCCTGCCCGCTAAGCAAGCGCTTTGAACTGTGACCTGTGCAACGCAGCGTAATCGGAACTCGACGGCTCCGCAGAACGGCGGCGGACCGGGGCGCGACGACGGCCGGGCGGCGGCAGGGACTTCAGTCCCGCAGGCCGCTGAAGCGCCCCTGGTGGTAGAGGAGCGGGCGCCCGGGACCGGCGGGGTCGCCGAGCACGACCTCGGCGAGGACGACACGGTGGTCCCCCGCGGGCACGCGCGCGTGGACCCGGCACACGAGCCAGGCCAGCACGTCGTCCAGGACGGGAACTCCTTCGGGACCCTCACGCCAGACGGTGGGCGCCCCGAAGCGGTCGGCGCCGCTCCTGGCGAAGGTGGCCGCCAACTCCTGCTGGTGCTCCCCGAGTATGTGGACGCCGATGTGCTCGGTGGCCGATATCGCCGGCCAGCTGGAGGCGCCGGTGCTGATGCCGAAGGAGAGCAGAGGAGGTTCTGCGGAGACGGAGGAGAGCGAGGTTGCGGTGAAGCCGACCGGGCCGGTGTCACCCGCTGCGGTGATCACGGCGACGCCTGCCGCATGCCGGCGGAAGACGGACCGCAGCAGGTCGGGAGAGGCGAGTTGAGGGGTACGGGCGCCGAGGTCGGGCGTGGCCGTCATGGAGTTGTTCCTTCTGGGAAGAGGGGCGAGCGGGTCCGTGGCTGCTCAGCAGCCCGGACAGCGCGCACTCGCGGTGCGGGCGAGGTCCACGTGGACCCGCTCGAAGAGAAGGAGTTCCGAAGGCATACGGTCAGGCTGACGATAGGTGGTACGCACAGTCAAGTACGTTCCGGCATATGGGAGATGCCTCACCGTCCGCGACACAGTCGTCAAACCGCCTCCCCCAGTGCCGCGATGACGTCGGCCTTGCGCGGCTGGCCGGTGGCACGCCGGACGATCCGGCCGCCGGCGTCGAGGACCAGGACGGTCGGGGTCTTGAGGATGTCGAGTTCACGGACGAGGTCCAGGTGGTCCTCGGCGTCGATCTCGACGTGGGTCACGCCCGGTACCAGTTGGGCGACCTCGCCCAAAACCCGCCGGGTCGCCCGGCAGGGCGCGCAGAAGGCGCTGGAGAACTGGACGAGCGTGGCGCGCTCGCCGAGGTCCGCGCCCAACTCGCCCGCGCCGAGCCGCTTTCCGTCGTCGCGCCCGCGCACCCGTACCCTCCCGCTCCGCCGCCGATGCAGCACTCCGTAGGCGCTCGCCATCGCGAGCACCGCCACGCACACCACGAGTCCGGTCATCACCTGCACAAGCATTCACGAGACTGCAAAGATTCCCGCTGGCTGAAATCGTTCCCTGTACGGAATGCTTGATTCATGGACATCGATGTGCGGGGCCCCCGTTTCGGCGCGGCTCTGACGACCGTGGTGCTGGCGGTCGTGCTGATCACCGGGAACGTCTGGCTGCTCGCCTGGCAGACACTCGCGTTCGCGCTCGGCGCGGCGGGCGGGGTGGGACGGTCGCCCTACGGCTGGGTGTTCCGGAAGGCCGTACGCCCCCGGATCGGGCCGCCGACCGAGTTCGAGCCGCCGGAGCCGCCGCGGTTCGCGCAGGCGGTCGGACTGGGCTTCGCGGTCGTCGGGCTGGTCGGTTTCACGCTGGGTCCGCAGTGGCTCGGACTGGCGGCGACGGGGGCCGCGCTGGCGGCGGCTTTCCTCAACAGCGCGTTCGGGTACTGCCTGGGCTGCGAGATGTACCTGGTCCTGCGCCGCGTGACCGCCCGCGCGGAGTGATGAGGAAGTAAAGGGCACTTAAAAGCCCGAGGTGGATCACTGGGCGCCGACGTGACGAGGATCTCGCGGTTCACAGGCACTGGGGGTGGCTCCCCGGCCGTTCTTGGGGCACGATCTGCGAGATGCCGTAAACCTACGGCTGCGTAGCTTTCCCGCCGGGAGCTCACTCCCCTGGCCGAGAAGGAAGGGTCCACTCCGTCCATGGCAGAGCTTGTCTACCGTCCCGTCATCGGTTTCGCCCAGGCGTTGTTCAAGGCGTGGGACCTGAAGATCGACTGCCAGGGTTCGGAGAACATCCCGCGCTCGGGCGGCGCCGTGCTGGTGAGCAACCACATCAGCTACCTGGACTTCGTCTTCGACGGCCTGGCGGCCCTCCCGCAGAAACGTCTCGTTCGCTTCATGGCGAAGGAGTCCGTCTTCCGGCACAGGATCTCCGGCCCGCTGATGCGCGGCATGAAGCACATCCCGGTGGACCGCAAGCAGGGCGAGACGGCCTACGCGCACGCGCTGGAGTCGTTGAGGTCCGGCGAGGTCATCGGGGTCTTCCCGGAGGCCACGATCTCTCCGTCGTTCACGCTCAAGAGCTTCAAGTCGGGTGCCGCTCGCATGGCGCAGGAAGCCGGCGTACCGCTGATCCCAATGGCCGTGTGGGGCACGCAGCGCCTGTGGACCAAGGGCCAGCCGCGCAACTTCAAGCGCAGCCACATCCCGATCACGATCCGCGTGGGCGAGGCGATCGAGGCCTCCCGCGACAAGTACGCGGGCGCCATCACCCGCCAACTGCGCGAGCGCGTCCAGGAACTCCTGGAGGCCGCCCAGCGCGCCTACCCCGTCCGTCCGAAGGACGCCAACGACACCTGGTGGATGCCGGCCCATCTGGGCGGCACGGCTCCTACGCCGGAAGAAGTGAAGGCGGCGGAGGCCCACTGACGTAGGACCGTCGGTCCGACGTCTGTCGGCACGCCTCCGCCGATCGGCCCGGTTCAGGCCCCGGTCGCCGGACGCACGTCGATCCGTGCCCCCGGGCTGAACTTGCCCAGCAGCTCGGCGAGTTCGGCGCCCGCCGCCTCGACCTCGGTGACCGGCATCGGGGCCAGGCTCTCCAGCAGGAAGAGCGCCGAGACGGTCTCCTCGGTGAGGCGGGTGCGGGGGCCCTGGCGCCAGTTCCAGCGGCGGCAGGTCACGCCGGTCTCGTCGCGCCACACCACTTCGCCCGCGTCGGGATGCTCGACAGTCTCCTCACCCCCGGCCACGGTCACGAAGTCCTCGTCCCCGGCGGCCCGTACGAGGTGCATGCCGCCCTTGATCCGGTCGAGGTCCTCGCCTCCGACGGGGATCAGGTGGGCGACGCTGATGGCGTTGTAGAGGTCGACGAGCACGTTGATCCGGGGCAGGCCGGCTTCCGACAGGGCTCGCTTGGCCAGCGCCTCCGCCGAGTTGCGGGTGCGCGAGGGCTTCGAGCCGAACGCCGTGTAGACCTCGCGCCAGGCGGCCATGTGCGGGTCCTCGTGCGGGGCGCGGCCCTCCAGACGGGCGGCGAGGCGGCGGGCCGCGTCGTCGAGGAGGGCCGAACTCTCCTCGGTGCTGGGGCCGTTGACGAGTCCGTGCGCCTCGATCGCGACATGGGTGAAGCCGGGGGCGAGGGCGCGGACGTCGGGGGACACGGTCAGCGAGAGGGTCATGGCTTGCCTCAGAGTGCGGTCGGGAGCGTCTTCCACAGGTGGGGCCGGTCGGGGGCGGCCCTGAGGGCGTTCAGCACGACCGGATGCGGTTCAGCGTACAGTACCGGATAGTCCAGCTCATTGAACTCGGGGTCGGGCGCGAAGGCCAGCCGTTCACCGTCCAGGGAGAACTGCGCATCCACGCCCGGCTTGTTCCCCCGAGGGTCCTGCCGGTGCCAGGCACCGTTGAAGCGCACGGCGACCAGGCCGTGGACCACGTCGAACTTCTGGTAGCACAGCGCCGTCGGAATGTCCTCGGCCCGCAGCAGTGCGGCCAGGGCGTGCGACTTGGCGAAGCAGATGCCGGTGCCCTGCTCCAGGACGTCGGAGGCGCGCCAGGTGACCCGAGGATCACCGGAGTCCTGCGAGTGCGGGATCGCGTCCCGCACGAACTCGAAGGCGAGCCGCGCATAGGCATACGAGTCCGCAGCCTTCCCGGCCAAGCGCGCCGCCGTCTCACGCACCAGCGGATGCTCATGGTCGATGACCTCGTCAGCGGCCAAGTACGCGGACAGATCGGGAGTGTTCTGGATCAGCTCCATGCCTGCAGAGCATAGGAAAGCGATCACCTGAGCGTCAATGACTTTTCAGTTGACCGCATACTTATTCATCCAGGTCCTCGGTACGGCTACCGCGCCATCTCCTCCTTGAGCGCCGCCAGGAACGCGTCCACGTCGTCCTCCGTGGTGTCGAACGCGCACATCCAGCGCACGACCCCCGCGGCCTCGTCCCAGAAGTAGAACCTGAACCGCTGCTGCAGCCGTTCACTGACGTCGTTCGGGAGCTGCGCGAAGACGCCGTTGGCCTGCACCGGATAGAGGATCTCCACGCCATGCACCGAGCGGACGCCCTCGGCCAGGCGCTGGGCCATCTCGTTGGCGTGGCGGGCGTTCCGCAGCCAGAGGTCCTTGGCGAGCAGGGCCTCCAACTGCACTGATACGAAGCGCATCTTGGAGGCGAGTTGCATGGACAGCTTGCGCAGGTGCTTCATGTGGCTGACGGCGTCCTGGTTGATGACGACGACCGCCTCGCCGAAGATCGCACCGTTCTTCGTCCCGCCCAGGGAGAGGATGTCGACGCCGACCGCGTTGGTGAACGTCCGCATCGGGACGTCCAGGGAGGCCGCCGCGTTGGCTATGCGGGAGCCGTCCAGGTGCACCTTCATGCCGTGCGCGTGGGCGTGGTCGCAGATGGCGCGGATCTCGTCCGGCGTGTAGAGCGTGCCGAGTTCGGTGCTCTGCGTGATCGAGACGACCTGCGGCATCGCACGGTGCTCGTCGTCCCAGCCGTACGCCTGCCTGTCGATCAGTTCGGGCGTGAGCTTGCCGTCGGGCGTGGGCACCGTGAGCAGTTTGAGGCCGCCCATGCGCTCGGGGGCGCCACCCTCGTCGACGTTGATGTGCGCGCTCTCGGCGCAGATCACCGCGCCCCAGCGGTCGGTGACCGCCTGGAGCGCGACGACGTTGGCGCCGGTGCCGTTGAAGACCGGGAAGGCCTCCGCGGTGGCTCCGAAGTGGCTGCGGATGATCGCCTGGAGGTTGTCGGTGTAGTCGTCCTCGCCGTACGCGACCTGGTGGCCGCCGTTGGCGAGGGTCAGGGCTGCCAGTACCTCCGGGTGGGCGCCCGCGTAGTTGTCGCTGGCGAAGCCGCGGGTCTCCGGGTCGTGGTGGCGACGCGCGTCGGTGCGGGGAGGGTTCACGGCTGCTCGGTCAGCCACAGGCGCTTTCCGTTCACTTCGGCGGCGGGCTCGCTCCAGACGCCGACGATGGCGTCGGCCAGGTCCTTGACGTCCGTGAAGCCCGCGAACTTCGCGTTGGGCCGCTCGGCGCGCATCGCCTCGTGCACCAACGCCTTCACCACCAGGATCGCAGCCGCGGAGGCCGGCTCGTCGGTGCCCCCCGCCTTGCGGAAGGCGTCCGCGAGCGCGAGCGTCCAGGCCTCGGCGGCGGCCTTGGCGGCGGCGTACGAGGCGTTGCCCGCGGTCGGGTTCGTCGCGCCGGCGGCGCTGATCAGCACGTACCGGCCGCGGTCGCTGCGCTGCAGGCCGTCGTAGAAGGCCAGGGAGGTGTGCTGCACCGTGCGGATCAGCAGCAGTTCGAGGAAGTCCCAGTCGTCGAGGCTGGTCTTGATGAAGGTCTCGCTGCCGCGCCAGCCGCCGACGAGGTGGACCAGGCCGTCGACGCGGCCGAACTCCTTCTCGATGTGGGTGGCCCAGTCGCGGGTGGACTCCAGGTTCAGCAGGTCGACCGGCTCGCCCGTGACAGTGGCTCCGCCGGAGGCGTAGCGGGCCGCGTCCACGGCCTCCGCGAGCCGCTGCGGGTCGTTGTCCGCGCCGACGACGGTCGCGCCGGCCTCGGCCAGGCGCAGCAGTGCCGCCCTGCCCGCGGGTCCGCCCGCGCCGGCCACCGCGATCACCGCACCGCTGAGAGCGCCGTTCCCCATGTTCTTCGCCTCCTGAGCAGTGGTTCTGGTGGTGCGGTCGCTCACGCGGCGATCCGCTCGGCGCTCTCCGCGGTGATGCCCTTGGTCTCGGCGATCACGTTCTTCAGCTTCTTGGAGAGGGCCTCATAGAACATGCTCAGGGGAAACTCGTCCGGAAGCACGTCATCCACGAGTTTCCGCGGCGGCAGGCTCAGGTCCAGGGCGTCGGGGCCCTTGGCCCAGCGGGAGCCCGGGTGCGGGGCGAGATAGGTGGAGACCAGTTCGTAGGCCTTGAACCAGTGGACGAGCTTGGGGCGGTCGATGCCGGCGCGGTAGAGGTCCTCGATCTCGGCGCACAGCCGGTTGGTGACCTCGGGGGCGCGCTGCCAGTCGATGTGCAGCTTGTTGTCGGTCCAGCGCACGACGTCGTGCTTGTGCAGGTAGGCGAAGAGGAGCTGACCGCCGAGACCGTCGTAGTTGCGCACGCGCTCGCCGGTGACGGGGAAGCGGAACATGCGGTCGAAGAGGACCGCGTACTGCACGTCACGGGCCTGCGGGACACCGTCGGCCGACAGCTTGACGGCCTCCTTGAAGGCGGTGAGGTCGCAGCGCAGCTCTTCGAGGCCGTACATCCAGAACGGCTGGCGCTGCTTGATCATGAACGGGTCGAAGGGCAGGTCGCCGTGGCTGTGGGTGCGGTCGTGGACCATGTCCCACAGGACGAAGGCCTCCTCGCAGCGCTTCTGGTCGTGCACCATCGCGGCGACGTCCGCGGGCAGTTCGACGCCCAGGATGTCGACGGCGGCCTCGGTGACCCGGCGGAAGCGGGCGGCCTCGCGGTCGCAGAAGATGCCACCCCAGGAGAACCGTTCCGGCGCCTGGCGCACGGCGATCGTCTCCGGGAAGAGAACGGCGGAGTTGGTGTCGTAGCCGGCCGTGAAGTCCTCGAACGTGATGCCGCAGAACAGCGCGTTGTCATACCGCGTGCGCTCCAGCTCGGCCAGCCAGTCCGGCCAGACCATGCGCAGCACGACGGCTTCCAGGTTGCGGTCCGGGTTGCCGTTCTGCGTGTACATCGGGAAGACGACCAGGTGCTGCAGACCGTCCGCACGGTTGGCCGCGGGCTGGAAGGCCAGCAGCGAGTCGAGGAAGTCGGGCACCTGGAAACCGCCGTCGGCCCAGCGGCGCAGGTCGGCGGCCAGGGCCTCGTGATAGGCGCGGTCGTGCGGAAGCAGCGGGGACAGCTCGTCCACCGCGGCCACGACCCGTCGTACGGCGTCCTCCGCGTCCGCGCGGGCCGGCGCGCCCTCGGCCTCGAAGTCGATCGAGCCGTCCTTGGACTGCCATGGCCGGATCCGCTCCACGGCGTCCTTGAGCACCGGCCACGCCGGGTGCTCGACCACCCTGGTCGCGGGAGTGATCCGCTCTCCCTCGGCCGCCTGCACAAGAATTTCCGTCATGCCCCATCCTCCACGGGAGAACCTCGCGTATGGAAACCGTATACATACGAGCTTCCTCCCAGCAAGGGGGATCTTGGGAGATTATCCTGCCGCCCTTGTTCGTAACAGAACTTTTTCCCGCCGGAAGCCTCCCAGGCCACCGAAGGGACCTCGCGCCGCTACCCGGGGAGCCGGATGCCGAAACCGGCCATCGGTCAATCCGCGCCTCTCGCGGTCACCCCGATCTCCTGTGTACGCACGGGTACATCGCGGGGCCTGGCCATTAGGCTGCGGATCTGCCCGCGCGGCCGTCCGCTCCGGTCCGCGCGGGCTTTGAGCCGCCGTCGACGGAAGCGAGTTGAACCTTGAACTTCCTTACCATCGGTCACCGCGGGATCATGGGTGTCGAACCCGAGAACACCCTTCGTTCCTTCGTCGCCGCCCAACAGGGCGGTCTCGACGTCATCGAACTCGACCTGCACCTGAGCAAGGACGGCGCCCTCGTCGTCATGCACGACACCGATGTCGACCGTACGACCGACGGCACCGGTCCGATCGCCGAGAAGACCCTCGCCGAGCTGCGCACCCTGGACGCGGGCCGCGGTGAGCGCGTCCCGGTCTTCGAGGAGGTCCTGGACGCCGTCAAGGCGCCGCTGCAGGCCGAGATCAAGGACGTGGCGGCGGCGCGGGCGCTGGCCGAGGTGCTGCTGGCGCGGGATCTGGCCGGCCGCGTCGAGGTGTCCTCGTTCCACGACGAGGCCGTCGCCGAGATCGGCCGGCTGGTGCCCGGCGTACGCACGGCCCTGATCGGCAGCCGCTTCGGACCCGACATCGTCACCCGGGCCGTCGACGCCGGGGCGACGACCCTCTGCCTCAACATCCGCCGGGTCACCCTGGAGGTCGTCGAGGAGGCCCGCAAGGCGGACCTGAGGATCATCGGCTGGGTGGTGAACACGCAGGACCATCTGCGACTGGTGCGCGCCCTGGAGCTGGACGGCGCGACCACCGACTACCCCGAGATCAAGCGCACCGGCCGCTTCACCGCATGAACGTCACGCCAACTCCTTGACCAGCAGCTCGAACTGCAGGTCGTCACGCTGCGGCACACCGAACCGCTCGTCGCCGTACGGGAACGGCGTCATCCGTCCCGTACGGCGGTAGCCGCGGCGCTCGTACCAGGCGATCAGGTCGTCGCGCACGGAGATCACCGTCATGTGCATCTCCGTGACGCCCCACGTCTCGCGGGCCACGCGCTCCGCCTCGGCGATGATCACCTTGCCGAGTCCGCCGCCCTGCTGCTTCGGGCTGACCGCGAACATCCCGAAGTAGGCGTGGTCACCGCGGTGTTCGAGCTGGCAGCACGCGATGATCGCGCCCTCCCGCTCGACCGTGAGCAACCGGCCGTCGGCCTTCTGGATGACGGCGAGCACTCCCTCCGGGTCGGTGCGCTGCCCCTCCAGGATGTCCGCCTCGGTGGTCCACCCGACCCGGCTGTCGTCGCCGCGGTAGGCCGACTCGATCAGCGCGACCAGGGCGTCTACGTCGGCGTCCGTGGCGTCACGGAAGGTCAGTCCGGTGGCGGCGGTGTCCATGGGGCGGCTCCGATCGGTGGCGCGGCGCGGGCAGGGACGAGCCTAACGCCGCCACTAGGGTCAGGGTGCATGGTGCATGTACTGAGCAGCAGAATCCTCCTCCGCCCCACCGACCCCGAGCGCTCCCGGGTCTTCTACGGCGATCAGCTGGGCCTCGCCGTCTACCGCGAGTTCGGCACGGGCCCCGAACGCGGCACCGTCTACTTCCTCGGCGGCGGCTTCCTGGAGGTCTCGGGCCGCTCCGAGACCCCGCCCTCCCCGGCCGTGCGGCTGTGGCTCCAGGTCGCGGACGCGGCGGCGGCGCACGAGGAGCTGCGGGCCAAGGGGGTCGCCGTCGTCCGGCCGCCGGTGAAGGAGCCCTGGGGGCTGATCGAGATGTGGATCGAGGACCCGGACGGGACTCCGATCGTGCTGGTGGAGGTACCGGCCGACCATCCGATCCGTTCCCGGCCCGGGATCTGACCTCACCCCGGTCGGTGCTCCCAGTGCCGGTCGGTACGGGTGAGCTCCCGGAATCCGGCGGTACGCAGCAGGTCGAGTGCCGCCCGGTCGGTGGCCGCCTCGTAGGCGAGGAGTCGGTCCGCGCCGCTCAGCCGAAGCCAGTCGGCGGCCTCGCCAAGCAGCCGGCGCTCCAGACCCGTGCCGTGCGCGCCTGGTGCGACGTACAGATTGCCGATGTCGGCGAGACCGGCCACGCGCGCGTGCCGCTCGGGACGGGCGTGGACCGTGTCCACCTCGATGAACCCCAGCGCGCGGTCGTCGGCGTACGCCGTGATGCGGGTTCCGCACTCCCCCAAGGTGCGCTCGTACGTCGTCCCGGGCTCGGCCGCGGACGCCGGCAGGTCGGCCACCCGGGCGATCAGGACGACCTCCGTGTCGCCGACGTGCCGGAAGCCCGCCCGCTCGTACACGGCCCGGACATGCGGCCAGTTGCGCGGCAGCCCGTAGACGGCGGGGGCGGGCACGGAACCGTCGGCGTACCGAACGCGCACGTCCCACCTGGCCAGTTGGGCCAGGCACGCGGTCATCAGCTGGTCGGCGGCCCGCTCGGCGTCCGGCCGGAAGGAGGCCGGCGGATGGCAGACGAACCAGTCGATCTCGCCGGCGTCCCGACAGGTCTCGCCGACCTCGTCGTCGGCGCGGTAGCGCAACAGGTGGGCGGCGCCCACGACATGGCGCCGCGACTCGACGACGAGGGTCGCCCGCTCGCTCACCCACGGATCGGTGATGAACTCGCCGGGCTGCCGCTCCAGTCCGCTGAGGACGGTGTTCACCGATACGGAGACACCGGGCAGGACGGCGGAGACATGAGCGTTGACCAGATCGGTGAGTTGGTCGCGGTCGGCGCGGTGGAAGGGGCGCACGGTGGGCGCGGGCATGCGGGACCTCCGGGTCAGGCTGATGGGCTGGAGGCCGCCATGCGATGCGGTACGGGGTGAGGGTACGCCGGTGTCGGGGCCTGGCGCGAGGGAGTTCGCCGGCCGGGCCGGGCCGGTGGGTCAGGCGAGCGGTGTCACCGTGACCTGGTCGATGACCGGGGCGTAGGCCGAGCGTTGGCCGTACGGGTTGGTCGATCGGCCGTCGAAGTCGGGGAGTTCGTCGGCGGTGAAGGTGAGGGTGTTGGTGCCTTCGTGGAGGGTGACGGGGACGGAGAGGTGCCGGAAGTCGTTGAAGTGGAAGGTGGTGGGGAACAGAACGCGGTGCGGTGCGGCCTCGTCGGCGAAGTTGACCGAGATGTCGGCGTGACGGCAGATCGGGTCCGGGTTGTAGTGGGTCGCGGGGGCCTGTTCGCCGTTGGAGTAGCGGATCGTGAGGGCGTGCCGACCGGCGCGTGCGGCTGTCACGGTCAGCGTGAGCGCGTTGCCGGGGCCCGCGCCGATGCCGTCGACGGCCTTGCCACCGGTCGCGCGGGAGTGTGCGGCCGCCTTCACGGTGCCGGTGAGGACGCCTTCCTCGGCCGCGTACACCGTCGTGGGCAGCAGTCCGCGCGAGGGTCCGATCCTGAGCCGGTCGACGACCAGGCGCTCCGAACCCCCGGTCACCGTCACCTTGTTGATCCCTCCGGCCAGGAAGAGGGGGACCGGACCGCGCCGGACCGGGCCCAGTTCCTCGCCGTTGACCGTGAGTTGGCCCTCTCCGGGGCCCAGCAGGTCGACGGTCACCGTTGCCTCGCCGTCGTCGGCCGCGTGCACCCAGAAGGTGACGGTGCCGCCGCGCGGGAGCACGACGGTGCCGGGGCCCGAAGCACCCAGGTGGTCGTAGTCGATGCGGGCGCCCGCATCGAGCGCCGCGTACTCGGCGTCGTACACGTCCCAGTCCCGGTCCTCGCGCAGGAGCAGGTCGAGCTTGTCGATGACGGCGTCGCCCTCGGTCGCACCGAGTTCGGGGTCCCGGGCCGCGAGCGTGATGCGGTGCGGGCCCGCCGTGAGATCGACCTCGGTGTCGGTGTGGCCCCACACCGCCCACTTGTAGCCGAGCGGCAGCAGCAGTTCGCGCGGTCGTTCGCCGTCCACGCGCAGGAAGACGTTGGTGGGTCCGTGCTCCCGCACCAGGTCGGCCAGGTTGTGGGAGTTGGCGAAGACGCGCACCTCGTACGTGCCCTCGCGCGGGACCTCGACGTCGAAGCTCAGCACGCCGTCGGAGTCGGTGCGCAGGCCGCCCACGTGATGGCCACCGGACGTGGCGAACCTGTCGACGTCGGACGGGGATCCCTCGGGACCGTTCCTTGAGTAGCCGGAGCCCGTGTAGGTCGCGTCCTCGGCCTCGTACGTCCGTCGCCAGACGAGTGACGGCGGCAGGGGTGCGGCTCCGTTGCCACCGGGGGCAAGGATCAGTTGGTAGGCGGACATCGCGTCGAGGTCGGCCAGGGACAGGGTCACCGTGGCGTCCACGACGGGCAGTTCACCGTCCAGCAGTCGCAACGGCGCTTCGGAGGCGCCGACTTGGCCGCTCCAGGGGATCTCCAGCAGCCGCGCGTGGACGGTCGGCCCGAAGAGCTCCGCGTCGATCCCCTCGACGACCAGCTCTGCCGCGCCCGCCGCCCCGCCGAAGAGCACCCTGGACTGCCGCTTCTCCCGGTCGAGCGCGGCGACGCCCTGGAGGGTGTACTGCACGTTGGGATGCCGCGCGGTCACGCGCACGGTGTTCCCGGTCAACTGCCCGTAGGCGTTGAACAACCACCACTGGCCGTTGCCCTTGTTGGCCTCGACGGCGGAGTCGTTGAGGTTGCCGGCGATGTTCCAGTACGCCATGTCGGCGTCGACCTTGGACTCCTCGACGGCGGCGATCCACTGGATCATCTGCCCGGGGACGGACAAGTGGTAGTTGTGCGCGTACTCGTTGAGGTTGACCGGCAGCGGGCCGATGCCCAACTCCCGTTCCAGCTCCCGGTACTTGGCGACGTTCCTACGGACCTCGTCCGGCGAGGACAGCTCGTGCCAGGTCATCACATCGGGAAGCACGCCCTGTTCCTTGGCGAACTCCAGGAAGGTGCGCACCTCGGGGTACAGCTCGCAGGTGTTGGGCCCGGCGACACGCGCCTCGGGGTCCAGGCCCTTGATGAGGTGGTACGCCTGCTGCCAGGCCGCGAAGTAGGGCTGCGGCTCGGTGCGCCAGGAGACCTGGTCGTAGCTCCACTCCCCCGTGCCGAACATGTTGCCCTCGGGCTCGTTGAACGGGACGTACACGACATGGGACTTGAGCGCGCCCAGCGTCAGCACCTGTCCGACCTGACGGCGGATGCTCTCCAGGTAGGCGGCGAGCCGTTCCTCGCCGGTGGCGCCCGGCCACTCGTAGGGGAAGCCGCGGTGGATGTCGGTGAGATAGACGTAGACGTCCCGGCCGCCGGCCGCGACGAAGGACGGCAGGATCTCCAGGGCGTCGGCGCCGGGGTGCTGGACGCCGTCCTGGGCCTTGGTGGTGACCGTGCGGACGTACATGCCCTCGACGACGGCGCGGCTCGGCACTCCGTCGCCGTACAGCCCGTAGAGCGTGCCACTGGCACCGCCGTGGAAGGGGCCCGTCCGCGTGCCCAGGTCGACGGTGAGCCGGTCCACTGCCACGGCACCCCTCCTTCGTTCGACATCCCGTACACCGGTCGATGATCCGAACCGACCTGCTCGAAGGTAGAGACAGCTTGTCGATCACGTCAATGGCGGGGAGGCTTGGGGGCGTTCGGGAACCAGGTCGGCGCGCGGACGCTCAGACCCGCAGCGCGCCCGCGCTGCCCTCAAGCCGTCCGAGCAACTCGCGCAGCAGTCCGGCGAGTTCGCCCTGGCCCTGGGGGTCGAGGACGGACAGTACGGCGGTCTCGTAGGCGAGTTGTTCGGGCAGGATCGCGTCGACGAGGTCGCGACCCGCGTCGGTGAGGCGGAGGTGGGCGACGCGCCGGTCCCGGCTGTCGCCGCGGCGCTCGACCAGGCCGCGCTCGGTGAGCTGCTTGAGGCGTTTGGTGACGGCGGCGCCCGAGGAGAAGGTCTCGCGGGCCAGTTCGCCGGGGGTCAGCTCGTGGCCGGTGCGCCGCAGCGCGCCGAGCAGCTCGAACTCGGGGCGGCTGAGGCCCGCCCGGCGCAGCGGCGCGTCCTCGGCCTGCTGAAGGAGGGCGGCGCAGCGGTTGACCCGGCCGATGATCTCCATGGGCCCGGTGTCGAGGCCGGGGTGGACGGCCTGCCACTGCCGGACGACCCCGGAGACGGTGTCGCCGCCCTGGGCGCGCGAGTCCGTCTCCCGGTTGCTTGCCGTCATGGTCGTACGCCCTCCGAGGTCGTGCTCCTACGCGCGTCCAGGTGCCGTCCCCGGGCGCCGTGCCGTCTCGGCGAGGGTACGGTGTCCGGCCTGTTCGGCGCGCACGACCCGCTCCTGGGGCAGGGCCCGCTGCCACCACTCGCCGGACGCCGCGTCGAACGTGGCGCGCAGGTCGACCAGGGCGGCGGCAAGGCCGCGACGGGCGGACTCCAGGGCCGCAGGGGCGGGGTTGGGCGTCGCGAGAAGACGGGCGGCGCGTTCGCCGGCGCCCTCCACGGCGGCCAGCGCGTTCTCGACGCGGTCGCCCGCGCGCCGGTTGGTCACGGCGACGGCGGCCACGAAGCCGACCAGCGCCCCCACGAGCGTGTCGACGACCCGCTCGGTGATCAGCCGCCCGGGCTCCTCGAATCCGGCGAACTCGGTGACGAGCAGCGCCATCGGGGTCACGCAGACGCTGCCGAGCCAGTAGTTGCGGCTCATCAGCGCCTCGGCACCGAAGTTGAAGGCGAGGACGCTCAGGACGAGGGCGGCCGGGGCGAGGTGGGCGAGCGGGACGACGGCGGCGAAGACGAGGACACCGGCGAGGTTGCCGACGACCCGCTGGACACCGCGCGTCCAGGTAAGGGCGATGTTGGCCTGGTAGAGGGAAGCGGCGGTCACCAACGCCCAGTAGGGGCGGCCGACACCGAGGGCGAGGGAGACGTATCCGGCCAGGGCGCAGCCGAGCGCGGTGCGTACGGCGAGCGGGGCCAGGGGGCCGAGGCGGTCCCACAACGGGCGTGCGGGGGCGGCGAGTTCGGCCTCGGCGCCGAGGAGTTCGTCGGACGCTTCAGGGGTCGCAGCCATGGGGACGGGTCCGCTGCCGCACAGTTCGCGTGCCCAGGTCCGCAGCCGCTCCGGGTCGGTGTCGGCGGGCGCGGCGAAGGCAAGCTCGGCGCGGACGAGGAGGCGTTCGAAGGCATGCCGGGTGCGGGCGGAGCGGGGGCCGGTGGCGAGGACGGACTGCCAGGCCGCCTGGATGGCGGCGGCTGCCGCGGCTCGGGGGCGGTCGTGGCCGTCGCCCGTGACGGCGGTGGCGCGGCCGGCGACGTACGCGGCAACCGTGTTGAGCGCCTGTGCCGTGGCTCGGCGTTCCGGTCCGTGGGGGCGCAGCAGGACCGGCGCCATGCCGACGAGCCAGGCCCAGGCGCCGGCCGCCGCAGCCAGGGCCAGGTGACCGGGGACTCGGCCGAGACTCTGCGGGGCGAAGAGGGCGGCCGAGGAGATGAAGGTGAAGATCACATGGGCGGGCGGCCCGATGCGGGTCGCGTCGCACACCGCCTTCTGCGCGGCGGCCAGCAGGGCGCCGACGGCGACCAGCACGAGGGCACTGCCGGTGAGGGAGGCCGTGGTGAGGGCGACGGCGAGGCCGGCGAGCATCCCGAGCACCACCCAGGCCAGGGCGCGGGCCCGGGCGGCGTACGGACGGTTGTGCGCGTACAGGGCGCAGAGCGACCCGGCCATCGTGTACATCGCCAGATCCAGCCGGCCCAGCGCCATGAGGGTCAGGTTGGGCGGGGCCGCCGAGGCGATGACGCTCAGTGCGGGCTTGAACCAGATGTCCGAGGGGCGGCCCATGCGCAACACGCCGACCAGCGGGAGAGGGCGGACGCGCGGGGCGGCGGGGGCGGGGGGCGCACTGCTCATGAAGAATTACCTTAGCAGGTGTTTTACTCGTAAACGATAGAGGTGGAGGCGCCCCGGGCAGCCCCACCACCTCTCCCCCACCCGCCGCGCTCCGGCGAATGCTCCCCGTGTACACCCTTGCGCTCGCGTGCGCGCTGCGTGTCGTGGGCATCGACGGACTGTCCGACACCGTCGAGCGAGGAGGTGCGCGTGCACGGACCGGCTTCGTCCGGCTGGCTGCTGGTCGCGCTGTGCGCGGCGACCGGGGCCTACTGTCTGCTGCGGATGCGCAGCAGGGTCGAGGAGCAACGCAGGGCCGCGGGCGGCGAGGCGCTGATGGGCTTCGGGATGGCCGCGATGGCCGTACCGGCGGCCGTGTTCAGCCCGCCGTCCTGGACCTGGCCCCTCTACGCCGCGGTTTTCGGCGCCGCCGGGCTGCGCGCGCTGTGGGCGGCGCGTACGAGCCCGCACCACCTGCATCATCTGGTGGGCGTCTCGGCCATGGTCTACATGGCGGTCGTGATGACCGTCTCCCCCGGACACCACGCCGAGCACGGCGTCTCGTCCGGAGTCCCTTTGGTGACCGGGGTGTTGCTCCTCTACTTCACCGGGTACGTGCTGCTCTCCGGCGTCCGCCTGATACCCGTGACCGCCGGTGGCGGAAGCGTCGGCTGGGGCGACCGGCCGGAGTTGGCGCGGGCGTGCCGGCTGTCGATGGGGATCGGGATGGTGGCGATGCTGCTCACCCTCTGACGCCCCTGCCGCCGGGGGCACAGCGCCGTTGCCTGCGTCACTTTGACGTGCGGGACCGTGTGCCGAGCGGCCTCGCGCTCATAGGGTGATCGCCATGATGGTCCCCGCAGCACTGTTGCTGCTCGGCGCTCTGGCCGCCGTGGTCGCCCCGAGGCTGCTCGCCCGGGCCGACTGGCCGGACCGTGAACCCGTGGTGGCCCTGTGGGTGTGGCAGTGCGTGGTGGCGGCCGTACTGCTCTGCTGTGCGCTGTCCATGACGCTGAGCGCGGCGGCGGCCTGGCAGGCGGTGCGCGGCCATGTGTTCGCCGGCGCCCCACGGGGTGTGATGGAGGCGTACGCGCTGGGGGCCACGGGCCCCTGGGCGGCGGCGACCGCGGTCACGCTGGCGTGCGCCGGGGCATGGAGCGCGGCGATGCTGGTCCGTGAGGTCCTGCGGGCGCGGGCGCGCCGTCGGCGACACCGGACCGAACTCCTCGTGCGGGCACCGCTGTTGCCGGGCGAGGAGCCGATACGGGGTCGGCTGGTGGTACTGGAGGGCGAGCGCGCGGACGCGTGGTGGCTGCCGGGTGCGACGCCGGGACTCGTCGTGACCACCGAAGCGCTGCGGCGGCTCAAGGGGCGGCAGCTGGACGCCGTCCTCGCGCACGAGCGGTGGCACGAACTGGCCCGGCACGACTGGCTGTTGCACTGCTCAGGGGCGCTGGCCGGCGGGTTCCCGCAAGTGCCGGTGTTCGCCGCGTTCCGCGACGAGATGCACCGCCTGGTCGAACTCTCCGCCGACGACATGGCCTCCCGCCGCCACGGCCGCCTCACGACCGCGCTCGCGCTCGTCGAACTCAACGAGGACCGGGGCGTGTTCGGCCCCTCGCCCACCCCGCACGCCCACGTCCCGTACCGCGTCGACCGACTCCTCGCCCCGCCCGACCGCCTCACCGCGGCCCGCCGGCTGGGCCTGACGGCGACGGCCGCGCTGGTGCCCGTGGTGCCGGTACTGGTGGCGTTCGTACCGGGGCTGCGGGCGCTGGGATAACCGCGGCAACGGGCCCAGGGACACCTTCGGGAACAGAGACCGGCACAGCCCCGGCATTGGCATCCCGCCCCACCCGTCGGCGAGGATCGGTGTATGCACACCCTGCCCGTCGACTCCCCGCCCCGGCACAGCACCGCCGTCCGCAGCGCCACCGCCCTGGCCCTGTGCTCCGCGCTGCTGCTGGCCCTGGTCGCGGTCGAGTGGCACCCCCTGACCGGCCTCGACGACGACATCGCCCGCGCCACCCACGGCTGGGCGGTGGACGAACGAGGCGTGACCGATGCCTTCCGGATCCTCACGGACTGGGTCTGGGACCCCTGGACCATGCGTGCCGTGTGCGCGGCGGTCGTGGTCTGGTTGGTATGGCGCCGCTCGGCCTGGTGGACAGCGCTCTGGCTGACGGCGACCTGCGCCCTGGGCACCGTGCTGCAGCAGTCCCTCAAGGCCGCCCTCGACCGCCCGCGCCCCGTCTGGCCCGACCCTGTCGACTCCGCCCACTACGCGGCCTATCCGTCGGGCCACGCCATGACCGCCGCGGTCTCCTGCGGCCTTCTGCTGTGGCTCCTGCACCGCCACGCCCCGGGCCGAGCCCTGTGGCGTACGGCCCTGGTGACGGCCATCGTCTCCGTCCTCGGCGTCGGCCTGACCCGGATCTGGCTCGGCGTGCACTGGCCGTCGGACGTGCTGGGCGGGTGGCTGCTGGGGGCGACGGTGGTGGCGGTCGCGGTGGGGGTGCACGAGCGGTGGGGACCGGGGCGTCCGACCGGTTCCTACGGCGATGATCCCGCCGCGCGCCGGAATCCCGCCCCGTAAGATCCACGCATGACCGCGGTCCTCTTCGATTTCTCCGGCACCCTCTTCCGCATCGAGCCCACCGACTCCTGGCTGCGTGCCGTGGTGGACGAGGCCGGAATCCCGCTCCCGGAAGCGGAGTTGACGCAGGCCGCGAAGGCGCTGGAGGTGGCGGGGGCACAACCCGGAGGAGCGCAGCCCGAGCGACTGCCCGCGGAACTGGGTGAGTTGTGGCGGGTCCGGGACGAGAGCGCGGAGCTGCACCGGGCCGCGTACACCGCCGCCGCCCGGCACGTGCCGCTCCCCGACCCCGAGTTGTACGACGCGCTCTACGAGCGGCACATGGCGCCGGTCGCCTGGTCGCCGTATCCCGATGCCGTCGAAGTACTGCGCGCGCTGCGGGAACGTGAGATCGCCGTCGGGGTGGTCAGCAACATCGGGTGGGACCTGCGGCCGGTCTTCCGGGCGCACGGCCTCGACCGGTACGTGGGCGCGTACGTGCTGTCGTACGAGCACGGCATCCAGAAGCCGGACACCCGGCTGTTCGCCCTTGCCTGTGACGCGCTCGGCGTCGCCCCCGAGGACACGCTCATGGTCGGCGACAGCCCGGAGGCAGACGGCGGTGCGGCGGCCCTGGGCTGCCGGGTCCACCTGGTGGATCACCTGCCGGTGGAGCGGCGGCCGGAGGGGCTGCGTCCGGTGCTGGGGCTGGTGGGCTGAGCCCGGCGGGCGTCGGGTGCGGCCGCGGACGGCCCGGGACCGCGCCCGACGGGGCGGTCAGCCCTGGTAGCCCTCCACCTGCGAGGCCGGGCGCGCGCTCGCCTCGTCCGGGTTCTCCCCGTACTCCGTCTTGGCGCGCCGCTGCCGCAGCAGGTCCCAGCAGCGGTCGAGCTCGCGCTCCAGCTCGCCGAGCCGCTGGTGTTCCGTCGTGTCGTCGATCTCGCCGGACGCGAGGGCGGCGCGGAGCTTGTGCTCGTCCTCGACCATCGCCGTGATCCTGGCCAGGATCTGCTGGTCCTGTTCCATCTCCCGCACACTCCTCAACTCGGCACTCGTGCCCACTCTAGGGACGGTTCGGAAGCCGTGCGACAGAAGTTCCGCAGGTCACGACCCGTCCCGGAAGTAGCCTCAGGACACCATCGGAGCGAAGAGGCCGCCCGCCTGAGACGATCCCCCGCGTCGCCCCAGACGGACGGCTGCCCTGACCAGGCCTTTCCAGGCGCCGGACGGGACGTGCTGAGTATAGTTGGCTGGCAACCAGTCAACACAGGAGTTACAGCATGTCCCCGCGCAGCGCCTCGGTCAATGAAGAGTTGCGGAGACGTTCCCGGGAGCGGCTCCTGCAGGCCGCTCTGGAGGTGGTCGGCGAGCGCGGGTACGAGGCGACGACACTCGCCGACATCGCGGACAGAGCCGGTTCGGCGCGTGGTCTGGTGTCGTACTACTTCCCGGGCAAGCGCCAGCTCGTCCAGTCCGCCGTGCACCGGGTGATGCACCGCACGCTGCAGGAGGGGCTGGAGCGCGAGCCGCGCACCGAGGACGGGCGGGAGCGGATGGCGCGGGCCATCGACGCGGTGCTGGGGCTGGCGCGGGACCGGCCGGTGCTGATGCGCCAGCACATGGCGGGGCTGCTGCAGTCGGAGGGTTTCGTGCAGTGCCCGGAGCAGAAGCGGCTCGCCGAGCTGCTGCGGGACACCGTCGCCCGGCACGGTTCGCGGAACGTCGACACGGACTACCCGATGCTGCGGTCCCTGCTCATGGGGTCCGTCTACGCGATGGTGCTGCCGAACGTGCCGATGCAACTCACCACTCTGCGGGCCGAGTTGTTCAAGCGCTATCGGCTGGACTGGGAGATGGGGTTCCCGCCGGACGCCCAGGAGGCGTCCGGCGGGACGTGCGAGACCGATCTTTCACGCTTCTTCGCTACCGGCGACGGGCCGGCCGGGCGGACCGACCCGTCGGGACGGTCAGGTCAGTCGAAATAGTCCGGCTGCGACTGGACGTTGAGCTCGTCCAGCCTGACCCGGCTCGCCTGGTCCGTGCGCCGGTCGCTGAGCTTGAGCACGTCGAAGCCCTTGGCGATGTCGTTGGAGTAGATGTAGCCGTTGTAGTAATACGCCGACCACGAGCCGCCGACCTGGAGGGTCTGCGTGCTCAGCGGGCCGCGCTCGAAGTAGGCGATCTCCTTCGGGGCGGAGGAGTCCGTGAAGTCCCAGACGGAGACGCCGCCCTGGTACCAGGCCTGGACCATGAGGTCCTTGCCCTTGACCGGGATCAGCGAGCCGTTGTGGGCCACGCAGTTCTCGGTGTCTGCCTGGGCACGCGGGATCTTGTAGTAGCTGCGGAAGACCAGCTTGCGCTTGTCGCCCTTGCCGACGATGTCGTAGATGCCGTCGGCGCCGCGGTTCGGGCCGATGGCCGCGTTGCAGGTGGCCGCACCGCCGCCGCCCAACTCGTCGGTGAAGACGACCTTGTTGGCCTTCTGGTTGAAGGTGGCCGAGTGCCAGAAGGCGAAGTTGACGTTGTCCTGGACCTGGTCGATCACCTTCGGGTTCTCGGGGTCCTTGATGGAGAACAGGATGCCGTCGCCCATGCACGCCCCGGCCGCCAGGTCCTTGGACGGCAGGACCGTGATGTCGTGGCAGCCGGTGGTCTTGGAGACGCCCGGGTTGGTGGGTCCGCCCGGGTTGCCGCCGCCGTCGGGGCCTTCACCGGGGAAGAGTACCGGGAAGCCGACGACCGCCGCCTTCTCGGGGTGCTTGCGCGGCACCTTGATGACCGAGATGCCGTCGTGCGGCGGCTGGCAGTCGGGGTAGGTGGCGCTCGGCGAGTACGACGAGACGTACACGTAGACGTTCTTGCGCTCGGGCACCAGCGTGTGGGTGTGCGAGCCGCAGGCGGTCTCGACGGCGGCGACGTACCGCGGGTTGCGCTTGTCGCTGATGTCGAAGACCTTCATGCCCTCCCAGGAGGACTTCTCGGTCGCGGGCTGCGTGGTGCTGTTGCAACTGCTGTCGCTGCGCGAGGAGTCGGTGGAGAGGAAGAGCAGGTCGCCGGAGACGGAGATGTCGTTCTGCGAACCCGGGCAGAGCACCTGCGCGACGGTCCTCGGAGCCTTCGGGTTGCTGATGTCGAAGATGCGGAAGCCGTCGTAGTTGCCGGCGAAGGCGTACTTGCCCTGGAAGGCGAGGTCCGAATTCAGGCCGGTGAAGGCCTCTTTGGGGATGTTCGCCAGGGGCTTGATGTTGGCCGAGTGGACGATCTCGTCCTGGCCGGGTATCTCCCCGCTCGCGATGGCGGCCCGCGCCTCGGCCTGCGCGCTGTTGGACACCTCCTTCCCGGTGGCCGTGCCGTCCCCCGGGTCGGGGGTCGCGGCGGCCGGGACCGCGGTCAGCAGCGCCGCGAGCAGTCCGGCGGCGGCCGTGGCAACTCCCACGCGTCTGAGCCGCGTTCGGGAATCGTTGAACAGGATCACTGTTTCCTCCCTGGTTCCGTTCGTGTCGGAACGGTTCACGCACCTCCGAAGTATCGTCTTCACCATGCACATATCAACAGTGGGCAACGTACTCGTAATGAAGGTTTTTGATCATCCCACCGCGGAAGCGTGCTAGGACGTTCATCAGCACTCACGAGGTGTCCCCCAACACACCTGCCACAGGAGGTCGTTGTGCCCATCCGCCGAGCGTCCCTCGTCCCGGCCGCGCTGGCCGCTCTGGCCCTGCTCGCGGTCGCCGGCTGCGACTCGGGCTCCGGCTCGGACGCCAAGTCACCCGCGGCGAGCGGCCCTTCGGTGATCGCGCCGGGCAAGCCGGGCGAGGAGAACCGGACCCTGTCCGCCGCGGACGCCGAAGAGCAGCGTGCCGAGGACGACTCGCCGAACTCGGCCGACGTCACGTACGCGCGGATGATGATCCAGCACCACTCCCAGGCCCTGGAGATGACCGAACTCGTCGCCGACCGGGCCGAGTCGACCCAGGTCGAGAAGCTGGCCGCGCGGATCGCCGCGTCCCAGGGCCCGGAGATCTCCACCATGCGGGCCTGGCTCAAGACGCACGGCAAGAGCGGGACGGGCGGCGCGCACGATCACGCCGCGATGCCCGGCATGGCGACCGAGGCCCAGTTGAAGAACCTGCGCGCGGCTCGCGGCAAAGCCTTCGATCAGCTCTTCCTCACCCTGATGATCACCCATCACCAGGGCGCGATCACCATGGCCACCGAGGTGAAGGCGCAGGGCAACAACATCCAGATCGAGGAGATGGCGGACGACGTGATCGCCCAGCAGACGAGCGAGATCACGCGGATGCGGGACATGAGCTGACGGCCGAGGTGCCTGAACTGACGCCCGGGGCAGGTGAACCGGCCCCCGGGCAGCCCGTGCGGAAGGTCAGCGGCGGGCGTGACGCGGCGTCAGGAAGCCCGCGTCCCGCGCCTGCGAGATCAGCCTGAGCGACTTGCGGCGGCTGTGGCCTGTCGCGGACATCACCGCGAGGACCGGGTCGACGCCCTCCCCCTGAGCCGCGCGGTACTCCTCCGCGATGAGCCAGCGGCCCTCGATACCGCGCGGCCAGGCCGGGCGGGCGCGGCGGGACGCCGGGTACCCCTCGGCGTCGTCCGCCGGCCCCGCGGGCAGGCCGCACGCCTCGAACAGCGGGTCCTCGATCCAGTCGGCGAGGACCGCCAGGTCGTCCAGGGACAGCGCCGGCTGGGCGCGGACGTCCTCCACGGAGACGCCTGCCTCACCGACCACGGCGAGCGCGTCGATCCGGGCGCCGTCGGCGAACTCCAGCCGGACGTTGAACCACGAGGTGCTGCCCTCGTCCTCCCGCACTTCCCACGCGGGCCACACGGACACCGCGCCATCCGTCGGACAACGATCAGAAAGATTAAAAAAGGATGCGTCTAGCACACACGCACCGTAACCACATGATCACATTCCATACGAACGGACACGCGCGCCCGTCCCGCGCCTGCACCCTGTCAGCCGAGCACCGCCGGTGCGATCCTGGAGACGTCAGCGAACTCCCGTCGTAAGACGTAAGGAGTACCGCCGTGCTTCGTGTCGCCGTCGTCGGCTCCGGGCCGAGCGGGGTCTACACCGCTCAGAGTCTCGTCCAGCAGGACTCCGCGGTGCTCGTCGACGTCCTGGACCGGCTCCCGTGCCCGTACGGACTCGTGCGCTACGGGGTCGCGCCGGACCACGAGAAGATCAAGTCCCTGCAGAACAACCTGCGTACGGTCCTGGAGCACGAGCGGGTGCGGTTCCTCGGCGGCATCCAGGTCGGCCCCGGCGGGCTGCCGGTCGCTCGGCTGCGGGCGCTGTACCACGCGGTGGTGTACTGCGTCGGCGCCGCCACCGACCGGCATCTCGGGATCCCCGGCGAGGACCTGCCGGGCAGTTGGTCGGCGACCGAGTTCGTGTCCTGGTACAGCGCCCATCCCGACGCGGCCGACGACGGTTTCGTCCGGGGCGCCCGCTCGGCGGTGGTCATCGGCATGGGCAATGTCGCGGTGGACGTGGCCCGGATGCTGGCCCGCGCGACGGCGGAGCTCAGCCCGACCGACATCCCGCAGGCGGCCCTCACCGCGCTGGCCGCGAGCCGGGTGACCGACGTCCAGATGGTGGGCCGACGCGGCCCCTCCCAAGGCCGGTTCACCACCAAGGAGCTACGGGAACTGGGCGGGCTGCCCGATACCCAAGTCACCGTGGATCCGGACGAGTTGGCCCTGGACCCGGCCTTCGCCGACCCCTCCGCGCTGCCTCCGGCGCAGCGCCGCAACATCGAGGTGCTGCGCGGCTGGGCGGCGCGGCCGGACGAGGGTGCCGCCCGCCGGATCAGGCTGCGTTTCTATCTCCGCCCGGTCGAACTCCTCGCCGAGGGCGGGCGCGTGGGTGCGGTGCGCTTCGAGCGGACGGAGCCGGACGGACAGGGCGGGGTGACGGGTACCCGCGAACACGTGGACATCGAGGCCCAGTTGGTGCTGCGCTCGGTCGGCTATCGCGGAGTCCCCCTGGAGGGGCTGCCGTTCGACCCGGACAGCGCCACCGTCCCGAACAGGGCGGGCCGCGTCCTGCGTGACGGGGCCCCCTCCCCCGGCGAGTACGTGGCGGGCTGGATCAAGCGCGGCCCGACGGGCGTCATCGGCACCAACCGGCCGTGCGCGAAGGAGACGGTGACCTCTCTGCTCGCGGACGCCGCCACCCTCGTACCGAATGGCCTGCCGGTGGATCCGGTCGCCGTGCTCCGGGCCGAGGGGACCGACCCGGTCCCGTGGCCGGGGTGGCTGGCCATCGAGCGGGCCGAGGCCGCCCTCGGGACCTCGCTGGGGCGGAGCGTGGTCAAGCTGGCCGACTGGGAATCACTGCTGGCGGCGGCGCGTACGACGGCCTCCTAGCGGAGTGAAACGGCACGTGGTGGGCAGACACACACCGGCAACGAACCGGACATCAACAAACTGTTCAAAGGCCATACGGTCTCGTCCTGTCCGGATCTCATCCCCCGCCGCCGCTCTGGAGTGCCCATGACGACGACCGCCCCCGTCCATCCCGTCGACGAGGTCCCGCCCGTGCGGCAGCTCGCCGCCTTCGGTCTGCAGCATGTGCTCGCGATGTACGCGGGGGCGGTGGCCGTACCGCTGATCGTGGGCGGTGCGATGAAGCTGTCGCCCGCGGACCTGGCGTATCTGATCACCGCCGATCTGCTGGTGTGCGGCATCGCGACGCTCATCCAGTGCGTGGGGTTCTGGCGGTTCGGCGTGCGGCTGCCGATCATGCAGGGGTGCACGTTCGCGGCCGTGTCGCCGATGGTGCTCATCGGGACAACAGGTGGCGGACTGCCCGCGATCTACGGTTCGGTGATCGTGGCGGGGCTCGCGATCGTGCTGCTCGCGCCGGTCTTCGGCAGGCTGTTGCGCTTCTTCCCGCCGCTGGTCACCGGCACCGTCATCCTGATCATCGGCGTCTCGCTGCTGCCGGTCGCGGGCAACTGGGCGGCGGGCGGGGTCGGTTCGCCGGACTTCGGGGAGCCCAAGAACCTCGCCCTGGCCGGGTTCGTGCTGGCGGTGGTGCTCGGCGTGCAGCGGTTCGCGCCCGCGTTCCTGAGCCGGATCGCGGTGCTGATCGGCATCGCGGTGGGCCTCGCGGTGGCGGTCCCCTTCGACTTCACGGACTTCGGCGGGGTCGGCGACGCGGACTGGCTCGGCATCAGCACACCGTTCCACTTCGGAGCGCCCACGTTCGAGGCGTCGGCGATCATCTCGATGCTGGTGGTGGCGCTGGTGACGATGACCGAGACGACCGGTGACCTGATCGCGGTCGGGGAGATGACCGGGCGCAAGGTCGAGCCGCGCTCGCTGTCGGACGGTCTGCGCGCCGATGGCCTGTCGACCGTCCTCGGCGGCGTCTTCAACACCTTCCCGTACACGGCGTACGCGCAGAACGTCGGGCTCGTCGGTATGACCCGGGTGCGCAGCCGCTGGGTGGTGGCCACCGCCGGCGCCATCCTGGTCCTGCTCGGCCTGCTGCCCAAGCTGGGCGCGGTGGTCGCGGCGATACCCGCGCCGGTGCTGGGCGGCGCGGGTCTGGTGATGTTCGGGACGGTCGCCGCGAGCGGCGTACGGACCCTGGCGCAGGTCGACTTCAGGGACAACCACAACCTCACAGTGGTGGCGGTCTCGGTGGCCGTGGGGGTGCTGCCGGTCGGCGTGCCGACGGTCTACGCGAAGTTCCCCGACTGGTTCCAGACGGTGATGAACAGCGGCATCAGCGCGGGCTGTGTGACCGCGATCGTACTGAACCTGCTCTTCAACCACCTTCCCTCGAAGGGCGGTTCAGTCGCTCCCGAGCCGGAGGGACTGGCGGGCGGCGGCCGCGAGGAGGGCGTCGAGAAGTCCCGGGAAGAGGTCGTCTAGGTCGTCCCGGCGCAGGCCGTTCATCTTGGCCGTGCCCCGGTAGACCTGCCGGATCACCCCGGCCTCGCGCAGCACCCGGAAGTGGTGCGTGGTCGTGGACTTGGTGACGGGCAGGTCGAAATGCGAACAGGAGAGCTCGTCGCCGTCGGCGGCGAGCTCCCGCACGATGCTCAGCCGCATCGGGTCGGAGAACGCGTGCAGCACGCCTTCCAACCGGATGTCGTCGCGCACGGGGTGCGGCAGATCCCGACTGCCGGCGGCGGGGGTAGCGGTACTCACGACAGCCATTGTACGAGAGGTCTCGTAGTTTGACACTTCCCGTACTACGATGCCTATCGTACGAACCGTCCCTCGGTCCCGCGAGAACGGAGCAGCTCACCATGAGCTCCCTCTTCCAGCCCTTCACCCTGCGCGATGTCACCATCCCGAACCGGGTTTGGATGCCCCCGATGTGCCAGTACTCGGCCGCCCCGGAGGGGCCGGACGCGGGCGCTCCCACCGACTGGCACTTCGCGCACTACGCGGCTCGCGCGACCGGCGGCACGGGCCTGATCATCGTCGAGGCCTCCGCCGTGTCGCCCGAGGGCCGGATCTCGCCGTACGACCTGGGCATCTGGAACGACACCCAGGTCGAGGCGTTCCGCCGGATCACGCGCTTCCTGGTCTCCCAGGGCACGGTGCCCGGCATCCAGCTCGCCCACAGTGGCCGCAAGGCCTCGACCGAGCGCCCCTGGAAGGGCGGCGCGCCGGTCGGACCGGAGGCGCACGGCTGGCAGCCACTGGGACCGAGCGCGATCGCGTTCGCCGACGGACATCCGGTACCGACGGAACTGACGGTCGATCAAATCCAGGACATCGTCGGCCAGTTCGCGGACGCGGCCCGCCGCGCCCTCGCCGCCGGTTTCGAGGTCGCCGAGATCCACGGCGCCCACGGCTACCTGATCAACTCCTTCCTCTCCCCGCACTCCAACCACCGCACCGACGCCTACGGCGGCTCGTACGAGAACCGCACCCGCCTCGCCCTCGAAGTGGTCGACGCCGTACGGGAGGTGTGGCCGGACGACAAGCCGCTGTTCTTCCGCGTCTCGGCGACCGACTGGCTGGAGGCCGACGGCTGGACGCCGGACGACACCGTCCGCCTCGCCGCCGATCTGCACGCCCACGGCGTCGATCTCCTCGACGTCTCCACCGGCGGCAACGCGTCCGGGGCCCGTATCCCGACGGGGCCGGGCTACCAGGTCCCGTTCGCGGCCCGCGTCCGCTTCGAGACCCCGATGCCGGTCGCCGCGGTGGGCCTGATCACCGAGCCCGGACAGGCCGAGAAGATCCTGGCGAACGGCGACGCCGACGCGGTGCTCCTTGGCCGCGAGTTGCTGCGCTCGCCGTCCTGGGCACGGGACGCGGCACGGGAGTTGGGCGGCGAGGTACACGTGCCGGATCAGTACCACCGCTCCGTCTGACCGGTCGACCGGGTCAACCCGCGCTGCAGGACGTCCCGTTGAGCACGGAGACGCCCGGCGCCGCGCGGTTGTCGGTATGCGTCGCCTGATACCCGAGTGACATGCTCGCGTTCGGCGCGATCGTCGCGTTGTACGAGGCGTTCGTCGCGGTCACCGAGCCGGAGGCCGGGGCGTACGTGGCGTTCCAGCCGTTGGTGAGGGTCTGGCCGGCCGGCAGGGTGAATGTGAGTTGCCAGCCGTTGATCGTCATCGTGCCGGTGTTGGTGATCGTCACGGCGGCGGTCGGCCCCGTGTTCCAGGCGTTGGTGGTGGCCGTCACCTTGCAGGCGCCCGGCGGGGGTTGGGGCGCGGGGCCGTCGGCGTCCAGGCCGAAGAAGGTGAGGACGCGGGCGGCCATGCCGTAGGTGTAGAGGTTGTGGCCGACGCCCTGGAGGCTGATCGCCTCGACCGGGGCGCGGCCACCGCTGCCGCCGTTGCGGGTGCGTGTCCAGCCGGTGGCGGGGGTGTCGGTGGCGGCCGGGGTCTGGCCGACACCGAGCACGTTCGTCCACTGTTTGATCTCCTCCCCGAAGTCGGGGTAGCGCAGGACGTCGGCGGTGCCGTGCCAGAGCTGCATGCGGGGGCGCGGGCCGGTGCAGCGGGGGTAGGCGCCGCGGGCCAGCTCGCCCCACTCCTGCGGGGTGTGGAGCACGGTGCCGCCCGAGCAGGCGCTGTTGCACTCGGAGCCGTCGGTGGTGGCGAAGCAGCCGAACGGAACACCGGAGAAGGCGGCGCCGGCCGCGAACACGTCCGGGTAGTCCCCGAGCGGGACGTTCGTCATCATCGCGCCCGAGGAGATGCCCGTCGCGAAGATCCTCGTCGGGTCGGCTGCGTGCGGTGCGGCGGCACCTAGGAGTGCGGCCGCCAGTAAGGGCGCGAGCGCTGCGAAGAGTGCCAGGAGGACCGGCCGCGGCGGTCTCCTCGTCGCGGTGCAGGTTGGTGGGGGCACGTCCGTCCTCCTCTCGCGGAAGGCAGCGGCTCGCTCGGCATAGTGGCATGAACACGACCTCCATGGAAGCGCTCCCACTGCAGCACTGCGGCCCGATTCAGACAGCCCTTGCCATCCACCAGCACAGACGGAACACCCGCTGCGCAAAGCGTTGACTAGAAAGCGCTTGCCCTCTACGTTCCGTTCAGCAGCGTGACCTGCCGGGGCGGAGTCGCCCCGAATCGGCCACAACACCCGCACATGCCGTTCAGATCGACGCACAACGATCACGTACACGAACTCCGTACACCCTCCCGAAGGGACGCACCCGCATGCGTAATCGCCCCCCACGTGCACATCCGCAAAGATCCGCACTGGCAACGACGGCCGTGGTCGCTCTCGCCGTGACCGCCACCCTCGTCGTCCCCCGGCCGGCCGCCGCGGCGGAGTCCTCGCCGGTCGGGTTCGGTGCCGGGACGACCGGTGGTGGCAGCGCCACGGCGGTCACGGTGTCGACGTTGGACGCCTTCAAGTCGGCGGTCACCGGCAGCACTTCGAAGGTGGTCAAGGTGAACGGCCTGATCCCGCTGAGCGGTCAGGTCGACATCGGGTCCAACACCACGGTGCTGGGCGTCGGTTCGGCGTCCGGGTTCACCGGTGGCGGGCTGCGGCTGAAGAAGGTGACGAACGTCGTCGTCCGCAACCTGAACATCAGCAAGCCGGTCGCGCCCGCCGACGGCATCACCGTGCAGGCCTCGACGAAGGTGTGGCTCGACCACAACGCCTTCTCGTCCGACCTCGACCACGGCAAGGACTACTACGACGGTCTGCTCGACATCAATCACGGCTCCGACTACGTCACCGTCTCCTGGAACACCTTCAAGAACCACTACAAGGGCTCGCTGGTCGGCCACAGCGACAACAACGCGAGCGAGGACACCGGGCATCTGCGGGTGACGTACCACCACAACTGGTTCGACAAGGTCAACTCCCGTATCCCCAGCCTGCGTTTCGGCACCGGGCACTTCTACGACAACTACGTCGTCGGCGCCTCGACCGCCGTGCACTCGCGCATGGGCGCCCAGATGCTCGTCCAGAACAACGTGTTCCGGGACACGGCGGTCGCCGTGACCACCAACCGGGACAGCGACGTGGACGGTTACGCCAACCTGACCGGGAACGACCTCGGCGGGGCCGCGACCGAGGTCTCGCAGGTCGGCACCTTCACCAGTCCGCCGTACGGCTACACCGCCGAGCCCGCCTCGACCGTCGTCGCCTCGGTGACCGCGGGCGCGGGCACCGGAAAGCTCTGACCACTCCCCCACCTCGGAGAAGGAATCGGGACATGACTTCTTCCATACGGCCACGCGCGCTCACCGGCGCGGTGGCGACCTTCGGACTCACGGTTGGCATGCTCATGGCATCCAGCACGTTTTCGCCCGCCGACGCCGCCACCTGGCCCACCGCGAGCGGCAGCCAGGCGGTGACCAAGACCATCTCCGTGTCCGGGACCAAGGACTACGGGATGCTGCGCCTGTACGGCAGCGGTGACCTCGGCAGCGGCAGCCAGGACGAGGACCAGGGGCCGATCCTGGAGCTCGCGGCCGGCGCCACGCTCAAGAACGTCATCATCGGTGCTCCGGCCGCCGACGGCATTCACTGCCTGGGCAGTTGCACGCTGCAGAACGTGTGGTGGGAGGACGTCGGCGAGGACGCGGCGACCTTCCTGGGCTCCTCGTCGTCGAACGTGTACACCGTCTCCGGCGGTGGCGCGAAGGAGGCCAGCGACAAGGTGTTCCAGTTCAACGGCGCGGGGACCCTGAACGTCTCCAACTTCGCGGCACAGACCTTCGGTACCTTCGTCCGCTCGTGCGGCAACTGCAAGACTCAGTACAAGCGCACGATCAACCTCAACACCATCGAGGCGACCTACAAGGGCAGCAAGCTCGTCGGCATCAACACCAACTACGGCGACAGCGCGACCCTGAAGAAGATCACCATCGTCGGGGACTCCAGCAAGAAGATCATCCCCTGCCAGAAGTACATCGGGAACAACACCGGCGCCGAGCCGACCGCGAACGGCACCGGCCCCGACTCGACGTACTGCAAGTACGCGACCAGCGACATCACCTACAAGTAGGCCGGGTGGTCAATCACCGGGTCCAGGGGGTCCGTCGAGACCGATGGCTCCGAGGGACCCGGTGATCTCGCGCCGGTACTCCGCGTAGGCGGCGCGCAGGGGCTCGCCCGGCCAGTGGGCGGGCAGGAGTTCGGGGGGCAGGACCGGATCGGTGAGCAGGTGGCGTACGACCGCGGCGAAGGTCGTGAAGCGGTCGGCCGGGCGGTCCGCTTCGGCGAGGTGGGCCAGGAGGGCCCGGGCGGTGGCGGACCAGGCGTCCAACGGCCACAGGAGCGCGGCCAGTTCGGGTGCCGGACGGTCGGGGCGGGCCGCGTAGGACTGGGCCACGGAGGCCAGATCGTCCGGCAGGGGTCGGTTCAGGTTGGCGGGGCGCAGCCAGACCCCCTCGCGCTGTTCCGCGAGGCGCAGGGCGGTCAACCGGGCGCGCAGTTCGGCGCGTTCGGCGGGCTCGCGGCCCGTCGCGGTGATCACCAGCATCTCCCAGTCGCCGTCCCACGCGCGCGTACGGGGGTGGACGGCCTCGTCCTGGTGGCGCTGGCGGGCGAGCAGCCGGTCGCTGAGCCGGTAGACGGCGTCGGTGCGCCGCAGGTCACCGGCGGCCACCATCCGGCTGAGCGCGGCCCTGAGGGTCGAGCCGCCGACGCCGAACGGCTCCACCGCGCGGACCAGGTCCTTCACCGCGAGCTGCGGCGGATGCGTGCCCAGCAGCAGGCTCAGCACGACCGACCGCGCGGACAGGGGCCGCGGTCCGGCCTCGCCGGACCGCTCGGGGACGTTCATGCGCATGGTCACGTACCTTACGTGCGGGTTCTTGTTGCATCATTGCTACAGCCGCAGGAAAGGTGCAACATGGCCGTATGGTCTCGACACCCGCACCCACACGGCAGCCGCTGAACGCCACGCACGACGTCGCCAACCAGCCCCCGCTCCTGGCGCCCTACGACGCCTCCGAGGACACCGCCCTGCTGGAAGGGCTGCGCCGCGAGGGCGCCGACTGGGCCGAGGAGGGCATCCGGCGGCTCGGTCTGCGGGCCGGCAGCGCCGAGGCGCAGGAGTGGGCCGAGCAGGCCAACACCCACGAGCCGGTGCTGCGCACGCACGACCGGTACGGCAACCGGATCGACGAGGTCGACTTCCACCCGAGCTGGCACCACCTGATGCGCGCCTCGATCGCCGAGGGCCTGGCCGGCGCGCCGTGGGCCGACGCACGGCCCGGCGCCCATGTGGCGCGCAGCGCGGGCGGGTTGGTGTGGGGACACACCGACGCCGGACACGGCTGCCCCACGTCGATGACCTACGCGGCCGTCCCCGCGCTGCGCGCCCAGCCGGACCTCGCCAAGGTCTACGAGCCCCTCCTGACCGGCCGGGAGTACGAGCCCGAACTGCGGGTGCCGACACAGAAGTCGGGGCTGCTGGCCGGCATGGGGATGACGGAGAAGCAGGGCGGCTCCGACGTCCGTACGAACACGACCGCGGCGACGCCGACGGCCGAGCCCGGCGTGTACACCTTGCGCGGGCACAAGTGGTTCACGTCGGCGCCGATGTGCGATGTCTTCCTGGTCCTCGCCCAGGCGCCGGAGGGTCTCTCGTGCTTCCTGGTGCCGCGGATCCTGCCCGACGGCAGCCGCAACACCTTCCGCATCCAGCGCCTCAAGGACAAGCTGGGCAACCGCTCCAACGCCTCCTCCGAGCCGGAGTTCGACGGGACCGTCGCCTGGCTGGTCGGACCCGAGGGACGCGGGGTCAAGACGATCATCGAGATGGTCAACTGCACCCGTCTCGACTGCGTGATGATGTCGGCGACCCTGATGCGCAAGACGCTGGTGGAGGCAGGGCATCACACGCGCCACCGCACCGCGTTCGGGGCGCGGTTGGTCGACCAGCCGCTGATGCGCAATGTGCTGGCCGATCTCGCGCTGGAGTCCGAGGCGGCCACGACGCTCACCCTGCGGCTCGCGGGGGCGGCCGACCGGGCGGTGCGCGGGGACGCGGGCGAGGCGGCCTTCCGTCGGATCGCGACCGCGGTGGGCAAGTACTGGGTCACCAAGCGCGGTCCGGCCTTCACCGCGGAGGCCCTTGAGTGCCTCGGCGGCAACGGCTACGTCGAGGAGTCGGGCATGCCCCGCCACTACCGCGAGGCTCCCCTGCTGTCGATCTGGGAGGGCTCGGGCAACGTCAACGCGCTGGACGTGCTGCGGGCGCTGCGGCGCGAGCCCGGCACCGCCCAGGCGTTCTTCGACGAACTCGCCCTGGCCCAGGGCGCGGACACCCGACTGGACGCCGCCGTGACGCGCGTCGAGAGCCTGCTGGTCAACGGCTCGGAGACCGGCGCACGCCGGCTGGTGGAGCAGATGGCCCTGACCCTCCAGGCCTCCCTCCTGGTCCGGCACGCCCCGCCCGCGGTCGCCGACGCCTTCTGCGCGACCCGGCTGGGCGGCGACTGGGGCCACGCCTTCGGCACCCTGCCCGACACCGCCGATCTGAGCGCGATCCTGGACCGCGCGCTGCCCGCCGACTGAGCGGTTCAGCGCTGTCGGCGCACAGTTGGCGCAGAGTCATCTCCCGATTCCGCTTCGTTGTCAGTGCGGTGGTGCAGACTCACGAGGAGGAGGCACTTCTCCGGGGGAGGACTACGTGTTCAGCGGGATCGACGAGGTCGACTGGGCCTCGATGCGGCATGCCTACGGCAGCGCCGAGGACGTGCCCGGACTGCTGAGGGGGCTGGCTTCCACCGACCCCGCCGAGCGGGAGATCGCGCTCGACGCGATGTACGGCGGGGTGCACCACCAGGGTGACGTGTACGACTCGACGCTGGCCAGCATTCCGTTTCTCCTCGAACTCGTGGCGAACGAGGCGGTGCGGGAGCGGTGCGGGATCGTGGAGTTGCTCGTCAGCATCGGGCAGGAGGGCGAGCCCCCGGAGGGGGGCACCGATGGCGCCTACGCCATGGCGTGCGCCGCGGTCCGCGCGGGCGCCGAGGTCTTCGTCGGACTGACGGCGGACCGTGACGCCGGGGTCCGGCGGACGGCGGCGGTCGCGCTCGTGCGCTTCCACGACGAACCGGCCCGGGTGCTGAGCCTGTTGCGCGAGCGGATCACCGTGGAGCGCGACGACCGGGTGCTGCTCGCGCTCGCCGAGAGCCTGGGCGTCTTCGCCCGCCGGCACCCCGGGCACGCGGCCGACGCGGTGGACCTCCTGGCCGCCCAGAGCGCGCCGCCGTTCGGCCCGGGGCTGCGGCTGGCCGCGCTGGGACAGCTCGCGGGCTGTGCGCCCGACCGGCTCCCGGCCGACCTGGTGCCCACCGTCGTACGACTGCTGCGGGACCGGTCCGAGCGGCCGCCGTGCCGGTCGCAGGAGCCCGACCGGCCCGACACCGACACGCTCATCGGCAAGCTGCGGAAACTGCGGCCGACGGACGAGGAGGGCGCACAGCTGCTGCGCACCCTGCACGAAGGGCTCGACGGGCGGGTGGCCGACCGGATCGCCCTGCTCACGGGGCAGTTGAGCAGTCCGTCCGCGGTCGACCGGTGCAACGCGGTGCGGATGTCGTCGGAGCTGCTGCGCGGATGGCGTGCCGACTACCGGGAACTCGTGGCGCTCATCGGTACCCAACTGGCCACTCCGGACGACCGGTTGCGGGAGGCCGCGGAGTCCGTCCTCGGCGATCTCTTCGCGCTGGCCGCTCCCGCCGCCGACCACCTCCTCGCACTGGTGACCTCGCGTCCCGAGCTACGGGTCCGGCAATGGCAGCACGGAGCGCCGACCGTGGGTGAGGCGGTCAAGTCCCTTGCGAGGACAGGGGATCCGCGAGCCGTTCCCGTCCTGGCGGAGATGCTGGACGCGCCCGTCGTGCCGGTCGAGGTGGGGAACGTGATCGCCCACCTGGGGCCCATCGCCGCTCCCCTCGCCCCCGAACTGCGGCGCAGGCTGGGCGCCGTGCCGCTCGACTCGCGCGGGACCTACGACCTGGCGGCGCCTCTGCTGCACGCGCTCACGGCGCTGGGCGACACCCAGTGTGTGCCCGAGGTGCTGCGCCTGCTGCTGGGCATGTCCGACGAACTGCCGGTCCGCGACGTGGTGGTGAGGATCGCGGCGGAGGCGCTCGGGGCGTTCGGGCCGGCCGCGCGCGAGGCGATACCCACGCTGCGGGGGCTGTTGGACACGGAGTCCGCGATCGCCGCGGCGGAGGCCCTGTGGCGGGTGGAGGGTGACGCGTCGGCCGTACTGCCCGTGCTCCTGCGGGCGTTGACGGACGCGCGCACATTCCGGCCGCGGGCGGCCGCGAAGACGCTGGGTCTGCTGGGCCCGGCGGCTCAAGCCGCGCTGCCCGGGCTGTACCGCATGACCGGGTCCGAGGACTTCTGGGAGCGGCTGGACGGCGCGTGCGCCGTGTGGCGGATCGGCGGGGACCCGGACGTGGTGGTCCCGCTCCTTCGGGCCGCCTGGGCACAGAACCCCGACACACGCCGCACGATCGCCGCGTGTGTCGCCGACCTGGGCCCGGCGGGCGCACCCCTCCACGGCCTGCTGCGCACGGAGCTGACGGAGAGGCGCCGCCATCTGGACCCGGCCGCCAGGTACGGCAGCGAGGTCCTTCACGACGAGCAGTTGCTGCGGATCTGCCGGGGGGTGTTGCGGGGCACGTAGGGGTCAGGTGTCCCCGTCGGCCCAGGTCTTGCGCCCCCACAGCGGGTCGAAGCCGGCCCACTCGACGTCCCACTGGGCGATGCGGCGGCGCTCCAGACGGCCACAGAGCATGCGGCCGCCGACGAACGGGATCAGGGCGGCGCCCGCCCCTACCAGGACACCGATGAGCGAGGCCCGCAGTCGGGCCTCGGCGGCGGTGGCGGGCTTGGTGACCAGACTGCCCTGCGGGTCCGTCCACACGGTGACCTCGGTCCCGGCGGCGCTGCCCGGGCGGACCCTGACCTGACCGGTGTGCCGGGAGCCGTCCGGGGCGGTCCAGCGCACCTTGCCCCACACCCGGTCGCCGCTCGCCGCCCCGGAGCGCGCGAGGGCCGTACCGGGCGCCTTCTCGGTGAGGTGTCCCTCCACGGCACGCCACTCGACGCGTTCACGCGCCAGACCCCGTTCCACGGAGTGGGTTGCCGCGAGGCCCGCCAGCACTCCCGCGAGAACGGTGAACAGGCAGGTGCCGAGGACCACCCAGGCCTCCACCGCGTCGGCGCGGCGCTTGAGCGGATTGCGCCGCCAGCGCCAGAGCCACACCTTCGGACCACGGAACGCCATCGAAGGCATCCTCCTCATGAGCGCACGACCATCCGGACCGTCCTCCCATACGCGCGAAGGCCGCTGGATGCTCAGGTCGAGTCCCCCAGGCGACGGTCGCACGAGAGGTCCCGCTCGCGCAGGCGTCTGCGCGAAATCGCCCGCGCGACTGGCCGAAAAGCATCGACCGCAGGTCCGCGTCAAGTCGCCGCGACCGCTCTGACCTGGGGTGATGACACATCCAGGGGTGACTGTCAGTGGCGGGGTGCAGACTGGCAGGTGTCTGGGACAAAGACGTCACGGAGGTGATCGGCATGACCGAGGTACTGCTCGCCGTGGGCACGCGCAAAGGCCTGTTCATCGGGCGGCGGCGCGGTGGCACATGGGAGTTCGACGAGAGTCCGTACTTCAACGCGCAGGCGGTGTACTCGGTCGCCATCGACACCCGCGGCGACCGCCCTCGCCTGCTGGCCGGCGGGGACAGCTCGCACTGGGGCCCGTCGGTGTTCCACTCCGACGACCTGGGCCGCACGTGGACCGAACCGGCCCAGCCCGCCGTGAAGTTCCCCAAGGACACGGGCGCTTCGCTGGAGCGGGTGTGGCAGTTGCACCCGGCCGCAGCCGAGGCGGACGTGGTGTACGCGGGTACGGAACCGGCCGCGCTGTACCGCTCGGAGGACCGCGGGGAGACCTTCGAACTGGTCCGGCCGCTGTGGGAGCACCCCACCCGCTCCAAGTGGGTGCCCGGCGGTGGCGGTGAGGGCCTGCACACCGTGCTCACCGACGAGCGCGATCCGCGGGCCGTGACGGTCGCCGTCTCGACGGCCGGAGTGTTCCGCACCGGCGACGGCGGCGCGAGCTGGGCGCCGTCCAACTCCGGTGTCGCGGCGGTGTTCCTGCCCGATCCGAATCCGGAGTTCGGGCAGTGCGTGCACAAGATCGCCCAGGACGCGGCGGACCCGGACCGGCTGTATCTGCAGAACCACTGGGGTGTCTACCGCAGCGACGATGCCGGCGCGCAGTGGAAGGACATCGGCGAGGGCCTGCCCTCCACGTTCGGCTTCGCGGCGGCCGCCCACCCGCACCGCGGCGACACGGCGTACGTGTTCCCGATCAACGCCGACGCGGACCGGGTGCCCGCGGACCGTCGGTGCCGGGTCTTCCGCACGGCCGACGCGGGCAAGAGCTGGGAGCCCCTGACGGCGGGGCTGCCCCAGGACGACCACTACGGCACGGTGCTGCGCGACGCGCTGTGCACCGACGACGCCGACCCGGCGGGCGTGTACTTCGGCAATCGCAACGGCGAGGTGTTCGCCTCGTCCGACGACGGCGACAGCTGGCGGCAGTTGGCCTCCCATCTGCCGGACGTGCTGTGCGTGCGGGCCGCGGTGGTCGGATGAACCAGACGGGGGTGAACGGGGCGAGGGTGAACCGGACAGGGGTGAATCAGACGAGGGGAACTGCCGTTCGGACACCGGGCGTTGGCCACCGGTTGATCCGCACTGTCGTTACGGCAGTAGGGTGACGCCCGTGGCACCACGACCGTTGCATGAAATCGTCGAAGCGGGCTGGGCGCAGGCCCTGGAACCCGTCGCCGGAAAGATCGCCGAGATGGGGGACTTCCTGCGCGGGGAGATCGCCGCCGGGCGCACCTATCTCCCGGCGGGACCGAACGTCCTGCGCGCCTTCCAGCAGCCCTTCGACGACGTACGCGTCCTGATCGTCGGACAGGATCCCTACCCGACACCGGGGCATGCGGTGGGGCTGTCGTTCTCGGTGGCGCCCGACGTGCGTCCGCTGCCCGGCAGCCTCCTCAACATCTACCGGGAACTGAACACCGACCTGGGCCTGCCCCAGCCGGCCAACGGCGATCTGACGCCGTGGAGCCGGCAGGGCGTACTGCTGCTCAACAGGGCGCTCACCACAGCCCCGCGCAAGCCGGGCGCGCACCGCGACAAGGGCTGGGAAGCGGTCACCGAGCAGGCGATACGGGCCCTGGCGGCGCGCGGCAAGCCGTTGGTGTCCATCCTGTGGGGGCGTGACGCGCGCAATCTGCGCCCCCTGCTCGGGAATCTGCCGTCGGTGGAGTCCGCGCATCCCTCCCCCATGTCGGCCGACCGCGGCTTCTTCGGGTCCCGTCCCTTCAGCCGGGCCAACGACCTGCTGATCGGGCAGGGCGGACAGCCGGTGGACTGGCGCCTGCCGTGACCGGCGGGGCGAGCGGCGGACCGGGTCCCGGAGCGGGCGCGGCCGGCGTCCTCGCCGTCGACTCCGGAGGCTCCGGCCTGCGGATCGTGGTCGCGACCGGTGACGGGACGGTCCTGGCCCGGCGCGAATCACCCGAGCCGGTGCGCACGGGGGCACGAGGGATCGACCCCGGGCACCTGATGGGACAACTGGCGCCCAGGGTGCGGGAGTTGCTCGCCGAGAGCGGAGTGACCGAGCTGCGCGCGGCTGCCGTCGGTGCCGCCGGGCTCGCCACCCTGGGCGACGCGTTGCGCGCCGAGCTTCCGGGCGCCCTGCGGCGGGAGTTCGGGGTTCGGACGGTCGCGCTCGCCGCCGACGCGGTCACGGCGTACACCGGAGCGCTGGGCGCGCACCCCGGGGCCGTGGTCGCCGCCGGTACGGGTCTGATCGCCGTCGGCACCGACCTGCGCGGCTGGAGCCGCGCGGACGGCTGGGGCCATCTGCTGGGCGACTGCGGCAGCGGCGCCTGGATCGGACGGGCCGGTCTTGAGGCGGCACTGCGCGCCCACGACGGGCGGCCCGGCGGATCGGCGGGGCTGCTGGCCCGGGCCGAGAAGCTGTTCGGCCCCGCTTCAGGGCTGCCCGGCCGGGTCTACCCCCGCTCGGACCGGCCCGCCGTCCTCGCCTCCTTCGTGCCCGAGGTCGCGGCCTGTGCCGAGCAGCACGACTCCGTGGCCCTGGGCATCCTGCGTGCGGCGGCCCGGCACATGGTCGAGTCCGCGGCGGCGGTGTGCCCGACGGGGGGCGAACCCCGGATCGCCTTCACGGGGGGCCTGTTCAAGATGGGCGAGCCGCTCCTCGTACCGCTGGCGGAGGAGTTGGCGAGCGTGCTGCCCGGTGCGCGGCGGGTGCCGGCCGCGGGCGACCCCCTGGCGGGGGCGGTGCGGATCGCGGCCGATCTGGCGGCGGGCTCGCTCACCCTGCCGAGTGACGCGGCGATGTTGTCGGTGGTGACCACCTCGGGGCAGTGATCGACAGCGGCCGCTCACTTCCGATCCGTACGTAACTCATCAGACAAAACCGGACGGATACCGCTCACCTGCACCCTCCCCGAACAGGGGAGCCCAGGAAGCCAGTAACATGCGACGCCATGAGCTCCCCCACTGGGCCCGCGTCCGGCCTGCCAGTACGAATGCCGCGACCTCGCCAGGCCGGGCGGCACCGCCGTCCCGAGCCGCTGGCGGCTCCCGAGGGCGCGCCCGCGCTCGTTCTCGCCGTGCCGGGCACGCCCAGCGCCGGCACACGCAGCCTCGCCGAGGAGGTCGTGAGCATCGCGCGCTCCGAGCTGCCCGGCCTGGACGCCCGCATCGGTTACCTGGACGGGGACGACGCGGAGTTCCCCACACTGCAGGCCGTGCTCGTGCACGCCGCCGAAGAGCGCTCCGCCCGGTTCGAGCAGGCCAAGGCCGCCGGAGTGGATGCCAAGGAGCCCGACGGTCCCGTCGGCGTCGTCGTCCCGCTGCTGGCAGGACCGGACAGTGCGCTGCTGCGTCAGGTCCGCCAGGCGGTGATGGACAGCCGCGTCGCGGCCGAGCTGACCGATGTGCTGGGCCCGCACCCGCTGCTCGCCGAGGCGCTGCACGTGCGGCTGTCGGAGGCCGGTCTGGCCCGCGCCGACCGCGCCCGGCTGTTCACCGTGGCGACCGCGGCGGACGGCATCGTCCTGGCCTCCGTGGGCGGCGACGAGGCCGTGCAGGCGGCCGGGATCACCGGCATGCTGCTCGCCGCGCGCCTGGCCGTGCCGGTGATGGCGGCGGCCCTGGACCAGGAGGGCTCGATCGCGGCCATCGCCGAGCAGCTGCGCTCCTCGGGTTCGCAGCAGCTGGCGCTAGCGCCGTACCTGATAGGGCCGGAGATCGACCCGGGTCTGATCGAGGCCGCGGCCAAGGAGGCCGGCTGCTCCGCCGCCGAGGCGCTCGGCCCGTACCCGGCGATCGGCAAGCTCGCCCTGGCCAAGTACACGTCGGCCCTGGGCATCGTCCCGCCGCAGCCGCAGGGCGCGCCGGTCCGCTGACGCGCGGGCACGGCCGCAGGAACGCCGAAGGGCCCGCTCCCGAACACCGGGACGGGCCCTCGGCATGCCGGGGGCAGTACGCCTGCCGGCGTCAGTCGAAGATCACGCAGGACGCGGCCGGCACCTTGAGCGAGCCCTCGTAGCGCGGCAGGCCCGTCGCCGGGTCGACGGCGTACCAGGCCACATCGCCGGAGCGCTCGTTGGCGACGTACAGGAATCCCTCCGACTCGGCGAGCGCGCGGGGCCAGTGGCCGCCGCAGTGGACCGTGCCGATGAGGCGGAGTCGCGTGCCCTCGACAGCGAAGGTGGACAGGACGTCCTCGCCGCGGGTGGCGGTCCAGACGAAGCGGCCGTCGGGTGCGGCGACGATGCCGGAGGGGTAGGCGTCGCCGGCCGGTGCGCCGGCCAGCACCTGGACCTCGGTGAGCGGTTTCAGGGAGCCGTCCTCGGCGTCCCAGCGGCACACGGTGACGGTCGGGGTGAGTTCGTTGAGGACGTACGCGTAGTCCCCGTCCGGGTGGAAGGCCAGGTGGCGGGGTCCTGAGCCGGGGCGCAGGGCGATCTCGCGGTGGAGTTCGAGGGCGCCGTCGCGCAGGGCGCACACCCGCACCGAGTCCGTGCCGAGGTCGACGCTGACCGCCCAGCGCCCGCTCGGGTCGGGCTGCACCTGGTGGGCGTGCGGCCCCTGCTGGCGGCGCGTGTGCGGACCGGAGCCGGTGTGCCGCAGAACGCCGGAGGGGACCGGTGCGAGGGTGCCGTCGGCACGGACAGGGACGGCGGTGACGCTGCCCGAGCCGTAGTTGGCGGTCAGGACATGGCCGGCGAAGACGCTGAGGTGCGTCGGCTCCTGCCCGCCGACCGGTACCGGCGGTCCGACCTGCTCGGGCCGCGGACCGCTGACCCGGTACGCGGCGACCGCGCCCTGCGCCGTCTCGCTGACCGCGTAGAGGGTGTCCCCGCCGGGCGCCAGCGCCAGATACGACGGGTCGGGCACACCGTCCACACTGTTCAGGGCGATCAGCGCGCCGCCGCTCGCGGCCACGGCCGCCGTGACGATCCCGGGGCCGCCGGCCGCCGTGAACGATCCGATGAAGGCCCTTCGCCGCCCGCCGACCTCTGCCACCGCTGTCCCCTCTCGGTCCTGTGCCGTCGGGGCGACGTTAGCAGTCGATCATGAGCGGTCTAGACCATGTTCGGCCGATCTCGCTCGGCCGCGGTGGTACGGCCATGATCGCGCCGGGTGCGTTTCAGGCGCCGACCAGGGGTGATCCCGGCGGCGTCCGCAGTGGCGCGGCCAATTCCGCCAAAGCCCGCTCCAGGCCGTGGAGATGGGCCAGGGCCGGCTCCGCGACGGTCGGCGGGAACGCGTGCGCGGTGACGTGCTCGCCGTCGACGGCGCGCTCACCGGCGCTCCCGGTGAGCGCCTCGACCGCGGTCTCCACCCGCCAGCACGCGGCGGCGAGGCGCGCGTCGTGGGAGGCCTCCGGATCGGCGGCGACGGCGACCAGACCGCGGATCTCGCGGGCGCAGTCGTCGAGCAGGGCCAGCACCCGGCGGGCCCGGCGCTTGCGGCCGAGCATCGGGTTGAGCGGGTGCACCAGGGGCGCGACGGACAGGCGTACGCGGGCGACCAGCTGCTCCAGTTCGGCCACGCGCGGGGCCGGATCGGCGGTCGGGGAGCCGGCCAGGCGGGCAGCGGCCTCGGCGGTGCAGGCGTGGACGCAGCGCAGCGCGCGCCGGATCCAGGCGTGGGTGGTGGTGTGCGTGGTGACCGGCAGGACGAACAGCACGGCGAGTACGGCGCCCAGCGCCCCGACGCCGGTCTCCGCGACCCGGAGGGCGAGCAGGCCGGGGTTGAGGACGCCGAGCAGGCCGTAGAGCAGCTCGGCAAGCAAAGTCACCCAGAGCATCATCCAGGTGTACGAGACGGCCGCGGTGTAGAAGATGCCGAAGACGCAGACCGTGAGGAGGGCGGCCGTGGGGGCGGGCGCCCCGCCCACAGGGACCGCGACGAGCAGGCCGAGCCCGATGCCGATCACCGTGCCGAGGACCCGGCGGAAGCCCCGGACCAGGGTCTCGCCGCGGGAGGCGGTGTTGACGAAGATCCACCAGGTGGCGCCGACGGCCCAGTACCAGCGCTGCCCGGACACCAACTGCCCCACGACCAGGGCGAAGCCGGCGCCCGTGGCCGCCTGCACCGCCTGGCGGGTGGTGACGCGCGCGAGGCCGGTGCGGGCCGGCTGCGCCGGTACGGGAGCCGGGGGCAACCCGCGCTCGTAGCACCACAGGCCGAAGCGGACCGCCGCCGCGGTGAGCACCGACAGCACGACCGCCGCGTACAGCTGGGGCAGTTGGTCGGTGGTGGCGTGCAGGAACTGCGCCACGAAGAAGGTCATGAACGCGAACACGCCGAGGCTGTGCCCGCGCGGGCCCCACCGGCGGGCGTAGACGCCCGCGCCGACGACCGCGAGGAAGGTGAGGTCGCGGGCCACGGGATGGTCGTGCAGTTCGGCCGCGAGGGCGAGTACCGGCAGGCCGACAGCGGGCAGCAGCGCGGTGGTGAGGGCCTGCGCGCGGACCGTTGCGTCCGTGACGGTGAACAGGGCGAGCAGCGCGGCGAGACCGCCGGTCACGGCGCCGACGAGCGAGTGCCCGGCGAGGCCGCAGACGACGACCGCGAGCCCGATGCCGAGGACGGCCCGGGCGGCGAACCGTAGCCGTGCGCGCCCCGGGTCCGGCGCCACGAACACCCTCTTCAGCACTGCTCTCCGCCCCCTGGCTCCATGGCATGAAAAAGGCGCCGCGGGGTCCGCAGCGCCAT
Source organism: Streptomyces sp. NPDC092369 (assembly GCF_044755245.1). Classification (NCBI taxonomy): domain Bacteria; kingdom Bacillati; phylum Actinomycetota; class Actinomycetes; order Kitasatosporales; family Streptomycetaceae; genus Streptomyces; species Streptomyces sp. NPDC092369. Next base: position 78,269 of record NZ_JBIVQP010000007.1, read on the forward strand.
CGACGTGCTCATTGCAACATCAAGACGTACGGTGGCTCAAGTGGACTCTGGATTACTGTGCCATTGGTACAGCCACGACGGTCCGGTCAGGTCCATCGGCGGACCAACGGACCACGCACCAGGAGGTCGGCGCCATGGCCGTGGACGAGTTGGACACCCGCATTCTGCGGCTGGTGCTGGAGCAGCCGCGCACCAGTGTGCGTGAGTACGCCCGGGTTCTCGGCGTCGCCCGAGGCACGCTCCAGGCACGTCTGGACCGTCTCGAACGGGACGGGGTGATCACGGGGACGGGCCCGGTGCTCTCGCCCGGCGCGCTCGGTCACCCGGTGCTCGCGTTCGTGCACATCGAGGTCACGCAGGGGCATCTGGACGATGTGGGGGACGCGTTGGCCGCGGTGCCCGAGATCGTCGAGGCCTTCTCCATCACGGGTGGCGGGGATCTGCTGACCCGGGTCGTGGCGCGGGACAACGCTCATCTGGAGGACGTGATCCAGAAGCTGATCAGCATGCCGGGCGTCGTCCGCACCCGTACCGAGGTGGCCCTGCGCGAGCGGGTGCCGCATCGGCTGCTGCCGCTGGTCGAGTCGATCGGGCGCACGGCCGGAAAGTGAGGCCTCCCCGACCGGTGGCTCCCTGACAGGGGGACGCCGTCCCGTACGCCGCCGTGCGGGCCGGCGTACGGGAGTTCGCCGCCGCGGGCTGCTCCTGCGGGGAGGCCGGTCGCAGTTCGCCACGCGGGGCCGGCGCGGCGGCCGCGGCTGCCCGACCGTCCGGCGGCGCCGGAGGGGAGGCGTCGCCGGTCGGTCGAGGTCCGTCAGCTCGGGCGGATGTTCTGGTTGAGGCGGAAGACGTTCTCCGGGTCGTAGTCGGCCTTGATGCGGGCCAGTCGGTCGTAGTTGCCGCGGTAGCTGGCGCGGACCCGCTCCTGGCCCTCGTCCATCATCATGTTCACGTAGGCGCCGCCCGCGGAGTACGGGTGCAGGGCGTCGAAGTAGTCGACGGTCCAGCGCTTGACCAGGTCGGCGTTGGCCGGGTCGGGGTCGACGCCGGCGTAGACGGAGGCCCAACGGGCGCCGCGGTAGGCCCAGGGCGTCTCGTCGGGGCCGACGTCGTGGGCGGCGCCGTCGATCGGGTAGAGGTGCATGGTCGACTGGACGGTCGGTACCTCGGCGCCGAACTTGGCGTGCAGGTCGACGGCCTCGTCGGGGATGTCGTCCACGAAGTCGGCGCGCCAGTACCACTGGTGGCCGGGCGGGTAGAGCCCGTCGAACATGGACTGCAGGTCGGGGTGCGGCATCGGGCCGACGGCGTGCAGCAGGGGTGCCGGGAGCGCGTCCAGCAGCGGTGCCATCTCGCGGGCCGCCGCCTCCATGTCGTCGCCGGTGTAGCACCACACGACGCCCGCGGTCTTGCGGAGTTGGATCTCCTCGGGGAACGGCGGGGCCGGCGGGACGGTGCCGTGCAGGAAGAAGGCGTTGAGTTCGCGGGGCGCGTTCGGGAGGAAGTCCCGGTAGGCGGTGAGGACTTCGGCGCTGATCTCGACCGGCCAGAAGGTCGGCCCGGCGATGACGGTGCTGATCTCGTGCAGCCGGAAGAGGAAGGACGTGACGACGCCGAAGTTGCCCCCGCCGCCGCGGATCGCCCAGAACAGGTCGGTGTTCTCGCCGGCGCTCGCCCGGACCTGTCGGCCGTCGGCGAGGACGACGTCGGCGGCGAGGAGGTTGTCGATGGTCAGCCCGCACCTGCGGGTGAGGTGGCCGAGCCCGCCGCCGGTGGCGATGCCGCCGACTCCGGTGGTGGAGACGATGCCGCTGGGGGTGGCCAGGCCGTGTGCGTTGGTCGCGCGGTCCACCTCGCCCCAGACGCAGCCGCCGCCGACCCGGACCGTACGGGCCTCGGGGTCGACGTGGATCTCCTTCAACGGTGACAGGTCGGCCACCACTCCCCCGTCGACGGTGCCGAGGCCGGCGCCGTGGTGACCGCCGCCGCGCACCGCGAGCGGCAGCTCGTGGGCGCGGGCGAAGCCGATCACGCGGGCGACGGCGTCCGCGTCCACGCAGCGGGCGATCAGGGCGGGCCGGCGGTCGATCATCGCGTTGTAGACGGCGCGGGCCTGCTCGTAGCCGGAGTCCTCGGGCCCGATCAACTCCCCTGTGAACCCGGTCAGTTCCCTGCGCGCGGCTTGAGCGGGTGTACTGGACATGCGATATCCCCCGTTTGTTCGGTGTCGGGTCGATCTGCACGTTCTACTCGTGTTGCGCACCCCCGGGCATCCGTGCGGGTCACCTAGCTCGGGCCCGCCGGCTACCTACGTTTTGCCCGCAGCCCCGGTCCTCGCGATACCTACGCCTCGTGCTCGGGCAGGAGGCCGAGCTGCGCGGCGCGGACGGCCGCGTGGCGCCGGGTCGGTGCGTCGAGCTTGTCCAGGACGGCTCGTACGTGGTTGTCGACCGTGCGGACCGAGACGACGAGGCGGGCGGCGATCTCGGAGTTGGTCAGCCCCTCGGCGAGCAGGCGCATGACCTGGAGCTGGCGGTCGGTGAGTCCGGCGGGGTTGCCCCGGGTCGCGGCGAGGGGGCCGCGCGGGATGCGGCGGACGCCGAGGGCGCGGAGTTCGGTGCGGACGAGACGGGCCAACGGTTCGGCGCCGAGGGCGTCGAGTTCGGCCAGGGCGGTGAGCTTGTCCGCGGGGTGCGGGCTCTCGGCGACGGCGGCCGCGTGCTCGTAGGGGCAGCCGGCCGCCTGCCAGATCGACGCGGCCTCCCGCCAACGCCCGCGGGCCTGCAGGGCGTACGGATGCTGCGAGTCGTCGTCCACCGGGACGGGGTGCCCGGATTTGCCGAGCCAGTAGGCGAGTTCGGCGCCGTAGGGGATGCCGGTGAGGTGGCGAGCCTCGGCGTGGACAGGGCCGGCGGCCTCGACCACGGCATCGTGGTCGCCGCGCAGCCAGGCGGCTTCCGCCAGGGCCGCCGCCACCGGTCCGGCGCGTTGGAGCTCACGGGTGCGTACGGCGATCTCCTGGGCCTCGGCGAGGAGTTCGTCCGCGCCGGGCCGGCCGCAGCGGGTCCGGATGCGGGCGAGGACGGTCAGCGCGGGACAGCGGGCCGGGAGGAAGTCGTGCATCCCGAACTCGGCGTGCCGCTCGGCCTCCTCCCAGTCGGCGGCGGCGAGCCGGCGGATGGCGAGTTCGACGTGCAGGTAGGTGAGGAAGCCCAAGTGCTCGGCGCGGTCGGCGAGTTCCATGGCCGGGGGCAGCAGACGGTCGGCCTCCGCGTACTGGAGGTTGTCGAGCAGCGTCCAGATGAGGTTGGCGTAGGAGCGGCAGGCGTGCTCGACCTCGCCGGCGGCGAGCGCGACGTCGAGGCTCTCCTCCACCTGCTTGCGCCCGCCCGGGTCGCCGCCCCGCCAGCGGGCCATGCCCACGTTGTTGAGGGCGTGCGAGAGGATCGCCGTGTCCTCGGTCCGGCGGGCCAGGGCGATGGCGCGCTCGGCGTGGGCGACGGCCTCGGGGTAGCGGTCGGAGAGCATGCGCAGTTGGGCGATGTTGCTGACGGCGAGGGCCAACAGCCGCTCGTCGCCCGCCTGTTCAAGGACGGCGACGGCCTCGCGGGCGGCTTCCTGTGCCTCGTCGGCGTCGCCGGCCCACCAGTGGATCCGCGACAGCCAGCGCAGGTCGGCGCCGAGGGCGAGGGTGTCGCCGAGCGAGCGGCGCAGGGCGACCGCCTCGCGCTGGGCGGCGACGGCGGCGGCCGAGTCGGCGATGGTGTAGCTCTCCACGGCGTAGCGTTCGAGCAGATCGGCGAGTTCGGCGGGGCCGTAGCGCCGCCGTCGGCGCAGGACCAGCCGGAGTTGGGCGGCGGCCTCGCGGTGGGCGCCGGCTCCGGCGGCGTCCCGGGCCGCGTCGGGGCCGTAGCGGGCGATGGCGTCCTGGTCACCGGCCTGGGCGGCGTGATGGACGATGCGGGCCGCGTCCGAGCCGGGCCGGGCGACCAGGGCCGCCAGGGCGTTGCGGTTGAGGTCGATGCGCCGGGCGGCGGGCAGCGAGTCGGCGACCGCCCGCCGGATCAACTCGTGCCGGAAGGCGACCCGTTCCGGCTCCACGGCGAGCAGTCCGCGCTGTTCGGCGGCCACGAGCGCGGCCACACCGTCGGTCAACAGCGCGTCCACCAGCGGGCGTTCGACCGCGGAGGGCACGACGGCGAGCTGCTCCAGCGCGTCCACGGTGACGGGGTCGAGACCGCGCAGCCGCGCGAGCACGGCGTCGACGACCGTCGGGGGCACTCCCCCGGTGCCGCCGGCCGCCACGACCTCGGCGACGAAGAAGGGGTTGCCCGACGTCACTTCGTACACCTGCGCCGGATCGAGCCGGCCCGCCGCGCTGAGCGTGCGCACCGCGCTCAGCGAGAGCCGAGCCAGCGGCAGGCGGTGCACGCGGGGTACGCGGGAGACCTGGCCCAGCAGGTGACGCAGGGGGTGGCCGCGGCTCAACTCGTCGTCCCGGTAGGTGAGGACGAGCAGGGCGGGCAGCCGTTCCATGCGCCGCACGAGGAAGCGCAGCGCGTCCAGGGAGGCCTCGTCGGCCCAGTGCACGTCCTCGACGACGAGCACGGCGGGATGGGGGGCGCCGGCCAGTTCGGCGCGCAGCGCCTCGTAGACGCGGTGGCGGTCGCCGCCGTCGGTGACGGCGCGGGCGAGTTCGGCGCCGACGCTGCCGACGAGGTCACGGAACGGACCGAGCGGCCGGCTGGTGGCCAGGTCGTCGCACTGCCCGACCAGCACCCGGGCATGGGGAGGCAGCAGGTCCGGCATGGCCTTCACCAGGCTGGACTTGCCGATCCCCGCCTCACCGAAGACGAGCGCCACCGAACCGGCACCGCCCGCCGCCTGCCGTGCGGCCGCGGCCAGTCGCGCCAGCTCGGGCTCGCGTTCGAGGATCCCCCGGTCCACGTCGCCGATTCTGTCACCACCGGGTCGCTCCGCGAGGTGTCCTGCCCGACCGGAACCGAACCCTCCCGACCCGTTGACCCTCACCCGCCTCCTCTCTATCGTCTGGTCGACCTTTCGTACGGCGTTCGCGATGCCGAACAGCTCGGCATCGCAGGACACCCCGAAATCGCCGGACCCGTTGAGGAGCACCCATGGCACCGCCCCTCTCCAGACGATCCCTTCTGCAGGCCGCCGCCCTCGGCGCGGCCACCCCCACGACCACGTCGGCGATCGCCCACACGACGACCGGCCTCGCAACCCTCGCCACCGCCTCGGCCGCCGCCGTCCCGACCGCCTGGACCGTGCGCCCCTTCGCACTCGACGAGGTGACGCTCGGGGCAGGTCTCTTCGCCGACAAGCGGCGGCTGATGCTCGACCACGCCCGCGGGTACGACGTGAACCGGCTGTTGCAGGTCTTCCGGGCCAACGCCGGGCTGTCGACCGGTGACGCGGTCGCGCCCGGCGGATGGGAGGGGCTCGACGGTGAGGCGAACGGGAATCTCCGCGGCCACTACACCGGGCACTTCCTGACCATGCTCTCCCAGGCCTGGGCCGGCACCGGCGAGCAGGTGTTCGCGGACCGGATCGCCGCGATGGTCGGCGCGCTGACCGACGTACGAGCCGCCCTGCGCGCGGATCCGAACGTGTTGAGCGTGTCCGGCCGGTTCGGGTCCGCCGCCCTCAACGAGCGCGGGTCCTACCAGTACGTCGAGCTGCCGCCGGCCGTGCTCGGCGCCGCCGCGATCACCCTCGCCGCGTGGGTGAAGCCCGTGCATGACGACAACTGGGCACGAGTCCTCGACTTCGGCAACGACACCACCCGCTATCTCTACCTGGCCGCGCGCAACGCGAACGGCGTCCCGCGCTTCGCCGTCACCACGGGCGGGGCCGGTGACGAGCAGGGTCTGAACGGCACGTCCGCACTGCCGTCGAACGAGTGGAGCCACCTCGCGGTGACCCTCGCGGACGGCACCGGGACGCTCTACGTCAACGGGACGGCCGTGGCCCGGAACACGGCGATGACCCTCACCCCGGCCGCCCTCGGCCCCCTCGCCCACCACTGGCTCGGCCGCTCCACCTACCCCGCCGACCCCGTCCTCTCAGGCGCCTTCGGCGGGTTCGACGTCTGGTCGCGCACCCTGTCCGCCGCCGAGATCGCCGAGTTGCAGGGCAGCCGGGCAGCGGACAGCTCGGCCGGTCGCGGGGACCTGGCCTCGTACGCCTTCGACGAGAGCGGTGGCGGCAGCTTCGCGGACGGCTCCGGGCGCGGTCTGACCGCCACGCTGCGCCGTACGTGGGGCGGCCCGAGCCATCCCGGATTCCTGGCCGCGTACCCGGAGACGCAGTTCATCCTGCTGGAGTCGATGACCGGCAGCGACTACACGAGGGTGTGGGCGCCCTACTACACCGCGCACAAGATCCTCCGCGGCCTGCTGGACGCCTACACCGCCACGGGCGACGGCCGGGCGCTGGACCTCGCGTCCGGCATGGGTGACTGGATGTACGCGCGTCTGTCCGTGCTGCCCGCCGCCACTCTGCAACGGATGTGGGGCATCTTCTCCAGCGGCGAGTTCGGGGGCGTCGTCGAGGCGATCTGCGATCTGCACGCGCTCACCGGAACGGCCCAACACCTGGCGCTGGCCCGCCTCTTCGACCTCGACAGGCTGATCGACGCCTGCGCCGCGAACACCGACACGCTCGACGGACTGCACGCCAACCAGCACATCCCGATCTTCACCGGCCTGGTCCGCCTGTACGACGCGACGGGCGAGGAGCGCTACCTGACCGCGGCGAAGAACTTCTGGGGCATGGCCGTACCGCATCGCATGTACGGCATCGGCGGCACCAGCACCGGCGAGTTCTGGAAGGCGCGGGACGTGATCGCGGGCACGATCGCAGCGACCACAGCGGAGACGTGCTGCGCGTACAACCTGCTGAAGCTCAGCCGGACGCTGTTCTTCCACGAGCAGGACTCCAAGTACCTGGACTACTACGAACGGGCCCTCTACAACCAGGTGTTGGGCTCCAAGCAGGACACGGCGGACGCCGAGAAGCCGCTCGTCACCTACTTCATCGGGCTGACGCCGGGGCATGTGCGCGACTACACGCCCAAGCAGGGCACGACCTGCTGCGAGGGCACCGGCATGGAGAGCGCCACCAAGTACCAGGACTCGGTGTACTTCGCCGCGTCCGACGGCAGCGCCCTGTACGTCAACCTGTTCAGCCCGTCCCGACTGACCTGGGCGGACAAGGGAGTCACGGTCACCCAGACGACCGACTATCCCCGCGAGCAGGGCACCACTCTCACCGTCGGGGACGGCGCCGCGACCTTCGAACTGCGGATACGGGTGCCGTCCTGGGCGACGGCCGGCTTCCGCGTCACGGTCAACGGGCGGGCGGCGCCCGGGAGTCCGACACCCGGCAGCTATTTCGCCGTGTCCCGGAAGTGGCGTGCCGGGGACACCGTGCGCGTCGCCGTGCCCTTCCGGCTCCGGGTCGAAAAGGCGCTGGACGATCCGACCCTCCAGACCCTCTTCCACGGTCCGGTCAACCTGGTCGCCCGCGACTCGGCCACGGATTACCTGGAGTTGGGTCTTTACCGAAACGCCGGTCTGTCGGGTGATCTGCTGCCGTCCCTCGCCCCCGTGACCGACAGGCCCCTCCACTACACGTTGGACGGCATCGAGTTCGCCCCCTTCTTCGAGGGGACGGAGGATCCGACCCATGCCTACTTCAGGCGCGTGGAGCCGAGAGTCGTCCTCGGGAACACCGACTCCGGCGTGGCCAATCCGGTGAAGGCCGACGGCACGACGTTGCTGGACGAGATCTGGGCCGGAGCGCCGTTCGGTGACAAGGGTGCGCTCGTGGCGCGGGTGCGGTCGACGGTGGACGCGTGGGTGACCGGCGGGCTGCTTGGCGGAAGCGACGGGGCGAAGGTCGTCGGCACGGCGGAGAGGGCCGTCTTCGTCCCGTAAGCGGCCAGACCTGTCCTGAGGAGACGTGGACTAGGACCGGCCGCGCGGCTTGCCCCGCCTGCCACCGCCCTTGGCGCCACCGCCCCTGGCACCACCGCCCGTACCGCCCCGGCCACCGCGGGCCGTCGGCTTCGAGGGCGTCGCGGGCTTGCGACGGGCGGTGGTCGGTTCGGCTCGCCTCGTCTTCGGCTCGGGGTCGGCGGCCTTGCGGCCCCGGGTGCTGTTGGCCGTGCGGCCGCGGACGATGCCGATGAAGTCCTCGACCAGGTCGGTGGTGGCGTCCTCGGGCCAGGACAGGGCCACGCTCGACTCCGGGGCGTCCACGACCGGACGGTAGGTGAGGTCCTTGCGGTGGTGGAGCCGGGCCAGGGACTGGGGCACGATCAGCAGGCCCACGCCCGCCGCGACCAGTTCGATGGCGTCGACCGTGGTCGGGGGGCGCTCGAAGGCGGGTTCCCCGGGCGGCCGGTCCCAGTCGAAGACGTCGTCCAGGGGGTGGAAGAGGACCTCGTCGGCGAGATCGCCCACGGTCACCTCCTCCACCGCCGTGATCACGTGGTCCTTGGGGATTACGACGACCGTCGTCTCGGTGTAGAGGGGGATCGCGCTGAGGAACGTACGGTCGACCGGCAGCCGTACGAAGGCCGCGTCAGCCGCACCGGCGCGCAGCAGCTCGGGCGCCTGGGCGGCCTCGACCTGGCTGAGGACGAGGGGGATGTCGGGCAGCCGCTCGTTCCAGACCCGCACCCACTTGGCGGGCGTCACTCCCGGGACGTATGCCAGCCGGAACGTGGGGGATGCCTCGGGGTCTGCGGAGCCTGTCACCCCGCCAGATTACCGTCCGTGGTCGGCGGGCTCTCACACGATCGATACCCTGGACACCATGAAGTCGCACCAGAGCACCCAGACCATGAAGCCCGCCACCGCGGCGAAGAAGCTGGGTGTGTACCTCGAAGCCACCCCCGCCGAGTTCCGCGAGGGCGACGTCTCGCGCGCCACGCTCGACGAGCTCCAGGCGAATCCGCCCGAGTGGCTGCGCGCGCTGCGGGCCGACGGGCCGCACCCGCGTCCGGTGGTCGCGGCGAAGCTGGGGATCTCGATCTCGGGTCTCGCCCGCGGCGGTATCACCGAGGCGCTCACCACCGAGCAGATCGAGGCCATCAAGCAGGACGCGCCCGAGTGGCTGGAGAAGGAGCGCGCCACTCAGGCCGAGGTCCGCAAGGAGGCGGCGCGCCTCAAGCAGCGGGACGCGGAGCGCGAAGCCGGTTCCTGAATCCGGTTGACGATCCGGGTCCTGATCCCGTTCCGGCCACGGTGAGTCGCCGGTCGGGACCTGTGTGTACACAGAAACCAGTTCTGACGGTCCATTAAGACGAAGGTCACAAAAGCGTATCGGACATATCGCGCTTCAACCTTCACACAGGGCACACAAGTTGGTTAAGTTGATTCTCAGGTCGCGTGACTCTCTCCGGCGGACCCCGTCGGGTCGAGCGACCTCCGCTGAGTCCGGCTCGCCCCTGTGGCAGCCGGAGCCGGGGACCCACCGATTCATGGGGTGAATCGGCCCAACTGCCCTTCGGGGCAAGGGCCGTAGGGCATGCCTTCCACATCGTGACCGCCCGAACCCGACAGCTAACTCGGTAGGCGGAGTACGGAAGGAGTACGGCTCCCATGGCGCCGGAACGAATGCCGCGCGCGGGAGGCTTCGGCCAGCCCGGCATGCGCAACTCCGCTTTGGCGACGGCGGCTCTCACCTCGGTGGCCCTGTTCTCGCAGACCGCCGATGCCGCACCCCAGGCCGCCGATGACGGCCCGAGCCGCGAAGAGGTCCAGCAACGGGTCAGCACCCTCTACGACCGGGCCGAGAGCGACACCGGAAACTTCAACGCGACCCGCGCGATGACCGCGGGCACCCGAGGCCGCGGCGCCCAGACCGGCAGCATCCCGCGCCAGACCTCGGACCCCGAACTCGACAAGGTCGCCCGGCGCTGGTTCGACGCGGCCCGCAGCTCGGTGGGGCCGACCGCTCCGGCGGTGCTGCCGGCCGACCGGATGCCCGCCCGCCCCGCAATGCCCCGGCCCGCGCGCCCCGGCGACGACCTCATCGAGCGCAGGCGTGACGTGCCCCAACTGCCCGCGGCCCCCACCGGCCGCCCGGTGGCGGAACTGACGGCGGGCCCGGTCGCGGAGCTGCCCGCGGGCCCGGCCCCGGCACTGACGGGCCGCGCGGTGCCCGCCCTGGCCGCCGCCTCCACACCCCGACCTGAACTCCAGCCCGCGGTCCTGCGCGGACTGCCCCCGGCAGCCCCGGCCACACCTACCCGCCAGGTTGCGCTCCGGACGGCCAAGGAGCGCAACCAGCGCAAGCTCGCCGCGGCCCGTGAGCTGTTCGCCCGGTACACCGGACAGCGGACCGCACCGGCCCTCGCGATCGAGGCCGCGCCCCTCCCGGCCGCCGCCCCGTGGTCCGACACGGCGCAGCAGGCCCAGCGCAGGGCCGAGGAGGAGTGGCGACTGCGGCAGCCGAGCGTCCTGGACACAGGAGTGCCGGCCGCCCAGACCTGGCAGCCGAGCGCCTACGACACCGGGGCGATCCCCGCACAGACGTGGCAGTCCAGCACGTACGACACCGGGACGATCCCCGCGCAGTCCTGGCAGCCGAGCGCCCTGGACACCGGCGCGACACCGGCACAGAACTGGCAGCCGACCGCCTACGAGACGGGGTCGATGCCCGCACAGAACTGGCAGCCCAGCGTGCTGGACACCGGGGCGATCCCCGCACAGTCCTGGCAGCCCGGCGTCCTCGACACCGGCGCGATCCCCGCACAGAACTGGCAGCCCAGCGTGCTGGACACCGGAGTGCCGGCCGCCCAGGCCTGGCAGCCGAGCGCGCTCGACACCGGCGCGATGCCCGCCCAGAGCTGGCAGTCGAGCGTCCTCGACACCGGCGTCCCGGCCGACACCGGGCCCGCCGTCGGCAGCAAGGCCGAGCGGGCGATCGCCTTCGCCCGTGCGCAGATCGGCAGGCCGTGCGTGTGGGGCTCGGTCGGTCCTGGCTCGTACGACGACTCCGGTCTCACCCAGACCGCCTGGAAGGCTGCGGGGGTCGCCCTGCCGCGGGCTGCGCAGGAGCAGGCGAGTGCCGGTACGGTCGTGCCCCTCGCCGAGAGCCGGCCCGGGGACCTGATCTTCTACAACGACAACTTCAGCCACGTGGGCATCTACACCGGCAACGGCATGATGGTCCACGCCCCGGGCCCCGGCACCTGCGTACGCGAGGAGTCCGTGTACTACGCCGGGGAGGCCGCGGTCCGCATCGCCGTGCGTCCCGTCTGACCTCCACCGGCACCCACCGGTATCCGCCGGCATCCCGCTCAGCCGCTCCCCCGTCCGGCTAAATCGTGCAGCCATTTGCCTAAAGGGTTTAGGTAAACGCATACTCGGCAGCACGGAAGCCCAACGGGAGGAGCGGCTGTGGTGCGTGCGGGACTGTCCGCGGAGCGGCTGGCGCGGGCGGGTGCCGAGCTGGCCGACGAGGTCGGCTTCGAGCACGTGACCGTCTCGGCGCTCGCGCGGCGATTCGACGTCAAGGTCGCGAGCCTGTACTCGCATGTGAAGAGCTCGCAGGACCTCAGGACCAGGATCGCGCTGCTCGCCCTGGAGGAGATGGCCGACCGGGCCGCCGCGGCGCTCGCGGGCCGGGCCGGCAAGGACGCTCTGGTCGCGCTGGCGAACGTCTACCGCGACTACGCCCGCGCCCACCCCGGCCGCTACGACGCGGCCCGACTGCGGCTGGCCCCCGAGGAGGCCGCCGCGAGCGCCGGCGTCCGGCACGCGCAGATGACCCGCGCGATCCTGCGCGGCTACGACCTGACGGAACCCGACGAGACACATGCGGTCCGACTGCTCGGCAGCGTCTTTCACGGGTACGTGAGTCTGGAGCTGGCGGGCGGGTTCAGTCACAGCGCCCCCGACTCGCAGGAGAGCTGGACCCGCACTCTGGACGCCCTCGACTCACTGTTGCGGAACTGGCCGGCGCCCTGACCAACCACCCACCTCTATCAACAGGTTGAGACCATGGACACCCCCCAGCGCGACTGGACCACCACCTACATCACCGCCGAACTGCTGCGCGGCGCCCTCGATGTCGAGCACACCGAGCACGGGGTGCTGCCGCACCGGCTGCCCGCGCGGGCCCGCGCCCAGTGCGACGACCCGCAGTTGGCCATGGTCGAGGCCCAACCCTCCGGCGTGCGGCTGGTGTTCCGCACCCGCGCGACCGCCGTCGAGTTGGACACGCTGCCCACCAAGCGCGTCTACGTCGGCGCCCCGCTCCGCCCGGACGGCGTGTACGACCTGCTCGTCGACGGCCGCCCCGCCGGTCGGGGCAGTGTGCCCGGCGGCAACGCCCTGACCATCGACATGGAGAGGGGGACCGCCGAGGTCCGGCGGGGAGAGATCGGCACGCTCCGTTTCGACGGGCTGTCGGGCGACTCGAAGGTCGTCGAGATCTGGCTTCCGCACGACGAGGCCACGGAACTCGTCGCGCTGCGCACCGACGCTCCTGTCGAGCCCGCGCCGGACCCGGGTCGCCCGGTGTGGCTGCATCACGGGAGTTCGATCAGTCACGGTTCCTTCGCCGGCACGCCGACCACGACCTGGCCGGCGCTCGCCGCCTCCCTGGGCGGGGTGGAGCTGATCAACCTCGGGCTCGGCGGCAGCGCGCTGCTGGACCCGTTCACCGCGCGGGCCCTGCGCGACACCCCGGCCGACCTGATCAGCGTCAAGATCGGCATCAACCTGGTGAACACCGACGTGATGCGGCTGCGTGCCTTCACGCCCGCCGTGCACGGCTTCCTCGACACCGTGCGCGAGGGCCATCCGACCACTCCGCTGCTGGTCGTCTCCCCCATCCTGTGCCCCATCCACGAGGACACGCCCGGTCCCAGCGCGGCGGACTTCGACGCGCTGGCCGACGGGCGGCTGCGGTTCAAGGCGATGGGGGATCCGGCCGAAGTGGCCGAGGGGAAGCTGACGTTGAACGTCATCAGGGACGAACTGGCGCGGATCGTGGAACGGCGCCGGCCCGACGACCCCAACCTGCACTATCTCGACGGACGCGAGCTGTACGGCGAGGACGACTTCGCCGAACTGCCGCTGCCCGACGACCTCCACCCGGACGCCGCCACCCACCGCAGCATGGGCAAGCGCTTCGCGGGACTGGTCTTCGCGACGGAGGGCGTCTTCGGCACCGCGCAGGCGCGTCCCGAGGCTGCGGCGCCGGTTCGGATGTGAGACCGTGCGGGCCGCCATTCCCCCGTACCGGCGGCCCGCACGGACGACGAAAGTCTCGGGCACCACTGGACGTCGCCGGTATGGGTAGAACTGCGTACGCGGCGAACGAGCGGAGAAGGAACGTGGCACAGGGGCCGGGCGAGGCCTATGAACGGATGCTGGCGGTGGCCGTCGGGGCGCTCCACGAGAGGGAGCCGGAGCGCCTGTGGCCGCTGCTGGCCAATGCCCTGCCCGAGCTGTGCGGCGGTGAGCTGCTGGTCTACAAGCTGGACGACTGGAGCGAACGCGCGGGCACGGTCGGCATGTCGCCCGGCATCGCCGACCGGCTCGACGCGCTCGGGGACGAGGATCTGGGTCTGCTCCGCTCCGGCTATCCGTTCGCCGACCACTACGCCACCGGCCCGGACCGCACTCCGCGCACTGCCCGCGCGGCGGCGGGCCGGGAGTGGTCCACGAGCCCCACGGCACAACTGCTCGACGCGACCATGGACATGGACCATGTGCTGGCGGTCCCGCTGCCGCAGGTCACCACCCCCATCACCGGGTGCATGGTCTACCGCTCCGGCAAGGACTTCACCGACGACCACGTCCGCACGGCCCAACTGCTGCAACCCTTGATTGCAGCCGTCGAGCAGCAGCGGCAACTGCTGATGCAGTGGCGGCAGTTGGCCGCCCCGGCCGTCGTCGGAGAACCGGCCGCGGCGGGCGGCCTCACGCCCCGGGAGACAACCGTCCTGCTGCTCCTCACCGATGCCCTGACCGCGACCGCCATCGGCCGACGGCTCGGCATCTCGGACCGTACGGTCCACAAGCACGTCGAGAACATCTACCGCAAGCTCGGCACCCGCGACCGCCTCGGCACGGTCCTGCGCGCCCAGCAGCTCGGCCTCGTCCCCACGCCCGCCCTGTCCCGCGGCCGGTCCGAGCAGCACCCTGCCCGTGATCTCAGTCGCCGCGGTAGAGGGCGGTGAGGAGTTCGATCGCCGCGGGGGTGGCGGGATGCGGGTCGTCGCGCCACCAGGCGAGGCGGACGGCGATGGGTTCGGCGTCGCGCACCGGCCGGTAGACGACGCCGGGGCGCGGGTACTGGTTGGCCGTCGACTCGGCCGTCATGCCTACGTACCGGCCGCCGGCGATGGAGGTGAGCCAGTCGTCGACGTCGTGCGTCTCCTCGGTGGCCGGGCGAGCGTCCGGCGGCCAGAGGTCCGTGGTGGTGGTGCCGGTACGGCGGTCGATCAGCAGGACGCGCCCGGACAGGTCGGCGAGCCGGACGGACCGGCGCCGGGCCAGCGGATCGTCGGCGGCGAGGGCGCACAGACGTCGTTCCAGGCCGACGATGGCGCTGTCGAAACGCTTCTCGTCCAGCGGCCTGCGGACGACGGCCAGGTCGCAGGCGCCTTCCACCAGGCCGGCCGAGGTGGAGTTGACGCGGACGAAGTGCAGGTCCGTGGCGGGGTGGGTCTGCGCCCAGCGGCGCTGAAAGGCGGGCGTGTGCCGGCCGAGCGCCGACCAGGCGTAGCCGATGCGGAGGGTGGTGTGCCCGGAGGTGGCCGTGTGCACCAGGTCGTCCACCTCGCCCAGCACCCGGCGGGCCTGCGCGAGCACCCGCAGTCCCGTCGGGGTCGGCGCCACCTCGCGCGAGGTGCGCCGCAACAGCCGTACGCCCAGGGCTCGTTCGAACGAGGCCAGGGTCCGGGACACGGCGGCCTGGGAGACGCCGAGTGCGATGGCCGCGTCGGTGAAGCTGCCCTCGTCGACGATGGCGACGAGACAGCGCAGCTGCCGGAGTTCCACATCCGCATCCATGACTCCAGCGTATAGATCTCCGGCCGGACGCATTTTGCGCATCGAGGGCCACGGAGCACGATCGGAGCATGCCGGACGCACCCGCCACGCCCGCCCGGGTCCACCCTGCCCCTACGCCCCCCGCCGCCGATCGGCTGCGCCTCGCCGGCGTGGCCACGATGGTCGGCAGCGGACTGTCGAACCAGACCGGCGCCGCGATCGGTTCCCTCGCGTTTCCCGTGCTCGGGCCGGTCGGTGTGGTCGCGGTACGGCAGTACGTCGCCGCGGCCGTGCTGCTGGCCGTGGGGCGGCCCCGGCTGCGGTCCTTCACCTGGGGGCAGTGGTGGCCGGTGCTGCTGTTGGCGCTGGTGTTCGGGACGATGAACCTGTCCCTCTACACCGCCATCGACCGCGTCGGCCTCGGCCTTGCGGTGACCCTGGAGTTCCTCGGTCCGCTGACCGTCGCGCTCGTGGCGGCACGGCGCCCGATCGACGCCTGCTGCGCGGTGATCGCGGCGGTGGGCGCGGTGGCGTTGATGCGGCCGCGGCCCTCGGCCGATTACGTGGGGATGGCGCTGGGGCTGCTCGCCGCCGTCTGCTGGGCCTCGTACATCCTGCTCAACCGGACCGTGGGCCGGCGGTTGCCGGGCGCTCAGGGGTCCGCGGCGGCTGCCGCCGTGTCGGCGCTGATGTTCCTGCCGGTCGGGGTCGTCGTCGTGCTGCGGCAGCCGCCGACCGTGGGTGCGGTCGGCTGCGCGGTGGTCGCCGGTGTGCTGTCCTCCGCGGTGCCGTATCTCGCCGATCTGTTCACTCTGCGGCGAGTGCCGGCGCAGGCCTTCGGGCTGTTCATGAGCGTCAATCCGGTGCTGGCGGCGGTCGTCGGACTGGTGGGGCTCGGGCAGCGTCTCGGGTGGGCGGAGTGGGCGAGCATCGGGGCGGTCGTGATGGCGAACGCGCTCAGCATCGCCACGCGGCGGACGTGACCGTCGTACGGCTTACGGCTCTCAGCTCTGCCCGGGCATGGTCGGGCCGCCTTTGAGGCGTTCCAGGTCGGACGGGCGGACCTGGATGGCGATCACGGCGACGAGGGCGGCGACCAGGGTGAAGATCGCGGCCATGACGAACGCGGCGGAGACGCCGGCGGTGAGGACCTCGTCGGACCAGGGGGACGGCAGTTGGCCGGTGCGCCGGAACTGGAGGCGTTCGGCAGGAGTCGCCTGGGCCAGGAACTGGCGTACCTGTTTCTTCGCCTCGTTGTTGCTCGCGGTGCCGAACATCGTGACCAGGATGGAGAGTCCGAGCGCGCCGCCCACCTGCTGGGTGGCGTTGAGGAGTCCGGAGGCCGCGCCGGACTCCGCGACCGGCACGTCGGAGAGCGCCATCAACGTGAGCGCGACGAACTCCATGCCCATGCCCAGACTGAAGACGAGCATCGGGCCGAGGATGCTGCCCGCGTAGGTGGAGTGCACGTCGGTGAGGGTCAGCCAGGCCAGCCCCGCCGCCGCGAGGACCGCGCCGATCACCATGAAGGGCTTGGGGCCGTACACGGGAAGGAACTTGGAGGCCAGGCCCGCGCCCACCGCGATGACCGCGCTCACCGGCAGAAAGGCGAGGCCTGCCTCCAACGGGCTGAAGCCCAGCACGTCCTGGACGAAGAGGGTCAGGAAGAAGAACATGCCGAAGATCGCGGCGGACAGGCTCAGCATGATGCCGTACGTGCCCGCGCGGTTGCGGTCGGCGAACATGTGCAGCGGGGTGATGGGCTGCCTGGAGCGCCGCTCGATCAGGACGAACGCCACCAGGACG
Source organism: Streptomyces sp. NPDC092369 (assembly GCF_044755245.1). Lineage (NCBI taxonomy): Bacteria > Bacillati > Actinomycetota > Actinomycetes > Kitasatosporales > Streptomycetaceae > Streptomyces > Streptomyces sp. NPDC092369. Next base: position 95,116 of record NZ_JBIVQP010000007.1, read on the forward strand.
ACGACCGCCGCCGCGAACGAGGCCAGCGTGAACGCGTCGCGCCAGCCCTCCTGCGCGGCTCTGATGAAGCCGTACACCAGCAGCACCATGCCCACGGTGGAGGTGAGCGCGCCGGTGACGTCGAAGCGGCCGGGGTGACGTTCGGACTCCTTGATCCAGCGGGGAGTTGCGAGCACGATCAGCAGGCCGATGGGGACGTTGACGAAGAGGACCCAACGCCAGTTGAGCCACTCGACGAGCATGCCGCCGGCGAGCAGTCCGATGGCGCCGCCGCCCGAGGAGACCGCGGCGAAGACGCCGAACGCCCGGTTGCGCTCGGGTCCTTCGCGGAACGTGGTGCTGATCAGGGCCAGCGAGGTCGGGGACGCGATGGCGCCGCCGACGCCCTGGAGGGCGCGGGCGGCGAGGAGTTGGCCGGAGTTCTGGGACAGCCCGCCGAGCAGCGAGGCCAGCACGAAGAGCAGTACACCGAAGACGAAGACGCGCCGCCTGCCGAGGATGTCGCCGGCCCGGCCGCCCAGCAACAACAGGCCGCCGAAGGTCAGCGTGTAGGCGTTGACCACCCACGACAGGCTGGTGGTGGAGAAGTCCAGCGAGCGCTGGATGTCCGGCAGCGCGATGTTCACGATGGTGATGTCCAGGACCACCATCAGCTGGCAGGACGCGATGACCAGCAGCGCCATGCCGTTTCCGCCACCGCCGGTGTCCTTGGCGGTGGCCTGCGACGAAGAGGTCGGCTGTGCGCTCTGGCTCATGTGCGTCGCCCTCCCGGGAGCGAAGCCCCGCGGGGAGTCGGATCAGTGAACGGTTCCGTCCACTGTTCGACCGTACGCCGGTGCCGTGGGCGTCACCACCGGAACGGGCATCTCGCCCGGAACGGGCGATGACGCCCCCACCGACAGCGCGTCAGCACATGTCCTGTGCGTCAGCGCGTCTTGTGCGTCGCCGCGAACTCGTCGGCGGCGGTCAGGTCGAAGTCCCCGTGGTCGCTGCCGAGGCCCTGCGCGACCAGTGCGGCGGCGGCGCTGCCGAGTACGGCGGCCTCGCGGGGCGTGCGGCCCAGGCTCACGGCGCGCAGGAAGCCGGCCGAGAAGGCGTCGCCGCAGCCGGTGGTGTCGACGACGTCGATCGCGTAAGCGGGGACCGTCTCGGTGTCCTCGGCGGTGACCAGGAGCGCGCCGTCGGCGCCGCGGGTGACCGCGACGAGTCCGGCGCCGGCGGCGAGGAACTTGCGCGCACCGGTGAGGAGGTCGGTCTCCTCGCTGAAACCGAGGACCTGGTCGTCGTTGGGGAGCAGGAAGTCGACGTACGGGAGCAGCGGCTCGATCTGGTCGAAGGTGCCCAGTTCGCCGGGGGCGAGGAGGTCGACGGAGGTGACCACGCCGTGTTCCTTTGCGTGCGCCAGGATACGCGCGGCGACCTCGGCGCCGATCAACTCCGGTCCGCCCAGGTGCAGATGGGTGGCCTCGGCGACCGCGCCCCAGGGCACGTCGTCGAGACCGTAGGTGATGTTGGCGCCCAGCAGGTGGAGGGTGGGGCGGTCGCCGTTGGGGCGGATCGGCAGGACGGTGGCCGAGGTGGAGGTGTCGGTGCGGCGGACGAGGAGGCCGGTGTCGATCCCCGCGCGGTCCAGGAGTTGGACGAGCAGGTCGCCGGTCGGGTCGGTGCCGATGGCGCCCGCCGTGCGTACCGAGGCGCCGAGCTTGGCCAGGGTGAGCGCGGTGCCGGCGGCCGTCCCGGCGGCGGTCATCCTGATGTCGTCGACCAGGGTGGCGCCCTGCCCCTCGGGTATGGCCTCCACCGGCCGCACCAGCACGTCCAGTACGTGCACGCCCATCGTGACGACGTTCATGAGGTTCCCTCCTGCGCGGGTGGTACGGGGTGGGTGGTGCCGTAGTCGCGGGCGATCGCGGCCTCGATGACCGCGAGTTGCTGCTGTTCGTCGAGGACGCGCGGCGGTCCGAGGGCGGCGGCGTGCTGGTAGACACCGCACGCCCACTCCACCAACAGGGCGTGCTCGACGGCCTTTTCGAGGGTCTGCGCGTGGGTGAGCGCGCCGTGGTTGGCCATCAGCGCGGCGCTGCGGCCGTCCAGTGCGGTGATGACCGACTCGGCGAGTTCGGGGGTGCCGAAGGTGGCGTACGGCGCGACCCGGACGGTGCCGCCCACGGCGAGCAACTGGTAGTGGATGCAGGGCAGTTCGTCCAGGACGCAGGAGAGGGCGGTGGCCATCGGGGCGTGGGTGTGGACGACCGCGCCGGTGCCGTAGCGCCGGTAGACGCCGAGGTGGAGGTCGAGTTCGGAGGTCGGTTCCAGGGTGCCGTCGACGATCTTTCCGTCGAGGTCGACCACCGTGACCTGGTCCGGGGTCAGTTCGGCGAGGACCGCTCCGGTCGCGGTGATCGCGACGAGCCCCTCCACGCGTACGCTGACGTTCCCGGCCGTGCCGATGAGCAGGCCCGCGGCCCCGAGCCGGCGACAGGAGTCCGCCACAGCGGCGCGTTCCTGACCCAGCACCGCGCTTGAGTCGGTCATGTGCGGGACCGTAACCTAAACGTGAAACAAAGTCACGTTCACATTCGGAGGTAGTGCGTGGGCGAGCCGGCCGCGGAGTCCGTGGGGTCCGCTCCCCTGCGTCGTATGCCCCAACAGGCGCGCAGCAAGGCGCGGTTGGCGCGGGTGCTGGAGGCCGCCGAGCGGCTGCTGGTCGAGGAGGGGGTCGAGGCGCTGACCACCACCCGGGTCGCGGCGGAGGCCAAGGTGTCGATCGGCTCGCTGTACCAGTACCTGCCGGACCGGGACGCGATCATCGATGCCCTGGCGAGCGGCTACTTCGGCAAGCTGGAGGCCCTCATGGAGGGGTTCGTCCAGGGGGCGGCGGAGCAGCGCTGGGGCGATCCGGTCGGGGTGCTCGTGGACGCGTACGCGGGGCTCTACCGCACCGAACACGGCTTCCGGGCCCTGTGGTTCGGCAGCGGGCTGACCGAGCGGACGCGGGCCGCGGACCGTGAGCACAAGCTCCGTATGGCGGACGGCATCGGCCGGGTCCTGGTCGCGCTCGGGGTCGCCCGGGACGACGACTCGCTGCCGCGCGCCTGCCACGCGGCGGTGCTGACCGCCGACGCGCTCGCGCAGGAGGCCTTCCGCCGCGACCCGGAGGGGGACGCGGCGCTGCTGGAGGAGGCCAAGGTCATGCTGCGCGGCTATCTCGCGGCACTGGAGGAGCGCTACGGGGGCCGCCGCGATCAGTGACGGACACGGGGTGATTTCATGACAAGGAACCGTGCGCACGGAACCGTGTCTTTCGAAGGAGCCCAGGTTGAGCAACATGGCAGCGGGTCCCGCGGGGCGGGTCTTCGTCGACAAGCAGAGCCCGAAGGCCTACCACGCCTTGGTCGAGACGGCCGAGGCGACGCGTGCGGTCGCCGCCGAGGCGGGCCTGGACCGCAGGCTCGTCGAACTGGTCAACTTGCGGGTCTCCCAGCTCAACGGCTGTGCCTACTGCCTCGACGTGCACACCCGGGCCGCGCTGCGCGCGGGTGACAGCACCCAGCGACTGGGCGTGCTCGCCGCCTGGCGCGACGCCCAGCTGTTCACCGACCGGGAGCGCGCGGCGCTCGCCCTCGCCGAGGCGACCACCCACGTCGCCGACGCGGGCGCGCAGGAGGCGGCCTACGCGACCGCCCGCGCGGCTCTCACCGACGACGAGATCTCCGCGGTGATCTGGGTGGCGATCACCATGAACGCCTTCAACCGTGTGTCGATCATGAGCAAGCATCCGGTACGTCCCGCGGGCTGACATCGCCCCGATCGGGCGGCAGGCGGCAGGCCCGTACGCGAAAATCTGTTGCGACCGGCTCCGCTCCCCCGGACCCTGATCCTCATGCCCTCCCGTCTGCGCCCCGCCGAACTCTCCGACGCGCCCGCCGTCGCCGCGCTCCTGAACGAGATCGACCGGATCGAGATCGGCCGGCCCGAGACCGACCTGCACGAGGTGGAGGCCGATCTGAAGCATCCGGAGGCCGACCTCACGCGCGACTCCTGGCTGGTCTTCGAGGGAGACCGGCTGGTGGCGTACGGGCTGCTGTGGGACGAGTCGGGGGGTGAGCGGATCGACGTGGACCACTACGTGCTGCCCGAGCACCAGCAGGCCGGCGTCCGCATCCTGGACGCGATGGAGGCCAGGGCGCTGGAGAAAGCGCGGGACAACGGGGCCGAGCGCGCCGTGGTCCATCTGCACCTGAACGTGGCGCCCACGCTGGACACCGAGCTGATCCGGGCGCGGGGTTGGCAGGTCGTGCGCCGATATCACGTACTGCGCAAGGACGTTGACCCCGCGCGGGACCCCGCTCCGGAGGTACCCGCCGGAGTGCGGGTACGGCCGTGCACGACCGAGGCCGACCGGCTGCGGGTGTACGAGCTCTACCAGGCCACCTTCGCCGAGCACTTCGACTTCCAGCCGCGCGACCACGGCCAGTGGCTGTCCGACGTCGACGCCGAGGCGCTCGACTGGAACCTGGTCTGGATCGTCGCCACCGACGACCTGGGGGACGCCGGTTTCCTGCTGGCCCGTGACGACCGCGAGGCCATGGGCTGGATCCGCAGCATCGGCGTTCTGCGCGAGGCACGCGGGCGTGGCCTCGGCGGCCTCCTCCTGCGCCACGCGTTCGCGACGTTCGCGGCGCGGGGCCGGGACACGGTGGGGCTCGGGGTGGACACGTCCAATGCCACGGGCGCGCCGGAGTTGTACGCGCGCCATGGCATGGGCGTGCACTACGCGGTCGACACATGGGAGACGGTGCTGCGCTGAACCGTCACGGTGGTGGGCGACCGACCACCAGCCCTCACCACTGATAGGGCAGGTACTTCCCGTCGAGAGTGACGACGACCCGGTCGCCCGCGGGGTCGGGCACCCGCCGGACGTCGAGTCGGAAGTTGATCGCGCTCATGATGCCGTCACCGCACTGTTCGTGGATCAGTTCCTTGATGGTCGGGCCGTAGACCTGGATGACCTCGTAGAGACGGTAGATCGTGGGGTCCACGGGGACGGCAGCGTCCAACGCACCCCGGGTCGGCTGGAGTTGGAAGGCGAGCGCGGCGTCGTCGCCGAGTTCCAGCAGGGCCGCCACGGTGACGGCCTCGTCCTTGCCCATCGGGTGCTGGCCGAGCAGGGCCGCGGTGGTCCAGGCGAGCGGTTTGCCGACGGCTTCGGCCAGTTGGGCCCACGTGACCCCGGTCCGCACCTTGGCCTGACGGACGGCTTCGGCGGCTTCCTGCTTGCTGAGCATGTGCATCTCCCTTGACGGCGGTGGCCCTGGTGGCACGTCGCATCAGCGTAGGAGCGGCGGCCGGTGGACGGAACCGGCCTCCTCGTACAGCGGGACCCGGCGCCACGCGAAGCGGGCCGCGCGTACGCGGGTCACCATCTTCCGCTCACGCGCCCGCAGTTACAGACTCGCCCTGGGCCCGTGCGGCCAGTGCCAGGCTCTCGGTGACGGCGTGCGGGATGTCGAGGACCGGGAACAGCGCGTGGCGCACGGTCCGTTCGGCGTCGACGATCAGGACGAGGCGTTTGTGCCGCAGTCGGCCGGCGCCGCGGAAGGTCGGCAGGCGCAGGGCTGCGGCCAGTTGATGATGAGCGTCGGAGAGGAGGGGGTACGGGATCTCCTCGGTGCTCGCGAACTCCTCCTGCTCGTGTGGGAGTTGGGTGCTGATGCCCCGCACCTCGACGCCCGCCCGGCGGAAGTCGGGCCAGGCGTCCCGGAACAGTCGGTTCTCCAGCGTGCAGCCGGCGGTGCCGGGGATGGCCGGGTCGCCCCAGTCGACTCCCGTGCCGGGGTAGGTGAACAGCACGGTCGCGGCGGAGTCCGGTGCGACGACGGGCAGTTGGGCGCCTCGCGGGCCGGGCAGTTCGAGGCCGTCGGGCAGGCGGGTGCCGGTCAGGGCATGCACCCGGGCGTGTTCGGCGCTGTCCTGGGTCGCGGTCGCGGTGACGCTTCCGTCGCCCAGCACCCATCGGTCGCCCCAGTCCTGCATGGCGACGAGCAGCGGCAGCAGTGCGGATCCGGCGTCCGTGAGCAGGTACTCGTAGCGCACCGGGCGTCGCTGGTAGAGGCTGCGGTGCAGGACCCCGTGGGCGACGAGGCGGCCCAGGCGCTCGGTGAGGACCTTGCGGGACAGGCCGATCTCGGCCGCGAGGGCGTCGAAGCGGACATGGCCGCGGGCGACCTCGCGCAGCACCAGCACGTTCCACCAGTCCCCCAGGACCATGGCGGCCTGCGCGATGCCGCAGTTCTCGTCGGCGTTGTGCATCCTCATGCGCCCATAGTAGGTTCCTTTTCGGGACTCACTTTGTTTCCAGATGGAACTTACCGCCCGCCGATGTCCGAGACGCGGGCTCAGCGTGAGGAGTTGCCTTGTGACCGTCATCAGCCGGGTCGTCGCACGGGAGATCATCGACAGCCGGGGCAACCCGACCGTCGAGGTGGACGTCGAACTCAAGGACGGGTCGCTCGGGCGTGCGGCCGTGCCGTCGGGCGCCTCCACCGGGGCCAGGGAAGCGGTGGAACTGCGGGACGGCGACCCGACCCGGTTCCACGGCAAGGGAGTTCGGCGCGCTGTCGACGCCGTGAACGAGAGCATCGCGGACGCCGTGACCGGCCTCGACGCCGAGGACCAGGCCACCGTGGACCGCGTCATGACCGAGCTGGACGGCACCGACACCAAGGCGCGGCTCGGCGCCAACGCCCTGCTCGGTGTCTCCCTGGCCACCGCCAAGGCCGCCGCGGCCGCCCACCGGCTGCCGCTGTACCGCTACGTCGGCGGGGTCGACGCCCGCGTCCTTCCGGTGCCGATGATGAACATCGTCAACGGCGGCGCCCACGCCGACAATCCGCTGGACTTCCAGGAGTTCATGATCGCCCCGATCGGCGCGGCCACCTTCGCCGAGGCCGTCCGCATGGGCTCCGAGGTCTTCCACACCCTGCGCGGCAACCTGCTCGCCGCCGGCCACAGCGTCAACGTCGGCGACGAGGGCGGTTTCGCGCCCGACCTGCGCACCGCGGACGAGGCCCTCGACTTCGTCGTACGCGCCATCGAGCAGACCGGCTACAAGCCCGGCACGGACATCACGCTCGTCATGGACCCGGCCACCTCAGAGTTCTTCCGCGACGGCGTCTACGACTACACGGGCGAGGGCGTCCGGCGCACGCCCGCCCAACACGCCGACTACCTGGCGGAGTTGGTCGACCGCTACCCCGTCGCCTCCATCGAGGACCCGATGGCCGAGGACGACCACGACGGCTGGCGCGCGCTGACCGCGCGGCTCGGTGACCGCTGCCAGCTCACCGGCGACGACGTGTTCTGCACCAACGAGACGCTGCTGCGCGCCGGGATCCGGGACGGCATCGCCAACTCGGTGTTGGTGAAGGTCAACCAGATCGGCACCCTCACGGAGACCCTTGCCACCGTCTCCACCGCCCACCGCGCCGGCTACACCGTCGTCATGTCCCACCGCTCCGGCGAGACCGAGGACACCACCATCGCCGACCTCGCGGTGGCAACCGGGTGCGGGCAGATCAAGACGGGCTCCCTCTCGCGCTCCGACCGCACCGCCAAGTACAACCAACTCGTACGGATCGAGGAGGAGTTGGGAACGCAGTCCCGGTACGCCGGTCGGGAGGCGCTGGGGTTGCGCAACCGACCCTGAGTGTCCACCTTGACAATCCGTCCGGGCGAACTGAAGGGTGGTAGCCAAGGTGACCGACCAGTCGGTATGAGGGAGCGGATCGTGCGCGAGCTGAGCATTCCCACCGCCGCGGGCGTGTTCGACGCCCTCGTGGCGGGTCCGCCCGATGGCCGTCCGGTACTGCTGCTGCACGGCTTTCCCGAGACGGGGCGGGCGTGGCGGCGGCAGATCGAGGCGCTGGCGGCGGACGGCCGCCGCGTGGTCGCACCGGACCAGCGCGGCTACTCCCCCGGGGTCCGCCCCGAACTGCCCGCGGACTATGGCATCGGCGCCCTGGTCGACGACGTCGTCGCGATCACGGAGCAGCTGGGCTGGCCGACGTTCGATCTGGTCGCTCACGACTGGGGCGGCGCGGTGGCCTGGTGGACCGCCGACGCGCACGCGGGCCGCGTCCGCACCCTGACGGTGGTCTCGACCCCGCACCCCGGCGCCCTGGCCGAGGCCATGCGCACCGACGAGGACCAGCGCGCGCGGTCCACCTACATGCGCGACTGGCGCGAGACGCCCGCGACCGAGGACCGGATGCTCGCCGACGACGCCGAGCTGCTTCGGTCCCTGTACGCCGGCAGGATCCCGCAGGACAGTGCCGACGCCTACGTACGGCATCTGTCCGAGCCGGGCGCTCTGACCGCGGCCCTGAACTGGTACCGGTCCGGCCGCCCCGACGCCGCGATCGGCGTCATCGACGTACCCACGCTGTATGTCTGGAGCCCGGAGGACATCGCGTTCGGGCCGGCGGCGGCGCGGGAGACCGGGAAGTGGGTCGGAGGGCCGTACCGGTTCGAGACCCTCCCGGGCGTCAGTCACTGGATCCCCGAGGAGGCGCCCGAGACGCTGAACCGACTGCTGCTCGAACATCTGCGGGCGTACGGCGACTGAGTCCACCTCTCGACCGGTACACCCCGAATCGCCCCGAGGACGACGGACAGGTTGTCGGCCGCCCTCCGCGCCCGGAGAACCTCGGCGGAGGTCGTGAGTCAGGGGACCGCACCTGCGACCGGATCGCTGCGCCAGAAACCGCCCCGCTGCGCCTGAACCGCAGCGCGCCCGTGTCCGATCGCCGACCGCACGGGTCACACGTATCCCCGCCGCTGCACCACGCTCAAGGCCACGGCACCCAACGGGACGTTCAGCCAGAAGGTGAGCAGCCGGTAGACAAGGACGGCCGACGTGGACGCCCCGGCCGGCACGCCGAGGGCCGTCAGGCCGGCGATGAGTCCGGCCTCCAGCGCACCCAGACCCCCCGGTACGGGAGCCGCGTTAGCGATCAGCCGGGCTGCCATGTAGACGGCGCCGATCTGGACGAAGGGCAGGTCACCGCCGAGCGCGTGGACGCTCATGGCGAGGCCGACCACCTGGATGAGCGGCAGGCCGAGGGCGCCGACGACACCCACGACGACCTTGGACGGTTCGGTCGCGATGCCGGCGACGGTCGATCCGGCCGCGCGCAGGAACGGCCACACCTTCTCGTGCAGGAAGCGACGGCCGCGCGGGGTGAAGGCGAGCAGGGCTCCGGCGGCGAGCACCAGGGCGAGGGCCCACAGCAGATAGCGGCTGTCGGGCAGGTCCAGGTGCACGCCGGCATGGTGCCGTCCCGCCCAGGCGAAGAAGACCGCGGCGACCACGGTGTTGGACACGGCGCCTGCCAGGCTCTGCAGCCCGACGGATGCCGTGGCCGCGCCGGTCTCGATCCCCGTCTTCTGCAGATAGCGCAGGTTGAGCGCCATGCCGCCGACGTTGCTCGGCGTGATCCGGTTGAGGAGCGAACTGGCGAACTGCACCTGGTAGGTGGGACGGAACGGCAGGCGGTCGGGGATGGTGCCCAACTGCAGGCAGGTCGAGAACCCCTGAGAGATGAAGGTGACGGGCAGCACCGCGAGCAGCCACCACCAGTTCGCGTCGCGCAGCGCGTCAACCGCCGCCGGGAAGTTGGCCAGTTGCGGCAGGACGAGGTGGAGGATCAGGAACGCGCCCACCAGCCCCAGGACGCTCTTCCAGGTGAAGCGGGCCAGATGCGCGAGCGGCACCGCCTTCGTGCCGGCGGCCGTCTCGACCTCGGTCGCGAGGTCGTGCAGCAGGCTGGGCCGCCCGCCGGCACGCAGCGTGCGCCGGCCGGTCCCGCGACTGTCCGCCCGCGCACGGGCGGCGTCGTACCGCGCGACCTCGTGCCGCGCGGGGCCCATCAGCGCGAGCGGCTGGAGGTAGGGCAGCGCGGTCGCCAGGCGTTCGGGTCCCAGACCGGCGAGCGCACACGCGGTGGCGCGCCGGGGGCCGACCCGTATCGCGGTCGTGGCGAGCAGTTCGGCGATGTCTCCGCCGAGCATCTCGGGCGGCGCGTTGAGCCGGCCGCGAGCGAACGCGGCGAGCCGGCTCCCGCCGTCCGCCTCGACCAGCACGTGCTCCGGGCGCAACTCCCCGTGTCCCAGCCGGTGTTCCTGGAGCCGGGCCACTGACGTCCACACCCCGGTGAGGACGGGGTCGGTCCACTCCTCGTCGGTCAGGGCGGACAGCGCGCGGGCGTCCTTGTCCACGGTCGCCACGAGCGCGCCACCCGCGGCCACCGGGTACGCCATCACGGGTTCGGCCACCCTGGCGCCGGTGCGGGCGGCGAAGACCAGCATGAGCAGTTCGTGCTCGGCCGCCCCCAGCGCCGACTGGACGGCAGCGGCCGACGGGTGGCGCAGGAGGGTCCGCCGGGCGAGCCGGCTGAACAGATCGCGGTTGTGCTCCTCGGCGGCGAGCACCCGTACCGCAAGGCGGGATCCGGTGGTGGTCTCGGCCCGGTAGACGGTTCCCTCCCCCGGCCGCTGCTCGGTCGCGGGCAGCTCACGCAGGGTGGCGACCGGGATCCCGGAGGCGACAAGGGCGTCGGCGACGGCCCGCGCCGACGGGCGGTCGGGCGGTGCGCCGATCATCAGCAGTACGGCGGACCCGGCGGTGCCACCGACGGCGAGCGCGGCGACGGCGTCCAGCGGCACGATCCCCGCGGCGGCGACGCTCAGCACGGCGCACACGCAGGTCAGCCCCCACAGGGTCCGCCGCAGCCGCGCCCCGAGCCAGGGCCCCGCGGCCACGACCGCGGCCGCGCAGGCCGCCAGGTACACGGCCGACGGCCGACCCGCGCCGACCAGTCCGCCCCGGCCGACCAGCACCTCCGGCCAGCCGTCCGGCCTGCTGTGCGCCAACGCCAGGTGGGTGAGCGACCACGCGGCCAGCGCGCCCAGGGCGGCCGCGGGCACGACCCGCAGCACCGGCGCGATCCGCCGCCGTACGCACCACACCGCCAGGGTGGCGACCGGCGCGAGCACGGCGACGACCTGGACCGTTCCCACGAGGCCGTCCCGCAGCGCGGGAGGCAGGGCGGTCACCGTGCTGAGCAGCCCGTCCTGGGCCGCGCGGGCGAAGTCACGGGTCGCGACGGCCAGCAGCACCGTCACCACCAGGACGGCCAGGGACACCAGCAGCCGCCACAGATCGGCCGCCCGGCGCACGGCCCGTGGCGGCGGAACGTCGATCACCGGCGCCGGGGAGCCGTCCGGCGCTCCACCGGCTTCCGACGCCGGGCGGCCGGTCCCGTCTCCGATCACCTTGATCACGCGGCTCCTCGTCGACCTGCCGACAACGCGGGACGCGGCACTCGCGTCTCCTCCCAGCGTCCTCCCCCACTCGGGCGGACCCGATGCTCTCCTCAGAACATGGTCCGCGCATCCCTCACATGACTGCAACGCGTCCCGCGACGGCCGCTCGGGTCTCGTCGGTCGTGAGCAGGTCGAGGCTGAGGTGGCGGTCGCGGTCGCGGTCGCGGTCGTGTGACAGATCGCGGCGAACGGCCGCGACTCCACCGTTCACGGCAAAGGCCACGGCCGCGACCGGCACCGGGGGCTCGGTCGAGGTCGGGCACCGGGAGCTCGGGCGAGGTCGGGCACCGTGCGACGCGCCCCCGCTGCATGCCAGACACGAGTCGACACCCTCGTACGTGACCCTCTTCGCCGTCTACGCGTTCATGAGCGCGGCGAGGGACGGCACCCGCCCTTCGCCGGCGACCCGGGGGGCAGGTCTTCGGCCGGCTGCTGCTCGCCGTGCCGTCGTTGGCGGCCGACGTCGTCGCGCCGGCATGGCCCGGCAGCACGGCGCTCGCGCTCACGATCCGGATCGCCGCGTGGGCGCTGACGACGGGCGCCATAAAGATCGCCCTCGCTTTCCAGCGCGGCGAATCGGCGGGCGAGCGAACCCTGTTCCCGCTGCCGGCGCGCGGTCTCGATCGGCCCGCGTTCGTGCTGCTCGTCGGCCCGGAAATCGGCGCGGGCTCGCCGGCCACCGTCCTCGGGCTGTTCAGCATCTTCTACGGCGCCTCGGCGGTCTTCGGCGTGTTCGATCCGCGCAGCCGCCGTACCGGGGCGAGCAGGTCCGATCGGGTCAGCGTCCAGCCGTAACGTGCTCCGGCGGGGGCGGCGCCGTGGGGCGTCGGCCCTGCCGCCGGCGTCACCGGTCGGATTCGGCCGTCCACCCCTGTGGGCCGCCCGCCGCGTCCTGCAGTTCTCGGCGCTCCTGCCGCCCCTCGTCATGGGCGGCATCGTGCTGCGCGAGCAGGGACAGCAGCTCGGCCACCGTCAGCCCCGCCTCGGCGGGGTGGCGCAGACTGGTCCCCCGCTCGATGCGATAGGTGTTGGAGCGGCCCTGTCGGGTGTGGCTGAGATAGCCGCCGTCCTCCAGATCGGAAACGATCTTCTGGACGGCGCGCTCCGTGAGTCGACAGCGCGCGGCGATGTCGCGGATGCGCGTGGTGGGATCCTCGGCGATCGCGGCCAGCACGCGGGCGTGGTTGGTGAGAAACGTCCAACCGGTGTGTGATTCCGGTACTCCAGACATGCCCACATCGTAAGCCGTTTGATTCGCGCATTCAAAAGGGTGAACCAGATTTCCTGTATCTCTTGACGTACGCGCCGTCCCGGAGCAAGTCTTGGGGTGGTGAAACACGCGCGGACCCCCACGGAGCGGCTGCCATGCCAGATCGAGCACCTTCAACGCCATGCACAGCGGTTGACGAGGTCGCTTTCACACAGTCGGCCCCGTCGTCGAGCGGTCGCCGGCCGCCGCTGGGGATCGAGACACACCCCGCGGGCGACTGGACGCTCGTGGTCGTGTCCGGGGTGCTCGACATCCACACCGAGCAAGCCCTGCACGACGCTCTGCGCGAAGCCCTCGGCCGGTCGGTCCACGGCATCGACCTCGATCTGAGCGGCGTGGAGTTCTGCGACTGCTCCGGCCTCAACACGCTCCTGAGCATTCGCCGGCGCGCTCTCGACGCGGGCAGGACCGTCACAATCCAGGTCGCCAGCACGGTCGTGCACCGACTCCTCTCGATCACCGGCACGCGCTCTCTCTTCGCCGTCCTGGACGAGGACGACGAGGAAGGTCCTACGGCATCGGGTGCGCCCGCCGAGGCGGAAGGGATCGCACTCGGCGAGGCCGACCAGGACCTGCGCATCGAACTCGTCCAGCTCCGACGCGCCATGCAGACCAGGCCCGTGATCGACCTCGCCCGCGGGGTACTGATGGCCTCGTTCGGCCTCAGCGCCGAGGACGCCTGGAAGGTCCTGGTCACGCTCTCGCAGAACACCAACACCAAACTCCATCAGGTCGCCGACGACTTGGTGGGCGCCGTCACGGGAGCCGCCCTCCCGGAGTCCTTCCAGCAGCAGGTGGCCGCGACGGTCGACAGAGTCCAAGCGGAGCCGGCGGCACCGTGGGGCGGCTGACAGTGAACTCGCCGTCTTCATAACCGAGTTGACCGCATCACCCGAGGACACCATCGGAGGACCCGAGGGACGGACGTGGGAACCGAGGCGGAGGGTGTCCGGGCAGTAGGAATCCAGGCGGTAGGAATCCAGGCGGCGCGAATCGACACCGGCAGGCCCCGACTCACTGACCCCCGGGTCCCACAGGAACGTCTCCGCGAAGGGTGATCCGGTGCATGACGCGGTGCTGGTCGCCGTAGTCGCGGTTGGCGTAGTGCGAGGTGGCGCGGTTGTCCCACAGGGCGACGTCGCCCGGCTGCCAGCGGTGGCGGACGGTGTGTTCGGGCTTGACGAGATGGGCGTAGAGGATGTCGAGGATCCCGCGGCTCTCGTGCTCCGAGACACCGACGATGTGCGAGGTGAAGCCAGGATTGACGAACAGGCCCTTGCGCCCGCTCTCGGGATGCACGCGGACCACCGGATGCTCCACGGGGGCCAGCGCCGTGACCACCTCGCCCTCCCAGACATTGCCGCGTCCCCCGCGCTTCCGCGCCAGGTAGTACCCGAACTCGCGGCTGCCGTCGTGCACGGCGGTGAGCGGATCGATCAGCGCCCGCAGTCCCGGTGAGAGCGACTCGTAGGCGAGTTGGCTGTCGGCCCACGACGTGTCCCCGCCGTGCGGCGGCAGGACCACGGCCCGCAGTACGGAGATCGCGGGCGGACGCCGCATGAACGTCACGTCGGTGTGCCACACGTCCGCGAACCCGTTGTCCTGGCTGTCCAGGGCGTACACCTCGTCGGGCACGTCACCGGAGTCGTGCACCGGGTGACCCGCCGTGACCTCGCCCAGGCGCCGGCCGAAGTCGATCTGCGCGTTGTCGTCGATTCCCTGGCCGGGCAGGAACAGCACCTTGTACGCCACGAGCGCGGCCCGGACCGCCGCGACCTGCTCGTCTCCCAGGCGGCCGAGGTCGACTCCGTGCACCTCGGCGCCGAAGCTCGGCCCGAGCGGGGTGATGCGCAGGCCGGCCGCCGCGTCGGTGATGACTGTCATGGTGTCGATCCTGATCCCCGGATCTGCCGATCGCGCTCTCGCGGGTGCGATGTTCACGAAGGTGAAACGATCGGCGTCGTCGCCGGCCCGCCGGCCTGCCGCCGATCTGCCGCCGATCCGCCGCCGATCAACCTTCGACCGGCCGGCCCCCCGAACACACGTTTCCTTGCCAGCCCTCGGTACCGAAAGGTTCACTGGTCGGGTGCCGACCTTCGCCACCACGCTGACGGGCTTCTGGCCCTCGCGTCGTGTCTACGTCTTCGACGTGTTCTGTTGCCGCGCGCCGTTCCCGCCGCCCGCGCAGCACCCTTCAGAACACTCGAGAACAGAGGTCCACCATGTCCGTGACCGATGAACTGCTGGCCAACAACGCCCGCTACGCCGAGACCTTCTCCGGCCCGCTCCCGCTGCCGCCTTCGAAGCAACTCGCCGTCGTGGCCTGCATGGACGCCCGGCTGAACGTGTACGCGATCCTCGGCCTGAACGACGGCGAGGCACACGTCATCCGCAATGCGGGCGGCGTGATCACCCAGGACGAGATCCGCTCGCTCGCGATCAGCCAACGCCTGCTGGGCACCCAGGAGATCATCCTCATCCACCACACCGACTGCGGCATGCTCACCTTCACCGACGACGGGTTCAAGGCCACGGTCGAGGAGGACACCGGTATCCGTCCGTCCTGGGCGGCGGAGGCCTTCGGCGATCTCGACACGGACGTCCGCCAGTCGATCGCGCGCATCAAGGCCGACCCCTTCGTCGTGCACAAGGACCGCATCCGGGGCTTCGTCTTCGACGTCGCGACCGGGAAGCTCAACGAGGTCAACTGACAGCCGGGCAGCCGCTCACGCCGAGGTCCCGGACGGGCCCGGCGTGAGGGGCCGCTCCCGGTTGGTGACGCCGTAGAGAACGGCGTCGGCAATGACAGCGGCGCAATGGCTGGTGGCTACACGACCCTGGGCTGGTCGATCATGCTTCCGACGTTGTGGTAGAACACCCGGTTCTCGATGATCTTGCCGTCCTTGAGCGTGAACTGTTCGATGAAATGGGTCAGTTCACCGGTCGCGACGTCCGTGATGCCGACACATGCCGCGACGCGGTCGCCGTCGGCGATGGTGTAGTGCACGGTGATCTTGGAGACGTCGAGGTAGTTCGGCAGGATCTGGGCGAGGCCGAGAAACTCGTCCTTGCCGTGGTAGGCCTTCCCGAAGGGCAGGAACACCGGCTCGATGACCGCGACGTCCTCGGAGAGGTAGGAGAAGACTCCCTCGACGTCACCGCGGTTCGCCGCCGCGAACATGGCTTCGACGACAGCGCGGTTCTGCTCGGTCGGTGATGTGGCTGCGGACATGGCGTATCTCCTCTGAGGCGAAGGCTCTGGTGAGTCGAGAACCCCGTTGGGGTTCAGCGGTCGATCGTGGACTCGTTGAAGTCGTCGTGCCGGGCACCGGTGGCCGGTGTGAGGGTGTCGAGCCGCCGCAACTGGCCGACGGTCAGGGCGACACCGTCGGCCGCGGTGTTCTCCTCGACGCGAGCGACGCGCCGGCTGCCGGGGATGGGGGCGATGTCCCCGCCCTGGGCCACCAGCCACGCCAGCGCGATCTGGGCCGGGGTGGCACCGACCTCGGCCGCGATGTTCCGTACTTCTTCCACGAGTTGCAGGTTCTGGTGGAAGGCCTCGCCGACGAAACGCGGATTGGTCTTGCGCCAGTCGCCGTCGGGGATCTCCTCCGGCGTGCGGATCTCGCCGGTCAGGAACCCGTGCCCGAGAGGCGCGTAGGGGACGAGGCCGATGCCCAACTCGCGGAGCAGGGGCAGCAGTTCGGTCTCGACGTCGCGGGTCCACAGGGAGTACTCGGTCTGCAGCGAGGAGATCGGGTGCACGGCGTGGGCACGGCGGATCGTGTCCGGAGATGCCTCGGACAGGCCGATGTGCAGGACCTTGCCTTCGGCGACCAGTTCGGCCACGGTGCCGATGGTCTCCTCGATGGGGGTGTTCCGGTCGACCCTGTGCTGGTAGTAGAGGTCGATCCGGTCGGTGCGCAGACGCTTCAGGGAACCCTCGACGGCGGTGCGGATGTTGGCCGGACTGCTGTCGAACAGGTCGGTTCCGTCCCCGGCATGGGACAGGATGCCGAACTTCGTGGCGAGGACGACCTGGTCGCGCCGACCCTCCAGTGCCTGACCGACGACCTCCTCGCTGTGGTACGGGCCGTAGCTCTCAGCGGTGTCGATGTGGGTGACGCCGAGGTCGAGCGCGCGATGGACGGCACGGATGGATTCGGCGTCGTCCAGGCCGCCGCCGGAGAGAAGGGTGCCGGCCATGGACATGGCACCCAGACCGATCCGGGAAACCCGCAGGCTCCCCAGCATGGCGTGCTGCATCAGAGAACTCGTTTCTCGTCGAGAGCGTCGAATTGCCGAAATGTAGAGATGTCGAAATGTCGAAATGTCGAGACGAAAGTCGGGGCCGCGATCAAAGTCGAGGTCGCTCCCGCTCCCGGTCCCGATCCCGATCCCGGTTCCCGTCCCCCACCGGCATCCAGCCAACATCCGTCCCCCACATCCCGACAGGCACTGCGAAAAGGGGTACTCGCAGGGACCCCTTCCGGGCGGCGGACCGGGCCTACCCTTGATCGCATGGACGAGAAGGAGGCCGCACGGGCGGCGGTCCGCGAGTTCCTCACCACCCGCCGCGCCCGGGTCACCCCCGCCGACGTCGGCCTTCCTGCGCAGGGCGCCCGCCGTCGGGTGAAAGGCCTGCGCAGGGAGGAGGTCGCGTTGCTCGCGGGGGTCAGCCCGGAGTACTACGTGCGGCTCGAACGCGGCCAGGCGACCGGGCCCTCCGCCGGAGTCGTCGACGCCGTCGCCGGTGTCCTGCGTCTGGACGACGACGAACGCGCCCACCTCGGCCGGCTGCTGGCCGCGCTGACCCCCGCGGCCCGCAAGCGGCGCCGCGGGACGGCGAAAGACCTGGTCACCCCCGGAATCCGGGTGCTGCTCGACTCCATGGACCATCTGCCCGCGGTGGTCTTCAACGGCCGGTTCGACATCCTCGCGGTCAACGCACTGGGGCGCGCCCTCCTCGCCCCCGTGTTCGACCTGCCCGGGCGGACGAACAGCGCCCGCTTCCTGTTCCTCGACGAGCCCCGGGCCCGGGACCTGTTCCCCGAGTGGGACCGGATCACCGCCGACACTGTGGCGATACTGCGCATCGAGGCCGGCCGTCACCCCCACGACCCGGACCTGACCGAACTGATCGGAGAGCTCGCGACCCGCAGTACGGAATTCCGGACGCGCTGGGCGACCAACGACGTACGGACCGCCCGAGCCGGCGCGAAGACCTTCCGCCACCCCCTCATCGGGGAGGTCACGCTGCCCTACGAGACCCTCCGCATCGACGCCGCCTCCAGCCAGATCATCAGTGTCTACACCCCCCGTCCCGGCACCCCCGAAGCCGACGCGATCCGCCTCCTGGCCAGTTGGAACGCCGACGACCAACGGACCGACGCCTCTTGAGGGCGGCGTTGGCGCGTTCGCCGCGGGTGCACATGCGGATGCGGTCGCGTGCCCGTTTGCGTCCGACATCTTTCGATTCGCGAGGTTGGGGCGTACGGTCTGTTCTCCCCGCGAAGGGAGCCCGCCGCTTCACTCCCCCGGGAGCGGCGGGCCTGCGCGTGCCGGTCGAGGCGCGCGCCGTGGGGATCTTGATGTGGGCGACCTGAGCGCGTGAGGCGATATTCCGGCGAACCGGGGTAGCCGCCAGACACCCGGCGGTTGGTCGCCCACTCTTCGAGGAGAACGATGTTCGCACTCACGTCCCGTCGTCTGCGCGGCATCGCCCGTCGGGTCTTCGGCTGGCAGCAGCTGCGTCCGGCCCAACTGAGCGCGATGAAGGCCGTGATGAAGGGGCGTGACGTACTGGCCGTCATGCCGACCGGTGCGGGCAAGTCCGCCGTGTACCAGGTGCCCGCGGTCCTGCTGGGCGGTCCGGTCGTGGTCGTCTCGCCGCTGATCGCGCTTCAGCGGGACCAGATGCAGAGCCTGCTCGGTTCCGGCGCGCTGCGCGCCGCCGCCATCAACTCCGCGCAGCGCCGGAGCGACAACGAGACGGCATGGGCCCGCATCAGCGCCTCCTCGGTCGACGTGGTCTTCCTCGCTCCCGAGCAGCTCGCCAAGCCGGACGTCACGGACCGGCTCGCCGCCGTGCGGCCCCGGCTGCTGGTGGTGGACGAGGCACACTGCGTGTCGTCCTGGGGGCATGACTTCCGGCCGGACTACCTGCGGCTGCGCCATGCCCGTCGGCGGCTCGGCAACCCGCCGGTGCTCGCCCTGACCGCGAACGCGGCGGCCCCGGTACGGCGGGACATCGCCGAACGTCTCGGCATGAACGACCCGGTGGAGATAGTCGCCGGTTTCGACCGCCCCAACATCCACCTGGAGGTGACGGCCTTCCAGGACAGAGCAGCCAAGGAGCGGTTCGTCGTGGAGCGGGCGGCCGTCGAGGAGAAGCCGGGCATCCTCTACGCGGGGACGCGGAAGGCGGCGGACAGTTACGCCGAGCAGTTGAGCGACCTCGGCCTGTCGGCGGCGAGCTATCACGCGGGCCTCTCCGCGGCCGAACGCGGCCGGACCCAGGACCGGTTCAGCTCCGGTGAACTCGATGTGGTCGTGGCGACCTCGGCGTTCGGCATGGGCATCGACAAGGCGAACGTGCGGTTCGTCCTGCACGCGTCCGTCCCCGGCTCACTGGACGCCTACTACCAGGAGATCGGCCGCGCGGGCCGAGACGGGGCACCGGCCAGGGCGATCCTCGCCTACCGCTCGCAGGATCTGGGCCTGCAACGCTTCTTCGCCGCCGGCGCTCCCGACACCGACGCCCTGCGCCGCGTCGCCGAGCGCCTGCGCGCCGAGGCGGGCGCCGTGCCCGCGACCCGGCTCCGCGCCGACTGCGACCTCAGCGCGACGGCACTGTCCGCCGTGCTGAACCTCCTGGAGGAGGCCGGGGCGGTCCGTACCGAGCGGGACGGCAGCCGCTTCATCGGCGCGGTCGACGGCGACGGCGGCCGCTCGGACGACGACGTCGACACCGTTGTGCAGAATGCCCTCGACGTCCACGCCACGCACGGCAGACTCGAACAGTCGCGGGTCGACATGATGCGCGGGTACGCGGAGACGACCGACTGCCGACGGCGGTTCCTCCTCGGATACTTCGGCGACTCCGTCACCGTCCCGTGCGGAGGGTGCGACAACTGCGCGGACCCGCTGGCCAAGCGCGCGAGCGGGCTGCGGCGCGGGCGGTCCGGGGACGCCGTACGGCCGGACAGGGCGGCCGTACGCCGGCGACGTCGGACCGGGTCCGATGCGCGCGCCGGCGCCTCCGCGGGAGCCGCCCGGGCGGCGGAGTCGGCCGGACACTCCGCCGCGGGCGAGCACGCCTACCTGCCGGGCGTCCGCGTGCGCCATGACCGGTGGGGCCAGGGCGAGGTCATGAGCGAGGGCGACGGCAGGATCACCATCCTGTTCGAGTCGGTCGGCTACCGCACCCTGTCGCTGGCCGTGGTGACGGACAAGCGGCTGCTCGTCGCGCTGCCCGGCTCACCGCGCTGACGCGCGTCCCGCGCGCCGAGAAGCGGGCTCGGCCATGAGGACCTCACCTGCGCACCATGCTGCCCGGAAGCACTGGTCACGCTCGTGGTCAGCGGCCGGCTCGTCACCGGCTCGACGGCTCGCTCCTGAGCACTCCCGCCGCAGGGCCTCGACCGTCGAAGATCTCCACCATCCCGAAAAGAACCTGTCACACGCGGGCCGGAATCCCCTTTCGGGTGGGCAGGGTTGGCACTGGTATGACCGAACTCAGCGAAAAGACCGTCGACCCCACCACCAGCGATCTCCAGGCCTTCACCCAGGACTGGCTGGACTGGTACCGCGGGCAGGAGGAACGGCTCGCCGCTCCGCACGGATTCCTGGCCATCACCGGCCTGCACTGGCTCGACGACCGCCCGCAGCGCTTCCCGGACGCGCCGGGCGCCTGGTGGACCGACGCCGCCGGGGTCGCCGTCACGCTCGACGAGGGCGAGGAACTCGTCGTGGACGGAACACCGGTGACCGGCGAGCACCGCTTCGGCGTGCTGCCCGAGCGCGGTGGCGTCAACGCCGTCTGGGGCGATGCCGTGATCGAGGTGGCCAAGCGTGGCGGACACGACATCGTCCGCCCGCGGCACCCGGACGCGCCGCTGCGCACCGCCTTCGCCGGCACCCCCGCCTACGCGCCCGACCCCCGCTGGGTGGTGAGCGGTCACTACACCGCCTTCGACGAACCGCGTCCGACGACGGTGGGCGCCGCGGTCGAGGGACTTGAGCATGTGTACGACGCACCGGGCCGGGTCGAGTTCGAACTGGACGGGCGTCCCCTGGCCCTGACCGCGTTCCCCGGACACGGCCCGGGCCGGTTGCTGGTGCTCTTCACCGACGCCACCTCCGGCGTGACCACCTACGCCGCCAACCGGTCCCTCTCCCTCGACGCGCCGGCCGCCGACGGCACGGTCGTCCTGGACTTCAACCGCGCCGCGAACCTTCCGTGCGCCTACACCGACCTGGCCACCTGCCCGCTGCCACCGGCGGAGAACCGGCTGGCGGTGGCCATCGAGGCCGGCTTGAAGACGCCCCGTGAGCGGGACGGGGCCGACAGCGGGGAAGGGGACGGGGCCTGAGTCTCGTACCGATCGCGGTGAACCGCGGCGCTGATACGGCAGTTCGGCGCCCTGTGCGGTTCACCGCCCGGCCTCGGCGATCCAGTCGTCCGGGCCAGTGGCAGCATCGGCAACAGAATGGATGCGGCCTGTTGTTGAATTCCCGTCAGGATTTCCCGGCATTCGGATCAGGGGACTTGCGCGCAAAGCACCTTGCCCCAATGGGCAATTGGCGAGGACCGAAAGGGTAGGCACGTCACCGAATCGTCAGCAATTGGCGGCCTCGCCAGGGGAGTTCACCCCTACACTGCGGCATCGAGGGCCGAGGACCGGTTGGCCGGCCCCCTGATTTCGTACGCGCGAGGTTCCGGCGCATGGACTCGTACGGTCGCCGCGCCCCTACCCGCGCAACATGCTCGGAAATTCTTCTGGAGGTACAGCAATGAAGCATGCCAAGCGCGTGGTTCTCACCACCACGGCCGTGGCCGTCGCGACCGTCGGCACGTTCCTCGGCGCGACGGCCGGTCAGGCGGCGACCCCGCAGACCACCCGCCCCGTCACCACCGTCGACGTTCCCGAGGCGCTGAAGGTCCCCGACGGCAACAAGCTCACCGGCGTCTTCTCCGCCGCCGGCGTCCAGACCTACACCTGCACCAACGGCGCCTGGACGCTGCTGGAGCCGGCCGCCACCCTGTGGGCCAGGCACGACCGCACCCACCGCTCCGTCGCCCTCCACTCCCGCGGACCCGTCTGGGTCTCCACGGTGGACGGCAGCGCGGTCAACGGCTCCGCGATAGCCAACTCCCCCAAGACCGGCACCATCCCGGAGCTGCTCCTGAAGGCCACCGCCACCCGCGGCACCGGGACCTTCGGCGGTGTCTCCTACATCCAGCGCCTGAACACGGGCGGCGGTGTCGCCCCCACCACGGCCTGCACCGGAACCGACCAGGTCAGCGTGAAGTACACCGCCACCTACGCGTTCTACAAGCCCGCCGCGTGACGCGCTAGGCGGTGGCGGCGGCAGTGATCTCCCGGACGATCCCGAGGAGGCCACTGCCGCCGCTATGCTCAGCCCCGCTCGAACAGTTCGAGCCAAATGACCAACGGCGGACATCGACACCGCCGCGAAGGAAACGTGAGCGAGCGCGTGTTATCCGAAGAGGGCGATCCCCAGGCGGCGACGAGTGCGCACCGCGGCTCGGGACGACTGATCGCCGGGCGGTACCAGCTCCACGAAGTCCTCGGCAGAGGCGGCATGGGCACCGTCTGGCGCGCCCACGACCAACTCCTCGACCGCGCGGTCGCCGCCAAGGAACTGCACATCCTCACCCACGGCGACGAGGAGCACCGCGTCCGGGTGCGCCGCGCGATCCGTGAGGCACGTGCGGTCGCCCGGGTGTCGCATCCGCACGTGGTGGGCGTCCACGACCTGGTCGAGTCCGAGGACCGGCTGTGGATCGTCATGGAACTCGTCGAGGGACCCTCGCTGGCCCAGCGACTCGCCGAGAGCGGACCGCTCACGCCGCAGCACGCCGCCGCCCTCGGCGTGCAACTGCTCGACGCGTTGGCGGCCGTGCACGCGGCCGGCACCCTGCATCGCGACGTCAAACCCGCCAACGTCCTGCTGCGCCGCGACGGCAACGCCGTCCTCACCGACTTCGGCATCGCGGCCCTGGACGACGGCGAGTTGCTGACGACGACCGGCGAACTGGTCGGCTCCCTGGAGTTCATGGCGCCCGAGCGGGTGATGGCAACCGAGGTCGGGCCGGCCTCCGACCTGTGGTCACTGGGCGCGACCCTCGCCACGGTATGCGGCGGCCGGTCCCCCTTCCGCCGGCCCGCCCACCCGGCGACGCTGCACGCGGTCGCGTACGAGGAGCCCGTCCTGTCCGGGCAACTCGGCCCGCTGCACCCGGTGATCGAGGCCCTGCTGCGCAAGTCCCCGGGCGAACGCCCGCCGACGGCCACCGCGCGTGCCGCACTGTGGCGGGTCGCGGCGGGCGAGACGACCGCCGACCTTCTGCCGTCGCCGACGGTACGCGTGCCGCGGTCCTCGCCCTCGTCGGTCGACGCGGACACGGTGACCAGCGGCCGCCAACGGCCCGCCCCGCCCTGGGGAACCGTCCCGACGGCGACGCACACCACATCGCTCAAGCCCGCACAGGAGCCGCCGGGGCGGTCGTCCCGCTCGGGTCCACGGCGCGTGCTGTGGGCCCTCGTCGGTACGGCGGTGCTGGCGGCGGGTGTCGTGGGCGGGCTGTTCCTCACCGGGACGCTGCCGCTCAAGGACGGCCCGAAGACGACGACCACCACGTACGTCGTCAAGTCGGCGACCAGTTGGCAGCCGGTGACTGGAGTGAGCGTCCGGCGCGGAGACCGGGTCACCGTGCGGTTCGTCTCGGGGCAGTGGACGGCCGACTACCGCAACATGCCGATGACCGGCCCGGCAGGCTACGACGCGACCACCGACAAGGTGCTCGCGGGCGCGACGGGCTGCAAGATCAGGCCCGCCTCCCCCTTCGGCAGCCTGCTGGCCCGCCTCGGCGGCAAGCAGGGCCACCCGATCCACGCCGTCGGGCGGAAGGTGACCTTCCGGGCGACCGGGAACGGCACGCTCGAACTGGCGATGAACGACTACGCCGGACTCTGCTCCCAGGACAACAGGGGCAACCTGACCGTGGAGGTCGGCATCACGCGCCAACCGTGACCCTTCCCTTCCACCCGCCCCCTGGTCAAAGGCTCCCGGCGACCGTTGCCCCACGCACTTGGGCCAGGTCCTGGCCGGATCTCAACTACCCGCAGATTCAGGCTCGTTGGCGGGTACCCATCTCTCCAACGACGAGGTGGGCAGGGGTGGGGGGAGCTGGCTGCCATGGCGCAGGCGGAGGAGCACGCGGCGATGGGCCGGTCGAACCGGGCCCGGCGCCGGCAGACCGTACGCGAGTTACGCAGGTCGGGGCGGTACGGTCCCCGGTTCCGCGATGTGCTGTCCGGGCTCGCCGGACTCGTGGTCGTCGTCTGCGCCGGCGTCACGGCGCTCGCCCTGTCGTATCGCGCGTTCGGCCCGCTCGCCCCTGCCGCGATCCTCGTCCTGCTCACGTTCGTGGCCGTCACGGTCCACCGCCGGCGCCGCCCGCTGGCCCGCCGCCGGCGCGGCTACTACACGCCCGAGGAACTGACCGAGCTCGACGTCCCGGAGCTGGTGCTCGCCGTGGCGCGGATGCTGCGCAGGGACGGCTGGCGGGTACTGCCGCTGCCCGCGCAGGACCGGCCCGCGCTGGCCGCGCGCGACGACCAGGGGCGGCTGCTCGTCGTGGGGTTCCGCCCGGTGGCCGAGCCGCTGCCCGACGAGGAACCGGTCTGGCGCCGCCGCTCGAAGGGCCGTGGCACGGCCGGCCCCGATCTGCGTCTCGTCGTGCACCGGGGGACGTTCGCCGCCAGGGACGTCCGCTGGGCGGCCCGCCAGGGCCACGTCCACCTCATCGACGGTCCCCGCCTGGAACGCTGGGCCGAGGGCACCCCGCTGTACGACCTCGGCGACACCCTCGCGGCGCGCGCCCTGCCCGAATCCTGAAACGCGGGTGCGAAGAGGTCCCGGTCACACCCTCGGCGAGGGAAAGCTCACACGGTGTGCCTCGCTGCGCCGCAAGTGATCTGCCCTAGCATCCGAGCATGACGGTCCTGCCTGACGACGGGCTTTCCCTGGCCGCCGAGTTCCCTGACGCTACGCACGAGCAGTGGCAACGCCTGGTGGAGGGCGTGCTGCGCAAGTCGGGCAAGGACGTCTCGGGTACGGCAGCGGAAGACGCCCTGTCCACCCCTCTGGAGGACGGGCTGCGCACCCGCCCCCTGTACACCCCGCGTGACACCGCCCCCGACCCCGGCCTGCCCGGTTTCGCGCCCTTCGTGCGCGGCGGCCGGCCCGAGGGCACCACCCTCGGCGGCTGGGACGTACGGCAGCGGCACGCCTCCCCGACCGGTGAGGCGGTCCTCGCGGACCTGGAGAACGGCGTCACCTCGCTCTGGCTGACCGTGGGCGGGAACGGCATTCCGGTGTCCTCCCTCGGTCAGGTGCTCGACGGCGTGTACCTGGACCTGGCGCCGGTCGTGCTCGACGCGGGCCGGGACACGGAGGCCGCCGCGCGGGAACTGCTGCGGCTGTACGAGGAGCGGGGCGTCGCCAAGGAGGCGGCGCGCGGCAACCTCGGCGCCGACCCGCTGGGACACGAGGCCCGCACCGGCGAGGCCCTGGACCTGCCGGATCTGGCCGGGCTCGCGCGGTTGTGCGCAGAGGAGTACCCGGGGCTGCGGGCGCTGACCGTGGACGCGCTGCCGTACCACGAGGCCGGCGGCTCGGCCGCGCAGGAGCTCGGCACCTCGCTGGCGACCGGCGTCGCCTATCTGCGGGAGCTGACCCGACACGGCATGAGCGTCGAACAGGCCTGTGGGCAGCTGGAGTTCCGCTACGCGGCCACCGCCGACCAGTTCCTGACGATCGCCAAGCTGCGGGCCGCGCGCCGGTTGTGGGCACGGGTCGCCGAGGTGTCCGGGGCGCCGGGCGCGGGCGGGCAGGTGCAGCACGCGGTGACCTCGCCGGTGATGATGACCCGGCGCGACCCGTGGGTGAACATGCTGCGCACGACGATCGCCACGCTCGCCGCCGGGGTCGGTGGCGCCGATGCCGTCACTGTTCTGCCCTTCGACCACGCGGTGGGCCTGCCGGACGCGTTCGCGCGCCGCATCGCCCGCAACACCTCCACGATCCTGGTCGAGGAGTCGCACCTGTCCCGGGTGATCGACCCGGCCGGCGGCTCCTGGTACGTGGAGCGGCTCACCGACGAACTCGCCCACGCGGGCTGGGAGTTCTTCCGGCACATCGAGCAACTCGGCGGCCAGGACGCCGCGTTGCGCTCCGGACGGCTCGCCGAGGACCTGGCCGAGACCTGGGCCGCACGCAGCGCGAAGCTCGCCAAGCGACGTGAGCCCATCACCGGCGTCAGCGAGTTCCCCCACCTCGGCGAGAAGCCCGTACAGCGCGCCCCCGCACCCGAGCCGCCGGCCGGCGGCCTGCCCCGGGTCCGCCGGGACGACGCGTACGAGGCACTGCGCGCCCGCTCCGACGCGCACCTCGCGGCCACCGGCTCCCGGCCGCGCATCTTCCTGGCCACGATCGGCCCCGCCGCCGCGCACACCGCGCGCTCGACCTTCGCCTCGAACCTCTTCCAGGCGGGCGGCATCGAGCCGGTCACCGGAGGTACCTTCGAGGAGAGCGGCGCCACGGAGGCCTGTCTGTGCTCCAGCGACGCGCTCTACGAGGAGCAGGCCGCGCAGACCGCCGGGGCACTGCGGGCCGCGGGCGCCCGACAGGTGTTCCTCGCCGGCCGTCCGGGGCAGTACACCGACGTGGACGCCTACGTCTTCGCGGGCTGCGACGCCGTGGCCGTGCTCTCCGCCACCCTCGACCGCATGGGAGTGTCGTGATGGGAATCCCCGACTTCACCGGGATCGACCTGGGGACCCCGCACACCGACGGGGGCACCGACGAGTGGCGTACGTCCGTCAAGCGCGCCGCCGACGGCTCCGACCTGCTCTGGGAGACCCCGGAGGGCATCGCGGTCAAGCCGCTCTACACCGGCCGTGACCTGGAGGGCCTGGACTTCCTGGACACCTACCCGGGCATCGCGCCGTATCTGCGCGGCCCGTACCCGACGATGTACGTCAACCAGCCCTGGACGATCCGCCAGTACGCGGGCTTCTCCACGGCGGAGGAGTCCAACGCGTTCTACCGGCGCAATCTGGCGGCCGGGCAGAAGGGCCTGTCGGTCGCCTTCGACCTGCCCACGCACCGGGGCTACGACAGCGACCACCCGCGCGTGACCGGTGACGTCGGCATGGCGGGCGTGGCGATCGACTCGATCTACGACATGCGCCAGCTCTTCGACGGCATCCCGCTGGACAGGATGACCGTGTCGATGACGATGAACGGCGCCGTGCTGCCCGTGCTGGCGCTCTACATCGTCGCCGCCGAGGAACAGGGCGTGCCGCCCGAGAAGCTGGCCGGGACCATCCAGAACGACATCCTCAAGGAGTTCATGGTCCGCAACACCTACATCTATCCGCCGAAGCCGTCGATGCGGATCATCTCCGACATCTTCGCCTTCACCTCCCAGCGGATGCCCCGCTACAACTCCATCTCCATCTCCGGTTACCACATCCAAGAGGCGGGCGCGACGGCCGACTTGGAGCTGGCGTACACCCTCGCCGACGGCGTGGAGTACATCCGGGCCGGGCGGGACGCGGGGATGGACGTGGACGCGTTCGCGCCCCGGCTCTCCTTCTTCTGGGCGATCGGCATGAACTTCTTCATGGAGGTCGCCAAGTTGCGGGCCGCGCGCCTGCTGTGGGCCAAGCTGGTCAAGCAGTTCGACCCGCAGAACGCCAAGTCCCTCTCCCTGCGCACCCATTCGCAGACCTCGGGCTGGTCGCTGACCGCGCAGGACGCCTTCAACAACGTCACGCGTACGTGCGTGGAGGCGATGGCGGCCACGCAGGGCCACACCCAGTCGCTGCACACCAACGCCCTCGACGAGGCGCTCGCGCTGCCGACCGACTTCTCGGCTCGTATCGCCCGCAACACCCAGCTGCTGATCCAGCAGGAGTCGGGGACAACGCGAGTGATCGATCCGTGGGGCGGCAGCGCGTACGTGGAGCGGCTGACGTACGACCTGGCCCGGCGGGCCTGGCAGCACATCGAGGAGGTCGAGGCGGCGGGGGGCATGGCCAAGGCCATCGACGCCGGCATCCCCAAGCTGCGTATCGAGGAGGCCGCCGCCCGCACCCAGGCGCGTATCGACTCCGGACGCCAGCCGGTCATCGGCGTGAACAAGTACCGCGTGGAGACCGACGAGGAGATCGACGTTCTCAAGGTCGACAACTCCTCCGTACGCGCCCAGCAGATCGAGAAGCTGCGGCGGCTGCGCGCGGAGCGGGACGAGCGGGCCTGCCACGACGCGCTCGACGCGCTGACCCGGGCGGCCGGCGGCGAGGGCAACCTCCTTGAGCTGGCCGTGCACGCGGCCCGTGCGAAGGCGACCGTGGGCGAGATCTCCGACGCGCTGGAGAAGGTGTACGGACGGCACGCGAGCCAGATCCGTACGATCTCCGGCGTGTACCGCAACGAAGCAGGCGAGTCCCCCTCCGTGGACCGCACCCGGACCCTGGTCTCCGACTTCGAGGAGGCCGAGGGGCGCCGGCCGCGCATCCTGGTCGCCAAGATGGGACAGGACGGCCACGACCGCGGCCAGAAGGTGATCGCCACCGCCTTCGCCGACCTCGGCTTCGACGTCGACGTCGGCCCGCTGTTCCAGACCCCGGGCGAGGTGGCCCGCCAGGCCGTGGAGGCGGACGTGCACATCGTCGGGGTGTCCTCGTTGGCCGCCGGACACCTCACCCTCGTACCGGCGTTGAAGGAAGCCCTGGCCGAGGAGGGCCGCGAGGACATCATGATCGTGGTCGGCGGTGTGATCCCGCCGCAGGACGTGCCCACGCTCCTGGAGATGGGCGCGGCGGCCGTCTTCCCGCCCGGCACGGTGATCCCGGACGCGGCCTACGACCTGGTGAAACGGCTGGCGACCGACCTCGGCCACGATCTGTAGCCCCGCATGGCAGCGATCGATCTCGAGACGTATGTGAAGGGTGTCCTCGACGGGAAGCGGGCGCTGGTCGCCCGTGCGATCACGCTCGTCGAGTCCACCCATCCCCGGCACCGGGCCCTGGCCCAGGCGCTGTTGACCGAACTGCTTCCGCACAGCGGCCGGGCCCGGCGGATCGGGATCAGCGGGGTGCCCGGGGTGGGCAAGTCGACGTTCATCGACGCCTTCGGCACCATGCTGACCGCGCTGGGACACCGGGTGGCGGTGCTCGCCGTCGACCCGTCCTCCAGCCGCACCGGCGGCTCGATCCTGGGCGACAAGACCCGCATGGAACGCCTCGCCGTGGATCCGGCCGCCTTCGTCCGGCCCTCCCCCACCGCCGGGACGCTCGGCGGGGTCGCCAAGGCCACCCGCGAGTCGATCGTGGTGATGGAGGCGGCGGGCTACGACGTGGTCCTGGTGGAGACGGTCGGCGTGGGCCAGTCCGAGACGGCCGTCGCCAACATGGTCGACTCCTTCCTGCTGCTCACCCTGGCCCGCACCGGCGACCAGTTGCAGGGCATCAAGAAGGGCGTGCTGGAGCTGGCCGACGTGATCGCCGTGAACAAGGCGGACGGTCCGCACGAGCGGGACGCCAAGGCGGCGGCGCGTGAACTGGCGGGCGCACTGCGGCTGATGCACGGCAAGGACGTGTACTGGGCACCGCCCGTGCTCAGTTGCAGCGCCCGCGAGCAGACCGGCCTGGACACCGTCTGGGAGCGACTCGAACAGCACCGCGCGCTGCTGGAATCAAGTGGGCGGCTCGCCGCCAAGCGCCGGGACCAGCAGGTCGACTGGACCTGGACGATGGTCCGCGACACACTCCTGGGCCGTCTGCACGCCGACCCGAAGGTGCGGGAAGTCGCGCCCGACCTCGAACAGCAGGTGCGCGAGGGGAAGTTGACGGCGACACTGGCCGCGGAGCGGATCCTCAAGGCGTTCGGGGACGCGACGGACTGAGGGGGCGCGGCGCCTGGTTCGCGGAACGCGGCGCCGCGCCGACGGATCGGGACACCGGGCTCACGGATCGGGGCAGCCCTTGTCCGAGCCCCTGGTCTGCTGTCCGTAGACGCTGGTCACGTCGACCGTCACCGGGTTCGCGGACTGCGTGGCGACCCGGTGCGCCGCGGCGGCCGTGCAGATCAGCTGCCGTATCGCGAGGCCGGTCAACCGGCCCATGCCGCCGGGGAGTTCGATGGAGAGGGTGTCGTCCCGCACCGTCACGGTCGGCGCGTCGTCCCCGGTCTCGTCGGATCTCCCGTCGACCGCGTCGGCCTTGGACGTCGGGACGGGCGCGACGCTCGGCATCCCGGGCACCTCGCTGGCCAGGCCCTCGGACTGCTCCCGGTCGGTCGGGCCGAGCAGCAGCAGGTCCAGGGCCGTCCCGGCGTCCCCGGGCTCGGCGGTCGTGCGCGGGACCGCGACGAGCGCGCCGCCGTCCCGGACGAAGTAGACGGACGCGACCGAGGCGATCCCGCTGGCCGGGCCGCCGGCCTCCACCACGCCGGTCGCGGGGATCCCGCAGGCGGACAGCGCGAGCAGCGACGGTGCCACCAGCAGCGGGAGCCGGTGCGTGGCCTTCATGAAAGGTTCTCCTCGGACGACTCGTCCCGCCGCAACGGGAGTTCGACCGTGAAGACGGCACCGCCCGCCGGATGGTTGGCCGCGCGGACGGTTCCGCCGTGCATGCGCACGTTCTCGGCGGTGATCGACAGGCCCAGGCCGCTGCCCTCGGAGCGGGTTCTCGCGGTGTCCGACTTGTAGAACCGCTCGAAGACGTGCGGCAGTACGTCCTCGGGGATGCCCGGGCCGCCGTCCCGTATCTCGATGACCGCGAGGCGGCCGGCAGCGTCGAGTCCGCTCGCCTCCAGGCTCACGCGCACGGGACGGGTGCCGTGCCGCAGAGCGTTGCCGACCAGGTTGGCGACGACCACGTCCAGACGGCGCGGGTCGACGCGTCCCCGCACCACGTCGGGCGCAGGCAGCCGCGTCTCCACCGTGTCCGACCAGCCGCGCGAGGCGAGGGTGCGGCGGATCGACTCGGCGAGGTCGATCTCGTCCAGGTGCAGCTCAGCCGCGCCCGCGTCGAACCGGGAGATCTCCATCAAGTCGTCGACCAGACGGGCGAGTTTGACCGTCTCCCCGCTGATCAGCCGCACCGCGGTGGCCGTGTCCGGGTCCAGCCCGGCGGCGTCCTCGTCCAGGACATCGGTCACCGCCGACATCGCGGCCAGCGGGGTGCGCAGCTCGTGCGAGACGTCGGCGGCGAAGCGCCGGGCCCGCGCCTCCATCCCGCGCAACTCCGCCACCGACGTCTCAAGGGCGGCGGCCGTCTCGTTGAACGTGTGGGAGAGATCGGCGAGTTCGTCGGACCCGTTGACCGCGAGCCGGGTGTCCAGCCGGCCCTCGGCGATGCTGCGGGTGGCGTCCCGCAGCGCCCGCACCGGCAGCAGCACGCCCCGCGCGGCGAACAGGGCGAGCACCACGGCGAGCAGCAGGGCAGGCACCATGGCCCGCTCGACGGAGGTCACCAGGGCGTCCACGTACGCCTGTTCCTCGGTCTGCGGCACGACCAGGAACACCCGGACACCGGACGCCGTCCGGGCTCCGTCGGGAGGGCCGAAGGTGACCGACATGCCGACGACGAGCGAGGTGCGGCCGCTCTCGCGCACGCGTTGGAACACGGTGGCCCGGCTGCTCGCGACGGCCTCGCGCACGTCGGGCGTCAGCTCGGGGAAGGTGTCGCCGGCGACGGAGGGGGCGCGCAGGGTTCTGTAGGTGGCCAGGACGCGCCAGTCGCCGGGTGCCTCGGTGGCGGCCACGTCGGCCGCGAAGCGCTGGAGCGCCGACTGGTCCGGGGGGTAGCCGAGTGCGGGTGCGCGTTCGTTGATCTGGGTGCGCAGTTGTCTGATCGTGGCGTCCTGGCTCTGCTGGAGCACGCCGGTGCGGGCCTCCCGGAAGGTCAGCGCGCCGGTCGTGGCGGCGGCGACGGTGGCGACGAGCCCGAAGGCCACCACCAGGCGCGGGCGCAGGCCGCGCAGCCGGCGCGCGCGGCGCGTTCCGCGCGTCTTCACGGCGCCGCGAAACGGTAGCCGAAGCCGCGCACGGTGTGGATGTACCGCGGCGCCTTGGGCGGCTCGGACATCTTGGTGCGCAGTCGCTTGACGCAGGCGTCCACCAGGCGGGCGTCACCGTGGTAGTCGTGCTCCCAGACCGCCTCCAGCAGTTGCTGTCTGCTGAACACCTGCCCCGGCGAGGCGGAGAGCGTGAGCAGCAGCCGCGTCTCCGAAGGGGCGAGGGCGATCGGCGCCCCGCCCAGCGTGACGGTCAACCCGGCCCGGTCCACGGCGAGTTCACCGTAGGTGTCGATCTTCGGCAGCCCCGTCCCGGCCGGCGCTCCGCCCGCACGGCGCAGGACGGCACGTATGCGGGCGTCCAGCACCCGGGCCAGCACCGGCTTGACCACGTAGTCGTCGGCGCCCGCCTCCAGGCCGACAACGATGTCCACCTCGTCGCCCCGCGCCGTGGCGATGATGATCGGCAGCGTCTGGTCCACGGCCCGGATGCCCCGGCACACCTCCAGACCGGTCATGCCGGGCAGCATCAGATCGAAGACCACGATGTCCGGCCGGAAGCTCCTCAACCGGTCCATGCCCTCTTCCCCCGTCGCGGTCGCGGCGACGTCATGGCCCTGTCGGCGCAGGGCCAGGTCGACGCCCTCGCGCACGGCGCGGTCGTCCTCGATCAGCAGTACTCGTGCCATGCGCACAGTATCCACAGGGAGATGACCAAGGCGGGCGTTATCGTCTCGTTATCTTCTGGGCCAGATCCGATCACATTGCGGTCGCACCGTAAACGATCGTGACAGCGCACAAGGAGAAACCCCCAAGCCGTCGTCGGAAGGGATCCGCCCACGCCGCCACGCGGCACGGGCGGAGACAACTGACGGGGGGTTTGGCCGCGTTGGCGGTTCTCGGTGTCGTCGGGTGCGCGGTGGTGGCCTGGCTGCCGGCCGACTCGAACGGGAAACGGTCGCCGACGGAGCCGACAGCGAGCGCCACCGGGAAGGCCGAGGGGACGCCGAGTTCCTCCGGCCCCGCCATCCCCCGCAACGGTCCGGGCACGTTCGTCACCGCACCCGGTGGCAGCGAGCGCGTCGGCAAGGGCAGGGCCCTGCGCTACAAGGTCGAGGTGGAGGACGGCATCGACCTGTCCCCGGCGGACATCGCCGAGCAGGTCGAGCGCGTCCTCGCCGACCCGCGCGGCTGGACGGCCGACGGACACTCGGGCTTCCAGCGGGTCTCCACCGGCGCCACCGACTTCGTCGTCAAGATCGCCACTCCCGGCACCGTGGACAACGTCTGCGGGCAGTACGGCCTGGAGACCGGCGGCGAGGTCAACTGCAGCGTGGCCCACAACGTCATGGTCAACCTCAAGCGCTGGGAAGAGGCAACTCCCGTCTACGCCAAGGACGTCACGGCCTACCGGGCGCTCATCATCAACCACGAGGTGGGCCACTTCCTCGGCCACGGCCATGTCACCTGCCCCGCGAAGGGCGATCCCGCCCCCGCGATGATGCAGCAGATCAAGGGCATGCACGGCTGCGTCCCCAACGTCTGGCCCTACACCGCCGACGGCCGCTACATCACCGGCCCCGCGGTCCCCTGACCATCGATCACCCCCTTCGATCGACCCCAATTCCCAGGAGTACAAGTGGAGTTACGTGTGAAGCACAGACATGCCGTGGCAGCCGCAGGCATCGCCGCCTCGGCCCTGGTGCTGGCCGGCCTGCCCGCCGGTACGGCGTCCGGAGCGGGGACCGGAGCCGGGTCGGTCGGCACGAGCGCGGCCCGAACCGCCGCCGCGGTGAAGACCGTGACGCTGATCACCGGTGACCGGGTCCTGCTGGACGGCGCCGGAAAGGTCGCCGGTGTCGAGCGGGCCAAGGGCCGGGAGCGGGGCACGTTCTCGATCCGCACGGTCGGCGAGCACACCCAAGTGGTGCCCTCCGACGCCGAGTTGCTGATCGCGCGGGGGAAGCTGGACGTCCGGCTGTTCGACGTGACCCAGCTGCTGGCGGACGGCTACGACGACGCGCGCCGCACCGACGTACCGCTGATCGTCACCTTCAAGGGCAAGAAGGCGCCCTCGATGAGCCCGTTCACCGGGGCCGGTGCCCGGATGGGCCGGTCGCTGCCCGTCGTCAACGCCAAGGTGATCCGCCCGGTCAAAAAGCGGGCCGGCGACTTCTGGAACGCCGTGACCGACACCGCGGGCGACAGCGGCACGACGGAGTTCACCGACTCGACGGCGGTGGAGAAGGTCTGGCTGGACGGCAGGCGCAAGGCGAGCCTCGACAGGAGCGTCCCGCAGATCGGCGCGCCGACCGCCTGGGCCGCCGGCTACGACGGCACCGGCACGAAGATCGCCGTCCTGGACACCGGTATCGACACCAGCCACCCCGACCTCGCGGGCAAGGTGGTCGCGGCGCAGGACTTCTCCGACTCCGGGAGCACGGGCGACAAGTTCGGCCACGGCACCCACGTCGCGTCGATCACGGCCGGGACGGGCGCCAAGTCCGGCGGCAGGTACAAGGGCGTCGCGCCGGGCGCGCAACTCATCAACGGCAAGGTCCTCGACGACAACGGCTCGGGCTACGACTCCGGGATCATCGCCGGCATGGAGTGGGCGGTCGCGCAGGGCGCCGATGTCGCCAACCTCAGCCTCGGCGGTGAGGACACGCCCGGTATCGACCCGATGGAGGAGACGGTCAACCGGCTCTCCGCCGAGTCCGACACGCTGTTCGTCATCGCGGCGGGCAACGAGGGCGAGTTCGGCGAGAGGACCGTCGGTTCGCCCGGCAGCGCCGACGCGGCGCTGACCGTCGGCGCGGTCGACAAGTCCGATGTGCTCGCCCCGTTCTCCAGCCGCGGCCCGCGCGTGGGGGACAGCGGGGTCAAGCCCGACCTGACCGCGCCCGGTGTCGCCATCACGGCCGCCGCCGCGGCCGGCAGCTTCCTGGAGGGCGAGTTCCCCTCCGACACCCCGGGCTACCTCACGCTCGACGGTACGTCGATGGCGACCCCGCATGTCGCGGGTGCCGCCGCCCTCCTCGCCCAGCAGCACCCGGACTGGACCGGTGAGCGCATCAAGCAGGTCCTCACCGCCTCCGCGAAGCCGGGCGCGTACAGCTCCTTCCAGCAGGGCACCGGCCGCACCGATCTGGTGCGGGCGCTGGACCAGAGCGTCGTCACCGAGCAGCAGTCGATCGGCTTCGGCGAGCAGCAGTGGCCGCACACCGACGACAAGCCGGTCACCAAGCGGCTCACGTACCAGAACCTCGGTACCGAGCCGGTCACTCTCGACCTCTCCGTCGACGCCTACGCGGTGGACGGCAAGCCCGCCGCCGAGGGCATGTTCACCGTCTCACCCCGGACGATCACCGTCCCGGCGGGCGGCGAGGCGAGCGCCGAGGTCACGGCGGACACCAGCGCCGGCACCGCAGACGGCAGTTTCGGTGGCTCGGTCGCGGCGACCTCCGCCGACGGCACGGTCCAGGTGCGGACGGCCGTCGGTGCGGAGCGCGAGGTGGAGTCGTACAGCCTGACGCTCAAGCACATCGACGAGAACGGCGAGCCGACCGGGGACGCCGTCACCTCCGTCTCGGGCTTCACCGGCGACTTCTACGCCGACTACGCCGACGAGCAGGACGGTGAGTTGACGGTCCGGCTGCCCAAGGGCGACTACATCCTCAGCGGGGTGATCCACCCGAGCATCTCGTCCGCCGCGCACGCCATCCTGGTCCAGCCCAAGTTCCGGCTGGACGGGGACAGGACCGTCACCGTCGACGCCCGACAGGCGGAGCCGGTGGACGTCACCCTGCCGGACCCGGCCGCCGAGGCCGTCGACGCGACGGCCGCGATCGGCTTCCAGCGGGGCGCGGATCTGAACGACGGCTTCCTGCAGTACCTGATGCCGACCTTCCAGGGCGCGCGGTTCGGGCGGCTCGGCACCGGGGAGCCCGTCGACGGGCTGTACGCCCTGTTCGCCGGCACCTGGTCGCGGCTGGACGCGGAGGGCCGGCCGGTCAGCTACCACCTGGGCTGGAACCGCGGCAGCGACCTGTCCGGCTTCACCGCCACCGTGACGCGGAAGCAGCTGGCCAAGGTCGACTTCGAGGCGGGTGAGCCGGTCGAGGGCCGGCGCGCCCAGGTCGAGGTCTCGCCGCACGGGCCGGGCGGTGAACTCGTGCGCAGCTACACCGACTTGCGCGGGGATCTGCCGCTGCGGACCACCGAGTACATCCTCGACAACGGCGTGAAGTGGTCGGGCCGTATGTGGTCGGTCTCGGGTGAGGACCGGGACTCGGTGTTCGAGAACTTCCTGATGCGGATGCCGCAGCGCTGGAAGGCCGGTCACACCTACCAGGAGCGGTTCAACGTGGGCGTCTTCGGCCCCGTGCTGAACGGCTCCGCGGAGCCCGGACCGGCCACCGGCTTCCCGGGTCTCGCCCGCAACGGCAACACCATCAGGGCCTATGTGCCGCTGTTCGGCGACGGCTCCGGGCACTGGGGCGACGCCGACTCCACGTCGGTGAAGACCTCGCTCACGGTGGACGGCCGGGAGATCGCCGACGACTACGGCATCCCGCCGACCGAGGGCCTCACCGAGTACACCGTCCCGGCCGGGGACGCCGCGTACAAACTGAGCGTGGACAGCTCCCGTGACCCGGCGGTGTACCCGGTCAGCACGCGTGTCCAGGCGGAGTGGACCTTCCGCTCGGCCGCGACTCCCGAGGGTGACTTCGCCGCGCTGCCGCTGTCGACGGTCACCTTCTCCCCGAAGCTGACCCTGGCCAGCACGGCCAAGGCGGGTACGACCTTCAAGGTGCCGTTCAGCGTCAAGGGCGCGGCGGCCGGGCAGAAGCCCGCGAGGCTCGCCTTCCAGGTCTCCTACGACGACGGCGCCACCTGGCACTCCGCCAAGGCCGTCGGCGGTACGCATCTGACGCTGAAGCACCCGGCCGAACCGGGCTCGGTGTCACTGCGCGCCGAACTGACCGACCGGGCGGGCAACAAGCTGGTCCAGACGATCCGGCGCGCCTACCTCACCACTTCGTGATCCCCGGTCGCGAGAGGTGAGCAGGGGGCGCCGGCCCGGCCGGCGCCCCCTTTCGTCGTCCTACTGTCCGGGCCGCAGCGACGGGACGTCGAGGTCGCCCGGCCGGAGCCGGTACACCTGGAGGCGCAGGTCGTAGTACTTGTCCGTCTCCCCGACCCACTCCATCCCCACGCGCTTGGCCGTCGCGGCACCGCGCTCGTTGCGGGGCCGTACGACCGCGAAGAGCTCGTCGACGCCCGCCTCGAAGGCGTAGTGCGCCACCGCGTGACCGGCCTCGGCGGCCAGCCCCTTCCCCCAGGCGCCGGGCGCGAGTTGCCAGCCGATCTCCAGGTCACGGCGGTCCGGCGGCAGGGGCAGCAGGACGACCCCGCCGACCACCGACCCGTCCTCCCGCGACTCGATCGCCCACCGGCCCTGCGGGGCGTCCAGATCCCCGGCGGCCCACTGCTCCAGGACGGTCCGCATGGCCGCCGCGTCCGGCACCCGTGCCATCGCCGGGGCCAGCCACTGTGCGACGTCCGCGGTGCCGTAGACCCGCAGGGCGTCCTCCGCGTCCTCGACGGTCCACGGCCGTAGGACCAGCCGGGGTGTGGTGATCCGGGACCCCTCGACGACGACACGGTGCTCGCGTTCGGTCATGCCGGAACGCTACCAACCGCTCACTGATCCGTCGCGTGGATGGTGACGACGGCCACCCGTGCGGGGACGCGGCGGACGAGGACGCCGAGGACTGCGTGCGGTCGCACGGACACCGCGTGACGCTGGACCAACCCCGTGGTCGGGCCACACGATGATCGCGTGTCCAAGATTCCCTTCGTCGCCGGCGACGCGACCCCGCCGCGCCGTCTGCCGTGGTTCGTCCGACCCGATGCCAGGACGTGGACCTGTGCGCCACCCCCGGCCGAGGTGCGGGACTTCCATGCCGGGCAGCCCGGCTACGCGCCCACCGCGCTGGCCGACCTCCCAGCCCTGGCAAGGGAGTTCGGGGTCGGCCGGGTGTTCGTGAAGGACGAGTCCTCGCGTCTGGGGCTGCCCGCGTTCAAGGCGCTGGGTGCATCCTGGGCGGTCCACCGGGTGCTGACGGAGCGGGCGGACGGCGGCGCCGATGGCCAGCTGCGGCTGGTCACCGCCACCGACGGCAATCACGGCCGGGCCGTGGCCCGGATGGCGCGGCTGTTCGGGCAGCGTTCCCATGTCTTCGTCCCGCGGGGCGTCCACCCGGCGGCCGTGACCGCCATCGAGGACGAGGGCGCGCGCATCACCCTCGTGCCGGGCTCCTACGACGAGGCCGTGCGCCGGGCGGCCGACGCGGCGGCGCGCGGACGGGACAGCGTGCTCGTCCAGGACACGGCCTGGCCCGGATACGAGCGGATTCCCGGCTGGATCGTGGAGGGCTACTCCACCCTGTTCGCCGAGATCGACACACAACTCGGTGCCGCGGGCGCCGGGACTCCCGACCTGGTGGCAGTCCCGACAGGTGTCGGCTCCCTCGCGCAGGCCGCCGTCGCCCACTACCGCAGCAGACCGGCAGGACGCGTGCCGACCGCCCTGCTCTCCGTGGAACCCGACACCGCGGCCTGTGTCCTGGCCAGCCTGGGCCGCCGGGGGCCGGTCAGCGTGCCGACCGGTGCCACCACCATGGCCGGTCTCAACTGCGGAACCATCTCCAGCCTGGCCTGGCCGTTCCTGCGCGACGGTCTGGACGCCGCTGTCGCGGTCACGGACGCCGACAGCGCCCGCGCCGCACGTGATCTCGCCGCCGTCGGTGTCGCCGCGGGTCCGTGCGGCGCGGCCTCCCTGGCAGGTGCCCGGGCCACCCTGACCGGCGAGGGCGCCGCTGAACGCCGTACCGCACTGGCCCTCGGTCCCACCTCGACCGTCGTCCTGCTCAGCACCGAGGGCACGGCCGCCAACCCCCACGCCCAGGAAGCGCGGTCCTGACTGCAGCCTTTGTCACCTCAGGACGAACCTCCGTCGCCCAGGACTCAACTCCCGCAAACAGAACGGCCATCACCGAGGACCGCTCCCGAATCACTGCCATATTCGAGAACCCCTTCGGAGGTGGCTGTGACGCGAGAGGCGACAACATCCCGGGCGACAGCGGCACATGCGGCGGACCGCACCGCCGAGCGCATCACGGACCTGGAACACCGCCGGGCACAGGCCCTGGCTCCGGCCACGCCGAGAAGAGGCGGGGCCTTCGGCGCCCGGGAGCGGATCGAGCGGCTGCTGGACGTGGACTCCTTCGCGGAGACCGGTCTGTTCGTGCGGGCCAGAGCCACGGGGGACGGCGCCCGCCGCCCCTACGGTGACGGGGTCGTCACCGGGTACGGCACGGTCGACGGGCGGCCGGTCTGTGTGTTCGCCCAGGACTCCACGGTCTTCGGAGGCAGCATGGGCGAGGCGTTCGGCGAGAAGACCGTGGCCCTGATGGACCTCGCGCTCAAGACCGGCTGTCCCGTCATCGGCCTCAACGACTCCGGCGGCGCCCGCATCCAGGAAGGCGTCGCATCCCTCGCCCTCTACGCCGAGTTGGTGCGCCGCAATGTGAAGGCGTCCGGGGTGATCCCGCAGATCTCGGTCGTCCTCGGGCCGTGCGCGGGCGGTGCCGCCTACTCCCCCGCGATCACCGACTTCACGGTCATGGTGGACGGCGCCTCCCACATGTTCGTCACCGGTCCCGACGTCATCGAGGCGGTCACCGGCGAGCACACCACCGCCGAGGAGCTGGGCGGCGCCCGCACCAGCAACTCCGTGAACGGCAACGCCCACTTCCTCGCCGCCGACGAGGAGGAGGCCCTCGACACCGTACGCGACCTGCTGTCGTACCTGCCCGCCAACAACCTCGACCGGCCCCCGCGGTACGCGCCCGGGGCGACGCCCGTCGGGGACGGGCTGGACCAGGTCGTGCCCGACCGGACCGGTCAGGCCTACGACATGCGTGACGTCCTCCAGGCGGTCGTCGACGACGGTGAACTCCTGTACGTGCAGGAGCTGTTCGCGCCGAACATCATCTGCGCCCTGGCCCGCGTCGAGGGCGGCAGCGTCGGTGTCGTGGCCAATCAGCCGCTGCACTCGGCCGGTGTCCTCGACATCGACGCCTCGGAGAAGGCGGCGCGGTTCGTACGGTTCTGCGACGCGTTCGGCATTCCGCTGCTGACCTTCGCCGACGTCCCCGGCTACCTCTCCGGCGTCCGCCAGGAGCGGGCCGGCATCATCCGGCGCGGCGCCAAACTGCTGTACGCCTACGCCGAGGCGACCGTCCCCAAGGTCACCGTGGTGGTGCGCAAGGCGTACGGCGGCGGGTACGCGGTGATGGGCTCCAAGCATCTCGGCGCCGACGTCAACCTCGCCTGGCCCACGGCCCGGATCGCTGTCATGGGCGCGGAGGGCGCCGTCGGCGTGCTGCACCGACGTGAACTCGCCGCCGCGGACGACCCGGAGGCACTGCGCGCCCGCCTGATCGCCACGTACGAGTCCACCCACGGGACCCCGTACCTCGCCGCCGAACGCGGGTACGTCGACGCGGTGATCGCCCCGCGCGAGACCCGCGCCCACCTCTGCCGCGCCCTGCGCACACTGCGCGGCAAGCGCGCCCCGATGCCGGAGCGCCGGCACGGCAACATCCCGCTCTGACCGCCCTGTTCACCCTCGCTCACCCCTGCTCGGTCCCACCGCTCGGTCCCACCGCTCTGATCCACCCGAATCGCCGGCCGACACCGCGATGTGAGGAGCCACGCCCGATGGACAGCCGCCGCCCCCCGCTCGCCCCCGCGTACCGGACCCTGCCCGACCATGTGCGGCACTGGGCCGAAACCACCCCCGACCGCCGCGCGTTCACCTTCGTCGACCACCCCGCCCCGAACTCGCGGGGAGTGCACCGCACCCTCACCTGGCAGCGACTGGACCTGCGGGTGCGGGCGTTGGCCGCCCGGCTCGCCGAGCAGGCCGAACCCGGGGCGCGGGTCGCCCTGTTGTGCCCGCAGGGCACGGACTACGTCACCGGTTTCCTGGCCGCGCTGACCGCCGGGATGGTCGCCGTGCCGCTGTACCCGCCCGGTCTGCCGGGCCACGGGGACCGGCTCGTCGGGGTGTTGGCCGACGCCCGGCCCGCGCTGGCGGTGACCACCGGCCGCGTCCTGGAGGAGGTCACGGACTTCTGCGAGCGCGCCCGGGTGCCGGTCCTCGCGGCGGACCGGGTTCCCGATGCCGCCGCCGAGGACTGGCGGGCGCCCGTGCTCGACCCCGGCGCGACCGCGTATCTCCAGTACACCTCGGGATCCACCCGCACTCCGGCCGGAGTCGAGATCACCCACACCAA
This sequence comes from Streptomyces sp. NPDC092369, assembly GCF_044755245.1. Lineage (NCBI taxonomy): Bacteria > Bacillati > Actinomycetota > Actinomycetes > Kitasatosporales > Streptomycetaceae > Streptomyces > Streptomyces sp. NPDC092369. Next base: position 136,477 of record NZ_JBIVQP010000007.1, read on the forward strand.
CGTCGTCGCCAACGCCCGCCAGGCGCTCGCCGCCTACCGCGCCGACGCGCAGCCCGTGACCTGCGTGGGCTGGCTGCCGCTCTACCACGACATGGGGCTCGTGCTGAGCGTCGCGGCGCCCGTCGTACGGGGGCTGCTGTCGGTGCTCATGGACCCGGCCGCGTTCCTGCACGAACCGGCGCGCTGGCTGCGGCTGTTGGCCGCGCACCCGCGCGCGCTGAGCGCCGCGCCCAACTTCGCCTACGACTACTGCGCCTCGACCGTCACCGAGGCGCAGAAGGCGGAGCTGCGCCTTGACGGGGTCGCCGCGCTGATCAACGGCAGCGAGCCCGTGCGGCCCGGCACCGTCGACCGCTTCCACGCCGCGTTCGCCGCGCGGGGGCTCGCGGCGGAGGTCCACTGTCCGTCGTACGGGCTCGCGGAGGCCACCGTCTTCGTCAGTGCCGCCCGGCCGGGCGAACCGCTCGACCGGTTCGCGCTGGACCGTGACGCCCTCGCCGCCGGAAAGGCCCTGCCCGCGCGGCCCGATGACCCACGGGCCGTGCTCCTTGCCGGTTGCGGCACCCCGGCCGGCCAGCGGGTCCGTGTCGTCGATCCCGTCTCCCACGCGGTCCTGGGCGAGGGGGAGGTCGGCGAGATCTGGGTGCAGGGTCCCAACGTGGGGCGCGGCTACTGGAACAACGAGCCTCAGACGCGGCGCGTCTTCGGTGCCACGCTCGGCAAGGACGCGCCGGGCGGCTGGCTGCGCACCGGGGATCTCGGGACGATCCTGAGCGGGCAGTTGGTCGTCACCGGCCGGCTCAAGGACCTCATCGTCGTCGACGGCCGCAACCACTACCCGCAGGACGTGGAGGCCACCGCCCAGGACGCGCACCCGGCCGTGCGCCGCGACCGGCTCGCCGCCTTCGGTGTGCCGGGCGGCGGGGGCGAGCGGGTGGTGATCGTGGCGGAGCACGCGCGGACCACCAGCCTCGCCGACATCGACGTACCGTCCCTGGCCCGTGCCGTACGCGCGGCCGTCTCCGCCCGGCACGGGCTGCGGCTCGCCGACGTGGTCCTGGTCGCGCCGGGCGCAGTTCCCCGGACGTCCAGCGGCAAGGTGTCACGGGCCCTGACCCGGGCCCGGTATCTGGAGGGCGCCTACGCGACGGAGACGGCGGTATGACGGCCGCCGGCGGGGGCGGCGGTGCGAGCGCGGCCGACGGGGGCCGCACCAGGAGAGCTGCCGACGGAGATCGCAGTGCAAAGGCCGCCGACGCGCAAGCCCTGCGCCGCCGGATCGCGGAGCTCGTCACCGAGTGGAACGGCGACCGCGCCTCCGTCGACGACATCCCCATGGACCGGCCGCTGGCCGACCTCGGCATGTCCTCGCGGGACGCGGTCGTGCTGGCCGGCGAGCTGTCCCGGCTGACCGGCCGCGAGTTGCCGGCGACCCTGGTGTGGGAAGCGCCCACCGGGGACGCGCTGGTGGCCCAACTGTGCGGTACGGAAGCACAGTTCACCCGATCCTCGTCCGGCGCCCTTCCCCCGAGGGCGCCGGACGAGCCCGTCGCGGTCATCGGCGTCGGCTGCCGCCTGCCGGGCGGGGTGCACGGCCCGGGCGACTACTGGCGGCTGCTCATCGACGGGGGCGACGCGATCGGGCGCGTCCCCGAGGACAGATGGGGCGACTTCACGGCGTTCCCGCCCGCCGACGCCCCCGCGTACGGCGGTTACCTCGACGACATCGCCGGGTTCGACGCCGACTTCTTCCGCATCACTCCGCGCGAGGCCGCGGTGATGGACCCGCAGCAACGGATCCTCCTGGAGGTCGTCCGCGAGACCCTCGACCACGCGGCGGTGCCCGCCACCGCTTTGGCGGGCACCGCCACCGGCATCTACGTCGGCGTCTCGGCCCCGGAGTACGGCCAACTCACCGGCGCCGACGCGGACTCCGTCGATCCGTGGGCTCCGGCGGGCGCGGCGCTCAGCGTGGCGGCGGGCCGACTGGCGTACGTCCTCGACACCCGCGGCCCGAGCATGGCCGTCGACACCGCCTGCTCCTCCTCGTTGGTCGCCCTGCATCACGCCTGCGTCAGCCTGCGCACCGGCGAGAGCGACACGGCGATCGCCGCCGGCGTCAACGTCCTGCTGTCGCCCTCCGTCGGCGTCGCCTTCGAGCGGGCGGGCGCACTCGCGGCGGACGGACGCTGCAAGCCGTTCTCGACGGCGGCCGACGGCATCGGGCGCGGTGAGGGCTGCGCGGCGGTGCTGCTGAAGCGACTGGCCGACGCGGAGCGGGACGGAGACCGCGTCCTCGCCGTCATCCGCGCGACCGCCGTCAACTCCGACGGCCGCTCCAACGGCCTCCTGGCCCCCAACCCGGCGGCCCAGCAAGCCCTGTTGAGCACCGCGTACGTCCGGTCCGGGCTGCTCCCGGCCCACGTCGACTACGTCGAGGCCCACGGCACCGGCACCCCCCTGGGCGACCCGATCGAGGCGGGCGCGCTCGCCGCGGTGCTCGGCGCGGACCGTGACCTCGAACAGCCGTTGCTGCTGGGCTCCGTGAAGGGGAACCTCGGCCACCTGGAATGCGCGGCCGGTCTCGCGGGTCTCGTGAAGACGGTCCTCGCGCTCCACCACGATCTCGTCCCCCCGTCGTTGCACGGCAACGGCAGCGCCCTGACGGATCCCCGACTGCGGGTGGTGACCGAGCCGGAACCGTGGCCCCGCTACGGCGGCACGGCCACTGCCGGAGTGTCCGGCTTCGGGTTCGGCGGCACCAACGCCCATGCCGTACTGGAGGAATGGCGACCCGGAGTCCTCCCGCCGCCCCCGACGGACCAACCGGCCACCCGCCTCCACCTCTTGTCCGACATCGACACCGAACGGGTCCGGAACACCGCGGCCCGCCTCGCCGCGTGGCTCCGCGCCCCGGAGGGGAGCGCGGCCCGCCCCACCGACGTGGCACGCACGCTCGCGGGACGCGCAGGGCGCGGGCCTGTACGGGCCGCCGTCATCGCCCGTCACGGCTGCGAACTGGCCGACGCACTGGACGCGTTGGCACAGGGCGGGCCAGACGCACGGGTGTCGACCGGCGACCGCGATCTCGTCGGGCGCGGCCCGGTATGGGTGTTCTCCGGATACGGAAGCCAGTGGCCCGGAATGGGTCGCCGGCTGCTCGCGGAGGAACCCGCCTTCGCCGCCGTCGTGGAGAAACTCGACGCACGGCTCGCCGGCGAGTTCGGCTTCTCCTTCCACGAGCACCTGGCCTCCGCCGGAGATCTCGACCGCCTCGACGTCTCCCAACCCGTGCTGTTCGGGCTGCAGTTGGCTCTCGCCGACCTGTGGCGCTCGTACGGCGTCGAACCGGTCGCCGTGATCGGCCACTCCATGGGCGAGGTGGCCGCCGCGGTCTGCGCGGGCGCGCTGGACGTGTCGGACGCGGCTCGGGTCATCACCGCACGGGCCCGGCTGCTCAGCCGGCTGCACGGCGGTGCGATGGCCGTCGTGGATCTGGCGGACGCCGAACTGCCCATGCTGGAGCGGGACTTCCCCGGAGTGTGGGTCGCCGTTCACTCCTCGCCCCGGCAGAAGGTCGTCACCGGTGACGAGGCCGCGGTCAACCGGCTCGTGCACCGGCTGGAGGAGCAAGGGCGTGCCGCCCGGGCCATGCGGGTCGTCGGCGCCGGGCACTCACCCCAGGTGGACCCGCTGCTGCCGGAACTGACCGAGACCCTCTCGGACGTCCGGGGCCGCCCTCCCCGCATCCCCCTCTACTCCACCGTCCTCGACGACCCGCGCGGCGACTGCGCGTTCGACGCCGCCCACTGGGCCGCCAACCTGCGCCGCCCTGTGCGTCTGGACCTTGCCCTCGCGGCAACCGCGGCCGACGGCCACGCCGCCTTCGTCGAGATCTCGCCGCATCCGGTGCTGGCCGGATCCGTCGCCGAGAACATACCCGGCGCGCTGGCGGTGGGCTCGCTGCGGCGCGACGCGGACGGATCCGCCGGACTTCTCGCGGAGTTGGCCGTTCTGTACACGGCGGGGCTGTCTCTGCCGACGCCGGCCGGCCGGGTCATCGACCTTCCGACACCACGTTGGCGGCACGTCCGGTACTGGTGGACGGACGGCCGGGCCCCTGTCCCGGCGCCCACGACCGCCCGTTGGGCCGAGTCCGCGGCGCCCCCGAGCGAGACGGCTCCCTCGACCGCCGCCCGCGTGAGCCAGCACATCGCCTCCGTCACCGGCCATCCGGCGGCCCGCATCACACCCGCCACGGCGCTGTCCGACCTCGGCCTGGACTCCCTGCTGGCCGTCCGCGTCCGCACCGCCCTGGAGCGCGACTTCGGGATCGACCTCCGGCTGCGCGACCTGTTCGACGCCGCCACGGTGGACGAACTGGCCGACCGGATAAGGAGGTCGGCAGACACGCCTGCACTCCTTCGCACGTTCCGCAAAGGCGGCACGCGCCCCCCGATCTTCCTGTTCCACGCCGCCGGCGGAAGCTCCGACGTGTACCGCGCACTCGCCCAACACCTGGGCGGGGATCGGCCGGTACACGGGCTGGACCGGATCGAGGACGCCCCAACCGTTGCGGAGAAGGCGCGCCACTACGCCGAGGCGATCGGCGCCGTCCAGCCCAACGGCCCCTGCGTGCTGGGCGGTTGGTCCTTCGGCGGCTTCGTCGCCCAGGAGACGGCACGGCACCTCACGGCCGCCGGACGGGACGTGGAACTCGTCGTGCTCATCGATTCCGTACGCCCCCTCCCCCAGCCCGATCGCACACCCGCCGACCGCATCCGCGCCCACCTCACGGGCTTCGCGCGACACGTCGCCGAGGCCTACGGGGTCCAACTGCCGCTGCCGTACGACGAACTCGTGGCGATGGACGACGACCACGAGCGCATCGACCTCGTGCTGCGGGCCCTGCGCGAGGTCGCCGAGGTGCCGCCCGCCGCGCTGGAGCACCAACGTGCCTCCTACCTGGACCTGCGGATCGGCGAGGCCCATCGGCCGCAGCGCTACGACGGTCCCGTGGTCCTGTACCGGGCCACGGAACCGGCTCCGCACACCGTGCGCGACCCGGCGTACGAACGGGACGACGACGCGCTCGGCTGGGACGAGCCGTGCCCGCGTCTGACGGTCGTACCGGTGGCGGGGCATCACCTGTCGCTGCTCGACCCGCCGCACGTCGACGAGATCGCCGCCCATCTTCGGCAGTTGCTCGCCCCGCCGGGCGCCCCCGCCGAACCGGACTGAGGAGCCGCCATGCCGCACCATCCCGCCGCCGGAGCCGACGGAGCCGCCCGCGCCTCCGGAGCCTCCGCAATGTCCCGTCGCGCCGTCACCAAAGCCGCCGCGGCCACCGGTCTGGCCGCCTTGTTCGGCGTCACGGTCGGCGCCGGACGCGCCCGCGCGGCCACCCAGGTCGGAGCCCGCACCTTCGACGTGTCCGTGTCCTCCTCCGCGCTGGGCCGCAGCGCGCCGGTACGGCTGATCCTGCCGTCGGGCTTCGACGCGCAGACCGGTCGGACGTACCCCGTCCTGTACCTGCTGCACGGCGCCCATGACGACTACACGTCCTGGACCCGGGAGACGGACATCGAGGCCTTCACCGCGGGCCGCGACCTGATCGTGGCCATGCCGGACGCGGGACCGACCGGCATCCCCAGTGCCTGGCGCTCCGGTCCCGACTACGAGACCTTCCAGGTCCAGGAGGTAGCGGCGCTGCTCACCCGCGACTACCGGGCGTCCGGCGTGCGGGCCGTCGCGGGCGTGTCCACCGGAGGCTACGGCGCGATGGCGCACGCGGCCCGCCACCCGGGCGCGTTCACCGCGGCTGCCTCCTTCAGCGGCATCCTCGACACCACGGCCCTGGGCGTGCCGCCCCTCGTGGACGCCATCGTGGCCCGGGAGAACCTCACGCCCGCCTCTCTGTGGGGCAACCCGATTCTCGGCGCGCTCACCTGGCGCGACTTCAATCCGCGCGCCCGCGCCACGGGGCTGCGCGGCACACCCCTGTACGTGTCCCAGGGCAGCGGTGTGGCCGGCGGTGTCGGGGACTGGCTGCCGGAGGTGTTGGAGAGTCTGCTGTGGCCCTCCGCGCACCTCTTCACCCACGCTCTCGCGCTGCTCGGCATCCCCGTGACCACCCACTACTACGCGGGCGGAGGACACAGCTGGGCCTACTGGAAAGGGGAGTTCACGGCCGCATGGCCGATGCTCGCCGGTGCGCTGGGGCTGCCGGAGTGATGTCGGTGCCGCCGGGGCACGGAACGGAGCGCAGGGGACGCCCGTCCAACACAGGACGTCCCCCTCATCCCACGGGCAACGGCCCCTGGGTGAGTCGCCTCCGGGGGAAAGGAGCGTCCGTCGTGGCTGTCCCCACCCCGCGCGGAGTACCCGTCGAACCCGGACCCGTCCCGGTTCCGCGCGACCTGGCCGAGCTGCTGCGCGCCCAACTCCCGGTCGTGGCCGACGAAGTGGCGGAGGTGGTCCGCAGCCAGGTACCCGAGTACGCGCGGCCGGACGACGAGACCTATCGCGAGAACCTCAGGTCCGGGGTGGTGCAGGCGCTCACCCTGTTCGTGGACCACATCGCGGACCCGCGCGCCCAGGGGGTCGCGATGGCGGCCGCCTACTACGAGGAACTCGGGCGCGGCGAGGCCCTGGAGGGCCGCAGCCTGGACGCGCTGCAGTCCGCGTTGCGCGTGGGCGGCATGCACGCCTGGCGGCTGATGGGGCGCACGGCGGAGGAACTCGGCCTGGATTCCGCGGTGGTGGCCACGCTCGGGGAGCTGGCGTTCCGGACCGTGCACGAGGTGGCGGAGGCGGCGGCGGCCGGTTACGCGGAGGCACAGTCGCACAGCACGGGCGAGTTGGATCGGCGGCGCGGACGGCTGCTCGATCTGCTGCTCGGCGAGGGGCCGGTGCCGCTGGAGGCGGTGCAGGATCTGGCACACGGCGCGCGGTGGCGAGTGCCTTCGCGGGTCGCCGTCGTCGCGCTGGCGGGCCCGGCGGATCCGCGCGCGGAGGACCGACTGCCGGCGATGCCCGGAGCACTCGTGGACATGGAGTCACGGCCGCCGCGTGTGCTGGTGCCGGATCCGGAGGGCTACGGCAGGTTCGGTGGGCGGTCGTTCATCCTGGGCCTCGGTGGCCGTCCGGCGGCGATCGGACCCACGGTTCCGGTCGACCGGGCGGCGCTGTCGCTGCGTTGGGCCACGCGCGCGTTGGGGCTCATGGGTCGCGGGGTGCTGCCCCGGCAGGGCGTGGTGCTGTGCGCCGATCACCTGTCGACCCTGTTGCTGCACAGTGACGAGCCGCTGCTCGCCCAGTTGGAGGCGCGGGCCCTCGCGCCGCTCGACGCCGCCTCCGAGGGGCAACGCGCGCGGCTGGCCGAGACGTTGCTCGCGTGGTTGCTCAGTGGCAGCAACGTTCCCGACGTCGCCGCGCGTCTCCACATCCACCCGCAGACGGTCCGCTATCGCCTGCGGCAGCTGGAGAAGCTCTTCGGCGATTCCCTGCGCTCTCCCGACACCCGCCTGAATCTGATCCTCGCGCTGCGTTCCGCCGCGTCGCGAGAGGAGGGCGACGACTCACGCCCCGACAAAAACAAGGGAAGTTTCTGAATTCCCGTCCATAACACCGGGTAAGACAACGCGAATACCTTCGGGATGTCCTTTCCACAGGCGCGTCTCACGCGCCCCACCCTCAAAGGATCCCCATGCGTATTCGCTTGTGCCTCGCGGCGCTCTCATTGGTCGGCGGGGCCGGATTGGCCACCTTGACCGCACCCTCGGCATCGGCCGCCGCCTGCTCGGACATCGACGTCGTGGCGGCGCGCGGCACCTTCGAACCGGGCACGCTCGGTCTGATCGTCGGCGACCCGGTGTTCTCCGCGCTCCAGAAGAAAATCACGGGCAGGAATCTCTCCAACTACGCGGTGAACTATCCGGCCGACCTTTCCCTGACGTCGGCCGCACAGGGAAACGCGGATCTGGTGAATCACGTCAATTCGCAGGCGTCCGCCTGCCCGAATCAGCGTTTCATTCTCGTCGGCTATTCGCAGGGCGCGAACGTCGTCGACAACTCGATCGGAATCAGCAGCGACGGCGCGGTGGTCGGCAGCCCGATCGTGGCCACCATTCCCGCCGCCGTCGGTCCGCGGGTCGCCGCGGTGCTGCTGTTCGGCAACCCGATCCGCGCCCTCGGCAGGAGCGTCACGGGCACCTACCAGAGCCGCACGATCGACTTCTGCGCGGGCGGTGACCCCATCTGCCAGAACGGCGGAACCGACGTCCTGGCCCACCTCGGCTACACCGCGAACGCCGACGCGGCGGCCACGTTCGCCGCGGGCAAGGTCTGATCCGCGGCTCTGATCCCCAGCGACACCGCAGGGCCCGGGAGTCGATCCTCCCGGGCCCTACCGGTGTGCGATGACGACTGCACGGATGACGGCTGCTACCTCGGCGTCTCGGCGAACGCGGCGAGGGTGGTGGACACGACCTCGGGCCGGCCGTCGTTCTGGACGGGCGCCGCGGTCAGTACGTCGAGGTGCTGGTAGCCGGGGGCGATCACGGGATGCAGGTCGGCCGGGATCCGCCCTGCCAGCAGACCGTCGCCCGCGAGCACGGTGAGCGTCGGGTTGGCAGTCAACCCCTGCGGATGCACGACGAGTTGCTTCACCTGCGGCGAGGAGGCCAGCTCGATGTCGGTGACCAGCTTGGTCGGGAAGTACTGCTCGGTGAAGTCCAACGGCTGCTCCCCCATGCTGCGGGCCAGCTCATGGATGTCGGTGACCTCCTTGCCGGCGTCGGTGAACGGGGTGCCGTCGGCCGACCGGTACCCGGGGTCGTCGGCGTCGCCGACACGGTCGTAATCGCGCCAGGTGTAGAGCGGCCCGTGCGGCTGCGCAGGAATGGCCTTGTACTCGACCCCGAACACCTGCGACTGCTGCGAACTCCCGTTGGCAGCGGGGAAGTTCTTGTCGACGATCGGCCCGCCGTCGAAGAAGCCCACGCTGCTCTGCAGGAAGGCCAGCGGTACGGAGTTGTCGTCCATCAGCGCCCCGAGGACCGCGTCGTTGGTGAGCCGGAAGTCCTTCACCGCGGGTGAGCCGGTGAGGAAGGTGGCGGTGTCCTTGGAGAACAGGAAGCGGTTGGTGGCCTCGATGTTCACGTTGGACGGCAGATAGGACGGCAGGTCCGCCTCACCGTCCGGGTCCTGCACGGCCCCCAGCCCGGTGATGGCGAGCAGGGTCATGGTCTCGGGATTGAGCAGTACCGGCGCGGAGAGCGAACGCGGCAGGACGCCGCTGTCGAGCCCGGCCTGTACGACTCCGTAACCGAGCCCGATGTCGGGCAGGTTGGTGTCGTCCGGGATGCTTCCGCTCAGGTCCGCCAGCGAGGTGGAGACGGTCGTGTCGAGGGCGAAGTACCCGGCGCACTGGTTCTGCCCGGCGTCGGCCGTGGTGGCGGGGTTCCCGTCGAAGTCGGCCGCCGCGAAGTACCCGGTGATCACGCCACCGAGTGAGTGCCCGCCGCACAGCACCTTGTTCTTGCGGACTCCCTGATCGGGCAACTCGGCGGCGAGCAGGTCGTATTGGTCGCGCACGGTCTGCTGGATGCCGAGCTTGGCCATCCACCCGAGCCGGTCGTTGCCGACGAACCCGGCGAAGGTCCGGCCGCCGACGGCCCTGCCCCGGTAGTAGTAGTCGACGGCGGTGTGCTGGTCGCCCGAGGCGATGCCGGTCGGGTCCTCAAGGCAGTTGGAGCGCCGGTCCAGGGCCCAGAACTCGATGTGCCGCCCCCGCGCGGCGGCTTGGGCGACGGTGTTGCGGGCAACGCTGTCGAACGCTCCGGCCCCCTCCAGAATGCCCGGCTGGGCCACGAGGATCCGGTCGGCGTCGGCCGACGCGGGCGGCCCGTCGGCGGCGCGGTAGCGCAGATACGACAGCCGGTCGCACGCCCCCGGACGAGCGCCGAACGACTGCGGCAACGGCACCTTCACCCGCACCACCGACTCGACCACACCGTCCGCCGGATGGGTCGACGCCACAGGGGTCTCGGTCCGCGCGCTCTCTCCCTGGGCCGGCGGCGCGGCCGCGGTGAGCGCGCCGGCGGTCAGCAGCACCGCCAGCGCGGCACCGCGCCACGTCCTTTCTCTGCTGCGGCTCGTCTTCATGGCCGGACCGTAGGGCCGCCGGGACTCCGGGCTCAGGCAGTGCTCACAAGAACGCAGTGCTTGCCGCCGGCCTTGTCATCGGGCCGCAGGGAACGGGGTCACGGTGTCGGACCCGGGGACGGTCAGGCGTTCCAGGACCAGTCCGCGATCTCCGGCAGGTCGGTGCCGTGCTCGCGGATCCAGGCGTGGTGGCGGGTGCGGGCGTCGGCCATCTGCTGGCGGACCGCGGCGGCGCGCACGGGGAGGCCGGGGACGCGGTCGATGACGTCCATGACCAGGCGATAGCGGTCGAGGTCGTTGCGGACGACCATGTCGAACGGCGTGGTCGTGGTGCCGGACTCCTTGTAGCCGCGCACGTGCAGGTTGTCGTGGCCTGCGCGACGGTAGGCGAGCCGGTGGATGAGCCACGGGTAGCCGTGGTAGGCGAAGACGACCGGCTTGTCGGTGGTGAACAGCCCGTCGTACTCGAAGTCGTTCATCCCGTGCGGGTGTTCGTCACGGGGCAGCAGCCGGGTCATGTCGACGACGTTCACCACCCGGACGGCGAGCGAGGGCAGATGGCGGCGCAGCAACTGGGCGGCGGCCAGCACCTCTTGGGTGGGGACGTCACCGGCGCAGGCGAGGACGACGTCGGGTTCGCCGCCGTTCTCGGTGCCCGCCCACTCCCAGATCCCGGCGCCGCGCGCGCAGTGGGCGCGGGCCTGGTCCAAGGTCAGCCAGTCGAAGCAGGGCTGCTTGCCGGCCACGATCACGTTGACGTAGTCGCGGCTGCGCAGGGCGTGATCGGCCACGGAGAGAAGGGTGTTGGCGTCCGGCGGCAGGTAGACCCGTACGACCTCGGGGCTCTTGTTGAGGACGTGGTCGACGAAACCGGGGTCCTGGTGCGAGAAGCCGTTGTGGTCCTGCCGCCACACGTGCGACGTCAGCAGGTAGTTGAGGGAGGCGATGGGCGCCCGCCAGGGCAACTCCCTTGATGTCTTCAGCCATTTGATGTGCTGGTTGACCATGGAGTCGACGATGTGCACGAACGCCTCGTAGCAGGAGAACAGTCCGTGTCGGCCGGTCAGCAGATAGCCCTCCAGCCAGCCCTGGCACAGGTGCTCGGAGAGGATCTCCATCACCCGGCCGTGCCGCTCCAGGTGCTCGTCGACCGGCAGCACCTGCGCCTGCCAGGCCTTCCCGCTGGCGTCGAACACGGCCTGCAGCCGGTTGGAGGCGGTCTCGTCGGGGCCCACCAGGCGGAAGTTGCGGCTGGCCGCCGTGTCGCGCATGACGTGTTCGAGGAGGTCACCGAGGACGCGGGTGGGTTCGTGCAGGGCGGTGCCCGGCTTGTCGACAGGAACGGCGAAGCGGTCGAGGGACGGGATCGGCAGGTCGTGGACGAGCAGGCCGCCGTTGGCGTGCGGGCTGGACCCGAGCCGCTTGACGCCCTCGGGTACACAGGCCAGGACGTCCGCGACCGGCCGGCCGTCGGCGTCGAAGAGCTCGTCCGGGCGGTAGGAGCGCAACCAGGCTTCCAACTGCCGTAGGTGCTCCGGGTTTTCACGCACCCCGGACAGCGGCACCTGGTGCGCGCGCCAGGTGCCCTCGACGGGAACGCCGTCGACCTCAGCGGGGCCGGTCCAGCCTTTGGGGGTGCGCAGCACGATCATCGGCCAGTGCACGCGCTCGGTGACGCCGTCCTCGCGGGCGGACCGTTGCATCGCGGCGATGCGGTCCAGCGCGTCGTCGTACGCGGCGGCCAGGGCCCGGTGCACCTGCATCGGGTCGTCGCCGGTCACGTGGATGGGCTCGTGGCCGTATCCCCGTAGCAGCTCGTCGAGTTCGGCCTCGGGGAGGCGGGACAGCACGGTCGGGTTGGCGATCTTGTAGCCGTTCAGGTGCAGGATCGGCAGAACCGCGCCGTCGTGGACCGGATCGAGGAACTTGTTGGAGTGCCAGGACGCGGCCAGCGGGCCGGTCTCCGCCTCTCCGTCACCGATCACACAGGCGACCAGCAGGTCCGGGTTGTCGAAGGCGGCGCCGTAGGCGTGCGCGAGCGAGTAGCCCAGCTCCCCGCCCTCGTGGATCGATCCGGGCGTCTCGGGCGCCACATGGCTGGGCACCCCGCCGGGGAAGGAGAACTGCCGGAACAGCCGCCCCATGCCCGGCCCGTCGCGGCTCACGTCCGGATACGTCTCGCTGTAGCTGCCCTCCAGCCAGGAGTTGGCCAGCACGGAAGGACCGCCGTGCCCCGGGCCCCACACGCACAGCACATCGATCCCCCGAGCGCCGATCACGCGGTTGAGGTGGGTGTACACGAGGTTGAGCCCGGGCGAGGTGCCCCAGTGCCCCAGCAGCCGCGGCTTGATGTGCTCCGGCCTCAACGGCTCGGTCAGCAGCGGGTTCGACATCAGGTAGATCTGTCCGGCGGCCAGGTAGTTGGCGGCACGCCAGTGGGCGTCCAGAGTGCGCAGTTCGTCGTCGGAAAGTACGGTGCTGTCCTGGTGTTCGACCTTGGGCATCAGAGGCTCCGGAAGTCATCGGTGTGCACAACGGGTGGTGGAGGCGGCATGGCCGGCAAGGACGCGGCACGGCTGCCGCGCAAGGTGTACGAGAAGGAACTGCTGCGTCTGCAGACGGAGTTGGTGAAGCTGCAGGAGTGGGTGCGCGCGGAGGGCGCCCGAGTGGTCGTGATCTTCGAGGGGCGGGACGCGGCGGGCAAGGGCGGCACCATCAAGCGGGTGTCCGAGCACCTCAACCCCCGGCTGGCACGCATCGCGGCCCTGCCGAAACCGACCGAGCGCGAACGCGGCCAGTGGTACTTCCAGCGGTACGTCGAGCATCTGCCGGCCGCCGGGGAGATCGTGCTGTTCGACCGGTCCTGGTACAACCGGGCCGGCGTCGAGCACGTGATGGGCTTCTGCACGAAGGAGGAGTACCAGCTCTTCCTGCGCCAGTGCCCGACCTTCGAGCGGATGCTGGTCGAGTCGGGGATCGTGCTGCGCAAGTACTGGTTCTCGGTGAGCGACACCGAGCAGCAGGAGCGGTTCCGCCAGCGCCTTGACGACCCGCTTCGGCGCTGGAAGCTCTCGCCGATGGATCTGGAGTCGATCACCCATTGGGAGGCGTACTCCCGGGCCAAGGACCAGATGCTGGTGTACACCGACGTCCCGGAGGCGCCGTGGTACGTCGTCGAGAGCGACGACAAGCGCCGGGCGCGCCTGAACATGATCGCCCATCTGCTGTCGTCCGTGCCGTACCGGGAGGTGCCCCCGCCGGTACTGGAGCTGCCGCGGCGGCCCGCGTCGACCGGCTACGAACGTCCGCCGCGCGACCTGCAGACCTACGTCCCCGACCACGCCGCGACCCTCTAGCCAGCGGCCACCGCGCTCCCGCCCGCTCGGGCCGGTCATGATCTCCACCTCCTGGATCGGGGTCCCGAGGTGCTGGGCAGGCGGCCTCGCCACCGGCCACATGGACGTCCTCATCAGAGTGCCAGCGTCGGCGGCGAAGCGCAGCGCGACACCGACACCGGGCGTGATCCCGCCGCGACGGTGACCTAGCCGGTGGATCCTGGGAGCGAACGGGGAGAGGTGGCACATATACCAGGACGCGGAAAGGCAGCACTCGGAAAGACGGCAGTCGGGCGTCCGTATACCCAGGTGGCGCGCCCTGGAGCCCGGAGCCGTCGCCCTCGCCGGCTATCGGCGTGCCTGGGTGCGGAGCGACCTTCCGGCCGGTGTCACGGTGGCCGCGTACCTGGTTCCGCAGGTCATGGCGTACGCCGGCGTGGCCGGGCTGCCGCCGGTCGCCGGTCTGTGGGCGATCCTGCCCGCGATCGATAGACCGACAGACGCCGTCCGACCGGTACCTTCCCTGTCGCAGCGCTAACCGGTCCCGCCCGCCGCGCTGTGCTGGATGATCGCGCCGGCGATCGTCTCCCAGTCGGCGCCCTCGACCCCGTGGCCCGCCCCCTCAAGGACCAGCAGCCTCGTCCCGGGAATCTCCCGAGCCAGTGCCTCGCCGTGCGCGAGCGGGAACATCGGATCCGCCGTCCCGTGAACGACCAGCGTCGGTGCGGTGATCGACGACAGAGGCTGTTCCGGGAACTTGCCCGTGTCGATCTCGTCGTGGTTCGTCACCGCGGCGAAGTCGCGTGCGCGCTCGACATCGCGACGGACGAGGTCGCGCGCGGCGGCCTCGTCAAAAGGGCGCCTGTCTCCCGCGAGCACCCGTGCGTAGTCGACCAGATAGTCGATCACCGACTCCGAGTCGGCCCAATCAGCCTGCGCGGTGGAGACGAAGTTCATGAACTCCGCGGTCGGCGGGGGAAGTTCGCGGTCGCCGGACACGGCAGGGGACGTACTGATCAGGACGAGCGAGAGAACACGGTCGGGCCGTTCGAGCGCGACCACCTGCGCCATCCCTCCTCCGGCCGAGACACCCACGACGTGCGCGGCCGGGATCTCGTACGCATCGAGCACGCGGATGGCGTCACCGGCCAGGTCCGCGCCGGTGTAGCCGGGCCGACCCCGCTCGTAGGTGATCGATCGGCCGGTGTCCCGGTGGTCGTAGCGGATCACCCGACGCCCGCCCGCCGCGAGCAGCCGGCAGAAGCCCTCCTCCCACCAGAGCATCGAGGCTCCGGTGCCCATGATGAGAAGGACCGGCGGATCCGACGGGTCACCGAAGGACTCGGTGCACAGCTCGACTCCGTCCACCTCGATCATGCGCTCAGCCATCGCCGCCCTCCTCCTGAGGCCTGCCCATTGTCCATCCGACGGAGCCCGGCCGCTCCGCGCTCATGTGAGGATGGGGCCATGGGGTGGCTGGGGAGACGCAGGTGGCGGACGGTCGGGCTCGTGGCAGTGGCGAGTGCCGCGTTGACGCTGAGCGCCTGTGGCACGGAGGACGGGGGCTCCGGCGACGGGAATCCCGGCGGCCGTGAGGCGAAGTACCTGCGTGTTCTCAGGGACCCGCACCCCAGCCCCGCCGACGTGATCGAGGCGGCCGGCGCGCCCTACGGTGTGGCCCGCGCGGACGACGGCTCGCTCCTGCTGACGTACAACGCCGGCAATGTCGAGGACGACGAGGGTCCTGCCGCCACCGCCTGGCGCATCGTCGGCCCGGACGGCCGTACCGTCGCCGAGCACGCGGAACACGCCAACGCCGAGGACGTGCCGCCGGCGTTCCAGGGGGTGCCCGGGGGCTTCGTGCTGGTGCCGTCGGACGAGTCGGGCGACGGGATGTACGCCCTCGACGTGCACGGCAAGCGGCGGAAGGTCGTCGTGAGCGGAACCCCGGTGCGCACCCGCCCCGGCGACATCGCGCTCACCGAGATGGAACCGACCCTCGTCTACCGCCCCGCCACGCAAACCGTCGCGCGCCCGTCCGGCGTGCCGGGCGACGCCGTCCTCGTCATCGTCGACGAGCGGGGCACGGTCTGGAGCCTGCGCCAGCCCCTGACCGACGACCCCTACAGCGTGGTACGGCAGCGCGACGGTCGCACCCTCGGTTCCACGCCCGTCCCGAAGCCGTACTTGGGAGACGTCCTCACCGCGCGGGGCGGCACCGCGGCACTGTCCCTCATCCAGGGCGAGCGCGTGCGCGGCCTGTTGGTGACCACGGACGACGGCGAACACTGGCGGACGGTCCGCGCCGGCGGCATCGCCTGGGACAGGCTCAAAGGCGGCCCGGAGTCGCTGGTCCCGCAACTCCTCACGGACGGACGGCTGTTGGTCGGCGAGGAAGGCGGCCGGTACTGGCTCGCCGACGACCGCACCGCGAACACCTTCCATGAGCTGAAGACGCCGGCGACCTTCACGTCGTTCGCCGTCCACGGCACGACCCTCTACGGCATCGCGGACGCGCCGACGGCGTCGTACGACCTGGTCAAGGGCGAGGGTCTGTGGACCTCTCGCGACGGCGGACGCGAGTGGCGGCGCTACGAACAGCACGGATCACACGGGTAGCACGGGTAGCACGGGCAGCCGGACGGCTCGCAGTGCGATACCAGGCCACTGCCGGATTGCCGTCACGGAAATGACACACTTTGCGCGGCAGCGGCCGGGCCCGCGCACCCCGGGCCTACGCTGTGCCGGTGACCAGTGTCGATGTCGCCGCCGGGCCGGCCGCCGAGAGCGGGCCCGAGCCGCGTACCCAGTCCCTGATGCTGACCTTCTTCGGCGCCCACGTGCTGGGGCGGTCCGTCGCGGTGTCGTCGGGCAGTGTGATCGCCGCGCTCGGCAAGGTGGGCAGCACCGAGGAGGCGGTACGGACCACGCTGAACCGGATGGTCAAACGGGGTCTGCTGGCGCGCATCCGGCAGGGCCGCAAGACGTACTTCGAGCTGACGCCGCACGCGGTCCAGGTGCTGACGGACGGCAGGGACCGGATCTGGCGCACCGGCGCCGTCAACCGGGACTGGGACGGCCGGTGGACGATGGTCGGCTTCTCACTGCCCGAGGCGTGGAGCCGGGAACGGCACGATCTGCGCTCGCGGCTGATCTGGGCGGGCTTCGGCCCGTTGCAGAACGGCCTCTGGGTGGCCCCGGCGCCCGTCGACGTCCGGGCGATGGTGGCCGGGCTCGGCCTGGAGTCGTATCTGCGGGTGTTCCGCGCCGAGGTGGAGTCGCCCACCGAGGTCCGCGAGGTGCTTGAGCAGGCTTTCGACGTACCGGCGATCGGCGCGCGGTACCGGGCGTTCCTGGAGCGCTGGGACCGCACCGACCCGCTGCCCGCCGCCGCCTCCGGCGATGAGCTGGCAGGCCAGCTCCTGCTCCACACCGACTGGTTGGACCTCGTGCGACGGGACCCGCATCTGCCCGCCGAGCACCTCCCGGCGGACTGGCCGGCCGGGCAGGCGGAGACCGTCTTCCGGGGCCTGGCGAGCCGTTGGGAGCGACCGGCCGCGCGGGCTGCGGCACACCTGTTGGACACCCTGGCAGTGGGCTGACCCGCACGCCGGTGCCGCGCGTCCGTACGTGGATCCGTGCCCTTCGTTATTGGTCAGTCTCTTGACGGCAATGAAAAAAGAGACCTACATTCGCAGCGCCCCCCAAGCACGCCCCCCAAGCACGCCCCTCAAGCACGCTCCTCAAGCACCCCTTAAGCACGCTCCCCACCTCGGTCCCCCCTCGACCCGCGGAGCCGCCGCCATGTCCCGTCCCCGTCGTCACCCCCGCCCCCGTCCCCGCTCACGCCCACGTCTTTCGATCCTCGCCGCCGCCTGCGCGACCGCACTCGCGACCGCCCTGCTCGGACCGGCGACGGCCGCGCAGGCCGCCACCGCCGAGCACTTCACCGGCACGCTGTCCGACGGCGCCACCTGGATCGCGGACAAGCCCGCGCAGTGGAACGGCACCCTGCTGCTGTTCAGTCACGGCTTCGGCCCGACCACCGCCGCCGACGCCCCGTCCGCCGCCGTCCAGCAGGCCCTGCTCGACGGTGGATACGCCCTGGCCGGCTCCTCGTACGATCCAGGCGGCTCGATGTGGGCGCTCGATTCGGCCGAGCGGGACCAGTTCGCCGCACTCGACGCCTTCCGTCGCCACGTGGGCACCCCGAGCCGGGTGATCTCGGTGGGCCAGTCCATGGGCGGCCTGGTCAACGCGCGGCTCGCCCGGGACGGCGCGGGACGCATAGACGGCGCACTCGGCCTCTGCGGCCTGGTCGCGGGTGGCGTCGACCTGGACAACTACCAACTGGACGCCGAGTACACCCTCGCCATGTTCTTCGACCCGGCCGACGCCGACGAGCTCGTGAACCTGGACAGCCAGGCCGACGGCGCCGCACTCGCCGCCCGGCTCACGCAGGCTGTCGTAGCAGCCCAGCAGACCGCGGCCGGGCGCGCGCGGATCGCGCTGGCCGCCGCCTTCCTCAACCTGGCCGACTGGGCGCCCGGCCAACTCCCGCCCGAGAGCGACGACTTTGCGGGCCAGGAGCAGCAGCAGTACGCCTGGCTCGCGCAGGGCCTGCTCGGCTTCATCGTTCCGGCACGTTGGTCGGTGGAGCAGTCGGTGGGCGGCAACACGTCGTGGAACAAGGGCGTCGACTGCGCCGGGCTGCTGCGGGGGTCCGCGCACGTCAAGCAGGTCGAGGCGCTCTACCGCGACGCCGGACTCGACCTGCGGACCGACCTGAACCACCTCACCCGCGGCGCCGACATCACGGCCGATCCGACCGCGGTCGACCGTCTGAAGCAGACCTCCACCGCCGGACAGAGCTTGGCCGTGCCGCTGCTGGACATCCACAACACCGCCGACCAACTGGTCCCCGTCGAGCAGGAGTCGGCCTTCGCCGGACGAGTGCGCAGGGCCGGCGACTCCGCACTGCTGCGTCAGGCCTACGTCGCCCGCCCGAGCCACTGCAACTTCACCACCGCCGAGGTGGTCGCGGGCCTGCACGCCGTGGAGCACCGGCTGAACACCGGGCACTGGGGCGACTCCACCACCGCCACCGAACTCCAGCGCGCCGCCGACAAGTTGGGTCCCGACGGCGCGGCCTTCACCGACTACCGGCCGAGCCGGCTGACCGGTACGCGGTGATGACCACGGGCCGGGCCGCCTTACCGGCGCCCGTTGACGGTCACTGGCCAGCCCCCCGCTCGAGTTTCCCGTTCTGCTGGGCCGCCCCCGTCGACTACGGCCAGACCTTCCGACCGGCCTCCCGATCACGAAGAGACCAACCCTCCCCTTCCTGAACCTCCCGCGCCCTCAGGAGCCCTCCGTGTCAACGACGACCAAGCCTTCCGCGGCAACGGCCACCGGCCCCGGCCTGACCACCGGCACTCTTGTCGCCGGACTCCTCGCCGTCTGCCTCGCCCAGATCGGTCTGGCCATACCGGCCACCCTCAACGGCCTGTTCCAGTCCGACCTGCACCCCGTCGGTTCACAGCTCACCTGGATCTCCGACGCGTTCCTGCTCCCGGTCGCCGTACTGGAGTTGACCTTCGGCCTGCTCGGCGACCTCTTCGGCCGCAAGCGGCTCCTGGTCGGCGGCGCGGCACTGCTCGCCGTCGGCGAAGTGGTCAGCGCCACCTCGTCCGGCGTCCACCAGCTCTGGGCGGGCCAGGCCCTGGCCGGTCTGGGGGCGGCCGCTCTCTTCCCCACCTCGCTGGCCATCCTGGCCGCCGGCACCACCTCGCCCGCCCAGCGCGCACGGGTCATCGCAATGTGGGCGGCCCTGCTGTCCACCGGCGGCTTCCTGGCCCCGCTGCTCGGCGGTGTCACCGCCACCTACGGCTCGTGGCGCTGGTCCTTCGTCGTCGTCACGGTCGTCGCGGCGGTCAGTGCGGTCGTCAGCGCCCGGTTCGCCGTCAACTCCAGTGCCCCCGAAGGCCGTTCACTGGACCTGGCCGGTCAGGTCACCATCGGCCTGGGCCTGTTCGCCCTGCTCTACGCCATCATCCAGGGGCCGACGGACGGCTGGGCCTCGCCGTCGATCGTCGTCGCCTTCGTGCTGGCGGCCGTGTTCCTCGCCGCCTTCGTCCTGGCCGAGAAGCACGCCAAGTCCCCGTTGCTGCGCCTCGATCTGTTCCGCAACCGCGCCTTCGCGGTGGCCTCGATCGTGGCCGTGGTCGGCATGTTCGCCTTCCTGGGCACCGCCTACTCCGTCAGCATCCGCCTCGGCCCGGTGCAGGACCAGGCACCCATGCGGACGGGTCTGGCCTTCGTCCTGCTCAACGGCATCGCTCTGGTGATGCTGCCCGTGACGGAACGCCTGCTGCGCACGGTGGCACCGGGCCTGCTCCTGGGCGCGGGACTGCTGCTGATCGCTGCGGGCGACTACCTGGCGGCCACCCTGCCGATCACCGACACCGCCTTCACCTCGCTGATCCTGCCGCTCGGTCTGGTCGGCCTCGGCTTCGCCGTCACCGTCTCCTCGATCACGGCAACGGCCGTCAACACCGTGCCGGTGCACCTGGCAGGCATGGCCAGCGCCACCACCAATCTGCTGCGCGACTTCGGCTTCACCCTCGGCCCGGCGGTCATCGGCGCGGTCGCCCTCAGCCGCGCGGCGAGCAGTTTCTCGACGTCCCTGCACGACTCCGCGCTGCCGGGGGCGCTCAAGGGCGCGGGTACGGCCGTACTGGAGGAGGGCGGTCCGCTCGCGGTGAACGGCGCCGCGGAGTCGTCCGCGAAGCTGGCCGACCTGCACCCGCTCGCCCTGGACGCGCTCGGGCACGGTTACTCGATCGGCTTCGTGGTCTGCGGCTCGGCCGCACTGTTCTCGGCGCTGCTGGCCCTCGTCGCACTCCGCGGCTGGCCCGCCTCACGCGAGGAGTCCTCGGCGCACTAGGTGTTCGGAGCACTGTGTGTACCGCCCGAGGGGCTGGGCGGCCGGTCCGGGTCGCCCCGTCAGTCGGCCGTCCGGCGCAGGATCAGGGAGACGAAGCCCCAGGTGTCCCGGTAGCCGCGCAGCCATTCGGAGCGGCGGGTGCCGGCTGTGGCGAGCACGTCCGCGCTGTCCGGGTCGGCAGGTCGGTCCAGGGCCCATTCGGCCAGGGTCCCCCAGCACGCCCACTCGTAGTCGTCCAGCTCGCGGCGCGTGCTGACGTGTCCGTCGACGGGGGTCCAGCCGTTGGCGACGACACGGTCCACGGTGGTCGCGAGGTCGGCGAAGTCCCCGAGCATCTCGACGGCCTCCGGGGACGGTTGACGGTCCCAGAATCCGTCACCGATCAGGACACGGCCGCCGGGAGCGAGGTGCTTGCGCGCCGCCGCGAGGGTGGGGAGCAGACCGCCGAAGGCGTGCGCGGCGCCGACGCTGAGCACCAGGTCGAACGGCTGCGAGGCGACGAAGTCCGCGGCCTCCTGCCGGTGGAGGACCAGGCGATCCGCAACTCCCTGGCGGCTCGCCGCCTCACGGGCCTGCGCCAGGGCGTCCTCGGAGATGTCGACGCCCTCCGCGCGCAGACGCGGGCCCGTGGCCAGTGCGCGCAGGAGCCACTCCCCGCCGCCGCAACCGAGGTCGAGCACCCGCTCGTCGCCGCGCGGCGCGCCGCGGGCCAGCAGCCGGCGTACGGACTCGTCGTCGAGCGGCGACTTAATGGGGTGGCCGGCATGGGCGATCCTGGACATCTGTTCACGGTTCACCGGCGCAGCCTGCCAGCGGGGCGGGCCACGCACACCTCATTTTCCGCGGCGAGCCGGAGCCCGAGGGGCGGAGCTGTCGTGTGCGCTCCACGGCCCAGGTCCTGCCGTCGGCGGCAGTGCCCATAGGGTTCCACCGTGACTGCCACCCTGAGTTCCACGAAGACCCGTGCCGCGCTGCGTACATCGGCGCGATTTTCCGCGGAGTTGCTGCTGATATTCGCGATGCTCGCAGTCACCCTGTGGCTTCTGGGCCAGATGTGGTCGGTGGTGTGGCCGCTCGTCGTCGGCCTGCTGCTGACCACACTGACCTGGCCCATGTGCCGTTTCCTACGACGTCACGGGTGGAAGCCCGCGCTCGCCGCGTCGGCCGTGACCGTGCTGTTCCTCCTGGTCGCGGTCGGCGTCGCGGCGCTGATCGCCGTGCCGGTGGCGTCCCAGTCCGGTGAGCTGACCGACGGCGTGGTCGACGGCATCCAGAAACTGCGCGAGTGGGCGTCCGGGCCGCCGTTGAACATCGGCGACGACCAGATCCCCAAGGCCATGGACAGCGCCGTCGCCCGCGCCCAGGACGGCGTCGGCAGCATGGTCACCACAGTGATCACGGGGGTGAGCACCGTCGTCAACGGCCTGGTCACCGCCGTACTGGCGCTCTTCCTGATGTTCTTCTTCCTCAAGGACGGACCGCGCTTCCTGCCGTGGCTCGCCCGTCAGCTGCCCGGCCGGCTCGCCACCGACATCCCCGTCGTGGCCACGCGCGGCTGGACCACCCTGGGCTCCTTCGTACGTTCCCAGGCGGCCGTCGGTCTGCTCGACGCCGTGCTGATCGGTCTGGGCCTGTGGATCGTGGGGGTGCCGCTGGTGCTCCCGCTGGCGGTGCTCACCTTCGTCTCCGCCTTCGTGCCGATCATCGGCGCCCTGTTCGCCGGTTTCGTCGCGGTGCTCATCGCGTTGGTCTCCAACGGTCTGACGGACGCGCTGATCGTGCTGGCCATCATCGTCGTGGTGCAGCAGCTTGAGGGGAATGTCTTCCAGCCCATGATCCAGAGTCGTGGGCTCGGCCTCCACGCCGCCGTGATCCTGCTGGCGGTGACGCTGGGAGGCAGTCTGGCCGGCATCGTGGGCAGCCTGCTCGCCGTACCGGTCGCGGCACTCATCGCGGTGGTGTGGAACTACGTGCGCGAGGAACTCAGCGAGCCGACGCAGGAGCCGACGGCCGAAGGCTGACCTGTGCCGTCTGCGAGGATGTGCCGCATGGATGTGCGCAGCAGGAACCACGTGACCGTCACCGGGCCGGTCGGTGGGCCGGTGGTGATGCTGGCGCACGGCTTCGGCTGCGACCAGAACATGTGGCGTCTGGTGGTGCCGGTGCTGGAGAAGGACTTCAGGGTGGTCCTCTTCGACCATGTGGGGTCGGGGAACTCGGACCCGTCGGCGTGGACCCGGGACCGCTACTCGTCGCTGGACGGGTACGTGGACGACGTGCTGGAGCTGCGCCGCGAACTGGCCCTCGGTCCGGTCACGTTCGTGGGGCATTCGGTGAGCGCGATGATGGGGGTGCTGGCCGCCGCGCGGGAGCCCGAGGCGTTCGCAGGCCTGGTGCTCCTGGCTCCCTCACCGTGTTTCGTCGACGACCCGGACACCGGCTACCGGGGCGGGTTCAGCGCCGAGGACATCGACGAGCTGCTGGAGTCGCTGGACGCGAACTACCTGGGCTGGTCGGGTGCCATGGCGCCGGTGATCATGGGTAACCCGGAGCGGCCCGAGCTGGGCCAGGAGCTGACGAACAGCTTCTGCCGTACCGACCCGGAGATCGCCCGGGTCTTCGCCCGGGTGACCTTCCTGTCCGACAACCGCCGGGACCTGGCCCGGGTGAGCGTGCCAACCCTGGTCGCCCAGTGCTCCCGCGACGCGATCGCCCCGCCCGAGGTGGGTGCGTTCGTGCAGGCGCGGATCCCGGGGAGCCGACTGGTCACGCTGAACGCGACCGGGCACTGCCCCCAGCTCGCCGCCCCGGAGGAGACCGCCGCGGCGATCGCCGCGTTCGTCAGCGCGCGCGGATGATGTGCGGGACCAGCGGCGCCGAGGAGGGCACCCCCAACGAACAGCGCGGTCCGCGGGATGAGCAGGCACAGTTCTCCGCGTTGCTGGAGGACAGCGCCGAGGACCTGTACGAGCACGCGCCCTGCGGCTATCTGTCCACGCTGCTGGACGGCCGGATCGCCAAGGTCAACGCCACCCTGCTGGACTGGCTCGGCTACGCGCACGACGACCTGGTGGGCCGCAGGCACTTCTCCGACCTGCTGACCGTCGGCGGCCGGCTCTACCACGAGACCCACTACGCCCCGCTGCTCATGATGCAGGGCGAGGTCAGCGGGATCGCCCTGGAACTCAAGGCCGCCGACGGCTCGCGGCTGCCGGTGCTGGTCACCTCGACGGTGAAGACGGGCAGCGACGGGCAGCCGCTCCTGATCCGCACCACCCTCTTCGACGCCCGCGAGCGCCGCGCCTACGAGACGGAGCTGCTGCGCGCCCGCAAGGACGCCGACCTGGAACGCGACCGCCTCATGCGCCTCAACGCCACCCTGCAGAAGACGCTGCTGCCGCCCACCCTGGCGAATGTTCCGGGCCTGGATGTGGCCGCGTACTACCACATCGCGTCCGTCGACGAGGTGGGCGGCGACTTCTACGACCTGTTCCCGCTCGCCGACGGCACCTGGGGCCTCTTCCTCGGCGACGTCTGCGGCAAGGGCGCCGCCGCCGCGGCCCTGACCTCACTGGCCCGCTACACCCTGCGTGCCGCAGCGGTCTACGACCCCGACCCGGCCGCCGTCCTGGCCAACCTCAACACGGTCCTGAACCACGAGTACAACGGGGACGACCCGCGCTTCTGCACCGTCGTCTTCGGGCTGCTCACCCCCGACACCGACCGGGACGGCTTCCACATCACCCTGGCCAGCGGCGGACATCCGCCCGCCCTGCTGATGCGCGCGGACGGCACCGCCGACCACCTGCCCACCCCCGGCGGACAGCTCATCGGCGTCCTGCCCGACGCCCACATCGCCACCACCACCGTGCGTCTCGCCCCCGGCGACACCCTGCTCCTGCACACCGACGGTCTGACCGAGGCCCACACCGCCACCGGCGAGGACCGGTACGGCGACGAGGCACTCCTCGACTTCTGCCGCGCGCTGGCCCCCACGACCGCGTCGGACACCACCGACGCGGTCCGCGGCCTGCTCGACACCTTCGGCACCGGTGTGGACGACGACACCGCCCTCCTGGCCGTCCACGTGCCCCATCCCACCAGTCAGGAGCCGCAGTGACCGAGGACCTGGCCCTCCGCACCCGCGCCACCACCGCCGGAGCGGTCATCGAACTGACCGGGGACCTGGACCATCACACCGCGCCCCAGGTCCGCGCCGCGCTGGCCGGGCTCGGTCTGCGTCCGGGCGGGCAGCTCGTCCTCGACCTCGAAGGCGTCACGTTCTGCGACTCCACCGGCATCACCGTACTGATCGCCGCCCGCAACCACGCCCTGGCGGCCGACGCGACCATCGCGCTGGCCGCGGTCCCCGAACGCGTGACCCGGATCTTCCGCATGGTCGGCCTGGAGCAGGTCTTCGCCACCCACCCCACCGCCCAGGCCGCCGAAGCCGCCTGGCGGCCCCCCGCGCGCTGACCGCGGTACCCGCCCGGGCCGGGTGTGCGTAGGGCGGCATTCCGCGGGCACCTGGACTGCGTTGGTGGGGAGCGGCGCAACACCTGGGGAGGTCGAGCGCCGCCTCCCTGCCTTTTCTTTTCCCGGGAAACCCTGACGTCACCGCACAGCGGACACATCTGCGATCAGGCGAACTGAGCCGATCAGGAGCGGCAATGAGTAATGACTCGCGCCGTTCTGAGCACTCGGGGGGTGGGGACACACGTCTCCATGTCGATTCCGAGGCGAGGAGAGCAGTGATGCCGGCAGGTTCCAGCCCCAAGCGGGAGCGGCAGTACGAGCACATCAAGGAAGGCGCGAAGAAGCGGGGAGCCTCCACCGGACGCGCGAAGGAGATCGCCGCGCGGACGGTCAACAAGGAGCGGGCCCGCTCGGGCGAGGCACGGCAGGCGAGCAGGACCTCCACGCAGGACAAGAAGTCCGCTTCGCAACGCGGCGGCGAACGCTCGCACCGCGGCCCCATGAGCCCGACCAGGGACCAGCTCTACGAGGAGGCCAGGAAGCGCAACGTCCACGGCCGCTCCTCCATGAACAAGCAGCAGTTGCGCGAGGCCCTCGGCCACTGACCCCTCGCATCCACCGCGGGCCCGCGAACTCACGCACTCGCACACTTGCCACGACGAAAGGCGCACCATCATGGCTGACAAGCCCCTCAACGGCCACCGCGTACTGGCGCTCGTCACCAACTACGGTGTCGAGCAGGACGAACTCCTGGTCCCGCTCAGGCGGCTGCGGGAGAACGGTGCGGACGTCACCGTCGCCGCCGCGACGGCGGACCCGGTCCAGACGCTGGTGGGAGACAAGGACCCCGGCGAGACCGTGCGGCCCGACGCCACCTTCGACGTGGTGGATCCCGGCGACCACCAGCTCCTGCTGCTCCCCGGCGGCACCCTCAACGCCGACCAGCTCCGCCTGGACGACAAGGCGCTCACCATCGTCAAGGCGTTCGCCGCCTCGGGCCGCCCGATCGCCGCCATCTGCCACGGCCCCTGGGCCCTGGTGGAGGCGGACCTCGTCCGGGGCAGGACCCTGACGTCCTACGCCTCACTGCGCACCGACATCCGCAACGCCGGAGCCGCGGCCTGGGTCGACGAGCCCGTGGTGAGCGACACCTCGGGCGACTACACCCTGGTCACTTCCCGGACACCCAAGGACCTCGACGCGTTCGTCGACGCGATCGACAAGGCCCTCGTCGGATCCTGACGCCGTTCCCGAAGACTCGATGACCCAGATTGGAACTCTCCATGTTCAAGGCCATAGCTGACGTGCTGCGCTCGATCGGGAGCGCCATCGCCACCGTCGTGACCCTGCCCTTCCGCGCCGTCGCCCGACTCTTCGGCGGCGCCTCCGACAGCGCGCATGGCCGTCACTGACGACACCGTTGCGTGCATCCGCACGGATGCGCAGTGCGGTTCAGCCGACACCGCCGGCCGCCAGGAGAGCGACGACGGTCGCGGCGGCCGTGCGGTGCCATTCGCCGCTGTGGCGGAGCATGGCGTGGTCGCCGCCCGGCATCAGCACGACGTCGGCCCGGGCGGCCTGCGCGCGGGCCCGCTGCACGAAGGACACCGACGCTCGTGGGTCGGTGACCCGGTCGCGGTCGCCGTGCAGGACGACGACGTCCTTGTCCAGCAGGTGTGCCACCGGCTCGCCGTCGGGGCACCACGGCGCCAGGGCCAGGACGGCGCGGACCTGCCGCGCATCCGCGGCCCGCAGGGCCGCGCGGCCGCCCATCGAGTGGCCCACGAGAACGGTCGGCAGGTCGCCGTGGCGTCGAGAGAGCTCCGCCAGGGCGCGCCGGGTGTCGTGCAGGGGATCGGCGTCGGCGCCGTTCCATCCCCGCACGCGGTAGCGGACCTCGCCGAGCAGCACGTCGTCGGGGGTCGCCGCGGCGACGGCCCGCTGGAAAGGCCGCATCCGTACGGCCGCCGGGTGCCACGGGCGGGAGGGCGCTCGGCTGTCCTCCTTGCCGCCGTGCAGGAACAGCACCGCGGCCCGGGGCGTGTGCGGGACGCGGCGCGTCACCAGGGCGGGCGGGGACGTGTCCGCCGTCTCTCCGACGGATGCGTGCTCGTGCCCTGCCATCTGTGCTCCTCGTCCGCCATGCGCTCGCGTCGCCGGCATCGCCGCCCACATCGGTGATTCGTCACCGACCGTTCGGTGGATTGGCCGATCGTGGGCCGTATTGTCCGTTCCCCGCCCTCTCTGCCCGCGCGGTCCGGTGTCACCTGCGATTTCATCACCGTGAGGCCAATCCGCGGGCTCCGCGGCATCGGATTACGCCCGGAAATGTCTCTACCACGGAGGATCCCCGTGAAAGAAGCCGTGCATATCGGCACAAATCCCGCGACGGAGCCAGATCTGCAGGAGCTGGTGGGCCGCGTGGCACTGGGAGACGAACGGGCGTTCGCTTCCGTGTACGACACCGTCGCGAGCCCGGTCCTCGGTGTCGTACGGGCCGTGCTGCGCGATCAGGCACAGTCCGAGGAGGTGGCCCAGGAGGTCCTGGTGGAGGTGTGGCGCACCGCGCCGCGTTACCGCCAGGACCGCGGGACGGCCATCAACTGGATCCTCACCCTCGCCCACCGGCGTGCCGTGGACCGGGTGCGCTCGGTGGAGGCCGCGGCCGCCAGGGACCACAAGGCCGCGCTGCTGGACCGTACACCCGACTACGACCAGGTGACCGAGCAGGTGGAGGCGCGGCTGGAGCGGGAGCAGGTGCGCCGCTGTCTGCGCACGCTCACGGAGATCCAGCGGCAGGCCGTCACGCTCGCCTACTACCGCGGACTCACCTACCGCCAGGTGGCGGAAGCACTCGCGGTGCCGCTGGGGACCGTCAAGACCCGACTGCGCGACGGTCTCATCCGGCTGCGCGACTGCCTGGGGGTGACCGCATGATCACCGCTGATCTGCACCGGATGACCGGCGCCTACGCCCTGCACGCCCTGCCCGACGACGAGCGCGAGGCGTTCGAGCGACACCTCGCGGACTGCGAACCGTGCGCCCAGGAGACCGCCGAGCTGACCGCCACCGCGGTCCGCCTGGGCCTCGCCGTCTCCGCCGCGCCCCGCCGGGAGATGCGCCAGGAGGTGCTGCAGCGGATCACCGGCGTCCGTCAGGACGCCCCCGGCGGGCCGGCACCGGCCCGCTCCGGCCGTACGGTCCTGCGCGCACGGCTGCTGTCCAGGTGGGCGCTGGCCGCGTGCCTCGCCGGAGCCGCCGCGCTCGGCGGGACGGCGGTGTGGCAGCACCAGCGGGCCGAGGACGCCTCGAACCAGGCGCGCCGGGCCGAACAGCGCACGGACGAGATCGCCGCCGTGCTGGCCGCGCCGGACGCCAGGGCTCGCGCCGCGTCGCTGGGCGGCGGTGCCACCGGGAGTGTCGTGGTCTCGCGCAGTCAGGACAGGGCCGTGTTCGTCGTGTCCAAGATGGCGCATCCCGCCGACGGGAAGGTCTACCAGCTGTGGTTCAACGACGGCGGCGCCATGCGGTCCGCCGGTCTGATGGACCCCGGCCGCAGCGACCAGACCGTACTCCTGCGGGGTGCCGTGGACGGAGCCTCGGGCGTGGGCGTCACCGTCGAGCCCGCGGGCGGTTCGAAGCAGCCCACGACCACGCCGGTCGCCCTGCTGAACTTCCCCACCTGAGAAGCGACTTGGGGAGCGGCTTGAGGAGACGTGGGGGGGCCCCGCCCCGCCGGGCCCCCCCCGGGGGCAAAGTGGGGGGGGGGGGGCGGGACGCCGCCTGAGCCACCGGGACGACGCGGGTGACGGGCGGGGGGGCCCGGGTGG
>NZ_JBIVQP010000007.1:165240-670998 GCF_044755245.1 Streptomyces sp. NPDC092369
ACACCGGCGCGCCCGGGGGGGTTTCCAGCCACCCCCCCCCCCCTCGGGTCCCCCCGCTCAATGACCCCCCGTGATACGGCACTGGGGTTGGGGTTTGCGGAGAGGTGGCCCCGCCTCGCCCGGCGGCACCACGTCTGCTCTCACTTGGGTGGCCGCGGGAAGAAGCCGCTCGTACGAGCCATGTACTCGGCGTATCCCGGGCGTTCGGCCATGTGTCGCTCCAACAGCCGTTTCCCGCTGCCCCAGATGAGCAGGTAGCTCATGACCAGCGGCGACACGACCGTCGCCGCTGCGGCCCCGGCCGCGTCGCAGGCGATCAGGTACAGCCCCCACCAGACGCAGAAGTCACCGAAGTAGTTGGGGTGCCGGGTCCAGCTCCACAGCCCCGTGTCCATGATCCGGCCGCGGTGGGCCGGATCCGCTCTGAACTGGGCGAGTTGGGCGTCCCCGACCGCCTCGAAGCACACACCGGACACCACCAGGACCGCGCCGACCGCGGCGAACGTCGACACCGGACCGGACACGTACTGCGCCGCCTGGACCGGCAGCGACACCAGCCACACCAGCGCCCCCTGCACGAGATAGACCATGCGGAGCGCGTACAGGTTCCGGCTGCCCGGCGCCTTGGCCAGCAACCGCTCGTAGCGCGGGTCCTCCCCGTGCCCGCGACCGCGCCGCGCGATGTGCAGCGCCAGCCGCAGTCCCCACACCGCCGTCAGTACGGTGACCAGGTACCGGCGGCCCGGATCCCCGCTGCCGGCCGAGGCCACGCAACTCACCACGGCGACGGCGGTGAAGGCGACTCCCCAGGCGACGTCGACGATCCGGTGCAGGCCACGGCGTACGGCGACGGCGAACGTGACCAGCATGACGGCGAGCGAGGCCGCCGCGGCCCAGCCCAGATTGGCCGCGAAGGCGCTCCAGTCGAGTCCGCTCACAGCCGGTCCAGCCCCTCGTACCAGTCCCGGGGTGTCGCGGCCATGCCGGCATCCCCGCCGACGGCCGGCCGCACGCTCAGGATCTGGTCGACGCCCATCCGCCGCTCCTCGAACGCAAGGGCCCCGCCGACCAGATACAGCCGCCACACCCGGGCCGTCTCCTCGCCGACGAGCCGGACGACGTCGTCCCACCGCTCCTCCAGCGTGCGATGCCAGGCGGCGACCGTACGCACGTAGTGCTCGCGCAGCGACTCCACCGAGCGCACCTCCAACCCGGCCCCCTCCAGCAGGGCGACCGTGCTGCCGAGTGGGCGCATGTGCATGTCGGGGGCGATGTACGCCTCGATGAACGCGCCGCCCCCGGGTGCCTTCGCTCCGCGCGACATCTGCTGCACGAACACCCGTCCTCGCGGGCGCACCAGCCGGTGGAGGGCGGCGGCGAAGGCCGGGTACTCGGCGTCTCCGACGTGTTCGCCCATCTCGACGGTGGCGACGGCGTCGTAGTCGCCGCCGGTGATGTCCCGGTAGTCCTGGCACACCACTTCCACACAGTGGGTCAGACCTCGCTCGCGCACCTGCTCCCGTACGTGGGCGGCCTGTTCGCGGGCCAGCGTGACCGCGGTGACCTGTGCCTTGTGCCGTTCCGCCGCGTAGAGGGTGAGGGAGCCCCAGCCGCAGCCGATGTCGAGCAGTCTGGCGCCGGGGACGAGGTCCAACTTGCGGCAGATCAGCTCCAGTTTGGCGCGCTGGGCGTCGGCCGGGGTGAAGTCCGGCTCGTCGCTCGCCCAGTAGCCGCACGAGTAGGCCATGGTCTCGTCGAGGAGCAGGCGGTAGAAGTCGTTGGACAGGTCGTAGTGGTGGCTGATGGCGGCCCGGTCGCGTGCCTTGCTGTGCAGACCGCCGCGGAGGCGCGCCTGCGAGGCGGGGGCCGGCGGGCGTGGTCCTACCGCGCCGAGGCGCACGGCGGTCCCGCCGGCGCGGGCTACGTCCGTGAGTCCGAGCCGGGGTGTGTGGGGACGTTCCCCCGCGGCGGCCCACATCGTGCGCAGTCCCTGTGCCAGGTCGCCCTCGACGTCGATCTCGCCGGTGATGTACGCCTGGGCGAGGCCCAGTTCGCCGGGCTGCCACAGCAGGCGGCGCAGGGCGCGCCGGGAGCGCAGCACGACGACGGGGCCTTCGGGCGGGCCCGCCTCGCTGCCGTCCCAGGTGCGCAGGCGCAGCGGGAGCGGGCCGCCGAGCGTGGACTCCACCAGTGCGGCGAGCCGCTGGGCGGCACCGGGCCTGGTGGTCGGGGTGGTCGAGGTCGTGCTCATCGGGTCGGGTTCTCCTTCGTGAGCAAGTACTGCTGTACGTCGAGGTATCCGGCGCGGAAGCCGGCTTCGGAGTAGGCGAGGTAGAGGGTCCACATGCGGCGGAAGACGTCGTCGAAGCCGAGGGCGGCGACCTCATCGGCGCGTTCGGTGAAGCGTTCGCGCCACAGTCGCAGGGTCTCGGCGTAGTGCGCCCCGTAGCCGTCCCTGCGCGCGATCCGCAGGTCCGTGTGGTCGCGCACGGTCTCGGCCACCGCCTCGACCGAGGGCAGCAGACCGCCGGGGAAGATGTACTTCTGGATCCAGGTGAAGGTGTTCCCGCTGGCCAGCATGCGCTGGTGCGGCATGGTGATGGCCTGGAGGACCGCGCGTCCGCCGGGGGCCAGGCGGGCATCGAGGGTGCGGAAGTACTCGGGCCAGTACTCGGCGCCGACCGCCTCGATCATCTCCACGCTGACGAGGGCGTCGTAGGTGCCGCGGGCCTCGCGGTAGTCGCACAGGTCGATGCGGACGCGGTCGGACAGTCCGGCCTCGGCGACTCGTCGCAGAGCGAGGTCGCTCTGTTCGTGGGAGAGGGTGAGCGAGGTGACGCGGGCGCCGCGCGCGGCGGCGCGGAGGGCGAGTTCGCCCCACCCGGTGCCGATCTCCAGCAACCGGGTGCCCTCGCCGACCTCGGCGAGATCCAACAGCCGGTCGATCTTGCGGTGTTGGGCCGCGGCGAGCAGTGACCGGTCGGCGGGGAGGGCGCGGAAGAGGGCGGCGGAGTAGGTGAGGGTGTCATCGAGGAAGAGCGCGAAGAGGTCGTTGGACAGGTCGTAGTGGCGGCTGATGTTGGCCCGGGCTCCGGTGGGTGTGTTGCGCTGGGCGCGCGGACGGCGCAGCGCCCACAGGCCGCGCAGGCGCTGGAGCGGGGCCGGGATCAACTCGGCCACGTTGCCCGCGAGTACGGTCAGGACGGCCACCAGGTCGGGGGCGTCCCACTCCCCCGCCATGTAGGACTCGCCGAATCCGATCAGCCCCTGGCCGCCGATGCGGCGGTGGAATGCCTTCGGGTCGTGGATGTCCAGCACCGGGCCGCCCTGGCCGGCCGTGGTGCCGTCGGGGAACCGCACGCGCAGCGGCAGGCGTTCGAAGGTGCGGCGCAGCACGGCCGCGGTGACGGCCGCGGTGACGGCGGAGGCCTTCGCGGGCGCGGCCACGTCGGGCCAACGGACTGCGTCGATGCGGGCGTTCGGGGGCGGCGGGGCCGACTGCCGTGCGGTGGGCGGGGGTTCAGCGGTCCTCATCGTGCGTTCTCCGGGTCGTGGTGGGCGGGACGGGGTTGGACGGGCAGTCCGCGCAGGTAGAGGCGGATGCCGTGGACGCGGATGGCGACGGAGACGGCGAGGGTCGACCACGGGTGGCGCAGGGCCAGCCGCAGCAGCGCGCCGGGGGTGGCGTCGTGGCGTGTGCCCCGGACGGTCGCGGTGAAGGGCCTGCCGCCCGCGCGCTCCAACTGCACGGTGACATCGAGCCGTTGGCCGGGCTCGGGCAGCCGCATGCGGTAGCGGCCGTCGACGGGGAAGAAGGGCGAGACGTAGAACTCCTTGTCGACGCGCGCCTTTCCTGCCTCGTCCGGGAACAGCAGATAGCTGTGCCGTCCGCCGTAGGTGTTGTGGACCTCGGCGACCACGCAGCGCGGGGTGCCGTCGCGGTCGTGGCACCAGTAGAGGGTCAGCGGATTGAACACATGACCGAACACCCGCGCGTGGGCCAGCATCACGACCGGTCCGCCCGCCAGGTCCACACCGTGCGAGGCGAGGAAGGCGTCGAGCCCCGCGCGGACGGACACTTGATCCCCGCCGAAGTGGTCGCGTGCGTCGAAGCGTGCCAACGCCCGCAGTCCGCGCGGGAGTTCGGGGGGACGGTCGGGGTCGATCAGCCACATGTACGTGCGATGGCGCAGGGCGTGCCGGACGGGTGAGGTCCGTACGTGGCTCACCGCGCAGCGGTAGAGGGCCGGTGCCGTCGTCACCAGCGCACCCCCAGGGCCGCGGCGGCCAGGGCACCCGAACGGCAGCCGTCCTCGTGGAATCCCCAGCCGTGGTAGGCGCCTGCGTAGGCGGTCACGGCGGTGTTCAGCTCGGGCAGCCGTCGCTGCGCGGCGACCGACTCCGGGGTGTAGACGGGGTGTTCGTACACCATCCGCGCCAGCACCCGCCGTGGGTCCACGCGATCCTGGCCCCCCAGCGTGACGACGTACCTCTCGGGCGCGTCGAGGCGCTGGAGCCGGTTCATGTCGTAACTGACCTGCACCTGACCGGAGTCGGCGGCACAGGCGGGCATGAGGTAGTTCCACGAGGCACGGGCGCCCCGGGCTCGGGGCAGCAGGCCCGGGTCGGTGTGCAGGAGCGTGGTGTTGCGGGAGTAGCGGAAGGCACCGAGGATCTCCTTCTCCAACGGGGTGGCGTCCGCGAGCAGTTGGAGGGCCTGATCCGGGTGGGTGGCGACGACCACGGAGTCGTACGACCGTGTGGTGTCGTCGTGGGTGACGACGTCGACGCCGTCGGACGTGCGGCGAAGAGCGCGGACCGGGGCTGTGACGCGCACCGAGTCCAGGCGCTCGGCGAGGCGGTCGACGTAGGTGCGTGAGCCACCCGTGACCGTGCGCCAGGTCGGGGCGCCGGTCACCGAGAGCATTCCGTGGTGCTCCAGGAAGCGGAACAGATAGACGGCCGGGTAGCGCAGGGCGGTGACGGCGTCGCAGGACCACACCGCCGAGACGAGCGGGGTCATGAAGTGGGCGCGGAAGTAGGCGGAGCAGCCCTCCCGGTCGAGGAACTCGCCCAGGGTGATGGTGCTTTCGGGCTCCCGTGCCAGGGTGCGCCGCGCCGCGCGGTGGAAGCGGGGCACCTCGGTGAGCATGCGCAGATAGGCGCCGCGCAGCGCGGCGCGCGGCTGGGCGAACAGGCCTCTGGGGCCGCGTGCACCGGCGTACTCGAGGCCGCACCCCTCGCACCGCACCGACATGCTCATCTCCGACTCCTGCGTGGCGACGCCGAGTTCGTCGAAGAGGCGCAGCAGGTGCGGGTAGGTGCGGCGGTTGTGCACGATGAAGCCCGAGTCGACGCGGCGGGTCACTCCGTCGGCACCCGTCAGTTCGTGGGTGTGGGCGTGCCCGCCGAGCCGGTCGTCGGCCTCGTACAGGGTGACGTGATGGGCGCGGCTCAGCACGTACGCGGCGGTCAGCCCCGCCACACCGGCGCCCACGACAGCCGTGTGCCGCCGCCGCCCGCGCTCCGCACCACCCCCGGCCGCCTCCCGCCGCCCGTGCGGGCCGCTCCCCGGCGCGCGTGACATCCGTTCTCCTCCCGGTCGCGAACTCTGATCTCGCGCGTAATCCGAGGCCGGGGAGGGCGCGGATTGGCCGGGTGCAGATCTTCTTGCGATCCGGGCGGGAGGTCGGCGGCGATCCCGGGCAGGAGGTCGGTTGCCATCCCGGGCAGGTGGTCGGTGGCGATCCGGGCGGGACGCCGGTTGCCATCAGGGCTGAAGGTCGGTTGTCATCCGGGCGGGACGCCGCTTCCCATCCGGGCTGAAGGCTGGCTGCCACCCGGGCGCGACGCCGCTCCCGATCCGGACTGAAGGTCGGTTGCCACTCGGGCGCGACGCCGCATCCCATCCGGGCTGGAGGCCGGCCGCCACCCGGGCACGACGCCGCTCCCGATCCGGACTGAAGGCCAGTTGCCTCCCGGGGCAAGACGCCGCTTCCCATCCGGACTGGACGCCGGCTGCCACCCACGACAGAACGCCGGTCCGGTACCTCGACGAGGTGCCGGGCCGCCCGGGCGGCCGGGTCAGACCAGGCCGGTGACGGTCACGGTGACCTGCGCCGACGTCGTGTCCGCCGGAAACAGTTGCGCCACGCGCTCCTCGACGGTGCGCCGGGCGGCGCGGGCGACGTCCACACTGCGCGCGTGCCGGAGTGCGACCAGACGGATGTCGACGCGCCAGAGTTCGGCGCCGTCGGGCCTGCTCACCCGCACCCCGGACGGCGGAGCGGGACGCGCGCTCCCGTCCGTCCGGGACCGGGCCGAGCGCAGCCTCCCGGTGAGCCCCGGTCGGAGAAAGGCCACGCCCGGGACGGCCTCGACAGCCCGGGCGATCTCCTCGGCGAGCGTGGCGTGTGCGGTGTGCTGGGTCATCGGGCACGGCCTTCCTGGCTGTCGGCCGGAGTGTCGAGGAGGTCGGTGACACGGATGTCCACGGCCGCCGTGGGCATTCCCAGCTCACGGTCCGCCGCCTCCCGTACCCGTCCGCGGACCTGCTCGGCGAGGTCGGGGAGGAAGGCGCCGACCGGGGCGTGGATGTCGAGGCGGACCTCGACCACAAGGGCCTCGACCGCGCCGGCCTGGACCGCGCCGCCTTCGGCCGCCGGCAGGATGCGGCACGACCCCGCCCGGACGCCGGGCACGCTCTCGGCCGCGGCGCGCAGACTCCGGGCGGCGACCGCCTCCATGATCCAGAGGTCCTCGCCCGGCTCCCCCAGGGGCAGCGGCCGGCCGGGGCGCAGTTCGAGGCGTACGACGTCCATGACCCGCTGCGTCAGCGAGGTTACCTCGCCGGCGGACGGGCCCGCGGAGTCGCCGCGCAGGTCTCGCACGGCGGTTTCCAGCTGGTCGAGATCGCGCACGGCCTCCTGGCAGTGCGGGCAGGTCAGTGCGTGCGGGTCGTCCGTCTGCCGCTCCCAGTCGTCCCAGACCTGGGAGAGCAGCCGTCCGCACGCCAGCCGCTCGTCGTCGCTGCCGGGTCCGTGGTCGATCGGGTCTGTGTGGGCGGTCATCGCCAGGCCCCCAATGCTTGTGTCAGGCAGCGGCGTGCGCGGAAGACGCGGGCGCGGACGGCGTCTTGGCTGATGCCGACCACCTCCGCGATGTGTTCGTAGGACTGGCCGTCCAATTCTCTCAACACCCAGCAGGCGCGCTGTTCGGCGGACAGGAGGTCGAGGGCTTCGCGCAGTTCACGGACCGCGTCGCGGCCCTCCGTGATCCGGGCCGGAGACGTGGCGTGCTCGGCCGCGGGCAGGTCGGCCGCCGCGTCCAGCGGCGCCACCGGTCTGCGGGCCCTCAGCACGTTCAGACAGCGGTTCGTGACGATCCGGTACATCCAGGTGCCGAAAGAGGCGTGTCCGTGGAACTCCGGCAGTCTCCGCCAGGCGCTGAGGAAGGCGTCCTGCACCGCGTCCTCGGCCTCGGGGCGGGTGCCGAGCAGGCGGGTGGCCAGCCGGAGGAGCATCGGCGCGTGGCGCTGGACGAGCACGGCGAAGGCGTCCTCGTCCCCCTCCGCGGCCCGGACCGCCAGCAAGGCGTCGTCCGTCTCACCCCCGGTGTCCGGTGGTGCGGTCTGTGTGTGGGCGCCCGCCACTGGGCGGCTCCTCTCGTCCGGTCTCTGAAGGCTTGGACACCGCCGCGCCGTGCCTGTGACGCACCACTTTCCGAAGCGGGCACCGTACTGATGCCCACGACCGGGAGGAACCCGGCCTGATTCTCCTGAGTGAAATCCCTGTTTCGGCCCGCGCGGTGAAACAAGTCACATCCGATGTCGGTTGAATCCGTAGCCGGACAGGGCGCGGATTGGTCCGGAAAAAAGATTCATCCGATCGGGAGATCGACCAATCCGCCGGGCTTTCCGAGCCGGATTCCCACCGTGACCGACCACGAGCAGCACATTCGACAGCGCATCGGCTGGACGCGCCTCGCCCTGGGTGCCGTCAGCGGCTTGCTGGCGGGACTCGCGGCCCTCGGCTTCGCCGAGCTGGTGTCGGCGGCCGTACGTCCGCAGTCCAGCCCTGTCGTGGCGGTCGGAGGCGCGGCGATCGACCGGACGCCGGCGGCCGTGAAGGACTGGGCGATCAGGCATTTCGGCACCAATGACAAGCTTTTTCTCCAGCTCGGAATTCTCGCGGTCCTTGCGCTTTTCGCGCTGTTCCTGGGATGTGTCGCACTGCGATTTCGGCGCGTCGGCGCCGCCGGTGTCCTGCTTTTCGGAGCCGTCGGAGCGACGGCGGCGACCAGCCGGCCGGATTCGACCGGACTGTCCGACGCGCTGCCGTCCGTGACGGGCGCCTTGGTGGGAGCGGCGGTGCTCTACGTTCTGGTGGGCCGCCTCACGCGTCGGGCCCCCGCGCCCCCACCGGCCGCGAGCCCGCACGAAGGACCGGCATCCGGCACCGGCTGGGACCGTCGGGGCTTCGTGATCGCGGCGACCGCCGCGGCGGCGGCGTCCGCCGGGGCCGGCGTGCTCGGCCGGACCCTGAACGCTTCGAGCGGCCGGAACGCGGTCGCCTCACGCAACGGCCTCGCCCTGCCCCGCCCCGCGTCGGCCGCCCCCGCCGTGCCCAAGGGCGCGCAGTTGCGGATCCCCGGAGTCAGCCCCTTCACCACACCGAACGGCGACTTCTACCGCGTCGACACCGCACTGGTGGTACCGAAGGTGGATGCCACGACCTGGCGGTTGCGCATCCACGGCACGGGCGTACGCCGCCCGCTCACGCTCTCCTTCGACGATCTGCTGCGGCGCGAGCTGATTGAACGCGACATCACGCTCACGTGCGTGTCGAACGAGGTCGGCGGCCCGTACGTCGGCAACGCCCGCTGGATCGGCGTACGCCTGGCGGATCTGCTGGCCGAGTGCGGTGTGCGGCGACCCTCCCGGGGCGGCCCGGCCGACCAGTTGGTGGCTCGCTCGGTGGACGGCATGACCATCGGCAGTCCGGTCGAGGACGTCATGGACGGCCGCGACGCGCTGCTCGCCATCGGCATGAACGGTGAACCGCTGCCCTTCGCCCACGGCTTCCCCGTCCGCATGGTGGTGCCGGGCCTGTACGGCTTCGTCTCCGCCTGCAAGTGGATCAAGGACATCGAGCTCACCACGTTCGACTCCTACGACCCCTACTGGGTCAAGCGCGGCTGGGCACGCAGGGCGCCGATCAAGACCGAGTCGCGCATC
Source organism: Streptomyces sp. NPDC092369 (assembly GCF_044755245.1). Classification (NCBI taxonomy): domain Bacteria; kingdom Bacillati; phylum Actinomycetota; class Actinomycetes; order Kitasatosporales; family Streptomycetaceae; genus Streptomyces; species Streptomyces sp. NPDC092369. The sequence goes on from NZ_JBIVQP010000007.1 coordinate 174,476, forward strand.
GACACGCCCAAACCGTTCGCCCGGCCCAAGACCGGCACGGTGATGATCGCCGGAGTCGCCTGGGCCCAGCACCGCGGCATCGACAAGGTCGAGGTCCGCGTGGACGACGGCCCCTGGCAGCGGGCCCGGCTGGCCGCCGAGGACACCCGGGACACCTGGCGCCAGTGGTCCCTGCCCTGGCAGGCCACCAAGGGCGGCCACACCCTCACCGTGCGCGCCACCGACCGCACCGGCGAGCGCCAGACGGAGAAACGCACGCACACCATCCCCGACGGCGCGAGCGGCTGGCACTCCGTGGTCGTCACCGTCGACTGACCCCAAGCCACCTTCTCCCACCCCATGCAGAGGCAGCTCAGGCTGCCTCGACCGACAGGAGATTCACCATGAACACCCGTATCCGTCGTACCGCCGTCGTCATCGCCGCCGCGGCCGTCCTCCCCTTCGCCCTCAGCGCCTGCGGCGACAACGGCAGTGACTCCGACTCCGCGAAGTCCGACACGTCCAGCAAGGCCTCCGCATCCGCGTCCGCATCGGACGACAGCATGGCGGGTGCCGGTGCGACGACGTCCGACCAGCCCTTCGGCCCCGGTTGCGCGGCCGTCCCCAAGAGCGGTTCCGGCTCCTTCGACGGCATGGCCCAGGACCCGGTCGCCACCGCCGCCTCCAACAACCCCGCCCTGTCCACGCTGGTGGCGGCGGTGAAGAAGGCCGGCCTGGTCGACACCCTCAACAACGCCCAGAACATCACGGTGTTCGCCCCCACCAACGACGCCTTCGCCAAGATCCCGAAGGCCACCCTCGACAAGGTCCTGGCCGACAAGGCACAGCTGACCAAGATCCTCACCTACCACGTCGTCGGTCAGCAGCTCACCCCCAAGGACCTGGAGAAGGGCTCCTTCGACACCCTGGAGAAGGCCAAGGTCACCACGGCCGGCTCGGGTGAGTCGTACACCGTCGACGACTCCGCCAAGGTCGTCTGCGGCAACGTCAAGACCGCCAACGCCAACGTCTACATCATCGACACCGTCCTGATGCCCACCAGCTGACCAGGCGCCGGAATTCCTTCCTGGTTCCGCGTCACAGGCGTCGCCGGGTCGGGTCTGACGGAGTGAGAGCAACTGTTGAGCAGGCGAAGCAGAAGGGACGTGCCATGACCACGCAGACCGCACCGGCCGCCAAGGACGTGTCCATTCCCCGGACCGGCAGGGAGCCGCAGACGACGGCCGTGTCCGGTGGTGTCACCGGAGCCGACCAGCCCGCCCCCGACCGCGGGCGGACGTCGATCGCCGACGTCGTCGTCGTGAAGGTGGCGGGCATCGCGGCCCGGGAGATCCCGGGTGTCTACGACATGGGCGGCGGGCTGTCACGCACCATCGGCGCCGTACGCGACCGGGTACCCGGTGGCCGGCCCAACGTGGGGCGCGGCGTCAAGGTCGAGGTCGGCGAACGGCAGACGGCCGTCGATCTGGACCTCGTCGTCGAGTACGGCGTGCCGATCACGGAGGTCGCCCGCGAGGTGCGGGAGAACGTCATCTCCGCCGTGGAGCGCGTCACCGGCCTCGATGTCGTGGAGGTCAACGTCACCGTCAACGACGTGCACCTGCCCGACGACGACAGTGAGACGCCGGGGACCGACTCCCGGGTCGAGTAGGTCGAGTGAGAGAGACATTCCGTCACCGGCTCCGGCCGCCTCGCCAGAGGGAGGACACAGTGAACAGATCAATCGTCGGGATGGCCGTGGGAATGGCGCTGGCCTTCGCCGGCTTCCTCGGTGGCTTCGGGGCGTTCCTGCTGGTGGCCGCCCTGGGGGCGCTGGGGTGGGTGGTGGGACGCTGGTTCGACGGCGGGGGCCGGGTCCAGGACCTGCGGGACGCCTATGAGCGGAGCCGTCGATGATCACCCCGGCCCAGCGCGGCACAACGACCGTCTCGGACAAGGCGGTTCGCAGGATCGCCGAGCGCGCCGCGGTCGAGGCGCTGCCGGACCGGGGAGCCTCGACCTCCAAGGGGGCTGTCTCGGTGCACGGACGCCGAGCCGACGTGGCCCTCGACGTGACGGTGTCCTATCCGCGGGCGCTGCCCGAGGCCGTGCGCCGGCTCCAGGAGCATGTCGCTTCTCGTACAGGGCAGTTGACCGGGCTGGACGTCACGCGGCCTCGGATCGGCGTCACCGCGCTGTCGGCGTCGAAGACGGTCGACACGACCGCGGACCGGGAGGAGGTCCCCGAGGCGGCGGCCGGTGACCGCACCCCGCTGCGGTGGTGGTCGCAGCGCCGACTGCCGATGGCACTGCTCACCTTGGCGATCGCTCTCGCCGCGGGCGCGCTCGCGAGCGACCTGATCCTGGTGCATACCGCGCACCGCCCGGCCGCCGCCTGGCGCACCGGCGCCGTGCACTGGCTGGCGCACCACGGTCCCGGCGACACCTCCGTCGCCGTCGCCGCCGGTGCGATCGCAGTGCTCGGCGCGCTGATGATCGTCCTGGCGCTCTCCCCCGGTCGGCGCGGCCTGCTCCCCATCGCCTCGGCACCACGCGTGCGTGCCGCGGTCGACCGCTCCACGATCGCGGCTCTCGTCCGGGACGCGGTGGGGGCGACGGCGGGGATCGGCCGGGTGAGGGTGCGGGTGCGCCGTCGCCGGGTCGCCGTCCGGACCTCTCTGGCCTTCGGAGACCGGACGGCCGCGCGGCACGAGGTGACGGCCGCCGCCCAACGGGTGATCGACGGCTGCGAGTTGCGCCGTGCACCACGGTTGAGCGTCTCGGTCCGTCCCGAGGACACCTGGGATCCGGAGCCGGACGTCCGGAGCGGGACGGATGAGTCTCCGCCGGCCACCGAATCCACCGGCAGCGTGCCGGACTTGCCGGACGTGCCGGGCATGCCGAGGGTTCCGGAAGGAGCGAAGCTCTGATGCAGCGTGCACGGACGCTTCTCAACCGCACTGTCCTGGCCCTCGTCGGCCTTCTCCTGCTGCTCGGCGGCACGGGCGTCGCGGTCACCTCCACCGCGGAAGCATCGCGCGTGCCGGCGTGGTGGCCCCAACTCGCCCCGCACGCCGCGTTCCTGGACACCGGGGACCTCGCGGCGCTGCGTACGCACGGTTGGTGGACGCCCACCGTCATGGCGGCCTCGATCGCGGCGACCGTCCTGTTCGCCCTGTGGTGTGCCCGGCAACTGCGCGGCGGCTCACGTCCGCTCGTGCCCCTGTCCACGCCTGGCAGCGCGCTGCGGACCCGAGCCCTTGAGGACGCGTTGACCTTGCAGACGGTGGCGATCGACGGGGTCGGCGCCTGCCGCACCCGCGTGCTCACCCGGAACAAGCACCTGGACGTGCGCATGCGTGTGTGGCTCCGACCGGACGTCACACCGACAACCGTCATGCCGGCACTCACCGCGCTCGCGGCCCGGACGGAGAGCACGATGCCTCCGTACACCCTCCGCACTCATGTGCGCTTCACCGCACGTACGCACGGCAGTCCGCGGGTCCGCTGACCGCCGGTCGCGGGTCGAGCCGGCCCGGGCCGCCTGGAGCCTTCGCGCCGGCCGACGGCCTGACCGAGCAGTGGCGGCGCGCCGGCCACGCGACCTGCGGCCGGCCCTGTCCGCCGGCCTCTTCGGCCGAGCTTTCCGTCGGCCTTTCCCTCGATCTTCCCTCGGCCTTCCCTCGGCCTTCCCTCGGCCTTCCCTCGGCCTTCCCTCGGCCTTCCCTCGATCTCTTCGGCCGAACTCGGCCTACCCCCGGCGGGCGTGGCTGGGCACACTGACCGCATCACAGGCATGCGGGCACAGCGCGTCCGTCGACCCGGTGGACGTGCTCCGGCCTGACTTACCGTCCCGGGGGAGACTGGCTGATGAGAGCACCCCGTACCACCATCGGGCGTTCACGACTGATCGCCTCGGTGCTGAGCCTGCTCGTGGTGACCGCCCTCGCGATGTCCGACACCGGCGCCTCCGCGGCGCCGACGGTCGGTGCCGCTCCGTCCACCGCCTCGGTGACCGGCGCCACCTCTGCCGTCGAGTCCCTGGCAATCGCCGGGACGAGCTGGGCCGTAGAAGAGCGCACCGGGAAGCTGCGGGTGCTCGCCGACGCCACGGTTTCGGAGTCTGACCTGGTCAGACTGCGCGGAGCCGCCCGGCAGTTCGCGGGTGCCGTGTCCCTCGACCGACTCGGCGGCTCACTGCGCACGCTCCTGTCGGGCGGCGACGGCATCTACGCGTCCGCCTGGCGCTGCTCGGCCGGGGTCAACGTCCAGAGCGGCTCCACGTACTACTTCGTCACCGCCGGCCACTGCACCGACGGCGTGTCCACCTGGTACACCACCTCCGGCCTGACCACGGCGGTCGGCACCACCGTCGCCACCAGTTTCCCCAGCGACGACTTCGGTGTCGTCCGGTACTCCAACCCGGCCGTCCCGCATCCAGGCACCATCGGATCCGTCGACGTCACCGGGACCGCGACCGCCTATCCCGGCCAGAGCGTCTGCCGTCGAGGAGCGACGACCGGTGTCCGGTGCGGCGTGGTCACCGCGCTGAACGCGACCGTCAACTACGGCAGCGGGGCAGTCGTCCACGGGCTGATCCAGACCAATATCTGCGCCGAGCCGGGCGACAGCGGCGGCCCGCTCTACGCCGGCGACAAGGTCATCGGCATCCTCTCCGGCGGTTCGGGGAGCTGCGCCGCGGGTGGGACCACCTACTACCAGCCGATTCAGGAGGTGCTCAACGCCTACGGGTTGTCCGTCTACTGAGGCGTCGGGGGGCGCTGGGCGGGGTGGAGATTGCTGTTCTCGCGCCGCGCCTCGGCGGTCGGACGCCGATGCGTCCCCATCGCACGTACCCTTCGTGGTGTCTACGGCGTCACATAGCGGGCGCCAAACCACTGGAGGCAACACCTAGTGCTGATCGCTCAGCGTCCATCCCTGACAGAAGAGGTCGTCGACGAGTTCCGCTCCCGGTTCGTGATCGAGCCGCTGGAGCCGGGCTTCGGCTACACCCTCGGAAACTCCCTGCGTCGTACGCTCCTCTCCTCGATCCCCGGTGCTGCTGTCACCAGCATCCGGATCGACGGTGTCCTGCACGAGTTCACCACCGTGCCGGGCGTCAAGGAGGACGTCACCGACCTGATCCTCAACATCAAGCAGCTGGTCGTCTCCTCGGAGCACGACGAGCCGGTCGTGATGTACCTGCGCAAGCAGGGTCCGGGTCTGGTCACCGCCGCCGACATCGCGCCTCCGGCCGGTGTCGAGGTGCACAACCCCGATCTGGTCCTGGCCACGCTGAACGGCAAGGGCAAGCTGGAGATGGAGCTGACCGTCGAGCGCGGTCGCGGTTACGTCTCCGCCGTGCAGAACAAGCAGGTGGGCCAGGAGATCGGCCGTATCCCGGTCGACTCCATCTACAGCCCGGTGCTGAAGGTCACGTACAAGGTCGAGGCCACGCGTGTCGAGCAGCGGACCGACTTCGACAAGCTGATCGTCGACGTCGAGACGAAGCAGGCCATGCGGCCGCGTGACGCCATGGCGTCGGCCGGCAAGACCCTCGTGGAGCTGTTCGGTCTCGCCCGCGAGCTGAACATCGACGCCGAGGGCATCGACATGGGCCCGTCCCCGGTGGACGCCGCCCTTGCCGCCGACCTTGTCATGCCGATCGAGGAGCTCGACCTCACCGTCCGTTCCTACAACTGCCTCAAGCGCGAGGGCGTCCACTCCGTGGGTGAGCTCGTGGCTCGTTCCGAGGCCGACCTCCTGGACATCCGCAACTTCGGTGCGAAGTCCATCGACGAGGTCAAGGCGAAGCTCGCCGGTCTGGGCCTGGGTCTCAAGGACAGCCCGCCCGGATTCGACCCGACCGCCGCCGCGCTCGGTGCGGACAGCGACTCGGACGCGGGTTTCGTGGAGACCGAGCAGTACTGATCCGGGGCGACCGGACGTGAGCAGCGGGGCCGGACAGGGTGACCCTGGCCGGCCCCGCTGTCGTCGGGTGGGCCCACGACGAGCGACTCCTGCGCGAGGTCGGCCGGCGCCGGGCCGAGACGCGTCTATTGGTGTCGCGGTGGCGCCGAGGCGTCCGCCTCGTGCGCCGCGGCGTCGGGTATGCGGAAACACGCGCTCACCGACTTTCCGTGCGGGCAGGCGTGTGCCTCCCACGTGTCGGCGACGGCGTCCACCAGGAGCATGCCGCGGCCGCCGAGGCTCTCCGAGTCGGCCTCCCGAGCGACGGGCAGGACCCCGGACCTGTCGTGCACGGAGACATGCAGGCACCGGTCGTCACAGGTCATCACGAGCTGGGCGCTGCTGTGGGCGTGCCGGTGCGCATTGGTCACCAGTTCGGACACGGCGAGCAGTACCGCGTCCACCGTCTGCGGAGCGGCGGCGGTCCACCCCCGCGCCTCCAGATGGTCACGTGCCCAGTCACGGGCCGTCTTCACTTCGCTGTTCAAGGGCAGCGTGCGTGCCCAGCCCACTGCCCGGAGCGACGAGCGTTCCACGGTGATCCTTCCTCCCTGAGGCGAGTGCGGTCAGCGCCGGGCGAAGAACTTCCCCCACAGGCGCCGGACTTGAGCCCGGCGACGTGGGTCGGCGGCGGCTCGACGCGCCTGTTCGGCCAGCCGTCGCCCCTGCGGGCTCGCGGCGAACTTCCTGATGCGGTCCGTCGTGCCTGCCATGACACTCCTTCTTCGAGACACCGTGCCTGGACCTGATTCGGGTACCCCGCAAAACCCAAAATCACCGAACCGGAAGCGGCTCTCGACGCCGATCGCATCGGCCTCGTTCCTCAGCCCCGACGTACTCCTTGAGCCACGGCAGCGTCAGTGCCCGCGTGGCCCTCCCTGAATGATGAGGGTCGCCGCCGACGTACCGTTACCGCGGGTGGGCGGCGATCACCGCGTCGACCTGGGCAGTTGGTCGGCGGTACCACAACTGGGCTTGAGGTGACCCGCGTTGGTCACGCCGTGGTGTCGTCGTGGGTGACGGTGACGACGATCTTGCCGACATGGTCGTTGACCGCCATGCAGCGGTGGGCCTCGGCGATGTCCGCGAGGTCGAAGGTGCGGTCCACGACCGGGGTGAACGAGCCGGAGGCGAGACCGGCGTTGACGAACGCGACCGCGCGCCGCAGCCGCTCGGGGTCCTTGGTGATCTCGAAGAGGGTGTACGTGCTGCTGGTCAGCGCCGGGTAGGAGTGCGCGTTGGGCAGCGGCGTGGTGCGCCGGTCAAGGGTGCCGTAGACGACCAGGAAGCCGCCGGGGGCGATGCCCTGGGCGATGGTCTCGACGCCGGGTCCCGCGATCGGGTCGAAGGCCAGGCGGACGCCCTCGCCGTCGGTGATCTCCTTGATCCGGGCGGGCAGGTCCTCGTCGTCGGTGACGACGACATGGGCCGCGCCGGCGTCCAGGAGACGCCGCTTCTTGTCCGCGCGGCGCGTGGTGGCGATCGGGATCGCGCCGATGTGGCGGGTGATCTGGATGGCGGCGAGGCCCACACTGCTGGAGGCCGCCGTGATCAGGACGTGGTCCCCGGGACGCACCCGGCCGCTCTCGGCAAGGGGGCCGTAGGCGGTGACGTAGGCCATCCACACGGCCGCCGCCCGGTCGGGGGCGATGTCCGCGGAGCGAGGCACGACGGCCGAGGCCGGCACGACGACGTGGTCACCGTAAGTGCCGTACTCGCGCTGCGAGAACGCCGGCACGACCGCGACCGGGTCGCCCTCGGCGAGACCGTCCACGCCCTGACCGACCGCCTCGACCACGCCCGCGGCCTCGTAGCCGAGTGTGGACGGGAAGAGCGGCTGCTCGAAGTAGGAGCCTTCGCGGAACATGATCTCGGCCCGGTTCAGACCGATCGCGTCGACACGGATCCGCACCTCCCCCGCGCCCGGGACAGCCGCTTCGACCTCGCGGAGGGTCAGGACCTCGGGGCCACCGAGCCGGTCGAACTGTACGAGTTTCGCCATGGCGCATCCGTCCTGGGGGCGGGAATGGGGGAAGTGCACCGGACCTGCCCGATGCCGACACTCACCTTGCCCCAAGGTTCGATGACCGTCAAATCTCGACGACCATCGAAATAATCATTCGGCGGAGGCGGCCATCACGGCCGACAGCAGGCCGGGGAACCGCTCCTCCATCTCGTCCGTACGCAGCGTGTTCATCTTCGACGTCCCGATGTAGTACTGCCGGACCACGCCCGCCTCACGCAGCACGTTGAAGTGATGCGTGAGCGTCGAGGCCGACACCGGAGCGTCGAAGGTGCCGCAGCTCAGGTCCTCACCGGCCCGGATCAGCTGGGACACCACCATGCGCCGCACCGGATCCACCAGCGCCTCGAGGAACTGCTGCAGCGGGACCTCCGCCAGGTCGGGGTGCTCCACTGTCCGGGCGGCGGTACGGGGGCGGGCCACGGTGACTCCTTGCGATGACGTCGATGCGCTCACGCCATCGTACGACCGTCATCGAAGAAGACCCCGACGGAGGCGTACGGAAGGACCCGACGGGCAAGGTCGTCGTCCGCCGAGGCCTGGCGGCACTGCCACGAGGCGGTGCACGCCCTGGGCATGGACCTGGACTGGGCTGCACGGACCGCGGAGGTGCTGCGCACGGCCGGACACACCGACGTGCCCGACGAAATCGATTCCCAGAAATTCTCAGTGCCGCCAGATGCCCGGCCAGTGTCGGCGCCGCCGATCGAGCCGCCCTTGAGTGACGGTTGATGTGACGCATGGCCGTTCGCCGGGTTCACGGCGCGGGCGGCCCGACGGAGTTGCCCTACAGTCGCCGCATGCGACGAAGGACACGACTGGCGATGGCCGGGGTCGCGGCCGTGGCCTGGGGTGAGTGGGTGAACTGGCGCTGGTCCCGGGCACTCGTGGGCGACAGCGCGGGCACATCCGAAGCCGTGGTCGTGCTGGGCTTCCGGAACCCGCAGCCGACGGCCAACTTCATCAACCGCCTGCGGGTCCGCGCCGGTCTTCGTTCCGTCGCCGCCGGCAGTGTGCGTGGCACTCGCCTGATCTTCAGCGGAGGCGCGCCCAGCGGCGGTGCCTCGGAAGCCCAACTGATGGCCGACTACGCGAAGTCGGTGCTGGGGTTCGACGGCACCTTGGTCCTCGAAGACCGGAGTGCGACGACATGGGAGAACATCACGAACGTCATCCCCCTCCTTGAGGGCGTCGACCGCATCAAGATCGTCTCCCAGCCGGCTCACGCCCTCAAGGCCCGTGCGTGCTTGCGGCGGCAGCGCCCTGATCTCGCCGCGAGGCTCGTGCGAGCCGAGGACTACCGTCCTGGCGAGTGGATGGCCGGAAAACCACTGCTTGCTCTGTACGGATTCTGGACACTCCGCGGCCTCACGGCCGAAGAGCGGGAGGTCCCGCCGACCACAGCTCGTCGTCGACCCGAAGTGCCGACCAATTCCCATCCGAGGAGCATGTGACCATCCGCACCGGGTAACCGAGTGAACAAGAGGAACGAAAGGGACAAAGAGTGGAGCCAGTCGACGGAGACAGCGAACGCCCGGTGCGCGCACGCGCTCTGACGACGACGGTGCTTCTGAGCGGAGAGGGTTCCTGCATCGCCCAGGCACGCGGGATCGCGGCCGATTTTCTCACCCGCGCTCAGACGGATCAGGATGTACCCGTCTCTCCTCGCGCCCTGGCCCTGACGCAACTCGTGGTCAGCGAACTGGTCACCAACGCCCACAAATACGCCCCGGGGCTCGTTCGGATGGAACTGCGCATCATGGACACCCAGGTGGAAGTGAGCGTGCGGGACGGCGCCCGTGTCCGACCGGGCGTCCGTTCCATCGACCCGCACCGCGTCGGCCAGCACGGCCTGGAGATCGTCATGGCCGTCGCCGAGCGATTCCAGGTGGACCTCGAACCGTCCGGCAAACGCATCACCGTCTGTATCGCCCTGGCCGATCCCCCGGCTGCCGACTGCGGTCGCACCGCCCCGGCGGATCGCGCCCTCTGAAGCTCGAAAATTCTGAAGCGCCGAAACGCGCCGTTCCCGAATCGGGATCAGCGGTCAGCTCGGCGGCGGCAGTTCCCCATTGGCACTGCCACTGGGACTCAGGTGTCCAGGAGGCCGGTGCGGAGTTTGGCGAGGGTGCGGTTCAGCAGGCGGGAGATGTGCATCTGGGACAGATGCAGCTCGCGGCCGATGTCGGCCTGGGTCATCTCCTGGCCGAAGCGCATCTCGATGATGGTCCGCTCACGCTCGTCGAGCTTCTGCAGCAGCGGGGCGAGGGTGTGCAGGTCCTCGAAGAGGTCCATCGCCGGGTCGACGTCACCGATGATGTCCGCGTACTTGGGCCCCTCGCCCGACTCCTCGTCGCCGCCGGGGGTGTCGATGGAACCGGCGACGTAGCCGTTGGCGGCGATGAGGCCCTCGATGATCTCGTCCTCGCTCAGGTCGAGATGTTCGGCGAGTTCCTTGACCGTCGGCGGGCGGTTGAGCGCGGTGGCGAGGGTTTCCTGGCTCTTGGCGAGGCTGACGCGCAGCTCTTGCAGGCGGCGGGGGACGTGGACGGCCCAGGTGGTGTCGCGGAAGAAGCGCTTGATCTCGCCGACGATGTAGGGGATCGCGAAGGAGGTGAACTCGACCTCGCGGGTCAGGTCGAAGCGGTCGATGGCTTTGATGAGGCCGATCGTGCCGACCTGGATGATGTCCTCCATGTCGCCGTTGCCGCGGTTGCGGAAGCGGCGGGCGGCGAAGGCGACCAGGGACAGGTTCATCTCGATGAGGGTGTTGCGCGCGTACTGGTACTCGCGGGTGCCCTCCTCCACCGCCTGCAGCCGGTCCAGGAACAGGCGGGACAGCACGCGGGCGTCCTTGGGCGCGACCTTGCCGCCGTCCTCGATCCAGGGCAGTTCCTCGACGACCTCTGACACTCCCGTCGTGCGGTCGGTCGCTTCGTGGGCGTTCACCGAGGTAGTCACTGTGCCGCCTTAGCTGGAAAGCAGGATGACCGTCTCCTGCCCGCTCCGCGCGCGTACATGTCCGCGCGGGCCGACCCATTTCATCGGCGGCTGAAAACGCCTGCTCAGGACGGGCGACCTCAGGCGGGGGACACGGCCCGGTGTGTGTCGGACCCCGGCCCGCGAAGTACAGTCTGCTGGCCGCGCCCCGTGCCGGACCGGGCAGCGCGGCCTCCCTGTCTCCTGTGCGCCGGCCTGGTGACGCCATGACCATTACACCGGACCAGCCCGAGCTGAAGTTCTCCGGTGCCGATCCCTCGGCACCGGAGGAGGCCAAGGAACGCGCCACGCGGATACGCCGTCGGCTGGAGCGTCTGATCGGCATCGCCGCGACCGAGGGCAACGCACTCACCGTACTGCGCAACGGAGATGAGATCTTCCCGGCGATGCTGGCCGGCATCCGCTCCGCCGAGCACACCGTGGACATGATGACCTTCGTGTACTGGAAGGGGGACATCGCACGCGAGTTCGCGCAGGCGCTGGCCGACCGGGCCCGGGCCGGGGTGCGGGTGCGGTTGCTGCTCGACGGGTTCGGCAGCCGGCTGATCGAGAAGGAACTGCTGGCGGAGATGGAGCGGGCAGGCGTGCAAGTGGCCTGGTTCCGCAGGCCGTTGGCTCTCTCTCCCCTGAAGCAGAACCACCGCTGTCACCGCAAGGTCCTGGTGGTGGACGAGCAGGCGGCGTTCACCGGCGGGGTGGGCATCGCGCAGGAGTGGTGCGGCGACGCCCGCAACGAGCGCGAGTGGCGCGACACCCATGTCGAGGTCCGCGGGCCGGCCGTGGACGGCGTCGCCGCCGCGTTCGCGCAGAACTGGGCCGAGTGCCACGACGAACTCTTCGACGACCGCGACCGGTTCGTCGACCACCGCCCGCAGGGGGACGCGGTGGTGCAGGTCGTGCGCGGGTCGGCCAGCTTCGGCTGGCAGGACATGCAGACCCTGCTGCGCGTCATGCTGGAATCGGCCGAGGTCCGCTTCCGGCTGGCCACCGCCTACTTCTCCCCCGACACCTACTTCATCGACCTGCTGTGCGCGACCGCCCGGCGGGGCGTCGAGGTGGAGATCCTCCTGCCCGGCCCGCACACCGACAAGCGGGTCTGCCAACTGGCCGGCCAGCACCACTACGAGGCCCTTATCGCCGACGGTGTGAAGATCCACCAGTACCAGCCGACGATGTTGCATGCCAAGATCATCACCGTCGACGGCGTCGCGGCCCTCATCGGCTCGTCCAACTTCAACCGCCGCTCCCTCGACCACGACGAGGAGATCATGCTGGCCGTCCTGGACCAGGAGTTCACGGCGACCCTCGACGACCAATACGACGAGGACGTGGCGGCCGCCACGCTGATCCAGGAAGGACGCTGGAAGCGTCGCTCCATGCTGCAGCGCGCCCGCGAGCTCTCCGTCATGCCCATCCGCCGCTTTCTGTAGCACGGGCGCCGGGCCCCGCGACCACACATCACCGGAATCACTGACGGCTCGTCACGACTCTTTGTTTGAAGGCGACTTCACGTTCTCTCCGGCACATGGCCGCTCCGCCGCCCTCCTTATTGCCCGGTACGGGACGGCATGGCACCATCGGACAACTATTCGCCTGGATGGCAGTGAGGTGTTCATGAAACGGACACGACGCCTGATGGTTCGTCTGGTGGGCAGGAAGCGGGTCAGCGGACGCTACCCCTACTGGCCCTACCAGCTCCGCTAGCCCGGCCCGCTCTCTTCAGGGCCGTCCACCGGAAACCGTGGAAACGCCGATCGCAGGATCCCGTGCGGGGTCCTGCGATCCACTGCTGGGTTCTGCGATCGATGGGGGGCGGATGGCACCTCGCGAAAGCCTCAGCCGGCCGCCGGGCCCGCGCGGGCACTGGCTGTCGGGCAACACGCGCGCGTACGAGGCCAACCGGATCGGATTCCTGCGGCGCTGTCATCGCGAGTACGGCGATGTCTTCTCCTTCGACGAACAGACCGTGTTCGTGCGCGACCCGAACCTCACCCACGAGGCGCTGGCCCGCACCGGCCAGGGTTTCGTGACCGAGCTCGCCCCTTTCGACATGCGGCGGGATCTCGACCAGGCCGCCGCGCAGGCCGCCTCCTGGATGTCCGCGCGCCGTGCCGTGTGGCCGGGACTCAATCGCTCGGCGGCGGCCGCGACCGACGAACAGACCGTGGAGATCCTCGACGCGGTGCTGGCCGACAGCGCCGGCCGTGAGGTCGACGTACTCACCACGATGCGGGCGTTCACCGCCCGGGCGGTCACCGAGTACTGCTTCGGCGCGGACTCCGCCGCCGTCACCGGCCCGCTCCAGGAGACCACCCTCGCCACCCAGCCCTTCACGGAGTCGTCGTACGAGTTCCCCGCCTGGCTGCCGCTCCCCCGCCACCGGCGCTTCTTCCGCGCTGCCGGACGACTGAGCGACACGATGACCGGGATCGTGCGGCAGCGGCGTGCGTCCAGCGCACACGCGCCCCAGGACGACCTGCTCGGCTTTCTGATCGACGCCGATCCGGCGATGGCCGACGACACCGTGGCGTCCACGCTCCACAGCATCCTCATGGGCGGCCACGGCGTACCCGCCGCCGCGCTCACCTCCCTCGTCCGGGAACTGGCCCGCCGACCCCGGCTCACCGACAGCCTTCGCGGTGAGGCGAACAGGTCGGTCGGCGATGGCACTCCGCTGTCGGCGGCACGGCTCCCGCTCGCCGAGGCCGTGGCCCGGGAGACACTCCGGCTGTACCCGCCCGCGTGGTTGATGACCCGAACCGCCGGCACGGCGACCACCCTGGGCGAGTGGTCGCTCAGCCCGGGTGACGACGTACTGCTCAATCCGTATCTGATTCAGCGGGATCCCCGATGGTGGCAGCGACCCGACGAGTTCGATCCCACCCGGTGGTCGAACGGCCGGCCGGCACCCGGTCCGGCCTACCTGCCGTTCGGTGCCGGACCACGCGTGTGTCTGGGTTCGGCGCTGGCCATGCGGCAACTCACGCTCGTCACCTCCCGGTTGGCACAACGCTTCACCATCACGTCGCCGAACTCCTCGTCGGTGGCGCTGGAGTTCGTCGGCCGACTGGCGCCGGCGGGCCTGCGGGCCCGTTTCGCACGGAGCGCGCAGTAGGAGGCACGGCTTCACGCCTCGACCGCGGCCGAAGGGATGAAAGGTGCGCTCCGGGCGGGTCGACCGCGCCGAGGGGGGTAACCGCAGCGCGGGAGCCGAACGTCCTTCGGTATCCCGCCGACGGGAGCACCCCCGCGTCACGGGGAGGTGCGGGACGACACCAAGGAGGACCCATGGATGCGATCGTGCTGCTCAAGGACGACCACCAGACGGTCGAGAAGCTGTTCAAGGAGTTCGAGAAGGCCGGAGACCGCGCCTACAAGACGAAGCGGAAGATCGCCGACAAGGTGATCCAGGAGCTCACGGTCCACACCTGGATCGAGGAGAAGATCTTCTACCCCGCGGCGCGCGCGGCGGTGCCGGACACCACCGATCACGTACTGGAGAGCGTCGAGGAACACCACGTCGTGCTGTGGATGCTGTCCGAGCTGGCAGGCCTGGACGCCGAGGACGAGCGTTTCGACGCCAAGATGACCGTTCTCATGGAGAACGTGCGCCACCACGTCAAGGAGGAGGAGCAGGACTGGTTCCCCCAGGTCCGCTCCGCTCTCGGCCGCAAACGGCTGGGCGAACTGGGCGAGGAGCTCAGTGCCGCCAAGGCCGAAGCGCCCCACGACCCCCTCCGGGTTCCCAGCGCGCACGAATGACCTCAGCCATCCGGGCGGGTGGGGCGAGCATCCTCGCGCCGCCCGCCCTCCTCTTTTTGGAGATCCAGCATGTCCCAGCCCTTTTCCACCGCGTCCGACCCGCTCGCCCATCTGTCCGCTGCCGGGGTCTCGGTCTGGCTCGACGACCTGTCCCGCGAGCTGCTGGCCGGCGGTGAGCTGGAGAAGCTGATCGCCGAACGGCATGTCGTGGGGGTCACGACGAACCCCACGATCTTCGCCTCCGCGCTGTCCCGTGGAGACCGGTACACCGAGCAGCTCCGCACTCTGGGCAGCGCGGGCACCGGCGTCGACGACGCCGTCTTCACCCTCACCACCGACGACGTACGGGCCGCCTGCCGTGTCCTGGCTCCGATCCACGAAAGGACCGAGGGCGTCGACGGACGGGTCTCCATCGAGGTCGACCCCCGGCTGGCGAAGGATGCCGATGCCACCGTCGAGCAGGCGGTGAAGCTGTGGGAGGCGGTCGCGGAGCCCAACCTGCTCGTCAAGATCCCCGCCACACGCGAAGGCCTCACGGCGATCACGGAGGTCGTGGCGCGCGGGATCAGCGTCAACGTCACGCTGATCTTCTCCCTGGAGCGCTACCGCGCGGTGATGGACGCCTACACGGCCGGCCTCGACAGGGCCCGACAGGCCGGACACGATCTGACGGACATCCACTCGGTCGCCTCGTTCTTCGTCTCGCGGGTGGACACCGAGGTGGACCGCCGCCTCGACGCCATCGGCACACCTGAAGCCCTCGCGCTCAAGGGCCGGGCCGCCATCGCCAACGCCCGCCTCGCGCACCAGGCCTACGAATTGGCTGCCGCGGAACCGCACCGGCAGCGTCTGTCCGAGGCCGGAGCCCGGCCACAGCGCCCGCTGTGGGCGTCCACCGGGGTCAAGGACCCGGCCTACCCCGACACGATGTACGTCAGTGAGCTGGCCATCGCCGGCACCGTGAACACCATGCCCGGCAGCACCCTGGCCGCGTTCGCCGACCACGGCACGCTCCCCCTGCACGACCCGGCGGTCGACGACTACGCGGCCGCGCAAGCGCACTTCGCGGCGCTCGAGCAGATCGGCGTCGACTTCGCGGACGTCACCGACACCCTGGAGCGCGAGGGGCTGGCCAAGTTCGAGGCGAGCTGGGCCGAACTCGGCGCCTCCGTCCGCCGCGAGATGGGCACGGCCGACACCGCGCACGAGGGAGCCCGGACGGGCGCGGCCGGCACTTCCGACAAAGCGGCCGAGGAGGCACCGGGCGACGACGGGCTGCTGGCCGTCTACCTCAACGACCACCTGGCGGGCGCGACCGGCGGCGCCCAGCTCGCGCGCCGGGCAGCTCAGGCCCAGAAGGGAGAACCGGCACTGGCCGAGCTGGCCCAGCAGGTCGAACAGGACCGCCAGTCCCTGCTGCGGATCATGGAGGATCTGCAGATCTCCACCGACCATCCGAAGGTCGCGCTCGGCTGGCTGGCCGAGAAGGCCGGTCGCCTGAAGCCGAACGGCCACCTCTTCTCCCGCTCCCCGCTGAGCGACGTCCTGGAGCTGGAGTCGCTTCTCGCCGGCGTGACGGCCAAAGCGGCGTGCTGGCGCACCCTGCGGGCGCTGGCCGAGACCGACGAACGCCTCTACGCCGAGCACCTCGACTCCCTGTCGGACCGCGCGGACCGCCAGACGGAGCTTGTGGAGAAACTGCGCGCCGCTGCGGCATCGGCGGCCCTCACCCCGTCGGATCGTGCATGAGATGCGCGTTTTGGGACACCCGGGGAGTCAGTTGCTCAAGAAGCATGAGAACAAGGAGCCTCCGCGCATGATCACGCCCCGTCCCCAGGTTCTTCGTGCGCAGCTCTCCCGCTACGCGGAGGCTTGCGCCCGGATGCTCGAAGCCGACACCCCCGCGAATCGGCGCACCCTGGAGGACGCGGCGTACACGCTCTGCGTCACGACGGGGACGTACGAGATCAAGGAAGCTCTCGCGGCTGCGGACCGTCTCCTGGCCGAAGAGCAGCCGAACGCGGCGGAAGGCCGCCCCGGCGCGGACCAGGATTGGGACGACCAGACGCTGGTGGCCTGACCCGGCTCTGCGCCCCGTCGGTCCGCCCGGTCGGTCCGCCCATGCGGTCCCGCTCGTCATTCGGTCTGAACGAAGTGGCTGGGGCGGCCCTCGCGTTGGACCAGTCGGCCCTGCTGGGCGGCTGTGGCCTTCGGTACGAGGGTCCAGGTGCCGTCGGTACGGCGCAGGGCCGCCGAGTGCCAGGGCGTGGTCCAGGCGTCCGGCGCGTCGAGGAGACGAATCCCGAACTTGGGGGCGCCGATGGGCTGGGGATGGATGGACAGCCGTACGCAGGAGGGGTGGTGGGATGTGATGAGGTCGCCCCAGGCCCGGCTGCGTTGGATGACTCCGTAGGCGCGCTGTCGGCAGGCGCGTTGCAGCGCCGAGCGGGTGCCTCGGTGGTCGGCGGTGTCCTCCACCAGGAAACGGGTGATTCCCCGGTACAGCGCCAGCGCGTTGTCGTCGGCGCGGATCTCGCCGCGCAGGGCGTCCAGGGACGGTGCGTAACGCCCGTGGACGTGGGCGCGTTTCGCGTCGTGCGGGAGGTCGCCCAGGACGTCTCGCAGATCGAAGACCGACAGTCTTTTCAGACCCGACTGGCTTATGAGTATGCGGAGTTCGTCGGCGTAGGCGTCGATGTGCTCGTCGGGGACGCCGATCAGATCACCGAAGAGGTGGCCGTCGGAGCAGATCGTCATGCGGGCGCCGGGTGGGTAGATGCGCTCGATCTCCTCGCACAGGGTGTTCAGGAAGGTGAGGGAGAGGCGTTCCCCCATGTCGGGGAGGTGTCCGAGGACCTTGGCGGGGTTGGGGGACTTGCAGGGGAAGCCGGGGAGGGTGAAGGCGATGGGCGCGCCTTGGCGTACGAACTCGGTGATCCGGCGCAGTTGTCGGGGAAACGCCTCGGCTGAGGCGTGAGTCCGGTCGGTCGTGCGGTGGTGCGGCAGGAGCAGGTTCAGGATCGCGGCGCCGGTGCTCGTGGGGAGGGTGTCCGGCGTGGTCGTCAACGGCATGTCGTTCCTCCGGAAGGGCGTGCGGGCAGGACGGCATGGCGCCGTGGCGGGTGGTGGCCGGGCGCCGTTGGGCGGGTGGGACAGGCCCGGGGGGGGGCCCGGGGGGGGGGGGGGCCCCCCCCCCCGCCCCCCCCGGGGGGGGGGGGGGGGGGGGGGGGGGGGGGGGGGGGGGGGGGGGGGGGGGCGCGCCCCGCGGGCCGCGGGGGGGGGGGCCGCCCCCCCCCCCCCCCCCCCCCCCGGGCCTGTGTCAGAGGCGTCGGTCGTAGCCGACGGGGAGATGGTTCGTGCCGCGGCCCAGGACGGCCGGGATCCACTCGATGTCCTCGTCCCTGATGGCCAGTCGGAGGCCTGGGAGGCGGGCGAGGAGGGTGCCGAGCGCGGTCTGGAGTTCGGCGCGGGCGAGGGCGGCGCCGGGGCAGAAGTGGATGCCGTGGCCGAAGGCCAGGTGGGGGTTCGGCGAGCGGTCGAGGTCGAGGGTGTCGGCGTCCGGGAACTGGCGGGGGTCGCGGTTGGCGGCGCACAGCGAGACGATCACCGAGTCGCCGGCCGGGACTTCGGTGCCGTGCAGGTCGCTGTCCTGGTCGAAGAAGCGCCAGGTCGTCAGCTCGAAGGCGCTGTCGTAGCGCAGGAGCTCCTCGACCGCGCGGGGCAGGAGCGCCGGGTCGTCGCGCAGGCGGGTGAGCTGGGCCGGGTTGCGGAACAGGGCGATGAGGGCGGTCGTGATCTGGTTGGTGACCGGTTCCTGGCCGGCGACCAGGAGCTGGAAGATCATCGAGTCCAGTTCCTCCTGGGCCAGTTCGCGCCGGTCACGGGCCCCGACCAGGCGACTGAGCAGGTCGTCCTCCTCGTGTTCGCGCTTGTGGGCGACGACCTCGGCGATGTAGCTCTGCAGGCCGTGCAGCCGGGCCTCGTAGAGCGGCCGTCCGGGGTCGGCGGGACCGACCGGCTGGACGACCTTGCCCCAGTCCCGGTCGAAGCGGGCCGCCAACTCCCTTGGCAGGCCGATGACTTCGGCGAGAACCCGGAAGGGGAAGTGGGCGGCGAAGCCGGTGACGAGGTCCGCGGGGCCCGTGTCGGGCAGGGCGTCGACCAGCTCGTCCGCCACCTCCTGGAACCGGGGCCGAAGTTCCTCGACCCTCCGGGGCGTGAACGCGTCGGTCACGAAGCGCCGCATACGGGTGTGCTCGGGCGGGTCCTGGTGGAGGAGGTGGGCCTGGAGCTGGGAGTGCTGGGGCTCCGGCATGATCGAGGCGCGGGCCCGCCAACTGTCGTTGCCGCGCTCGTGGTTCTTGCCCAGGCGGTCGTCATTGAGGGCGGAGTGGGCGGCTTCGTAGCCGGTGACGAGCCATGCCCGTACGCCACTGGGGAAGAGGACGCGGTGAACCGGGCCCGCCTCCCGCAGCTCCTCGTAGAGGGGATACGGGTTGGCTTTGTAGGGGCAGCCCATCAGCGGTACGGGCTCGGCGGCCAGGGGCTCTTGGACGGTCATGGGCGAGGCTCCTCAGAGGGCGAGTTCGGGCCGGTGGTGGTCGAGCCAGAGGGCGAGGTCGACGACGCGCTCCAGCCGCAGGCGGTGGCCCCACTCCAGTCGGTCGGGCGGGGTGTCGAGGCAGGGCTTGATGCGGGTCTCGTCGGCGAGGGCGCGGACCTGTTCGGTGGCGAGGGCGTCGCGGGCCATGTTCTGCAGGCCGCGGTTGTAGTCGGGGTGGTGGGTGGCGGGGTAGTGGTTCTTTGGCCGCCACAGGACCGACTCCGGCGCCAGACCGGTACCGGTCGCACGCAGCAGGCTCTTCTCCCGGCCGTCGTGACTCTTCAGCGCCCAGGGGGTGTTGAAGGCGTACTCGACGAGCCGGTGGTCGCAGTACGGGACGCGGACCTCCAGGCCCTGCGCCATGCTCAACCGGTCCTTGCGGTGCAGGAGTTGGCGCAGCCAGCGGGTCAGGGACAGGTGCTGCATCTCGCGCTGCCTGTGCTCGACGGGGGTCTCGTCGTCGAGGTGCGGTACGGCGGCCAGCGCGCTGCGGTAGGTGTCGGAGCGGAACTCCCCCATACGCAGGTCGAGTTCGGGGTTGAGCGGCATCGCGGCCTCGTCGCCCGTCACCAACAGCCAGGGGAAGGTGTCCGCGGCCAACGCCTTCGGGTTGTGGAACCAGGGGTAGCCGCCGAAGACCTCGTCGGCCGCCTCGCCGGACAGGGCGACGGTCGAGTGCCGTCGTATCTCGCCGAAGAGGAGGTACAGCGAGGTGTCCATGTCGCCTACGCCGATCGGCGAGTCGCGGGCCACGACGACCGCCTTGCGGTGCTCGGGGTCGAGCAGGGCGAGCGGGTCGAGGACGACGGTGCTGTGGTCGGTGCCGATGAAGGCGCCGGCCTCGGTGGCGTACGGGGTGTCGTGGCCGGTGCGCAGCACGTCCCCCGTGAACCGTGCCGCCTGGTCGCTGTAGTCCACGGCGTACGAGCGGATGCGGGCGTCCGGGCCTTCGCGCAGGCGGAGTTCGTCGGCGAGGAGGGCGGTCAGGACGGTGGAGTCGAGGCCGCCGGAGAGCAGGCTGCACAGCGGGACGTCGGCTTCCAGCTGGCCGCGGGCGGCCGTTCCGACCAGCTCGCGGATCCGCTCGACGGTCGTTTCCTGATCGTCGCTGTGGGCGCCCTCCTCCAACTGCCAGTAGCGGCGCTCGCGGATGCCGCCCCGGTCCAGGACGAGCAGCCCGCCGGGCTCGACCTCGCGTACGCCGGACCACACGGTCGGCCCGGTGTTGAAGAGCAGGCCGTACGCCTCCCGGAGCCCGTCGGCGTCCACGCGGGGCCGTATCTCCGGGTGCGCGAACAGCGCCTTGGGCTCGGACGCGAAGGCGAGGCCGCCGTCAACCGCCGCCCAGTACAGGGGTTTTACGCCGAGCCGGTCGCGGACCAACAGCAGTCGTTGGACGCGTTCGTCCCAGACGGCGAAGGCGAACATGCCGTCCAGGTGCTCGGCCACCGCCTCGCCCCACTCGACGTACGCACGAAGGACCACTTCGGTGTCGCTGCGGGTGCGGAACTCGTGCCCCAACGCACGCAGTTCCGACCTGAGTTGGCGGTGGTTGTAGACCTCGCCGCTGTAGCTGAGCACCACATCGGACCCGTCGGTCATCGGCTGGACGCCGCCCACGAGGTCGATGACGGACAGGCGGCGGTGACCGATCGCGGCGCGTTCGCCGAGCCACACGCCTCCGGCGTCGGGGCCGCGCGGGGCGAGGGTGGCGGTCATGGCCTCGATGACCGGGGCCCGGGTGCGGGCGTCGTGGTGGAAGGACACCCAGCCGGTGATTCCGCACATGAGGAGAGCTCCTGAGTCAGTGGTGGGCGGCGGGCGGCGCGTCGGTGGTCGTCTCGGACTGCTCGGGCACGGGCGCGGACCTCGTGCCGGACAGGACGAGCAGGGCTACGGCGAGACAGGCGGCGGTGACGGCCACGGCGAGCCCCGCCCGTGCGCCGCCGGCCAGCGCCCAGGCGGTGGTGGCCAGGGCCGGGCCGAGGGTGAAGCCGAGGCTGCGGGCGAGTTGGACCGCCGAACCGACGGTGGCCGTCCGGTCGGGCGGGGCGGCGCCCATGACCAGGGCCTGGGTCGGACCGCCGTTGAGGCCCATGCCGATGCCGGCCAGCGCCAGCCGCCAGGCGACGTCCCCCGTCGACCAGCGCTCGCCCAGCGGGACGAGGAGGAGCAGTCCGACGGCGGTGAGCGCGGCGCCGGTGACCGCGACCGTCCGGGCACCCCACCGGTCGGCGAGGCGTCCGCCGACCGGGCCCGCGAGGCCCATGCCGAGCGGAAAGGCGAGCACGGTCAGGCCGGTCGTGGTGGCGCTCAGTCCGTCGTCGCGCTGGAGGTGGAGGGCGACGACGTAGTGCATGGCGGCGAATCCGGCCGCGAGGGCCAGCACCGCTCCGTGGGCCGGGAACAGTCCCGTCGTCCGCAGTACGCCGGTCACCGGACGTCCGCCGGGACCGCGCAGCCATCGCCACAGGGGCGGCACGGCGGCCAGGGCGAGGAGCAGCCAGGCCGGGTCGTCCGCCGCGAGCGTCAACGCCAGGAGCAGGGCCGCTGCGCCGGCTGCCACCAGCAGCGCGTCGGCCATGGACCGGCGATCGGGCGCGCGCAGCCTGCCGTCCCTCGGCATCGCCTTCCACGCGACGGCCAGGGCGAGCACGCAGAGCGGGATCTTGACCAGGAAGACGGCACGCCAGCCCAGATGGTCGAGCAGCAGCCCGCCCACCGCCGGTCCGGTCACCGCGCCCAGCGGACCCAGCGTCGCGGGCACACTCATCGCCCGCGCCCTCGACTCCGGCCGCACGGAACGGATCGCGAGCACCGGCATCAGCACGAACAGCACCGCGCCGAACGCGCCCTGCGCGAGGCGAGCCGCGATCAGCCAGGCCGCCCAGGGGGCGATGGCCGCGAGGGCGCTGCACAGGCCGAAACCCGCGGTCGCTGTCAGCACCGCCGCACGCGAGCCCACCCCGTCCAGCCAGCGGCCGACCGGTAACAGCAGCGCCACGACCGGGAGTTGATAGCCCAGGACGGCCCACTGAGCGGTCGCGGCGGAGACGTGCAGTCCGTCGGCGATGTCCGCCAGGGCCACATTGACGATGTTCATGTCGAGCATCGCGATGAACGACAGCACGCCCGCCACGACCACCAGCAGCCAGCGCTCCTCCTGCGCCGGGCCGGCGGATGTGTCGCCGGGCCGTTCCGAACCGGGACCTCGGTGCGTCACCTCTGCGCCCCTCCCCTCACGGGTGGGCTGCCGGACGGCAGCCTCGTCCCACAAGTCGGCGGGAAACAGGGGTGAGTTCCCGGGCCGCGGCCGAGAAAAACAGTGAGCGATGTCCGGCCCGACGAAGGGAACTCCGCGCCTCACCCGGCCGACTACTGAAGGGCAACCACTCAGGACAACAGGAGTTCCCCATGGCTCAGAAGCAGTACGACGTCACCGGCATGACCTGCGAGCACTGCGCGGCGAGCGTCAAGGAAGAGGTGTCCGAGGTGGCGGGCGTGAGCGAGGTCGTGGTCGACCTCGCGGCGAACTCCGTCACCGTGCACGGCACGGACCTCGACGACGCGCGGCTGCGCGCGGCCATCGTCGAGGCCGGGTACGCCGTCGCCGGCTCGGTCTCCGACCCGGTCACCGACTCCGTCGCCGCCTGACCGAACCTGCCGAACCGAGGTACGGGCAGGACGGCACCACCCCCGCCGTCCTGCCCGCCCGGTCGTCCTCCCGTCGCCCTTCCCACCCCGGCTCACACGCCGGTCTCCACCGCCTTGCTCAACTCCGCGTCGTCGAGTGCCTGATGGTCGAAGGCGATCAGCGGGTCCCCCGTGAGCGGATGGTCGATCACCGCCGCCCGCACACCGAACACCTCCGCCATCAGGCCCGGCGTGAGCACCTCGCGCGGCGGTCCGGAGGCAACCACGGCTCCCTGGTGCAGCACGTGCAGCCGGTCGCAGACCGACGCGGCGGCATTGAGGTCGTGCAGCGACACGAGGGTCGTACGGCGCTGGACGCGCAACAGGGCGAGCAGTTCGACCTGGTGGCGGATGTCGAGGTGGTTGGTCGGCTCGTCCAGGACGAGGACGTCCGGGCGCTGTGCGAACGCCCTTGCCAGCAGCACGCGTTGACGTTCACCGCCGGACAGGGCCGTGAAGCGACGACCGGCGTGGCCGCCCATGCCGACGTCGGCGAGCGCGCGGGCGACGATGTCCCGGTCGGTGGCATCCTCTCCGGCGAAGGCCCGCTTGTACGGCGTACGCCCCATGGCGACGACCTCGTGCACGGTCAACTCGAAGTCGCTCCCCCGCTCCTGCGGCAGAGCGGCCACATGCCGTGCCGACTGCGCCGGTGTCATCTCGCGCAGATCGGTGCCGGCCAGCAACACCCGCCCCGCCGTGGGGCGTAGATGCCGGTAGACGGTGCGCAGGAGCGTGGACTTGCCGCTGCCGTTCGGGCCGACCAGGCCGGTGATCTCGCCCTCGGCCGCCATCAGGTGGGCGCCCGCCACGACCGTACACCCGGCGTACGCGACGTGCAGGTCCTCGATGTCGATCCTCAACTGTCGCTCCCCAGACGCCGATCGAGCAGATACAGCAGGGCCGGAGCCCCGAGCAGCGAGGTCACCACGCCGACCGGCAGCTCCTGTGTGTCCATCGCCGTACGGCAGACGATGTCGACCACGACCAGCAGGACGGCACCGAACAGCGCGGAGAGGGGCAGCAGGCGGCGATGGTCACCGCCGACGACCAGGCGGCAGACGTGCGGCACCATCAGCGCGACGAACGCGATCGCGCCGGAGACCGCCACCAGGACGCCGGTCAACACGCTGGTGACGGTGAACAGTTCGCGCCGCAGCCGGGTGACGTCGACGCCGAGTCCGGCCGCGGTCTCATCGCCCATGAGCAGGGCGTTCAGCGCGCGGGCGCGCGCCTGCAGACACAGCCAGGCGACCGGTACGGCGACGGCGGGCACGGTGAGCAGGGGCCAACTCGCTCCGCTCAGGCTGCCCATGAGCCAGAACAGCACGCTGTGGGTCTGCTGTTCGTCCCCCGCCTGGAGGACGAGATAGCTGGTGAAGCCGGAGAGGAACTGGCCGATCGCGACCCCTGCCAACACCAGCCTCAGCGGGGCGAATCCGCCTCCTCGACGGGCGATCGCCCATACCAGTGCGAAGGTGGCCAAGGCTCCGACGAACGCCGCGCCGGACAGGCCGAGTCCGAGCGCGCCGCCTGCCCCGAGGCCCAGGACGATCGCCGCGACCGCGCCCAGCGAGGCGCCGTTGGAGATGCCCAGGAGGTAAGGGTCGGCGAGCGGGTTGCGTACCAGCGCCTGCACCGCCGTACCGACGAGACCGAGCCCGGCCCCGACCAGGGCGGCCAACAGAGCACGCGGGAGCCGGAGTTGCCACACGATCAGGTCGTTCGTGCCCGGGCGGGGCGCCTCGCCGGAGAGGCGCCGCCACACCACGCTCCACACCTCGGCGGGCGGGATGGACGTCGAGCCCCAGGCGACCGCGGCCGTCAGTGCCGCGACGAGTGCCACGGCGAGGGCGAGGGCCAGTGGTCCGGCGCGCAGGGTGCGCGCCTCCGTGGAGGCTCGCCCGGCACTCTCGCGCCGTACCAGCGACGAGGCCACGGTCAGCCGACCTTGCCCGGGTAGAGGGTCTTGGCGATCTCCTCGACCGTGTCGGCGTTCTCGACCCCGGCGATGGTGGTCTCCTCGGAGCCGATGCGCAGGAAGCGGCCTTCCTTGACGGCCGTCAGGCCCTTGGTCGCCGAGTTGGACCTCAGCCACTTCTCCGCTTCGGTGAACGCCTTCTCGTTCGCCGCGTCGCTCCCCCGGTTGCGGACCGCGAGCTGGATCCAGTCCGGGTTCTTGGCGATCACGTCCTCCCAGCCGACCTGCTTGTAGTCGGCGTCGCAGTCGGCGAAGACATTGCGGGCGCCGGCAAGGGTGATGACCGCGTTGGCGACCTGGCGGTTGCAGACGGCGGTGGGCTGCTTGGTGCCGGCGTCGTAGTCGAAGAAGAAGTAGGTCGGGCGGTCGCTCTCCGCCGTGCCCCCGACCGCCTGTCGGACCGCGGCCACCTTCGTCCTCATCCCTGCGACGATTTCCCTGGCCTTGGTGCTCGTGCCGGTGACCGCGCCGAGGGAGGTGATGTCGGCCTCGACCGCGGACAGGTCGGTCACGGCGCTCTTGCTCTGCGCCGCGCAGGCCGTCGACTTGAGGTAGATGTGGCTGATCCCGGCCGCCTTGAACTCCTCGGCGGTCGGCGCGTCTCCCATGCCGTTGCCCATGCCGCCCATCGACGCGAAGGTGTCGATGTACAGGTCGGCGCCGGAGCCGAGCAGCTTCTCCTTCGGGATCACGCTCTGGTTGAGCACCTTCACCTGCTGCGCCTGCGCGTCGAGCGTGCCGGTCAACGTGCCTTTGCCGGGCGGGAATCCGGTGCCGATCACCTTGTCGCCGGCGCCGAGGCGGAGCAGCAGCTCCAGGCTGGAGGCGTTGCTGGTGACGATCTTCTCGGGGGCGGCGGAGAAGGTGGTCCTGGCGCCCGCGCAGTCGGTGACGGACACCGGGTAGCCGTCCGAGACGGCCTTCCCGGCGCTCACGTCGGCCGTCTCCTTGTCTCCGTCGCCGCAGCCCGCCGCCAGCAGCCCGCCGAGCACGACGGCCGCCGTTCCGCCCCACACACGAGAACGCATCGAAAGTCTCCAGGTTCCACTCGGTACGCGGGCGACCTTCCGTCACCCGGTCAGGTAGTCGGGCCGAACACGCCGCGAGTTCCCGCCCGCTGGGCGACGCGGGGTGCCGGTGCCGAGTTCGAGCCGTCGGCACCGGCACCCCCTGACGCCCTCAGACCGCCACTACGGCGGGCTCGTCCGCTTCCGCGAGCAGATCCGTCAGAGTCGCCCGGGCCCGTGCCACGCGGGAACGGACCGTGCCGATCGGGCAGTCGCTCGCCTCGGCCGCCTCCGCGTACGGGAGACCCAGCATCTGGGTGAGGACGAAGGCCTCGCGGCGCTCGTCCGGCAGCGCGGCCAGCAGGTCGAGGAGCGCGACGCCGTCGTCGAAACCGGGCAGGTCCAGTGGCTGGGCCAGCTCGATCGCCAACTGCCAGTCCGGTACGTCGGACAGGCGGGGTCTGGCGGCGGCGTAGCGGTAGCTGTCGATGACGGCCCGGCGGGCGATCGACAGCAGCCAGGAGCGCGCCGACGAGCGGCCCTCGAAGCGGTGGAGGCTGCCGAGCGCGCGCAGGAACGTGTCCTGTGCGAGGTCGTCGACGGCCTGCGGATCGCCGCAGAGGTGCGCCACGTACCGCTGGACGTCGCGTTGCAGAGCCCTGACGAAGTGCTCGACCGCGTCCGCGTCACCGTGTCGGGCGGCGAGCGCCCACGCGGTTATCGACTCGTCGAGAGTTGCCGATTTCTTCTCGCCTTTGCCGCGCGAAGCAGGCAGGGCAGGAGTGATCACCTGGAGTCCTTCTCAGTCATCCGTGATCCGGGCCGAGGCGCGCGGGAACGCGCCCGGTCCGGTGAGTGGGAAAGGACGGTCCTACGACGCCTGCGCGGACGTACGACCGTGGCCCGGGGCACGCCTCACGGGCGGCCTCGGCATACCGGCTGTCTTCAGACGACAGCGGTCCGAGCGGGCGGCCCCCGAGAGGTGATCGCGTGGACCAGAAGGAGAAGCCGTGGCGCCCGGTCCGAGAGGAACCGGCGGCCACGGATGCGCGGGCGGTCCGTGGGCGTGGGCAGGGCGAGCAACAGGCGCAGCGGAGCCGCCAGTCGGCCGGCGACGGCGCGCAGGATGCGGAACGCGGCCTTCTCGCCGTAGGCCAGCCAGAGCCCGCACAGCAGCGCGGCGAGCAGGTGGGCGACGAGCATGCCCTGCGACGACATGCCGCCGACCGCCGAGTCCCCCATGTGCATGGCGTCCATGTGCGCGGAGTCCATGTGGCTCGTGCCCATGTGACCCATGTCCATGGAGTCCATCGAGCCCATGTCCATGGTCGCGGCCGTCGATCCACCGGATGCCGACTGGGCGAGCGAGAACGCCGAGTGCAGCACTGTCTGGGCGGCGACCACGACCGTCACGATCAGCGGGAGCCCGCGCTCACGGCCCGCCAGGCACCAGCCCGCGGTACCGGTCGCGACGAACCCGGCGACCAGCGCCCACGCGGGCACAGAGCTCCCGGACATCATCACGTGGCCCAGGGAGGCGAGCACCACACAGACGGCCGCGAACACCGCGGCCCGTATCGCGCGAGAACTCCACCCTGGCCTCATGGCGCCTCATCCTTGCATCAGGGCGTCGACCGTCATGTGTGGGTACGCAAAGCCACAGCCCACCACACTCAATCCACAGCGTGTGACTCAGACCACAACAACCGGCGGGAACTCAACGCGAATCCTGTCCGACTCCTAGGAGAGGGATCTCATCTCCTCGGCGGCACAGCCCCCATCCATCCACAGAGATGGTTCGCGATTGCCAAGTAGCTGTCACTGCGCGGACGGCCGGACCACCACCGCGATCGTCCTGACCGCTCCGCTGCGCTCGAAGTGGAGCGTGAACGGTACGAGGTCGCCCGCCCGCCAACCCGCCCCGGCTCGCAGCGTCACGTCCACGTCCTGCGGAGACATGGCGAGTTCGCGGCCCGCCCGGACGACCACCGAGTCCACGTCGGCCCGGTAGGCGGTCGCGCCGTCGGCCATGCGATGGCGGCTGAGAGCGATCTCCCCGCCCGTCGCTGGGGACGTCACGCCGACGAGGCGGTCGTCCGCGCCACCGAGGTTGGAGAGGTCGAAGAACGCGGCGGTGTCCGTGTTGGCGCCGTAGGGCAGGTAGACCCGGCCGTTGGAGACGGCGATCCGGGCCGGGCTGCCCGCCTTCCCGGTACCGACCCAGGCCGTCAGCCCGGCCAGGGCGACGCCGCACACGGCGACGGGCGCCACCGCGGCGAGCAGGGTGTCGGTGAGCCGGCGGCGGGTCGGCCGCCAGGGGTGTGGTCCGTTCATCGGGTACGCCTCGCGGCGGCCGGCGTCGGCTGCCAACCGCGCAGCCGCAGGCTGTTGGCCACGACCAGCACCGAACTGACCGACATGGCCGCGGCGGCGAGCATGGGGTTGAGCAGGCCGACCATGGCGAGCGGCACGGTCACGACGTTGTAGCCGAAGGCCCACACGAGATTGGCGCGGATGGTGCCCAGGGTGCGTCGGGCCAGTCGTACGGCGTCCGCGAGTGCTTCGATGTCGCCGCGTACGAGGGTCACGTCGGCGGCGCCGATGGCCACGTCGGTGCCGGTGCCCATGGCGATGCCGAGGTCGGCGAGGGCGAGTGCCGCGGCGTCGTTCACGCCGTCGCCGATGACGGCGACCTGGCAGCCCTGCTCCCGCAACTCCCGTACGAGGTCGGCCTTGTCCTCGGGTGAGCAGCGAGCGAGCGCCTCGTCGATGCCCAGCGCCGCCGCGACGGCCCGGGCGGGCGCCTCCCGGTCGCCGGTGGCCAGCACGGGCCGGACTCCGAGGCGCCGCAACCGGTCCACGGCGCGGTAGCTTCCGGGACGTACGACATCGCCGATCTCGATCAGCGCCTCGGTCACACCGTCCACGAGCACCAGGACCGGGGTGTGCGCGGCGGCCTCCGCCGCGGTCAGGGCGGCCACGAGGGTGTCGGGCAACTCGCCGTCCGGGGCGAGGACTTCGACCACCCGCCCTTCGACGCGCCCTCGCACGCCCTTGCCCGGCAGCGCGGCGAATTCCCGCACATCCGGCAACGCCCTTTCGGGCAGGGCGCGTTGGGCGTACGCGGTGATCGCCCGGCCCAGCGGGTGTTCCGAGCCCCGTTCGACCGCGCCGGCCAGCCTCAGCGCCGCGTCCTTTCCCAGCCCGTCCGGTACGGCCGTGACGCGGGCGACGGTCATGTGCCCGGAGGTGAGGGTGCCGGTCTTGTCGAGGACGACGGTGTCGAGATGCCGGAGCCCCTCCAGTGCCTGCGGACCGCTGACGAGAACGCCCAGCTGGGCACCGCGGCCGGTCGCGGCCATCAACGCGGTCGGGGTCGCCAGACCCAGCGCACACGGACAGGCCACGACGAGCACGGCCACGCACGCGGTGAGGGCGGCCTGCGGATCGGCCCCGGCGCCCAGCCAGAAGCCGAGCGTCGTGACGGCCAGCGCCAGCACGACGGGGACGAAGACTCCGGCGACCGAGTCGGCAAGTCGCTGCGCCTTCGCCTTCCCGGCCTGGGCCTCGGTCACCAGCCGGGTGATCCGGGCGAGTTGAGTGTCCGCACCGACGGCGGTGGCCCGTACGAGAAGCAGCCCACCGGCGTTGACGGCCCCGCCGACGACGACCGAGCCAGGACCGACCTCGACCGGCTCGCTCTCGCCAGTGACCAGGGACAGGTCCACGGCGGAACTGCCCTCCGCCACCTGCCCGTCGGTGGCGACGCGCTCACCGGGCCGCACGACGAAGACCTGCCCGACCCCCAACTCCTCGATGGGGACGAGTCGTTCGACACCGCCTTCGTGCACCGAGACGTCCTTGGCGGCGAGTTGTGCGAGTGATCGCAACGCCGCCCCGGTACCGTGCCGGGCGCGTGCCTCCAGGAAGCGGCCGGCGAGCACGAACAGCGGTACGCCGACGGCCGCTTCGAGATAGATGTGGGCGACGCCGTCCGAGGCGGCGGGCAGCAGCGTGAACGGCATCCGCATCCCGGGGTCGCCCGCACCCCCGAGGAAGAGGGCGTACGCGGACCAGCAGAAGGACGCCACGACCCCGAGGGACACCAGCGTGTCCATGGTCGCCGCCGCGTGCCGCAGCCCGCGCACAGCACGCGCGTGGAAGGGCCACGCACCCCACACGGCGACCGGTGCGGCCAGCGCGAAGCACAGCCACTGCCAGTTGCGGAACTGGACGTCGGGCACCATCGACAGGACCAGGACGGGCACCGAGAGCAGCGCCGTCACGAGGAGTCGGTCACGCTCCTGCCGCGCGAGCTCGAACTCATCGTCCGGTGCGGCGCGTTGCTCCTTCCTCGGCGGCGCGGGAAGGGCCGCCGTATAGCCGGCCTTCTCGATCGCCTCGACGAGTTCCGCGGGGCTGATCTGCGACGGATGGCTCACCCGGGCCCGTCCGGTGGCCAGATTGACGGTCGCCGTGACCCCGTCCAGCTTGCCGAGCTTCTTCTCGACGCGTTTCACGCAGGCGGCACAGGTCATGCCGCCGACGGTGAGATCGGTCGTCACGAGGACCGCCATCGGTTCGGCGCCCATCAGTTGCCTCCCCCGTGCGTGTCCATGTCCCCCATGCCTCCCGTGCCGCTGCTCCCGCCACCTGTCTCGTCGGTGTC
This sequence comes from Streptomyces sp. NPDC092369, assembly GCF_044755245.1. NCBI lineage: Bacteria > Bacillati > Actinomycetota > Actinomycetes > Kitasatosporales > Streptomycetaceae > Streptomyces > Streptomyces sp. NPDC092369. The sequence continues at coordinate 205,163 of NZ_JBIVQP010000007.1, forward strand.
ACCGGTACCGCCCGTATCGCTGGTGCCGTGCATGCCGGGGGCGACGGGTCCGACGCCGGACCCGACGGCGTACGAAGTGGCGAAAATCAGCGTCAGCAGCAGAAGGAAGCCACAGAGCGCGGGAGGGGGCGCCGCCTTCCGCAGCAACGCACCCGCGCGGGAGGGGGATTGTCGGGGCTCGTCCATCACCGGTCTCCAGTTCACGTCGTACGGCAGAGGTCGGTATTCGTGGATCGAGCCGCACTCTTCAGGAGTCGGACGGGAGGGGCCCCGAGTTCCCGAACACGGGAGTCTCCGGCATGAACGGTTCAGAAGGCGTGCGCCATCAGCTCCGCGAACAGCTCGTGTTCGTCGACGTCGAGGCCCCGCGAGCGGAACCAGCCGCAGATGTTGGCGCAGTCGCGCTGGAGGAAGTCCATCCCGTTGAGGTTGCCGACCAGGTCGACGATCTGTGGCAGGTCGATGACCACCAGCCGCTCGCCCGCCGCCAGGATGTTGTACGCGGAGAGGTCGCCGTGCACGAAGCCGTTCTGCACCATCGTCGCGAGCGCGTCGGTGAGTTGCTCGAAGTACGCCGCCAGCAGCTCGGGTGCGGGTCGGGTCTGGGCGAGGCGCGGCGCGGTCCGGACGGTGCCGTCCTCGTCGACGACGGTGATCCATTCCATCAGGATCTCGGTGCCGTCGATCTGGACCGGGTAGGGAACCGGCAGCCCGAGGTTCCAGAACCGCACCAGGGCTGCCCACTCGGACACCGCCCACTCGCCGGCCGCGACCTGCCTGCCGAAGGTGCTCTTCCGTTTGACGGCCCGCTCGTCACGGGTGCGCTTCATCGAGCGGCCCTCGGTGTAGGACGCGGCGCGATGGAAGGACCGGTGTTCGGGAGAGCGGTATCTCTTGGCCGCCATGACCACGCCGGCGTCGGGGTCGAGCGGGTCGGCGCGCTCCACGAGGTGGACGTCGGCTTCCTTGCCGGTCTTGAGGACGCCGAGCTCGGTGTCGATCGCGCCCTGCGAGGTCACCACCCAGTCCGGGAGCGGCTCGGGGCCGCGGGACAGGGGTTCGACGCTGAGCCAGGTCGACCAGCGCTGGCCGTCGGCGAGGTCGTCGTCGTAGGGACGGAAGTCGAAGACGAACCGGTCGTCGACGTCACCGAGGTCGTCCGACGGCGGGACGTGACGGTGGGGGTCGGTGATGAACTCGTCAGGAAACGCCGGGTGTTGAGGGTGCTGCGAGAGATCGTCGTGAGACATCGCTGGGGGTGCTCCATGAAGTGAGTGAGAGGTGGTCTGCGGGCAGGCCGAAAACAGTCGTGGTCACGGTCGTGCCTCCTCTCGTGGAGCACCGGGCAGCTCCCGATGGCTCGCCCATGGTGCGGGGCGGCCATGGGGAGCCGCAACCGAATAAATCAGTCGCCCAACACCCTGCGCAGATACGCGTTGGTGAAGCGTCGGTCGGGGTCGAGCCGGTCGCGCAGCGCCGTGAACTCGTCGAAGCGGGGGTAGGCGTTCGCGACGTAGGCGGCGTCCCGGGTGTGGAGCTTGCCCCAGTGCGGGCGCCCCTCGTGGGCGACGAAGATGCGCTCCGCTTCCGCGAAGTACCGGTGATGGGGCATGCCCCGGTAGACGTGGACGGCGATGTAGGCGGTGTCCCGTCCGGACGCCGTCGAGAGGGCGATGTCGTCGGCGGGGGTGGTACGGACCTCGACCGGGAAACTGATGCGCAGGTCGGATCGCTCGATCATGGCCTTGAGTTCGCGGAGGGTGTCGAGGACGGCCGCGCGCGGGACGGCGTACTCCATCTCGATCATCCGGACGCGGCGCGGGCTGGTGAAGACCTTGTACGGGATGTCCGTGTAGGTCCTGGCGGAGAGACCCTGGCTGGCGATCCGCGCGATCGCCGGGACGGCGGCGGGCACGGTCCGGCCCACGGAATTGAGTGCCTGGAAGACGGTGTTGGCGAGGAACTCGTCCTCGAACCAGGCTTTGAGGCGGCCCAGCGGGGCGTGCGGGCCTACGGTCCGGTTGTTGCGCAGGGCGATGCAGTTGTCCGTGTGCGGGAACCAGTAGAACTCGAAGTGGTCGTTGTGCGCGTGGAGTTCGTCGAAGGACGCGGTGACCATGTCGAACGTCATCGGTTCCTCGTGCGCGGCGAGGAGGAAGAGCGGCTCCACGGCGAACGTGAGAGCGCTGACGATGCCCAGGGCGCCGAGGCCGACGCGCGCCGCGGCGAACACCTCCGGGTTAAGGGACGCGGAGCACCTCAGCAGCGAACCGTCCGCCGTCACCAGTTCCAGGCCACGGATCTGCGCCGCGATCGCACCCGACGCGCGTCCTGTGCCGTGGGTACCGGTGCTGGTGGCGCCGGCCACGGTCTGTTCCATGATGTCGCCCATGTTCGTGAGCGACAGGCCCTGCCGGGCCAGAGCCATGTTCATCGTCTTGAGCCGGGTACCCGCCTCGACGGTGACGGTGCCGGCCTCGGGGTCGATCGCACGGATGCCGCTGAGCCGGTCGGGGCGGACCAGTACGCCGTCGGTCGCGGCGGCGGTGGAGAAGGAGTGGCCGGTGCCCACCGCTTTCACGGGCAGACCGTCCTCGGCCGCCCGGCGGACGACGGCGCGCAGTTCCTCCACCGAGGAGGGCGAGACGACTCGGGTCGGGCGGGCGGTGACGTTCCCCGCCCAGTTCCGCCAGGTGTCCGGCTTCGGGTTCGTTCTGGGCCGAGGATCATGGGAGCGGAGCGTGTCCACGGCTTTCCTTCCTTTTCGAAGTGCGGGTTTATCGAAGTGCGGGTCTATCGGGGTGCGGATCTTTCGGGGCGCCGGAGCTATCTGACGGACCGGACGCGGTACACGAGCACGACCCCCACGGTCGCGGCGACGCCGACGCAGGAGAACAGGAGGGGATAGCCGCGGTCGGAGGTGATGATGAAGCTGGCGATCAGTGGGGCCAGCGCGGGCGGGACCACCGTCCCGATGTTCATGATTCCGAGGTCCTGGGCCCGGCTCTCGGCGTCGGGCAGGACCTGGGTGATCAGCGCCTGGTCGACGGCCATGTACGCACCGAAACCCGCGCCCATGACGGCCGACGCCACCAGCGTGACGCCTAGGTCGGGAAAGCTCGCCAGCAGGAAACCCGACACCGCCTGGAGCAGGGCTGCCAGCGCGACGAAGATCCGCCGTCTGCCGAGGCGGTCGGACAGCAAACCGGCGACCGCGCTGGCCAGGACACCGGCCACGAGGTAGAGGGCCGTACAGGCGAGCAGACTGCCGGCCGGATCGGAGACCTTCAGGTCGTCGGTCAGGAAGTAGAGGGTGTAACAGACGCCCAGGGAGTTCGCCAGGTTGACCAGGAGCCGCCCGCCGAACGCCCAGGCGAAGTCACGGTTCCTGAGCGAACGGCCCATGGAGGTGAGCAGGGCGCGCAGCCGCAGCACGGGCTCGGAGTCGTACGACGTGTCACGGAAGCGGGCGACGAACGGCACGGTGGAAGCGATCAGCAGGGCCGCGACGACGAGGTAGCCGTTGGCGGGAGACAAGGCGAACGCGGAGACGAGGGCGATGCCGACCACCACGCCGAGGGCCTGGGGACCGTAGATCGCGCTGGACACCACACCGCGCTGATCGACGGGGACGCGGTCGGCGATCATCGCGGTGAGCCCGGCGGTGGCCGCACTGAGACCGAGCATGCTCGCCGACCACGCGAGGGTCACGCCCGTCACCGTCGTCTGTTCGCCGGTGATCGCCAGGCCGGCCGCGAAGAACAGGGCGCCGCCCGCGACCCAGAGTCTTCTGCGTCCGAAACGGCTCCGGGAACGGTCGCACAGCGCCCCGCACACCGGGAGGGCGACCAGGGAGACCACTCCCGCGAGGGCGTTGACGACGGCGAAACCGTGGACCTTGGACGCCGGATCGATGGCCTCCAACTGCTGGGGCAGCAATAGTTGGAGGGGGACCAGACTCGCCATCCAGTATCCGAACCAGACCAGGCCGAACAAGGTGATCCAGCCGCGGGTGACGGGGTCGGTCGGCGCATGGCCCGCGGGTTTCGCGACGGCGGCCGCCGGCACCGGGGCCGGCGGGTGGAACTCGGTGGACACAAGGCCTCCCGGGAGCGGAAACGGGCCTGTTCAGGGAGGGCACAGTCACAGGAAGGCGTGTCCCTCGCCGCGGTAGGTCGCGACCTCGTCGACGATCTCCGCGCCGGACACCAGATGGAGGGTGTTGACGCGTTCGCACAGTTCGCCGGCCTTGGCATGCCGGAACCACACGTGGTCACCGAGCCGCAGTCCGTGCGCGGCGGCGCCCAGAACCGGTGTCTGGACCTCGCCGGCCCTTTCCCTGGGGCTGGTCCGCAGGCCGTGCGGCCAGGTCGGAACGGGCTGGCGGTCCAGGCCTGGTGGGCCGGAGGCGATCCAGCCGCCGCCGAGCACGGTGGCGATCGCGGGACTCGGACGCCGTACCACCGACATGACGAAGAAGGCGGCGGGCCGGGGACGGAAGCGCCGGTAGAAGTCGAAGAGTCCGGGACCGTAGAGCCCCGATCCGGCACCGATCTCGGTGATGACGGGTTCGGCGGCGGTCTGTTCGATGGAGCCCGTGCCGCCGCCGTTGACGAACTCCAGTGGTGCCACGGCTTCGACGGCGGCGACGACCGCCGCCCGCCGGTCGGCCAGTTCACCGGCGGAGACGCGCTGCATGGCGCGGATCGCGGCCCGCCTGAGCAGGGACCCGGGCTGGTTGTCCGCCAACCCGGCGATCTGGCCTTCGTAGGACATGAGCCCGGCGAGACGGAACCCGGGCCGTTCCTGGATGGCGCGGGCGAGTGCGGCGGCCTGCCGGGGTGAGTGCACGGGCGAGCGGTACGGGCCCAAGTGGATGCGCCCACCGGCCAGTTCGAGCGAGGCGTCCAGATCGATGCAGACGCGGATGTCGGGGCGTGAGAGGCCCACCACCTCGTCCACGAAGTCCAGTTGGCCGATCGAGTCGACCATGAGGGTGATGCGCGCTGCCGCGCGTTCGTCCGAGGCGAGGCGTTTCAGCGCGGTGCGGTCCGTCGTCGGATAGCCGATCACCACGTCCTGGTGGTCCTCGGCCAGCCATAGGGCTTCAGGCAGGGTGAAGGCGAGGATGCCCCGATACCCGTCGTGCCGGACGGCCCGCCCGATCAGCTCGCGGCTGCGGACCGACTTGCTCGCCAGGCGGACGGTGGCCTGCCCTGCCGCCCGGTGTGCCAGTTCCACGGCGTTGGCGTCGAAGGCGTCCAGGTCCACCACGGCGAACGGCGGATCCAGGTGCTCGGTCGCCTTGTTCAGCTGGATCATCCGGGCCGCGTTCGTCCCGGTGGCAGGGAACGCGGCCCTTCTCACGTCCGGCCGCTTCACGTCCGGCTCATTCCTGTCCGGCTCATTCGTGTCCGGCTTCTTCGCGTCCGGCTTCTTCGCGTCCGGTCGGGACGTCATGTTCGTACTCAACTCAGCATCCTTTCCAGGAGGTTCGTCAGTTCTCGGCGGGGATTCCCTGAGCGGCGCGCAGCCGCGCGCGCTGTCGCCGGCCCTTGGCCTCGACGAGGGGGATGACGCGGCGCATCAGCCGGGGGAAGACTCCGACGACCCGCTGGAAGCGGCCGGCGAACGGCGGGAAGACCACTTCGACCGGCTTGGTGACGAGGGCGTCGACGACGGCCTCGGCGATCCGCTCCGGGGCATGGGACTTCTCCGCGAAGGCGATGGCGGACGTGGGGTCGGCCATCTCCCGGTCGAGCATTCCGGTCCGGGTGGACGGTGGATGGACGATCGTGAAGTCCAGCGGTCCGTCGCGTTCCTCGATCGCGACGCTGTGGTGAAAGGCCCGGAGTCCGTGCTTCGTGCCGCCGTAGGTGGCGTAGCCGGGCAGCGGCAGGAACGACGTCATGCTGCAGACGGTGACGATGTGGCCGTGCCCCTGCGCGGTCATGTGCTCGACCGCTGTGCAGACCCCCGTGATGGTGCCGAGCAGGTTGATCTCGACGATGTCGCGGTGCTGCTGGGGACGGAGATCGCGGGCGTGTCCGGTGTGGATGACGCCGGCGTTGTTGACCAGGACGTCGACGGTGCCGAACCGTGCCCGGGTCGCGTCGAACGCGCTGCTCCAGTCCGCGGGGCTGCGGATGTCCAGGGCGTGTGCGGCGGCCCGTTCGCCCAGAGCGCGGGCCCGGGTCAGGACGGCGCCCTCGTCCACGTCGGTGAGCATGACGCGATGACCACGTGCGATCGCCAGTTCGGCGATGGCGGCTCCGATGCCGCCGGCCGCGCCGGTGACGAGAATGACCTGGGACTTTTCGGGTGGTTGGGGCATGGCCACAGATTCTCCTGGTCAACTGTCCAAGTCAATTGTTCATGTTCAGTTCTTCCGGATTGTTACCTGGGGACTCCCGGTCCCGGGGGTGCCGGGACTCACAGCCTCAGCATCTCGATGCGCCCACCGTTGAGCCGGGCGGCACGGACGGGATCGTCCGTCGGGACGGTGGCGGCGAAGAGCGTGCGACCGTCGGCTCCGGCCATCAGGCAGCTCAGGGTGTGCCGGCTGGTGGCGACCCGGTCGAGGACGCGACCGCCCTGGGCGATGCGCACACACTCACCGCGGAGGGCGTTCGCGACCCAGATCGACGTGCCGTCGGCGTCCCACGCGATGCCGTCCGGCGCGATCGGGGACGAGGAGCGCTTCGATATGGCCGGGTGGTCCAGGAGCGCCGAGATTCTGCGGGTGATCCGGCCGAACGCCCCCGGGTGGTTCACGAGGTGCCACAGGAACGGCGCGATCAGGGGCGCCCATGGTTCCGGACGGGACAGGGTGCCGTCGGGATTCCTGGAGAAGGCGGTGAGCCGCATGGCCAGGGTCTCGGCCACGATCACGCTCTTGCCGTCGGCGGCGAGCAGCATCCCGTTCGGGAAGAGCAGGGGTTCCGTCAGTCCGAGCAGGCCGCCGTCCGGCGCCAGGCAGGCGATCGGGGCTCGCGGAGGGCCGGGCGGCGCGTAGAGCATCGAGTTCGGGTGCTCGCGGGAGTGGGCGTGGTAGTCGAAGCCGAAGTTGCCGACGTAGGCGTGCCCTTCGGGGTCCACGAGCATGTCGTTGACCGGACCGCCGACGATGTGGCGCAGATCGGCGTGTACGACCAGTTCACCCCCGGCCTCCAGGCGATGGACACGACCGCCGTCCATGGATACGACGAGCAGGCGGCCGTCGGGAAGCCAGCCGAGGCCGCCGGCCCGGCCCGGGACCTCGACCACCGTCTCCGGCTCCCCCTCGCCGTCCCATCGGTGCACCGTGCCGTGCGCGAGATCCGAGAACCACAGGGCCCCCTGGTGCCAGCGCAGGGACTCGGGAACACCCAGGCCGCTCAGTGCGATCGAGGTCTTCCTTTTCATCCGACCGCTCCTTCACGTCAACTTGGACGCTTGTACAGGACGCTTGACTTGTACGATCGACCGTCTCATTCTGAGCGAAGAGAAGTCAACGTTCCGGTGGGGAGTTTCCGTGACTCGGAATCAAGCGCTCATGACAGGCGGCCCGCCGACGGGCGCGCGTATCGCGGTGGACAACCCCGCCACCGGAGCGGTGGTCGGCGAGGTGTCCGAGACGTCCGCGGCGGAGGTGGCGCGGGCGGTGGAGCGCGCCCGGCGCGCGCAGAAGGGCTGGGCCGAGCTGGACACCCGGGCGCGCGCCGACTTCTTCGCGCGGGGCCGCCGCTGGCTGCTGGCCCATCGGCAGGAGATCGCCGACCTCATCGTCGAGGAGAACGGCAAGGCGGAGGAGGACGCGATCGTCGAGATCGTCTACTGCGCGAGCGCTTTCGCCCACTGGGCCAAGAAGGCCCGCGGCCTGCTCGCCACGACGAAGGTCCGCTCCCTCTCGCCGTTCGTCCTCGGTCGCAGCATGTACACGCGCCGGGTGCCGCGCGGGGTCGTCGGAGTCATCGGCCCGTGGAACAACCCGCTGCTCAACTCCTTCGGCGATGCCATCCCCGCCCTCGCGGCGGGCAACGCGGTCGTCCTCAAGCCCTCCGAACAGACGCCGCTGACCGCGCTGTTGATGGAGCGCATGGCCCGCGAGTGCGGCTGGCCCGAGGACGTCTTCCAGGTCGTCACCGGCGCGGGCGCCACCGGCAGCGCGCTCGTGGACACCGTGGACTTCGTGATGTTCACCGGCTCGACCAGGACCGGCCGCCTGGTCGCGGCCCGCGCGGGCGAGCGCCTCATCCCCTGCTCACTGGAGCTCGGCGGCAAGGACGCGCTGGTCGTCCTCGCCGACGCCTCCCTGGAGCGGGCCGTCAACGTCACGATCCAGGGGGCTCTGTCCAACGGGGGCCAGATGTGCACCTCGGTGGAGCGGGTCTACGTCGAGGAGCCGGTGTACGACGCGTACATCGCCCTGTTGCGTGAACGGTTCCATCAGGTCACCTCGGGCAGGCCGGCCGGGCTCGGCAGCGTCGACGTAGGAGCCGTCACCTTCCCTCCCCAACTGGCGGTCATCCAGGACCATGTGGACGACGCCGTACGCAAGGGCGCCCGCGTGCTCGTCGGCGGGCGTGCCTCCGAAGGACCCGGTCGGTTCTTCGCACCCACGCTGCTCGTCGACGTCGACCACGACATGACGTGCATGCGCGAGGAGACCTTCGGCCCCACGCTGCCCGTGATGAAGGTCGCCGACGCCGAGGAAGCCCTCCGGCTGGTCAACGACAGCACGTACGGGCTGCAGGCCTCGATCATCGGATCGGACATGAAGCGCGCCCGCCGCCTCGCCGAACGGTTCGAGGCCGGCTGCGTCACGATCAACGACGCCCAGACCAACTACATGGCCCTCGGCCTGCCGATGGGCGGCTGGAAGGAGTCCGGCCTCGGTGTCCGGCACGGGGCAGAGGGCTTCCGCAAGTACACGCGGCTCCAGGCCCTCAGCACGAACCGGTTCCCGCTGCGCAGGGACATGCACATGATCCCGTACGAGCCCTCGGCCTACCGGTTCGTCCTCCGCCTGGTGGACGCCATGTACGGCGCCGGGTTGCGCGGCCGCGCCAAGTAGCGCTTCCCGCGCGGCTGTTCACGTAGCCGCAGATCAAGTCCCCGCAGATCAAGTACCGCAGATCAAGTACCGCGGATCACGCACCTGTGAGAGCACGAGAGGCCGGACCATGACCACGACACCCGAGACGCCCACGCACGCTTCCGTCACCACCCTGCCCGAGGGCGTCTTCCTGCCGCTCCCCCAGCAGAACCTGACCTTCGAGCAGGAGCGCGAGGTGCGCAAGCAGGAACTCGCCGCCGCCTTCCGCCTGTTCGCTCGCTTCGGCTTCTCCGAGGGAGTGGCCGGACACATCACGGCCCGTGACCCCGAGAACCCGTCGGCCTTCTGGGTCAACCCCTTCGGCATGTCGTTCAGCCAGATCCGCGTCTCCGACCTGATCCTCGTCGACCACGACGGCACGCTCCTGGAGGGCAGGCGCCCGGTCAACAACGCCGCGTTCTGCATCCACTCCGAGGTGCACCGGGCCAGGCCGGACGTGGTCGCGGCGGCGCACACCCACTCCGTGCACGGCAAGGCCTTCTCCAGCCTCGGAGTCCCGCTGGCACCGATCACCCAGGACGCCTGTGCCTTCTACGACGACCACGGCGTCTACTCGGACTACCGGGGCGTGGTGAACGACACCGAGGAGGGCCGGCGCATCGGCACGGCCCTGGGCGACGGCAAGGCCGTCGTCCTGCAGAACCACGGACTGCTCACGGTCGGGGCGTCCGTCGCCGAGGCGGCCTGGTACTTCATCACCATGGAACGGTCCTGCCAGGCCCAACTCCTGGCCATGGCCGCCGGAGAGCCCCGCCTCATCGACCCCGAGACGGCACGGGTGGTCCGCGACCAGATCTCCGGTGCGCTGCCGGGCTGGTTCCAGTTCCAACCGCTGTGGGACCAGATCACGGCGGAGCAGCCCGACCTGTTCGACTAGGTCGGCTGGAACCCTAGGTCGCCCCCTAGGTCCGCTCGCGGGCCAGCGTCAGGAGGTGCTCGCCGGTCAGCCGCAGGACCTCGCGACTCTGCTCGCTGTCGCGGTCGACCAGCCAGCTCAGGGTGACACCGTCGAGCACCGAGTTGAGATAGCGGGCCAGCACCGGGACGGGGACGGCCCACTCGATGCCCGCGGCCTCGGCGGCCTCCTCCAGGATCTCCTGGTGGACCTCCCGGTAGTGCTGGTACTGGCGTCGGGCCAGGTCCTCGAACCCGGCCTGACGCAGGGCGTAGTGCGTCAGTTCGTAGCTGACCTGGTGCTCGCCCGGACTGACCTCGACGGTGCCCCAGAAGGCGCTCAGGCTCTTGGTGATCCGCGCTTCGAGATCGCCCTCCCCCTCGAACGTCTTCCGCGCGGCCGCCACCGTGTTGTCCGTGAAGCGGGTGAGGACCTCCTGGAGCAGTTCCTCACGCGAGTTGAAGCAGTAGTGGAAGACGCCCAGCGGCATTTTGGCCTCGTTGACGATCGCGCGCGTGGTCGCCTTCGTGACTCCCTCGCGGATCATCACCCGAAACGCCGCCGCGATCAGCTCTTCGCGTCGGTCCTTCGCTGCCATACGAGACATCGGGCTCGCTTTCTGCTTCTACTTTTGCTTCTACCTCCGCTTCTGCTTCGAGAACAGAAGCCGTGTGCCACCTATGTTATCGCAGCGTCTTGGACGGTCGACCAACATCGACCACCGATCTTCCCGCCGGACTTCCCGCCGGTCCAGGCGACCGCCGTACGGCGTCACGCAATCTTTACCGGCCGCAAGGGTCCCCTTTCCCTGCACCGCGCGTACGACCGGGCAGCCGCACCGCCCGCATCAGGAGGCCCCATGCCCCTCTCGCGCAGCACGCTCGGATCCCTCGCCGTCGGCGGGGCACTCGCCACCACGCTGGCCGCCCTGGCGTACCCCAGCATGCTCGGCATCCAGACCACGGCCTCCAACCAGGCCCGGATCATCGCCAACACCCAGTGGGGACCGCTCACCGAGGCCGACCGCAACTTCGTCGTCTTCGTACGCTCCGCCGGTCTTTGGGAGAGCCCCTCCGGAAGCCTGGCCATGCAGAAGGGAACGACCGCGGCCGTGCGTGAGGCCGGACGGCACCTGGTCGTCGGACACGCCGCGCTCGACGCCAGCTGCCGCCAGATCGCCCCCGAGCTGAACATCACGCTTCCCGACCAGCCCACGCCGCAGCAGCAGGGCTTCCTGGCCAACTTCCGCGCGGACAAGGGCAAACAGTTCGACTCCGACTTCGCGAACACCCTGCGGATGACCCACGGCTCGATCTTCAACGTCATCGCCAAGATCCGCTCCACCACCGAGAACACCCTCGTCCGCGCGCTCGCCGACCAGGCCAACGACGTGGTCCTGGACCACATCACGCAGATGGAGAAGACCGGCCTGGTCAACTTCGACCAGGTGAACTTCCAGGAGACCACCCCGCCCAAGCTCCCCGGCGCACAAGTGACACCACCCGTGCCGCAGCCGGGCGCACCCCTGGTCACTCTCACGGTGCCCCCGGGGTTGTCGACCGACGGGGTACCGACGGGACCGGCCACAACCCCCTCCCCCAGCGCACCTTCCCCCACGGCGTCCCCGACCACGGGATGATCCCGGATGCGGCCTCACCATCACCCGCCCGGACGCCCGTATCGGAGTGTGGGCGGCGACCAAACTGGCCACCGACGCCGGAGGTTGGCGGCAGGTGAACCGCGCCGGTGACCCGATGATGTGGCCGATCTTCTGGCCCACGGACGTGGAGTTCACCAACCCGGCCACCACCCGCCATCCCAGCACGGACGTCGACACGGCCGGCCGGCACATCGCCGAACAGGTCGCCGCGGTGGTGCGCGCCGCGGGCACCTCGGCGGACCCCGAAGGCCACGGTCGACTGGTGGCCCAGCAACTGTTCCCCGATGTCCTTCCCTATGAGCAGACAACGGGGCCGGCTTCCTGGGCCGACCTCGAACGCGAGCTCTACGAACCCTGTGCCGACCGGTCCTGCTCCGGGTGTCGCGCCAAGGACGCGAGGACGATCTCGCGCGCCGCACGGACCGCGGCCGCTAAGGTGGACGGGTCCCGGCCGATGCGTTCGGCTCCCGCGCGCATGGCGCCGGACAGCAGTTCCACCGTGAGGTGTACGTCGCCGACGTCGCGGAACTCGCCGCGCGCGATGCCGTCGCGGACGACGTTCTCCACCTCGGCCACGATCGCGTGGAACGGGTTGTCCTGCCCCGTCGGCAGTTCGGCGACCAGCGGGCCGGAGCCCGGCCGGAACATCGGTCGCATGGCCTGGTCCGTGGACGCCTTCAGGATCGCCTCGATGATCTCCCGCATCCGCTCGGCGGCCGGGTCCGCGGAGCGCGCGGCGATCGCGGCCACCCGCTCGACCAGGGGCCGGCTCGCCCGCTCGGTCAGCGCCAGGACCAGGGCGCTCTTGTCGCGGGCGTAGTTGTACAGCGTGTTGCGCGCGAGGCCGGCCCGGGCCGCGATGTGGCCCATGTTGATCGAGTCGTAGTCGCGTTCGAGCAGCAACTGCCGCGTCGCCTCGGCGAGATCGGCCCACACCATCTCGTGGTGTTCCTCGATGCTGGCTCCCCGGATACGCGGCATCCGGCCATTCTCCTTCCCTCGCGGGCCCCCTGTCGCCCGGGGTCCGCCTCGGCCCGGCCGCCGGTGTGCCTACTCGGAGGGCAGGGTGGCGCTCGCGAGGTGCGCGTTCTCCTGATACGTCGCGGTGAGCTTCACGCGGTCGAGGCGCCAGCCGTCCGCCGTACGGACCGCCTCGTTGTCGTAGAAGCCGACCACCAGCCAGCGGTTGGACCCGCCGTCGACCAACTCGTCCGGGAGCCAGTGCTCGGCACGGACGTGCGCGTGGATCGTCGCGCGATCGCCGTCGATGTCGACGACGTGGCCCGTGATCGCGTGGTGGGTCGCCACGAAGGGCGCGAAGGCGCCCCGGAGGATCTCGGTGTACGCGTCGAGCGGAGTTTCCATCGGGGGCATGCCGGTGACCGAGGAGAAGTCGAGCGTGAGCGGGTCGGTGAAGACCAGGCGGGGCAGCTCCTTGAACTCCTTCTTGTCCGCGATGTCGGCGTACAGACCGAGCAGTTGGATGATGTCGGCACGATCGTCGGCGTTCATGAGAAGAGTCCCTTTCCACCCGCACTATGGTGTCGCCCTCGTATGCGACAACCTGTCGTAAACATTACGACAGGTCGTCGCGAAAATCGAGCCGGGGGATCCCACACGGGTACTTCCAGAGCCGGGCGTCCGCTCTCAGCCCGTGTGGATGCCGCCTTCGCGAATGTCGCCTTCGTGGATGCCGCCCTCGTGGATGCCGCCCTCGTGGATGCCGCCCTCGTGGATGCCGCCCTCGGTGCGCGAGGTGCCTTCGGTGGCCGCCATGTCCTGGGTGCCGATGACGCCGAGCAGTTCGAGCTGGGCGGCGCCCTCGGTGCCGGGCGGGGCCGTGAACCACAGGAGGCGCTGGCGGCCGTCCTCGCTGAACAGGCTGTGGCAGTCCAACTCGATGACGCCCAGCGTGGGGTGCACGATGCGTTTGTGATCGGCGCGGCGCAGGCCGACCTCGTGCGTGTCCCAGAGGGCTGCGAACTCCGGGCTGCGCCGCCGCAGTGCGGCCGTCATGCCGGCGACCTCGGTGTCGCGGCTCCGGCGGGCGGCGACCGCGTGCAGGTCGGCGACGAAGACCCGTGAGTGGTGCGGATGGTCCTCGGGCGGGTAGATCGCGCGGGCGGACGGATCGGTGAACCAGCGGTACGCGAAGCCGGTGGCGGGGCCGCGCGGCCGCGGAGCCCGGCCGAGGAGCGCCGCGGCCGACTCGTTCTGGACGAGGGTCTCGTGCAGGTCCGTGATGACCTGGGCCGGGGTGGTGGCCAGCCGGTCCAGCAGCCCGAGCAGCGCGGGCTGGACGATCCGGGCGCTCACACCCTGCGCCGACGCGGGCAGCGGCCGGTCCGCGAGATGGAACAGGTGGTCGCGCTGATCACCGCCCAGCCGCAGCGCGCGGGCGAGGGCGGCCAAAGTCTGAGCCGAGGGCTGGGCGCCACGGCCGCGCTCCAACTCGGTGTAGTAGTCGGCCGACAGGCCCGCCAGCTGCGCGACCTCCTCGCGCCGCAGTCCGGGCACACGGCGCCGGGGCCCGGCGGGCAGACCGACATCGGCCGGTCGGATCCGATCGCGCCGGGACCTGAGGAACGCCGCAAGCTCGGGAAGGTTCACCCGGCCATCCTCGCCTCCCGGCCGGGTCCGAACCAGGGGCCGGCGACCCCTGGGTGGGCTCAGCCCTGGCCGGAGCGGACGCCCGGACGGATGGTTGCCCCATCGGGGTCGACCTCCTGCTCGCCGTGAGCAGCCCTGGCACCCCCGCACGAGGAGAGCCCCATGCCGTTCGCGAACTTCAAGGTCCCCGCCGGCGCGCTCACCGCGCAGCAGAAGGAGCAGATCATCATCCGCACCACCGACCTGTACGCCGAGATCTTCGGCGACGGCGCCCGGGCCACCACCCTCGTCCTGGTCGAGGAGGTCGCCGACGCCGGCTGGGGCATCGGCGGCGGTGTCCTGACACTCGCCAAGATCCAGCAGACAACGCAGGAGTGACACCAGGAGTGACGGCCTGGTCGGCCAACCCCCGCCGCACGCCCGCCAGGCCAACGCCAGGGACTGGTCCCTGAGTTGAACGTCACCGCCGTCACCCGCCGAGAGCCACGTCATGCAGGTGGCGCTGTCAGGCATCGCGCCCTGGACGTCCGGACGGTTCTCGGCGGCTCGGCCGAAAAGGCATCAGTACTTTATTCAAGTCTTGACTTAACACTGCGGACATTGCTTGGATCGCCCCGCAACCATGGTGTCGGAGTGGGGAGTTGTGAGCTGTGAGACGTTCTTTCACGACCATGGCGGCCGTCGCGGCCACGACGCTGTCCGTGCTGATCGGCACGGGCCCGGCCGCTCAGGCGGACCGGAACACCCACGGTCCGGCCGTGACCGGCACCTTCTCCGCCGGAGCGGCGCACGCCTGGCAGTCGCTGCCCGCCGTACGGACGGGTGGCGCCGCATCGGGACCGGTCGACGCCACCGTCGTCGCCGACCCGAACGCCCTGCGGCAGAAGTACGAGGGCATCGGCTTCTCCCTGGACGAGACAAGCGTGTCCAACCTCTGGAAGCTCACGCCCGCCAAGCGCCGTGCGGCCATACGGCTGCTCGTCGACCCCGTGCACGGCGCCGGCCTCGACCGGTTCCGGCTGACGATCGGCAGCCCCGACCTCATCGAGCATCTGCCGTTCTGGTCGGAGGACGACCTGCCCGCGGGCGTCAAGGACGACTTCGGCCTGAAGCACTTCTCCGTCCAGCGCGACGTCGACCTGCACATCATCGACACGATCAAGCTCATCCAGCACTACAACCCGCGCGCCACGTTCTTCGCGTCGGCATGGAGCGCGCCGGCCTGGATGAAGACGAACAACCAGTTCACCGGCGAGGTCGCGCTCAAGCCGGGCAGCACGACGGACTACTACCAGGTCGGCAAGTTGCGCGACGACTGCATCGACGTCTTCGCCCGCTACTACGTCAAGTACGTCCAGGCGTACGCCCGGCACGGCATCCGCGTCGACGCGCTGACCCTGCTCAACGAGCCCGGCATGGACGTCGTCTACCCGGCCATGGACATCAGCATCGCCCAGCAGCAGAAGCTCGCCCTGGCGATGAAGCGCGAGTTCAAGTCGGCCCGGCTGAACACGCAGTTGTACGTGCACGACTTCAACTTCTGGGACTGGCGCGACCCCAACAGCACCACGACCAAGAACTACCACCGCATCTTCGACGACGCCCCCGACGGGTCGGTCAAGGGCGAGCAGGTGCGCAAGGCCGCCGACGCCATCGCCTTCCACCCCTACTGGGGCGACCCGACCGTCATGCGCGACGCCTACGAGCAGACGGGCAAGCCGGTCGAGATGACGGAGACCAGCGACCTGTCGCCGTCGACCATCCTCGACTACTTCCGCCTGGACGCCGGTTCCTACATCCTGTGGGCCCAGGCCACCGACCAGGACGGCGGCACGCTGCACTGGACACCCGCCCGCGACAACAACATCGACTGGGACGAGGTCGCGGCGACCACCAAGTGGCCCGACCGGCTGGTGAAGGTCAACACCAACACCAAGGACTTCACGGTCCGCGACGAGCTCTATGCCATGGGGCAGTTCGCGAAATACCTCTCCCCCGGTGACGTACGCCTGGAGTCCAGCGCCGCGCAGAACGGCGTGAGCAACGTGATCTACCGCTCCGGCAGGAGCGGCTACGTCGCCGTCCTCGGCAACAGCTCCGACGCCGACCGCACGGTCCGCGTCACCGTCGGCGGACGGAAGTTCGTGACGACCGTACCGGCGGGTTCCTTCGCCACCTACCGCTGGAAGTGAACCTCCTGACCCGCTGACCGATGGGGCTGGTCCACGGCTACGGCATCCGACGTGGCCGGCCCCGCGGTCGCACGCGACAAACCCGGCGACGCCGGCGATCACCCCCGGGATACTGGTCACCCATGGATGAGGTGGAAGTCGTTGTCGCCCATTCCGAGCGCACGACCCTGCGCGTCGGTGATGTGTTCCTGAAGGTGGACGCCGACCAGGCGCGCCTCGACGTCGAGGTCGAGGCGATGGCCCTCGCGCCGGTCCCGACCCCCGAGGTGCTGTGGCACAAGCCGCACGTGCTCGCCATCGCCGCACTCCCGGGGACGACGCTCGGGCGCCTCGGCGGGCCGTCGACCGGGTCGCCGACGGCCTGGGCCGCGGCGGGCGCCGCCATCCGGAAGCTGCACGACGCGCCGCTGCCGCCCCGGACCGGCGGGGCCGGGCGGAGCATCGTCGCGCTGA
This sequence comes from Streptomyces sp. NPDC092369, assembly GCF_044755245.1. Classification (NCBI taxonomy): domain Bacteria; kingdom Bacillati; phylum Actinomycetota; class Actinomycetes; order Kitasatosporales; family Streptomycetaceae; genus Streptomyces; species Streptomyces sp. NPDC092369. The sequence goes on from NZ_JBIVQP010000007.1 coordinate 222,070, forward strand.
GGGCGGAACTCGACGCCGAGTGCGAGTCGCTCGTGACGAACGGCGTCCTGCCCGCCGACCTGGTCGCCCGCAACCGCCAGGTCGCCGAGGCCGCGCTCCGGCCATGGACACCGGCGTTCACGCACGGCGACCTGCAGATCTCGCACATCTTCGTCGACGCCGACGTGGTCACGGGCATCATCGACTGGTCCGAGGCGGGACAGGGTGATGCCCTGTACGACCTCGCCACCTTCACGCTCGGACACGAGGATCACCTCGACGACCTCGTCGCCGGCTACGGCACCGACGTCGACCTCGACATCATCCACGCGTGGTGGTCGGTGCGCAGCCTGCTGATCGTTCGCTGGCTGGTCGAGCACGGCTTCGACCCCTTCGCGCCGGGCTGTGAGGTCGACGTACTGAAATCCCGGATGTGAAGGCATTCGGCCTCGACCGTCCCGGGCTGAACGTACAGACGAGTCACATATGCCCCCTTCCGCACAACCTCCCGTCGGTTCGGCGGTCTTACTCCCGGGGTGCACATGACGGCAGAACACCAGGTCGCCTTCTTCCTGCGGGAGTTGGCGACGGGCGACACCTGCGGGAAGGCGGCCGCGGCGAAAGGGCTCGGCAAACTCGGCGATACGGAGCACGTCGCCGTGCTCGTCCGGGCAGCCGCCGACCCCGCGCCCGAGGTGCGAGCGGGCGCGGCAGTGGGACTGGGCAGGCTGGGGGTCCCCGAGGCCGGGGCGGAGATTCTGCCCGCGCTGATGGACGACGACGATCCGTGGGTGCGCAGTAAGGCCTCTCTGGCGGCGATCCGGCTCGGGCTGAGCGACCGAGAGGTCGTGGACGCCTATGGGCGACTGCTCGGCGACCCCGACCATCACCTGCGGATCAACGCCTTGGATGCGTTGTGGGAGCTCGGCGTGCCCAGCGATGTTCCCGCGCTCGTCTGGCTGTTGGGGGATCCGGCAGACCGTGTCTCGGGGCGGGCATGGAACGTGGTCTCGGACTTTAAGAAGGACGCGGACGTCGAGGCGGAGCTGGTCCGTACAGCCCAGTGGGGCGAGGAGACCGCCCGTGCGCGCGCCCTGTTGATGCTGCCGGACCAGCCCACCGACCGACTGCTGCCGACCCTGCTGAGAGATCTGACGGACGATCCTTCCGCCAAGGTGCGCCGCGCCGTGGGTTTCCGACTGGCGCACGTGAAACGCCCGGAGACGCGGGACGCGTTGTTCGCGGCTCTGGAGGCGGAGCGGGACCCGGAGACGGCATCACACCTGCTGTTCCTGCTCGCAGGATCGGGTGACGAGCGGCTGCTGAATCCGGCCTCGCGTTGGCTGAGCGACGAGCGGTCAGGGCCGACGGCCGCCATGGCCCTGGGGTACGTCGGCGGCAAGGCCGCCACGAAACTCCTGCGGGCTCTCCTCACCGACCCGACAACTCCCGCCCCCACGCTCGCGGCAGCCGCCACGGCCTACGGCACGATGGGGAGATGGGACGCCGTGTGGCTGCTGCTCCCCCTGCTGGACCACGCCGCGCCCGGGGTGTACGCAGGTGCGCTGCACGGCCTGGACGCCATGGCGAAAACCGGGTTCCGGCCGTGGGAACGCGCAGCGGTCGCCCGGGCGTTGGTGACCCGTCTCGACATCGAACCCGTCCTGACCGGAGTGACGGAGAGGGTCCTCACGGGCCTGTCGGAAGCCCTGCCCGGGCTACGGGAACTGGTGGACCGAACTCCCTCCCCCCTTGTCCGTGCCACCGCGCTGTCGTTGCTGGACCCGCACAACGCGACGGACACCGGCACCCCGCACGATCTGCCGATCTTCGTACGGCACTTGGACGACACGAACGGGTCGGTGTGCCAGGCCGCCGCGGAGGGACTCGCCCACTGGGTGGAGGAGACGGGCACACTCCCCCCGGACGAGGAGTACGTGCGCGACCGGCTCACCGCCATGGCCTCGGACTCGTCCGAATTCGTACGCGGGACGGCCGCCAAGGCGCTGCGGGCCTTGGACGACTGCCGGAACAACTGACGGGCAGGGACACGGGCGTTGCGGCGCAGGTCCGGCCTCGATCTCACTCCGGCCGTGCGAAGGGCTCCGATGGGGAGTCGCGCCAAATGGCCATCGCCCAGGGCTCGTTATGGGCCCGCAGCAAGACGCATCGGGCACCCCCTGGCCGACGACAGCCGATGACAAGACGACAACAGGGCGGCGGCCAGGCTGTCGGCCGTCACATCTCCAGCCTCGTACCCATGCCTTCGGCGCGGGCGACGTCGTGGACCACCGCCGCCGCGGCAACGTCGAGCGCGGCGTGGCCCGTTGACTTGAGGACCGTCAGTTCGGTGGATGCCCGACGGCCGGGATGGCGGCCGTCGAGGACCGAGCCGAGGAGGGTGATCCGGTGTGCCGGGATGCCCTGCAGTTCGTGGGCCCCGGCCGGCGGAGGCGAGGCGGCGGCACCCGGCCATTCGGCGAAGAGGGAGCCGGTGCGGACGGTGTCGGGGGCGAGTTCGTGGCCGTGGGAGCCGCCGACGGAGCTGATGTGAGCCCCCTCGGCCGGCCACGACGGATCGAGCACGGGCTCACGCGCGCCGGTGCAGCAGAACACCACGTCGGCTCCACGGGCCGCCTTCTCGACGGAGCCCGCCCAGGCGTTCGGATGGAGTTCCGCGAGCTGCCGGGCGCGCTGAAGGTCTCGCCCGCCTATGACGAGAGTCGCGTCGGCGTCTGTCGTCGCGAGCAGTTCGACCTGGGCGCGGGCCTGAACTCCCGTGCCCAGTACGGCGATCCGGTCGGGGCGCGGGCGGGCCAGCGCCCGCATGGCGATCGTCGCGACGGCTGCGGTGCGCACGGCGGTGACCGGTTCGGCGTCCATGAGCGCGAGCGGATGGCCGTCGTGTTCGTCGAACAGGGCGACGACTCCGCGGTGTGCGCTGCCGCCTGTCCGACCGGGCGCGGCGAAGACCGACACCAGCTTGGCGGCCAGACCGAGGCCCGGCACGTAACCGGGCATCGCGCCGAGGAGTCCGGCGGGCGCCTGCGCGGCGATCCGGGCCGGGGCGGAGACCTCGCCGCGACTGATCGCGACGAGCGCCCGCGTGACGGCCGTCAGCACCCGCGCCGGATCCAGGCAGGCCCGGGTCTGCGCGCGGTCGAGGACCAGTACGCCGCTCACGCGAGGTCCGCCTGCGGTGTCGAGGAGAGGCCCGTCAGCGATTCCTGCAGTGCGTCCGTCGCCTCACGGAGCCGCCGCTTCAGCTCGGACAGCCGCGGCTCGTCGAACTCGGCGTCGAGTCCGACCAGGGTGAGCGCGCAGATCGGCCACCCCTTCGCGGAGACCACGGCCCGGCTCACCGACGCGACGAGTCGCTCGGCACGACCGCGCTCGAAGGCGTAACCGATGCGCTCGGCCTCCTCGATGTCCGCCAGCAGGCCTGCCGGCCCGGTGAGCGGATGACCGGCCTCCTCCGCCAGGCGCAGATAGGGGCGCCGCGCGTCCTCGTCGAGCAGCGCCACCAGGGCCACCGGACCGGCGAACCTGTGGACGGGCAGCAACTCGTCCCGCAGGTGGCTGATCATCTCCAGCCGCGACGGTCGTACGACGTCGATCACGCTCGAGCTCTCGGCTTCCAGCACCTGAAGGTTCACCATCATGCCGGTCCGTTCCGAGAGGGCTTCCAGCACCGGACGGGCCACCGCCACAAGGGAGTTGTGCGCGGCCGAGTGCGAGAGCTGGAGCGCTGCCGCGCCGAGGAGGTAGTGGTCGTCGGTGCGCAGCACCCAGCCGCGGCGGATGAGGTCGATGAGGACGCGGTAGGCGGTCGCGCGATGGAGGCCGACCTCGACCGCGAGTTCGCTGAGGCGCAGCGGCCGGTCGGACCGGGCGAGTGCCTCGATCAGATCCAGTGCCTTGTCGACAGCGGAGCTGGCTGGCTTCGACATGCGTGGCGCCCCTTGTCGCACTCCGGTGCTACATTCTCGATGTTACGCAGGAGGATACATATGTTACGCCTGACGTAACACCACTGTAGGACGCAACACCACTGCCCTAGTCACCACCACGGAGGTCAGTTCCATGGGTCATGAGGTTCTCGGTGCGCCGACTCCCTGGGCCCCGCCCGCGGCGGGCACCGTGGTGGTCTACCGAGGGGCGACGGTGATCGACGGGACGGGCGGCCCGGCGCGGACGGCGACGTCGATCGTCACCGACGGCGCGACCATCCGGGCCGTCGTCCCCGACGCCGAGATCGCCGACACGACAGCGACGGTCGTCGACATCACGGGACGCTTCGTCGTCCCCGGACTGATCGACTCCCACCAGCACATCGCGACGCCCCCCGATCGCGCCACCGCCGAGGCCGTACTGCGCAGGCAGGTCCACGGCGGTGTCACGGCGATCCGGGACATGGCCGACGACCTCCGCCAGGTGGCCGAACTCGGCCGCGCCGCACTGGTCGGCGAGATCCCCGGACCCGACATCCACTTCGCCGCCCTCATGGCCGGGCCGACCTTCTTCGACGACCCGCGCACCCAGCAGGTGTCCCAGGGCGGTACGCCCGGTGCCGTGCCGTGGATGCAGGCGATCACCGCCGAGACCGACCTGCCCCTGGCGGTCGCGGTGGCCCGGGGCACCGGTGCCCGCGCGGTCAAGATCTACGCCGACCTGACCGCGGACACGGTCGCCGCGATCACGGCCGAGGCACACCGGCAGGGGCTCGCCGCCTGGGCGCACGGCACGGTCTATCCCGCGAGCCCCGGCGAGGTCGTCGACGCCGGGGTGGACACCGTCTCGCACGCCACGGCCCTCGCGCAGGAGGGCACCCGGCACCCCCTGACCTCGTACAAGGACAAGCCGCCCATCGACCACGACCGGTTCGCGGACGGCGAGGACCCGCACCTCCAGTCGCTGTTCGAGCGCATGCTGGCGCGGGGCACGATTCTCGACGCGACCGCCGGCATGTGGACGAACTACTTCGGCCCCGACGCGACGGATCCCGAGGCACAGGAGCGGGTTCGGGCCAACTCGCGTCTGGCGGCCGGGATCACCGCCCACGCCTACCGCGCCGGCGTCCCCGTCTCCGCGGGCAGCGACTACGAGAACTCCCCCGAGCATCAACTCCCCGCGCTGCACGACGAGATGGTCTTCCTGGCGCGGGAATGCGGCATCCCCCCGGTGCAGGTCATTCGCGCGGCCACCCTCGTCGGCGCCATGAGCATGGGCGCACAGGACGTGATGGGCACGGTCGAGAAGGGCAAGCTCGCCAACTTCGCCGTCCTGTCGGCGAATCCGCTCGACGACATGGCCCATCTCTCCGAGATCGAGTTCGTGGTCAAACGCGGCCGCCGGTACGACCGCAGCGACTACGAGCCGGTCGCCCCCGGCCGCTGACACCCATCGGAACCACAGCCACGAGACACGCACCCACCGAAGGGACACGACGCCCGATGACCGCCATTTCCCTTGCGGACACCGACCACTTCGAGCACGGCCGCATGATCGTCAACGCGCTGGGGGTGCTCGACAACCCCAACGCGCCTCGCTCGTCGGCGACCGCCGGCAAGCTCGTGCAGACCGGCGAGGACATCACCGTCGACGCGCGCACGCTCGCCGAGGCCCATGCCTCGGGGCTGACCGCGGTGAACATCACGCTCGGATACGTGATGGGCGACATGGATCCGTACGAGTACACGCTGCACGACATCGCGGTCTGGGACACGATCCTGCGGGACAACGCGGCCGATCTCGTCAAGGTGCGCACGGCGGCCGACCTCCACCGGGCCCGGCGGGAGGGCCGGATCGGCGTCATCTACGGCTTCCAGAACGCCGTCGCGCTCGGCGACGACATCACCCGCGTCGACACCTTCGACCGACTCGGCGTACGCGTCGTCCAGCTCACGTACAACCAGGCGAACGCACTCGGCGACGGTTCGATGGAACCGCGCAACCGGGGCCTGACCCCTTTCGGGCATGAGGTGGTCGAGCGCCTCAACGACCGCCACCTCATGGTCGACCTCTCCCACAGCGGGGAGCGGACCTGCCTGGAAGCGGCCCGGATCTCCCGGCAACCCGTCTCCGTCAACCACACCGGCTGCCGCGCGCTCACCGACCTCCCGCGCAACAAGACCGACGAGGAACTGCGCCTGGTCGCCTCGCGCGGAGGGTTCGTCGGCATCTACTTCATGCCGTTCCTCAACCCGACCGGCCATGCCCGCGCCGCCGACGTCGTCGAGCACATCGACCACGCCGTCAACATCTGCGGCGAGGACCATGTCGGCATCGGCACCGACGGACCCGTCACCGCCGTCGACGACCTGGACGCCTACCGTGCCGACCTCGCCGAACAGGTCGCCCGGCGCCGGGAGGCCGGCGTCAGCGCGACGGGCGAGGGCGACGACGTGTACCCGTTCGTCGTCGACCTGCGAGGTGTCGACCAATTCCGCGAGCTGATCCGGCTGTTGGAGCGGCGCGGCTACCGTTCGGAGCGCATCGAGAAGATCCTCGGCAAGAACTTCGCGGACTACGCGGAGCGCGTCTGGAGCTCTTGAGTCCGGCCCCTGAGCCCGCCGGCGTGGTTCGGCGATCGCCGGGCGGCCCGCTACTCGCTACTCGTACCGGTACTTCAGCGAGTCCGCCTCCACCTTCTCGATGTCGGCGATGGTCAGCTCCGGCATCCGCAGTTGGGCCAGCGTCACCTCGGCCGAGGCCGGCTGGGCGTCCGCCGGTAGCCACTGCTCCGGCTGCCAAGCCCCGCTGCGCAGCAGCGACTTGGGGCAGTGCGGGTAGACCTCCTCGATCCCCACCACCAGCGCACTGGCCGGCGGCTTGCCCACGGCGGTCAGCTGCGACAGCAGTTCCGGGCGGGTGGAGACGACGGCGCGGCCGTTCACCCGCAGCGTGGTGGTCCGCCCGGGGATGACGAACAGCAGCCCGGCCCGTCCGGTGGCGATGACGTTCTGCAGCGTGTCCAGCCGCTTGTTGCCGGTCGCGTCCGGTATCGCCACCGTCCGCCCGTCCAGCACGGCGACGAACCCGGCGGGACCACCGCGCGGCGAGACGTCACAGTTGCCCTCGGCGTCCACGCTCGCGACCAGAACCAGCGACGAACAGCCGATCAACTGCCGGGTCTGCGCGGTGAGTTCCGTCATCTGCTTCCGCACGGCCGCGTCACCGGGAAGCGCGTACACCTCACGCAACGCCTCCTGATCGGGCACGGCGTCGAGGCGAAGCGCGTCGAAGGCACTACCAGCAAGGGAAGTCGTCATACCTCCGACCTTAATGGGCCGACCTGCGGCTGGTCTTGGTCGGTGAGGGCGGGGGTGTTGGCGTGCTCCGTGCCGCTCGCTCCCGTCCACAACAGGCCCCGGCCCCCGTCGTGGCCCACTGCGCCAAGGCCCCCGAGCCGGGAGCAGCGGGGCGCTGTCAGTGGTGGGTGGCAGCATCGGGCGTATGACGGATTCCACGGCGTTCGACTGGCGGTCCTTCCTGCTCGGGTGGAGCGGGGAGTGGGCGGATTCCTTGCTGGACGGCGAGGTGCGGGGCGAGGACGAAGAGGCTGCTCGGCAGGCGCGCTGGTTGGGGTTTCCGTCCGCGCCGGAGGACCGGATCTCAGCCATGGAGGAGCGTCTCGGCCGACCAATGCCTCGGTCGTACCGGGAGTTCCTCAAGGTGAGCGACGGGTGGCGGCACGCGGGCGGGTTCGTTTCGCTGCTGGCGGGGACCGAGGACGCGCACTGGCATGACAACGAGTCGGGGCTCGCGGACATGTTCGAGGAGTACCTGGACGAGGACGCCGGGCCCGAGGAGCAGCGGGCGGCGGACATCTGGCGGCGCGGGCTGCAACTCGACGTCGAGTCCGACGCCACCTACGTCCTCTTCGATCCCGAGGACGTGGACGAGGACGGTGAGTGGGCCGTGTACACATGGGCGGGCTGGCGGGCCGCCCCGCCCGAGCGGTACGCGAACTTCCTCACGTTCATGCGGGACATGCACAGGGAGTTCCACAGTCTGCGGGCGCACCGGGGCGAAGGGGAGCCGGAGTTCGTCAACGACACGACTCGAAAGCTGGACGCCCTGGTGGAGGAGGCCCGGCTGGAGGCGCTGCGTGGTGGCTGGGAACAGGCCGTGAAGACACTGGACGAGGCCAGGGGGTACGGCAGGCCTCGGGCCGCCGGGCTGGGTGATCAGATACGCCGACTGTTCGGACAGACCCACACGGTGTACTTCGACGGGCTGGTGACGGACCCGCGGTACACGCCCGAACTGCTGCCACCACTGGTCGCCGAGCACGCGGCGCACTCGTACCGGGACGACTCGACGCTGACGTTCCAGCTGCGGGGCGCCGACGCCGACCTGATGTCACTGGCTTACGCAACGCTGGGTCAGGTGAGGGACGGCTCGTACCGGTACACCGCGGCCGGACCGTACGGGGAAGCGGTCGAGCGGGCACGGGAGTTGGCGCGTTGGGGAGACACCGACGAGGCATGGCGGACGTTGAGGGACGCCCTTCCGCTCTGGGAGCCGCTGGGACCGGATCACCTCGCGCCGCTGGGGTGGGTGGCCGATCCGGTGCTCGGGTCGCTGCTGACCCCGGAGCGGGGTCGCGAGCTGCTGTCCACGCCGAGGGGCGGACAGGCCGGCGAGGCGCCGGAGCCGACACCGGATCTCGACCCGGGCGACCTGGCGTGGCTCGCGGACCCGGACCCGGGAAACAACCGCACGTCCTACCGGTTCGTCCTGGTGGAAGGCGCGGAGCCGGAGGAGTTGCCCGGACATCTCGCGGACGTGGACGGGGCTGGAAATGACACGGCTGGAGAGGGAAATGAGGACAAGGGCGGCACTGTGCTGAACGGTTCCATGACCCTCTGGGAGGCGCGCCGCAGGTCGGCGCACAACCGGAGGGAGTTCTCGTCCTACGACGACAGGGCTCTCATGGCAGTCGGCCGGGCCGGCACCGGCTGGAGCTTCGGCTTCGACGGCAATCCCTCCCCGTTCGACCGGCGGCGCTTCGTCTCCCCGGTCGCAACCGCCGGCACGGACAGACGCACGGTGGTGGTGTGGAGCGGCTTGCGGGCAGAGCACGTTCAACCGTTCTTCCACCTCTCGGTGGCACGAGACGGTGCCGAGCTGTACGCATTCACCTACGCGGACGGAGAGATCCAGCGCAGCGGGGACATACCCCAGGCGCTGGATCCGAGCCGGTTCTTCGGTGACCCGGAGGACGCCGCCGCAGCGGAACGAGCGCTGCTGGAAGCGGTGGCCGGGGAGTTCGGTGTCTCGCTACCTCGTCACGCCCTCGTGAACGGGCGGCTGCAGACCTTCACCACCCGCTCATGGACCCGACCGCCGAGGGACGGCGAGACCTACATGGTGATCCGCATCAGCTAGGTGTCGGGACGAGGTTCACGACGGTGTCGCGGCGCCCCTGGAACGCCAGGGTGTCGTGCTGGGGCACATGCATGGGCCGCCCCCTCAGCAGATGTTAACGTTAACTTCAACCTCGTGGACCGCCAAGGAGAACATGTGTCGAGCACGCCTCGTTCATACGATCCCAACCCCAGCTACGAGCCCGTGGACGGACAGGTGGTCGCAGGTTGGCCGGCCGCGGTTGCCACGCTGTCGGCCGGTCCGCTCACGTTGGCGGTGGACGGACCCGCCGCGCTGGACTGGGACGCCCTGGTCGACGGACTGTCCTCGGCCATCCGCTCCGCCGGACGACAGGTGAGATCGGTGGATGTGCGCCGCCACTACGCACCGGCCGCTGCCGAGCGGATCACCGCTCACCCCGTCCCCGCCGACGATCCCTTCTTCACTCCGCTGTCCGAGGCGCAGGTCTCCGACCTCTTCGACTCGGTCCCTCAGGAGAGCAGGCTCCCGGACGACGATGTGGTGGTGGTGTTCGGGCCGGGCGCGGTGCTGTGCGAGCCGGATCTGCTGTGGTACGCGGACCTGCCGAAGCGGTACGCCGAGGCCGCCGTGGCACACGGGCATCGGCCGGTGGGCGTCAACCTCGCCCGACTCGGCGAACCGGGCCACCTGGTGCGGCTGTTCTACACCGACTGGCCCGTGCTGGACCGACACCGCGACGCGCACGCGACAGGGGTCGACCGATGGATCGACGTACAGGACGCGACCACCCCCACCTCGCTGGACGGCGCGGCCCTGCGCAGCACTCTGGAACACCTGGCGCGTGGGCCCGTGCGCACCCGTCCCTACTTCAACTCCACTCCCTGGGGCGGCCAATGGGCGGCGAGCGAACTCGGCTTCACGCCGCAGGCCGGCAACACCGCCCTCGGCTACGAACTGATCGCTCCCGAAGCGGGAGTCCTCATCGGCCGCGAGGACGGGCCGCAGGTCGAGGTCCCCTTCCAACTCCTCTGTGTCCTGCACCCGCAGGCCATGCTCGGAGAGGAAGTCCACCGCGCCTTCGGCACCTCCTTCCCGATCCGCTTCGACTACCTCGACACGGTCGGGGGCGGCAACCTCTCCCTGCACTGCCACCCGCAGGAGCGGTACATGCGGGAGGTCTTCGGCTGGCCCTACACCCAGCACGAGACGTATTACGTCACCGCCAGCGAGCCCGGCGCCCAGGTTCTCCTCGGGCTCACCGAGCACGCGGATCTCGACGTCATGCGCCGCCAGGTGGAGGACGCCGTCGCGCAGGGCACTCCCCTGCCGGTCGAGGATCACGTCCAGGTCCATCCGGCCACCGTCGGCCAACTGTTCATGATCCCCGCGGGTACCCCGCACGCCTCCGGAGCGGGCAACCTGGTGCTGGAGGTGAGCGCGACGCCGTACCTGTACTCCCTGCGCTTCTACGACTGGCTCCGCAAGGACGCCGCCGGCGCGTCCCGGCCGCTCCCCTACGAACACGGCTTCGCCAACCTGGACACCGCTCGGCGCGGCGAGGACGTGACGAAGGAGCTGATCCAGCAGCCACGCACCCTGCGCGCGGGCAAGGGCTGGCGCGAGGAGGTCATCGGCGCGCTGCCCGAGATGTTCTACGCGGTGCACCGCCTGGTGCTGGCCCCGGATTCCGGCATCGCCGACGACACCGCCGGCCGCTTCCACATCCTCAACGTCTCCGCGGGCCAGGGCGCCGTCATCGAGACCGCCGGCAGAAGCAGCCACTTCCTGGCCTTCGCGGAGACGATCACCGTGCCCGCCGCGGCCGGCCCCTACCGCATCCGTGCGGTGGGCGGTGACGAGGTGCACGTCGTCAAGGCACTGGTGGTCGAGCCGTGACGGGTGCCGCTCGGCGGACCGGTGCCGCTCAGCCGGCCGGTGCCGCCCCGTGGCCCGGCGCGCCGATCCCCGTACTCGACATCGGTGGAACACATGTCACCGCCGCCCTGGTCGACCCCGCGACCGGTCGCCCCCTCCCGTCCTCGGTGCTCCGCAGGCCCCTGCGCTCCGACGCCGCAGCCGACAGCGTCCTCGACGCCATCGCCCTGGCCGCCCTGGAACTGCCTGCCGGGCACCGGTCGCACTGGGGCGTGGCCATACCGGGCCCCTTCGACTACGACACCGGGGTGGGCCGCTTCACGGGCGTCGGGAAGTTCGAGGCCCTGTCCGGTGTCGATGTCGGAGCCGGACTGCGCAGGCGGTTGGCTCACCGGGCCGAGCACCTGCGGTTTCTCAACGACGCCGACGCCTTCGCCATCGGCGAGTATCACGCGGGAGCCGCGGCGGGACACGAGCGCGTGGTGTGCCTGACGCTGGGCACGGGCGTGGGCTCGTCGTTCCTGCGCGACGGGCGACCCGTGCATGACGGCACGCGGGTGCCGCCCGACGGTCACGTGCACCGGCTGACCGTGCGCGGCCTGCCGCTGGAGGAGTCCGTCTCACGCCGCGCCATCCGCGCCCACTACTCACGCCTCGACGGCGTCCCGGGGAATCGGTCCCCGCTCGACGTCCACCAGATCGCCGCGCTGGCCAGGGCGGGCAACCCCGCCGCCGCGAAGGCCTTCCGCTACGCTTTCGAGGCCCTCGGCCAGGCAGTGGCCCCGTGGGTCGACCGCTTCGAAGCCAGCGCGGTGGTGATCGGTGGATCCATGGCCCAGTCTTGGGACTTGATCCGGCCCGCGCTCTTCGCCGGGCTGGTTCTGGCGGGCGGGACGACTGCCCGTGTGTCGCCGGCCCGGCAGCCGGCGCAGGCACCCTTGATCGGGGCCGCGCACTGGGCACAGGACGCATCGAACGCGGCGCGTCGGGGACCGGCCGGGTCCGGGACGCCGCCACGGCTGACGCAAGAAGGAGAAGCGGTATGACCGCTCGCCGGGGCGGCGGGCCGACCATGCACGACGTCGGGAAACTCGCGCGGGTCAGCGCCATGACGGTCTCGCGGGTGCTCAAGAACGACCCCTCGGTCTCCGAAGCGACCCGAGAACGGGTCTTCGCCGCGGTCGACCGTCTCGGCTACCGCCTCAACGAGACCGCGCGCAGCCTACGGCTCGGCGGCAGCAGGATGATCGGTCTCGTGGTCACCAACCTCGCCAACCCGTTCTATTCGCGCCTCGCGCTGGGGGTCCAGGAGGTCCTCTCCGAACACGACTTCCGGATGCTGCTCAGTAACACCGGCGAAGAGGCGGATGTCGAAGCCGGTCTCGTCGACGGCCTCATCGACCACCGGGTCGAAGGGCTGATCGTGGTCCCCGCCGGCAGCCGGCAGCAGCACCTGGCCGCCGCGATGCGCCATGTCCCCGTCGTCCTCGCCGCCCGGCCGCCCGTCGGCCTGGACACCGACTGTGTGCTGGTCGAGGACTTCCACGGCGCCCGCGAGGTCACCGCCTGCCTCCTGGCGGAGGGACACACGCGCATCGCCTTCCTCGGCAATCCGCCAGCGCTGTACACGGGGGCCGAACGGCTGCGCGGCTTCTGGGCGGCACACGAGGAAGCCGCCGTGGAGCCGGACGACGCCCTGATTCGACAGGGCCTCGTCGACGCCGCGACGGCTGAGCGCGCGGTCCTCGAACTCCTCGACCGTCCCGCGGGCCCCACAGCGCTGTTCTGCACGAACAACCGCATCAGCCAGGGGGCGATCCGCGCCCTTCACAGGACCGGTACCGCCCTCCCCCTGGCCGGCTTCGACGACTTCGACTACTCCGACATCCTCGGCCTGCCACTGACACTCGTCTCCTACGACGCCGACGAGATCGGCAGACAGGCCGCGCGGCTCCTCATCGACCGCCTCGGCCACCGGGACTCCGAACCCCCTGCCTCCCGGCGCGTCACGGTCCCGACCCATGTGGTGCGCTACGGCCCGCAACCCGGGGGAACGCCCTAACGGTTGACCGCAGTACCCACACCCACCCCGTCGGCGACTGCGAACACCATCCCGGAACACTAAAGGTACGAACCAATGTCGTCAGAAGGTGAGGGCTGGGAAGGATCTCCCCCGGCACGATCCTGCATCACCTGAATCGAGTCGGGGTGAACCCCCACCTCCCCACACAGACAGGGACGACATTGTCGGGATCAAGAAAAAAGAGACGGATCACCCGCCCCGCAGGCTGGTCCGGGGCGCTGCTCATGACGGTGGCGCTCACGACGGGGTTGATATCCGACCCGGCCTCGGCGGCCGGAACCCCTACGGCCGGCACTCCCACGGCCGGCTCCACCGCAGTCAACAGCTCATACACAACAGTCACGTTGATCACCGGTGACCAGGTCCTCCTGGACCAGAAGGGCAACGCGGTCGGGGTCACTCCGGCCAAGGGCCGCTCCGGTGTCCCGCTCCAGACCAGCCGCACCGGGGACCACACCTACGTCGTCCCCGCCGACGCCGAAGTCCTGCTCGGACAAGGCAAGTTGGACCTGGGCCTGTTCGACGTGGCCGAGCTGAATCGCCCCGAGTACCGGGATCTGACCCACGGCGGCGCCCCCGTACTCGTGCGGTATTCGGCACAACACCCCGCCGCCCGTGGACAGTTGCACGCGGACACCGAGGCGCCCGTTCGGGATCTGTCCTCCGTGCACGCCGAAGCCGTGGTCGTGTCGCCCGACGAGGCCTCGACCGCATGGGCCGCGCTGACCGACACCGCGAACGGTAGGAGTGAACTCGCGCCCGGCGTGGCCGAGTTGAGTCTCGACCGGGTGGTGACGGCCGCCCTGGACGTAAGCGTGCCGCAGATCGGCGCCCCGGGCATGTGGCGGTCCGGCTTCGACGGCAAGGGCGTGAAGATCGCCGTGCTCGACACCGGCATCGACACCACCCACCCCGACTTCGCCGGGCGGGTCGTCGCCGAGCGGAACTTCTCGACGGACACCGAACTGCGGGACGGCAACGGGCACGGCACGCACGTCGCCTCGACCGCCGCCGGAACCGGAGCCGGCTCGGACGGCAAGTACAAGGGCGTGGCACCGGGCGCCGAGCTGATCAACGGAAAAGTGCTCAACTCCGCTGGTTCCGGGCTGACTTCAGGGATCGTCGACGGCATGGAGTGGGCGGTCGCGCAGGGCGCGGACGTGATCAACATGTCCCTCGGCTCGGCGGACGAGCCGGGCACCGACCCGCTCGAAGAGGCCGTGAACGCACTCTCCGACCGAGCGCTGTTCGTCATCGCCGCGGGCAACTCCGGTTCCGGCTCAGGGACCGTGGGCACCCCCGGTGTCGCCGAGTCCGCGCTGACCGTGGGCGCGGTGGACAAGCTGGACGGGCTGGCCGGCTTCTCCTCGCGCGGCCCGCGCCTGGACGGCGGCGTCAAGCCCGACGTCACCGCGCCCGGCGTCGCCATCACCGCGGCCGCCGCGGCCGGCACCCGGCCCAACGACCCGCACCCCGCGCCCGGTTACGTCACTCTCGACGGCACTTCGATGGCCACCCCGCATGTGACGGGCGCGGCGGCCCTTCTGATGCAGCAGCACCCGGACTGGAGCCCCGGCCGGATCAAGAGCCTGCTGACCGGTTCGGCCAAGCCCGGCGACTACACCGCGTACCAGCAGGGCACCGGCCGGATCGACCTGACCCGGGCGTCCGCGCAGACCGTCGTGGCCGAGCCCGGCTCGCTGAACTTCGGCGAGGCGCAGTGGCCGCACACCGACGACGAGCCGCAGACCCGCACGGTCGCCTACCGCAACCTCGGCGACCAGCCGGTCACCCTGGACCTGGCCGCCACCACCACCGGCCCGGACGGCGGCCCCGCCCCTTCGGGGCTGTTCACGCTCGGCGCCCAGCGGGTCACCGTCCCCGCGGGCGGCACCGCGGGCGTCGACGTCACCGCGGACACCCGCGTCGGCGGCGACGCGACCGGCGCATACAGCATCACCCTCGTGGCGACGAGCGGCGGTACGACCGTGCGCAGCACCGGCGGTCTGGAGCGGCCCGCGAACACCTTCGAGGTCACCGTCGAGGCGACCGACCGCGACGGCGGGCGGCCCGACTCCTTCAGCTGGGCCGCCTGGTTCACCGGCATCGGCAACGATGTCTTCGAGGTGATCAGAGGCGAGGACGGCACCGCCACGGTCGAACTGCCCGCCGGTGACTACATCGTCGCCGGCCGCAACTTCGCCGACGGCGGCATCGACACGCTCGTCGCCCCCAAGGTGACGGTCGACCACGACATGACCCTCGCCTTCGACGCGCGCGACGCCCGGCCCGTCGAGGTGACCGTGCCGGACCCGGAGGCGGTCGGCTACTCCACGCTCCTGACGACCGTGGTGCGCTCGGGCAAGGCCGAGAGCTCCCTCGGCGTCGGGCTGACCGCCAGTCTCCGGGGCGCCCGGGTCGGCACCTTCGGCCCCGCACCGGCACCGGGCGAGGTCACCTCGTACCTCCGTTCCAACTGGTACGACGGCGCGACCGAGTACCACATCGCCCACACACTGCGTGACGCCTTCTATTCGGGCCACGTCCAGCACGTCACCGCAGGCCAGTTGGCCGAACTGACGCTCCATCAGGGTGCCTCGCTACCCGGGACCCTCGGTGTGAACTACACGGTGCAGTCGGGTCCCGGTGGCGTGGCCATCGGCCACTACAGCGACCTGCCCGGCACCCGGACCGTGTACGTCCAGGGCGGATACACCTGGTCGGAGATCTCCAGTCAGGTCAATCCGACCAACGGCAGCGTCCAGACCCGCTACGAGATCCCGGCCCGCGCCTACCCCGCGTCCACGCGCCGCACCGAGACGGTCGGCGTGGGCGTGTTCGGACCCGCGCTCGGCGCCGGCGGCGGACTCGTCAGGAACGGTGACCAACTCACAGGAGGGATCGCCCCGTTCACCGATGGCGCGGGGCACACGGGCACCAGCCTGTACGACCCGACGTCGACGAGCACCACGCTCCTGCGCAACGGCAAGCCCTACGCCACCGCCGACGGGCCGCTCGACGCCACGAGCTTCACCCTGCCGCCGGACAGGGCCCGCTACACGCTGACGACGACCGTCCTCCGCGCGACGGGCATCTCGTCGGTCACGTCCATGGTCACCTGGCAGGCCGAGTTCACCTCGTCCCGTACGTCGTCACCCTCCGCCGTCCCATCGAGCGTGGTCCGCTACACGCCCCAACTCGCCCTGGACTCAACGGCGTCGGCGGGCAAACGGCAGAAGGTGCCGGTCACCGTGCAGGGTTCGGCCGCCGGCCGGGGCCCGGCCGCACTGAAGGTGTCCGTGTCGTACGACGCGGGGAAGACCTGGCACCGCACGACCGTCCGGCACCACGCGGTCACCGTCACCAACCCGCCCGCGGGCGGCACGGTATCGCTGCGCGCCGAGGTGAAGGACCGCCACGGCAACACGTTCAGCCAGACGATCGTGGACGCCTACCGCACCAAGTGACAGATCACGTCGGCCCGCAGCCTTCACATGGGCTGCGGGCCTTCGGAGACGCCAGAACTTTGGACCGGTCGCACGGTCGATAAACCTCAGAGTTGCGAATTTACGATAAGGATACCCTGACGCTCAGCCCGTAATATCACAGAGCACCAAACGAACGCCAGGGCGACCGGAAAGCTGTCCAAAGGTGGCGGAGGACTGGCGGGTTCTTTCCCCTTGCAACTTCCGCAGCGTATTCATACGATCTTTCCATCTGCGCTATCACTCGACGGGGGAGCATATGGCGAAGGCCGTGCACAGAAATGCCGTCCGGCACGAATTTTCCTCGGACTGGCCATGACAGTCGGGACGATACTCGACAGCAGAATCGTTTTCCGATCCGGACGGGTGTCAGGAACCCTTCAGTCGCAGGATCTCGCGCTGCTCGACCAGGAGGAGAGGGCCAGGTTCTCGGCCTTCCGTGACCCGGTCCGGGGAGCCCGTTACGCCGCCACGCACGCGGCGGTGCGCCGACTGATCTCCGGCCTGCTCGGCTGCGGTGCGAGCGACGTCCGCTTCGGTCGTCACACCTGTCCCGGCTGCGGCCGGACGAGCCACGGCCGTCCCTACATCCGGGCGCCGCGAACCTCGTTGGAGTTGAGCCTGTCCAGGTCAGGGCCATATTGGCTGTGCGTGGTCGCCGACGGGATGCGGGTGGGTGCCGACATCGAGATGCTGCGGCCGATCAGCGCCGAGCGTCTGACGCGACTGACCGGAGCCGTCCTGACGGGCGGCGAGCGGTCCTATCTGGCCGAGGTCCCCGCCGAACGGATCCCGGCCGAGTTCATTCGCTGCTGGACACGGAAGGAAGCCGTGACCAAGGCGAGCGGCATCGGTATCGAGGCCGCAATGGGGCGCCTCGATGTTCAGCCGGAACGCTCGCGCGCACTGGTCCGCCACACCGTCGGCGGCTGTCCGGCGGATACCTGGAGGGTGCAGAACCTGCCCACCGGGCCGGACCATTTCGCCGCTGTGGCATTCCCTGCCGACTAGGCGGCCAATTCTTCCGTCTCTTACTCCTCCCCTGCCTTATTGAAGGAGATTTCTCACAGTGGGAACTCAGTCGGGCGACGCTGGGTTGCGCGTTTCCTTGATTATCGAGAACACAATTCACCGCTACGGTATCGAGGGCATGATCCGTTCCCTGAGCGGGATCAGCTCGGTCCACAGCGTCAGCTTCAGCCTGAAGGAAATCAGCACCTGGGACGGGCAGCAGTTCGACGCCGTGCTCGCGGCGGCCGACGACCTCGCGACCGACGAGGCCCGCGCCGCCATCCGCGCGCTGTGCGACCGCGGCGTGAAGGTGCTCCTGCTCATCGACGGCCCGGACGGCCTCGACGTGCCGTGGCTGGCGAACAGCGGCGCGCAGGGGTTCGTCGACTGGACGGACCTCGAACCGCGGATCCTGGCCGACGCGGTGGCCGACGTCACCGAGGGCAAGTTCCACGTATCGGGCTCACTGGCCAGGCGGCTGCTGGGACGAGCCGGCCCCAACTCACGAGGCGGGGTGCAGCCCTGGGGCTCGACCGGTGCGACCCTGACCCCACGTGAGCTGCAGGTGCTGCGGCTGGTCGCGGAGGGCCTGAGCAACAAGCAGGTCTCCCGCCAGCTCCGGATCTCCGAGCACGGCGTGAAGCGCTTGGTGGGCAATGTGCTGGCCAAGCTGAACTGCCCCAACCGCACCCTCGCCGTAGTCCGCGCCATGGAGGACGGCCTGCTGGCGGTGTGAACCGCCCGTCGCCCGCGCGACATGAGCGGCGCGCCACTCACGCGCCGCTCACCGGCCTCTCGTCGGTCCGCTTGGGCGCGAGTCAGTGCCTGCCGACGTGGCATCAGGGACAGGTCAGATCGGTCCGGGCCTCGATCCGCACGGTCAGCCTCCTGATGATCGGGTGCAGGACGACTCCAGACTATACAACAGGCGTCGCTTATCCACTTTGTGTCGTTCACAGGTAGGGTGGCGGGGTGCTGGAACCCCACGCAGAGACCTCGACAGGCCGCGTCGACCCTCGGGTGCTCAGGACGCGCGCGCTGCTTCGCACGGCCGCGCTGGAACTCGCCTCGGAGCGCGACGCCGACACCATCACGATGGCCGACATCGCTGAGCGGGCCACGGTCAACCGGGCCACCGTCTACCTCCACTACAAGGACCGGGACGAGCTGCTGCTCGCGGCGATGGAGGACGAGATCAGCGGTCTCGCCCGCGCCGCCGCCAGTTGCCCGCTCGCCCACCCGCCGGACCGGATGCCCCCCGAGCTGGTGGAGCTGTTCAAGCACGTGGATGCGAACGCCACGCTGTACCGGCGGCTGCTGGGCCCCTCCGGCACCGCCCGGTTCGTCAACCGGCTGCGGGACCTGCTCGCGCAGGAGGTGATGGCCCAACTGCGGACCTCGGGTGCCCGGCCGTCCGGCGCACTGCCGGACGACCTGCGCGCGCACTACCTCGCCGGCGCCTTCGTGGGCCTGATCACCCAGTGGCTGACGAGGCCGGACCGCCTGTCCTACCGGGAAGCAGCGGCTGCCGCGTGGGAAGGACTGCGGCGCGCCCCCTGAGGCCTGCGCCGTCGGACGCCTCGCGGGCCAGGGCGTGCGCGGCCCGCATACCCTCCTCCACGGCCCGGACCGCGTTCAGGTCGCGGGCGTCGGCCGCGCCGCCCGCGACGCGGTGGGTGATGCCCGCTGCGGCCAGTACCGGACGCAGCGCGTCCACCGCCGTCTGCCCGGCCGAGATCACCACGGTGTCGGCCGGTTCCAGCCGTTCGGTGCCCGCGTCGTCCCGCAGCAGCACGCCCTGCGGCAATACGGCCCGGTAGCGCACCCCGGTCCGCCAGCGCACGCCTTTCTCGCGCAGCTCGGCGAGTACGGCCCACCGCGTGCTGCGGCCGATGCCCTCGCCGACGCGTCCCGAGCGGCGCAGCAGGCACACCTCGTGCCCACGCTGGGCGAGCAGGTGCGCCAGGTCCACGGCGATGCCGCCGCCGCCGATCACCACCACCCGGTGTCCCAGGTGTTCAGGGTGGCGCAGGGCGTCCTGGTAGCCGACGACGTGCGGGAGGTGCTCGCCGGGCAGGGCGGCCGGGCGCGGGGCGACGCCGGTCGCGAGCAGCACCCCGTCGAAGCCACGCAGAAGGTCGGTGTCGGTGGTGTTCAGCGGCCGGTTGAGGTGGACGCTCACGCCGAGTCTGTGCAGTTCGGCGGCGAAGTAGCGGATGGTGTCGCCGAAATCCTCCTTGCCGGGGACGAGGCGGGCCAGCCGGAATTGGCCGCCGAGTTCGTCGGCCGCCTCGTACAGCTCGACCCGGTGGCCGAGTGCGGCCAGGGTCCGGCCCGCCTCGAGTCCGGCCGGTCCGCCGCCGACCACCGCGAGCCTGGGCTGCCGGGGTCGCCGGCGGCCTTTGCGGCGCGGGAACTCCAGCTCCCGTCCCGCCCGGGGGTTGACGAGGCAGGAGACGGGTTCGTCGCCCAGTGAGCGGTCGATGCAGGCCTCGTTGCAGGCGATGCAGATGTTGGTCAGCGGGCCACCTGGGCGCCGCGCCTTGCGCACGATCTCCGGGTCGGCGAGGAACGGGCGTGCCATGGACACGAAGTCGGCCTGGCCGGAGGCGAGTACGCGGTCCGCGAGGTCCATCCGGTTGATCCGGTTGGAGGCGATCACCGGCGTGTTCAGGCCCGCCGCCCGCACCGCGCGGCGGATCCGGGCCGCCTCGCCGGTCCAGGCGCCGGGCGGGACCAGGCTCTGGACGGTCGGTACCCGCGACTCGTGCCAGCCCACGCCGACGTTCAGCGCGTCGGCGCCGGCCCGGGCCAGTGCGACGGCGAAGCGGTCGATCTCCTCGGGGGTGCTGGAGCCGGGCATCAGGTCCGTGCCGGAGACCCGGAACACCACCGGGAATCCGGGGCCGACGGCAGCCCGTACCGCGTCCAGCACGGCCAGCGGGAAGCGGGTGCGGCGTTCGGGGTCACCGCCCCAGGCGTCGTCGCGGACATTGGCCAGCGGGGACAGGAACTGGTTGAGCAGATACCCCTCCGAGGCCATCACCTCGACCGCGTCGAAGCCCAGTTCGCGGGCGCGGAGGGCGCCGTCGTGGAAGCGGCGGATCAGTTCGTGGACGCCGGCCTCGTCCAGCGCCCGGGGAACTTCGCGGCTCAGTCCCCCGGCGAGCGCCGACGGTGCCACCGGAGTGTGTCCGGTGGTCTGCCTGTCGGTGGAGCGTCCGGCGTGGAACAGCTGGAGCGCGATCCGGCCGCCCTCGCGGTGCACGGCGGCCGCCCAGGCGGCGAGGGCGGCGTGCCGGGCAGGGTCGTCGATCCTGGCGTAGTGCCGTCCGCCTGAGCCCTCCGGGCCGACCGCGCAGCCTCCTGTGACGATGAGACCGGCTCCGCCCCTGGCGCGTTCCGCGTAGAAGGCGGCCATGCCGGCGCCGCCGTCGTCGCGGGTTTCCAGGTTGAGGTGCATGGCTCCCATGACGATGCGGTTGGCCAGCCGCAGGCCGCCCAGGGTGCCCGGCCCAAGGGCGTGCTCCAGCACCTACGCCTCCCACGCGGGCCGCTCGCCGAGGCTGAGCGGTGGTGAGGTGTCGGCGAAGAACGGCGGTGCCACGACGCTGATCCCGCCGTCGACCACCAGAGTCTGCCCGGTGATGTACTCGGCGCCGGGCGACAGCAGGAACGCGACGCTGTCGGCGACCTCCTGGACCGTTCCTGCCCGTCCCTTGGGTACGCGATCCAGGACGGTCCTCATGTCGGCCATGCCGGGGACCTCATAGAAGTACGCGAGGGAGTCGGAGTCGATGAGGCCGCCGTTGACGCCGTTCACGTTGATGCCGTACGGGGCGAACTCGACGGCCATGTAGCGGACCCAGGACTCGATGGCCGCCTTCATCGAGCCGAGCGCCGCGTACGTCGGGTAGGCGCGGATGCTGCCGTAGCTGGACAGGGCCACGATCCGGCCCCCGGAGTCCATCAGCCGGACGGCCTGCTGGGCGCCGAGCACGAACGGGCGCAGGTTCATGGCGTACGTGCGGTCCAGGTGGTGCGGCTTGAGGTCGAGGATGTTCTTGAAGGCGCCCGCCGCCGCGTTGGACACGAAGTGGTCCAGCCTGCCGTACTCCTCGCGGACCGCATCGAACAGGGCTTGCACGCCCTCCACGGTCTCCACATCGGCCTGTACGGCGAAGCCGCGCCCGCCGGCCTCCTCCAGGTCGGCGACGGTCTTCTCGGCGAGGTCGGCGTTCTTCTTGTAGTTCACCACCACGGTGGCACCGCCGCAGCCGAGGGTGAGCGCGAGCGCCCGCCCGATGCCACGGGACGCCCCGGTGATCAGCGCCACCCGGTCCTGGAACGGTCTGTCCGGCGTGATCATCGGCCGGCCTCCGTACGGTTGAGCAGCTCGCGGAAGACGATCGTCTTCTGAATCTCGTTGGTGCCTTCCTCGAAGCGCTGGGCCCGGGCGTCCCGGTAGACCCGCTCGATCGGGCTGGTCTTCCAATATCCGGAACCGCCATGGAGCTGGAGGGCTTTGTCGGTGACGCGGCCGAGCATGTCGACGGCCGTCAGCTTGGCCATCGAGGAGAGCATCGGGGCGTCGGCGTCGCCCGCCTCCCAGCGGCGGGCGGCATGCAGGGTGAGCTGCCTGGCCGCCTCGATGTCGGCCTCGTTCTCGGCGAGCATGAACTGGAGGACTTGCCGGGAGGTCAGCGGGCGACCGAAGGTGACCCGGTTGCGGGCGTACTGGAGGGCCAGTTCCTGGGCGCGGCGGGCCAGGCCCACGCAGCTCATCGCCACCGAGATCCGCGACGGGGTGAGGAATCCGCCGAGCGCGACCGTGAGGCCGTCGCCCTCGGCGCCGAGCCGGTTGGCGACCGGGACGGGGGTCCGGTCGAAGGTGAGCCGGGCGTGGTCGGTGCCGGTGACGCCCATGGTCTGCGAGGTGTCCTCGACGCTCACGCCGGGCGCGTCCCGCGGGACCATGAGGGCGACGGTGCCCTCGTGTCCCGTGCTGCCTTCGAGCCGCGCGGCCAGCAGCCAGTAGTCGCAGCGAACCCCGAAGGTGATGAGGTGCTTGACGCCGGTCAGGTAGTACGTGTCGCCCTCCCGTACGACGCTGGCACGGATGTCGGCCCCGGAGCCGGCGTCCGGTTCGGTGAGCGTGAAGGCGGCCTTGATGCGGCCCGCGATCGACGGCAGCACGAACCGCTCGCGCTGCTCGGGAGTGGCGAAGCGGTCGATGGCCCGCCAGGTGCCGTTGACGACGTGCACGATCATGCGCAGCGAACCGTGGGAGCGGGAGAACAGCTCCATCAGGTCCATCCACTGCGGGAAGGACAGTCCCCGCCCGCCGTACTCGCGCGGGGCGGCCAGGGACAGGTAACCGCGCTCGCGTAGTTCGCTCCACAGTTCCTCGGGGACCTCCCCGGTGCGTTCGATCCGCTCGGCCCACGCCTCGGCGGGGCCGGCCACGTACGCGGCGACCTCGGCGCGCAGCAGCTCGAACTCGGCGGTGTCGATGCCGGGCGCCGCGGTCGCGGTCTCGGTGGTGAGGGTCATGCCTGCTGCTCCTGGAGTGAGGCGGGGCGGCGGGTCTCGGCCCACTGCCTGAGGATGAACTTCTGGACCTTGCCCGCGGGGTTGCGGGGCAGCCGGTCGACGAGTTCGAGCCGCTCCGGCCAGTAGTGTTTGGAGACCTGTTGCTGGTCGAGGTACTTGCGCATGGCCTCCAGGTCGAGGTCGGCGCCGTCGACGAGGGACGCGAAGGCACAGGCGCGTTCGCCGAGCCGCTCGTCGGGTGTGCCGACGACGGCGACCTCGTCGATCGAGGGGTGCTGGTGCAGGAGTTCCTCGATCTCCGCGACGGGCACCTTCTCGCCGCCGCGGTTGATGACGTCCTTGACCCGGCCGGTGATGCGGACGTAACCGTCGGAGCCGATGACGGCCAGGTCTCCGGTGCGGTACCAGCCGTCGTCGGCCCAGGCCTCGGCCGTCAGGTCGGGGCGGTCCAAGTAGCCGACGAAGGCGGTGTCCGAGTGGACCTCGAAGTTACCCTCGCTGCCGGCGGGCAGGACCTGTCCGGTGTCGTCGGTGACACGCAGTCCGACGCCGGGCAGGGCGCGGCCGTCGGTGCCCCATACCTTTGCGGGCGGGTCGCTGGGGGCGGAGAGCGAGCCGAGGCAGGTCTCGGTGGTGCCGAACGCCCCGCACACCGCGGTGCCGAGGACGGCGGTCGCCCGCTCGGCCAGGGTCCGCGGCACGGCGGCTCCGGTCACCACGACCGCGCCGAGTGTCGCGGGAGCGGCGCCGCCCGCCTCGACCTCCTTGACCAGGTCGGCCAGGAACGGCGTCGCGGCCTGCATGAACGTTGCGCCGTGCGCGGTCATCGCACGCAGCGCGGTGCGCGGGTTCCAGTGCGCCTGGAGGAGTTGAGGCGCCCCGAGGGCGATCGCCGACCACATGCCGTAGAGGAAGCCGGTCTGGTGGGCGAGCGGGGACGGGATGAAGACCACGTCACGGTCGTCGAGGCCGAGCCGTTCGGCCTGGAGGCGGGCGGCGTGCGCGAGGGTGTCGTTGCGGTGCAGGACGCCCTTGGGTTCGCCGGTGGTGCCGGAGGTGAACAGCAGTTGAGCCAGCGCGTCGGGGGCGGGGCGACGGGTGGCGATGGCCTCGTGGTCGACCTCGCCGGCGGCGGTGAGGGCGCCCCAGTCGTGCCAGGTCACGCCGGGTGTGTCGACGGGTAGTTCCACGGGCTCGCGGTCGCCGCTGACGACGGCGACATGCCGGACCCGGGCGCGGCCCGTGGGTTGTTCGGCGAACCAGGCCTCCGTCTCGCGGCAGTGGTCGCGGTTGCGGAAGCGGTCGGCGACGAGCAGCACGCTCGCGCCGGAGCGGCGCAGGGCGAACGCCATCTCGCGCTGGCGCAGGATCGGCATGAGCGGGCAGCAGACGGCGCCGATGCGCAGGGCGGCGAGGGAGACCTCGACGAACTCCGCCCAATTGGGCAGCTGGTAGGCAACGGCCTCGCCGGGTCGCACCCCGAGGCCGAGCAGGGCGGTGGCGGCGCGGTCGACGCGCTGGTCGAGCTCGGCCCAGGTCAGAGTGGTTTCGTGGTCGTCCCGGGCGTCGATCAGGGCGGTCTCGTCGGGGCGGCGGGCGGCCCAGTAGCGCAACTGGTCGGCGGGGGCGGTGGACGCGGCGGGCCCGCGGCCCTGTTCGACGGTCAGCCGCAGCCCCAGACCGGTCAGATCGGTCAGGAACCCCGGGTAGGAGATCTGGTACGCCTTCGGGTAGGTGAGAGTGGTGACGCCATGTGCCCGGGTGCCGGCCAGGGCGAGCGACATCAGGATCCGGTGGTCGTTGTACGAGGACAGCCGGGCGCCCGTGAGGCTGCCGACGCCGCGCACCCGCAGTCGGTCGCCGTCCAGGGTGAGGTCGGCGCCCATCGCGTTGAGCTGGAGCATCGCGGCGACCCGGTCGGATTCCTTGAGCCGGACGTGCCCGACGTGCTCGAAGACGGTCTCGCCGTCGGCGAGGGCGGCCAGCGTGGACAGCACCGGGAGCATGTCGGGGACCTGGCGGCAGTCGACGGTGGTACCGCGCAGGCGGGTGCCGTCGTGGCGGATGCGGACCCCGCCCGCCGCCTCGTCGAGGACCATCGGTACGCCCATGCGCCGTACGACGTCCAGGAAGCCGATCTCGGGGTGGTCACCCGGGTCGCCGTCGAGCCGGGTGATCCCCCGCAGCAGGACGTCGGAGGGGTGCAGGGCGGCGGCGGCGATGCCGAACGCGGCCGAGCCGAGATCGGGCGGGAGGACCAGGTCGGTGGGGCGGGCATGCTGGCCGGGCTCGATCTCGAAGCGCCGCCAGTCGTGGGCGACACCGACCCGCAGTCCGAAGCGGCGCATCATCGCCACGGTCAGCTCCACGTACGGGCGTTCGTTGAGTTCGCCCTCGACCTCGACCACGGTGGGCCCGGAGGCGAACGGGGCGAGCAGCAGCAGCCCCGATATCCACTGCGACAGGGTGCCGGGGATGACCACCCGGCCACCGGTGGGACGCCCGGGAGTCAGGTGCACCGGCGGGCAGCCGTCGGCGGACTCCAGCCGTACGCCCAGGTCCCGCAGCGCGTCGAGCAGCGGCCCGACCGGCCTGCGCCGGAAGTACTTCTGGCCGGTCACGGTGACGGGGGTGTCCGCCAGTGAGGCGAGGCCGAGCATGAAGTACAGCGTCGTACCGGAGCTGCCGGCCGAGACGGATGTGCCGCGCGGCCGGTAGCGTCCGCCGGTCACCACGTAGGTGTCGCCCTCGACGGTGATGCGGGTGCCGAGGTCGCGCAGCAGGCGGACGGTGTACCGCACGTGGCGGGCGTCGGAGACGCCCTGGATGCGACTGGTGCCGTCGGCGAGCGAGGCGAGGATCAGTGCGCGGTGCACGTGGTACTTGGACGGAGGGACCTGCAGCTCGCCGCGCAGCGGCTTTCTGCTCGGCCTGGCCATGAGATGCATGAACTGCCTTTCCGGCTCGTCGAGTCGGGGCGGGAGGCGGCCGTCAGGCCGGGATCTCTCCGCGTTCGAGGTAGGCGACCGCCTTGCCGACGGTGGTGAGCTGGTCGAAGACCTCGTTGGGCACCTCGATGCCGAAGCGGCGCTGGACCAGGACGAACAGCGACACGACGGTCAGCGAGTCCAGAGCGAGGTCCTCGGTGAAGGAGCTGTCGGGGGTGACGTCCTCGGCCGGCACTCCGGCGACCTCGTCGAGGATCTCCTTGAGCGTCTGGAGGGTGTCGCTCTGCACTGCGGTCATGATCGGGACTCCTTCGTGGGTGCGGTCGGGGTGGTGTCGGTGGCGGGTGCGGTGACGGCCCCTCGGGGCGGCCCGGCGGGCGCCGGGGGCAGTCGTACGACCTGTCCGGCCCAGACGAGGCCGGTGCCGAAGGACAGCAGCAGCGCGAGGCCGCCGGGCCGGGCGTCGCCGCGGGCGAGCAGTTCCTCGATGGCGAGCGGGACGGACACCGCGGAGGTGTTGCCGTGGATCTCGACGCTGCGGGCCACGGCGACTCCGGCGGGCAGGCCGAGGCCCTTGACCAGTTCGTCGGTGATCCGGGCGTTGGCCTGGTGGGGGACGAAGGCGTCGAGGTCGGCGGCGCTCACCCCGGCCCGTGCCAGGGCCTCTTCGGCGATCGGGCCGAGTTGGTAGGCGGCCCACCGGAAGACCTCGCGGCCGTCCATGGTGATGTACGGCTGGCCCAGTCCGGGTGTCTCGCGCAGCGCCGCCCACGAGTGCGTCTGCCGGATGGTGTCCTTCTGGGAGCCGTCGGATCCCCACACCACGGGTCCCACGCCGGGCTGGTCGCTGGGTCCGACGACGGCGGCGCCCGCCCCGTCGCCGAACAGGAACGCGGTGTGCTGGTCGGTGTGGTCGAGGAGCTCGGAGAGCCGTTCGACGGCGATGACCAGGACGTGGCGGGCGCTGCCCGCGGCGACCATGTCCGAGGCGAGGGACAGTCCGTAGCAGAAGCCCGCGCAGCCGGCGGAGATGTCGAAGGCACCGGGTGCGTCGGCGCCGATGCGGTGGGCGACCCCGGCCGCGAGGGAGGGGAACTGGTGCAGGTGGGAGACGGTCGACACGATCACGCACCCAACCTCGCGGGCGTCGATCCCGGCGTGTTCCAGGGCCCGTTCGGCGGCCATGGCGGCCATGTATTCGACTGTCTCGGAGGGTTCGGCCCAATAGCGGACGCGGATGCCGGAGCGGCTGCGGATCCACTCGTCGGAGCTGTCGATCCGCTCGCAGATCTCCTCGTTGGTGATCTTGCGAGAGGGCAGATAGGTGCCGAGGCCGAGCAGACCGGTCAGGGCGCCGCGGAAAGCGGAACGGGTGGGCGGGGGCGGGGTGTTCACGCGGCCGTCACCGTCTCGAAGTCCTCGGCGCCGCACCAGCGGACCAGTGCGACACCGACGCTCAGGCCGGAGCCGAACGCCGCGAGCACGACCTCGTCGCCCGGGGAGAGCCGGCCGAGGTCCTGGGCCTCGCGCAGCACCAGGGGCACGCTGGCGCCCGAGGTGTTGCCGTACTTCTCGATGTTGGTGACGGTGCGGTCCTCGGGGACGCCGAGGGCGGCCATGATGCCGCGGACGATGTAGAGGTTGGCCTGGTGCAGCGCGAACAGGGCGATGTCGTCGGCCTTGCGGTCGGCCCGGGCGAGCAACTCCTGGATGATGCCGGGGACTTCACCGACGGCGAAGTCGTGCACGTCACGGCCCGACAGCTGGGCGAAGTTGTCGCCGAACCCGCTGGTCAGCGGGGTGCCGTCACGCAGAGCGCGCTTCTCGCGGGCCACCCAGACCGACGTGTAGCGGGTCGGGTCGCTGTGCAGCAGCGTGAGGCCGAGGCCCCGGTCGGGACGGCAACGCTCCAGCAGGTAGCAGGCGGCTCCGTCGCCGAAGATGACGGCCGGGCCCGGGTCCTTCCAGTCCATGGTCCGGGTGTTGACGTCGGCGAGCACCACGGCGACGCGCCGATACTCGCCGGAGGCGAGGTACTTGGCGCCGACGTCCAGGGCGAACACTCCCCCGGGGCAGGCGCCGCTGTTGATGTCGAATCCGGTGGCGCCGTGCGCGCCCGCCTTGTCGATCACCAGCATCGCGGCGGGCGGTGCCATGTTGTCGGGGGTGTAGGTACCGCAGATCACGAGGTCGACCTCTGCGGGATCGATGCCCGCGCGGGCGCAGGCGTCCTTGAGGGCAGCGGCTCCGAGGTCGGAGGTGTGCTCGTCGTCGGCGGCCATCCGGCGTGTCTCGACACCGATGTTCGCCCTGATCCAGTCGTCGCGGGTGAGGAGAATGTCCTCCAGGTCGGTATTGCTGACCGACTTCTCGGGGAGATACCCGCCGACCGCCCGAATTCCCATGCCCCAGGACCGCTCAAGCGGTTTTCCGAATATGCCCATGCGACGATTCCTGTTCGTTTCGGTGAGCGGGTTCAGATGATTCGGCGTGCGTTCTCGCGCCGGTTAGCCCTGACCTTGCGCCAGGCGTCGAGTGCCTCGGTGACGAGTTCCGGATGACCCGCGAGAACCTCTCCGAGCGCCTGTGCGGCGTCGTCGGCGTCCGCGAGGTAGTCGATGGTCTGGGTGCCGCCGCGGGCCCGTACGACGTTGTCGCCGAGGACGGCGATCTTGCCGTCGGACAGGGTGCGCGAGCACAGCAGGCTGCCGGTCAGCGGGGAGTCCTCGGCCTCCAGGTGGAAGTCCACGATCCACGCGTAGTCGGGGATGTCCAGCGGCTGCCCGGCGAAGCGGTAGACCGGCGTCCACACCCCGTCGGAGCCGGCCCGCAGCAGGGTCGGACCCTCGTCGTCGGCCGCCACGCGGAACGTCCATCCGCCCTGATCCGCCGGGGCACCGGAGATGTCCAGCGGGTGCAGCGGGGAGAGCATCAGGAACCCGACGTCCACCAGGTACGTGGTGCCCTCGACGGTGACCAGCAGCACCAGGTGGTCCCAGTGCGTCCACCACTCGCCGCTGACCCGCCACATCTGCGCGGCCACCAGCCGCACGTCGAATCCGGCGGACCGCAGGAACGCGCCGAACAGCGGCGTGGCCTCCAGGCAGGTGCCCCCGCGACGGCGGCGGACCAGCTTGTCGAAGATGTCGGCGTACTCCAGCGAGGGCCGGACCCCTTCGAGGGATTCGAGCATCTCGTAGGGGACCGCGCCGAGGTGGGCGGCGAGCAGGGCGCGCAGGCAGTCCGCGGTCGGCTCCACCGGCCCGGCGTAGCCGATCCGGTCCAGGTATTCCGGCCACGGGAGCCGGTCGGAATCCGCGGGCACGGAGGAATGGGGCGCGAATTCCAAGGAGTTCTCCGGTGGCTCGGGATGCGGGATTCGGGCGGTTCGGTGAA
Organism: Streptomyces sp. NPDC092369; assembly: GCF_044755245.1. Classification (NCBI taxonomy): domain Bacteria; kingdom Bacillati; phylum Actinomycetota; class Actinomycetes; order Kitasatosporales; family Streptomycetaceae; genus Streptomyces; species Streptomyces sp. NPDC092369. The sequence goes on from NZ_JBIVQP010000007.1 coordinate 251,754, forward strand.
ACGCTGCCGCGATGAATCCTGGAAGAACTGATTCGCGCTTATAAGACCCGACTGCCCTGCTCGATGGTGCACCCCGATGACGTCACCGACGGATGAGATTCGGGTACGTGGATCAGGTCTTGGCCGACCTGTCCGGGCGCGCGACAGTACGGGGTGAAGCCCGGTGCCCCACGGTGCTCGGGCCCGCGACCCAGGAGAAGAGACCTATGGAGAGCAGGGCCGTGAAGGCCGACGTCCCGGCGCCGGCCGAACCGCCGGTGCCCCGCAGCATGTTGTCCGTGCCGCCCTCGCTCGCGGATCGGCAGCTGGCCACGCGGATGGGCATCGAGATCGTGTCCTGGGACGCGGATCGGCTGGTCGGCACGATGCCCGTGGAGGGCAACCAGCAGCCGTTCGGCTGGCTGCACGGCGGCGCCAACGCGGTGCTCGCCGAGACCCTCGGATCGGTCGCGGCCGGCATCCACGTCGCCCCGCGGGGCACGGTGGCCGGGATCGAACTGTCCTGCACGCACCACCGCTCCGCCCGCAGCGGCCTGGTGACCGGTGTGTGCACCCCGCTGGAGCGGGGCGACCGGGTGGCGTCGTACCAGGTCTCCATCACCGACGACCAGGGGCGGCTGACGTGCACGGCCAGGCTGACCTGCCTGGTCTACAAGCGCTGAACCCGAGAGAGGCGAACGCATGTCGATGCACGTTGCGCGGCGGCCGGGCGGCGCGGGTGGTCGTACCGCCTCCGTGGACGCCGCGCTCTTTCGCCGCACGATGGGCCTGCTGCCGACCGGCGTCACGGTCGTCACCGCCGGCAGCGGCGGCACGACCGAGGCGGTGACGGCGAGTTCGGTCACCTCCATCTCGCTGGACCCGCCGCTGGTGATGGTGAGCGTCGGCGCGACCGGGAGACTGCGCGGGGCGATCGAGGCGGTGGGCGGCTTCGCCGTGAACGTACTGGGCGAGGACCAGGCGGAGCTGTCCGCCGTGTTCGCCGGCCGGGACCGGCCACGCGGCGACCGGGCGCAGGAGCACCTGGGCGGCCGGATCGGCGACGGCGGGCACGCGCTGCTGGCCGGTGCGGTGTTCTCCCTGGAGTGCCGTACCGAGCACGTCTACGCGGGCGGCGACCACGTGCTGTTCCTCGGCCGGGTCGGCGCGGTGCACGCGGCCGACCCGATCCGGCGTCCGCTCATCCACCACCAGGGCGGTTACGCCGTCCTGGGGTCCCCGCCCGCACAGGCCGGAACCTGAGCGATCCGTGAACCGACTCAAGAAGGAGCACACCACTGTGGGACGTTCGGTACTGGTCACAGGCGGCAACCGCGGCATAGGGCTCGCGGTGGCCAAGAGGTTCGCCGCGCACGGCGACTCGGTGGCCGTCACCCACCGCGGCTCGGGCGCCCCGGAGGGCCTGCTCGGCGTCAAGTGCGATGTCACGGACGCCACGCAGGTCGCCGAGGCCTTCGCGCAGGCGGAGGCGGCGCACGGGCCGGTGGAGGTGCTGGTGGCGAACGCCGGCATCACCGACGACGGGCTGCTGATGCGGATGGGGGACGAGCAGTTCTCCCGGGTGCTGGAGACCAATCTCGGGGGTGCCTTCCGGGTGGCCCGCCAGGCGTCCGCCGACATGGTGCGCAGGCGTGGGGGCCGGATGGTGTTCCTGTCGTCGGTGGCCGGGCTGCGCGGTTCGGCCGGGCAGGCCAACTACGCGTCGAGCAAGGCGGGCATGGTGGGTCTCGCGAGGTCTTTGGCCCGCGAGTTCGGGCCGCGCTCGATCACCGTGAACGTGGTCGCGCCGGGTCTGGTGGACACCGAGATGACCGAGGTCCTCGGGCAGCGGCGCCGCGAACAGATCCTCGGCGAGGTGCCGCTGGGCCGGAGCGCGTCCGCCGAGGAGGTCGCGGAGGCGGTCTTCTGGCTGGCCTCGCCCCAGGCCGCGTACATCACCGGGGCGGTCCTGCCGGTGGACGGCGGGCTCGGCATGGGCCATTGAGCGCACCCACCGAACGAAGCCGGGCGGCCGAGCAGGGTGGCGCCGTGCCGCTCGGTCCAAGCGCCGGTCTGCTGCGAGGTCCACTCCTGGGAGGCCTCAAGGCCGCGCAGCGAGCCGTTGAAGCGTGGTGCGACGAACCGGGCGAGCAGTTCGAAGCTGTGCTTCATACGGTCGCGGGGCGCCCAGTCCTGGACCGTGACCAGCAGCCGGCCGAAGCCGCCGGTGGCCTCCTGGACACGTGCCACGGCCTGGATGGCATCGTCCACGGAGCCGATGATCGCACCGTGGTTGTCGACGGCCGCCTCCAGCGCCTTGCGGGCGTCGGCGCGCGAGAGCGCGATCGGCAGTCCGAGGGTCTGCGCCCAGTACTCGTTGCGGTAGCGCAGCCAGCCCTCCACGACGTCTCGGTACGCGTCCTCCCGGGTCTCCGCGATGTGCACGGGCAGGGTGACCCGCCAGTCGGCGCGGTTGGCGGTCCGGCCGTGCTCGGCGGCGGCCTCCTCCGCGTACTCCCACTGCGCGCGCAGGTCGCTGGGCGAGGTGCCGGGGCGGGGGGTGCCGAGGGAGAGCGGCCCGAGGCCGTGCTGTCCGGCCAGCCGCATCCCGCTCGGCGAGGAGGCGCTGGAGACCGCCACGGGTATGCCACCCGGCGAGTAGGGGCGCAACTGAAGGCGCGCGTCGCGCAGTTCGAACCAGTCGGTGCTCCGCGTCAGCGGTTCCTCGCTGCGCAGCAGGTGCAGGATCACCTCCAGTGCCTCGGCGGTGCGCGGGCGGGTGTCCGCCGGGTCGATGCCGAGGATGTGCATGTCGGAGGGGAGCGAGCCGGCGCCGACTCCGAGCTGGAAACGGCCCCGCGTCATGTGGTCGAGTTGGACGGCGCGCGAGGCCACCATGAACGGATGGTGGTACGGCAGGCTGGTGACGCCGGTGCCGAGCCTGATGTGCCGGGTGCGCTCGGCGGCGGCGGCGATGAACAGCTCGGGCGAGGCGATCGTGCCCCAGCCGGCCGAGTGGTGCTCGCCCACCCAGAACTCGTCGTAGCCGAGCTGGTCGAGCCATACGACCAGATCCATGTCCCGCCACATGCTGAGGGTCGGGTCCTCGCCGAGCGGGTGCAGGGGGGAGAGGAACGCGCCGAAGCCGATCCGGTCCATCGGGAGACTCCTTCTGTGGTGTGTCAGTGCTTCGCGGTGGCGTACCGCGCCTGGCGGGCGGCGGCCCGCGCGAGCAGCGGCCTGATCTCGGGCTGGCCGAGGGCGAGGACCTCGAACTCAGGGGCGCGTTCCCGCTCCGGTGCCGCCTGGTCCGCGCGGGCGGGGGTGTTGGTGGCCTGGAGGTTCTGGAGGGCCTCTATATAAGGGCGACGGATCTGCTCGAACACGTCGAAGCCGCCGTCGCCCTGCCCGGTCAGCGCCTGGTCCACGGCGTCCGTGAGGCACACGGCGTCCTGGAGGGAGGTGTTCATGCCCTGCCCCGCGAAGGCGTGCATCCCGTGCGCGCTGTCGCCGAGCAGGACGACGTTGCCCGCGCTCCATGCCCGCGCCCGTACCGAGTGGTGCTGGACGCGGCGTACCTGGTCCCAGTCGGTGATGTGCTGTGCGAACCAGTCGGCCAGCCGGGGCACGACGTCGGACCACACCTTCACCAGGCCCTCCACCGGCCCGTCCAGGACCGCGGCGGCGGCTGCCGCGTCGGTGATCCACACGATCACCAGACCGTCCTCGCCGCGGCGGGTCTCCAGCAGGTAGCCGTGCGCGCCGAAGTGCGCCCGGGTCAGCTCGTCCCAGCCGGGCGGGATGGGCACGCCCGCGTCGAGGTAGCCGCCGCCGGATGCCGTGACCTCCGCGGGGATCCCGGCGAGTGCGCGGACGGCGGAGTCGCGGCCGTCGGCGGCCAGCAGGTACGCGGGCCGGTAGTCGCGGGTGCCGCCGGGGGTACGGACCGTCAGGGTGCGGGCGCCGCCGGGGGTGCCGCCGAGCGACTCGACCTCGGCACCCCACACCAGCGTCACGTTCGGCAGGGCGTCCAGCGCGGCGAGCATCCCGCCCAGCAGCGCGCCGGGCCGCAGCGACAGCGCGTACGGCACGGGGCTGCCGGGGAGATCCTCGTACCGGTAGCTGCCCGCGAGGGCGCCGCCGAAGTAGGCCTCGGCACCTAGCATCCGGCCGGCTCCCACGGAGGCGGCGGTGAGCAGCCCCGCCTGGTCGAGCAGGCCGAGGGTGACCGGCTGCACGATGACGGACCCGCCGGCCGCGGGTGCGGCGCCGGCGGGGTCGGGGCGGCGCTCCAGTACGGTGACGCGCCGGCCTCGGCGACCGAGCAGCAGCGCCGCCAGCAGTCCGGCCGGTCCGGCGCCGACGACGACGCAGTCGGGGGCGGTGTCGTCCCCGGCAGGAGGGACGGGCCCGGTGGGGCCGCTCGATGCGTTCGCGTTCAATGCGGATACCTTTCCTGGGGTTCTCGGGTCGGTCAGGGGGCGGTGGGGCCGACCTGGAAGCGGTCGGGGCCGCCGGTATGGACGACCGCGCGGGTCACCCGGCCGCCGCTGACCCGTTCGGCGGCCTGCGCGGTCTCCACGAGGGCGCGCAGCCAGCCGAAGGGTGCGCTCCACGCGGCGGTGGTGTCCGCGGGAGCAGGCTCGGCGGGTACGGACCTGAGTTCGGGCAGTCCGGACGTGGTGCGGCGCAGCAGCAGGGCGACCGCCGCATCACCGGCGGGCAGCGCCTCAAGGCCTTCTTCGGCGGCGATCCGCTCGTGCACCCAGGTGGCCCGCCGGCCCGGCTCGGTCTCCACGCCGATCACCAGGACCTGTTCCACGTCGTCCTGGTCGAGCAGCAGGTCGGCGGTGCGCAGGGCGTCGGCGGCCAGGTCGCCGCCCGCCGAGATGCAGGTGAGCTGCCCGGTGATGCCGTACCGCTTGGTGAGATGGCCGAGGATCGAGGTGGTGACGGACTGGAAGAACAGCAGGGGGCTGTGGACCTGTCCGGCGACCAGGCGCTGGGTGGCGGTGTCCGTAGTGGTGGTGTCGCCGTAGAGAGTGGCCAGGACGACGGCGGTTCGCGGCCCGAGGTCGCCGACCAGGTCGTCCGGGGTGCCGGGCGCGCCGAGACAGGCGGTGACCACGTCGTGCACGAGGGGGCTGAAGCGGGAGACGACAAAGCCGACCACCTTGGGCAGTTCGGTGTCGGCGGCGCCGGGCAGCCCGGCCGCCGCCTCTCCCCACGGGGTGCGGCAGGCGGCGCCCGCGATGGCGCGCGGCCGGGTGAGCGCGGTCGGCATACGGGCGTCCTTCGTCGGTGAGGTCGGGTGGCGCGTGGCGGGTGTCATGGCCGCTCCAGCACGAGGGCGGCGTTGACCCCGCCGAACGCGGCGTTGAGGGAGAGGGCGTAGCGGGCGTCGGACGGGCGGGCCGCGGACGGGATGTGATCGAGGTCGCAGGCGGGGTCGGGCTCGGTCAGGCCCGCCGTGGGCGGCAGTACGCCGTCACGCAGGGCGAGCAGGGTGATCACGGCCTCGACGGCTCCGGTGGCCTCCAGCATGTGACCGGTGCTGCTCTTGGTGGAGCTGACCGGTACGTCGCCGGTGTGCGGGCCGAGGAGGCGGTGCAGGGCAGCGGTCTCGGCGACGTCGTTGAGGGGGGTGCCGGTGCCGTGCGCGTTGACGTAGCCGAGGTGCTCGGGCCGTATCCCGGCGCGGCGCAGCGCGGCTTGGGCCGCCGCTGCGAGACCCAGGCCCTGGGGGTGCGGCTGAATGACGTGGTGGGCGTCGGCCGCCATGCCCCATCCGGCGACTTTGGCCTGCACCTCGGCGCCTCGGGCACGGGCACGGGCGGCGTCCTCCAGGACGAGGACGGCCACGCCGTCGCCCTGGAGGAGTCCGTCCCGGTCGGCGGCGAAGGAGCGGACGCGGTCGCGGCGGCTGAGGGCCTTGCCGGAGTCGAACTTGGCGAACACGTCCTCGGTGACGAGGTACGCGCCGCCGCAGACCACGGTGTGCGCGGCGCCGCTCGCGATGAGGGCCGCGCCGTGCGCGATGGCGTTGGTGGAGGCGACGCAGGCGTTGACGAACGCGAGCCGGGTGCCGCCGAGGCCGTGGCGCTCGCCGAGTCGGTGGGCGAGGCGGGCTGGAAGGCTGTCCAGCATGCGCCGGTCGGCGGGCTGGTGTCCGGCCGCGCTGTCCTCCCAAAAGGAGCGGGCCGCCGCGTAGTCGCCGTTGGTTCCGAGCAGGACCGGCGCGTCGGCGGCGTCGGCGCCGGCCATCCGCAGCGCCTCGGCGGCGCACGCGTCCAGTACGTCGGCTTGAGCCGGCGTGTATCCGGGCTTGACAGGCACGTCGGGCACGGGCGGACCGTCACCCTCGTAGGTCCCGGCGTAGGTGGCCCGGTAGGGGGCCGGGTCGAAGCGGGTGACCGGCGAGAAGCCCGGCCGTCCGGCGAACACGCCGTCGCGCAGGGCCTGGGCACCGAACCCGAACGCGGTGAACACGCCGAACCCGGTGATCGCCACCTCATGCGTCATGGACGACCTCCTTGGCCGTGGTGCGGGTGAGCAGGCGGTGCAGTTCGGCCACGGAGGTGCAGGAGGCGAGGTCCTCCTCGTCGTCCGGTGCGACGGTGATGCCGTGCTCCTCCTGGAGCAGGTGCACCAGCCAGACCAGGGTCAGGGAGTCGAGTACGAACTCGTCGTCCGGGTCGGCGTCCTCGGCGAGGAAGCCGCACTCGCCGAGCATCCGTACGACGTCGCGGACGGAGATCACTGAGCGGCCCCGCCCGCGGCCACGCGCGAACGGCGCTCGACCACCACCGCGACGAGTTCGCCGAGGGTGGAGACGGCCTCGGGATCGAGCTCCGACTCCGGCAGCTCGATGTCGTACTCGCCCTCCAGTTGGAGCATCAGCTCGATGGTGGCGAGGGATTCCAGGCCGAGGCCGGAGTCGCCGAGGGGCGTGTCGTCGTCGACCCGGTCCGGGAGGGGCAGGTTGATCACGTCGCGCACCACGGTCAGGACGAACGCGCGGGTTTCCTCATGCATGGGTGGTTCCTTCGGCAGCGGGTGGACAGGGCGGGAGGTGTCGGGCGCGTGGCGCGCCGGCTCAGCGCACGACGGCCGGGACCGGGCCGGTCAGCAGTTCCGCGGAGTCGGGCAACCCGTGGATCACCTCGGCGAGTTCACGGACCGCCTTGACTGGCTCGGGGTGCTGGAAGACACCGCGGCCGACGGCGAGGCCGCTTGCTCCGGCGGCCATCGCGGCGGCGGCGAACTCGTTGAGCGCGGTGCCCGCGGGGCCGCCCGCGAGCAGCACCGGGATGGGGCAGCTGTCGACGATCTCGGCGAGCCGCTCGAACGGCCGCGGCCACGAGGTCTTGACGAGGGTGGCGCCGAGGTCGGCCGCCACGTTCACGACGTGCGCGAGCAACGCCGGGGCATGCGGGTCGGTGACGCGCGGTCCGCGCGGGTAGGCCATGGCCAGCAGCGGGACGTTCCAGCGCTGGCAGGCCTCGGCGACCGAGCCGAGGTCGGACAGTTGCGCGGCCTCGGAGTCGGAGCCGATGTTGACGTGGACGCTCACCGCGTCCGCGCCGAGCCGGACCGCCTCCTCCACATCGCCGACCAGGACCTTGGCGTCGCCGTCGAGCGCGTGCGGGGTGCTCGCGCTGAGGTGGACGACGAGGGCGCACTCGCGCAGCAGCCGGGGATCGACCGTCCTGGCCCGTCCCTTGTGCACGACAATCGCGTCGGCGCCGCCGGCCACCACGTCGCTCACCAGCCCGTTGAAGCGGGCGGCGTCGACGATCGGCCCGTCGGCCACCGAGTGGTCCATCGGCACGAAGAGGAAGCGTCCATCCCGGTGCCGGGAGAGCCGGGCCAGCCGAACGGCGAGCCCGTCGGACCGTGCAGTCATACTCCATCAACTCCTGGTTTCCATGCGGGTGTTGCCGCACCTCGGCAGGCAAGCTGGAGTCTTGCGCGGGTGCCTTGGCGCGGCAGCCCCCGAATGGAGCGTCAGTAGGGCAGCCGCGGGCAGCGCGATGGAGGTAGCCGTACAGGCAGGTGGGGCCCCGCCTGTACGGAGCCCGGTCGAGCAGTCCTATCGAGCATGTGGGGCACGGGTGGCCGATGCGAGGGTTTCGGCTGTCAGCGAGCCGATCGTAGGGATGGTAGTTGTGAAATTCGCTTGGGTTGATCTCCGCTCCGTCGCCGCCGACCGGCGCGAGTCGATCGTCGACGCCACGGTCCACGCCCGGCTGGCCGGCGTGCTGGACGACCGGCTGGAGACGCTCGCACTCCTGCCGCCGACGGTGCAGAAGCTGCTGGTCACCGAGGACGGTGCGACGCTCGCGCCGGAGGCCGCCGACGTCGCCGACGTGGTGCTCACCCGGATCAGCACCACGGCGGAGCTGGACAAGCTGAAGCTGTCCGCGGCCGACCGGCCCGATCGCTTCGGCGCGTTCGTCGAGGTCGTCGACGACCCGACGCTGCGCGTGGCGTGCGCCGCCGCGCAGGCGCTGGAGTACACGGTGGTGAAGTTCCGCGACCCCACGAAGATCCCGCTGGAGATCGTGATCGCCGCTGCCGACAAGTCCCCGGGGCGCCTGATCTGCGAGGCGGACGGCCTGGAGGAGGCCGGCATCATCGTGGACGTCCTGGAGAAGGGCTCGGACGGTCTGCTGTTGGCCCCCAAGGACGCCAACGACATCTTCGGTCTGACGGCGCTGCTGGCCAGCAGTACTCCCGATCTGGACCTGACCACGCTGACCGTGGAGTCGATCGAGCACAACGGGCTCGGCGACCGGGTGTGCGTGGACACCTGCACGCACTTCGAGAAGGACGAGGGCATCCTGGTCGGCTCGTACGCGCACGGCTTCGTGCTGTGCGTGAGCGAGACGCACCCGCTGCCGTACATGCCCACCCGGCCGTTCCGGGTGAACGCCGGCGCGCTGCACTCGTACGTGCTGGGCGCGGACAACCGGACCAACTACCTCAGCGAACTCAAGGCGGGCAGCACGGTTCTCGGTGTCACGGCCGACGGGCGGACCCGGCGGATCGTGGTGGGCCGGGTGAAGCTGGAGTCGCGTCCGCTGCTGACGGTCCGGGCGCGTTCGGAGAGCGGTGTCGAGGTCAGCCTGACGCTCCAGGACGACTGGCACGTACGGGTCCTCGGTCCGGGCGCGGCGGTGCTGAACTGCACCGAGCTGAAGCCCGGCGACAAGCTGCTGGGCTACCTGGCCACCGACAAGCGCCATGTCGGCTGGCCGGTGGGCGAGTTCTGCATCGAGAAGTGACCGACGCGCGAGGTACGACCGGCATCCGCCCGAGCGGGATGCCGGTCCCCGCCTCCACGTTCACGCTCTGCACGGAGCCTGACGGAAGGGATGACGTGATGGCTGCCGCCACGGACTTCGGCTCCTGGCTCGCCGCTCTCCTGTCGGACCGGGAACGTTTCGACGAGGTGTGGGCCCACGGGGAGACCGTGGTGACCCGGCACCGGCTGCGCACCGGCACCGAGCGCGCGGGTGCGGCCCTCGCGGCGCACGGAGTCAGGGGCGGCAGCACGGTCGCCGTCCAGGTACCGCCGAGTCTCACCCTGCTGTGGTCGGTGTTCGCACTGTGGTCGGCGGGCGCGCAGGTGATGCTGTTCGACCCGCGGTTGACGGCCGCCGAGACGACCCGGCTGCTGGAGCTGTGCGAGCCGCAGTTCCATCTGACCTCGCCCGCCTCCGGCCGGTCCACGGCCGTCTTCCGGGACGAGTGCGAGGTGGTCGTGGAGCGCCGCAGGACCGGCCGGCCGGCTCAGAGCGAGCACGCACTGCTCCAGTTCAGCTCGGGTTCGACCGGGCTGCCGAAGGTGATCGGCCGTTCGGGCCGGTCGCTGCTCGCGGAGGTGGAGCGGTTCGCCGACCTGCCCGACATGCCCAAGCGCGGCGAGAACCTGCTGCTGCTCAGCTCGTTGATGCACTCCTTCGGACTGATCGGCGGTGTGCTGCATTCGCTGTCGGCCGGGGTGGCGCTGCACTTCGCCGCCCGCCCGCAGCCCTTCGAGCTGCTGAAGCTGATGGCGGAGCGGCCGGTGGACGCGGTGTTCGGAGTGCCGGTCCACTTCGACCTGCTGAGCCGGACCGCCGCGCCGCCACCGCTGCCCGCGCTGCGGCTGGCGGTCTCCGGCGGCGAGATGCTGTCGTGTGAGGTCTTCGACCGGTTCGCGCGGCGCTACGGCGTCCGGGTGGGCCAGGCGTACGGGATGACCGAGGCGGGCATCATCGCCACCGACCTGACGGGACGTCATGGCCCGTCGGCGGTGGGGCTCCCAGCCCCCGGTGTCGGGACGGCCGTGGTCGAGGGGACTCTGCGGGTGCGACTCGCAGAGGACCCCTACCTGCACACGGACCGCGCCGATCGGTTCACGGACGGCTGGCTCAACACGTACGACCGGTGCCGGGCGCGGCCCGGTTCGGGGGTCCTGGAGATCAACGGACGGGCCGACTCCGTGGTCGCGATCGGCGGGCTGAAGGTCGACCTCACGGAGATCGAGGCGGTCCTCGCCGACCATCCCGAGGTCGGGGAAGCCGTGGTGGTCTTCGGCGAGGCGATCGAGGCGCACGTGGTGGCCAAAGGGGCGCTCAGCAAGAGCGCCCTGCTCGACTGGTGCCGGGTCCGGCTCAGTGCGCACAAGATTCCCAAGGTGTTCCACTTCAACGCGGCCGCGCTGCCGCGCACCAGCAACGGAAAGCTGATCCGCAACCGCGACCTGCTGCACGCGGCGCGGGAGAAGGGCCGTCAGGCGGTGATCCGGTGATCGACACGGCGTTTGTGGGCACCAGGTCCGCGCCCTTCACGGCGGAGGTGGAGCGCGGCAGGCTGCGGATGTTCAACGAGGTGGTGGGGGCGCCCGGGGCGAAGTTCACCGACCTGGACGCCGCCCGGCGAGCCGGCCACCCGGATCTGCCGGTGCCGCCCACCTTTCTGTTCGGCCTCGACCTCGCGGATCCGTCGGATCTGCTGACCGAGATGGGCGTGGCCCTCGACCGGGTGCTCCACGTGGAACAGGGCTTCGTCTACCACCACCCGGCGTTCGCCGGCCAGACCCTCACCTTCGCGCCCGTCATCACGGACATCAGGGCCCGTGGCGCACTGGAGTTCGTGGTACGCGACACGGCGGTGACCGGTCCCGGCGGAGAGCCGGTGGCGGACCTGCACCAGGTGATCGCGGTCCGGGCGGCGAGCGAGGGCGGGGAGGGAACATGAGCGTGTTCTCCCCCGCGTCGGCCGAGATCGGCACAGAACTGCCCGAACTTCCGGGCGTATCGATCACCCGGACACTACTGGCGTTGTTCGCGGGCGCGTCCGGCGACCACAACCCGATCCACATCGACTCGGACGCGGCCCGTGCTGCCGGTCTGGACGATGTGATCGCGCACGGCATGCTGTCCATGGCCCTGCTGGGGCGGCTTCTTACGACTTGGGTACCGGTCCAGGACCTGCTGTCGTTCAAGGTCCGCTTCTCGGCGCCCACCCCGGTCCACGCCGTGGTGCGCTGCGCTGCCCGCGTCACGGCGATCGACGAGGACGAGGGGGTGCGCCGGGCCCGGCTGTCCGTCACCGTACGGATCGAGGACGGCCCGGTCACCGTGCGCGGCGAGGCCTTCGTACGGCTGCCGGGAGCCAAGCGGTGAGCGGGGTGCGGTCGGCCGCCGAGCGAGTGGCGGAGCAGCACGACTACATCGGCGAGCTGGACCGGTCGCTGATCGATCTGGTCGTCCGGCGCAGCGAGGCGGCGGCGGAACTCGCCTCGCTGCGCCGCCGGCTGGGCTCGCCGAGTGCGGAGCTGGCCCGGGAGAACGCCGTACTGCGCCTCTACCACTCGGCGCTCGGCCGTTCGGGCACCTCGCTGGCGCTGCTGTTGCTGGGCCTGGGGCGACCTGAGCCCAATCCGGCCGAGGAGGAGCCGCACGAGAGAGGGTGAGGGCGGAGAAACTGGGGCCGGGCACGCACGGACGTGCCCGGCCCCAGTTCTGTCGGCGGCCCTGCCTTCGGGCCGGGTGCCTGCGCCGGGCGGGACTCCAGGGGTGGGCCGACGCGGGACGGTGTCTCTCCTGGTGCGACCCGTGCACGACGCGGAGGTCATGCACGTCCGCCCGTGCACCAGGTCCGCCCGGGTACAGGGCGACGCGCGGCCCGAGGGTGCGGACGGGCGGCGCGACCCGGACCGGGTGGTCCGTTCGGCCGCGCCGCCCGCTGCCGGGGCCGCTCAGGAGATCAGACCGCGGCCTCGCCCAGTGGTACGGGTTCGGCGGCCGGCGAAGAGGCTTCACGCGGCTGCCTGCCCGGCAAGGCCACGCACGGCAGCAAGGCGAGGACGGTCAGCCCCAGCGCCCACCAGAACGTCGTGGAGAAGGCACCCGCCAGCGAATGCGCGATGTCGCTGTCCGGCAGCACCTGGGTCAACCCGGCGGAACGGCCGTCGAGTTCGGCCGTCGCGCGCTGCTGGAGCACCACGGCGAGCGCGGCCGTACCGACCGAGGCGCCGATCCGCTGGAAGATGTTGAAGGCACTGGTCGCGTGCGGCACCGTGGCGGCCGTGAGACCCGAGTAGGCCGTGGTCATGCACGGGAGCATGGCCGCACCGAAACCGAAGCCGCGGACCACCATCGACGAGCAGAGCAGGAGCTTGCTGCTGTCCGCGGTGATCAGACCGAACGGAAGGGTCGCGGCCGCCGCGAGGAGGACGCCCGCGATCGAGACCGACCGCGCGCCGTACATGGCGGTGAGCCGGCCGACCACCACGATGGCGAGGAAGTAACCGATGCTCTGCGGCATCAGGAGTAGGCCCGACTCCATCACGTCCGCGCCGCGGACCAGTTGGAAGTACAGCGGCAGCGGGATCATCGCGCCGAACATCGCCATGCTGAGGAAGAACGTCGCCGCCGTGCCGCTGGTGAAGTTGCGCTCCCGCAGCAGCCGCAGGTCCATGAGAGGCGCGAAGCGGGTCCGCAGCGCGTGCACGCTGAAGGCCGCGATCAGCAGCACACCGGCGATCAGCCCGATGATCGTGCGGCCATTGCCGAAGCTGCCCTCCTCACCCACCTCGGACAGGCCGTACAGGAAGGCGCCGAGGCCGGGCGCGAGCAGGACGAGACCCAGCACGTCCAGGCGGGAGCGGCCGGGGGTGACCACATTGCTGATCTTCATCAGGGACAGCGCGATGGTGACGAGGCCGAGCGGCAGGTTGAGGTAGAAGGTCCAGCGCCAGCCGATGTTGTCGATGACGACTCCGCCGAGCGTCGGTCCGACGACCGGGGCGAACATGGCCGGGATGGAGACGATGCCCATCAGCCTTCCCAGCCGCTTGGTGCCGGCGGCCTGCGCCAGCAGCGACTGGCCGACCGGCATCACCAGACCGCCGCCGATGCCCTGGAGCACACGGAAGAAGATCAGGCTCTCCACCGACCAGGACAGTCCGGCGAGCAGCGACCCGGCGAGGAAGACCACCTGCGAGAAGAGCCAGGTCTGCTTGGCGCCGAAGCGTTCGACGGCCCAGCCGCTGAGCGGGATGGTCATGCACAGGGCCAGCAGATAGCCCGTCACGGACCACTGGACGGCGGACAGTTCGGCGTCGAACTCCTTCGCGAGCGTGCCGACCGCCACGTTCACGATCGTGCTGTCCAACAGGGTGGCGAAACCGCCCAGCACAAGGATGCCGGTGAGCCACCACAGATCGGGGCCGATGCGTTCGGAGTCGACCGCGGCCGCCGACGGCGCCGCGTTGTCCTTGCTCATGGGTGTCCATTCCCTTCGGAGGATCGTCGACCCAGATCGTTCCACGACACATGTCGTGTGTGCAACACGTGTCGCTTAATCGCGCATCGATCGGGCCGGAACCGCGGGCCCGTCGCCCACCAGTGCGGCCAACTCGCGCTTGAGGACCTTTCCACTGGGTCCGAGGGGGAAGGAGTCGACGAACTCCACTCGCCGGGGGTACTTGTAGGCGGCGAGCCGCTCCCGGCTCCAGTTCACGATCCGCTCGCCGAGCGGCTGCCCGGCGGCCACCCCGGGCCGTGCCACGACCACCGCGCACACCTCCTCGCCGTGCCGCTCGTCGGGCAGGCCGATGACGGCCACCTGCGCGACGGCCGGGTGGTGCACGAGCACCTCCTCGATCTCGCGCGGGTAGACGTTGTAGCCGCCGCGCACCACCATGTCCTTCTTGCGGTCGACCACCGACAGATAGCCGTCCTCGTCCTTCACGCCGAGGTCGCCCGTCCGGAACCAGCCGTCCACCAGCACCTCGGCGGTCGCCTCGGGACGCCCCAGGTATCCGGCCATCACGTTGTGGCCGCGAACCACGATCTCGCCCACCGTGCCCGCCGCCACCAGTTCGATCCGGCCCTCCGCGTCGGCCCGCGCGATCTCCACCTCGACGCCCCGGATGGGCAGCCCCACCGTGCCCGGCCGGGTCGGCCAGGCCTTTTGGTTGTACGCCACCACCGGGGAGGTCTCGGTGAGTCCGTACCCCTCGTACACCGGGCAGCCGAAGGTCCGCCGGACCTCGTCGAGCACCTTGACCGGCAGAGCGGAGCCGCCGGAGTAGACACGGTCGAGTGGGGGCCGCCGGGGTTCGTGCCGCGCCGCTTCGAGCAGCGCCAGGTACATCGTGGGCACGCCCATGAACACCGTGCAGCCGTGACGGATCATCAGCTCAAGGGCGGGACCGGCGTCGAACCGCTCCATCAGGACCATGGTCGCCCCGGCCCGGAAGCAGGTGCTCATCGCGCAGACCAGCCCGAAGGTGTGGAACAGGGGCAGGCAGCCGAGCAGCACGTCACCGGGCCGGAAGTCGAACGGCGAGACCATCCCGACCTCGACGTTGCTCACGATGTTGCGGTGCGTCAGCATCGCTCCCTTGGGCCGGCCGGTCGTGCCCGAGGTGTAGAGGACCACAGCCAGGTCGCCCGGCTCCTGCGGCCTCCAGCCCTCGATCGGCTCGGCCCGGTCGGCCACCGCGTCCAACCGGGGCGCGTCCGCGGCCCGGGGCGCCAGCACCGTGACCAGCCGCACCCCGGCGAGCGTCGCACCCGGCGCGCCCTCGGTCAGCAGCGCCCCCTCGCACACCAGGACCGAGGCGCCGCAGTCGCGCAGCACGTACTCGATCTCGGACGCCTTGAGCAGCGCGTGCACGGGGACCACGACCGCGCCCAGCGCCAACGCCCCGAAGTGGACGGCCGGGAACTCGGGCGAGTTGCCGATCAGCAGAGCCACCCGGTCACCCGGCCCGACGCCGAGGCCGGCCAGGGCCGCCGCGTACTTCCTGGCGCGCAGCCACAGCTGCTCGTAGGTCACCCGATCGTCACCGAAGACGACCGCCGGATGGTCCGGGCGCCGGGCCGCGGACTCGGCGAGGATCGCCGCCACCGACAGGGACATGAGGCCTCCGCTCAGCAGTGCTCGACGTGCGCTCTCGTGCGCGGTGCCCCGGCCCGCAGGCCCGGGGCACCGCGCAGGACGGCACCGGTCACAGGGTGTGCGCGGTCCGCGTCCTGGGAATGTCCAGTTCCTGCCAGATGCCGCCGAGCGCCTCGGCGAACTTCTCCACGTCGCTGGTGCTGTGGGTGGCCGAGGGCGCAACCCGCAGGATCTCCTCGCCCGCCCGGACACTGGGCGCGTTGATCGCCTGGACGTAGATGCCGTGCCGCTCCAGCAGGAGGGCGGAGGCCTGCCGGCACAGCGCGTCGTCGCCGACGAACACGGACACGATGTGCGACATCGGCGAGACGTACGGGATGCCCCGCTCGTCCAGCAGGCGGTGCAGCAACCGGGCATTGTCCCGGAGCCGGTCGCGCTCCTCCTCGCTCGCGCGCAGGTGACGGACCGCGGCGAGCGCGCCCGCGGCCAGCGCCGGGGGCAGCGAGGTGGTGAAGATGAACGAGCGCGAGAAGCTGCGGACCGCGTCGATCAGCGGCGCGGGTCCGGCGATGTAGCCACCGGAGGTGCCGAACCCCTTGGCCAGCGTGCCCATGATGACGGTGAAGTCGTCGGCGATGCCCTCGCGGGCGGCGATTCCGGCGCCCTCGGGACCGTACATGCCGACCGCGTGCACCTCGTCTATGAACGTCGTCGCCCCGTGGCGCCGGGCGAGGGCGGAGATGTCCTTCAGCGGCGCCACGTCGCCGGACATCGAGTACACCGACTCCAGGACGATCATCTTGGGCCGCTGCGGGTCGGCGGCGGCGAGGAGCTCTTCAAGGTGTGCCACGTCGTTGTGACGGAATATTCGCTTCTCGGCGCGGCTGTGGCGCAGCCCGTCGATGATGGACGCGTGGTTCAGCTCGTCGGAGAAGACCAGCGTGCCGGGCATCCGGCCGGCCAGGACGGACAGCGCGCCGTCGTTCGCGGTGTAGCCGGAACTGAAGATCAGGGCGCTCTCCTTGGCATGCAGCGCCGCGAGTTCGTTCTCCAGCAGGACGTGGTAGTGGTTGGTGCCGCCGATGTTGCGCGAGCCGCCGGAGCCCGCGCCGAACGCGTCGAGGGCGGTACGCATCGCATCGAGCACCGCGGGGTGCTGCCCCATACCGAGGTAGTCGTTGCTGCACCAGACGCTGATGTCGAGGTCGCGGCCGTCGCCGGGGGTCCGGGCGACCGCACTGGGGAACCGCCCGGCGCGACGGCCGATCTCGAGGAAGGACCGCTTGCTGTCGGCGAACTCCTGCATCTCGCTCGCAAAGAAGTCCAAATGCTGGGTCATGGCGCGAACTCACTTTCTGGTAAGGGTCGTTGAGCCTTCGCCGGCATCCGACGGAACCGGAGCGAGAAGGGCCGTACTCGGGCAGAGGCGCTCAGACAGTGGCGGACAGCCGGCGCAGACGCCGTTTGTCGGGCTTGCCCGAGTCGTTGAGCGGGAGTTCGTCGAGGAACCGGATCTCCTCGGGTACGTGAGCCGCGGTCAGCGCGCTGCCGACCCGGGAGCAGACCTCGGCGGAGCCGACCCGGGCGCCGGGCCTCGCCACGATCGCGGCGTGCAGGTGCTCGATGCCGTCCATGTCGCGGACGCCGTAGACGGCGACGTGCGCGACACCGGCCAACGCGGCGATCTCCCGCTCCACGACGGCGGGGTAGATCTTGACGCCCTCGGCCTTCACCATGTCCGCGACCCGGTCGAGCAGGTGCAGATAGCCCTGCCCGTCGACGCGTCCGATGTCGCCGGTGCGGTACCAGCCCGCGCGCAGGACCAACGCGGTCAGGCCGGGATCCTTGAGGTAGCCGTCCATGACGTGGGGTGAGCGCACCCATACCTCGCCGCTGTGCCCGGTGGGCAGTTCGTCACCCGTGCCGGGGTCGCAGATCTTGACGGCGGTCTCCTCGAAGGGTCTGCCCACCGTGGTCCGCAGCCGCGGGTCCATGTGCTCTCCGGGGTCGAGCAGCGTGATCCGGCCGCCCTCGGTGGTCCCGTAGCCCTGTACGAGGACGGGCCCGAAGGTCTGCACGGCCTCCTCGATCCGTGCGGGCGCGGCGGTGCTGCCGCTGTAGATCAGCTGCCGCAGCGAGGAGAGGTCGGCCGGTTCGCCGCGGACGTGGTCCACCGCCCGGTACAGATGCGCGGTGGCCATGAAGGTGCGGGTGATGCGGTGTTCGGTCACCGCCCGCACGGCGCGCGCCGGTTCGAACTCCTCGTGCAGGACCACGGTTCCGCCCGCGGCGAGGACGGCGTCGGCCATCGGCCCCGCCGTGTGGCTGAGCGGTGTGACGACGAGCAGCCGTGGATCGTCCTCGGTGACGGAGGCTGCGGTGGCGGCGACGGTGCTCTCCCAGGCGCGCACCGACAGCCGGATCCCCTTGGGCTGAGCGGTGCTTCCACTGGTGAAGACGACAGCGGCGAGGTCGCTCGGATCGGGCGCGGCGAGCGGGCCGAGGTGAGCCGGGTCCGCGGGTTCCACGGGTACGGCGCCGCCGGCTCCGACTCCGAACCCGGTGACGGCGGGCCGTCGGTTGACGCGAGCGCACAGCTCCTGGGCACGCCCGGCGTTCTCGGCATCGGTGAACAGCACGTCGGTCGAGGTGTCCAGCAGGATCCGCAGCTGGGCGCCGAGCGGCAGAACGGGCGCGGTCGAGCCGGGATTGGCGGACCTCAGGTGAGTGACGGCGGCGCCCAACAGGTGGGCCGCGTACCGGGCGACGAGAGTGTCGGGGCTGTTGGGCGCCACCAGGATGCCCACAACGCTGCCGGGTCCCACGCCGAGCCCACGCAGGGTGCGGGCGGCGCCGGTCACGGCCCGGGCCAACTCCCCCGCCGTAGTGGCCCGTCCGCGCCAGTGCGTGGCGGTCCGGTGCGGGGCTGCGGCCAGTCGGGCCAGGATCCGGGCGGCGTAGCCCCCAGGATCGGCGGGCAGGTCCTGTGCGGCACCCATGGTCACCTCGTTTCAGCGTGCGGTGGCCCTGGCACGGGTCGCCGCTGTCCTCCACCGACGCGGATCAGCTTCCCGGCGGGCGAACCCGGCGACAATGTGCGAATGGCGTGCCTGAACGAGCGACGGGCGCGGCCCCGGTGACCGATCAGGCAGCGCACGACGGGCGCAGTTAGGGCACCCCGAACGAGCCCGTGGACGCCCCTCGCGACCGGTGCGCCGGGGTCGGGCGGTGCGTGGCGCGCTGCGGGTCCGGCCCCGGACCGCGCCACCGCCCCGCTGCGGACTCGGCGGCGAACGTCACCGCACATCAACGCCACCAGCCCGGAGAACTCGGTGTGCGGCTCAGGACTGTCGACGGCGACGCATCAACGCGTGATCCCGGTGAAGGCGGCTTCGTTCCATGCCGTCATCCGGACCTGTTCCTCAGCCCGCCTGCTCACCGACGGGGATGCCGAGTCGGTCGGCGACGGTCGTCAGGGCCGTTCCCAACGGCAGCGCCACCCGGGTGCGGGCGTGCGGGTCGCCACGGGTGGGGTCCCGGTTGACGATCAGCACCGGTTTGCCCTCCTGCGACGCCTGGCGGACGAACCGCAGGCCGGACATCACCGTCAGCGACGAGCCGAGGACCAGCAGGGCGGTCGACTCGCGGACCAGCCGCCGGCAGTGCTCGACACGCTGCGGCGGAACCGCCTCGCCGAAGAACACCACGTCCGGCTTGAGGACGCCCCCGCAGTCGGCGCACGGCACGACGTGGAAGTCCCCGACCTGCGCGTCGGTGAGGTCCGCGTCACCGTCCGGGTTGATCCCGGCGGCGACCGGGTCGAAGCCCGGGTTCTCGGCCTCCAGGCGCCGGGCGAGTTCGCGGCGCGGGCTGATCGCGCGGCAGGAGAGGCAGACAACCCGGTCCAGGCTGCCGTGGAGCTCCACGACGTCCTCGCTGCCGGCGGCCTGGTGCAGGCCGTCGACGTTCTGGGTGATCACGCCCGAGAGGCAGGTGTCCCGGGCGAAGGCGGCCACCGCCAGGTGTCCCGCATTCGGGCGGGCCCGCCCGAAGGTGCGCCAGCCGAGGTGGCTGCGCGCCCAGTACCTGCGCCGCGCCTGCGCGCCGCCGGTGAAGTCCTCGTAGGTCATCGGGGTGTGCCGGCTCAGGCTCCCGCCCTCGCCCCGGTAGTCGGGGATGCCCGACTCCGTGGAGATGCCCGCCCCGCTGAGCACCAGCACACCGCCTGCGCTCAGCGCGTCGACGACCGGCTCCAGGTCGGTGGTGCCCGGCAGCAGGTCCGCCGCCGCGGGGGTCCAGCTCAGAGTGGGGCGCATGCGCATGCCGCAAGGGTACGGAATCGGCGGCGGCCCTCGGCGGGCGTGGACGGTTGCCGGTGCAGGGGCCGCCGGACGACTGTGCGTGTGACGTCCCCTGCTCCCTCCGCAGCGGGCAAACCGGCGCCCGGCGCACCGGGCGGGCTCGTGGGCGCGCGGACATCCGCCGCGGTGAGCGCGAGCGCCGTTGCGGGGCGGCCTGCCGCGGACAGCATGTCCCCAGTACCGCGAGTGAAGTAAGGAGACATGTGATGTCCAGCGAGTTCCAGCGGACCAAGCTCCAGGCCATGTTCGAGGCGTTCGACGCGGACGGCAACGGCTATCTGGAGGAGGCGGACTTCGTGGCCCTGGCGGACCGCTGGGGCCGGCTGCCGCGAGTGAGAGAGGGATCGGAACTCGCGGCGCGTGTGGATGGCGTGCTGAAGGGCTGGTGGCAGCACTTGTCAAAGACCGTGGACACGGACCGGGACGGCCGGATCGACATGGACGACCTCCTCGCCATGGTGGACCTGCTGCCGACCATCCCCGAGGCCGTCACCGCCACCGCCGACACCATCTTCGACGCGGTCGACGAGAACGCCGACGGACGCATCTCGCGCGGCGAGCACCAGCGTCTCGTCGACACCTGGCACGGGCGGCCCGTGGAGACCGGCGGCGCCTTCGACCGGCTCGACCAGGACGCCGACGGCTACCTCAGCCGCCCCGAGTTCGCCGCACTGTGGACCCAGTTCTGGACCAGCGACGACCCTGCCGAACCCGGCAACCTGATGTGTGGCCCGATCGACGCCGGGTGAGGCACCGGCGACGACCGTCCAGACCCGGCCACGGCGGGCCTCCTGCCAGGTGAGCTGCATACGCGACCGGACATCACACCGGCAGTCGCCCACGCAAAGCCTCATCGAAGGTCCGCGACTGTGGCGCCCGTGTTCCTCTCCTATGGTCCTCAGCCGACCACCATCCAGACGGCACCGCCTGCCGCCACGGCCACGCACAGGACCAGCGCTGCGTCAGCGACGGGCATCAGGGTCCAGCGGACGGCCACGTCCCCGGCGTCTGCTTCGGCGCGGCGCACCGTGTGCTCCGTACGGAGCCAGTCGTTGATCTTCCGTGCCGCCTCGCCGCTCGTGCCCCGCAAACGGTCGACGACGGAGCCACCGAACGCGAAGACCCGAATGTCCTGGCCGCCGTCGAGACGCACCACTAGCGTGCCGTCGTCACCGACCGCCCCCGCACGGATCCTCGATACCGGGACGGCATGGGTGCGCAGGGGGTTGACCACCAGCAGCTCGGTCTCCCGCAGGACGACCTTGCAGTTCGCGATCCTCCCGAGGATCGCCGCGATGGCCAGGTATACCGGAATGCCCTGCCACCCGTCACGGAATCCGTGCACCGAGGTGACGTGATACACCGCCGCGACCATGCCGATCCCGAGGCCGACGACGGCCACCCCTGAAAAGGCCAGCCAAGAACTCCGCCTCAGTACGACTGCATTCATCGCCGTTTCCATGTTGTTCTCCAGGTCTCAGCAAACATGCTTACGGACAGCAGCGGGGCTCGCGGCACCGGCTCCGCAGAATGACGCCGAAATGCCGACGTTGAGGCTCACATTGGCATAGGTGGCGCCCCAGTCGACCACGTGACGGTAGCCATGGATGGTGACGTTCTCGTCCTGGAAAACGGTCTTGACGCGAATACGGCTCATAATGGCGGACTCCGACCAGGAACCTCCGAGCACCCTTGCCGCAGCCCCTCCGGCAAGGGTCCAGGCGAGGCTTCGGCCCGCCTGGCCGAAGTCCCACTTGCCAGTGGTCACGCCGTCACCCGCGAAAGTCGCTCCCACGATGACCAGGCCCAGGCCGGTGCACAGGCCCGCCGAGACCACAAGGCATGCGCCGAAGCCAGCGGCGGGCAGAACCCTGTTCTTCCATCCGTCCCATGTGCCGAAGGTCTGCTTGGTCCAGTTCCAGGACTTCGACCACCAGGACCGGTGCGGCTGCGGTTTAGGCGCGGGCGGGGTGTAGCCGCTGTCGGTGACCGGGTTGCTGTAGTGGCTGCTGATGGAGGCCGCCGTGCCCTTGGAGACCACCGTGCCCCGACGGTAGTCGGCAAGCCCGGTTTTCGAGTCGTAGCCGACCTCTTTTTGTACTTTCTTCGAGCAGTTCGCCAGATCGTACTGGCAGGAGTTGGGGCGCGAGCCGATCTCCTCGCCGGTTGGGTCGGACAACGTGACGGGGTTGTCCGAGGCGTAGGCGTAGCCGCCGAGTTCCTGCGGGCTGTCGTCCTCGAAGACGGGGTCGAGGCTGACGAAGCGGCCGAGTACGGGGGCAAATTCCCGGGCGCCGACGTCAGTGAGGCCGGTGATGGTGTCGGTGGTCTTGTTGAGGAAGGTGCGGTTGCCAGACGCGGCACCCTCTACGGCACCGAACTGGGCACCTACCGGTAGGTCGTGGAGAGGAGTTTCGCGTGGCTGCACGGCTTCCGACGTCTGCGGATCCCTTCTCCTGTTCCGCATACCAGGTACGGGGAATGAAGGACCACCCCCAGGATGATCTTGTCTACCCCAGGAAGCTCAATCGCACGTGACGGTTGGTATTGGAGATGTTGGTGTCCACCAAACACACCGACTGCCAAGTCCCCAACTCCAACCGCCCGCCCACCACCGGCAGCGTCGCATGCGGCGGCACGAACGCCGGGAGGACGTGGTCGCGGCCGTGGCCCGGGGTGCCGTGGCGGTGTTGCCAGCGGTCGTCGGCCGGGAGAAGGGTGTGGAGGGCGGCGAGGAGGTCGTCGTCGCTGCCTGCGCCCGTTTCGATGACCGCGATCCCGGCCGTGGCGTGCGGGACGAAAACGTTGAGGAGGCCGTCGCGGCCCGCGGCCGCCTCCCTCAGGAACGCCTCGCAGTCGCTCGTGAGATCGACGACCCGTTCCCTCGAACCCGTGGTGATGTTCAGGACTCGCGTGGTGAAGGCATCTGACATGCCCCCATCCTGACCCATACGCCCGGTTGGACACATGAGGGGACGACCGCCGGTTGATACGAGGGGTCCAGTCCGCGAGACGCCATTGACCGTGACCCGACGATCTGACTACTTTCGCCGCATGTTGCGTTCAGTTCTGCTCACCACGCGCGGTCACATCGACCTGCTGCGGGTGGCCTCCGCCGCGTGTTGTCGCGGCCGCTGACGCCTTTTCCCCACACCCTGGCATGTCGGCCCCGGCGTTCCATGCCTACGCCTTGATGCCTTGACGCCTTCCGGCTCTCGCCGACCGCCTTTGGGGCTCGTACGCCGACCGTCCCGCACGCCCACTGATCCGCGCTGATCCGTATTGATCCGTACTGATCCGTACTGATCGACGACGATCAGCGCCGGTTCAGCCGGTGTGGCGGCATCGAGACCCACCCCCACCGGCCGCTCTCCTCCCCGTGGAGCTTCCATGAGCATCAGCCACGCGCCACCCGGCGCCTCCGAACCCGATATATCTCCTATATCCGTAGAGAAGGACGGCGTGGTCGGCGGTGGTCCGGGCGCAGCCCTCGACCTCGTTCCCATCGCCCCCGCCTCCTCCCGAGGCACCCGCGTCCCGCGCTGGCTGCGCCGGACCTCCGGGCCCGTTCTGCTGCTCGCGCTGTGGCAACTCCTCAGCAGCACAGGGGTGTTGACCTCCGACGTGCTCGCGTCTCCGGGGCGGATCGCACACGTCGCCGGGGATCTGATCGGCAACGGGTCGCTGACCTCGGCGATGGGCACCTCGCTCCAGCGCGTGGCGTTCGGGCTGCTGTTCGGGACCCTCATCGGTACCGGACTCGCCCTGGTCTCCGGGCTGTTCAGGATCGGCGAGGATCTGGTGGACGCGCCGGTGCAGATGCTGCGGACCGTGCCGTTCGTCGGTCTCATCCCGCTGTTCATCATCTGGTTCGGCATCGGCGAGGCCCCGAAGGTCGCCATCATCACGCTCGGCGTGACCTTCCCGCTCTACCTGAACGTGTACGCCGGCATTCGCGGCGTGGACTCCCAACTCATCGAGGCAGGCGAGTCGTTGGGACTGTCCCGGTGGGGACTGGTCCGACACGTCGTACTGCCGGGGGCACTGCCGGGCGCGCTCACCGGGCTGCGCTACTCCCTCGGTATCGCCTGGCTCGCCCTCGTCTTCGCCGAGCAGATCAACGCGGACGCGGGCATCGGCTTCCTCATGGTGCAGGCACGGGACTTCCTGCAGACCGACGTGATCGTGGTCTGCCTGATCGTCTACGCCTTCCTCGGTCTGCTGGCCGACTTCATCGTCCGCTCCCTCGAAAAGGTGCTGCTGCAATGGCGACCGACGTTCACCGGCCGGTGAGCCCCACCGTCACGCACGCCGTCCAGGTCGAGGGGCTGACCCGGTCCTTCGACGGCCGTGCCGTCATCGACGACCTCCGACTCGACGTCCGGCCGGGCGAGTTCGTCGCCCTGCTCGGTCGCAGCGGCTGCGGCAAGTCCACGCTGCTGCGCATCCTCGCCGGCCTCGACCGGGACATCCAGGGCACGGTCCTCGTGCCGCGCCGCAGGGCCGTCGCCTTCCAGGCGCCTCGCCTGATGCCGTGGAAGAAGGTCTGGCGCAACGTACTGCTCGGACTGCCCGGCAAGCCGACCCGCTCCGTCGCCGAACAGGCTCTCACCGAGGTCGGCCTGAGCCACCGCTCCGACGCCTGGCCCAAGACCCTGTCCGGCGGTGAGGCCCAACGCGCCTCCCTGGCACGGGCTTTGGTTCGCGAACCCGATCTCCTCCTGCTCGACGAGCCGTTCGGCGCGCTCGACGCGCTGACCCGCATCAAGGCCCAGCAACTGGTCGGCGAGTTGTGGCAACGGCGCGGCTGCGCGGTCCTGTTGGTCACGCACGACGTCGAGGAGGCCGTCCTGCTCGCCGACCGCGTCCTGGTGATGGACGACGGCGTCATCGCACACGAGCAGCAGATCGACCTCGACCGCCCGCGCGACATCACCGACCCCCGGTTCGCCGAACTCCGCGCCGGCCTGCTGGAACGGCTCGGCGTCGACACCGCCGCGCAAGCCGCCTGAACTCCCCCAGTCCCCGTCCCGCCTGAACTGCCGGCACCCACACCCCAGCCCCCATCCCACCTGCCTTCCCCACACCCACACCCCAGTTGAACGGAACGGACCTCCATGCGACGTCGCCTCGTCCCCGCCGCACTGCTTCTCCCCTTCGCCCTC
The DNA here is from genome assembly GCF_044755245.1 of Streptomyces sp. NPDC092369. Lineage (NCBI taxonomy): Bacteria > Bacillati > Actinomycetota > Actinomycetes > Kitasatosporales > Streptomycetaceae > Streptomyces > Streptomyces sp. NPDC092369. Next base: position 276,661 of record NZ_JBIVQP010000007.1, read on the forward strand.
CTGCTCACCGCCTGCGGTGGGAGTTCGTCCGCCAGCACGGGGACCGACACCGACGGCACCGGCTCCGTCACGCTCAACGTCGGTGACCAGAAGGGTGGTTCGGAGGCCATCCTGCGGGCTGCCGGGGAGCTCAAGAACCTCAAGTACAAGATCAAGTGGTCCACCTTCACCTCCGGCCCGCCGCTCCTGGAGGCCGTCAACGCCAAGGCCGTCGACATCGGCGGCGTCGGAAACACCCCGCCGGTCTTCGCGGCCGGCGCCGGCTCGAAGATCTCGGTGGTGGCCGCCTGGCACGGCACGTCCGAGGGCGACGCCATCCTCGTACCGGACGGCTCGAAGCTGACCAAACCCCAGGAGCTGAAGGGGAAGTCGATCGCGGTGGCGCAGGGTTCGTCCGCGCACTACCAGTTGGTGGCCTCCCTCAAGGCGGCCGGGCTGAGCCTGAGCGACGTGAAGGTCAAGTACCTCCAACCGGCCGACGCGCTGGCCGCGTTCACGTCCGGCAAGGTGGACGCGTGGGCCGTGTGGGACCCGTACACCTCTCAGGTTCTGCAGGCCAAGCAGGGGCGCGTCCTGACCACCGGGCAGGGCGTGACCAACGGGCTGACCTTCCAGGTGGCGGCGCCGAGCGCCCTCGGGAACAAGGAGAAGGCGGCCGCGATCAAGGACTATCTGGCGCGCCTCGACCGGGCCACGGAGTGGGTCCACAGCCACCAGGAGGAGTGGGCCAAGGTGTGGGCGAAGGACACCGGGCTGCCCTACGAGACCGCGCTCGCCTCGGTGAAGCGCACCAACTCCACGCGGGTGACGGTCGCTGTCGACAAGGGAGTTGTGGCCTCGGAGCAGGAAATCGCCGACACCTTCACCGAGTTGAAGCTCATCCCGAAGAAGGTCGACTTCGCCGACTTCGTGGACACGCGCTACAACGGCGACCTGCCCCCGTCCTCCACTCCGGCCCGTACCTCCGGGGGTTCGTGACATGTCGGTCCATCTGCACTGGTTCCTGCCGACGGGCGGTGACGGCCGTACGCTCGTCGACCGGCACGCCTACGGGTCCAACCAGGCCGGCTCCCCGGTCCGTGGGGTGCGCCCGCCCGACATCGAGTACCTCGCCCAAATCGCCAAGGCCGCCGAGCAGTTGGGCTTCGAAGCGGTGCTGACGCCGACCGGCACCTGGTGCGAGGACGCCTGGCTGACGACCGTGGCGCTCGCCCAGCACACCAGGCGGCTCAAGTTCCTCGTCGCGTTCAGGCCGGGGCTGATCTCGCCAACGCTCGCCGCGCAGATGGCGGCGACCTATCAACGGGTCACCCGTGGGCGGTTGCTGCTGAACGTCGTCACCGGCGGCGACTCGGTCGAGCAGCGGCGCTTCGGCGACCGGCTCGACCACGACCGGCGGTACGCACGGACGGACGAGTTCCTGTCCGTCGTACGCGGGGTGTGGCGGGGACAGCCGTATGACTTCGAAGGCGAGCACTACCAGGTCGAGGGCGGGCTCACCGCGCTGCCGCCCGACCCGTTGCCGCAGATCTTCTTCGGCGGGTCCTCCCCCGCCGCCGGGCCGGTAGCCGCGCGGCACTCCGACGTGTATCTGACCTGGGGCGAGCCGCCCGCGCAGGTCAAGGAGAAGATCGACTGGATCCGGTCGCTGGCCGAGCGGGAGGGCCGGACCGTGCGCTTCGGGGTGCGGCTGCACACCATCTCGCGCGACTCCTCCGCCGAGGCGTGGGCGACGGCGAACCGGCTGCTCGACGACCTCGACGCGGACACGATCGCCGCAGCGCAGACCGCGCTCGGCCGCAGTGAGTCGGTGGGCCAGCAGCGGATGCTCGCCCTGCACGGCGGCTCGCGCGGCGAGCTGGAGATCCACCCGAACCTGTGGGCCGGGGTGGGTCTGGTGCGCGGCGGCGCGGGGACCGCGCTGGTCGGCAGCCATGCGGAGGTGGCCGACCTGATCGAGGAGTACCACGCGCTGGGCGTCGAACACTTCGTCCTCTCCGGGTATCCGCACCTGGAGGAGGCGTACTGGTTCGGCGAGGGCGTGATCCCCGAGCTGTCGGCGCGCGGGCTGCTGGAGGCCACCGTCGTCGGCGGCGCCGCGCCCCTCCTGGTCGCCGGCGGGCGGTGAGCCGACAGGCCTGGTAGCGCCGGCGGGAAGCGAACCGCGGAGCCCCGCACGGGACCGGGAAGATCGGTGGCCTCACCACGGTTGGTAGAAACGTGAACAACACGCGTGAGGTCGAGGTCGTCGTCATAGGCGCCGGGCAGGCGGGTCTGTCCAGCGCCTATCACCTGCGCCGCACCGGCTTCGAGCCGGAGCGCGACTTCGTGGTGCTCGACCACGCCCCCGCCCCGGGCGGCGCCTGGCAGTTCCGCTGGCCCTCACTGACGTACGGCAAGGTGCACGGCATGCACTCCCTGCCGGGCATGGAACTCACGGACGCCGACCCGGCGCGCCCTTCCGCGGAGGTCGTCGCGGAGTACTTCGCCGCCTACGAGCGCGCCTTCGATCTGCGGGTACGACGTCCGGTGGACGTCCATGCCGTGCGTGCGGGGGTCGGCGGGCGGCTGCTCGTGGAGACCTCGGACGGCACCTGGTCGACGCGTGCGCTGATCAACGCGACCGGCACCTGGGACCGGCCGTTCTGGCCGCGCTACAAGGGCCAGGAGACCTTCCGCGGGCGGCAGTTGCACACCGCGCAGTACCGCGGCCCCGAGGAGTTCGCCGGGCAGCGGGTCATCGTGGTGGGCGGCGGCGCCTCCGGAACCCAGCACCTGTTGGAGCTCGCCCCGTACGCGGCCGCCACCACCTGGGTCACCCGGCGTCCGCCCGTCTTCCGCGAGGGCCCCTTCAACGAGGACCTGGGCCGGGCGGCCGTCGCGCTGGTCGAGGAGCGCGTGCGGCAGGGGCTGCCGCCGAAGAGTGTCGTGTCGGTGACCGGGCTGCCGCTCAACGACGCGATCCGGCAGGGCATCGACGACGGTGTCCTGGACCGGCAGCCCATGTTCGACCGCATCACGCCCGAGGGCGTGGAGTGGAACGACGGACACCGCCTGGCCGCCGACGTGATCCTGTGGGCCACCGGATTCCGCGCCGCCATCGACCACCTGGCACCCCTGCGGCTGCGCGAGGCGGGCGGCGGCATCCGGGTCGAGGGCACCCGCGCGGTCGCCGACGCACGCATCCACCTGGTCGGCTACGGCCCCTCGGCCAGCACCATCGGCGCCAACCGGGCCGGCCGCGCGGCCGTCCGGGACATCAGGCGGCTGCTGGCCGAAACGCCGGGCGAACCGACCCTGCCGAGCGGACCCGCCGAGTCGGTCGCGTCTGCCGAGTCGGCCGCCGCGTGATGCCCCGCCCGGTCACCTCGCAGGCCCGGCCTGCGCGCTCGCCCCGCTCTTCTGCTCGGCGTTGAACTCCGCGACATTGCGCTGGTGCTCCGCGAAGTCGGCGGTGAAGCGCGTGTCGCCGGGCTTGACCGTGACGAAGTACAGCCAGTCGCCCGGCGTCGGGCTGATGGCCGCGCGCATGGCGTCCTCGCCCGGGTTGTCGATCGGCGTGGGCGGCAGGCCCATGCGCATGTACGAGTTGTAGGGGTTGTCGATCCGTGTGTCGTCGTTGGTCGTACGCAGCGTCGAGCGGTTCAGTGCGTAGTTGAGCGTGGAGTCCATCTGCAGCGGCATCCCCCGCTCCAGCCGGTTGAAGACGACCCGGGCCACCTTGCCCATGTCCGCCTTCGTGGCCGCCTCGGCCTGGACGATGCTCGCGATGGTGACCGCCTGGTAGACGTTCATCGAGTTGCGCTGGGCGCCCGCGGCGATGGGCGCCCCGTTGAACTTCTTGTTGGCCGTGTCGACCATGTACGACAGCAGGGACTCCGGGGTCGCCTTCTCGGCCAGCGGATACGTCGCCGGGAAGAGGTAACCCTCGGGGTTGCCCTCCGCGTCGTTCGGCAGCTTGAGGTTCGCCTTGGCGAGGGACTTCTTGGCGCTGCCGGGCGGCAGGGTGAGGGCCTTGTCGACGGCGTCGTAGATCTGGCCGGCGCGCCAGCCCTCCGGGATGACCAGCGCGGTGGGCTTGGACGAATCCCCCTCGCTGTCCAGGCTGAGCAACGGCACCGCCACGGCGGTGCCGGCCACGACGGCACCGGTCGCGATGAGGACGAGCCGGCCCCTGCGCGTCAGTCGAATCGTTCTCCGTGGCGGAGTGTTCAGGTACATGCGGGCACGGTAACCCGCATATCGTCACAAACCCGGCATATTTTCAGCTTGTCGGTTCCAGTTGGGCATCCCGGCGTACGAGGGCCGCGTACCGTCCGTCCAGTTCCAGCAGCTCCTCGTGGGTGCCCCGCTCGGCCACGTGCCCGGAGTCGAGGACCACGATCTGGTCGGCGTCGCGGACGGTGGACAGTCGGTGCGCGATGGTGAGCGTCGTGCGGTTGGCCGACAGCGCGTCGATGGCCTCCTGCACGGCATGTTCGGTGCGGGTGTCCAGGGCGCTGGTCGCCTCGTCGAGGATCAGCACCGGCGGGTCGCGCAGGATCGTGCGGGCGATGGCCAGGCGCTGCTTCTCGCCGCCGGAGAAACGGTGTCCGCGCTCGCCCACGACGGTGTCGTACCCGTCGGGCAGACCCGCGATGTGCTCGTGGATCTGGGCCGCCCGGGCCGCCGCGTACAGCTCCTCGTCGGTGGCGTCGGGCTTGGCGAAGCGCAGGTTGTCGGCGACCGTCGCGTGGAAGAGGTACGTCTCCTGGGAGACGACGCCGACCGCGCGCGCGAGGGTGTCGAAGTCGAGGTCGCGGACGTCGACCCCGTCGAGGGTGACCCGGCCGCCCGTCACGTCGTACAGCCGCGGGACGAGATAGCCGAGCGTCGATTTTCCGGCGCCGGTCGGCCCGACGACCGCGAGGCTGCTGCCGGCGGGGACCGTGACGTCGATGTCGTCAAGGATCGGGGCGCCCTTGTCGTCGTAGCGGAACTCGACGTTCTCGAAGGCGACCTCGCCCTTGACGCGGTCGAGGTGGACGGGGTTGTCGCGCTCGGTGATGTCGATCGGCAGGTCGAGGTACTCGAAGATGCGCTGGAAGAGCGCGAGCGAGGTCTGGATCTGGACGCCGGTCGCCAGCAGGCTCACGGCCGGGCGGAACAGGCCCTGCTGGAGGGAGACGAAGGCGACGATGGTGCCGATGGAGATGTCCGGACCGCCCGACTGCAGGGCGAGACCGGCCGTCCAGTAGATGACCGCCGGCATCGCGGCCATGACGATCGTGATGACGGCCATGCGCCAGCGGCCGGCCATGTTGGAACGGACTTCGAGGTCGACCAGACCCTCGGACTCCTCCGAGAAGGCGCGGGTCAGCGAGTCGGAGCGGCCCATCGTGCGGCCGAGCAGGATGCCGCTGACCGACAGTGACTCGGTGACCGTGGCGGCCATCGCGGCCATCTGCTTCTGACGCTGGGTGGTGATCTTCTTGCGTTCGTTGCCGACGCGGCGGCTGATCCACACGAAGAACGGGAGCAGGACCAGGGAGACGGCGGTCAGCCGCCAGTCCAGGGCGACCATCGCGATGATCGTGGCGACCACGCTGGTCAGGTTGGAGACCAGGGACGTGGCCGTGGAGGTCACGGTGGCCTGCATGCCGCCGATGTCGTTGGCGATGCGGGACTGCACCTCGCCGGTGCGGGTGCGGGTGAAGAAGGCGAGCGACATGCGCTGCAGGCGGCCGTAGACCGCGGTGCGCAGGTCGTGCATGACGCGCTGGCCGACCGTCGTGGAGATGAGGGTCTGCAGCACGCCGAAGACGCTGGTGAGGACGGCGCTCAGGATCATGCCCAGGGCGAGCAGGCTGAGCAGCCCGGTGCGGCCCTGGGGGATGGCCACGTCCAGCGTCTCCTTGAGCAGGAACGGGGTGGCCACGGTGACCACGGACGCGGCACCGACCAGCACGCCGACGACGGCGAGCCGGGCTCGGTAGGGCTTGAAGAGTCGGAGGATTCGGCGCACCTGCCGGGGTTCGTCGGTCGAGGTGCCGGGGGCGGGGGTCCAGTTGATGTCGTCTCGGGGCATGGCTCCTACGGAGGGTGAGGTGGTGCGGACTGACGGAGCTTAGCTCATTGTTACCTATGCTCACAATGAACTTCATCCTGATATTGTTCCCGCATGACCACGCCAGATTCCGACGGGCTGCTCGCGGAGCAGTTGCTGCGGTTCACCCGCCGTGTGCACCGCATCCAGAAGCGGCACATCGAGCTGGCGGGACTGGGCGTCACCCCCGCTCAGTCCCGGCTGCTGCGCACACTGTCGCACTGGGGCTCGCCACCGCGCATGGCGGATCTCGCCGAGCGCCTGGAGGTGGTCCCGCGAGCGGTGACGACGCTGGTCGACGGCCTTGAGGCGAACGGCAAGGTGCGCCGGGTCCCCGATCCGACCAACCGCCGGGTGATCCGCATCGAGCTGACGGACGACGGCCGCGAGGCGCTGCGGGGCCTGCACAGGTCACGCAGGTCGGCGGCCGAGGAGATCCTCGCGCCGCTCACGAGCGAGCAACGCGAGGTGTTCGGTGGGCTGCTGGACACGTTGGTGGACGGGGCTCCGGGGCACGGCTGCTGAGAACGTACGGCGACGGGCCGGTGCCACCACTGCGTCCTGCTGAAGTGGTGGCACCGGCCCGTTGAGCCTTCATCCGTGTTCAGTTGGCTTCGGGCGCATTCTCCTTGGTGGCCTGAGCGGGGACCGTCACCACGTCAGCGAGGGGTGCCTCGTCCGTTTCGACCACGACCTCGCCCTCCAGCACCCTCTTCGCCCGCTCCACGTCCAGCGCCCCCTCCCAGCGGGACACCGCGAAGACGGCGACGCAGTTGCCGAGCAGGTTCGTGACGACGCGCATCGAGTCCATGATGCGGTCCACGCCGAGCAGCAGGGCGACCGCACCGGCCGGGATCGCGCCCAGCGAGGAGGCGGTGGCGGACAGGGCGAGGAAGGCGGACCCGGGGATGCCCGCCATGCCCTTGCTGGTCAGCATCAGGACGAGGACGACGGTGATCTGGTCGCTCAGGCTGAGATCGACACCCACGGCCTGCGCGATGAACAGCGTGCCGATGGAGAGGTAGAGCGAGGCACCGTCGAGATTGAAGGAGTAGCCGGTGGGCAGCACCAGGCCCACGGCGTCGTCGCGGGCGCCCGCCTTGCGCAGCTTCTGCATCACGCGCGGCAGGACTGCCTCGGTGGACGCGGTGCCGAGCGCGAGCAGCATCTCCTCGCGGATGTAGCGCAGGAACTTCCAGAGGCTGAGCCCGGTGACCATGCGCAGAGCGACGGCGAGCAGCACGACGAACACCGCGGCGGCGACGTAGCACAGGATGATCAGCTTGGCGTAGGTCTCGATCACGCCGAGCCCGTACTGGCCGATCAGGACGGCCATCGCGCCGAACACGGCGATCGGGGCGAGGCGCATCACGAAGCCGACGATCGCGAAGATGATCTCCTGGGCCTGCTCGATGGCGGGCAGCACCTGCGGCACCTTGGTACGGCCGAGGTGGAGCAGCGCGGCGCCCACGAGGCAGGCCAGGACGAGGACTTGGAGGAGGGAGTTCTCGGCGAAGGCGCCGATGAAACTGGTGGGCAGGGCGTTCAGCACGAACTCGGTCGTGGAGGGCAGCGAGCCCCCGCCCGTCTTCGCGTCGACCGCCGAGGCGTCCAGCGTCGAGGGGTCGACGTGCATCCCCGAGCCGGGCTGGACGACGTTGGCGGCGACCAGCCCGATGATCAGGGCGAGCGTGCTCGCGACCTCGAACCAGATCAGGGCCTTGAGCCCGATCCGCCCGAACGCCTTCAGGTCACCGGCCTTGGCGATGCCGACGACGACCACGCAGAACACCAGCGGCGAGATGATCGTCTTGATCAGCCGAGTGAAGCCGTCGCCGAGCGGCTGGAGATCCGTGGCCACGTCGGGCCACAACTTCCCGACGGTGATGCCGAGTACGAGCGCGCAGGCGACCTGCGCGAAAAGAGAGGTACGCAATATGCGTGCGACGCGTCGCGGCAGGGACGGGACGGACGGCGGCACGGGCACTCCTTGTGGGGGACGTCTGCCCGCAGAAGTCCGGGGCGACTTCTGCGATACGGAAAGCGGCTTCCGTGACGATCACCTTCAGGGTTTCGTAGATCCCGCCGGAAACCTCCGTGTTGCAGACACGTAAATCACGTCCCGTGTGACGCGTCGCACACAACTGCCCTCAGCAGCGGTCGCGTTCCTCCGTGAGCACCCCCTGCACGGTGGTCAGCGAGCGGTCGTAGCAGCCGTCGGATCCGTACAGCCGGTAGCGCTCGCTCGTCGTGCCGACCGCGTGCCGCTGGTCACGGGGCACGCCCGTGAGATAGGTGGCGTCGCCGGTGTAGGTGTCGTCGAACCGCGACCACGCGGTACGCCGGCCACCCCGCGACTCGACCACCGAGGCGCGGTCACCCATGGTGAGCACGGTCCGCAGCCGGGCGTCGTCTCCGACGCTGGTCGTGCCGTTCATCGTGTACGTCCGTCGCGTGTGCGTCGTGCGGGCCGGCCCGCGCCCGTCGACGGTGACCGACTCGTCGTCGGACCAGGTCGCGTCGAGGCCGTCGACGTTCTCGCCGTCGGTCCAGTGATGCGCGGAGGTGTTGGCGAGGGTGCGTCGGACGGTGGTCGTGACGCGGCCGTGCGAGGTGTCGACGTAGCCGGCGACGGTCAGCCGGTGGCCGCCGTCGGTGTCCACGCGCTGCGGTGAACCGGGCGTGTACGTCGAGGAGTTGGCGAGGTCACCGACTTGGTGCGTGGTGACCTTGCCGGTGACGTGCGCGCGCTTGGCGTCCTGCCAGACGAGGACGTTGACGGGCGTGCTCCAGCCACTCTGCCCTTCCGGTACGCCGACGACGGAGACCTCGACGCGGTGCGGGCGGCCGTCGTTGAGGAGACCGGCGTAGGGCGTCAGGTCGTATTCGATCGGCTTGACGTCGAAGGCGCGCGGGCCCGGAACGACGTACCAGAGGAAGGGATTCGACCAGCCGCCGGTCCACACGGTCGGGAACGGGGCGGCGATTCCGGCGAGTTGGCCGTCCACCTTGATCTGCACCTCGCGGTATGGACCGCCGTCGGCCTGGCAGGAGTAGGGGGCGGAGCCGGGCACGCTGAGGTACCAGAACTCCTCGCAGCCGCCGCCCGATCCGGTGGCGTACACCTCGGCGAGGATGCGCTCGCTGTTGCGCGGGGTGGTGAGGGTGTTGCCCTCGCCGAGGGTGAGGACCTTGTCGGGGGTCGTGGCGGGGCGGCCCGCGTAGAAGGTGAGGGTGACCTTGACGTCGAGGACGCCGGTGTACGTGTCGTCGACGACGTTCCCGATGAGCATCTCGACGTCCTGGGCGCGACGGAAGGTGTCGCTGTAGCGCGTGACGTCCTTCTCCACGGACCACGTGATGCCGTCGGGCGAGGGCTCGGGGGTCGACGTACGGAGCACCTCGACCCCGCCGACGTGCACATAGCCGAGCCGGTCGTACTGCCGTCCGGCGACCTTGCCGTCCAGGCGCAGCACCACCTTGCTCCAGCGGTCGCCGCAGCCGGCGGGCGGTGTGTAGGTGCCCCGGTAGGGGGTGAAGTCGCGGAACTGCGCCTCGGCGAGGGTGACTTGGCAGGACGTGCCGGAAGGCTTCTCGATGGGCGGGACCGCGGTGACCGGGTCGTGCCAGTCGGAGCCGAACTCCGCGGGAACGTCCACGGGTTGGGAGCGCGCTTCGGTGGACCGGCCCTGGGTCTGGGCCGATTGAGCGGGCGCCGCCCCGAGCAGGGCGCTCGCCACGAGGGTCGCTCCGGCGAGCATGGACATGATGATCCGTCTCTTCATGGCCGGTGTTCTACGGGGAGTCGGCACTATCTGGCAATGACGCCTCCGGCGAGGAGATACAGGGCAGGCCGGAAGGCGCCGGTTCTGTGTGGGCTACGTGGAAAACCGGTTGCCTACGACCACGCAGTGACGCGAACCTTTCACGGTTTGCTGTCGCCGCTCGCGGCCCCCTCTCCCCTCCCTGACACGAGCCACTGGGACCTCATCCGTCATGCAGATCCAAGACCTTCCCTATGCCGACCCGGGCACGCCGGACGCGCGCTCGGGCCCCCGATTCCTGTGGTGGCTGGGCCGGAATCAGCTGGGCGGACAGTTCAAGGCCCTTGCCTGGGGGCTGTTGCACTTCATGTGCGTCTCCGCGCTGCCGTTCTGCGTGGGCCTCTCCATTCAGGCCGTGGTGGACCGCTCCGGCACCCACCTGGCGCTGGCGGGCGGGTTGTTGGCGCTGTGCGGGATCGGCGTCGCGCTCGGCGACACCTTCCTGCACCGGACCGCCGTCACCAACTGGATCACCGCTGCCGCCCGCGTCCAGCAGCTCCTCGCCCGCAAGGCCTCCCAGCTGGGCTCGGCACTGACCCGGCGGGTCGCGGCCGGCGAGGTGGTGGCCGTGTCGACCGGTGACGTCGAGAAGATCGGCTGGTTCGTGGAGGCCGTCTCCCGGTTCACCGCGGCGGCCCTCACCGCCGTCCTGGTCTGTGTCGCCCTGGTCGTCTACCAGCCGGCGCTGGGAGTGCTCGTCGCCGCCGGTCTGCCGGTGGTGGCACTGGCGGTCCTGCCGCTGCTGCCACGGGCCACCCGCCGGGCCGACTTCCAGCGCGAGAAGGCGGGCCGGGCCACCGAACTCGCCTCCGACACCGTCGCCGGACTGCGCGTGCTGCGCGGCATCGGCGGCGAGAACCTGTTTCTCGACCGCTACCGCCGCGCCTCCCAGGAGGTCCGCCGGGCCGCCGTGCGCAGTGCCCGTATGTGGTCCCTGATCGCCGCGATCCAGGTGCTGCTGCCGGGCGCGCTGATGATCGCGGTCGTCTGGTACGGCGTCCATCTGGCCCGCCAGGGCCGGATCACCATCGGCGAACTGGTCACCGTCTACAGCTCGGTGATGGTCCTGAGCTACCCGCTCCAGCACTTTCACGAGATCGCCATGGCGTACTCCTTCTCGCGTCCCTCCGCCAAGCGGGCCGCGCGCGTGCTGTCGCTGGAACGGACCACGGACGCCGACGGCGTACGCGAGGCGGACCCGCCGGCCGGCGATCTGTACGACCCGGCCACCGGTCTGCTGGCCCCCACCGGCCGGCTCACCGCCGTGGTGTGCGGCGACCCGGACGCGGCCGGCCTGCTCGCCGAGCGGCTGGGCGGACACCCCGCCGAGGAGGGCACGTCCGTCCTGCTGGGCGGTGTCCCCCTCGACGAGCTGCCTCTGACCACCGCCCGGACCGCCGTGCTCGTCCAGGACAAGGACCCGGTGCTGCTGTCCGGTTCGCTGCGCGAGCTGCTCGACGTGCCGGCGTCCGGTGCTGTCACCGCGGCCGACGCGCTGACCGCCGCCCAGTGCGGGGACGTGCTTGAGGCCCTCGCCCAGGGGTCGCTGGACGCGCAGGATCCGATGGACACGCGGATCACCGAACGCGGGCGGTCGCTGTCCGGCGGGCAACGGCAGCGGCTCGCCCTGGCCCGGTCGCTGATCACCGACCCAGAAGTGCTCGTCCTGGACGAGCCGACCTCGGCCGTCGACTCGCACACCGAGGCGCGGATCGCCGAGGGGCTGCGTGGACTGCGGGCGGGGCGGACGACGGTGGTGTTCACCTCGTCGCCGCTGCTCCTGGACCACGCGGACCGGGTCGTGCTGGTGCACGAGGGCGAGGTCGCCGCGGTCGGCGTCCACCGCGACCTGGTGCACACCGAGCCGCGGTACCGGGCGGTGGTGACCCGGGAGACCGAGGAAGAGGCCGCCCTGACCGGCGTGCTCGATGAAGAGGGAGCGGCCGCCCTGACCGGGGTGCTGAAGGAACTGGAAGAAATCGAGGAGACAGCATGATCGGCGTGGCGCCACCGGCCTACGACCCGGCGGCCCCGACCACGGCGAACACCCTGCCGGTCGGCGCCCCCGCGACCGTACGCGCCTACGTGGCCGAACTGTTCCGACGGCACCGCCGTGCCTTCCTGATCCTGATCACGGTCAACACGGTGTCCGTGATCGCCTCGTTGGTCGGCCCCTGGCTGCTCGGCGATCTCGTACAGCGCGTGTCGGACGGTGCGCGGGAGCTCCATATGCCGTTCACCGTCACGCTGTTCGTGCTCGCGCTGGTCGTCCAGGCCGTGTTCGTGCGCGAGGTGCGGCTGCGCGGGGCGATGCTCGGCGAGCGGATGCTGGCCGACCTGCGCGAGGACTTCCTGGTGCGGTCGGTCGGGCTGCCGCCGGGTGTCCTGGAGCGAGCGGGAACGGGCGACCTGCTGTCCCGGATCACGACGGACGTGGACCGGCTGGCCAACGCGATGCGCGAGGCCGTGCCGCAGCTGTCGATCGGTGTGGTGTGGGTGGTGCTGCTGATCGGCGGGCTCGTCGTCACGGTGCCGCCGCTCGCGCCCGCCGTGCTGATCGCCGTACCGCTGCTGGTGATCGGCTGCCGCTGGTACTTCAAGCGGGCGCCGTCCGGCTACCGCTCGGAGGCCGCGGGGTACGCGGCCGTGGCCGCCGCCCTCGCCGAGACGGTCGACGCAGGACGCACCGTCGAGGCCCAGCGCCTCGGCGCCCGTCGCGTCGAACTGTCCGAGCGCCGGGTCCAGGAGTGGACGGCGTGGGAGCGCTACACGCTGTGGCTGCGGTCGGTGCTCTTCCCTGTCATCAACCTCACCCATGTGACGGTGCTCGCCTCGGTCCTGATGATCGGCGGCGTGTTCGTCCTGCACGGCTGGATCGACGTCGGCCAGTTGACCACGGGGGCGCTCATCGCGCAGATGCTCGTGGACCCGGTGAACCTGATCCTGCGCTGGTACGACGAGCTCCAGGTGGCTCAGGTGTCGCTGGCCCGCCTCGTCGGCGTGCGAGAGGTCGAGCCGGACGCCGGTGAGGATTCGCCGGCGCCGGACGGGCGTGACGTGCACGCGGACCGGGTGCACTTCGGCTACCGCGAGGGCGTGGACGTCCTGCGCAAGGTGTCCCTGGAGGTCGCGCCCGGCACCCGCCTCGCGCTGGTCGGGCCGTCGGGCGCGGGCAAGTCCACGCTGGGCAGGCTGCTCGCCGGCATCTACGCGCCCCGGGAAGGTCACGTCACCCTCGGCGGCGCCGAGCTCTCCCGGATGCCGGCCGAGCGGGTCCGCTCGCACGTGGCCCTCGTCAACCAGGAGCACCACGTCTTCGTGGGCTCCCTGCGCGACAACCTGCTGCTCGCCCGGACCGGCGCCGAGGACGCCGAGCTGTGGGCGGCGCTCGGCGCCGTCGACGCGGACGCCTGGGCAGGGGCGCTGGACGAGGGACTGGACACGGAGGTCGGCTCGGGCGGGCTCACGCTCACGCCGGCCCAGGCGCAGCAGATCGCGCTGGCCCGACTGGTGCTCGCCGATCCGCACACGCTGGTCCTGGACGAGGCGACGTCCCTGCTCGACCCGCGTGCGGCCCGCCACCTGGAGCGGTCTCTGGCCCGCGTCCTGGACGGTCGCACCGTCGTCGCCATCGCCCACCGGCTGCACACCGCCCACGACGCGGACGTCATCGCTGTGGTGGAGGACGGCCGGATCAGCGAGCTCGGCAGCCATGACGAGCTGGTCGCCGCGGATGGTGCGTACGCGGCGCTGTGGCGGTCCTGGCACGGGTGAGGTGACGGGCTGAGGCGGGGGTGAACTCGTGAGCCGGGACCCGATCCCGGACCCCGGTCGGGCCCGCAGTCCGGCGGCCTCGTCGCCCTGTGCCGTTGCGCGCTCCCGAAAGGGGGTGGAAGGCTGGGCACCGGTACCGGTTCGCGCCGCGTACCGGCGACCCGCAGCCCACCGCGGGCCTGTCCCCATCACCTGGAGGTACCCGTGACCAGCGCCGACGGATGGGGAGACGACGTCTACCAGCCCCTCGGATCCGAGATCCAGGAGGACTCGGGCCTGCTCGACCCGGAGGACACCCTGGACAGCGACGGTGTCGACGACCCGCTCGACCGCGGCTGGTCCCCGCCGGAGCGGCCGTGGGCGGTGGAGCACGAGGGTGTGACGGCGGCCGAGGGACAGCGCGGGGAGACGCTGGACCAGCGGCTCGCCGAGGAGATCCCCGACCTCGGCGCCTACGACGGCGACGGCCTCGGCGACTCCGACGACTCGGACGGGGAACTCCTGGACAACGAGGTCGGCGACTTCCGCTCCGGCCGCCTCGTGGCGCCCGACGAAGGCGCGCACGAGGACGAGGAGAGCGCGCTGATCGCCACGGACGTGGGGATCGACGGCGCCGCGGCCTCCGCCGAGGAAGCCGCCATGCACATCGTCGACGAGGACACCCTGTCCGGCTGAACTGTCGCCTGGCCGACCTGCCGAGGAGCACGCATGCAGAACGACAAGCAGCCCGACTACCACCCGGTCGTCTTCCGCGACCGCGCCGCCGGCTACGCCTTCCTCACCCGCTCCACCGCGACCAGCGAGCAGACCATCGAGTGGGACGACGGCGAGACCTACCCGGTCGTGGACGTGGAAATCTCCTCCGAGAGCCACCCGTTCTACACGGGCAAGGCGCGGACCGTGGACACCGAGGGCCGCATCGCCCAGTTCGAGCGGCGCTACGGCGGCGGAACCGGCCAGGGTTCCACCGGCTGAGGTTCGAGCGGCTGAGGTTCCACCGCCTGCACCGGCCCGCGGCGCCGCCGCACGGCCGACCGGAGATCCATGGCGTTCGGCGGTCACACCCGGGCCTCGGCATCCGTCAGTACGACAGAAGCACTTCGCACCCACCGAAGCTGCTTCCGCCCGTACCGAAGATGTCGAGGATCCGGAGAACCGAACGCCATGACCACACAGAACACCCTGACCACCGAGTCGCGCCTGCCCAACCCGCTCAAGACCGTCCCGGAGCTGGCACCGGTCGCCGAAGCCCTGTTCAAGGCCGTCGGCAACGGCTCGGTGCCGCAGACCACGGTCAGCCTGATCCATCTGCGCCTGGGCCAGCTGGTCGGCAACACCTACCTGACCGTCATGCACACCGGCGCCCTGCGCAGGGCCGGCGAGTCCGAGGAGCGGATCACGGCCGTGTCGTCCTGGCACGACGCGCCGTATTTCACGGACGCCGAGCGTGCCGCGCTCGCGCTGATCGAGGCCGTCCTCACTCCGAACCCGCACGGTGAGCGTGTCTCCGCGGACCTCTACGCGCGGGTGTCCGAGCACTACGACGAGAAGGCCCTGACCACGTTGACGTTCGCGATCGGCCAGGGGCTGTTCTTCCTCCCCCTCGCCACTATCGGCCGGCCGCTGCCCGGGGTGGCGCCCAGCGAGCAGTGGCGGGACTGACGGCCGGGGACCTTCAGGGGTGAGGGCACGACCGCCGTGCCCCGCCCGGAGGGGCCCGCCCCTCAGATGAAGTTCAGCGCCGCCGCGCAGCCCACTCCGCCGAGCAGCATGAACACCGGCATGAGCACCTTCAGCTCGACCCAGCTGCCGGCCCGGAAGCGCATGATCTTCGGCGGGCCGATCGGGTACCAGCGCTTGCGACCGATCGGGATCGGCCACAGGACCGGGCAACCGGAGACCGTCAGCGCGTCGCCGATGTCGTGCACGAGCGCGCCCAGCACGATCGGCAGCCCGAGCCACAGGTACTCCTGGCCGGGAGCCGTGAAGAGCCAGTCCGCGCCGTTGCCCGGCTTGTCCAGGACACCGGCCAGGATCCACGCACTGGTCGCCGCGAGCAGCCAGACCAGGACGTCGCTGCTGGAGCCCCGGGCCGCCCGCCACAGCAGACCTTCGATGGCCAGCACCATGTGGACGAAGAGGAGGGCGAGGACGGCCCAGCGGCCACCCACGATGGCCAGGCCCGACGCTCCCGCCCCGATGGCAACCGCCCACAGCCAGGTGTGCGTGAGGGTGCGGTGGCCGCCGGAGCGGCGCGGGTCGCCCTGTTTCCTGGTCGCCTTGTAGACGGCGTAGGAGAGCTTGTCCACGATCCCGCACAGCCCGCGCGAGATGGGACCGAAAGCTCGGGAGATGGTCGCGGCCTTGTGGTCCAGGTCGGGGGCGAGCGCGGCGCCGGCGCAGATCAGGGCGCCGACCAGGAGGACCGGCCAGGGCATCGTGTGTCCGGCCGCGGCGGCCGCGGCTCCGACGCCGAGCCAGGCCGCGGCGCCCGACAGTGAGTGTGCTGGTCCCATCATGGCCGCTGCCCGCCCCATTCCTCGTGTACCGCTGTCCAGTTGACCGAGTTCGCTGACGCTCCGTCGGCGACACAGCGTATAGGTCGTGATCTTCGGGCGGACATCCGATTCCCCCCTGAGGGAGGAGGCCAGGCAAGATGGGTCCGTGACCCTCATCGATCAGCTCCCTGCGACCGCCGACCCCGACGCCCTCTACGAAGCCTTCGAGTCGTGGGCCCAGGAACGCGGTATCACGCTCTACTCCCATCAGGAGGAGGCGCTGATCGAGGTGGTCTCCGGTGCGAACGTGATCGTGTCGACGCCGACCGGCTCCGGCAAGAGCATGATCGCGGCGGGCGCGCACTTCGCCGCGCTGGCCCGGGACGAGGTCACCTTCTACACGGCTCCGATCAAGGCGCTCGTCTCGGAGAAGTTCTTCGAGCTGTGCAAGATGTTCGGCACCGAGAACGTCGGCATGCTGACCGGCGACGCCTCCGTCAACGCCGACGCGCCCGTCATCTGCTGCACCGCCGAGGTGCTCGCCTCGATCGCGCTGCGCGACGGCAAGGGCGCGGACGTCGGCCAGGTCGTCATGGACGAGTTCCACTTCTACGCGGAGGGGGACCGCGGCTGGGCCTGGCAGATCCCGATCCTGGAGCTGCCCCAGGCGCAGTTCATCCTGATGTCCGCCACGCTCGGCGACGTCTCGATGTTCGAGGAGGACCTCACCCGGCGCACCGGCCGCCCGACCTCGGTGGTCCGCTCGGCGACCCGGCCCGTGCCGCTGTCCTACGAGTACCGCCTCACCCCGCTCACCGACACCCTCACCGAACTCCTGGAGACCAGGCAGGCCCCGGTCTACATCGTCCACTTCACCCAGGCGCAGGCCGTGGAGCGGGCGCAGGCGCTGATGAGCATCAACATGTGCACGCGCGAGGAGAAGGACCAGATCGCCGAGCTGATCGGCAACTTCCGCTTCACCACCAAGTTCGGCCGCAACCTCTCCCGCTACGTCCGGCACGGCATCGGCGTCCACCACGCCGGCATGCTGCCCAAGTACCGGCGCCTGGTGGAGAAGCTCGCGCAGGCGGGTCTCCTCAAGGTCATCTGCGGTACGGACACACTCGGCGTGGGCGTGAACGTCCCCATCCGCACAGTGCTGTTCACCGCCCTGGCCAAGTACGACGGCAATCGCGTCCGCACCCTGCGCGCCCGTGAGTTCCACCAGATCGCGGGTCGTGCCGGTCGGGCCGGCTTCGACACGGCGGGCTTCGTCGTCGCACAGGCTCCCGAGCACGTCATCGAGAACGAGAAGGCGCTCGCCAAGGCGGGCGACGACCCGAAGAAGCGCCGCAAGGTGGTCCGCAAGAAGGCGCCCGAGGGCTTCGTCGGGTGGACGGAGAGCACCTTCGAGAAGCTCATCACCTCCGAGCCGGAGCCGCTGACCTCCCGCTTCCGGGTGACGCACACGATGCTGCTGTCGGTGATCGCCCGTCCGGGCAACGCCTTCGACGCGATGCGCCATCTGCTGGAGGACAACCACGAGCCGCGCAAGCAGCAACTGCGGCACATCCGGCGCGCGATCGCCATCTACCGTTCGCTGCTGGACGGCGGCATCGTCGAGAAGCTCGACAAGCCGGACGCCTCCGGCCGCATCGTCCGCCTCACCGTGGACCTCCAGCAGGACTTCGCCCTCAACCAGCCGCTGTCCACGTTCGCGCTCGCCGCGTTCGAGCTCCTGGACCCGGAATCGCCGTCCTACGCCCTGGACATGGTGTCCGTCGTCGAGTCCACCCTGGACGACCCGCGGCAGATCCTCGCCGCCCAGCAGAACAAGGCGAAGGGCGAGGCCGTCGCCTTGATGAAGGCGGACGGCGTCGAGTACGAGGAGCGCATGGAGCGGCTCCAGGACATCTCGTACCCGAAGCCTCTGGAGGAGCTGCTCTTCCACGCCTACGACACCTACCGCAAGAGTCACCCGTGGGTGGGCGATCATCCGCTGTCGCCGAAGTCCGTCATCCGTGACATGTACGAACGGGCCATGTCCTTCACGGAGTTGGTGTCCCACTACGAGCTGGCCCGCACCGAGGGCATCGTGCTGCGCTACCTCGCGAGCGCGTACAAGGCGCTGGACCACAACATCCCGGACGACCTCAAGTCCGAGGATCTGCAGGACCTGATCGAGTGGCTCGGCGAGATGGTCCGCCAGGTCGACTCCAGCCTGCTCGACGAGTGGGAGCAGCTCGCCAATCCGGAAGTGATGACCGCGGAGGAGGCCCAGGAGAAGGCCGACGAGGTCAAGCCCGTCACGGCCAACGCGCGCGCCTTCCGCGTCCTGGTCCGCAACGCCATGTTCCGCCGCGTTGAGCTCGCCGCCCTCGACCACGTCGACGAACTGGGCGAGTTGGACGGCGACCACGGCTGGGACGCGGACGCCTGGGGCGAGGCGATGGACAAGTACTGGGACGAGTACGACGACCTCGGCACCGGTCCCGACGCACGCGGCCCCAAGCTCCTCGTGATCAAGGAGGAGCCGCAGAACGGCCTCTGGCGCGTCCGCCAGATCTTCGACGACCCGAACGACGACCACGACTGGGGCATCAGCGCGGAGATCGACCTCGCGGCCTCCGACGCGGAGGGCCAAGCGGTCGTCCGTGTCACCGACGTCGGTCAGCTGTGAGCCGTCGGACAGCCGTGAGCCAAGGAGAACTCCCCGCATGACGAACCCGGCCGAGAGACTGGTCGACCTGCTCGACCTGGAGCAGATCGAGGTCAACATCTTCCGTGGCCGCAGCCCACAGGAGTCCCTGCAGCGGGTCTTCGGCGGCCAGGTGGCGGGCCAGGCGATGGTCGCCGCCGGCCGCACCACGGACGGAGACCGTCCGGTGCACTCACTGCACGCGTACTTCCTGCGCCCGGGCCGGCCGGGCGTGCCGATCGTGTACGAGGTCGAACGGGTGCGGGACGGCAGGTCGTTCACGACCCGCCGGGTCACCGCCGTGCAGCAGGGCCGCACGATCTTCAATCTCACCGCCTCCTTTCACAAGCCTGAGGAAGGACCCTTCGAGCACCAGCTGCCGCCCGCCCGCAAGGTCCCGGACCCGGAGTCCCTGCCGACCGTCGCGGAGGAGGTACGGGCCCATCTGGGCGCGCTGCCCGAGCAGTTGGAGCGGATGGCGCGCCGCCAGCCCTTCGACATCCGCTATGTGGACCGACTGCGCTGGAGCGCCGAGGACCTGAAGGGCGCAGAAGCGCGCAGCGCCGTGTGGATGCGCGCGGTCGGGCCGCTGGGCGACGACCCGCTCGTGCACACCTGCGCGCTCACCTACGCCAGTGACATGACCCTCCTGGACGCCGTCCGCATCCCGGTCGAACCCCTGTGGGGGCCACGGAGCTTCGACATGGCGTCGCTGGACCACGCCATGTGGTTCCACCGGCCGTTCCGCGCGGACGAGTGGTTCCTGTACGACCAGGAGTCGCCGATCGCCACGGGTGGACGGGGTCTGGCCCGTGGGCGGATCTACGACACCGAGGGGCGGCTGTTGGTGTCCGTGGTCCAGGAAGGGCTGTTCAGGGCGCTGTAGTTCACGGGTTTCTGCGCAGCAAGCGGTTCAGCAGGCCACGGGATCGCTCCGGCTCCTGGTCAGCGGGGTTATTCGGCGCCGCCCGCACTCCCGTCGGACTCGATGCCGGTCGCGGTGCCGGGTGGTCCAGGCGGGCCTCGCTCACCGCCTGTGCGAGATCGGCGCGCAGCCAGCCGATCTCGTCCGGATGGTCCGCCGTCATGATCCTCTCCGCGAGCTGTGCCGAGGGCGAGCCGGGTGCGCCGTGCGCCACCGGCCGGGGCCGGAAGCGGCCCAGATGGGAGCGCTCGTAGGGATCCTGGACGATCTCCGCGACCTGGACGGGATCGAGCAGGGACGCCACGGCCGCCGCGCGGGCCCACGGGTGGCCGTCGGCCTGCCGGAGCAGGAAGCCGAGGTGCCGTCCCCGCCAGTTCCGGGCCCGCAGATCCAGCCCCGCCTCCAACTGCTCGCGCAGCCCGGACGGCGTCGTCCCGGTGAGCAGACCCGTGCTAGCCGCGTCGTCGGCGAACTGCCGCAGTTCCTCGGCCAGATACAGCCAGACCACGGCCCGGTAGCGGTTGAGATAGAAGGTCACCGGCACGACCACGCCCAGCCTGGCCAGTCGGGTGAACCTGGCGGGTGTCACCTCCAGCAGGTCCGCCCCCTGCTTCGTGCCCACCGTTTCGACGCGCTTCCGCAGCGCCTCGGGATAGCCCTCCTCGCTGCGCAGCCGCTCGATCTCGGTGCGGGATACCCGCCGGCCTCCGCCCCCTTCGTCGGGCACGGTCCTGACGCAGCCGAGGTGTACCGCGAGGTCGAACTCTCCTCGCTTGAGCTCCAGTTCCCTGGCCGCGCGACTCGGCGCGAAGGACAGGGACTGCGGTTTCGTGACGGTGTTGCCTGACATGCTCGTCTCCCCCGTGGAGTGCGGGGCCCGCGCCGTCCGCGTGGCCTCGGAAAAACCGTAGCCAATTCGGCGAATCGCGTGGCAAGCCTGTGGATAACTCCGCCGGAAAGGACGAATGCCCAGGTCAGGCCTCTGTCACCCGTGATCGCTCGGGTTGCCTGACCTCCACGCCGAGATGCTCGCCCACTCGATTGACGAGCAGGGTCATCTCGTACGCGATCTGGCCGATGTCGGCGTCGGCCCCGCTGAGCACGCACAGGCAGCTGCCGGAGCCGGCCGCGGTGACGAAGAGCACCGCGTCGTCGAACTCGACCATGGTCTGGCGTACCCCGCCCGCGCTGAAGTGGCGGCCCGAGCCCTTGGCGAGGCTGTGCAGTCCGGACGACACGGCGGCGAGATGCTCCGCGTCCTCGCGGCGCAGTCCCGTGCTCGCGCCCGTCACCAGTCCGTCGTTGGACAGGACCAACGCGTGGCGTACGTGCTCGACCCGCTCGGTGAGCTCGTCCAGCAGCCAGCCGAGTCCCTCGTTGTGCCCCATGTCTACGACTCCCCGTGTGCCGACTCCCCCTCGTGGGAGGATCCCTCGCCAGCCTTCCCCACCACCGGCGTCCGAGCAAGGAGGATGGGCGCATGGCACAGAAGATGACCGATGAGGAATGGCGGGCCTTCGTCTCGCAGGGCACCCGCACCGCGAAACTCTCCACCGTCCGGGCCGACGGCAGCCCGCACGTGACGCCGATCTGGTTCCTGCTCGACGGGGACGACATCGTGTTCAACACCGCGAAGACCAGTGTGAAGGGCCGGAACCTGGCCCGTGACGGACGGGCCGCGCTGTGTGTGGACGACGATCGTCCGCCGTTCGACTACGTCGTGCTGCAGGGCCGCGCCCGGATCTCGGAGGATCTCGACGAGTTGCGGCACTGGGCCGGCCGTATCGGCGCGCGGTACATGGGTGAGGAGCGCGCCGCGGAGTTCGGGGAGCGCAACGGCGTGCCCGGAGAACTCCTCGTCCGGATCGCGGTCGACAAGATCCTGGCGGAAAAGGCCGTCGCGAGCTGACTTCACGGCCGCCCGGCGGCCGCGTCAGCCGACCGAGTCGAGCAGCCGGGCGGTGTGCATCCGCCCGGCGTACTCGACCAGCCGGATCAGCACCTCCTTCCCGGAGTCGCGGTCACGGGCGTCGCAGAGCACCACCGGAGTTCCCCGGTCGAGGTCGAGGGCGCGCGAGACGTCCTGGGGGCCGTACCTGCGGGAGCCCATGAAGCAGTTGACGGCGACCACGAACGGGATGTGCCGGTGCTCGAAGTAGTCCACTGCGGGGAAGCAGTCCTCAAGCCGCCTGGTGTCCGCCAGGACGACCGCGCCGAGGGCTCCCTGTGACAGTTCGTCCCACAGGAACCAGAAGCGGTCCTGGCCGGGGGTGCCGAAGAGGTAGAGGGACAGGCCGGACCGGATGGTGATGCGGCCGAAGTCCATGGCGACGGTGGTCGTGACCTTCTGGTCGACGCCGTCGGTGTCGTCCACCAACTGGCCCGCCTCGCTGAGCAGTTCCTCGGTGCGCAGCGGCTTGATCTCGCTGACGGCGCCCACCAGGGTGGTCTTGCCCACGCCGAATCCGCCGGCGACCAGAATCTTCAGCGCCAGGGCGGTCGTCTCGCCGCCCGCGGCATCGGAGTGCTCGGAGTCCATTGATCACTTCTCTCGGGAGTACGGGAGTACCGGCAAGGTCGGATGGCGGCGAGCTCACCGTCGGATGGTCGTGAACTTCGGCTACAGCGCCCGCAGCCCTTCGATCACCTCGCGCAGAATCCGTTCGTCAGGAAGCTGCGCCGGAGGCACCGGGCGGCTGACGGTGACGCAGCCGCGCTCCAGCAGGTCGCCCAGGAGCACCCTGACCACGCCGACGGGCAGATCGGCGCCCGCGCCGAGTTCCGCGACCGACTGCGTCTCCGTGCGGCACAGGTCGATCAGGGCCCGGTGTTCCGGCCCGAGCGCGGGGTCGTCGTCGACGCCGCGGGCACTCGCGTCCAGGGTGACGAGCGCGATCAGGTCGAAGCGGACCCCCGCGGGTCCTGACCTGGTGCGCCCGCCCGTCATGGCGTACGGACGGACCAGCGGCCCGGCCTCACCGTCGTACCACTGGCTGCCCGGCTCGTGCGGGGCGCCTGTCCTGTCCAGGTTCATGTGCGCGAACCGTCCTCGGCCTATCCGGCGGCCGGGGGCCGCGCGGCGACGCGCGGTGCCGTGTATAGGTGCTCGCCGACGCGCTTGACCAGCCGTGCCATCTCATAGGCCACCAGGCCGATGTCGGCGGTCACGTCGGTGATGAGGGCGAGGCAGGAGCCGTCGCCGGCGGCGGCCACGAACAGGAAGCCGTCGTCCATCTCCACCATCGTCTGGCGCACGCCTCCGGCGCCGAAGTGCCGGCCCGCTCCCTTGGCCAGGCTGTGGAAGCCGGAGGCCACCGCGGCGAGGTGTTCGGCGTCCTCGCGGTGCAGATCGGTCGAGGCGCCCACGGCGAGGCCGTCGTTGGACAGCACCACGGCGTGCCGTACCTCGCTCACGCGCATCACCATGTCGTCCAGCAGCCAGTCGAGTTCGCCCGACTGCGGGGCCCTCATGCTCGGGTCCTTGATCATGCGGGATCTCCTTCACTGTCCCTGCGCGCTGTGGAATCGGGAGTGGCGCCGCGCCCGGGCTGCCTGCCGCCGCCGCGGGCCCAGCCGTCGCGGTACGCCGCCATGCGTTCCCGTACGACTTCGGGGGTGCGCCCGTCGTCGTGGTGGGGCGCGGCGGCCCGGTCGGGCTCTTCGGGGCGCTGCCTGCGCAGTTGCGGGGCGAGGTTCGCCTGGCGTACGCGGCGGGGCAGGTCGTCGGACTCCTCGACGTCGTCCGGGGGACGGTGCAGGCGCAAGGTGGTGACTCCGGGTGGTGGGTTTTCGGGCACCGTCTCCTCCACCGCGGGCGGCGCGGTGTGCACCAGCGCGGGCCGTTCGGCCGGCGCCGGGACGGACTCCTGGTGGGAGGCGGCGCCCGGCACGCGCGCGTACTCGCGTTCCGCGAACCGTTCCCGGTCGGCGGCCTTCTCGGGTGAACGTTCCGCCGCCGAGCGTTCCGCCGCGCCACCGTGCAGCAGCGGGGTGGGCAGCAGGACGACCGCGGTGGTGCCGCCATAGGGCGAGGTGCGCAGATGCACCTTGATGTCGTGCCGGGCGGCGAGCCTGCTGACGACGAAGAGGCCGAGCCGGTCGCTGTCGAAGAGGTCCAGTGCCTCGGACTGCTCGATGCGGCGGTTGGCCTCGGCGAGCGTCTCGCTGCCCATGCCGAGGCCGCGGTCCTCGACCTCGATCGCGTAGCCGTTGCCGACGGGTTCACCGCTGACACGCACGCGTGTGTGGGGCGGCGAGAACTGGGCGGCGTTCTCGACGATCTCGGCGAGGAGGTGGGTGAGGTCGGCGACGGCCGTGCCGAGGACCGACGCCTCGGGGAGCTGTCGTACCTCCACGCGTGCGTAGTCCTCGACCTCGGAGACGGCCGCGCGCACCACATTGGTCAGCGAGACCGGCACGCGCCAGGCGCGGCCGGGCGCGGCCCCGGAGAGGATGATGAGGCTCTCGGCGTGGCGCCGCATACGGGTGGTGAGGTGGTCGAGCCGGAACAGGTCGCTCAGTTCGTTCGGGTCGTCGGAGCGGCGTTCCATGCTGTCCAGCAGGCTCAGTTGGCGGTGCACGAGGACCTGACTGCGGCGGGCGAGGTTGACGAACACCCCGGAGATGCCGCTGGCGAGTTCGGCGCGTTCGACGGCGGCCCGCAGGGCGGCGCGGTGCACGGTGCCGAGGGCCTCGGCGACCTGGCCCGCCTCGTCCTCGGCGGGCGGTCCCGGCGGGGCCTCGACATGGACGTCGATCTCCTCGCCCGCGCGCAGCCGCCGCATCGCCTCGGGGAGCTTGCGCCGGGCGATGTCCAGGGCGCTGTTGCGCAGCCCGACCAGTTCGACGACGAGGCCGCGTCCGATGCGTACGGAGATGACGAGCGACGCGGCGACGGCGGCGAGGCCGAACAGGACCGCGGCACCGGCCGGGGTGAGCAGACCGCGGGTGAAGGGGTCGGCCCGGTCCGCGACGTCCTGCCCCGCCCGGTCCTCGATCGTCCGCATGCCGCTCTGCACGCGTGCGTGGGGCGTGTCCCAGCTGTTGGAGGGTGCCGCGGTGAGCGGGCCGGGGGTGCCGGCGACGGCCTTGTCCTCCGCGGTGCCCAGGGCCGCGTAGGCGCTGCCTGCGGCCAGGTGACGCCAGGCGCTGCGTTCCGGGCCGCGCAGATCGGCGACGGCGGAGTCGGTGAGCGCGCGGCGCGTGTCGACGGCGCCGGTGAACAGCCGCAGTCGCTCGCCGTGCAGGCCGCCGGCGAGGCGCGCGCTGGTCACCAGTGCGTCCTCCTGGGCCAACGCCTCTCCCGCGCGGGAGAATTCGAGCAGTACGCGTGCGTCGGAGCCGAGGTCGGCGTCCTGGATGCTGGTGAGCGCGCCGCCCACCGCGAAGGCGGTGGCGATGGTGCCGGTGTACTGGCCGTAGGTCTGGTCCCAGCCCGTGCGCCGGTCGAGCACCGCGGTGCGCAGCGTGCGCAGTCGTTCGGCGCCGGTGACGAACGTGTCGAGACGCCGGGCCACTCCTTGGGGCAGCTCCTCGCTGTCGGCGACGGTGTTGTCGTCGCCGAGCCGGAGTTCGGCCACGGCCCGGTCGGTGCGGTCCGCGAGCCTCTTGTAGTCGCCGCTCGCTGCGGCCGTCGGGTGGGTGGCGTACCGCACGGCGGCCGTGCGCTCGGCCTGGAGGGCGGTGACGGCGGTCGCGACGGGGGTGCGGATCTCGGAGTCCACGCGCTGCAACTGCCGCAGCCTGGCGATGTCCTGAGCGGTGCTGACGGTGGCGAAGGCCCACAGGGCCAGCAGCGAGACGACCGGGACCATCAGCAGACAGACGATCTTGGCCCGGACGGTCCGTGGCCTTATTCGCCAGCCGCCGCCACGCTCGGGTGCCTCGTCCGGCAGCGCGCCCGCGGGGTCCGCCGGGCGTTCGTCGGCCGGTGGTCCTGCGTGCGCGCGACGACCGCGCGCGGGAGATGTGTTCGGCGTCTCGGCGCCAAGTGCGGGCGTCCTACGGGGTGTACGCATGGCCTCCTCGCTCGGAAGTGGGTCGGGGGCGGGCCGTCGGGCCGCGGCCGCCGGGGTCGGCGACGCGCTCGCGACGGTGCCTCGGGGCGTGCCGTCAATCCGGTGGTGGCTAGCCGAAGGCGCTCTCGACCGGCCGCTGGGCGGAGGCGGATGCCTCGCGCTCCCCGCTGGTCGGCGACAGGGCGACGAAGGCCGAGGTCAGGAACAGGTAGGACCCGAGGCCTACGGCGAGGGGGAAGATGAACTGCATCGCCGTGGCCCCGGGCAGGGCCGTGCCGGAAGGGGTGACGTCGACGCTCACCGCGAACATGCCGGTGTAGTGCATGCTGGCGACCGCGGCCCCCATGATGAGCGAGGCGCCGAAGACGGCGACGGGCGACTTGATGTTGAGACCCGCCCACAGGGCCGCCGTCGCGGCGACGACGGCGATCAGGACGGACAGGCCGACGAGCGCCGGGTCGTAGTGCACGGCGCCGTGCAGCCGTACCGCCGCCATTCCCAGGTAGTGCATGCTCGCGACCCCGAGGCCGGTGGTGAGGCCGCCGAGGAGGAGCGCGCGGGTGCGGTCCTTGCCGTAGCCGACGGCGAAGACGCCGGCGCAGACGACGATCATGGCGACGAGCAGGCTGGCGATGGTGAGCGGTACGTCGTAGCGGATGTCGGTGCCGCTGACGCCGAATCCGAGCATGGCCACGAAGTGCATGGTCCAGATGCCGGTGCCGATCGCGGAGGCCGCGGTGATGAGCCAGTTGCGTCGCGACCGGCCGGTGGCGCCGAGCGCGCGGACGGTGCAGCGCAGCCCGAGGGCGGAGCCGATGCAGGCCATCACGTACGACAGCGCGGGGGTCAGCCAACCGAAGGTTGCGTGGTCCAGGTGTCCCATGACCCCGGGACGCTAGGAGGACAGGGGCGCGCAACGAGGGCGCATTTCGAAAGGTATTGAAATATGACACAGCGGTAACCCTGAACGATCGCGTCCCGCTCGAACGTGCGCGCTGAGGCGTCATCCGTGTCGGTGAGGGATCATGCGGAACATGAGCGACGACCACACGCATGTCCGGGAGTTCTTCACCGCGCGCGCCGCGGGCTGGGACCGCCGGTTCCCCGGCGACGGTCCCGCCTACGCGGCGGCGGTCGCCGAGCTGGGGCTGCGCGCGGGCGACCGCGTGCTGGACGCGGGCTGCGGCACGGGGCGGGCTCTGCCGCCGCTGCGCACGGCCGTGGGGCCCTCCGGAGTGGTCGTGGGCGCCGATCTGACGCCTGCCATGCTCCAGGCCGCCGTGGCCGCCGGCCGGGACCTTCAGGGGCGGTTGCTGCTCGCCGACGTGTCCGCGCTGCCGGTGCGGTCGGGGTCGCTCGACGCGGTGTTCGCGGCCGGGCTCATCGCTCACCTGCCGCATCCGACCGAGAATCTGCGGGAGTTGGCACGCGTCGTGCGCTCCGGCGGCACGCTCGCGCTGTTCCATCCGATCGGGCGGGCGGCGCTGGCGGCGCGTCAGGGCCGGCAGATCACTCCGGAGGACCTGCGCGCCGAACCCAACCTTCGCTCCCTGCTGGCCGGTTCGGGCTGGCGCATGACCTCGTACGTCGACGAGGAAGCCCGGTTCCTGGCACTGGCCTCGCGGGAAGGCTGACGTCACGACGGATCGCCATGGACCCTTCTTCTGCGGGTACTCCAACTCTACGGTGAGTAGCAGGAGATGAACGTTCCGCGAACGTCGACCACGTAGGGGGAAGGTGGTTCGCATGTGGGGCAGGGTGCGCAGGTCCGGTTCCAGAGTCCGCGACGCGTTGCGCGTGGAGGTGGATCCTGGCCGGGACAAACATCCGCACAATCTTTTCGAGGCGGCGGCGACATATGTCTCGGCCCGCGCGGTGGACGACCAGGACCGGCTCGACGAGGCGGCCGGCTGGGTGTCGCCGGAGGCGCTGTCCTTCGGTGTCAGCGAGCTCGCGTGCAGGGCCGTCGTCGCGCTCGCGCGGGAGCGCGACGAGTCCCCGCAGAACGTGGCCCGCGCGCTCCTCGGGCTCCCCGCGGACTGACGCGCGGGGCATTGCGCGGTCGATTCGCCCCGTGCACCCGGAAAACTGCAGGTCCGCGTCGCTGGGCAGTCGTGACAAGCTGCTTCCGGTCGCATTAGGGTGCGCGCCGTTGGACGAACCGATGGGGAGGCTGGGATGGCCGGGACGGACGAGGACGCCGTCGCCGCCGAGGACGACGCGCTCTATGTGCTCACGGCGGTACTGCTGACGCCGGCGAAGTTCCCGAGCGTGCTGGGCGACGACTATCCGGAGGCCTGCGCGGCGCTCGGCCTCGCGCCGCTCGCCGACGGATACGGCCTGGTGCTGGGCCAGGACGGCGACGGCGCCCGGTGGACCGTCGTCGTCGACGACGTCTCCCTGGTCGCCGTGGCCATCGCGTCCTGGGACTGCGGCATGGAGTACGACCTCTCGCCCACCGAGCGCACGGTCGTCGCCGCCCTGCCCGGCTGGCCCCTGGCGGTCGCCGTCGCGGCGCCCGGCGTGCCGGAGCCGCACGACCCGGGCCCCGACGTCGTGGACGGTCCCACGCTGTCGCCTCCGGACACGACGACGTGGGGGCCGGCCCAACGGCGGCTGGGCGCCGACGAGATCGCCCTCCAGTGGGCCGTGTGGCGCGAGCAGATCGACGACGCCGACTTCCGGGTCCCGGAGACCACCACGGACGCGGACGGGGCCGAGAAAGCCGATCGGAGCGCCGAGGAGGGCACCGAGCAGAAGCCCGGCCACGCCGGCATCCGGCGCGTCCTCTCGGAGGCACGGGGATACGTGGACTCCCCGCCGCCGCTCGGCCGCGTGCGGTCGTCCTTCGCCCCGGGCGAGGCGCGGACACTGCGTGCCGACGGTCCCGGCTGGTCGCTCGTGGCCAGGACCGACGACATCGCGTTCGTACTGCTCGACGACGAACCGGGCGAGGTCCTGCCGGTGGGCCGCGGCCCGGAGCTGCCGGGTCTCCTGGAGGCGCTCGACAAGATGGCCGTACGCCCCAGTTGAACGCCGGCGTCATGCGCCCGGGCAACTCCCACCCTCACGCACGTGAGAGGTCCACTGCCTGGCGCATGCCGTCGTGCGACGCGTTGGCGCCACGCTCACGCGCGCGTGCGGCCTGCCGCGGCTCAACGTCCCGCGTCCGGATCGACGAGGAGCGCGCCCATCGCCGTGTCCGGATCCTGGTGGGCCCGCAGCGTTTCGAGTTCACCCTTCCAGGGTTCCTCCCACTGCGCGGCACCCCCGCCTCCACGGACGAACGCGAGCGCCAACTGACCCGAGAGAGCCGTGCCGTGGGCGCCCAGTACGCGTGCCGCGGCGAGGGCGGCCTCACGCACGCGTGCCCGCCCGAAGTCCACCGGCAGGTACGCGGGCACCGGCAGACGGGTCGGTGCGGCCTCGCACAGCCGCGCCAGCCGGGCCCAGCGGTCGGTCCCATCTCTGCCGCGGCTCATGTCGTGCATGGCCGCGTCCCAGTTCAGGTGCGCCGCGTCGGTCGACAGGCCGACCGCCTCCAGGGTGTCGATCAGCGCGTCCAGAAGGCGCAGCGCCCGCGGGCCGCCGACACCCGGCCGAACGTCGCCCGCAATGGCGTGCAGCCTGCGCAGGGCGTCGGTACGCACCAGGGGGTCCCGCGCGCGGGCCCGCTCCTCCAACTGGTCGAAAGCGCGGCGGACGGCGACTTCCGAGTCCGGTACGGGTGGCAGGCGCAGCAGGTGACGGGCAGCGGCGTGCCACAGCCGGCTGGATCGCTCCGGGTCCGCCACGGTGTCCGCGAGCACGCGGATCCCGTCCGGCGTGTCCGCCCCGAGCCAGGACGGCAGAGCCTCGCACGTGGCCGCCGCCGATTCGTCGTCACCCTCCTCGACGATCCGCACCAGGAAGGCCGTGTACGGCAGCCTCTTCGAGGTGGGGACCGCACGTACGCGTGCGTGCACGACGGCTTCGCGTACGGCGGGTTCGTGGACCGCGCCGAGGAGACGGTCGGCCACACCGGGCCGGTCGACGGCGGGCAGCAGCGCGCGGGCCAGCACCGCGCGGACATCGGGGTGCCCGCCAGGCTGGTCCCAGGCTTCCACGAGCGCCTCGAAGGAGTCGTCGCCCGGCAGGGAACCCAGCGCTCGGGCGGCCTCCTTGCGGGTGCCCACCGGGGCGTCGGCCGCGCGGGCCACCGGGGCGAGCAGG
The DNA here is from genome assembly GCF_044755245.1 of Streptomyces sp. NPDC092369. Lineage (NCBI taxonomy): Bacteria > Bacillati > Actinomycetota > Actinomycetes > Kitasatosporales > Streptomycetaceae > Streptomyces > Streptomyces sp. NPDC092369. Next base: position 306,694 of record NZ_JBIVQP010000007.1, read on the forward strand.
CGCACCGTCTCCTCGTCGGGCAGGTGCGCGAGGAGTCGCCGCATCGCGGCCATGGCGGCACGCCCCCGCACACCGCCGGTCGCCGCGTGCCGCAGCAGGAGGTCGCGGAGAGTGGACGCCTCGGGTGCGTCCGCGGGCGCCCGTCCGGCGAGTTCGCCCAATGCGGTGAGCGCCGCGGCTGCCACGGGCTGCGGCGCCCGCTCGGCGAGCGCGGTCAACCTCGCCGGATCTCCGAGGAGTCGGGTCGCGTCCGTGCGGACGTGCAGGGGAGCCGACTCGTCGGCGGCCACGCGCGCGTGATGCTCGCTCCACGCCTCCCGCTGCCGTGACAGCCACCGCCCGGTCACCCCGGGGCGCAACCGTGGTGTCCAAGGCGTGGCACGGGCGCGCAGACGGCCCTTGAACTCCCCGCCGGCGGCTGCCAGGACGGGATCCAGGAGGGTCGTCCGGCGTGCCGCGACGGTTCGCAGGACGAGGGGCACGGTGGCGAAGGTGGCGTCCAGGGCGATCAGTTCGGCGCAGCGCTGTTCCCGCAGCCGTGGCGGCCACACCCAGGCGGCCGCGGCGCGGGCCGCGAGTGCCGGGTCGTCGCACTCGACAGCGATGTGCCGCACCTGCGCGTCGAGGTCGGGCAGCTCGGTCAGGTGCGTCCTGAGGAGTTCGGCGAAGGCCGTGCCCGTCTCGGACCGCTGCGGTGTGCTGCGAGCCGTGGTCGCCCAGATGGCGCGGGCGGCCGCCTCGTCGACGCGCACCGGGGTCAGCGGGCCGGTGTGCCGGGGCGCGGAGACGACCTCGCCCAGGAGGGCGACGGCGAGGGCCGCGCGTTCGATGTCACCGACCGCCGCGGCGCGTTCGACGACGCGATGCAGCAGGGTTCGGGCCGCGTCGAGGGTGCCGGCCGTCGAGTCGCGTGACTGGACCGTGGTGCGGACGGCATCGCACAGCACCTGTTCGGGCAGGGCGGCGAGCAGGTGGGGTGCGGAGCCGGCGAGTTGCTGCAGGGCCGGGCGGCGCACCTCGTCCCGGTCGTGCCAGGCACGTTCGCAGCCGGCGGCGACTCGGGCGAACTCCGCGGGGTCGCCCTGGAGTTCCGCGCAGGCCAGCAGGGCGGGCCAGGCCTGGGTGCGATGGTGGACTCGGTGGTTCTCGGCGAGTTCACGCAGCAGCGGTTCGCCGTCGGCCAGGGGCAGGGTCATCGCCCAACGGGCCGAGTACCGGGGCCTGCGCGACTGCTTCAGCCGGGGCTTGATCAACGCTGAGCGGTCGGCGGGGTCGAGCGCGGCGAGTGCCGGGGCCAAGGCGGCACTCAATCGGATGCGCGCGGTGCGGCGCTCCGCGATCCGTCGCCGTTCGACGGACGGGAGGAGCAGCAACAGCGCGTCGGGAGCGACCTCTTGGCGGCCGGGCCCCGCGTACCGGCTGCCGGAGGCGGGACAGTGCTCGGCGAGCACAAGGAGGTCCGCCGGGGGCGACTCGGCGAGGATCCGTCGCAGGGATGGCGGCAACGGTCCGCCGGGCACGGGCCGTTCGTGATGACCGCGGTCCTCGCAGGGTGGAGCCGCTCGCAGGACGGCCGCCGCCTGCGCGGGCCGGTACAACGCGGCGAGGACTCCACGTTCGGTGAGCAGGTCGGGAGCCCGCTCCAGGAGCAGGAGTGCCGCGTCCGGGTCACGGCGTGCAGCGACCGTCGCGGCCTCGCGATGGCTCCGGTGGAACGCGAACGACTCCCCGCGTGTCTGCTGGTCGCTCTGCGCCGCCAGATACGCGGCGAGGGCCTGAGGTGCCGTGCGCGCCAGGGAGTTGAGCGTGCCGATGGACGGTTCGACCCGGGGCAGCCAAGCCGCCACGGTCTGCGGAGGACATGCGGGCAGCAACTCGGCCGCTTCCCGAGGGCCGTTGCGGTCGAAGACCCCGGGCAGCAGGCCGGCGGCCAGGGCGTGGCGACGGCTGCGCCTGAGCAGCCGGTAGGTGTCCAGGCGGGTGGCCCTGATGTCGCTCGACGCCAGTCGTGCCAAGGCCTGTTCGGGTATAGGGAGCCGGACGGCCGCCGCACGCGCGCGGCGGCCCAGCAGCGGGTCTGCGAGGGCCTCGCTCACCCGCTGCAGATCGCGGCGGACGACGGCCAGGAAGAGGGCGGTGTGCCGCTCGTCCCCGTCTCCGGTGTCGAGGGCGTGATGCAGGGTGTCGTACGCGTGTGGAGTGAGCGTGCGGGCATAGCGCGCCAGAGCGCTCATACGTGCCGGGAACGGCAGGGGGTCGAAGTGGGCCCTGAGCCAAGCCGGCGTCAGGGGCGCCGGCGGTGTGTGGTTCTGGGGCTGCTCGGACGGCGTCCGGGACGCCTCGTATCGGGCCATCAGCGCTCACCGAGGAGTCGCTGGGCCTCCTTTCCATGCTTCATGCGGTCATGGTGGGGTGCCGACCGTGGGGCACGCAAACGGTTTTGGGAACGAGGTCCTCGCCGTCCGCGGGCCGTACGTCGCACGGTCCGCGGACGGCAAAGTGCCCAGCTCCTGTGCCCAGGCCGGGCTCTTCCTGCGCCCATACCGGGCTCGCCGTCCCAAGCACCCCGGCGTGTCGGTGTGTCTCCGTGTCGGTGCGGTCAGCGACCGAGCTCCTTGCGGCTGACGCGGCGCAGCCTGCGCCGCTGGGAAGGGTCCAACGTGAGGTATGCGGCGGTCGGGACTCCCAGGACGATCAGGAGCGCCGCCCACCACGGCAGCCAGATCAACAGGATGAGCCCGACCGCCACACCCCCTGCGGCGATCTTCGCCTTCTTCGACATGTACGTCGCCTCCTTCGCGGCCGGGGCCGCTCTCTTCCTGAAAACGGGTCCGCGCCGCGCACAGTTCCGAACGGCGACCCTGAGACATCCCTGAGTCGCGACCCCTACTCGTCCCTGAGAGCCTCCTACCCAATCCCGGACTCGGCCAGGTCACGGGTCGGCCGCTCCGGTGGATCGTTCCCATGCTGTACCCTCGGCGACCTCAGCGCCTGGTAGTCAAATTTGAGGAGTGCGGTATCGCTGTGCAGAGCGTCCCTGCGGCAACACCGTCCGAGATCTCCGAACTGGCCCGCTGCTGCGCCGTCTTCGTCCCGGGTGATCCGGCCCGTACCGGCAGCGTCGCCTTCTGGCGGCCCGACGGCAGCGCTCCGCCCCTCGTCACGGCCGGGTCCGCCGAGGAACTGACGGTCGTGGTGCCGGGCGACGACGGTGTCGGGCCGGTGAGCGTGCCCGCCGTCGTCCTGCCCGTGCGGGCCGCGCTGCCGGTGCTCACGCGTGCGCGTGCCGACGCGAACGGACACCGAGGAAGCGTGTTCTGGGGCGCGGCCTCCGTGCTGGCCCTGCAGTTCGTGGCACGGGGGTTGCTGCTGCCCGGCCTCTCCCCCAGGGACCACGACGCGTGGCGGGTGGGCCCGCTGTCGACGGAGGACGTCGACCGCGTCCGTCGGCTGGCCGCCACGATGCCGCCTGAAGCCCACGCCGTTCCGGTTGCGGCCCAAGCCCCACCGGTCCAGGCCCACGCCGTTCCGGTCGACGGCACGGTGCCGCCACGGCTGCCCGAACCGGAAGCGCTGCTGCGTGCCTTCCTCGACGCGGTGGCCGACACGCTGCCCCGCTCCCCCGCCGCCCCGCTCGTGACGGGCGGGCCCGCCTACGCGGCGCGCGAGCCGCGGCACATGCCCGAACAGCGCGCCTGGGCCGCCGATGTCTCCGCCGGCCATGACGCCGGCGTACGGATCTCGCTGCGGATCGAGGTGCACGGCCTCGCGGACCCTGCCCTGGACGAGGGGACGCTGTCCTTCCGGGCCGTTCCCCAGGTGCACGGCGTGACCGACCCGGGTCTCGTGGCCGACGCCACCGAGGTGTGGGGCGGGTCCGGTGTCTTCGGTCCACGCGCGCGTATGGACGCCCTGCTCGCGCTCCGTCGTGCGGCGCGGGCCTGGCCGCCGCTCGCACCGCTGCTGTCGGCGAGTGTGCCGGACGCGGTCGAGCTCGCCGACGAGGAGGTCACCGAGCTCCTCGGAGCGGGCGCTCAAGCCCTCGCCGCGGCCGGTGTCGACGTGCACTGGCCGAGAGAGTTGGCCCGCGAGCTGACCACCCGTGCCGTGATCGGTCCGCCGGACGACGCGCCGAGGACCGGGCGGCCGGCCTCGGACACGCCGTCGTTCCTGTCCGCCGACGCGCTGCTCGCCTTCGACTGGTCGTTCGCGCTGGGCGATCAGCTCCTCACGCGTGAGGAGCTGGACCGACTCGCCGAGGCCAACCGTCCCGTCGTGCGGCTGCGCGATCAGTGGGTGCTCGTGGACCCGCGTGAGGTCCGTCGCGCCCACAGTCGGCAGGAGCGCAAGATCACGCCCGTGGAGGCGCTGGGCGCCGCGCTGACGGGCTCCGCGGAGGCGGACGGCGAGTTGGTCGACGTACAGCCCACGGGGTGGCTGGCAGCCCTGCGGGAGCGGCTCGCGGATCCCGAGGCGCAGGAGCCCGTGGCGCAGCCCGCCGCGCTCGCGGCCACGCTGCGCGACTACCAGCGGCGGGGGCTGAGCTGGCTGGCCCGCATGACGTCCCTGGGGCTCGGCTGCTGTCTGGCGGACGACATGGGGCTCGGCAAGACGATCACCCTGATCGCGCTCCATCTGCACCGGCAGACGGAAGAGCCGTCGGCCGGCCCCACGCTCGTGGTGTGCCCGACGTCCCTGCTGGGCAACTGGCAGCGCGAGATCGAGAGATTCGCGCCGGGCACACCCGTGCGTCGCTTCCACGGGGCCCGGCGCAGCCTGGAGGCGCTGGCCGACGGGGAGTTCGTGCTCACCACGTACGGGACGATGCGTCTGGACACGGCCCGGCTCGCCGAGGTGCCGTGGGGCATGGTCGTGGCGGACGAGGCACAGCACGTGAAGAACCCGTACTCGTCGACCGCACGGCAGCTGCGTTCCATCGGCGCACACGCACGCGTGGCGCTCACCGGCACCCCCGTCGAGAACAACCTGTCGGAGCTGTGGGCGATCCTCGACTGGACGACACCGGGGCTGCTGGGCCGACTCGGGACCTTCCGCGCCCGGTACGCGCAGGCGGTCGAGGGCGGCCACGATCCGGCGGCCGGCGAGCGGCTCGCGCGCCTCGTCCAGCCGTTCCTGCTGCGGCGCCGCAAGTCGGATCCCGGGATCGCCCCCGAACTGCCGCCGAAGACCGAGACCGACCGTGCCGTGTCGCTGACCACGGAACAGGCCGGTCTGTACGAGGCGGTGGTGCGCGAGACGCTCGCGGAGATCGCGGCCGCCGACAGCATGGTCCGGCGCGGCCTGGTGGTGAAGCTGCTGACCGGGCTGAAGCAGATCTGCAACCACCCGGCGCAATTCCTCAAGGAGGAGCGGCCGAAGATCGTCGGGCGCTCCGGAAAGCTGGAGCTGCTCGACGAGTTGCTCGACACCATCCTCTCCGAGGGGGCGTCGGTTCTCGTGTTCACCCAGTACGTGCGCATGGCACGTCTCCTGGAGCGGCATCTGGCGGGCCGTGGCGTCGGCACCCAGTTCCTGCACGGCGGGACGCCCGTCACCGAGCGAGAGTCGATGGTACGGCGCTTCCAGGACGGTGAAGTGCCGGTCTTCCTGCTGTCGTTGAAGGCCGCGGGCACCGGGCTGAACCTCACCCGGGCCGAGCACGTCGTGCACTACGACCGCTGGTGGAACCCCGCCGTCGAGGCGCAGGCGACGGATCGCGCGTACCGCATCGGCCAGACCAGACCCGTGCAGGTGCACCGCCTGACCGCGGAGGGAACCATCGAGGACCGCATCGCCGAGATGCTGGACCGCAAGAGAGAACTGGCCGACGCCGTGCTGGGCTCCGGCGAGGCGGCGCTCACCGAACTGACGGACACGGAGCTGGCCGCTCTGGTCGAACTGCGAGGGAGCGGGCGATGAGCACGTACGACGGTGATGCCCACGACGGTGACACGGAGCGGACGTTCGCCGCGCTGCCGCCCGCGCAGGGGCGCGGCTTCGCACGGACCTGGTGGGGCCAGGCGTGGCTGAAGGCGCTGGAGGACACCGCGCTGGACTCGCAGCAACTCAGGACGGGCCGCAGGCTCGCGCGCGCGGGAGCGGTGGGTGCCGTGTCCGTGCGTCCGGGGCGGATCACGGCCGTGGTACAGGGCCGGGACGGCACGGCTCACCGGGCCGACGTCCTGTTGGCGGAGCTCTCCGGGGAACAGTGGGACCGCCTGCTGGAGATGACCGTCGAGCGGGCCGGGCACGTGGCGGCGCTCCTCGACCGGGAGATGCCGCCGCACCTGGTCGAGGACGCCTCGGCCGCCGGCGTCGAACTGCTGCCGGGCATGGGCGAGTTGGAACCGGAGTGCGACTGCGGCGCCTGGGACCACTGCGGGCACACGGCAGCCCTCTGCTACCAGTTGGCGCGGCTGTTGGACGAGGACCCCTTCGTCCTGCTGCTGATACGCGGACGGGCCGAACGCGCCCTGCTGGAAGACCTCCAGGCCCGCAGCGCCGGCCCTGCCGAGGCTCCTGCCGGGGCGGCGGGAGTGGACGCCGTCGAGGCCTACGCAGCCGGCGACATCCTGCCGCCCCTGCCCGCCCCTCCCGAGCTGCCCGCGTCGCCCGGCGTGCCGCCCTCGCTGGACACCGAGGTGCCGCCCGGGCCGGGCATCGATCCGGCCGCGCTGCGCCACCTGATCGCCCGGACGGCGGTGGAGGCACGTCGGCTGCTCGCCGAGGCTCTCCGCACCGGATCGGAACAGCGAGGCGTCGAGCCGGAGTTGACGGTTGCTCAGGATGCCGCCCGGTTGGCCGTGGACGCCCGGGACGAGGCGGTTGTGGACCGGCTCGCCGTCGGATCGGGGCGCGGACAGGGGGAATTGGTGATGGCCGCAGAGGCCTGGCGCCTGGGTGGTGTCGCGTCGCTGACCGTACTGGAGGAGGAGTGGTCCGTCTCCGGCGAAACGCTCACACGCGCGCGTGCGGCTCTTGAGTCGGCCTGGGACGAGGACGAACGTCCGGCGCTTCGGATGCGGGGCAACCGATGGACGGTCGTCGGCTCGCCGAATCAACTTCGTCTGGGGCGGGACGGCCGCTGGTGGCCGTATCGCAGGCAACAGGGGCGCTGGGTGCCCGTCTCGGGCACGTCCAGGGATCCGGCGACCGCTCTGGCCGCGTTGGAGCCGACGCCCGGGGAGGCGGCCGGCTCCTGAGACGGGCGCCGCAGATCGCGTCGGCGGCGCCACCCTCACCACGGAGGCGTGCCCGTCGGCACCCTCCGCGGCGATACAGGCAGCCCGTGTGCTTGGGCAGCCGACGCCCCCAGTTCACCTCTTGGTAGCGGCGCGTTCGCCACAGGGCCGAAATCTGGCCGCTGTCCACGAAGTTGTCACTCAGGAGGCCCGATGTCCCCGCACGCCACCGGCCCGCACCGCCTCAGACGTTCCGTCGCGGCAGGTGTTCCGCTCGCCGTGATCGCGGCCCTCGTGGCTGCGGGTCCGGCCGCCGGCACCCCGGCGCGGACCGCGCACGTCATCGACACGGCCACGCTCGGCGACATCCCGCTCGGACCGTTCAGCAACTCCCTGCTGCCCGGCACGGTGGCCAACGACAGGGGCATCGACCTCGGAGGCATCGGCAGCGACATCTACCCGGCGGGCCGCAAGAGCGAGTTCTGGACGGTCACGGACCGCGGGCCGAACGGGCAGATCAAGGTGTCCGGCAAGAAGCGCCGTACGTTCCCGGTGCCCGGCTTCGATCCGGCGATCGTGAGGATCCGCGTGTCCGGCAGCTCCGTGAAGGTGCTCGACGCGCTGCCGATCACCACGTCCTCCGGCAGGGCCGTCACCGGGCTGTCGAACCAGGAGGGGCGCGACGAGGCGCCGTACTCCTACGACGCCCAGACCCCGCTGTCGTACAACCCGAACGGACTCGACACCGAGGGCATCGTCCGTGCCGCGGACGGGACCTTCTGGCTCGTCGACGAGTACGGACCCTCGATCGTCCACGTCTCCGCGCGCGGGAAGGTGCTCACGCGTTACGTCCCCAAGGGGCTGCACCTCACCGGCGCCGACTACCCGGTGGTGGAGGCCCTGCCGGCCGTCTACCTGCACCGGCAGATCAACCGCGGCTTCGAAGGACTCGCCCAACTGCCCGGCGGCGACCTGGTGATCGCCCTGCAGAGCCCGCTGTCGGTGCCGGACGACGACACCGCGAAGGGGTCGCTCAACACCCGCCTGCTGCGCTTCTCGCCCAAGAAGAAGGCGGTCACCGCCGAATACGCGTACCGCTTCGACCCGGTGAACGTCGTGGACCCGAGCGAGGACGACACCTCCGAGCTCAAGATCTCCTCCGTCGTCGCCCTGGACGGCGACCGTCTGCTGGTCGAGGAGCGCACCGACAAGGCCGCGCGACTGCAGGTGGTCAAGCTCGGGCGGAGCGCGAACATCCTGGGCGGCGCCTACGACGACGACTCGACGTCGCCTTCTTTGGAAGAGCTCGACGACCCGGCCGCCGCCGGAGTCCCGGTGCTCGCCAAGAAGCTGGTCGTCGACCTGGGCACGGTCGCGGGCGTGCCCCAGAAGATCGAGGGCGTCGCGCGCGTGGACTGCGACACGATCGCCCTCATCAATGACAACGACTTCGGTATGACGGACGGCGCGGAGGCCTTCGACTCACAGGGTCGGCTGGTCGACAGCGGGATCGAGACGAGGGTCACCTACGTGCAGTTGCCGCACGGGATCTGAGCCGTCGTCACGGCAGGTCGATGTCCCCCAGGGACGGGATCAGCGATTCGATCCCGCTCGGAAGGTCGCTCGGAAAGCCACTGGGCAGCTCCGAAGGCAGCCCGCTGGGCAACTCGCTCGGCAGGGCTGTCGGGATGCTGAAGGACGGCGAGGGCGAGCTGCTGGAGCTCGCGCTGCTCTCGGCGGGTGACTTCTTGTCGGACGAGTCGTCGCTGCCGGAGGCCATCCACAGGACGACGGCGACGACGGCCCCGACCGCGACGATCCCGACCAGGAGGAGGACGAGCGGGTTCCGTCGCCTTCTGGGCGGCTCCTGCGGCGGCTGCCAACTCACCTGGGTCGGCGGCTCGTAACCTCCTCCGTTCCCATAAGCCCCGTAGCCGGGGCCGAAGTCGTCCGAGGGCGGTCCGAAGCCACCGCCCGAAGGCGGCGGTCCACCCGGCGGTCCGGGCGGCTGAGGCGGTACGGGCGGCATGGCCATACCGACCAGAGTCGCCTCGGAACGGACATGAGGCGACCCCCACGCGGAAGTTGATACGGGCCCATGCCGTGGACCGCACGATTCCGCGGCAAACGCGCACGCACGCGTGTGTGCGTCGCCTCAAGCCCACACGCGTGCGTGCGTGTACGAGCGGGGTCAGCCACACACGCGTGCGCGTGCCGACGGCGTCAGCCGCGAGCCCCCAGCAGGTGGTCCATGGCCAGCTGGTCGAGGTGCTCGAACGCCATCCCGCGCGCGGCGGTCGCCTCGACGTCGAACTCCTCGAAGGCGCCACGGTCCGCGAGCAGCGCCTGCAGCCCGTCCGCGGCGGTCGGCTGTGCCAGCTCGTCCAGACGCGAGGCCTTCAGAGCCTCCTGGACTTCCGGGTCGGCGCGGAAAGCGGCGGCGCGGTCCTTGAGGATGAGGTAGTTGCGCATGCAGCCCGCCGCCGAGGCCCACACGCCGTCGAGGTCCTCGGTCCGCGGCGGCTTGAAGTCGAAGTGGCGGGGACCGGCGTAACCGGCGGTCTCCAGGAGGTCGACCAGCCAGAAGGCGGCGCGCAGGTCGCCGGCGCCGAAGCGCAGGTCCTGGTCGTACTTGATGCCGGACTGGCCGTTGAGGTCGATGTGGAAGAGCTTGCCCGCCCACAGGGCCTGCGCGATGCCGTGCGGGAAGTTCAGCCCGGCCATCTGCTCGTGGCCGACCTCGGGGTTGACCCCGTACATCTCCGGGCGCTCCAGGCGCTCGATGAAGGCCAGGGCGTGGCCGACCGTCGGCAGCAGGATGTCACCGCGCGGCTCGTTCGGCTTGGGCTCGATCGCGAACTTCAGGTCGTAACCCTGGGAGACCACGTACTCGCCGAGGAGGTCGAAGGCCTCCTTCATGCGGTCGAGGGCCACGCGTACGTCCTTGGCGGCGCCGGACTCGGCGCCCTCGCGGCCGCCCCAGGCGACGTACGTCTGCGCGCCGAGCTCGACCGCCAGGTCGACGTTGCGGATGGTCTTGCGCAGCGCGTAACGGCGCACGTCGCGGTCGTTGGCGGTGAACGCGCCGTCCTTGAAGACCGGGTGGGTGAAGAGGTTGGTGGTGGCCATCGGCACCTTCATGCCGGTGGCGTCGAGGGCCTGGCGGAAGCGCTTGATGTGCGACTCGCGCTCGCTGTCCGAGGACCCGAAGGGAATGAGGTCGTCGTCGTGGAAGGTGACGCCGTGGGCGCCCAGCTCGGCCAGGCGCTGCACCGATTCGACGGGGTCGAGGGCCCGCCGGGTGGCGTCGCCGAACGGGTCCCTTCCCTGCCAGCCGACGGTCCACAGCCCGAAGGTGAACCTGTCGTCGGGGGTGGGCTGGTAGCTCATGCCGCGGCTCCTTGATTGCTTGCGACTGCTCAGTGATTGCCGGTGACTGCTTGCTTGCGACTATTTCGTCATGGCGGTTTACAAATTAGTATGCGGACGCATCCCTGGGAAGGGACAAGATGTCCCCGAAGGGGTGCGGTCCGGGTCGCCCAGGCCCTGGCACCCTCGAAACAGCAGGTCAGAGCCCGCAGAGCCGCGGAAAAAGGGAGAGCCCGATGTCAGCAGCCGAGGGTCCGCTCGTCGTCGGCGTGGACACGTCCACCCAGTCCACCAAGGCGCTCGTCGTCGACGCGGCCACCGGCCGGATCGTCGCGAGCGGCCAGGCGCCGCACACCGTCTCCTCCGGGGCGGGCCGCGAGAGCGACCCCCGTCAGTGGTGGGACGCGCTGTGCGAGGCGCTGCGCCAGTGCGGTGACGCGGCGCACGAGGCGGCGGCGGTGTCGATCGGCGGTCAGCAGCACGGTCTGGTGACGCTGGACGAGCGGGGTGAGCCGGTGCGCCCGGCCCTGCTGTGGAACGACGTGCGTTCTGCGCCGCAGGCCCGCCGGCTGATCGAGGAGCTGGGCGGCCCGAAGGCGTGGGCGGAGCGGACCGGGAGTGTGCCGGGCGCGTCCTTCACGGTCACGAAGTGGGCCTGGCTGGCCGAGCACGAGCCGGCGGCGGTCCGTGCCACGAAGGCGGTGCGCCTGCCCCACGACTACCTCACCGAGCGCCTCACGGGGCAGGGCGCGACCGACCGCGGTGACGCCTCCGGTACGGGCTGGTGGGCGGCCGGGACGGAGTCGTACGACCAGGAGACCCTCGCGCACGTGGGCCTCGATCCCGCGCTGCTGCCGCGCGTGGTGCGGCCCGGCGAGGTGGCGGGGACCGTGCGGGACAGCCATGAACTGCCGTTCTCGAAGGGCACGTTGGTGGCACCGGGCACCGGTGACAACGCCGCCGCCGCGCTCGGCCTCGGGCTGCGTCCCGGCACGCCGGTGCTGAGCCTGGGCACGTCGGGCACGGTGTACGCCGTCTCCAGGCGGCGGCCCGCCGACCCGACGGGCACGGTGGCGGGTTTCGCCGACGCCCACGGGGACTGGCTGCCGCTGGCCTGCACGCTGAACTGCACGCTCGCCGTCGACCGCGTGGCCGCCCTGCTGGGCCTGGACCGCGAGGCCGTCGAGCCGGTCACCGGGGTCACGCTCCTGCCCTACCTGGACGGCGAACGCACCCCCAACCTGCCGAACGCCTCGGGCCTGTTGCACGGGCTGCGTCACGACACGACCGGGGGCCAGGTGCTGCAGGCCGCCTACGACGGCGCGGTGCACTCCCTGCTCGGAGCGCTGGACCTGGTCCTCGACGAGGACGCCGACCGCTCGGCCCCGCTGCTGCTGATCGGCGGCGGTGCCCGCGGTGCTGCCTGGCAGCAGACCGTGCGTCGGCTTTCGGGCCGTGCCGTCCAAGTGCCCGAGGCAAAGGAGTTGGTGGCGCTCGGCGCCGCCGCGCAGGCGGCGGGCGTCCTGACCGGCGAGGACCCGGCCGCGGTCGCCCGGCGCTGGAACACCGCCGCGGGCCCGGTGCTCGACGCCGTGGAGCGGGACGAGGCGACACTGGCCAGGATCGCCGGGGTACTCTCCGACGCGGCCCCGCTGCTCGAACGTGGGACCGACTGAACTCCCCGACGGACGGCGACCGAGGACTGACCCAGGTATGACCGCACCGCTGCACGAGGCCCACCCCGACGGCCCGGGGCGGCCGTCGCACGAGGCCCGTCCGGTCGGCACCGCGCGGGCCCTGGCCGACACACAGCAGGGCATGCGCCGCCGCAATCTCGCCCGGGTCATGCACGCCGTCAGCGCCGAGGGACCGCTCTCGCGGGCCGCCGTGGCCTCGCGCATCGGTCTGACCCGGGCGGCCGTGTCGACCCTCGTCGACGAGCTCATCCGTTCGGGCCTGCTCGAGGAGCTGGGCCCCGAGCGGCCCGGACGGGTGGGCAGACCCGGCTCCGCGCTCGCCGTCAGCGGGCACGGTCCTGCCGGGATCGGCGCCGAGGTCGGGGTCGACCACCTCGCGGTGTGCGCGGTCGATCTGCGCGGGCAGGTGCGCGCGAGGGCCGTGCGGCACGGCGCCAACCGCGGCCGCTCCCCCGGCCCCGTGATCGAGGAACTCACCGAACTGGTACGCCGGGTCGTCACCGAGGCGGAACGCGAGGGACTGTGGCCCGCGGGCCTCGCGGTGGCCGTCCCCGGCCTGGTGGCGCGCGACGCCCGCACGGTCGTGCGAGCCCCGAACCTCGACTGGCACGACACCGACCTGGGCACGCTGCTGCCCACGGACTTCCCGCTGACCGTCGACAACGAGGCCAACTTCGGCGCGCTCGCCGAACTCTGGCTCGGCCGGGACACTCCGCTGGACTTCCTGCACGTGTCGGCGGAGATCGGCATCGGCGCGGCGGTCGTCGTGGCCGGCGGGCTGCTGCGCGGAACGCGCGGCTTCGCGGGCGAGTTGGGCCATGTGCCGGTGTGGCCGGACGGACCGGGGTGCGCGTGCGGCGGGCGAGGTTGTCTGGAGCAGTACGCCGGTGAGGAGGCGGTGCTGCGCGCGGCGGGCCTGGAACCGGGCGAGGACCGGGTCGGACTGCTCGCGCACCGGGCTGCCGAGGGTGACGAGGACGTAAGGCGGGCGCTGCGCGACGCGGGCACCGCGCTCGGCATCGCGCTGACCGGGGCGGTCAATCTGCTGGACCCCCAAAGCGTGGTCCTCGGCGGCGCGCTTGCGGGGCTCGCGCCCTGGCTGCTGCCGTCGCTGGAGGCCGAGTTGGACCGGCGCACCGCGGGGCCCGCCTGTCCGGTGTCGGTGTCGCGGCTGGGGTCCCAGGGGCCGCTGCTGGGCGCCGCGCACTCGGTGGTTCGGGCGGTCCTCGACGATCCGGCGGCGGTGGCGGGACGGGGCTGATCACGGCCCCAATCCCCGCTAAATTCAACGCTGTTCACTCCTGCGGGTGAGCGAGTTGTCCACAGCCGGGGTGTCGTCCACCGAAGCACGCTGTGCCCTTCTGCCCAACCGACGGGCGCCGTACCGTGATTCACGTGGGGCCCACCCGTCCCGCTCCCGAGCACATGTCCGAGACCGCCCGTGTCCACCTCGACGCCCCGCCCCGAGCGGCCTTCCGCAGAACGGAGCAGCACAGCGATGAACGACCCCCGGATCCTGACCGTACGGCCCGAACCGGGCGAGTACGCCTGGACGTTCGGCGGCGCGCCGCCCGTCGCCCGGATCGCGCCCGGCACGGTTCTCGACCTGTACACCGAGGACTGCTTCGCGGGGCGGGTGCGGTCCGAGAAGGACCTGGTGTCCGAGGTGTGCGAGTTCCCGTTCCTCAACCCGCAGACCGGACCTTTCCACATCGAGGGCGCGGAGCCGGGCGACACGGTCGCCGTGCACTTCGTGTCGATCGAGCCGGCCCGGGACTGGGCGGCGTCGACCACGGTCCCGCTGTTCGGCGCGCTGACCTCCACGCACACCACGGCCACGCTCCAGCCTCCGTTGCCGGAGACCGTCTGGATCTGGCAGTTGGACCGGACGCGGCGCACGGCGCTGTTCCGGGCGCACGACAGCGACTTCGAGGCCGAGCTGCCGATGGACCCCATGCACGGCACGGTCGGCGTGGCTCCCGCGAATCTGGAGGTGCGCTCGGCCCTGGTGCCCGACGCGCACGGCGGGAACATGGACACACCGGAGATGCGGGCGGGTGTGACCTGCTACCTCGGGGTGAACGTGGAGGGCGCCCTGCTCAGCCTGGGTGACGGGCATGCCCGCCAGGGCGAGGGCGAGACCTGCGGCGTCGCCGTCGAGTGTGCGATGAACACCGTCGCCATCGTCGAGCTGCTCAAGGGGATCGCCACGCCGTGGCCGCGCATCGAGTCGGACACGCACATCATCTCGACGGGCTCGGCCCGTCCGTTGGAGGACGCGTTCCGGATATCGCAGCTCGACCTGGTGCAGTGGCTGGTGCGCGACTACGGGTTCAGCGAGCTGGACGCGTACCAGTTCGCGACCCAGGCCGTGGAGTCGCCGTTGGCCAACGTGTGCGACACGAACTACACGTGCGTGGCCAAGCTCCGCAAGCAGTGGCTGCCGGCGCGCGAGACTCACCGCGGAGTGCACGCGCAGTTGCGGGAGACCGCGGCCGCGCTGCTGGGCTGAGCGGCCCATCACCCCCCCCACGACCGAAAGGCACGGCTCGATGGAGCAAGCGAGACCGAGCACCACCAGGCGACGGTTCCTCAAGGGCACCGCACTCGCCGCCGTCCCGTACGCGTTGCTCCCCGACACGCGGGCCGGAGCGCAGGCCATGGCCGTCGACTACCCGGGCGCCGAATGGCAGGCGGCGAGCACCTCCAACTACACGGCGTCGAACCGCCCGACGACCTATTCGGTCGACCGCGTGATCATCCACGTCACGCAGGAGACGTACACGGACACGCTCGCCATCTTCAAGAACCCGCAGAAGAAGGTGTCCGCGCACTACCTGGTGCGCTCCGCCGACGGTCATGTGGCGCAGTGCGTCCGGGAGTCCAACGTCGCCTGGCACGCGGGGAACTGGAGCTACAACACGCGCAGCATCGGCATCGAACACGAAGGGTGGGTTGATCAACCGGCCTGGTTCACCGACGCGCTGTACGAGCAGTCCGCAAAGCTCACGGCGGCGATCTGCGCGAAGTACGGCATCGCCAAGGACCGGGCGCACATCCTCGGGCACTACGAAGTGCCGGGGACGGACCACACCGATCCCGGGCCCAACTGGGACTGGACGCGGTACATGAGGCTGGTCAACTTCGCCTGACGGCGGGCCGACGCGCATCGTTGCGGTGAGCCCGGTCGAAAAGGTTGTCCGCGCGCGTACCCGGAGTGACGATGTCCCCATCCGCATCGCCCTTCGAGGAGGCCCAGTTGACCGATCCGTGGGTGGCCCTCGAACCGGGGGCCGACCCGGCCGAGCACGCGCGGATGCTGCGTCGCGCGCACGAGACGTTCACCGAGAGGGGCACGGTGCCCCGGCCGGTGCGTTCGGTGGTGGCCGAGTCGTGGCGGCGTTCCAGGCGGGCCGGGGTGGGGCCCGACGGCACGGCGAGTGTGGATCTCACGGACGGTGACCTCGGCGCCTACCGGGCCGAGCATCCGCTGGCGCGGGTGATGCCGCTGTTCCGCGAGCTCATGGGAACGTTCGCGGCCGACGGCGAGCATCTGCTCGCCGTGTGCGACGCGCAGGGCAGGCTGTTGTGGGTCGAGGGGCACGCGTCGACCCGGCGCGAGGCCGGGCTGATGAACTTCGTGCCGGGTGCCCGTTGGGCGGAGACGGCGATGGGGACGAACGCACCGGGGACGGCGGTGGCGGTCGACCGGCCGGTGCAGGTCTTCGCCGCCGAGCACTTCGCCCGGCGGGTGCAGCCCTGGACGTGCGCGGCTGCTCCGGTGCACGATCCGCGCACCGGGCGGGTGCTCGGTGCCGTGGACATCACCGGCGGGGACGGGCTCGCGCATCCGCACAGTCTGGGCTTCGTGCAGGCGGTCGCGCGGGCCGCGGAGAGCCAGTTGGCGCTGCTCGCCCCGGAGTGGCCGGCGGCGGACACGCTGGAGCTGACGGCGCTGGGCCGTGACGAGGCGCACCTGGTCACGGGCGGGCACGCGATCAGGCTCAGCCGCCGGCACAGCGAGATCCTCGTGCTGCTCGCCCGGCATCCGGAGGGGCTGACCGGCGACGAGTTGCTGTGCGCGCTGTACGAGGACGAGTCGGTGGAGCCGGTGACACTGCGCGCCGAACTGGCCCGGTTGCGCCGGATCCTGGGCCCGGGGCTGCTCGATTCGCGGCCGTACCGGCTCACCGTGCCCGTGGAGAGTGATGTCGCCGTCGTCGAGCGGCGGCTGGAGACGGGGGCGGTCACCGCCGCCGCGACGGCGTACGCCGGGCCCTTGTTGCCCGGGTCCCAGGCCCCGGCGGTGGTGCGGCTCAGGCACCGCCTCGCCGACGGACTGCGTACGGCGTTGATCGCCCGCCGTGATCCCGACCTGCTGGCCGACTGGGCGCACTCGCCGTGGGGCGAGGACGACCTCGACGTGTGGCGGGCGCTCTCCGTGGTCCGGCCGACGGCGGCGGTCCGGGCCCGGCTCGCGGCGCTGGAGTCCGAGTTGGCGGCGCCGGCCGCCTGGACGTCACCCGCGCCGCGCCGGGTCCGCTGGGCACCGTAGGACATGCGCGGCACCGTACGGAGGGAGTGCCGATCGGGCGTGGTGCCAGGCGTGGTGCCACAGGAGCTCGTCGGCGTGCGGCATGGCAGGCAACGTAGTTGCAACGTCCTCGCTCCTAGCGTTCCGGGGAACGCTGCCCAACGGCGGGCGGCGGTGCTGAAGGAGGCCGACCAGCATGACCCGTTACGCGGCGCCCGGAACCGAGGGCGCGATCGTCTCCTACCAGGCGCGTTACGACCACTTCATCGGCGGCGAGTACGTGCCGCCCGCGCGGGGGCAGTACTTCGAGAACCCGTCACCGGTGAACGGGGAGTCCTTCACCGAGATCGCGCGCGGCACGGCCGAGGACGTGGAGCGGGCCCTGGACGCGGCGCACGCGGCCGCGCCGGGCTGGGGCCGTACGTCGGTGACGGCGCGCGCGGACATCCTGCTGAAGATCGCCGACCGGATGGAGGCCAATCTCGAAGCGCTGGCGGTCGCCGAGAGCTGGGAGAACGGCAAGCCGGTGCGCGAGACGCTGGCGGCCGACATCCCGCTGGCCATCGACCACTTCCGGTACTTCGCGGGCGCGATCCGCGCGCAGGAGGGCTCGGTCGGCGAGCTCGACGACGACACGGTGGCGTACCACTTCCACGAGCCGCTGGGTGTGGTCGCGCAGATCATCCCGTGGAACTTCCCGATCCTGATGGCCACGTGGAAGCTGGCGCCGGCCCTCGCCGCGGGCAACGCGGTCGTCATCAAGCCCGCCGAGCAGACCCCGGCGTCCATCCACTACTGGATGAGCCTGGTCGCCGACCTGCTGCCGCCGGGTGTGGTGAACATCGTGAACGGCTTCGGTGTCGAGGCGGGCAAGCCGCTCGCGTCGAGCGCGCGGGTGGCGAAGGTGGCGTTCACGGGTGAGACCACGACGGGGCGGCTGATCATGCAGTACGCCTCGGAGAACATCAAGCCGGTCACGCTGGAGCTCGGGGGCAAGTCGCCGAACATCTTCTTCGACGACGTGTGGGCGCACAACGACGACTTCCGCGACAAGGCGCTCGAGGGCTTCACGATGTTCGCGCTCAACCAGGGCGAGGTCTGCACGTGCCCCTCCCGGGCGCTCGTCCAGCGCGGCCACTACGCCGAGTTCATGGAGGCGGCCGTCGCCCGCACCGAGCTGATCAAGCCGGGCCACCCGCTGGACACCGACACGATGATCGGCGCCCAGGCCTCCAACGACCAGCTGGAGAAGATCCTCTCCTACCTGGACATCGGCAAGCAGGAGGGCGCGCGCGTCCTCACCGGTGGCGAACGCCTCGACCACGACGGCGAGTTGAAGGGCGGCTACTACGTCCAGCCGACCATCTTCGAGGGCGACAACCGGATGCGGATCTTCCAGGAGGAGATCTTCGGCCCGGTCGTCTCCGTGACGTCGTTCGACGACTTCGACGACGCCATCAAGCTCGCCAACGACACGCTGTACGGCCTCGGCGCCGGTGTGTGGACGCGGGACATCAACACGGCCTACCGCGCGGGCCGTTCGATCCAGGCGGGCCGCGTCTGGACGAACTGCTACCACGCCTACCCCGCGCACGCGGCGTTCGGCGGCTACAAGCAGTCCGGCATCGGACGCGAGAACCACAAGATGATGCTGGAGCACTACCAGCAGACGAAGAACCTGCTGGTGTCGTACTCGCCGAAGAAGCTGGGCTTCTTCTAGGGTCAAACGAAAGGGTGCCTGAACTGGGAAAACTCCCGTCAGGCACCCTTCGCCTCGACCACTAAGGTCGCGCGTCGACCACTAAGGCCGAGAGTTGACCACTAGGGCCGCGAGGAGACCTGTTCCTCTCCGGCACTTCCCTTCCGCCGGCCCGCGAGTTCCGCGGCGAACTGCGCGCCGGTCAGCAGGGCGAGGTTGGACAGCCACAGCCAGATCAGGAAGACGACGACGCCGGCGAGTGAGCCGTAGAGCCTGCTGTAGGCACCGATGGTGGCGGCGTACGAGGAGAACCCCGCGGAGACCGTCAGCCACAGCCCGGCGGCCAGCGCTCCGCCGGGCAGGCTGTGCCGACCCCGGCGGGCGGAGGGCGGTCCGGTGTGGAAGACGACCACCACGAGCAGGGCGACCAAGCACAGCAGCACCGGCCAGCGCAGCAGGCTCCATGCCCAGGCCGCCGTGTGGTCCAGGCCGAAGGCGCGGCCCAGGGTCTCGGCGAGCGGGCCGGTCAGCAGGAGAGTCAGCGAGCCGAACAGGAGCAGCCCGAGCAGGCCGAGCGCGGTGAGGATGATGCGGGGTGCCTTGCGCCAGGGGGAGCGCCGGTCCTCGACGCGGTGCATGCGATGCAGGGCACGGCGGAAGACGGCCAGGTAACTGGACGCCGACCACAGGGCGCTGGCCACGCCGACCGCGAGCAGGGGCCAGGTCGTGCCGTCCGTGCGCAGCGCGTGGGTCAGCACCGCGTGAAGATCGGCCCCGGCCTCGGCCGGCGCGTAGGCCGTGACATGGGTGACGAATTCCTGGGCGGTGTCCGGGCTGATCATCCCGAACGCCAGGACGGCGGCCAGCATCGCGGGCAGCACGGCGAGGATCGCGTAGTACGTCAGGGCCGCCGCGTAGTCGGACATGTCGTCGTTCCACAGAGCCACCGGAGTACGCCGTAGGGCCGGCCACCAGTTCGCCGGGAGCCGGGGACGCAGGAGCCGGCGGGCGACCGCGGCATACGGCTCAGCCGACATGAGGTGTGCCGTTCCGTTGAGTGTCAGGGGTCTCGGGGATACCGCGAGCCATGACGGACTGTGTTCGTCCGCGGAACATCTCCGACCTTCCCTCGCGGACGGACGCGGAGGCTTTCGCCGTACGAGCCCTGGACTCGCCGGGGCGGGCCTCGGTGGCCGGCCGTGTGCCGCCGACCCGCACCTCCCGGACCCCGTCGTCGCCGGAGAACCCCGCGAACGCCGACGCCGTGTCCGGGATCGCCCCCACGAACCGTGTGCTCATCCCCATCCCTGCCCTCATCCGCCTCTCACCGGATCCTCCGGATCCACTCCCGACGGCTGCCCCGTCGACGTGCGGTTACGCGCTCCGCAGCCCCGTTCACTTGGTTGGACCCGTCCCGGCCGCGCCTGTGACACGGCGACCGGGAAACGTCGGGGCCATGGCAGGCGTACTGCCCTGAACTGCAGGTGAGGCACCGGAGCGGTCGTGATCAGATGCCCGACGGCGGTCCACACCCCCACCGCGGTCGCGAACCGGAACCTGCGCACGCGGCCGACCGAGACCGGATCCGGGCCGGGCCCAACCGGCAGACCGGCCGGTCTGATGGTTGGGTGGACGAGGCGGCGCGGCAAACGGAGTGGGCGGGGCCGGCAACGGACGAACCCCGGTACCCGTCCCGGCGCCATGAGGGGGAGGGCATGGGCTGATGGTGGGTCAGGAATTGAGCGTCATGACCGTATGACAACCGGCATCAGTCTCGCGAGACGCCCGGTCCCGACCTTCACCTGTGTGCCGTAACGGGAAGCGAACTGGGGTTCCGTCTGCGGTTTTCGTGCACTCGACGAGGCGGCCGAGATGACCCACCATGGCGAGGGCGGCACTCAGCAGAGCCGGGTTCGGAAAGACCTGACCGACCTGCTCTGGTGCCGTTCCGGGAGCCACACGGAGGCGAAACTCATTTCCTAAACGCCCCGCCCCCCACTTGCACGCAACCCACGTCCTCGGCGGTGACCTAGACGGTGGCGAGGTTGTCGGTGTAGGCCCCGACCCACGCCGTGTAGATGGCGCGGGCGGTGGAGTCGAGCAGGACAGCCCGGCGGTCACAGGCCAGCGGAAGGACGAACTTCCTCCACATCACCTAAAGTCCGTCTGCCGCCCCGCCAAGTGATTCGTTGTCCCCCCACGTCGATGGGGTGTCGAACACACACCGGTTCGATCATGAATGCCCGTCGCAACGCCCGGGTCTACGGAACCTTCCCCAGCGCAGCGAAGCCCATCTGAACTGGACATCATCACCCTTATGGGCAGGCGACTGGCCCGGAAGAGGCCTGGTCCCAACTGGGCGAAGAACCTGCGCAGCCAGCACGAGGACACGGCGAGAGCCGAGCATGTCAGTACCAACTGGCGGGATCCGCCGCGTGACTTACTCATTACCTGAGTCCTGGATCCGCATCGAGACGTGGCTCGCGAACAACGCGCCGCGCACGTTCGCCGAGCTGGCGCCCTCGCCGAGTGCGTGGCGATCACGATGGCAGAAGAGGCGATCGACGTGATCTTCCCCCACTCGCCAGCAGTGTCACTCCTTCGCCATGACGGCACAGCGGGCGGCGTCCTTCCACCACCGGTTTGGATGAGGCTGAGCACACAGCACATCGTCGACGCCTGGACGAGTCGGACCGACATCAAATGGCCCGGAACCGCCGGACGCCGAATGGACGGGCGATCCCGAGCGCGAGTACGGGCCATGGTGGCACCGGCAATGGATCCCGTTCGCCGCACTCGGCGCCGGCGACCAGCTGGTGATCGATCAGCGTTCGACCCGCCAGCGTGGACGGATCGGAGCTGCTGACCACGAGGTTGACTGGCACTTCAAAACCCACCCGATGTGGACCTCTCTTCCCCAGCTACTAGACATGACGGCTACGGCGATCGAGACCGGCGGTCTCCTGGACTGCTACGAAGGAGTCGTCATCGATGAGCGAGAGCTGAGATGGGAGTTTTGACCGGACGACAAACAGTTCAATGACGCTCCCTGAGCGCCGGGCAGGCCATGCACCTGCAGATCCTCGCAGGAAGCGAGGCGTCTTGCCGCGTACCACTGGTCCCCGCGCCCTTTCGCGCTCCCGTGCGCGTCAACGGTGCGAAAAAGAGGGGCCCTTCGGGAGCAAAGGCGCACGCTGTGACGTTGAGTGAGACAGACGGTCCTGTCGTGCAGGTCAGGCGGGTGCCCCCTCTCTGAGTGTGACGCTCCACTCATCCACCGTTTTGGCTCTATGCAGAATGCTCGGAGCATAATGAGCATGGCAATGAGCTAGGAACTTTCTGTGCATGGCCGATGAGGTTCGGGGTACGTGCGCGGAGGAGGAGCGGCGATGACACATCAGATTGACCCCAGCCTGAACCGACGCAAGCTGCGCCTCACGCTGCGCCGGGCGCGTGAGCAGGCGGGTCTGAGCCAGCGGGAGGCGGCCGAGCGGGTCGAGTGGTCCCAGTCGAAGTTGATCCGGGTCGAGAACGGCACGGTCGGCGTGTCGGTGAGTGATCTCCGGGCGTTGCTGGCGCTGTACGACGTGACCGACCCCGGGCAGGTCGAGGAACTGGAGCAGGCCGCGCGGGGCAGCAAGGGGCCAAGCTGGTGGTCCGGCTTCCACGAGGTGGTCACCCCGCAGTTCGCCCAGTACCTGGGGTATGAGGGCGCGGCGGATTCTCTGCACACGTATCACCCCATCGTGGTGCCGGGGCACCTACAGACCCGCGCCTACGCGGAAGCCCTTCTGGCTCCCCGCGACCTGGAGGAGGACAGGTGCCGCCGGGTGGTGGACCTGAGGATGGAACGCAAGCAGCGGATGTTCGACGACTCGGGCAGGCCTGCCTGCGAGTTCGTGCTGGACGAGGCAGCCGTACGACGCCAGATCGGAGGCAAGGAGGTGCTCGGGCAGCAGCTGGGCCACCTCCTGGAGCTGGCACGCCGCCCCCAGGTCTCCATCCGGGTGCTGCCCTTCGAGGCGGGAGCCCACTACAGCACCCTGGGCAGCTTCGTCCTCCTCGGCTTCCCCGATGATGACGATCTTCTCTATCTGGAGCACGCGGCCGGCAGCATGACCGGCGGCGAGGACCTGCGTCTGCTGGCCCGTTACCAGGAGTGTTTCCGCACGATCACCGACAAGGCGCTCGACGAGTCACAATCGGCCGACCTGATCAGCCGCGTCCAGCAGGATCTCGGCGTCGGTTAACAGCCGAGGCGACGAGGGCAGGGGAGGGCCGAAGCGTGGTCTCCAGGCCGGTATTTCAGCGCCTGCTGGAGTGGATGCAGACGAACATGCCCGCTGACACGGGTCAGACGGGCGACATGACCGACGAGGTCCTCAAAGCACAGGCCATTCAGGATCCCGCCCAGGTGAAGAACCTGATCGAGATAGAGCGAGCCCGCGCCGAAAACACACGCCGGCTGGAGACCGCCCGCGGCGAGATGAAGCTGAAGTTGGTGACCCGCCTCATAGCGGCAGGCCTGGTCGCCCTGGCCGTGCTGGTGGTGGCCGCGCTGTTCGTCATAGACAAGGCCGCCCGTCTCAAGCTGCCCTGGCCGCCGGTCGGCACCAGCGCCTTGACCGTCGTCGGTGCTGGTCTGTCGAGTGCGGTGGCCTGGTGGGTCAGACGGGCGGTCATACGCAGGCGTGCGGCACGGACTAGTGCGGCGAACCCGCCTGAGAGCCGTACGGAAGGCGATCAGAATCCGGTGGGGGCACCGTAGGAGCCACACCCGCGCGCCACAGGCCGACACTAACCGCCACGATCATGGCCACGGAAACCCAGACCACCCGTTTGATGACAACGCTGTCAACCAGCATCGACGCAGTTGCCGCTGCCAACGTGGCGAAAAGACCGACTACAAGCGTGAAGCTGATCGCTCCGCCCACCACCGCAGACCGGCTGCAGGCCTTGCGGCCCAGACGCTGAACGGCCGACGCCCCGGCGTCCATCCGCTCCCCTCCCCCTTGCCGCTGGCTGGTTAAGAACGTCACCGGTTCTCTAACTCCCCTGCCCTCACGGCGTCCAGAAACACAGACCAGACACCAGCGGTAAACGTCACAGCAGGCCAGGCAAGAGCTTTCGAATCGCGGGCAAGGACCCAGTCACGCTCCACCGCGACCTCCACGCACTCGCTCTCGTTGCCGCACTTGCTGCTCCTGCGCCACAAGGGTTTCCCCCCATGCACCACCTCAGCTCCTCCCGATCCCCCGATCTACCCGGATGGTGCGCAGCAACTCTAGTGGACGGTTGTGCACTGCCGCAGAGCAACGGCCGGATTACTCCCTCCGACCACGACGAACAGCGCGCATAAGGCTACCCACAGCTACCAAAGGCAAGGTTACGGTCGTCTGAACGCCACCGCCATACGGGAACAGGCCGATGTGCCACACCGCTGTGCGTCCGCATTGCGTACGCACAACAGCACGCCCCCTCAGGAGAGTTGACACTGCCGTGAAGCTGCCCGCTGCCCAGAAGCGCGACGGGCCGGGATGGTGAGGGCGGCGGGTGCCGGTGCAGCCGGTGCTCGTCCTCGCGCTGTAGTGCGCCCCACCCCGCGACGGAACGGGAGGCATCCTTCGAGGGCCCGCCCCATGGTGCCGGGTCGACCGGAGGACCTCCGTAGTGCAGCCGAAGAAGGCGGCGGAGCAGGCCGAGCTGGAGGGGCTGCACAAGAGGCTCGCATGGCTGGAGCACCACTTGTCCCGCCGGGACGCGGCCCTGGAGGTTATGGGAAAAGCCAACGCGCTCCTGGAACTGCTCTCCGGCGGCGCGGACTGAAACATGGCGCCACGCCCGTGATCGATGAGGTGTTCGCAGGTGTCCAGGGACAGTTGGAACCGTGGCGGCCTTCCGGCTGGGCAGCCGCTCGCGGCCCAAGCGTCACGAGAAGGAGGTACATCCTGGCGGCCGCCCAGGGACCGGCCTTCGACACCTGTGTCGGCGCGGGACCATTCCCCCGTCCGTCACGTCAGAGCCGCCGTCTCTCGGCCACACCGCGCGCCAACTGCTCCGCGAAGGCGCGCAGAGCGTCGAGGCGCTCCGCGTCGTGGAGGAAGGAGCGGCGGTGCGCGTCGCCGAAGCCGGACAACTCCAGCACCCGGCCGTCGAAGGTGGGCAGGACAGTGTCGCTCGCCGGCGCTTCGTACGGCGGTGTCGTCACGGTGTCACTCCGTCTCCCGCGTAGAGGTAACCGCCGGGGTTGGCGGGGTCCGCGATCAGAAGTACCTGATCACCGGCGCGGGGGATGCGCAGTTTCGAGACGATGGTCTGGAGCGTGATCGGGTCGGCGGTGACCGCGGTCAGCTGGAGGACCAGGTCGACGACGGGATCGTGGTTGACCAACTTGCCGGTGTCGCTGATCGCCACGACGACGGCGGGGGTCGTCGGTACACCCATGGCGAGCAACTGCCGCACGGTTGCACCGGAGTTGTACGCGCCGATCGACTGCTGGAGCTTGGCATAGTCCTCGCCGCCGAGCGTCGCGCGCGTGATCCGGCCATAGAAACCCTTGCCCTCGGCCATCTGCTCCACGATCTTGGCGGCCTTCTCCTCGCGGCTCCTGCCCTTGCCGAAGATTCCCATGCTGTGCCTGCCCTTCCGGTCTGTTCTGCCTGGTGGAATGGACGTTAGGAGGCGGGCAGCGCCTACCGATCCCAGGTTCGACCACCAGTTCCCCCAGGACGTACGCTCGGGCCATGCCGTCCCCGAGCCAGCCGTCGACCGGCGAGCGCCGTCCGCGCGCCATGGTCATCGACCGTGCTTGGCGCGGCCTCGGGCCGGGTCCGCAGGCGCTGAGCGGGCCCGGTGGCGGGCCACTGACCCGGACGGTCAAGCTGATCGTGCTGCCGCTGATCGTCCGGCCCGCGCTGCGCCCGGAGCTCGCCACCGACTTCCTCGACGCGCGGGAGGCGGAGCAACTCGATGCGCTGATACGGGAGTCCGCTGCGGTTCTGGAGGCGACGGCACGGTGGTTCACGCTCCTGAAGAAGACCCGCCGGGCACTCGGGATCGTGGCGGGCAACCCCCAGGACCTGTATTTCCAGCGGTGCTTCGAGCTGGCGACCGAGCACGGGGCGCCGGGGCCCGGCGCGGACGCGGTGGCGAGGGCGGTACTCGAAGACGTCGTGGACGCTTCCGGCGGACGGTCCGTGGAGGCGCTGAGGGAGCATCTGGCGGACACCGCCCGGCGCGCCCGGCTCGACGCCGATCTGGCAGCGGCGTGGGACGGACGCGAAGCGGTACCGGGCGCCGTCGATACGGGCCTGGCGGCCGAGGTTCTCGAGACCTGCGGTGCGGCGGGGGCTGATGTACCGGCCTTCGCCGCCATGGTCCGCGCCGAGCACGGCAGCCTGGTCGGGCGAGCCCTGTGGGCGGCGCACCCGGCCGATGTCTGGGACCGCGCCGACGTACCTCCGCACCTCGGACTGACCGCACACCGTGTCCCCCCGCGCCCCGAGATCGGCCGGAGCGCCTCGACCGCCACGCTCCCCGCGCCGTTCGACCGCACGCTCTTCGAACGGCTCTTCACCGTGCTCCAGGCATCGGCCCACCGGGAGCAACTGCCGACCGTGCCCGAGCTCGTCCGGCGAGAAACCGGCCGCAGCTGCGCCCCGCTCGGCCTGTACGACGAGAGCCTGCGCGTCACCGTCGTGCTCGGTGGCCGACTCGCGGTGGGCCTCGATCCGTTGGGCACCGGGACCTCCGTGGCGGGGTCGACGGCGGCACACCGCATCGTCAACAACCGCTGGCGGCGGGAGGCTTCGGTCCTCCGGGCTCGCAGGATGACCGTCTCCCCCCGCCCCGACCCGGACGGCGGTGTGCTGAACGCCCTCGCCCAGGACCTGCGCACTCCGTGGACCGCGTACATGCGGCGCCTCTGGGTGCGGCTGCACGGACGCGACGTCCGCGACGCGGCACTGCCCGACGCGGCATCCGCCTGGGGCGTGCTCGACGGGGTCGCCCGCTCGGTGATGATGGATCACCGCGCACGAGTCCGTACGGCATTGCGCACGCTGTCGGCGACCCCCGTGACCGCCGCCGAGCCGAGGAGCGCATGATGCCTGAACGGCGCTGCGCCATCACGCGGGACGAGGACGGCACTGTACGCCTCGCGGGAACCTCCGCCGAGCCCGCCTTCACCCGGGCCGTTCTCGATGTCGCGGGCGCCGTCCTGACCTGGCCCGTGCTCGGCCCAACAGGTCTGCCTGCAGCGGAGATCCACGACGTGGGGCAGGCCCAGCAGTGGCTGTGGGCGGTCTACGGCGAGCGTACAGCCGCCGCTGTTTACGCCTTCGCGTCGGGGGATCCGGCCGCCGAGCCGGCGCTGCCCGAGCAGCCGTCCGCCCTCGCCGAGGCCGCCGCCCGCCTCGCCTTCGGGCACTGGGCGGCCCGTTGGTGGCCGACGTCGTACCTGGACGGGATTCCCGCACTCGAACCGGACCTACTGGGGCTTGAGTTGGCCGCACTGACCCACGAATGCCAGCAACTCTTCGATGAATCAGGCGAGTTGGCGGATGCCGAACTGCTGGAGGAGCACCTGGCCGCGCTCGATCCGCTGATCCGTTGGCAGCGGTCGGCGGCCCCGCCCGGCCAACTGGACCGTGTCCTACGGCTGATCGACGACGCGGCCGACAACGCCGGGCTGGACGGGGAGTCACTACGACGCCTCCGGTCTGCCCTGGAACAGGACCACAGGCCGGCCGCCACGTCGTTCGACCTCGCCGAACTCTCCGCGCGGCGGCAGGAGTTCGCCCTCGCGGCAGGCAGTCTTCGCACCGCGACCGGCCGCGTGGTCGCCCGGGGCTCGGGGACCAACGACTGGTGCCGCTATCCGCCCGGCTTCGTCGACGCAGCCGAGAACGCCGTGTCCTGGACCGCGTACGCGCTCGGCGCCGGGCGGCGGATCGAGGTCGAGGTCGTCGCCGACATCGCGGCCCCCATGGGCGGGGTGCACCTCGCGGCGGAGGTCCACGTGGACAGCAGCCCGCCGAACCGCGTGCGGCTGGCGAGGCAGGAGGACGTGTGGGTCGGCGGGGCTGACCTGGACATCCCGGCGTCGACGACACCGGGCATCGAAGTCGGCGTCCTGCTGCCGGGGTTCGACCCGGGACCGGGCGCCGATGAGCGCGCGGCACGTGAAGCGGTACGAGCCCTGGCCCGGCACCGACTCGGCGTCGCGGCGGCACCGCAGGACAGCGAGGCCGCACAGGCACTGCACCGTAGCGAGGCCGCACAAGCACCGCACGGCAGCGAGGCCGCACACCCCGAGCCGTTCCTCGCCGAGATCGTGGCCGCCGCTGCCGTGGAGGAGGACTTCTAGCCCATGCCGGAAGAGCCGGAAGACCCTCAAGATCCTCAAGACCCGGAAGACACAGCGCAACAGGAGGAGCAGGCGGCGGGGCTCAGCTACGGCGAGCCCTTCGACAGCGGCTTCGCGCTCGCCGAGCGCCATCAACTCACCCCGGATCTCCGGGCAGCGCTGGCCGTTTACGGCGAACTCCTCGCCGTGGCCGAGTCGTTCGAGGACTCTCCCGACGTACAGCTCCTGCGCGGGCACCTGTTGTCCGACATCGGGACGGTTCAGCTCGCGGCCACGGATCTGCCCGGGGCGGCCCTGTCCATCGGGCAGTCCCTCGATCTGGTGCGGGGCATCGCGTCCGTGCCGATGGGACCGAACGGCCGCCAGCTGTGGCTGGAAGTCCTGCTGAAGACACTCCTGGCCAGAGTCGAACTCCTGCGCAGGACCGGACGGTTCGAGGAGGCGCAGGAGGCAGTGGACGAGGCGACGGCCCTGCTGTCCGAGTTCCGCGACCCCGAGGGGCTGCGCACCGCCGAGATCGGCCTGAGCCGGGTGCATCTGCTCATGGACCGCAGCGCGTGGGGCGCGGCCGAGGAACTGGCCTCCGCGCTGCTGGCCGACGCGCCGCCGGCCGAGCCGTATCTGCTGGACTGTCTGGGGGTCGTCTGCGCCTCGACCGTCCGGTTCGAGCAGGCGGAGGACTTCTTCGCCCGCGCGGAGGAGGCCTATCTGGCGCTGGGCCACCACGCGGGGCGCCAACAGGTGCTCTCCCACAGGGCGTACGCGGCGCTGCGGGCGGGCGACCTCGACCGCGCGGAGGAGTTGTACGCGCAGGCCGCCGAGATCTTCGAACGGCAGGGCCGGGCCGAGGACTTGGCAGTCTGCGAACAGGCCCGTGCCGCCATCGCCGCACACCGCGGGGACGCGGCCGGCGCCGCCGCTCTGACGGCGTCCAGCCTGGCCCGCTTCCAGCAGGTCGGTGCCTCGATCGCCGCCGCCGACACCATGCTGCTGGGCG
This sequence comes from Streptomyces sp. NPDC092369, assembly GCF_044755245.1. NCBI lineage: Bacteria > Bacillati > Actinomycetota > Actinomycetes > Kitasatosporales > Streptomycetaceae > Streptomyces > Streptomyces sp. NPDC092369. The sequence goes on from NZ_JBIVQP010000007.1 coordinate 335,538, forward strand.
CCCGGCACGCGTACGAGCGGGGCGACATCGACGAGATGAAGCGGCTGGCCCAGGGCGCGCGAGACGTGTATCAGGAGCGCGGGGTGTACGAGCGGTGCGCCCAGGTGGACCTGATGCTCGCGCGAACCCTTGAGGACAACCTGAACCGGACCGACCACGGCGTCCACGAACGCACCTCGCTCGCGGGTGCGCTCTCCCTCGCCCTGCCCGCCGCTCTGACACTGGAAGCGGCCCGCTACGACTTCGCCACCGCCCACGCCCGCAGCCAGTGGCTCCAACTGGCCGACGAAGCCATGCAGTTGGTCTTCCGCCTCGCCCTCCGCAGCAACGACCAGGGGCTGATCTTCGAGCTGGTGGAACACCGGTGCGCGGGCGCCTCCCTGGCCCTGAGCCATACGTCCACCGCCGACCAGGGGGCGGTCTTCCCGGACGCCGCCATGAAGACGTACGCCCCCGATGACGGCGCTCCCCTGACGCTGGGCGGCATCGCGGCCGAGGCCGCCGCCTCAGTCGGCCTGCGCGTCGCACCGCCACCGAAGATCGTGATGTCGGCGGAGTCGGGCGGCCGTACCGCGCTCCAGGAGTACGTCCAGGCAGCCGAGTTCCGCTATCACCGGCGGATCGTGAGCGAGGAAGAGGTGCCGTTCTGTCCGCCGACGATCTGACCGACCCGAACCGTCCGGTGGTCCAGGTCCGCCTCGCCGACGCCGGTGACCTGCACATGACCTGGACGTGGACCCGTGGGGCCCAGGGCTTCGGCACCGGGTACACCCCGGGGGCGGACGTGGACGAGGCGATCCGCGCGCTGGCCGTCGAACTGCCGGGCGGCGGCGCGGAAGACATGCGGCGCACGTTCGCCTCCGGCGCGCTGGCCACGTACGAGCAGGAGCTCCGCCTCTCCCGCATGCTGGCCGACGTGCTGTGGCCACCGGGCCTGACCGACCAGATCCGTCAGGTCTCCGCCCGGCTGGGCCGTCCGCTGATGCGGCTCCAGCCGTCGCCCCGGGTCGCCCAGGTCCCGTGGGAGCTGCTGGCCGTGGACGGTGACGACAGCGACGTACGGCTGATCGACCTCGTGGACATCGCCACCACGGCGCCGGCATCGCTACGACGGGCCGGCACGACCCCGACCGATCAGGACCCTGCCTCGGACTCGGACGCCGTGGTTCTCGTCCTGGACCCCCGGGTCCCCGGCTTCCGCGCCGACTCCCCGCTCGGGTCGGTCCTGGGGCAGCCCGGCTCGGACCCGGAGCTGCTGTCCCTTGTGCGGCGGAGGCTCGACGCGGGCACCGTCGTACCGTCCGTCGCCGCCCCCGCCGAGGCCTTCCGTCGCACCGACCTCGACCGTGACTGGCTGGGTGAGGCGCTGCGCAAGGGTGCCCGTCGCCTGATGTACGTCGGTCACGTCAGCGGCGCCCCGGTCGAGGGCGGGCAGAGCGAGGACGTCACCCTCCACCTGTGCTGCGGCCCTCGGACCACGGGGATGGCCGAACCGGTGCGCACCCACCGCCCGTTGTCCGCCAAGGACCTTCTGCTGGGCACGCTCCCGCTGCGCGCGGACGGTGTGCCGGGCGCCCACCTCTGGCCCGCACCGCCGCGCGTCGCGCTCATCGCCTGCGAGAGCGGCGGTGATCTGCGTTTCGCGGAGTCCTTCGGGCTGGCGACGGCGATGATCCACAACGGCGCCCACCTGGTCACCGCCACCCGCTGGGTGCTCCCCACCAGCTTCGCCTTCCACCGCCTGGCCGGTCTGCCGGAGTCCGTACGACCGCTCACGGAGGCCGTGGTCGCCGTGGACGCGGCCCACGAGGACCACGACCCGGTCCGCCATCTCGGCGCCTGGCAACGACAGCGGCTCGACCAGTGGCGCGCCGACGGTCGGATCGAGCACTCGCCCCTCCTCTGGGCGGCCCTGACCTGCATCGTCAGGTGAGGGGCCAGGGGTGGTGGAGGCCGTACGCGCCCACCCCGATCGCGGCGGTCCCGGCGACCAGCAGGGTGGCGACGAACCTGATGTTCGACGTGCGCTCACGGCGTTCGTGGTCGGGATCGGCGGTGAGGAGGGACGGGTCGGCGGGCGCGTAACGGAGCGGGATGGCACGGCCGAGGGACCGGGCGATGTTCCGGATGCCCTGCGTGCACAGCGCGGTGACCTCGACGCCCTCATGGGTGGTGAAGGCGACGACGGAGGCGTGGCTGACGCTCTCGCCGCCTTCGCCGTCGGGGTGGACGTCCCTGGTGACGGCGACCACGCGGCCCTGGACGGTGACGCCCGCGGCCAGTTGGGCGGCGCGGGCGCGGGCGTACTCGCCGTCCCGGCTCAACGCGGCGACGAGCAGCAGCAGTCCACCGACGCAGATCAGCCCCCACTGTCGGCCCCACACGAAGAACGACTGGACGACCAGCCCCAACACCAGCAGGATCACCATGCAGTTCGGCCCACCGACCCCGGAGGTCCGCCCCTCGCTGTCCAGCATGAGATGGAACCGCTCCGGCCGCCGCCGCGGAAACCGGACCGGGAACTCCTGCCCCACCCAGGCCACCAGCACCCGGTCGCCACGCCTGTTCTCGTGCCGCAGCCTGAACTCCCGCCCGGTGGCCGGGTCCTGGTACAGGATCGTCACCGGTATCCCCTGGTCCCCCGGCTCACCGTGTCCCGGCGCGTGCACCTCCACGACCCGGGCCGTCACCCACACCGCCCGCTGCGGCCGGGTCAGCCCGGCCAGTGAACACGCGTAACCCACCAACGCCAGCACAGCGGGCACCGTCCACCACAGCCCGAGCATCTTCTGCAGGTCCATAAGGCGAGGCTCTCGCTGCCGGAACTCCTACCGATCCCAGGTTCGGGGCGGGCCGGGCGTACCGGTGGACGCCGAAGGGCCGGCGGTGGACGCCCTCCCGGCGGACACCCGTGCCGTGTACGTCACCCCGGCCCACCAGTTCCCGCTGTGCATGCCGATGTCGGACATCGAGCCGGGCCCGCACCGCGTACTCGACCCGCGTCAGGACCACTGAACGAGCAAGCGGCACCGCGCACTTGTCTCCGTGAGATCACCGGAATCCGGTGAGGACCGCTCACCTCCCCCGCGACAAACCTGGGACACGGCCAGAGGGCGACGCCGGCGAGGAGGCGGACATGAATGAGCGTGTGGCGGTGGTGATCGGTGCGGGCGGAGGCCTGGGCCTGGCCACGGCGGTGGTACTCGCGGACGCCGGATACACCGTGACCGCGGTCGACCGTACGGAGAAGACACTGGAGGAACTGCCCGACGTCATCCGCCGGGAAGTGGTCGACGCGACCGACCCGGCCGTGGCCAGGAGTGTCATCGACCGGATCGCCACCGAGTCCGGGCCTCCCGAAGTGCTGGTGAACACCCTCGGCGCGTTCCGCCCGGGAGACGCGCTCGCCGTCACGCCCGAGGAGCTCCGGCTCATGCTCGACGTCAACCTCGGCGCCGCGCTCTGGCTGAGCCAGGCGGTGGCGCCGTACATGCGCCGGCGCGGCGAGGGCGCCATCGTGCACGTCTCATCCCGGCCGGCGATCGAGCCGACCGCCGGTATGGCCGCCTACAGCCTCGGCAAGGCGGCGCTCAACCACCTCGTCCGCGTTCTCGACCTGGAGCTGCGCCCGGACGGCATCCGCGTGAACGCGGTGGCGCCGCAGCTCATCAACACCGCAAGGAACCAGGCGGAGTTGCCTCCGGAGGCGCTGGCCCACGCCGTGTCGCCGGAGTCGGTCGCGCACATCATCGCCTTCCTCGTCGGCGACCTCGCGGCCGACATCGGCGGAGCGATCGTGCCGGCCTACGGCGCGTAGCCCGGACGGTCCGACGCCACCTGCGCCCTCCACCCCACGTACCTCTCGTATCTCACGACTTCCCGAAGGGGATCACCATGTCATCGACGAACCGCCGCTCGTTCCTCGCCCGCGGTGCGGCGCTGGCGACCGTGCCCACGGTCGCCGTGCTCGCCGACGGCGCGCTCGCCGGTCAGGCGTCCGCCGCCACGCTGCCCGACTACGCGCCGATACCGCCGTCCGCGCTCGGTCCCGCCGTCAACGCGCAGGGTTACTACGTCGGCCGGATCGAGAAGAACCTGTACTGGGTGACCGACGGCACCTACCAGGCCGCGTTCCTGACGACCCGTGAGGGTGTCGTGCTGTTCGACGCGCCGCCGTCGATCGGGCACAACCTGCAGCGGGCCATCGACGAGATCGCCTCCGCCAACGGCGTCTCCAACAGAGTGACCCACCTGGTCTACTCCCACCACCACGCCGACCACCTCGGCGCCTCGTCGCTGTTCGGCCGGCATGTCGTACGGATCGGCCACACCGAGGCCAGGAAGCTCCTGGCCCGCGACAACGACCCGGCCCGTCCGGTGCCCGACATCACCTTCGACCAGCGGTACACGCTGCGGGTCGGCGGGGAGCGCGTCGAACTGGCCTGGCACGGCACCAACCACACCCCCGACAACGTCTACATCCACCTGCCTGACCACCACACCCTGATGCTCGTCGACGTTCTGCTGCCCGGCTGGGTGCCCTTCGACAGCTTCAACCTCAACGAGGACGTGCCCGGCTCCATCGCCGCCCCCGCCAAGGCCCTGAGCTACCCGTGGAAGCACTTCGTCGGCGGCCACATCGGCAGGCTGGGCTCCCGCCAGGACATGGTCGTGTACCAGCAGTACGTGGACGACATCGTCGAGAACGTCAAGAAGGCGCTCGTGACGGTCGATCCCACGCCGTACTTCACGAAGTACGGGAACAACGTGTGGGCCGCGGTCAAGGAGTACCAGGCCGCCCAGATCGCCTACGCGGCCGGTCCCGTGATCAAGAAGTACACCGGCGTCCTCGCCGCGGCCGATGTGTACACGGCCAGCACGACGTTCATCATCCTCGAATCCCTGCGCCTCGACCTCGGTGTCGACTCGCAGGTCCATGCCTGACCGGAAGAGTCCGCGGGGCTCGTCCTGACGTCAACTCGCCGATCCAGCAGGGTCGTTCACTCGGTACGGCCCACCACGAGTTGGTAGAAGATCGGCTCGCCGGTCGTCGTCACCCGGTGCTGGAACCTGGTTCGTTCCAGCACCGTGAGACCACCGTCGGACACCAACCGCTCGACGGCGGCGCCGAACCCGTCCGGGTCCGACTCGTCCATCCACCGCTCGTCGATCGTGAAGGCCACGGGAGCGCCGGCCGGCAGGAGGGCGAGTGCGTTGTCGAGCGCCCGCGGTGTGGCGTGCGTGCCGCCGAACGCTCCCGCCGACACCAACCCGCCCAGCCCGTACGGGCGTAGCGCCGCGCGGAGTGCGTCGGGGTGCTGGAAGTCGCCGACCACGTAGTCGTCGTAGACGCCCGGCCGGTCGCGCAGACACGCCTCGCGTGCCGCCGGCAGCGCGTCGACGCCGACGACCCGGGCCACGCCACCGCGGCGCACGAGTTCGCCGACGAGGCCCGTGCCGGAGCCCACGTCGAGGACCGTCATCGAGCCGGGATCCAGCCCGAGGCCCTCGGCCGCCCGCAGGAAGCCCTCGGCCGCGACCTGCGGCGACGTGCACCGCAGGCGTTCCTGGACGACATGCTCGTAGAGGCCCGGTACGGCGTAGATCCGCGTGTACTCGTGCAGGTGCACCGTCTCGTGCTCGCTCAGGGCGATGTACTCGCCGTCGGTCTCCGGCGGTCCGAGGAGACGGACACTCGTGAACGCATCTGTCATGTCCGCGAGACTATGCGCCCACGGCCGCGTCGAGGGAACGTCGTCCCTGCTGGATCCTCCGACGGCCTCCGTCCACGCCGGGATGCGGTGATTCGTGTCGGCTACGCTGACGGCGTGGCTCAAGGACATGGCCCGAAGCCCCACCTGCCGGCCGCAGCGGGGCCGGGCCGCGCACCGGACCGGAGTCGACCCGGTCTCATCGACCGGCGCGATCTGGTCGCCGCTCTGGACCGCGCGGCCGAGAAGCCGGTGACGATGATCTCCGCGCCGGCCGGCAGCGGGAAGACCTCGCTGTTGCGCGCCTGGGCCGACCGGCCGGGCCAGGACCGCCGTATCGCGTTCATGTCCGTACGACCGCGCCAGCAGGAGGCGCAACTGTTCTGGCTCGCTCTGCTGGACGCGGTCCGCGTCGCGGCCGGCACCGAGGGCGCGAGTGAACTCCCGCCCGTGGCCCCGGGGTTCAACGGGGGCGCCCTGATGGACAAGGTGCTGTCCGAGCTCACCGCGTCCGGCGGAGCCTTCTTCCTGGTCATCGACGACCTGCACGAACTCGACTCCGTGGCGGCCATCGAGCAGCTCGCGGCCCTGCTGACCGATCTCCCTCAGGGCGTGCACGCGATCGTGGCCACCCGGCACGACCTGCCGCTGCGGCTGCACAGACTGCGGCTGAGCGGGGAACTGGCCGAGATCCGCGCCGCGGAGCTGCGCTTCACCGAGGCCGAGACCCGCGAACTCCTCGCCGCCTGCGACGTCGCGCTGTCCCACGATGTGGCCCGCGTGCTGCATCAGCGGGCCGAGGGCTGGGCGGCCGGGCTGCGGCTCGCGGTGCTCTCGCTGGCCGGGCATCCGGATCCCGAACGGTTCGTCGCCGAGTTCTCCGGCAGCCACCGCACGGTCGCCGAGTATCTGCTGGCCGAGATGCTGGAGCGGCAACCCGCCCATGTGCAAAGGCTGTTGCTACGCACCTCCCTGACCGACCGGATCAACGGCGAGCTGGCCGATCTGCTCACGGGCGCGGCCGGTTCGGAACGCGTCCTGCTCGATCTGGAGGACGCCAACGCGTTCGTCGTGTCGCTCGACCCCGACCGCACCTGGTTCCGCTACCACCGCATGTTCGCCGACCTGCTGCGGCTGGAACTGCGCCGCACCCTCCCGGCAGCCATCCCGGAGCTGCACCGGCTGGCCGCCCGCTGGTTCGCCGAACACGCCCAAGTCGCCGATGCCGTACGACACTCGCAGGCCGCCGGCGACTGGGCCGAGGCGGCCCACCTGCTCACCGATCACACCGTCAGCCTCACACTCGACGGACAGGCCGGAACCGTGGTGGCGCTGTCGCGCGCCTTCCCGGCCGGCGCCGGGGAGAACTCCCCGGAGCTGGCGCTGGTGTACGCCAACGCCGACCTGCACCAGCACCGACTGGACGAAGCCCAGGCGCACTTGGAGATCGCCAGGTCGTACGCCGCCACGGCACCGCCCGACCGCCGGCCTCGGCTGCGGACGGCGATCGCGTCCCTGGAACTGCTGCTGGCCCGGTTGCGCGGGCACTTCGACGCCGTGTTCGAGCAGGCGGACGCGCTGCCCTCCCCCACCGCGGGCCAGTCCCACACCGAGGTCGCGCTCGCCGGCGACCTGCGAGCCCTTGCGCTGCTGAATCTGGGGGTCACCGAGGCCTGGTCGCTACGGCTCGCCGACAGCGAGCGGCACCTCCTGGACGGCGCCGCGCTCGCCCGTGACATCGGCCGCCCCTACCTGGAGGTCGCCTGCCGTGCCCACCTGGGATTCGCCTCCGGCCGCCGCTCCTTCGCCCTGGTCCGCCGGCGCTGCGAGGAGGCCATCGCGCTGGCCGCGCGGTACGGCTGGGACGCCGAGCCGGTGATCGCCCCCGCGCAGGCGGCCCTCGCCGGAGCACTGATCTGCGCGGGCGAGTTCGACGAAGGGGAACGGTGGCTGGAGCGCGCACGGCGCGTCACCCGGTCCGAGGGCGAGCCCGGCGTCCGGCTGCTGGTGCGGCTGATCTCCGCGATGCTTCCGGCGGCGCGCGGCCAACACCGCGAGGCACTGGCCGAGTTGACCGCCGCCGAGCAGGTGCAGGAACACATGGTGGGCCGGCACGGGCTGTCGTCCCGGGTGACCGCCTGGACGATGGCCACGCAGGCCCGCCTCGGGATGGTCGACCAGGCGCGGACGCTCCTTGCCGGCCTGGACGACAGCCAGGCCGCCGCCGGCGAGATCCGCACCGCGGCCGCGGTGATCCGCCTCGCCGAGAAGGACCCCGCCGCCGCCCGCCACGAACTGCGGTCCGTTCTCGACGGCACCGCCCCCGGCGACTCCCTGCTCACCCCGATCGAGGCCCATCTCCTGGACGCGCTCGCCTGCCGCGATCTGGGCGACGATCACGCGGCCAGGGCAGCCGTCGAACAGGCACTGCACCTCGCCGAGCCGGACCGGATGATCCTGCCCTTCGTGACGACCGGTGCCTGGGAGCTGCTCGACGCCCTGCAGCACAGGACCTCTCACGCCGCGCTGGTCTCCGACATCCTCGACGCCGTCCACGGCGACGCCCCCGCCGGGCCTGACCGATCGGCCGCGGGACCCGCAGAGGAACTCAGCCCGAGCGAGCTGCGCGTCCTGCGCTACCTGCCGACCAACCTCACCCGGCCCGAGATCGCCGCCGAACTGTCGGTCTCGCCCAACACCGTCAACACCCACATCCGCCGGATCTACGCCAAGCTCGGCGCCACTGACCGGTCCTCGGCGGTGCAACGCGGCCGGGAGCTGCGGCTGCTGTCGAACGGACGCGGCTGAGCCTCGTACGACAGCCGGAATCCTGTGCCTTCCTAGGATCACCGGATTCCGGTGACGCGGATTCACCTGGCGGCCGACGACCATGTGCGCATGGGTGATGACCCTGTCCTGTATCAGATCCGGGTCGACGGCCACCTCGGCCCCACCCTGCTGACGGCGTTCCCGGCGTTCGCGCCGCGGCAGCAGGGCACCGAGACCGTGCTCACCGGGCTGCTGCCGGATGCAGCGGCGCTCTTCGGTGTGATCTGCGAGATCGAGGCCCTCGGACTGGATCTCCTCGAAGTGCGCAGAGTCCGGCCCCCAGCGAAGGGAGATGCTCCGTGAGCACCGAGCAGCAACAGGCCCTCGACGCGATCCTGCGTCAGGCCGCCTTCCCCGTCGGCAGTTCCGTCGACGAACAACGGCGCCAGCTCCGCGAGTTGACGTCGGCGCAGCCTCTGCCACCCGAAGTGAGCGTGAAATCAGGTGCGTTGGGCGGGGTCCCCGTCACCGAGATCACGGTCGAGGGGGTCGAACCCCGGCACGTCGTCCTGTACTTCCACGGCGGCGTCTATGTCCTCGGGGACGCGCTCAGCGCCGCGGGTCTGGCCTCGCAGGTCGGCCGACGGACCGGCGCCAAGGCCTTCTCCGTCGACTACCGGCTCGCCCCCGAACACCCGTATCCGGCAGCGGTGGACGACGCGTTGGCAGCCTACGAAGCCCTCCTGCGGGACGGCATCGCCCCCTCGGACATCGTCTTCGCGGGCGAGTCCGCGGGCGGTGGACTCGCCGTCGCCACCCTGGTCAACGCCCGCGATCACGGACTGCCCCTGCCCGCGGCCACGTACGCCATGTCCCCGTACACCGACCTCACCCTGGCCGGCCCGAGCATCGACACCAAGCGGGACGCCGACCCGCTGCTGAGCCGGGAACTCCTCGAACCCCGGGTCGCCGACTACACGGCGGGGCAGGACGCCGGGCTCGGCCTGATCAGCCCCGTCTTCGCGGACCTCTCAGGGCTGCCGCCCCTCCTCGTCCAGGTCGGCTCCCACGAGATCCTCCTCGACGACGCCGTACGCCTCGCCCAGCGGGCCGCCGCCGCGGACGTGGACGTCACGTTGGAGGTCACCCCTGGTGCACCGCACGTCTTCCAGGCCTACGGTCCGCTCCTCGACGAGGCGACCGCCGCGCTGGACAGCGCAGGACGGTTCCTGACCGCACGGCTGACCGGTGCGCACGCGTGACCGGACAGCGCCAGGACCAGGGGTGACTCCGGACGGGCCCCAGCCGATCAGCGCGCCGGACCCTGGTGGCTCATCGTGCCGTCAGACCGACGATCCGCCACAGACCGTCGTTGCCACTGCCGGTCGTGTACGCGTCCCCGGACGCCGCCAGCGAGAAGCTGAAGCTGTTGATCCCGACGAGGTTGGTGACGTGGGACTGGACCCCGGTGGCGGGGTTCACGCGCTTCACCTCGCCCGCCACCATGAAGTAGACCAGGCCGTCGTCGCCGACCGAGATCGACGTGGGTTCGTAGGACTGGGTGACCAGCGAGCGGGTCGCGCCGGTGGTCACGTTCGTCTGCAGAATGCGGCCGGTCATCATGTCCGCGGTGTAGGCGAGTCCCGCCTTGTCGAACGCGATCCCGTACGAGAATCCGAGCCCCGTGGCCACCACGCGCGCCGTCCCGCCGTCCGGGACCGCGACGATCTCCCCGTTGCCGTCGGTGACATAGGTGGTGGAGCCGGCGCGGGTCACGCCGAAGAGCGAGGGCAGGCCGGCGGCCAGGGTACGGCGGCTGCCGGTGGCGAGTGTGACCTGCTGGAGCCTGCCGTCGAAGCTGGTGAGGTAGGCGCTGCCGTCCGCGACGGCCACACCGCGGAGGTTGCCCAGACCGGTGGTGATCGTGGTGAGCGTCCCGGTGGCCAGGTCGAGCTTGAGCAGATCGCCTCCCGAGTACGCCAGGTACGCCGACCCCGCGTTGTCGGGAGCGATGGCGACCGGTGAACCGGCTCCCGGCGCCACCTGCACACATGCCGTGGACGGGCAGGTGATGTCACCCGTCGCGGCAACGGCCGGTGCGGCAAGGGTCATTGCCGTGCCCGACGCGAGCAACGCGCCGAGGGCGAGCGCCACGCCCAGTTTGCGCCCGCGGCTGCCGAGAGAGCGGGCGGGACGGTCGAGCGGGAGGCGCATCGCGGTTCCAGATCTCATCGTTGAGTCCATCCGTTCCTGTGCGTCGACGATCGGTGGCCCGCGGGATCGCCGCGGGCACTGCACTGGCTACGTACGTGTACGTGAAGGGGTTCACGAGGGCGAGGAGATTCCGGGAGGAGGGGGTGTCGGCTCTCCCCAGGACAGCCGACACCCTCCTCTCCTTCAGGTCAGCGGCGGTACGGGCGGCAGTGGAGGGCGTGCTCCACCGCGGCGGCCATGGCCTGCTGGCCCTGGGCGTTGGGGTGCGCGGGTGCGGCCGGAGCCGTCGCGACCAGAGGTTCGATCCAGCGCTCTCCGGCCGGCTTGCACATGTCGTGGCCCACCGTGGGGGTGTAGGTGTCGACGTAGGCCGCGCCGTTGGCCGAAGCCTGGCCTGCGAGCATCGAGTTGAGCTTCTTCTCGGTGTCCCGCAGATAGGCGAAGTCACCGGCCGCGAGCGGTACGGCGGAACCGGTGCAGCCCACCCCGTCCTCGGGGAACAGGTCGGGATAGCCGACCACCACGACCTTGGCGTGCGGAGAGCGCTCGCGGACGGAGTCCAGGGCGGCGGTGATCTTGGGAGCGATGTCGTTGACCCGCTGCTCCAGACGGTCCGTGCCGTCGCTCGTGAAGAAGGTCTGGCACGGGTGGCCCGCCGGGTCCTGGGACGTCAGGCTCGCGCAGGTGGCCAGATTGTTGGAGAAGCCGAGGTCGTTTCCGCCGATGGTCAGGGTGACCACGTCCGTGTCCTCGCTCAGCGCATCGAGCTGCGGCGACTGCGCGCCCTGGGGGCCGGCCAGGGCGGTCGTCGTGGCGCCCGAACAACTGACGTCCGTCAGCCGCCAGTTCCTCGCCGCCGCGAGGAGTGACGGAAAGTTCTGGTCGGACCGCGCGCACGCGGTGTGGACCTGGGTCGGGATACCGGGGCCAGATGCGTACGAGTCGCCCAGCGCAACGTAGTCGACGGTGCGGGGGGTGGATATCGAGGCGCTCGCCGCTGTCGCGCCCGCAGTTGACAGCGCCAGCGCGCAACACGCGACCAGGGTGCCGCGCAGCAGGCGTCTGCGGCCGGGGGATCTCTCGGTCTGCTGGTTCAAGTCCATCCATTCGTCAGGCCCCCCGGGCGGCGGGGGAGGCGTGGGCATTGTCCTGGCGATACGTCAAACGGCTTGCACGTCAAGGAGGTTCACCGATGGGTGGTGACTGCTGTCCCCTGGAAAGGCTGTTGGCCAGCAAGGCGGATCAGAGCGATCCCTCTGGAGAGGACACCGGTATCCCCCGTGCCGCGTTGACCGGGTCCTTGGCATCACGGTCCTCCCAGAGTTCGTCGATGAGGGCGTCAACGTTCACGCGTCAGCCTTCATCAGCGGCTCCAATGTTCGAATCCCGTGTTTCCGAGCGTGGCCGTGACCGTACGAGACGGGGAGTGGTTACCGGCAAGGCACACTGGTACCCGTTGGGTACTGTTGCTGCATGACGAAGACATCGGGCCCCTGCGACGACCCCAAGAGCGTCTACTCGGCCGCCTGCCCCTGCCGCGACATGCTGGACCTGCTCGCCAACAAGTGGAGCGCTCTCGCACTGGGCGCCCTGGAGGAAGGGCCCCAGCGTTTCGGAGCGCTGCGCGGCCGGCTGCAGGGCGTGAGCCCCAAGGTCCTCACCCAGACACTGCGCCGCCTGGAGGACCACGGCCTGGTCGACCGGCAGATCTACGCGGAGGTGCCGCCCCGCGTCGAGTACAGCCTGACCCCGCTCGGCAAGGACGCCTGCGCGCCGCTCTCCCATCTGCGCACCTGGGTGGAGCAGAACATCGACCGGTTCCCGGAATCCGCCTGACCCCACGGCATCCTGGATTCCCCGCGCCCGCCCCACCTCAATAGTTCCTATTGGGAAGCAGACTCCCTTGCTGGTTACTACCTCCCGATAGGTACCTTGCGAGTCGTGGCCGCCGGTCCTCGTCGGCCCACCGCGCATGTCGAGGAGATCCATCATGAGTGAGACCTGGAAGACGACGACGATGCCCGCCGTCGGCTACCGCAAGAGCCTGCCGATCGACGACACCGAGAGCCTGCTGGATCTCGAACTGCCCGTGCCCCAGCCGGGTCCGCACGATCTGCTGGTCCAGGTGGAGGCCGTCGCGGTCAACCCCGTCGACTACAAGATCCGGCAGAGCAACGACCCGGGCGGCGAGCCCAAGGTGATCGGCTGGGACGCCGCCGGCACGGTCGTCGCGGTCGGCGACGCGGTGGAGTTGTTCGAGGTCGGCGACGAGGTCTTCTACGCCGGCGCGCTCGACCGGCCGGGCGCCAACTCCCGCTTCCACACGGTCGACGAGCGCATCGTCGGACACAAGCCCGGCACGCTCTCCTTCGGCGAGGCGGCGGCGCTGCCGCTGACCTCCCTCACCGCCTGGGAGGGGTTGTTCGAGCGGCTCGGTCTGCGCGAGGGCGCTGCGGCGGAGACCGGCACACTGCTGGTGACCGCGGCGGCGGGCGGTGTCGGTGCCATGGTGGCTCAACTGGCCCGCGCCCTCACCGGTTTGACCGTGATCGGCACCGCGTCCCGCCCGGAGAGCGTCGAGTTCGCCCGCCGGATGGGCGTGACGCACGTGGTCGACCACCACCGCCCGCTGCCGGCGCAGGTGGCCGAGGTGGCGCCCGGCGGGGTGGACCACATCTTCGGCACCGCGGGCACGGACCGCAACCTCGGCGCGTACGCCGACATGCTCAGGCCGTTCGGGCAGTTGCTCGCCATCGACGACTTCGGTCCCGTGGAGATCGGTCTGTTGAAGGCGAAGAGCATCTCCTTCCACTGGGAGCTGATGTTCACGCGCTCGCTGTTCCGCACCCCGGAACAGGTGACGCAGCACCACATTCTCGACCGGATCGCCCGGCTCGTGGACGAGGGCGCCCTGCGGACCACGGCCACCCAGGACCTCGGCACGATCAACGCGGCCCATCTGCGCGAGGCGCACCGGATCCTGGAGTCCGGCAGCACCATCGGCAAGGTGACTCTCACCGGATTCTGATCCTTTCGTGAACCTCCTTGTTCTCCGCCCCGTCTACAGACCGGAAGAAGAACAGGCCTTCTCGTAACCATGGAAACGTGACGAGTATGCGAGCGATGAGGTTCACGCCGGAGCAGCGAATGGGTCATCTGCTGCGCTGGGCGGCCGAATGGGACGGAACGAGGCGAGGGCGAAGCATGTGGGCGTATTCCCTGAGCCTGGGAGGCTCGCACGCCCTTCTGAACGACTGGGTCAACAACGAGAGGCTCATGAGCCTCCTGACCCCACAGGAAAGGAGCACGGTGGACGCGGCGCGCCGGCGGGCGAATCGGCGTGAGCCCGCCGCGAATCGGGGAGCACGGTAGCCACGCGTACGCGTCCGCCATTCACCGAATTCCCCGCCCCTCGGAATCGGTTGGCCACTCCCCGGCTGGGCTCAAGGGGCGTAGCCCCGCTCCGCCAGTGCGGCGCGCAGTGCTTTGAGTGCCAAGTGGGTCCGGGATTTGACCGTGCCCGGCGGTATGCCGAGTGTTTTCGCCGTCCGGGCCACGGACTGGTCCAGGAACTCGACGTGCACGAGGATCTCGCGATGCTGCAGCGTCAGGTCGCCCAGGGCCTCGCGCACGAGCTTCCTGGTGAGGGCCGGGTCCATGCATTCCGGGCCGGGCACGTCGTTCAGCGCGGTGTCGACCGTCTCCGGGGGGCGGGCCCTGCGGGCGCGGTAGCCGTCGATGACGAGGTTGCGGACGACCGTGAGGAGCCACGGCCGGATGCCCTCGGCCTCGGGATCGAGGATGCCGGCGTGCTGCCAAGCGCGCAGGACGGCCTCCTGGACCAGGTCCTGGGCCTGATGGCTGTCCCCCAGGAGCAAGCCGGTGGTCACTCTCAGCAGGAACACCCCGTGCTTGTCGTAGACGGCACGGATGAACACCTCGTCACGCCCCCTGTCCCGCGGCCCGTCGGTCCGGTCCGGCCGGGTGTCCCGGGCTCCTGTGCTGTGCCTCATCGCCATGTTCCCCCGGTGCGCCGTGGGTCGAGGCACGGCGCACTCATTCGTCGAAGGCTGAACGGGGAAACCTTCGGGGGAACCTCTTGCCGACCGCTTGATGTCCGCTTGCCTCTCCCGCGTCCGCGAGGACAGGCGCGGGAAAGGCCGGGGAAAAGGCGCTGTTCAGCCTGGGCCGGGGGCCGTGGCCCGGGCGGCTCGAACCGCCGCTTCCCGCAGGTCGGCGAGCCTGCCGGACCAGTTGCCCAGCAGGTCGTGGTCCGGCAGTCCGCGGACCGCGGCGAGCGTGGTGCGAATCCCGTCCACGTCGCCCGCGCAGACCGGGCACTGCCGAACATGTCTGTCGACGGCTACGGTCTCCGCCACATCGAGGGCCGCCATGGCGTAGGCGGCCAGTGCGGTCGTCTCCTGCTCGCATGTCACCGTGCGGTCTCCTGGAATCAGGTCGGTGGCCCGACGGCTCGGCGTGGTCCTATTCCGGAGCGATGTCGTGGTTGTTGACCCGAAAGAGGTTCCGCGGGTCGTAGCGCCTCTTCAGGGCGCGCAGCCGCGCCAGGTCGGCGGCGGTGAACACCTGCTCCGCCCGGTCCTCGCGGCCGGAGAAGTTCGTGTACGCGAGGCCCGTGGTCCAGGGGCTCAGGCGCTCGATCATCCCGCCCAGCATGGCCGTTTCGGCCTCGACGGTCTCCGGCGGCCCGACGGTCGCTCCCCACACGTTGAACTGGGCGTCCCGGGCGGCGATGGGAGCGGCCGCGGCCGGCCGATCGGCCAGCGCCCCGCCGAGGTGCCTGATCTCCAGGGCCGTGACGAGACCGCCGGCGGCCACCTGGGCGCTCTCCACAAGGGAGTTGACGGCCTGGGGCGGCAACTCGGCCAGCAGGGCGCCCTGTTCCGCGTACGGGAGGGGATCCGCGGGGTCGCCGTGCACGGCGGCGTACGCGCTGTAGGGGTGGCGGCCGATCGTGTCGAGGACGCCCTCGCCGATGGCCCGGAAGGGCGCGATGAGCTTCTCGGCCTCCTCGTCGGAGCCGAGGTGGGTCACCCGGACGTGAGCGAGGAACCGGCCGCGCAGCGGTTCGGCAATCTCCGGCACCGGCGGGAAGTTGAGCAGCGCCACCGAGCACGTGAAGGCGTCGGGCGCCTCACGAACCACGTCGGGGAAAGCGCGGAGCACGGCCTCGACGTGCTCGGCGGGGAAGTGGATCCCACCGCCGTAGAAGGAGGTCACGGGGAAGAGCCCGATCTCCAGCTCGGTCACGATCCCGAAGTTGCTGCGCCCGCCGCGCAGGCCCCAGAACAGCTCCGGGTCCACCTCCGGCGAGACGCGGCGCAGCGTGCCGTCCGGGGTGACGACCTCGATCGCGACGACGTGGTCGGCGGCCCAGCCGTAGGACCGGCCCAGGAACGGGCTGAGTCCGCCGCCGAGGGTGAAGCCCACGGCTCCCACCACCGGACTGGACCCGTTCAGCGGTGCCAGACCCGCCGCCTGAGCGGGCTCCACCACGTCCGACCAGAGCGCGCCCGCGCCCACGCGGGCCACGGCACGCTCGGCGTCGATCTCGACCGTGCGCATCGCACCCGTCGTGACGAGAAGGAAGTCGTCCTCGGCCGGGAACGGCTGGTGCCCGGTGGCCATGACCCCGACGGGCAGGTCCCGCGCGGCGGCGAAACCGACCGCGGCCAGCACATCGGTGGCCGTGGACGCCGCGACGACCAGGCAAGGCCGGTGCCGCGAACGGAGGTTGAACCCCGCGATCGCTCCCGTGCAGCCCGGGTCGTCCGGGGTGAACACGGATCCCCCGATCCGGTCGGCCAGTTCGGTGACGGCGTCCTCTCCGGGATCGGTCCGCCCCTGGTGCTCGGTCATGGTGCTGTGCCTTTCGTCGGCGCCGGCCACGTGGGAAGCAAAGGGAACGGCTCCTCGACACGACCGGGGTGCCGTCCGATGGCTGCTACGGCGCGCACCTCGAAGAGGTTCACGATGCGGCGCTCAACAGAAGGCGGCCCGGCCGAACGCCCCGAGGGGCTTGTCGACGCGTCACGAAGGGTCAGGGCTGCTGGTCGTCATACGCGGAGGGTCAGTACTGCTGGTCGTAGTAGAGGTTCTCGAAGCGTCCCGCCGCGATGTCCTCACGCGTGCCCGCGATCAGGTTCAGGGTGTAGATGCCGTACTTGACCGCGTCCCCCTGGATCTGGGCCAGCAGGATCCGGCCGTCCGCGTCCGGTGGCATCTGCCACGGGCGGGAGTAGCCGCCCAGCTGGATCCAGTCGCTGCGGGGATCGCCATGGGTGCCGTGCAGGATGGCCGCCTCGAAACGGTCGAGGATCTCCTCGTTGTCCGGGTCGCCTTCCAGGAACTTCTGCGTCTCGGGGAGATCCGCCCGGTCGGGGCCGAGGGTCAGTCCTGACACCGGGTACAGCGTGCGGGGTTCGTAGACCTCTCTGATCTCTCCGGCCTCCCCGTCGACCGTGTACGTCGCGGGGTGCTCCGTCGTCGGGACGCCGGCCGGGACGTGGAGCACCGCGGAGGAGTCCGGCGGGTACGACAGGTCCGTGAAGAACAACAGCTGTCCGTCGGGCGGAAGGGGGAAGTCCAGGACGTCCCGGGGCAGCGCCGCGCAGTCGATCGTCAGCACCAGCGGCTCTCCCCCGCCCGGCCGGTCGACGCCCGCCGGTAACGCGGGCAGCCCGCCCGTCCGCGCGGCCGGCCGGGCGCCTGCCTCCTGCGCAGGCAGGTCCTCCTGGCGCACCAGGTATACGCAGGGCCGCAGTTGACCCGTCATCTCGTCCGCCACCGCCTCGGGAACGCCGTGCTCAGCAGCGAGTTCCCTGATGTGCCGCTCATCGATCGAAGCCATGGCGGTGATCGTGCCAGAGGCCACTGACATCGCCCCGTCGGCCGAGCCGCCACTCATGATCGGGACCGAACGCACGTACAAAAGGGCATACCAGAGGGTCCCTCGGGTTCCCTCACGTGTGCCCGTCCGGCTCTTGGTCGGGGTGCCGGGCCGAGGTTGGGTGGAACCGACCTCTGAGAGCGGAGCCGATGAACCTGTCGTGGAGCTGATGAACCTGTCGACCGGCGCCAGACGCTTGCAGAGTCGGGCCTTCCTGGCAAGCCTCGCGTGCACGATCGCCTTTGTGTCCGGGCCGAGTTACGCGGTTCCGAGCGAACCCGGCCCGGGGGACGACAAGTCGATCGAGGGCATCCGTGACGAGCTGGACGGCCTCTACCGCGAGGCGGAGGTGGCCACCGAGGCGTACAACACCGCGGACGTGAAGGCGACCGAGCAGGAGAAGCGGCTCAAGTCGCTCCGCAGGGCCCTGGCGCACGCCGAGGACCGGGTGGACGATCTGCGCGACCTCGCGGGCGCCGCGGCCCGGACGCAGTACCACGGGGGCGATCTCGCCGCCACGGGCATCCAGTTGCTGCTCGGCGACCACCCCGACCAGGCCCTGGACGAGGCGTCCCAGGCCCGCCAGGCCATGCGGAACCTGGTCACCGTCTCCGAGTCCCAGAAGACCGCCCGCACGGAACTGAGCCGGCGGACCGACGCCGCCGCCAGGGAACTGCGCCGGCTGGACAACACCCGCGCGGACAAGGCCGAGTCGAAGCAGAAGATCGAGGGGAAGATCGCCGAGGCGGAGCGGATCGAGGCGGGGCTCGAGAAGCGACAGAAGCGCAAGCTCGCCCAGTTGGAGAAGGAGCAGGCGCGGGACGCCAAGTCCCGCTGGAACGGCTCCGGTTCGGGCGGCGGCACCTCGACCGGGACCGGCACGGGCGGTGGGACGAAGGTGAGCGGCGAGGCCGGTCGGGCCGTCGCCTTCGCCAAGGCGCAGATGGGCAAGCCGTACGTGTGGGGTGCCGTGGGCCCCTCGTCGTACGACTGCTCGGGGCTCACCTCCGCGGCCTGGGCGGCGGCCGGGCACCCCATCCCCCGCACCTCGCAGGCGCAGTGGCAGGGGCTGACCCGGGTCGGTCTCGCGTCCGCGCGGCCCGGGGATCTGATCATCTACTACGACGCCACGCACGTGGGCATGTACATCGGGAACGGGCAGATCGTGCACGCCCCGCGCCCCGGGCGCACGGTGACGATCGCGCCGGCCGCCTCCATGCCCATCCTCGGTGTCGTCCGACCCGGAGCATGAACCGATGAACCACGCGCTGACACCTCGCGACGAGGGGCACAACCTGCCCGCGCTCGCCGCACACCCGCTGATCCGGCTCGACGCCTACGTGGCCGAGGACGGGTCGACGGTGGTCAACGGCCACCTCCTGGAGATGGCCGGCATGCGGCAGCCCCACGAGGCGATCCTCGACGCCGTCGCCATGTTCGCCCGCACCCTGCGGGCCCCGGTGGCGGCCACCGTCATCGACCGCACCGTGCAGCAGGTGGCGCGCCTGCGGGTGTATCCCGACGGTTCGAGCCGGACCATCGCCGACGAGGAGGACCTGCCGCCCGGGCGGGAGCGGACCGCCGCGGAGGAGGAGGCGTTCCCGCCGCTCGCCCGCGTCGAGCGCATCCTCCAGCACGCCCAACGCGAGGAGCTGCATGCCGCGTTCGTCCTCGCCAGCGCCCTGCGCGAGCACCTCACCCTGCGCCGGGGAGCGGAGGACGAACTCTCTCTGGAGGCCCGGGCGATCGAGGCGTACCTCGCGTATCTGCGTGGCGACCACATGCTCTCCACCGTCCTCGCGCTGACCGTCGCCCGCATCCGCTGCCGCACCGACCTGACGCGGGCGGCGCCCGAGGTGGCCCGCGCCACCGCCGCGTGGCAGCGGCTGCTGGACGAGGGCCAAGTGGCCACCCGGGGCGCGGAGTTGCTGCACATGTGGGAGCGGCTGTCCGAGGCGGGCCTGCTGGTGGAGCCGGCCCACCACGCGCTGGCCCAGGCCGTCCGGAGCCGGCTCGCACGGGGCGACCGGTCCGTACCGACCTCGGCCTCGGCCTCGGCCCTGACGAGCGGCCACGGTCCCGTCGCCCCCGAGGACAAGCCCCTCAAGCCCGCGCGCCGCGGACTGCGCCGATTCACCCGCCGACCCGGCCGGCCCCCCGGGTCATGACGGGCGAACGGTTCCGTCAGCCGCGGGCCATGGCGATGGAGCCCGCGAGCCGCTCGCCCGCTTCGTAGATCATGTAGGGCACTCCCCCGTCGGTGCCGAACGACGGGGCCGCGGAACGGCCGTTCTCGGGGGCGCCACTGCGGGAGTTGTAGAAGACCCCGAGGTGGGTGCGCTTGCTGAAGTCGTTGCCCACCTCCGTGATCATCAGGTCGCCGCCGCTCTCCTTGTCCTTGTTGTAGACGACGTAGGTGCTGTTGTTCCGGTACAGCAGGTGCGGCCCGCCGACGTTGACGGCGCCGACGTCGGCGTGCCGGATCAGCGGCTGCTGGTCGTAGGTCCAGGTGCGTCCGTCGGCCGACCAACCCCAGTCGATGTCACGGTGATTGGTGGTGTTGTTCAGCATGAAGACCATGACGTAGTGGGCGCCGCGAGAGGGCAGTTCGTGCGGGAAGACCCGGGCGTACGAGGTCTCGGTGGTGCCGCTCGGCAGCATCGAGGTGGACAGGACGACCTTGTCGTAGGTGAAGTTGATGCCGTCCTTGGAGCGGGCCAGGCGCGTGGTGGTGTTCTCGCCGTGGAAGTACAGCCACAGCTCCTTGGCGCTCGCGTGCCACATGACGTGCGGGGACGCGACGTGGCTGACGGAGTAGTGGGGCTGCCAACTGTTGGCGACGATCGGGTTGTTCGGGTATTCGGTGAACGGCCCCTCCAGGGAGTTGCCGTAGGCCAGGCAGATGCCGCCGGGTGCGTCGTGCGGCCCGTAGTACAGGTAGTAGCGGCCGAGGGGTGCGCTCAGCTTGTCGTAGACGCCCCTAACGCACGGGAAGATGATCTCGCCGGTCGGGTTGTACTTCAGCTGCGACGGCGTGAGCAGGGTGCGGACGTAGGTGTAGTCGGGGAAGCCGCCCGGTGCGGCGGACGCGGCCGGGGCGGAGAGGCCGCCGACGGTGACGGCGGCGCCGGTGGCGGCCGTGGCGCGCAGGAACAGGCGGCGGTCGAAACGGGGTTGGGGCATGGTCGGCTCCAAGGGGGTGGAGGTCGGTCCAGGGGGTGGTGGTCGATCCAAGGAGGTGCGGGTCAGAGGTAGGTCGCCGCGGTGACGCACAGCCCGCCGAGGGCGACGGCCCACACGTACGGGAGGGTGCGCACCATGACCTGCTGCGGGGAGACACCGGCGTACTGGGCGGCCCAGACCGTCTGCGTGCTGGTCGGGTCGGCGACGCCGAAGACCTGGTTGTACGAGGTGGCCATGCCGAGGACCGCTGCGGCCGGGTAGATGCCCGTGGCGATGAGGACGCCGGCGATCCCGGCGCCGAGCCCGAACACGTTAAGCGGCCCGCGGTAGAGGCAGAGCGGGACGAGCAGCGTGAAGACGACGACGAAGAGCACGGCGTTGTGCGGGCTGACCGCCTTCATCAGCGGTTCCAACGCGTCGACGGTGCCGGGCAGTTTGACCGCCGCCAGCAGGATGCCGATGGCGATGAAGAGGGCGATCGGCGGGGCGGCCACCTCGAAGCCGCCGTACAGGGTGCGCAGCAGCCGCTTGTTCATCTCGCGGGGTCCTGTGGTGGTGACCAGGGCGTACAGCACACCCGCCAACAGGGAGGGAATGATGGCGAGTTCGAAGCCCAGGGCGAGGATCAGGGGAACGGCGGGGGTGAGCAGCGCGTACCAGGGAGCGTCACCCAGCCTCTTCCGGCGACTCGCCGAACTCGGCCTGTCCTGAACGGACTTGAGGGACCAGGTGTGCTCCACGCCTCGGCGGCGCGACTCGACGAGGACGTAGAGGACGGCGGCGACCAGGGCGAAGGGGAACAGTTTGACCATGAAGCCGCGCACGGTCGGTACGGGCAGGTCCAGGGCCGTGGAGAAGAACTGCCACAGGGGCAGTTCGAAGGGAATGCCCACGGCGATGCCCATGAGGACGGTCCCGGCGGCGGTCACCTTCGGGATGCCGACCGCGATCATGGCCGGGATGCCGATGAGCCCGGCGAGCATCGCGGCGGGCGCGGACCCGGTGACGGTACCCACCAGCGCGGACACGGCCAGCACACCGAGGGCCACGACGACCGGGCGGTCACCGCCGAACTCGACGATCTTGCGGACGATGGTGCCCGCGATGCCCGTCTCCTCAAGCAGCTTGCCGAGCCAGGAGCCGATCACGATCGCGATCATCGTGGCGGCCAGGGTCGGCGCACCCTCCTGGAGGACGGTGTCCAGCACGCTGTTCTTGCCGGTCAGGGGTGCGCCGGCGAGGAAGGCGATGACGACGGCGAGGACGACGAGCGCGAAGGCCGTGGGCAGTTTGCGGGTGAGCATGGCGGCGACTCCGGCCGCCATGACGAGCAGGATGACGACACCCATGGGTCACCTCTGTCTTCCGGGTGTGGCCACCGCGGCGGCGAGCGCGGCGGTGAGCAGAAGGGGGCTGCGACCCAGGCCGCAGACGGTACGGGCGTAGGCGTGCGCGACGAGTTCGTCGGCACCGGCCACATGGGCGAGGACCCGGTGGCGGCCCAGCCGCAGTGCGGTGTGTCCGAGCGCCTCCTTGAGCGCGCTCCGCGTCCCCTTGCGGTGGAGGAGGGCGTGCGCGCTCTCGTGGGCGAGGGCCGCCGCCCGCACGGATCCGACGGGATACCAGGCACGCCAGCCGAGTTCGTCGATCAGCGTCTCCGCCCGGTCGATGGTGTCGGTGTACAGCTCGACGGTGGCGGGACGCGAGGTGTAGCGCGCGAGCAGCAACTGGCCGAGCCCGTCGCCCCGTTCCACGATCCGGGTGCGGCACGGCGGTCCTGGGTCGAGTGCGGCACCGAACGCGTCGGCGGCCAGGGCCCATCGGCGCAGTTCGGCGGGGGTGCGGTTCTCGTGGGTGGGCGTGGCCGCCAACAGCCGCACGGCGAGGGCCAGATCGTCCGTCGCCGGATCGACGGCGGAAGCCGCGGCCGCGGCAGCTTCGGCGGTCGCAGCACTTGCGGCGGCGGAAGCGGCAGGGCCGCTCATGACCGCACCTCCACCACGGCGACCACCGGTTCGTCCATGGCGCGGTCGCGCATCTCGCTGCGCGCCAGCGCGAGCAGGGGCTGCGGGTCCAGGACACCGGAGAGGTCGGCGATACGGGAGCCGAGGAGGAGCCGCAGCGCGGGGGCGCGGACGCCGCCGTCACCGTAGGACGTGCCCTCCCGCACCAGGCGGGCGAGGAGTTCGGGGGCGGCACCGACGGTGGTGGCGGTGACGCTCGCGTCCGAGGCGTGCAGGCGTACGACACCGTCGGCGTCGACGACCCGTACGGGCCGCCGGACAGCGCGCAGCCGACGGCGTGTCTCGGTGCCGTAGACCGTGTGGGCGGGTGTCTCGGCGAGGACGCGGACCGCGGCGGGGTCGGTCTTGAGGCTGGTGGCGGCCGCGGTGAGACGTTCGGCGTCGTCGGCGCTGCGCGAGCGGTCCTGGGTACGCAGTTCCGTGGCGCCGGTGGCCGTGGCGCGCACGGTGCTGGTCTGCGGGTCGACGGTCACCTCGACCTCGACGCCGTCGGGCGCCGCGCCCTGGGCGACGACCGCCCGCTCGGCCTCGGCCCGGACGGCGAGGATCTGCTCCTGCCCGGCACCGGGGATGATCCGCTCGATCTGCTCCCGCACCAGCGCGAGCGCCACGCCGATGGGGCTGATGACCTCGCTGTGCCGGGCGATCGTGCCCGTCATGCCGGTGAGCGCGGCCATGTGCGGGGTGACGGAGGCCGCCCCGCCGCCACCGCCGACGAGGACCGCAGTGTCGGGGTCGAGGCGGTAGTCGCGGACGAGCGAGTCCACGGTCTCCCGCACACGCGCGACGCCGGCGTCGAGGACACGGGCGGCCGCGGTCGGCACGTCCACGCCCAACTCGGCGGCGAGCGGCGCGATCGCGGCCCTCGCCACCTCCGGGTCGCAGTGGGCGAAGTCCCCGTCGGGGACCCGGCCCAGCGCGTTGGCGGCGCACGTCATGGTGAGCGCGAACCGTCCGCCCGCCGCGTCCAGCACCACGTAGTCGTCCGGGTCGTCCGGCATCGGCCGCACGGTGGCGAGGGTCGCGTCCCGCAGGTCGTCCAGGTCGGCGAAGCAGGCGTAGGGCAGTCCCGCGATGTGGGCGCTGCGCGGACCGACGGCGCTGACACGGCCCTGGGCGACACGGACCATCGAACCGCCGCCGACGCCGACCGTGCGCACGTCGAGCGCGTTGAGGTACGAGGCCCTGCCGAGCATCGTGGCGTGGCGGACGGCGACTTTTCCGCGCCGCACGACGCTGATGTCGGTGGAGGTGCCGCCGGTTTCGAGGAAGACGCCCTCGCTGATCCGTTCCTGCATGAGGGCACCGGCGACGCCGGCGGCCGGTCCTGACAGGACGGTCAGCAGTGGGCGCCGGCGCATCTCGTCCAGGGCCATGACTCCGCCGTCGCAGCGCATGACCATGAGGGGTGCGGTGACGCCGGCCTTGGTGATGGACGCGTCGACGAGGTCGGCGGTGGCGAGCATGCGCGGCAGGATGGCCGCGTTGACGACCGCGGTGCGGGTGCGCTTGTGCAGTCCGTACAGCGAGGTGATCTCGTGTGCGGCCGTCATCGGGAGGCCCGCGGACCGGGCGGCTTCGAGCACGGCCTGCTCGCCCTCGGGCCGGTCGACGGCGAACGGCTCGGTGGCGACGAGGACTTGGGCGCCCGCGGCCGTCAACTCGTCGACCGCGGTACGTACGGCCGCCGGGTCGTCCGGGTCGGCGACATGCGCGTAGGCGAGCGGCAGCCGTTTGCCGGGGGCGAGTTCGAGTCTGCCGAGCGCGGCGAGCCGACGGGTGAGGACGGCGCCGGGTCCGGTGCCGATGCCGATCAGGCCGACGGTGGCGACATCGCCCTCCAGCAGGGCGTTGGTCGCCTGGGTCGTGCCGTGCGCCAGGAACGCGATGTCCCCGGGAGCCCGTTCGACCTCGCGCAGCAGCCGGTCCAGCGCTTCGACGATGCCGTGCGCGACCCCGTCCTCGTGGTGGTGGCTGGTGGGGACCTTGACCTGGCCCAGCAGCCGCAGGGTCGTGGCGTCCACGGCCACGGCGTCGGTAAAGGTTCCGCCCACGTCGATGCCGACGCGGATCCGGTCGGTGGTCATGTCTGGAGCACCTCCTTGTGCTGTGTCGCTCGTGCGCGGGCGGTCGCCCCGACGCGGTCAGTAGCCGCGTACGTCGGGCCAGTGGCGCTGCACTCCGGCGCGGTCGAGGAGCCGCGCGAACTCCTCGAACCGCTTGTCCTCGCCCTGCACCTGGTGCGGTTCGAGGTCCTCGGCCAGGCAGTGCGCGGCGAGCGCGCCGGCGACCTCGCCGATGTTCCACTCGACCGGGTGGAGCCGGTAGCAGCCGTTGGTGATGTGGGTCGTGCCGATGTTCTTGCCCGCGGGCAGCAGATTGCGGACCCGCCGGGGCACCAGCGCGCCGAGGGGGATCTCGAAGGGCACCGACCCGATGTCGATGTAGGAGTCGCCCCCGGTCGAGGGATGCAGGTCGATGCGGTAGCTGCCGATGCCCACGGAGTCGCGGTACTCGGTGCCCCCGTACGGGCCCACCAGGTCGATCGCCACATCGCGTTCGGTCACGGTGGTGACGGCCTTGATACGGCGCGACTCGCGCACGTACGGCGCTTTCGCCAGACCGTCGGCGGTACCGGTCACATCGGGGCGGAGCCGGAGACCGGGGAATCCCGTGCCGCCGTCGGGGCGGGGTGCCTCGGTCTGCAGCCAGTAGAGGACCGACAGCGACAACTGCCGTGCCCCGGTGACGGCTTGGGCCCCGGTCTCCGCACCCGCTCCGACGAGCGGCTTCAACCAGTAGTCGTTCAGCGGCCAGTTGACGAGCGTGACGTCGGAGTCGAAGGCGCCGGGACGGTGCAGCTTGCGGGCCAGGATGCGGCGGAAGCCCCAGAGTTCCTTGTCGCCGGCGTCGGCGCTCTGGTCGGCGCTCACGGCGAGCGGGTCGAGGTCGGGGTTGGGGACGAAGGTGCGCGGGACGGGTTCCAGGGAGCGGGGGTCGGGCGCCTGGAAGCCGAGCAGCGGGCCGGGCCAGAAGTCGGGGCGGTACGCCCGCCAGAAGTCGTAGTCGTCCGGACGGTCGACGGTGTGGTCCTCGCCCTCGTGGTGGGAGAGCGC
Source organism: Streptomyces sp. NPDC092369 (assembly GCF_044755245.1). Taxonomy (NCBI): domain Bacteria; kingdom Bacillati; phylum Actinomycetota; class Actinomycetes; order Kitasatosporales; family Streptomycetaceae; genus Streptomyces; species Streptomyces sp. NPDC092369. The sequence goes on from NZ_JBIVQP010000007.1 coordinate 361,465, forward strand.
GAAGCACACCGTGATGCCCTGCTGGTTGAGCGGCTCCGCCTTGTCCGGGGCGTGCGGCTCGTCGAACTCGGACCGCGCCTCGGCACCGCAGACGTGCTCGACGCCCGCCAGCTCCAGGAGTTCACCCGTCTCGGTGGCGTCGATGACGTAGCGGGCCGCGACGGTGACGCGGTGGCCGTCGGGGCGGTGCTCCAGGGTCACGGACCGTACGACATCGTTGTCCGCCTCGGCGGCGACGGGCCGGTGGTCGGTGAGCACGGTCAGGCGTCCGGCCGCCCGGTGGGGCGCGAGCATCGCCTCCAGGACGGCCAGCGCCACCCGTGGCTCGTGGCAGAGCTTGCTGACCCGACCGGCGCCGGGGTTGAGGTCGGTCAGCGCGAGCGCCTCCGCCCGCAGCGGGTACCACTGCCGGTAGAACTGCCTGATGCCCTCGCGCAGTTGGCGGTACGAGGCCGTCGTGCCGAACTGCTCGACCCACGGGTGCTCATCCGGTGGCACGGCTTGCGAGGTGAGCTGTCCGCCGACCCAGTCGGTCTCCTCGGTGAGCACGACGCTGCGTCCGGCCCGGCAGGCGGCCAGCGCGGCGGCCACGCCACCGAGACCACCGCCCACGATGAGGATGTCGGCTTCCGGTATCACGCTTCTCCTTGCTGGTAGTTGACGTCCACGGAGGTGCGGCGGCCGTACGGTGATCGGCCGTGGTTCTCAGCTGCGGGGATCGACCCTGGTGATCGGTTGCGGTGATCGGTTGCGGTGATCAGCGCTGTTCCGGCGCCCTCCCGGAGGTGTCGCCGGGCCGGAACACACAGGCGACCAATGGCTCTTCGGCCTCCTCGCCGGCGACCCGGGCAGCCAGCAGTCGGACCGCCGCCGCGCCCAACTCCGGCCGGGGGATGTCGAATCCGGTGGCCCGCGGACCGGCGACGAGATCGCCGGGCGGGCTGCCGAGCAGGGCGAGGGACAGGTCGTCGGGACAGGAGAGTCCGGCCGCGTCGACGGCCCCGCACAGGGCACGCCAGGCGGCTCCCGTGTCGGTCTCCTCCGCGACGAACGCGGTGACGCCCTCGGCGAGCCAGTCGCGCAGCCGCTCGACAGTGAGGTCGCGCTCGGGGTCGGCCGAGCGGAAGACGGCCTCGGGTCCGCCGTCGAGGCCGGCCGCCAACAGCCCTTCCAGGAAGCCCTGTTGCCGGTCGGTCGAGGCCGGAGCGTCGTCGTCCTCGCGGACCAGCACGATGCGCCGGTGCCCCAGATCCGCCAAGTGACCGACGACCTCGGCGCTCGCGCTGACGTAGTCGGCGCCCACCCACGGCAGCCCTTCGAGTTCGTCGCGCCGCCCGATGTGCACGACGGGGAATCCGTCGGCGACCATCCGCTTCAGCTCCGCGACCGGAGCGTGCCGGCCGAGGAAGAGACAGCCGTCGGCGAGGCGCACCCTGCTCAGCGCGTCGGGCCGGGACGCCCCGGCGCCGCCTGAGCTCGACCCCGTGAAGAGCACCAGGTCGTAGCCGCGCGCGGCGGCCTCCTGCTCCACGCCGACGAGGAAGGGGTAGTACGAGTGCTGCACGTCGGTGGGGAAGGTGGCCGTGAAGCTGAACACGCCGAGCAGGTTGTTGCGGGCCGCGGCCAGCCGTTGCGCGGCGGGGTCCGGTACGTAGCCGAGACTGCGGGCCGCGTCGAGCACCCGCTGCCGGGTCTCGTCCGAGATCGTCGCGCCCGTGGTCTTGTCCGACAGCACGAGCGACACCGTGGCCTGGGATACCCCGGCCAGCCGGGCGACCTCGGCCTGCCGCGGCCGGGGCGTGCGGCCCGACGCCGCGGGGGTACGACCGCGGCGGGACCGCTTCTTGGGCTGCTCCACCATGCTCCTCATCGTTCATGCGCATCAGTAATGCGTATTAGTAATGCGTATGAATGAGTACTGTGGGCGCCCGGCCGCCAGGGGTCAAGGCTTCTGACAGGACTTCGTGCCGGAGCGCGGGTCACCCCGCCGGTGACCCTCGCCGCCATCCGGGACTTCTTCAGCGAGACTCTGCGGGCCGCTCAGCTGAAGGCGCGGCGGTAGGCGTGCGGGCTGACGCCGGTGGTGCGCTTGAAGCGGTCGCGGAACGCGGTGGGTGAGCCGAAGCCGACCTGGGTGCCGATGCGTTCGACGGGGTGGCTCGTGGTCTCCAGGAGATGCTGGGCCTGGCGGATGCGGGCGCGCTGCAGCCACTGGAGCGGGGTGGTGCCGGTCTGTTCGCGGAAGCGGCGGATCAGGGTGCGGGTGCTGGTGCCGTCGTAGGCGGCGATGTCGGCGAGGGTGAGGTCGCGGGCGAGGTTGTCCTGCAGCCAGCTGAGCAGGGGTTCCAGGACGGAGCCCTGCGGGGTGGGTGTGCGGTCGTGGACGATGAACTGCGCCTGTCCGCCCTCCCGTTCCAGCGGCATGACGGACAGCCGGGCGGCATCGGCGGCGACCGCCGAGCCGTAGTCGCGCCGGATCATGTGCAGGCACAGGTCCAGCCCTGCGGCGGCACCCGCCGAGGTGAGGAACTGGCCGTTGTCGACGTACAGGACGTCCGGGTCGACGTCGATCTCGGGGTACGCGGCGGCGAGTTGGGCGGCGGCGATCCAGTGCGTGGTCGCGCGCAGACCGTCGAGCAGGCCGGTGGCGGCCAGCGGGAAGGTGCCCGAGCAGATGGAGGCGATGCGCGTGCCGTCGGCGGCGGCCGACCGCAGCGCGTCGCGGACGGCGGGAGCGAGGGGAGCCGCGATGTCGGCGGTGCCGGGCACGATGATCGTGTCCGCGCCCTTGAGCCCCTCCAGTCCCCAGGGCGCGCGCAGGGTGAAGACACCCGCGTCGATCTCCGGCTTCTCCGCGCACACCCGGATCTGGTAGCCGGGTCGCCCGTCCGGGAGGCGGGTGCGGGTGAAGACCTCGATCGGCGTGGACAGGTCGAACGGGATCACCCGGTCGAGCGCGAGGACGGCGACTGTGTGCATGGCAGCAACATACCTTTCCACTGACGGTCGAATTCGACCGAGGTGAGGCCTCAGTACGCGATCACGCCAGGTCAGCCGCCGTTCAGAGGTCAGTGGCAATATCCCGTTGGAAGATGTCACTAATGCCACTGGGAGGTGTATGGGGCCGCCGTCGCACGGTTCAGGCGTGGACGGGGGGTGGCAGCGGCCCTGTCCGCCACCTGACGCAGGCCGGGGCGAGTCGTCCGCATGACACACCCGCCCGCGGGGGCACACTGAGCTCGCGTGAGCGCTACCCCCTCGGGAAAGGTGCGGAGCTGTGGCGGCGATCGGACACGCACTGTCCATTGCGGGGTCGATGACCTGGGAGGTCACCTGGGCGCTGATCCTCGGCTTCACGCTGTCCGCCGTGGTCCAGGCGGTGGTCCGCAGGTCCACGGTCGTACGGCTGCTCGGCGACGACCGGCCGCGGACGCTCGCCCTGTCGGCGGGACTGGGCGCGGCCTCGTCGTCCTGCTCGTACGCGGCCGTCGCCCTGGCCCGTTCCCTGTTCCGCAAGGGCGCGGACTTCACCGCGGCGATGGCCTTCGAGATCGCCTCCACCAACCTGGTCGTCGAACTCGGCGTGATTCTGGCCCTGTTGATGGGCTGGCAGTTCACGGCCGCCGAGTTCGTCGGCGGCCCGCTCATGATCGTCGTACTCGCCGTGCTGTTCCGTCTCTTCCTGCGCGAGCGGCTGCTGCGGACGGCTCGGGAGCAGGCCGAGCGCGGGCTGGCCGGTTCCATGGAGGGCCACGCGGCGATGGACATGTCGATCGGGGGCTCGGGCGGTTTCGCGCGCAGGCTGTTCTCCCGCGACGGCTTCACCTCCGTGGCGCACATCTTCGTCATGGAGTGGGCCGCGATCCTCCGCGACCTGGTGGCCGGCCTGCTGATCGCGGGGGCGATCGGCGCCTGGGTGCCGGACGATTTCTGGCACACCTTCTTCCTCGCGGACCATCCGCTCGCCGCCAAGCTCGTGGGCCCCCTCGTCGGACCACTGGTGGCCGTCGCGACCTTCGTCTGCTCCATCGGCAACGTGCCGCTGGCCGTGGTGCTGTGGAAGGGCGGCATCAGCTTCGGCGGCGTGATCGCCTTCCTCTACGCCGACCTGCTGATCCTCCCGATCCTGAACATCTACCGGAAGTACTACGGCGCTCGGATGGCCGCGTTCCTGCTGGTCACCTTCTTCGCCGCGATGGCCTTCGCCGGATACGTCGTCGAGTTCGTCTTCGGCGGCCTGGGCCTGATTCCCGACCAGGCCGACGCCAAGATCCCCGAAGAGGGCATCACCTGGAACTACACGACCTGGCTCAACATCGCCTTCCTCCTCCTGGCGGCGAGCCTGCTCGTACGGTTTCTGCGCACCGGAGGTCCGGCGATGCTCCGCATGATGGGCGGGGCGCCCGAGGAGTCGGAGCACTCGAAGCACTCGGAGCACTCCGAACACGGCAGGGACCGTCAGGAAGGCTGACAAGGAAGTCCCTGACCACCCCGCCTACGTGTTCGGCTCACCCCGGGTCACATGTTCACGTTCGCCTCGGCCCCGCCTCGGACCGCTTCGGCTCGGTGGCCATCGCCCGCAGCGCCTCGAACGCGGTCGCCGTCGGGCTCGCCGGTTCGGCCTGGTAGACGACCAGTTGCTGGTGCGGGGCGCCGTTGACCGTGAAAGCGGCGAACGCGATGTGCAGGTCGCCCACTTCGGGGTGCTTGAGGTGCTTGCCTTCCTGGGACTTGCTCTTGACGTCGTGGAGTTGCCAGATCCCGGCGAACTCCTCGCTCTCCTCGGACAGTTCGGCGACCAGCTCGGCGATACGGGCCGATTCGGGATCGTGACCGTACGCGGCCCTGAGTTCGGCGACACAGGAATGCGCCGCCCGGTCCCATTCCTGGTAGAACTCGCGTCCCACCGGGTCGACGAACACATTGCGGGCGAGATTGTCGAAGGCGTCGAATCCGCTGTGCAGCGCCGTGGCAAGGGAGTTGCCCGCAAGGATGTCGAGGGCCGGGCCGAGGACGAACGCCGGGGTGTGCTCCCAGCCGTCCATCAGCTGGAGCAACTGCGGGCTGACGTCGGTCTCGCCCCGGTCGTGCGGACGCTGCGAGGGCGCCAGACAGAGGCGGTTGAGGTGGTCGGCGGACTCCGCGTCCAGCTTGAGCGCCTGCGCCACGGCTGCGAGGACCTGTGGGGACGGGCTGCTCTCGCGCCCCTGCTCCAGCCTGATGTAGTAGTCGGAGCTGACTCCGGCGAGCAACGCGACTTCCTCCCTGCGCAGTCCCGGCACCCGACGTCGGCCGTATTCGGGCAGACCTACGTCCTGGGGCTTGAGGGCCTCGCGGCGGGCCCGGAGGAAATCTCCCAAAGGGGTCCCATTGCTCATGCGGCAAGCCTAGATGCTTTTCGGCGGATGAGGAGGGCCGGTGGTGCGCGATGGCACCACGTTCCACGCTGCTCACACAGAGTGATTCGCCGCCCTGGCGTCACCGGAACGTCCGCCCTTGCCGTCCGCCCTTGCCTTTGACGCATACGTCAGGGATTAGGTTCTGCGCGCCGGAAGCCGGACCCGTCCGGTTTTCGGCGCCGCCAATCGCCTCTTCCGACCCGTTCCGGATTCAGGAGTCCCGACATGGCCGCTGTCCCGCCGTCCACGACCCGCGAGATTCGTCTGGCCAAGAGCCCTGAAGGGCTGCCCGGGCCCGAGCATTTCACGGTCACACGGCAGCCGGTCAACGCCCCCGGCGCCGGACAAGTCCTCGTCCGCAACCGGTACTTCCTCGTGTTTCCCGGGTTGCGCACGCTGATCGGCGGCCAGGCCGACGGTGTGCCGCTGCCCCGCATCCACGCGGGCGACACGCTGTTCGGTCCCGCCGTCGGGGAGGTCGTCGCGACCGGGCCGGGCAGTGCGTTGCGCCCCGGGGACGCGGTCACCCATCTCCTCGGATGGCGCGAGCACGCGCTGCTGACGGAAGCCGAATGGGCTCCCGTCGGCGACCTGCTGCCCGATCCCGCCGCCCATCTGTCATCGGGTTCGGCCGCCTACGGAGCACTGACCCGAGTCGCTCAAGTCCGCCCCGGAGACACCGTGTTCGTCACCGGCGCGGCGGGAGGCGTGGGGACGCTGGCGGGTCCCGTCGCACGGCTGCTGGGCGCCACGAGGGTCGTCGGGAGCACCCGCTCGCCGGCCAAGGCCGAGCGGCTGCGGGCCGAACTGGGCTACGACGCCGTGGTGGTGCCGGGTGCCGGGCCGATCGACGAGCAACTGGCCGCGGCCGTGCCGGACGGCATCGACGTGCTGGTGGACACCGTCGGCGGCGAGCAGTTGGCGGCGGCGGTCCGCGTCGCGCGCCGGGGCGCCCGCTTCGCCCTGGTCGGCGCGCTCTCGGGACAGTTGTCACCGGACCGGGACGGCGGCAGCGCGCTGGCCGAGATCGACACGTTCCGGCTCGTCAATCTGGGCGTCTCGCTCCATGGTTACAGCGGCCAGGACCATCCCGAGGTGACCAAGGAGTGGACCGAGCGCTTCGGAGGCTGGCTGCGCTCCGGCGAGATCACCTTCCCGCACGCACGGATCCCGGGCATGGATCAGGCACCGCGGGCGTTGCAGGAACTGTTCGAGGGGCGGCACTTCGGCACCGTCGTCGTGGAGTTGCCGCCACGGTGACACGTCGTCGCGCGCCGACGCGCGACCGGGACTGAGGTGCGAGGTCGAGGATGAGGATCGGGGACGCGGCGGCAGCGGCCGGGACCACCCCGCGGGCACTGCGGTTCTACGAGGAACGCGGCCTGCTGCCACCACCCTCGCGCACCGCCACCGGGCAACGCGAGTACGGGCCGGGCGAAGTGGCCCGAGTCCGCGTCATCCGTGAGCTGCTGGCGCTCGGGCTCACCGTCGAGGATCTGCGCAGCGTCGCCGACCGGATCGACGTACTGGTCGACAACCCCCGACGGCGGTGCGGGCAACCCGACTCGGAGATCCCCGGCTCAGGGGTCGTGGACCGCAGGATCGCGGCCCTCGACGCCGAGATCGACCGCCTGAGCGGTCTGCGCGCACGCCTGGCCCGGCGCACCCTGGGGCAGCCGTGACGGCTCGGACGACGCTCGGGTGAGAGGGCCCCTCGTCAGGCCGGGCCGCCCCCCGGGACCGCGGCGAGCAATTCTTTCGTGTACTCCTCGTTCGGGCTGGCGAAGACCGCTCCGACCTCGCCCGACTCGATCACCCGCCCGTTCCTCATGACCAGCACCCGGTCGCTGACGTGGTGGACGACTCCGAGGTCGTGGGAGATGAACAGGAGCGTCACGCCCGTGTCGTGGCGCAGGTCGGCGAGGAGGTCCAGGATCTGGGCCTGGACCGAGACGTCGAGTGCGGAGACGGGTTCGTCGCACACGATGAGATCGGGGGCAGGCGCCAACGCCCGGGCGATGGCGACCCGTTGACGCTGACCGCCGGAGAGCTCGCGCGGCCGACGGTCCAGCACCGTCGCCGACAGCCCTACCTGGTCGAGGAGTTCGGCCACCCTGGCCCGACGTGCCCGCCCGCGCCGCGGTCCGACGAGAGCCACGGCCTCCCCGATCACTCGCTCCACGTCGAAACGGGGGTCGAAGGAGCCGAGCGGGTCCTGTTGCACGGCCTGGACGCGGCGCCTCAGGGGTCGCCGGGTGCGCTCGGGTACGCCGGTCCAGGGGACGCCGTCGAACTCCGCCTTTCCTTCATCGGGTTCGGTGAGGCCGAGGAGAATGCGCGCCACGGTGGTCTTGCCGGAGCCCGACTCGCCGACCACGCCCAGGGTTTCGCCTCGGCGCAGCGTCAAAGACACGTCACGGACGGCGTCGTACGCCGTGCCGTCCGGTGCTCGGTAGCGTTTGGTGAGGCCTTCCGCGACCACGAGGGGCTTGCCCGGCGCGGCGGTCTCGATCGCCGTGGGGACGGTCGACGCCCCCGCCACTGTTGTCGAGAGCAACGGGTGGTGGCACAGGGTTCCGTGGTCGTCCCGTTCCGGCGGGGCGGTCCGGCAGCCGTCGTCGGCCAGGAAGCAGCGGGCCGCGTAGGCGCAGCCGTCCGGTTCGGCCGGCAGGCCCGACGGCGTCGACGGAGACAGTCGGGTGCCCTTCGCGTGCGCGGTGGGTACCGCGTCCAGCAGAGTCCGCGTGTAGGGGTGGCGCGGCGAGCGGAGCACGCGGTCGGTGGGGCCGTGTTCGACGATCCGGCCGCCGTACATGACCGCGACGCGGTCGGCGAGGCCCGCGACCACCGAGAGGTCGTGGCTGATCAGGAGCAGGGCGGTGCCCTCGCTCCGGAGTTTGGCCAGCAGGGTCAACACCTGGGCCTGGACGGTGACATCGAGCGCGGTGGTCGGTTCGTCGGCGATCAGCAGATCGGGGACGGCGGCCACGGCCGAGGCGATCAGGGCGCGCTGGCGCAGGCCGCCGGAGAGTTGGTGTGCGTACTGGTCGGCGCGGCGCGCGGGCTCCGGTACGCCGACGTCGGACAGCAACTCCACTACCCGCGACCGTAGTTCGGCCCGGGGCACGATCCGGTGCGTGCGCAGCGGTTCGGCTATCTCCGCGCCGACGCGGCGCAGCGGGTCCAGGGAGACCAGGGCGTCCTGGAGGACGAGACCGATACGGCGTCCCCGGATGTCGCGCCAGGCACGGTCCTTGAGGGTGCTCAGGTCCGTCCCGTCGAAGGTGAGACGACGGGCGGTGACCGAGGCGCCGCGGCCGGCGAGTCCGGCCAAGGCCCGGGCGGTGACGCTCTTGCCGGAGCCCGACTCGCCGACCAGGGCGAGGCATTCGCCGCGGTCGAGGCGCAGGGAGACGTCGCGGACGGCGTGCAGGGTACCGAAGGAGACGTCGAGTCCGTCGATGTCGAGGAGGCTCATCCGTCCGTCCTCCGTGTGTAGCGGGCCTGCGCCCGACGGCCCACGACGTTGACGGACAGCGCGGTGAAGGTGATCGCCGCGCCGGGGAAGACGCCGATCCACCAGGCGGTGGCGAGGAAGTTGCGGCCTTCCGAGAGCATGGTTCCCCATTCGGGCGAGGGCGGTTGGGGGCCAAGGCCCAGGAAACTGAGCCCGGAGGCGGCGATCAGAGACGAGCCGAAACCGACCGTGGCGAGGACGAGCAGCGGGCCGAGCGCGTTGGGCACGATGTGGCGTACGACGAGCAGGGGCCGGCGCAGACCGAGCACCGTGGCCGACTCGACGTAGCCCGAGGTGCGCACCACCAGGGCCTCGGCCCGCACCAGACGGGCGTAGCCCGGGGCGAAGGCCACCGCGATGGCGATCATGACGTTGAGGGTGCCCGGGCCGAGGATGGTCACCGCGAGGAGACCGAGCAGGATCGGCGGCAGCGCGAGCAGCGCGTCCACCAGACGCATCAGTGCCTGGTCGGTCCACCGGCCGCCGAGTGCCGCGGCGAGCCCGAGGACGGATCCCGCCGCGACGGACAGGAGGGTGGAGCCGAGGCCGAGCCACACCGAGGTGCGGGTGCCGTACAGGACGCGGGCGAAGATGTCCCGGCCGAGCTGGTCGGTGCCGAACCAGTGGGCGGCGCCCGGCGCGGTGAGCGCGTGGGCCGGGTCCGTGTCGACGGCCGAGGCCGAGGTGAACAGGCCGGGGAAGACCGCCGCCAGCACAATCAGGGCCAGGACGGCCGCGGTCGCCAGGTGCGCCGGTCGTACGGCGGTGCGGAGCCGGGGCCGTCGCCGTGGCGGGACGGCGACGGTGACGGTGGTCATGGAGTGGCGGCCTTTCTCACCCAGGGGCACCCGATGGTCCCGTCGGGCATGTCAACGGGTCCTGAGGCGGGGGTCGATGACGAGGTACAGCAGGTCGATCACGGTGGACAGGACGACGAACACCAGCGCGGACAGCAGAACGAGGCCGATGACCAGGGGGATGTCCTTGTTGGTCGCGGCCTGGAGGGTCAGCGCGCCGATGCCCGGGCGGCCGAAGACCGTCTCGACCAGCACCGCGCCGCCGAGCAGCGACCCGGTGAGCCACCCGGTGAGGGTGACCAGCGGGATCGCCGCGTGCCGCAGGGCGTGCCGGAGTCGTACGGCCGTGTCGCTGAGCCCTCGGGCCCGCGCGGTCACCACGAAGGGTTGCGCCAGGGCGGTTTCAAGTCCCTCGCGCAGCACCTGCGCCAGCACTCCGGCCAGGGACAGCGCGAGGGTGACGGCGGGCAGGACGAGGGAGGCGAAGTCCTGTGCTCCGGCCACCGGGAAGATCCGCAGCTGGAAGGAGAACGCGGTCAGCAGCAGGATGCCCGTCCAGTAGCTGGGAGTCGAGGCGGCGAGGAGTTCGGCGAGGGAGGCGGCGGCGCGCAGGAACGGATGGCGTCCGGCGGTGGCCGCCGCCAATGCGACCGCTACGGTGACCGCCAACAGGAGCGCGAACAGGGCCAGTTGTACGGTGGGCCAGAGCTGATCACTGATCAGTTCCGCCACCGGGCGCTGGAGTTGGTAGGACTCGCCGAGGTGCCCGGTGAGCAGGCTGCCGAGGTAGTGCAGGTACTGCTCGGCCGGCGAGCGGTCGAGGCCGTACTGACGGGTGATCTCGGCGCGTACCTCTGGGCTCGCGGCGTTGCCCGGTCCGAGCATCACCGCCACCGGGTCGCCGGGGATCAGCTGAAGGGTCAGGAAGGCCAGGGTCGCCGCTCCGAAGAGCACGGCCAGCGCGGCGACCAGGCGTTTGGCGACCGCCCTGAGCAGTGCGGGCAGGCTCACTTGCCGATCCAGGCGTCGTAGAACCTTACCCAGGTGTTCGGGTCGGTCTTCAGTCCGTGCACGTCGGAGGCGACGCCGACGACGGCGGTGCGGACATAGATCGGGACCTCCAACGCCAGGTCGATGGCGCGCTGTTGGGTCTTGGCGTAGAGATCCTGTCGCGTGGTCCTGTCGAGGGTCTTCTGCGCGTCGTCGGTCCACTTGTCGAGGTCGGCGTCCTTGTAGAAGGTCGCGTTCTGGCCACCCTTGCGGGGGTCGCTGGAGCTGTTGAAGTACAGGCGCAGCACATCGGGGTCGAAACGGGCCCAGCTGTAGTCGGCGATGCCTTCCTGGCCGCCGTACACCTTCGTGATGTAGGTGCCGATGTCGAGGCGCGGGCGCTTGATCTCGATGCCGAGCTTCTTGAGGTCGGCCTGGATGGCCTGGCCCAGGGTGTCGCGCTGCTCGCGGATGTACTCCTGCGGCATGAGCGGCCATTCGATGCTCAGCCGCTTGCCGTTCTTGGTGCGGTAGCCGTCCGCGTCACGGCCGGTCCAGCCGGCCTCGTCCAGGGACTTGGCGGCCAGGCCGGGGTCGTATGTCCAGCTGTTCTCCACGGACTTGTCGTAGTACGGCGTGGTCGGCGAGATGGGGCCCCAGGCCCGCTTGTAGACGCCGAAGTAGAGGCTCTTGACGGCGGTGTCGACGTCGATGCCGCGCAGGATGGCCTTGCGGACGCGGATGTCGTCGAGGGGCTTCTGCGTGGTGTTCAGGACGAGCGCGTAGTTGGCGCCGGGCGCGTCCGTGGTCACAGCCTGCAACCGCGAGTCGGCCTTGACGGTCTTGACGTCGGCGGGCGGGATCGGGTCGGCCACCTGGACCTGGCCGCTGGTCAACGCGCCCACGCGGGTGGCGTCCTGGGACAGGAAGCGGATGGTGAGCTTGTCCAGGTAGGCGGGTCCGGTGTGGCCGGCGGTCGAAGGCGCCCAGTCGTAGTCGGGGTTGCGGGTGAGGGTGACGCTCTGGCCCTTGGTGTAGCTCGTGAACTTGAAGGGCCCGGTGCCCACGTCGGCGGCGCCGCCCGCGCTGAGCTTGGTGCCGTACTTCTTGATGGCGGCCGGGGAGTAGAAGCCGAGGTAGGGCGTGCTGGCGGCCTGGAGGAAGGAGGCGACGGGGGCCGAGAAGTGGACCTCGACGGTGTGGGCGTCGACGACGGTCGTGCCGGTGTAGGGGCCCAACAGGCTCGACGCGTACTGGGACTTGGTCGCCTTGTTGACGATCCGGTCGAAGTTCACCTTGACCGCTTCGGCGTCGAAGGCCGTGCCGTCCGTGAACTTCACGTCCTCGCGCAGGTGGAAGGTGTACGTCTTCAGGTCCTTGGACGCCGACCACTTGGTGGCGAGCCAGGGGTGGAACTCACCTTTCGCGTCCTGGTAGACGAGCGAGTCGAAGACGTTGCGCTGGATGTTGCCGGTGATGTCCTGCGGGCTGGCGTGGATGTCGAACGACACCGGCTCGGTGTCCACGGCATAGGTCAACGAGCCGCCGCTCACCGGCTTTCCGGTGGCTCCGGCCGCCGCGCCGTCGGTGTCGCCGGCACCGGAGCAGGCCGCGAGGAACAACGAACCGACGGTGGCCAGGACGAGGGCTCTGGGGCGGTTGACGGGCATGTGGGAACTCCGGTGTGTCGCGGGCGGGGAGGGCGGCGCACGGCCGACCGGCTGGTGACGTGGGGGAATGCCACGAAATTAACCGGCGCGCGCGGCCCGCACGCCCCTAGCGGACCCCTACCGGACCCGTACTGGCCACCGGATACCGGGGCACCGAACGCCGGTGCGCGATGCGCCATCCCTTGGGGGTGCGCACGAGGACGTCGAGGTAGTCGCCGTTGTGCACACTGCCGTCGGGGAGCAGGGCGAGGTAGCGGCTGTGGGCCCGCACGGTGCCGTAGGGGTCCGCGGCGTCGACGGTGAAGACGGTGTCCAGGGTGTGGTGGTCGGGCGACCGGTCCCCCAGGCTCCGGTTGAACTCCCTGATGGCTTCGAGGCCGTGGAACTCGCGTCCTGGTCCGGCCAGGACGATGACGCCGTCCTCCGCGAACACCTCCTCCAGTCCGTCGAGGTCGCCGTTGTCGAAGACATGGGCGAACAGGGCGAGCAGGTGCCGGAGTTCGGCGAGGTCGTCGTGGCTCAGGGCTGAGGGCAGGGACATGCGGGCCTCCTGGGGGCAGGGCTGCCCGAACGGCCGGTGAACGGCCGTCCGGGCAGCGGGTGTTGGCGGGGTCACCGGGTCACGGGGAAGGTGTCAGAGGTGTACGTCCGCGAGTTGCTGGATGATGCCGAGGCGGTCCGGCAGCACGTTGTAGCGGACGACCTGGCCCTCGCGGATGGTCAGCCAGCTGATGCTGTGCCCGGTGAAGGGCTTGCCGGTGGCGGGCACACCGAAGATGTTGCCGGTGTGCAGGCCCTCGATCTTCCAGAACACGATCACCCGGTCGCCCTCGGCGAGCAGGTCGGAGACCGAGACGTGGACGTCCTTGACGTTCTCCCACAGCCACTTGGCGTGTTCGCGGAAGTCCTCACGGGTGCCGCTGCCGCCGACACCGACCCGGGTCTCGTCGGCGGCGTCCGCGGCGACGATCTCCTCCAGGGCCTCCAGGCTGCGTCCGTCGACGAACTCCTCGAAGTAGCGCCGGGCGACGCTCTTGTTGCGCTCGATCTCGTTCTCGAAGTCGAAGTCGTTGTGCGTACGGCTCACTTGGGGCCTGCTCTCTCTCGGCGGATCGGCGGATCGCGGGGCGGTGAATCGGTTGGGTGGTGAATCGGGGACGCTGAATCGGTGGGTCAGTGGGCTGCGGGGCCGGGCGGCGGGGGCAGGATTCCCCCGTTGGCGCTGAGTCCGCCGTCGACCGGGACGGTCACCCCGGTCACGTACGACGCGGCCGGCGAGGCCAGGAACCAGATGACCTCGGCCTGCTCCTGGGGGTCGGCCCAACGGTGTGCCGGGATACGGCCGGTGATGGCCGCGGAGAAGTCCGGGTCGGCGATCTGGCCTGCGGTCAGCGCGGTGGCCGTGCCGCCGGGGGCGATGGCGTTGACCCGGATGTTCTGGGCCGCGTAGTCGATGGCGGTGGCCCGCACCAGGTTGATGACGGCGGCCTTGGTGGCGTTGTAGCCCCAGGTCCCGGGGTCGCCGCGCAGCCCGGAGACGGACGAGGTCGCCACGATCGAACCGCCGCCCGAGGCGCGCAGCGCGGGCACCGCGGCCCGGATACCGAGGACGACGGACCGCACGTTGACGGCGAACAGCCGGTCGAACCGCTCGATCGCGCCGGGCGACTCCAACGGACCGGCTCCGCCGATGCCCGCGTTCAGCACGGCCGCGTCGAGCCGTCCGAAGCGCCCCAACGCAAGCTCCACGGCAGCGGTGTTGGTGGACTCCTCGGAGACGTCGCCGACGAGGGTGGCCACGCCGTCCAAGGTGCCCAGCTTGGCCAGCCCCTCCTCCTGTACGTCCACGGCGACCACCCGGTGGCCGCGCTCGGCGAAGAGACGCGCGGTGGCCTCCCCGATTCCGGACGCGGCTCCGGTGACCAGCGTGACCGGCGCCGCGGGTGCGGCTTGTGACGTCATCGTCGACTCCTTTGTGGTGCGGGTGAGTTGATGCGGGTTCGGTGGTGCGTGTGGATTGGTGCGGATGGGTCGGTGAGCCGCTGCTCAGCCGCGGTTCTCGATGCCGCGCAGCCACTGGCGGGCCGCCTCGACCGTGGTCGGGGTGTGCTCCTCCAGGACGGTGAAGTGGTCGCCGGGGATGTCCTCGACGCGGTGCGGCACGGGCCAGTAGGCGCGCCAGTCGGAGCCGCCCGTCGGGTCGACGACCATGTGGCGCAGGGGCGTGTCGGCGCGCAGCGCGAGGGTCGGCGCGGCGACGGGATGCGGCTGCCAGTCGGCGAAGAGGTTGTTGTATCCGCCCATCGCGGTCAGGCTGGCATCGCTCCACACCATGTCGTAGGCCTCGATGCGGTCGAGCATCCCGGTGAGCAGGGCGGTCAGCCACCACTCCCCCATGCCCTCGCGGACGGCACTGTCGATGGGATAGGCGTCGATCAGGAGGAGCCCGGCGGGCGGGCGGCCCTCCTGTTCCAGGCGGGCGGTCACCGCGTTGGCGAGGCACCCGCCCATGGACCGGCCCACGATGACGAACGGCCGTTCGTCGCGCACGAGTTGACGCACGGTCTCGACGTGCCGGCTGAGGAACGTGTCCAGGCTGTCGGGCAGCGGATCCTCGGCGGCCCAGCCGGGCGAGGGGACCACGAACAGGTCGCGCTCGCCCTGGAAGGCGTGGCCGAAGCGGGCGTATTCGTGCGGTCCCGAGATGGCGCTGAGGGCGGGGAAGCACACCACCGCGGTCTCCCCCTCGCCCTGTGCGAGATGCAGCGGGCGCGGGGTGTGCGCGGCGCCTTCGGGGAGCGTGAAGCGCGTGCGCAACGCGGAGGCGACGCCGATGAGGGCGGAGGCGTCGGCGAACTTCCCTTCGCCCGCGAGACGCCGGTAGAGGGTCGACAACGGCTCGTCGCCGTGGGTGGACCGGGGCGTGGTGGCGGGTCCGGACTCCCGAATCGCCGAGCCGGTCAACTCGTCCAGGTGGGCTGCGAGTTCGGCCGGGGTGGGGTGGTCGAAGGTGAGTGTGGCGGCGAGTCGCAGGCCGGTCGTGGAGGTGAGGCGGTTGCGCAGTTCCACGGCGGCGAGCGAGTCGAGTCCGAGGTCGTTGAAGGGCGCGTCCGCCGTTACGGTTTCGGGGCGGGCGGCCAGTACGGCGGCGGCCTCCTCGCGGACCAGGGCGAGCAGGACCTCCCGCCGTTCCTCGGCGGTGCGCCCGTCGAGCCTGGCGGACAGCGCGGGTCCTTCCGCGGCGGCGAGGGCCGTCCGGCGCGGCGGTCGCACCAGGCCGCGGAGAAGCGCCGGGACCGGTTGCCGGTCGCGGAGGGCGGCGAGGTCCAGGGGTGCGGGCACCAGATACGGGAGCCCCAACGCGTCTGCCCTGTCGAAGAGTTGGGTGCCTCGATCGGTCGGCAGGGCACGCAGGCCGGCTCGGCGGGCGCGGCCGAGGTCGGCTTCGGTGAGGTGTCCGGTGATGCCGCTGGGCTGCTCCCACTGGCCCCAGGCCAGGGACTGGGCGGGCAGTCCGAGCGTGTGGCGGTGGGCGGCGAGTGCGTCGAGGAAGGTGTTGGCCGCCGCGTAGGAGCCCTGGCCGGGGCCGCCGAGCACGGCCGCGACGGAGGAGTAGAGGACGAAGGCGTCCAACGGGAGGTGCGCGGTCAGTTCGTGCAGGTGCCAGGCCCCGTCGGCCTTCGGGCGCAGCACGGTGTCGAGCCGGTCGGGGGTCAGGGTGTCGACGAGGCCGTCGTCGACGGTGCCCGCTGTGTGTACGACGGCCGTCAGGGGGTGCTGCGTCGGCACCGAGGCGATGAGGGCGGCGAGTGCGTCACGGTCGGCGGTGTCGACGGCCACGACGGTGACCTGTGCGCCCGCCGCCGTGAGGTCCGCCGTCAGTTCGCCGGCACCGGGAGCCTGCGGGCCGCCGCGGGAGACCAGGAGGAGGTGGCGTACGCCGTGTCGGGTGACGAGGTGCCGGGCCAGGGCGGCCCCGAGTACGCCGGTGCCACCGGTGATCAGGACGGTCCCTTCGGGGCTCCAAGAGCGGCTCGTGATCTCGTCATCGGTCGGCTGCGGCGCCCGCACCAGGCGAGGGACGTAGGCGACCCCCGCTCGCAGGGCGAGTTGAGGTTCGTCGGCCGCTCGGGCGGCGGCCACGGCCGCGGGGAGGAGAGCGGTGCTTTCCGGGGTCCCGTCCGTGTCGACGAGGAGGAGTCGGTCGGGCTGTTCCGCCTGCGCGGAACGCAGCAGTCCCCACACGGGTGCGGAGGTCAGGTCCGGCTGGTCGGCCTCGCGTACGACTTGGGCGTGGCGCACCACGGCGACCAGCGGTGATGTGGTGTCCGGTTGCCGGCGCAGTACGTCCAGGGCCTCCGCCAGGGCGGCTCGGACCCGTTCGGGAACGTCACCGGCCTGGTCCGCGCCGCCCAGGTGGACGACCTCCGGGGAGTGGTCCGCTCCGGGTTCGGCCGTCACCTCCCGCCATTCCAGGCGGAACAGGGAGTCGGGGTCGGTGCTGCGCGCGGCGGCGAGTTGACCGGCGGACACCAGGCGGGCGTGGAGGCCGGTGACCGTCGCGACCGGTGCGCCCGACCCGTCGGCGAGGTCGACGGCGAGGGTGTCGGGGCCGGTGCGGGTGAGACGGACGCGCAGCGCGGTGGCGCCGTCGGCGTGCAGCCGAACTCCCGTGTAGGCGAAGGGCAGTCGGCTGAACCCCTCCGGTGTGCCGGTCAGGTCGTCGTGCGCGGTGAGGTGGACGGCGGCGTCCAGGAGGGCGGGGTGCAGGCCGAAGCGGGCGGCGTCCGCGTGTTGCGGTTCGGGCAGGGCCACCTCGGCGAAGAAGGTGTCGCCGTCCCGCCAGGCGGCGCGCAGTCCGCGGAAGGCGGAGCCGTACTCCAGTCCGGAGGCGGCGAGTTCGGTGTACACGTCGTCGACGGGTACGGCGGTGGCGCCGGGCGGGGGCCAGTTGCCGAGGTCGGCCGCCGCGGCGATCCCTTCGGCGGGCCGGGGCCGGTCGTCGAGGTCGGCGGATCGCTCGGCGGGCGGGGCGGTCAAGGTGCCGGTGGCGTTCCGGGCCCAGTCGCCGCCCGGGGCACGGGAACGGACGACGACCTCGCGGGCACCCGTCGGGTCGGGCGCGCCCACCTCGACCTGTATCCCCACGGCACCGCGCGAGGGCAGCACCAGCGGGCCCTCGATGACGAGTTCGGCGATGACATCGGCGCCGACCTCTTCGCCGGCCCGTCGGGCGAGTTCGAGCAGGGCGGTGCCGGGGACGATCACGGTGCCCTGCACGGCGTGGCCGGCCAGCCACGGATGGGTGCGCAGGGAGAGGCTGCCGGTGAGCAGGACGCCGTCGCTGTCGGGCAGCGGCACGGCCGCCGCGAGGAGCGGGTGGCCCACCTCCTCAAGGCCCAGCCCGGAGGGGTGCGTTGAGGTGCCGGGTTCCAGCCAGTAGCGGCGGTGCTGGAAGGCGTAGGTGGGCAGATCGGTACGGCGGGCGCCGGTGCCGGCGAAGAAGCCGGGCCAGTCGACGGGCCGGCCACGGCCGTGCAGCAGGCCGAGGGCGGCCACCGCGGTCGCCGATTCCGGCCGGTCGCGGTGCAGTGCGGGCACGGCGAACGCGCTGTCCAGGGTGGCCCGGACCAGTGCGGTGAGGGTGCCGTCCGGCCCGAGTTCGAGGTAGGTGCCGGTGCCGACCTCGTCCAGGGTGCGTATGACATCCGCGAACCGCACGGCTTCCCGGACGTGGCGTACCCAGTAGTCGGCGGTGGTGATCTCGCCGTCGGTCGCGATCCGGCCGGTCACGTCGGACACGACGGGAATCCGGGGCGCCCGGTAGGTCAGCGCCTTGGCCACCCCGGCGAACTCGGCGAGCATCCCGTCCATGTGGGACGAGTGGAAGGCGTGGCTCACGGTGAGGCGCCGGGTGCGCCGGTTCCGCTGGGCGAAGCGGGCGCCGAGAGCGAGGACCGGTTCGATGTCGCCGGAGATCACCACGGCGGACGGCCCGTTGACGGCGGCCACGTCCACCGCCCCGTCCAGCGGGGCCAGTTCGGCCCGGATCTCCTCCTCGGTGGCCTGGACGGCCAGCATGGCTCCGCCGCCCGGCAGTTGCTGCATCAGGCGGGCGCGCGCGGCGACCAGGGCCGCGGCATCGGAGAGGTCGAGCACTCCGGCCACATGGGCGGCGGTCAGCTCGCCGATGGAGTGTCCGGCGACATGGTCCGGGCGCACACCCCAGGACTCGTAGAGGCGGAACAACGCGACCTGGAGGGCGAACAGGGCGGGCTGGGTGTACTCGGTGTCGTTCAGACGGGTACCGGACGCGGTGACCTCGGCGATCGGGCGGTCCAGCAACGGGTCCAGGTGGGCCGCGACCTCGTCGTAGGCGGCGGCGAAGGCGGGATGGGCCGCGTACAACTCCCTGCCCATGCCGGCCCGTTGGCTGCCCTGGCCGGTGAAGAGGACGGCCAGGGAGCCGGTCCCCGCGGTCACGGTGTCCGGGGAGGCGTTCGCCGCGAGGTCTCGTAGGGCCGTCACCAGGGTGTCGTGGCTGTCGGCGACGAGTGTGGCGCGTTCCTTGAGGGGGGCGCGGGTGGTGGCGAGCGAGTAGGCGACGTCCAGGGGGCGGGCGTGCGGCAGGTGATCGGCGAGGCGGGCCGCCTGGGCGCGGAGGGCGTCGGGGGTCTGTGCGGTGAGGACGAACGGGAGCGGGCCCGGGTCTCGCCTTTCGGAGGTCTCCCGTGCGTCGCCGGGGTCCGCCGGCGGGGCCTCCTCGATGATCACGTGCGCGTTGGTGCCGCTCGCGCCGAACGCGGACACCCCGGCGCGGCGCGGGCGGTCCTCCCCGGTGGCGGGCCAGGGCTGCTCCTCGGTCAACAGCCGCACCGCGCCCGCCGACCAGCCGACGTACGGGGTGGGTTCGTCGGCGTGGAGGGTGCGCGGGAGCACGCCGTGCCGGAGCGCCTGGATCACCTTGATCACGCCGGCGACTCCGGCGGCGGCCTGGGTGTGGCCGATGTTGGATTTCAACGAGCCGAGCAGCAGCGGGCGTTCGGGATCGCGCTGCTGTCCGTAGGTCGCGAGGATCGCCTGGGCCTCGATGGGGTCGCCGAGGGAGGTCCCGGTGCCGTGCGCCTCGACGGCGTCGACGTCGGCGGAGCGCAGCCCGGCCGCGTCCATGGCTTGCCGGATGACCCGCTGCTGCGAGGGGCCGTTGGGCGCGGTGAGGCCGTTGGAGGCGCCGTCCTGGTTGACGGCGGAGCCGCGCAGGACGGCGAGCACCGGGTGGCCGAGCCGCACGGCGTCGGAGAGGCGCTCCACGAGGAGCAGACCGACCCCCTCGGCCCAGCCGGTACCGTCGGCGCCGGCACCGAACGCCTTGCAGCGGCCGTCGGCGGACAGCCCGCGCTGCCGGGCGAACTCGACGAAGCCCTGCGGCGTGGACATCACGCTCACCCCGCCCGCCAGCGCGAGGTCGGACTCCCCCGAACGCAGTGACTGCGCGGCCAGGTGCAGGGCCACCAGCGACGAGGAGCACGCGGTGTCGACGGTGACCGCCGGGCCCTCGAAGCCGAAGGTGTAGGAGATCCGGCCGGAGGCGACGCTGTCCAGACCGCCGATGCCGAGATAGCCCTCCAACTCGCCGGGAGCGTCCCCGAGTCGGGGCGTGTAGTCGCCGCCCGCGATGCCGGCGAAGACGGCGGTACGGCTGCCCTTGAGGGAACGCGGGTCGATGCCCGCACGCTCGAACGCCTCCCAAGCCGACTCCAGCAGCAGCCGGTGCTGGGGGTCGGTGGCGAGGGCCTCGCGCGGGGAGATGCCGAAGAACTCGGCGTCGAAATCGGCGACGGTGTCGAGGAATCCGCCGTGCCGGGTGTAGGAGGTGCCGATGCGCTCGGGGTCCGGGTCGTAGACGGCGTCGAGGTCCCAGCCACGGTCGTCGGGAAACTCCGTGATGGCGTCGACGCCGTCGCGCACCAGCGCCCACAGGTCGTCCGGGGAGGCGACACCGCCGGGCAGCCGGCAGGCCATGCCGATCACGGCGATCGGTTCGCGCCGGCTCTCCTCGACCTCCTGCAGCCGCCTGTTGGCCTGCCTGGCGTCGTTGAGCGCGCGCTTCAGATAGTCGCGGAGCTGCTGCTCGGTGGCCATCGGGGTACGTACCTCTTCCCGTCGGGTTGGTCTCGATGGATCGCGATGGATGGGGAACGTCGGTTCAGTGCGAGCCGGCCTTGCGCTCGCTTCAGTGCGACCCGGCGTTGCGTTCGACGAGTTGGAACAGTTCCTCGTCGGTGGCCGCGTCGAGGTCGATATCGAGATCGTGTTCAAGGCCGGACGCCGGCCGGTCAATCCGATCGACACGGTTGATCAGGGCGAGCAGCCGGGACAGGACTCCCTCGTCCACCGCTTCCGCCTCCGGCGAGGCAAGGGCCTCCTCCAGGGCCGCGAGCGACTCACCGACCGTCGGCGCCTGCGACTCGCCCTGCTCCAGCGGGAGTTCAGTGACCAGGTAGGAGGCGATGGCGGCCGGGGTGGGGTGGTCGAAGACCAGCGTGGCCGGGATGTCCAGGCCGACCGCCGCACCGATCCGGTTGCGCAGCTCGACCGCGGTGAGCGAGCTGAATCCGAGGTCCCGGAAGGCCCGTTCGGCATCGACACCGTCCACGCCGTCGGTGTGACCGAGGACCACGGCGGCCTCCGCGCGGATCAACTCCGTGAGCGTCGCCTCGCGTTCGGCCGGGGCGAGTCCGGCCAGACGCCGGGTCCATGCGGGTACCTGCGGGGTGTCGAGGTCCGGGTCCGTGACCGCCGTACTGACGACGGTGGTGTTGGTGACCTCGGCGTCCAGCCAGTACCTCCGCCGCTGGAAGGCGTACGTCGGCAGCGGGACCCGGCGTGGCACGGCGGGTGCGAACGCGGCCGTCCAGTCGACGCGCACCCCGCGCACGTACAGTTCCGCGGCCGAGGTGAGGAAGCGGCGCAGGCCGCCCTCGTCGCGGCGCAGTGTGCCGGAGACCACGGAATGACGAGCGGCGTCGGCCGCCTCCAGGGTCTCCTGGAGCGGCACGGCCAGCACCGGGTGGGGGCTGATCTCGACGAACGCGGTGTGCCCGGTGGCGGCCAGCGCCCGCGTCGCCTCCTCGAAGCGGACCGTCTTGCGCAGGTTGGCCACCCAGTACGCGGCGTCGAGTCCGGCGGTGTCCTGCCAGTCGCCGGTCACGGTGGACAGCAGCGGCACGGTGCCGGTGCGCGGCCGGACCGGGGCGAGCGCGTCGAGGAGTTCATCGCGCAGGCCGTCCACGTGGGCGGAGTGCGAGGCGTAGTCGACGCGGATCAGCCGTGCCCGTACGTCCTCGGACTCGCACTCGGCGACGAGTTCGGCGAGCGCGTCCGCGTCGCCCGAGACGACAGCCGAGGTGGGCCCGTTGACGACCGCGACGGAGAGTCGCTCGGACCACCGCCGTTCGATGCGCTCGGCGACGGCGTCGGCGGACAGCGCGACGGACGCCATGCCACCACGCCCGGACAGCGCGAGGATGGCGCGGCTGCGCAGCGCCACGACACGGGCACCGTCGTCGAGACTGAGTCCGCCGGCGACGGTGGCGGCGGCTATCTCGCCCTGGCTGTGCCCGACCACGGCATCGGGGGTGACGCCGTAGGACTTCCACAGGTCCGCCAGGGACACCATCACCGCCCACAGCACCGGCTGGACGACGTCCACACGGTCGAGGCCAGGGGCTCCGTCGGTGCCGCGCAGGACGTCGAGCAGGGACCAGTCGGTGCAGCGGGCGAGGGCCGCCGCGCACTCCTCGATCCGCGCCGCGAACACCGGTGCGCTGTCGAGGAGTTCGACAGCCATCTCTGCCCACTGGGAGCCCTGGCCGGGGAAGACGAAGACGGTCCTGCCGTCGGTGTCCGCCCGGCCGCGCACCACTCCCGGGGCTGACTCCCCGGCGGCCAGTGCGGCGAGGGCGCGGGCGGGATCGCCGAGCACGACGGCACGCTCCTCCAGAGCGCCCCGGGTGACGGCGAGGGAGTGGGCGATGTCCACCGGGTCGTCATCGGTACGGTCGAGATGGGCGGCGAGTCGACCGGCCTGGGCGCGGAGCGCCTCGGGAGTGCGGGCAGACAACAGCCAGGGCAGTTGGGTGGGTTGGGCGGCCGAGCCGGGCGACGGGGCGGCGGCGGGCGGCGCTTCGAGGATGACGTGGGCGTTGGTGCCGCTGACGCCGAAGGAGGAGACGGCGGCCCGGCGCGGGCGGTTGTCCTCCGTCCCGGGCCAGGGACGGGCCTCGGTGAGGAGTTCGACGGCTCCGGCCGACCAGTCGACGTGCGGGGACGGGCTGTCCACGTGCAGCGTCTTCGGCAGGACGCCGTGCCGGATCGCCTGGATCATCTTGATCACACCGGCCGCGCCCGCAGCGGCTTGGGTGTGGCCGATGTTCGACTTCAACGAGCCCAGCCACAAAGGCTGTTCGGGGTCGCGCTGCTGTCCATAGGTGGCGAGGAGGGCCTCGGCCTCGATCGGGTCGCCGAGGGTGGTGCCGGTGCCGTGCCCCTCGACCACGTCGACGTCTGCGGGGCTGAGGCCGCTCGCGGCGAGCGCCTGCCGGATCACCCGCTGCTGGGACGGACCGCTCGGCGCGGTCAGCCCGTTCGAGGCACCATCCTGGTTCACGGCCGATCCCCTTACGACCGCCAGGACTTGGTGCCCCAGCCGCCGCGCATCCGACAACCGCTCCACGAGCAGCAGCCCGACACCCTCCGCCCAGCCGGTGCCGTCCGCCCCGGCCGCGTACGCCTTGCAACGGCCGTCGGCGGACAGCGCCCGCTGCCTGCTGAACTCCACGAAGGTCGTCGGTGTCGACATCACGGCGACACCGCCCGCCAGGGCCAGATCGCACTCCCCCGTGCGCAGCGACTGGGCCGCGAGGTGCAGGGCGACCAGGGACGAGGAGCACGCGGTGTCGACGGTGACGGCCGGCCCCTCGAAGCCGAAGGTGTAGGAGATCCGGCCCGAAGCGACGCTGCCCGCCGTGCCGTTGCTCAGCCAGCCCTCCAACTCGGCGGGCACATCACGGACTCGGGGCGCGTAGTCGTGGTACATGACCCCGGCGAAGACGCCGGTACGGCTGCCGCGCAGTGCCTCGGGATCGACGCCGGCGCTCTCCAGCGTCTCCCACGCGGTCTCCAGGAGCAGCCGTTGCTGCGGGTCGGTGGCGAGCGCCTCGCGCGGGGAGATGCCGAAGAAGGCGGCGTCGAAGTCGGCGGCGCGGTCGAGGAATCCGCCGTGCCGGGTGTAGGAGGTGCCGGGTCGTTCGGCGTCCTCGGAGTAGAGGGCGTCCAGGTCCCAGCCCCGGTCGTCGGGGAACTCGCTCACGGCGTCCACGCCGTCGCGCACCAGCTCCCACAGGTCGTCCGGGGAGGCGACCCCACCCGGCAGCCGGCAGGCCATGCCGACGATGACGACCGGGTCGTCGTCCGTGGCCGCTGCCCGCGCGGGTGCCCGCTCGGGCTTCGGCGCTACGGCGCCGAGGAGCCGTTCGCGCAGGTGCGTGGCGACATCGGCGGGGGTCGGGTGGTCGAAGACCAGGGCGGCGGAGAGGGTGAGGCCGGTGGCCGCGCCGAGGCGGTTGCGGAGTTCGACGGCGGTCAGGGAGTCCACGCCGAGTCCGGTGAACGCCTTGCGGACGCCGATGGTGGCGGGGGTGGTGGCCAGCACGGTCGCGGTCTCGGCACGTACGAGATCCAGCAGGGCCGCGTCCTGCGCAGCGGCGTCCGGAAGCGCGGCGAGGCGCTCCGTGAGGCCGGTGTTCGAGGTGGCAGCGGTCTCGGTGGCCGCGCTGCGGCGGGCCGGCCCGCGTGTCTGCCGGACCAGGCCGCGCAGCGGCGCGGAGACGGGTGCGCCGGATGCCCGTACGGCGTCCGCGTCGAACGGCGACGGCACGAGCAGCGACCCGCCCACCGCCTCGGCCGCGTCGAACAGCGCCACCCCTTCCGTGTCACCAAGAGGCCGCACCCCCAGCCGGGCCAGCCGGGCGAGGTCGGCCGCGGTGAGGTGTCCCGTGATCCCGCTGGCCCCGGCCCACTGACCCCAGGCCAGCGACTGCGCGGGCAGCCCGAGCGCGTGCCGGTGGGCGGCGAGCGCGTCGAGGAAGGTGTTGGCGGCGGCGTACGACCCCTGTCCGGGCGAGCCCAGCACACCGGCCACCGACGAGTACAGGACGAACGCGTCCAGCGGCAGGTGCGCGGTCAGCTCGTGCAGGTGCCAGGCGCCGTCGGCCTTCGGGCGCAGCACGGTGTCCAGGCGTTCGGGGGTGAGCGCCGTGGTGATGCCGTCGTCGACGACTCCGGCGGTGTGGACGACGGCGGTCAACGGGTGGTCGGCGGGGATGGCGGCGATGACGGCGGCGAGTGCGTCCCGGTCGGCGGTGTCGGCTGCGGTGACCGTGACGTCGGCGCCCAACTCGGCCAGTTCGGTGCGGAGTTCGGCCGCGCCCGGCGCCGTGTCCCCGCTGCGCGAGGTGAGCACGAGGTGGCGTACGCCGCGTCGGGTGACGAGGTGACGGGCGAGCAGGGCGCCGAGGGTTCCGGTGCCGCCCGTGATCAGGACGGTGCCGTTGGGGTTCCACTCCCCCGGGGCTGTGCGGCCGGCGGGCCCGGGGGCCAGCCGGGGGACGTGGATGTCCCCGGATCGCAGCGCGAACTGTGGTTCGCCGGTGGCGACCGCGATGGCCAGTGCGGCGGCGGACTCAGGGCTGCCGTCGGTGTCGGCGAGGACGATCCGGTCCGGGTTCTCGGTCTGCGCGGAGCGCAGCAGACCCCATATGGCGGCGGTGACCGGGTTCGGGGTGTCGTCCGGGCCGGTGGAGACGCCGTCGCGGGTGAGGGCGACCAGCCGGGTCCCGGCGGGGTGGCCTTCGCCGAGCCATTCCTGGACGGTGGTGAGGGCGTGGGCAAGGGCGGCACGGACTCGGGCGGGAGTGTCGGTGGTGCCGAACGGGCCGTCACCGACGGCGACTTCGGTCCACTCGAAGGAGTCCGTCGCGTCGTTCCCGGTCGGTTGGAGTTGCGGCCAGGTGAGGGTGTAGAGGCCCTCGGTTGCGGTGAGGGCGGTGGTCTTCAAAGGACGGGTGGTGAGGGTGTCCACCGAGACCACGGGAGCGCCGGTCGGGTCGGCTGCCTGGAGGGAGAAGGTGTCCGGGCCGGTGGCGGTGAGCCGCACCCGCAACTCTGTGGCGCCGGTGGCGTGCAGGGCGACCTCTCGGTAGGCGAACGGAAGACGTGTGGCCCCGTCCACGTCCTGGTGCAGTCCGGGGAGTTGGAGGGCCGCGTCGAGCAGGGCGGGGTGGATGCCGAAACCGGTGGCCTCCTTGTGCCGTTCCTCGGGCAGGGCGACCTCGGCGTAGGACGTGTCGCCGTCCCGCCAGGCCGCGCGGATGCCGCGGAACGCCGGGCCGTACTCCAGGCCCGTCCCGGCCAGGGCCGCGTACACCTCGTCCACCGCGACGGGCTCGGCGTCGACCGGTGGCCACTGGTCGAGTCGCTCTCCGTCCGGCGCCTGTGCGGTGCCGAGGATGCCGGTGGCGTTGCGGACCCAGTCCGCGCCGGGCATCCGGGACCGGATGGTGACGCTCCGGTCGCCCGCCGGGTCGGGTGCGTCCACGGCGACCTGGACCTGGGCGGCACCCTGTCCGGGCAGCACGAACGGGGTCTCCACAGCGAGTTCCACGAGCCTGCCCGCTCCGACCGAGTCGGCGGCCTGCGTGGCCAGTTCGACGAGGGCGGCGCCGGGCAGTACCGGGGTGCCCAGGACGACGTGGTCGGCGAGCCAGGGATGCGTGCGCAGGGAGAGACTGCCGGTCAGGAGCAGCCCGTCGGTGTCGGGCAGCGGTACGGCGGCCCCCAGCAGGGGGTGGTCGACAGCACCGAGGCCGAGCGCGCCGGCGTCCCCACCGGTGCCCGGCTCCAGCCAGAAGCGGCGCCGCTGGAAGGCGTACGTCGGCAGCTCGGCGCGCCGGGCGCCGCTGCCCGTGAAGTACGCCTTCCAGTCCACCGCGTGGCCGCGCGCATGGACGTGGGCGAGGGCCGTCAGCGAGGTCACCGCCTCGGACCGGTCGCGGCGCAACGCATGTACGGCGACGGCCTGTTCGTCCGCGACGTGCTGGCGTACGAGTCCGCTCAGGGTGCCGTCGGGGCCGAGTTCCAGGTACGTCGTGACGCCGGACGCGTCGAGTGCGTGGACCACGTCGGACCAGCGGACGGCCTCGCGCACGTGCCGTACCCAGAACTCGGCCGTGGCCAGGTCCTCGCCCTCGGCGATCCGCCCGGTCAGCGCGGAGACGACGGGGATCCGCGGGCGACCGTAGGTCAGTCCGGCGACGACCGTGCGGAAGTCGTCGAGGACGGCGTCCATGTGCGGGGAGTGGAAGGCGTGGCTGACGGTGAGGTGCCGTATGCGGCGGCCTCGGGCGGCGAACGACTCGGCGAGTGCCCGCACGGCTTCGCCGTCGCCGGAGACGACGACCGCCTGGGGGCCGTTGACCGCGGCCACGTCCACGCCGTCGGGCAGCTCGGCGCGTATCTCGTCCTCGGTGGCCTGTACGGCGGCCATGGCGCCGCCCGATGGCAGCGCGCCGATCAGCCGGGCGCGGGCGGCGACCAGGGCGGCCGCGTCCGCGAGCGAGAGCGCACCGGACACGTGCGCGGCGGTGATCTCGCCGACGGAGTGTCCGGCCACGAAGTCGGGATGCACGCCCCACGAGGCGTAGAGGCGGAACAGGGCGACCTCTACGGCGAACAGCGCCGGCTGGGTGAACGTGGTGTCGTCCAGGCCGTCCCCGGAGGCGATGACCTCGGTGAGCGGACGGTCGAGGAGCGGGTCCAGGGCGGCTGCGACCTCGTCGAAGGCGGCGGCGAACGCGGGATGGGTGTCGTACAACTCCCGTCCCATGGCGGCGCGTTGGCTGCCCTGCCCGGTGAACAGAATGGCGAGGCCGCCTGGTTGCGCGGCTGAGCCCGTGACCGCGGCGGCCGGCGTCGGTTCACCCTCGGCCAGGGCTCGCAGCGCGTCGAGGTCGCCGATGACGACGGCCCGTTCCTCCAGGGACGCGCGAGTGGCGGCCAGGGAGAAGGCGAGGTCGAGCGGGCGGTCAGGGGTGAGGTCCAGGTGCTCGACGAGTCGGGTGGCCTGGGCGCGCAACGCCTCGGGGGTGCGGGCGGAGAGCAGCCAGGGCAGGGGGCGGTCGGCGGTCGGCGCGGACTCGGTGTCCAACTCCTCCTCCGCCGGCGGCTGTTCGATGATGACGTGGGCGTTCGTGCCGCTCACCCCGAAGGCCGACACAGCCGCTCGGCGCGGACGGCCGTCGTCCGTCACCGGCCACGGGCGGGTCTCGGTGAGGAGCTCCACCGTCCCGGCGGACCAGTCGACGTGCGGGGACGGCTCGTCCACGTGCAGCGTCTTGGGCAGGACGCCGTGACGGATCGCCTGGATCATCTTGATGACGCCCGCGACGCCGGCGGCGGCCTGGGTGTGACCGATGTTGGACTTCACCGAGCCGAGCAGCAACGGGCGTTCGGCGGGGCGGTTCCTGCCGTAGGTCTCGATGAGGGCGTGGGCCTCGATGGGGTCGCCGAGGGTGGTACCGGTGCCGTGCGCCTCCACGGCGTCGACGTCGGCGGGAGTCAGCCCGCCCGCGGCCAACGCCTGGCGGATCACGCGCTGTTGGGAGGGCCCACTGGGCGCGGTCAGGCCGTTGGAGGCACCGTCCTGGTTCACGGCGGAGGAGCGGACGACGGCCAGGACGTCGTGGCCCAGCCGCCGCGCGTCCGACAGCCGTTCCACGAGCAGCAGTCCGACACCCTCCGCCCAGCCGGTGCCGTCCGCCCCGGCGGCGAAGGCCTTGCAGCGGCCGTCGGGTGACATGGCGCGCTGCCGGCTGAACTCGATGAACGTGGTCGGCGTCGACATCACGAGCACACCGCCCGCGACCGCGAGGTCGGCCTCGCCGGACCGCAATGACTGAGCGGCCAGGTGCAGGGCGACCAGCGACGAGGAGCACGCCGTGTCGACGGTGACCGCCGAGCCCTCGAAACCGAAGGTGTAGGAGACGCGGCCCGATGCCACGCTGGCCGCGTTGCCGATGCCGAGGTAGGCCTCCAGCTCGTCGGGCACGTGCTGGGCGCTGGTGGCGTAGTCGCGGCCGGACATGCCCGCGAAGACGCCGGTACGGCTGCCGCGCAGCGCGGTGGGGTCGATGCCGGCCCGCTCGAACAACTCCCAGGTGGTTTCGAGAAGGAGCCGTTGCTGGGGGTCCACGGCGGGGGCCTCGCGCGGGGAGATGCCGAAGAACTCGGGGTCGAACTCGGCGACGGCGTCGAGGAATCCGCCGTGCTTGGAGTAGGAGGTGCCGGGGCGGTCGGGGTCCGCGCTGTAGAGGCGGTCGAGGTCCCAGCCCCGGTCGGTGGGGAACTCGGTGAGGGCGTCGGTGCCGTCGACGACCAGCCGCCAGAGGTCGTCCGGCGAGGCGACCCCGCCCGGGAAGCGGCAGGCCATGCCGACGATGACGACGGGGTCGTCGTCCATGGGGGTGGTGACCGCGGACACGGCGGTCTCGGCCAACGCCCCTGCCGCATCGCCGAGTTCACCGGCGAGCCAGTCGGCGAGGGCGGCGGGGGTGGGGTGGTCGTAGACGAGGGTGGCGGGCAACGGGTGACCGGTGGCCGCCGCGAGCCGGTTGCGCAGTTCCACGGACATCAGCGAGTCGAAGCCGTGGGCGCGGAACGCGCGCGCCGGGTCGATCACGTCAGGAGTGCCGTGGCCCTGGACCGCGGCGGCCTGCGACCGTACGACGGTGAGGAGTTCGCGGCGCAGTTCGGCCGGGGCGAACCCGGTCCACCGGTCGGGGCGGACGGTCTCCGCGACGGACACCGTCACCTGGCCCTGCACGTCCGGGAGTTCGGCGGCGAGCGGGTGCGGGAGTCCCCGGAAGAACGCGGCCCAGTCGGCGTCTGCGACGACGAGGTGCTGCTCGTCCCGGTCGAGGATCTGTCCGAGGACGGTGAGGGCACCGTCCGGCGGCAGGGAGACGAGGCCGTGGCGCAGCAGCGTCTCCTCGGCGCCGTCGGCGGCGATGCCGTCGCCCGCCCAGTGGCCCCAGGCCACGGAGGTGGCGGGCAGTCCGGCGGACCGGCGCAGGTCGGCGAGCGCGTCCAGGTAGGCGTTGCCCGGTGCGTAGTTGGCCTGTCCGGGGATGCCGCAGACACCGGCGACTGAGGAGAAGAGCACGAATGCCGACAGGTCGGCGTCGGCCGTGAGTTCGTGCAGGTTGCGCGCACCGACCACCTTGGCGCGCAGGGCACGATCGAGGTGTTCGGGGGTCAACTCGCCGATCAGCGCGTCGTGCAGGGCGGCGGCGGTGTGGACGACGGCGGTCAGCGGCCGGTCCGACGGAATGAGGGCGAGGGCCGCGGCGAGCTGGTCCCGGTCGGCGACATCGGCTGCGGCGAAGGTGACGGTGGTGCCCAACTCGGCCAGTTCGGCGGCGAGTTCGCGGGCACCGGGTGCGTCCGCTCCGCGTCGGCTGACAAGCAGCAGGTGCTGTGCGCCGCGCGCGGCGAGCCAGCGGGCGAGGTGTCCGCCGAGGGCACCGCTGCCTCCGGTGATGAGCGTCGTCCCGGTCGGCAGCCATCCGGCGGAGTCGTCGGGCACAGGAGGGAGGGGACCGGGAGTGCCTTCGGTGACGGGCTGCCGTGGACCGGCGGTGCCGCCGGTGACGGGCGGTAGCGGGCCAGTGGGCACCAGCCGGCGGGCCAGAACTCCCCCGTGGCGTACGGCGACTTCACGCTCCCGGTCGGGCCGGGGGTCGGCGAGCAGGGCGGCGACCTGGGCCCAGGCGTGCGCGTCGGGGTCGGCGGGAAGGTCGATGAGCCCGCCGGAGCGTGCGGGGTTCTCCACGGCGAGGATCGCGCCGAAGCCCCACACCAGGGCCTGTTCGGGGTCGGTCACCGGGTCGGCGGGACCGGTGGAGACCGCGCCCTGGGTGAGGAACCAGACCGGCGCCGAGGCGCCCGAGTCGTCCAGGGCCTGCGTGAGGGCGACTTGGGCGGCGTACGAGCGCGGAACGGCGGCCTGATCGTCGAGCCGCCCCTCGGCGAGGGCGAGCAGCGAGACCACTCCGGCGGCGCCCGACGGCAGAAGTCCGGCGAGCGCGTCCCGGTCGGCGTCCGCCGTGGCGATGACGGAGACGACTCGGGCACCGGCCGCTTCCAGCGCCCCGCGCACGGCACCGGGGACGGCATGGTCGGCGTGCGTGTCGGGCACGACGAGCAGCCACTCCCCCGCGAGCCGGTGGTCCGTGCGGGCCGCTCGCACCGGGCGCCAGGCCAGGCGGTGGAGCCAGCGGTCGGACGCCTCGGCCGCCAGCCGACGTTCCCGCCAGGTCGCCAACGCGGGGAGCACAGGGGCGAGTTGCGGAGCAGTCAGGCCCAGGGCGGTGGCCAGCCGGTCGGGGTCAGGTGCCGCCACCAGGTTCCAGAAGGCGTCGTCCTGAGAGGTGGTGGCCACGGCGTTCTCGGGCGAACGGGTGGCGGCCAGCCAGTAGCGGTCGCGCTGGAAGGCGTAGGTCGGCAGGGCGACGCGGCGCGGGGACGCGCCGGCGAAGGCGGGCGCCCAGTCGACGGGCACGCCGTGGACGTGCAGTTCGGCGACCGAGCGCAGCAAGCGGTCGAGTCCGCCCTGCCCGCGACGGAGCGAGCCGGTGACGACCGGGTGGGCCTCGGCGAGGGTCTCCTGGAGGGCGCCGATCAGAACAGGGTGTGCACTGACCTCGACGAAAATTGTGTGCTCGGTGTCGGCGAGCCGGCGGGCGGCCTCCTCGAAGCGCACGGTGCTGCGCAGGTTCGACACCCAGTAGGCGGCGTCGAGTTGGGCGGTGTCCTGCCAGTCGGCGGTCACGGTGGAGAGCAGCGGGACGGTCCCGGTGCGGGGGGTGAGGGGCGCGAGCGCGTCCAGCAACCGTTCGCGCAGGGCGTCGGTCTGCGGGGAGTGGGAGGCGTAGGCGATCGGGATCACGCTGGTGCGGACGCCCTCGGCCGCGTACTCGGCCCGCAGTTCCTCCAAGGCGTCCAGGTCGCCCGAAACGGCCACGGCGGAAGGGCTGTTGACCACGCCGATGGACAGTCGACCCGGCCAGCGCTCGACGAGCCGCCGGGCCACCTCGGCCTCAGGCAGTGCCACGGCGACCATGCCGCCGCGGCCCGCGATGGACTCCAGTGCCTGAGCGCGCAGGGCGACGATCCGCGCCGCGTCCTCCAGGCTCAGCCCGCCCGCGACGTACGCGGCGGCCACTTCGCCCTGGCTGTGCCCGATCACGGCGTCGGGGGTGACGCCGTAGGACTTCCACAGGTCGGCGAGCGCGACCATCACCGCCCACAGCGCGGACTGGACGACGTCCGTGCGGTCCGGGTCAGGGGTGTCGCCGGTGCCGCGCAGGACGTCGAGCAGCGACCAGTCGGTGTAGGGCGCGAGGGCCGCCGCGCACTCCTCGATCTTCGCTGCGAACACCGGTGCGCTGTCGAGGAGTTCGGCGGCCATGCCGAGCCACTGGGAGCCCTGGCCGGGGAAGACGAAGACGACCTTGCCGTCGGTGCCGGCGGGCCTGGACGTGCCCCGCACGGCGGTGACGGGGTGCTCGCCGCGGGCGAGGGCCCGCAGCGCGTTCACCGGGTCGTCGCCGACGAGCACGGCACGTTCGTCGAAGGCGGTGCGTGTGGTGCTCAGGGAGTACGCCACGTCGGCGGACGCGTCGGTGGTGGTGTCGAGATGGTCCGCGAGCCGGGCGGCCTGGGCGCGCAGGGCGTCGGGGGTATGGCCGGAGAGGACCCACGGAAGGGCGGGCCGGGCAGGGGCGTCGTACTGCCCGGAGCTCTGCGCGGGAGCCTGGTCCAAGGCCGCTTCCGAGGCCTGTTCCCGTGCCGGTTTTGGCGCCTGCTCGATGATGACGTGAGCGTTGGTCCCGCTGACGCCGAAGGCGGAGACCGCGGCTCGGCGCGGCCGCTCCCCCTCCGTGGCGGGCCAGGGCTGGGCCTCGGCCAGGAGTCGGACGGTTCCGTCGGACCAGTCGACGTGCGGGGACGGCTCGTCCACGTGCAGGGACTTGGGAAGCACGCCGTGCCGGATCGCCTGCACCATCTTGATGACGCCCGCGACGCCCGCCGCCGCCTGGGTGTGTCCGATGTTCGACTTCAACGAGCCGAGCAGCAACGGGTGTTCGGCCGTGCGCGCGCTGCCGTAGGTGGCGATGAGGGCCTGCGCCTCGATGGGGTCGCCGAGCCGGGTCCCGGTGCCGTGTGCCTCGACGGCGTCGACGTCACCCGGGCCGAGTCCGGCCGCGGTGAGGGCCTCGCGGATGACGCGCTGCTGGGAGGGCCCGTTGGGGGCAGTGAGTTGGCTGCTGCGGCCGTCCTGGTTGACGGCGGAGCCGCGCAGCACGGCGAGGATCGGGCGGCCCAGGCGCTGTGCGTCGGAGAGCCGGGCCAGGACCACGACACCGACGCCCTCGCCCCAGCCGGTGCCGTCGGCCGCCGCCGCGAACGGTTTGCAGCGGCCGTCCGGCGCGAGCCCGCGCTGCCTGCTGAACTCGATGAACATGCCGGGCGCGGCCATCACCGTGGCACCGCCCGCGAGGGCGAGATCGCACTCCCCGCGCCGCAGCGACTGGGCCGCGAGGTGGAGGGCCACGAGCGAGGAGGAGCAGGCCGTGTCGACGGTGACGGCGGGCCCCTCCAGGCCGAGGGTGAAGGCGATACGCCCGGAGGCGACGCTGGTGGTGCTGCCGGTCAGCACGTAGCCGTCGGTCTGTTCGGCGGGCAGGTGATGCAGGCTCGGCCCGTATTCCTGCGCGATGACACCGGCGAACACTCCTGTGCGGGTGCCGCGCAGGCCGGCCGGGTCGAGGGCCGCGTGTTCCAGGGCCTCCCAGGAGGTCTCCAGGAGCAGGCGCTGCTGCGGGTCGGCGGCGAGCGCCTCGCGCGGGGAGATGCCGAAGAAGGAGGCGTCGAACTCCCCGGCGTCGTAGAGGAATCCGCCCTCGCGGGCGTAACTGCGGCCCGCCGCGTCGGGGTCCGGGTCGTAGAGGTGGTCGAGGTCCCAGCCGCGGTCGGCGGGGAACGCGCCGATCACGTCACGCTCCTCGGTCACCAGTCGCCACAGGGCGTCCGGGGTGTCGGCGCCGCCGGGGAAGCGGCAGGCCATGCCGACGATGGCGATCGGTTCGTCGTCGCGTGCGGTGGCCTTGGACTCGGCCTCCTTGAGCCGTTCGCGGGTGTGGTGCAGCTCGGTGGCGACGCGGGTGAGGTAGTCGCGGAGCTTCGCCTCATGCGTGGTCATGTGGTGGGTGCCTCTCCTACGAAATGCCGAGCTGGCTGTCGATGAGGTCGAAGATCTCGTCGTCGCCGGCGGCCGTGAGCAGGGCCTCGACGTCGACAGGGGGCGCGGGCGCCGTCGGTTCGGGTTCCGGCGCGGGCGGCGCCTGGGGGGCGAGGAGCGTGTCGAGGTGGGCGGCCAGGGCGGTCGGGGTGGGGTGGTCCAGGACGACGGTGCTCGGGAGGCGCAGACCGGTGGCCGTGCCGAGCCGGTTGCGGAGTTCGATGACACCGAGCGAGTCGAACCCGCTCTCCATGAACCCGATCCCTGGGCGTACGGCGGTGGCGTCGGCGTGCCCCAGGACGGCCGCGGCGGTGCTCCGCACGAGGGTCAACAGCCTGCGTCCGCAGTCGACTTCGGACGCACCCTCCAGTTCGCTGCGCAGCGCACGGGACGGGTCGGTGGACGTGCTGCTCGGTCGTACGGCGGGCCGGGCCCTCGCCGCGAGATCGCGCAGCACGCCGGACCGCCGGCCGTCCTCGGACCGGCTGGGGTCGATCTCGGCGGCGACCACCACCGTGTACGGGGTGTCGAGCGCGGTGTCGAACAGCGTGAGCGCGGTGTCGTTCGTCATCGGTGCCAGGCCGGTGCGGGCGAGCCGGTCCGTCTCGGCGGAACCGAGTCCGGCCGCCATACCGCCCGCCTCCGCCCAGTGGCCCCACGCCAGCGACACAGCCGGCAGGCCCCGCACCCGGCGGTACTGCGCGAGGGCGTCCAACTGGGCGTTGGCGGACGCGTAGTTGCTCTGCCCCGCGTTGCCGAGGACACCGACCGCCGAGGAGAACAGCACGAACGCCGAGAGGTCCAGGTGCGCGGTGGCCCGGTGCAGATGCCACGCGCCGTCCGTCTTGGGACGGGCGACGGCGGCGAGCCGTTGCGGGGTGAGGGAGGTCAGGACGGTGTCGTCCAGGACGCCCGCCGTGTGCACAACGCCGGTCAGCGGATGGGCGGTCGGGATGCCGGAGATCAGCGCGTCGACCGCGTCCGCGTCACCCACGTCACAGGCGACGACCGTGACCTCGGCGCCCAACTCAGCCAGCTGGTCGCGGAGTTCGGCGGCGCCCGGCGCGGCCGGTCCTTGCCGCCCGGTGAGCAGCAGGTGCCGTACGCCGTGCCGCGTGACCAGACGCCGGGCGACGAGCGCGCCGAGGGTGCCTGTGCCGCCGGTGATCAGGACGGTGCCTGCCGGGTCCAGGGGTGGCGGGGGCGAGGTGAGGACGAGTTTGCCGGTGTGCCGTGCCTGCCCGAGCCGGCGCAGCGCGTGCGGGGCCTGCCGGACGTCCTGGGCCAGGAACGGCAGCGGTTCCAGGGCCTCTTCGGCGAACAGCCGGAACAACTCGGCGAGGATCTCCCCGATCCGGTCCGGCGCTACGTCGAAGAGGTCGAAGTCGAGGTAGGCGGCACCGTCGTACTCCGCGGCCACGGCCGCGGCGTCCCGCCAGTCGGTCTTGCCCATCTCCACGAACCGGCCCTCGGGCGCGAGCAGTCGCAGCGAGGCATCGGTGAACTCGCGGGCCAGGGAGTTCAGTACGACCTCCACGCCCCGCCCGCTCGGTGTGCCGCGCCGGAAGGCGTCCTCGAAGTCGAGCGAGCGGCTGGAGGCGATGTGGTCGTCGGGCAGCCCGAGGCCGCGCAGGATGTCCCACTTGGCGGGGTGCGCGGTGGCGTACACCTCGGCGCCCCGGTGCCGGGCCAGTTGGACGGCCGCCTGGCCGACACCACCGGCCGCGGAGTGGATCAACACTCTGTCGCCCTGCTGGAGTTCGGCGAGGTCGAAGAGTCCGTGGTAGGCGGTGAGGAACACCACCGGCACACCGGCCGCACGGGCGAAGTTCCAGCCGTCCGGGATGCGCACGAGGAGCCGGTGATCGGTGACGGCGACCGGCCCCAGAGTGCCCTGCACCAGTCCGGTCACCCGGTCGCCAGGAGCGAACCCGGTAACACCGGGTCCGGTCTCCAGGACCACGCCCGCGCCCTCGGCTCCGATGCGGGCCTCGCCGGGGTACACGCCGAGCGCGATGAGCACGTCGCGGAAGTTCAGGCCGGTGGCCCGCAGCGCGATCCTGACCTGCCCGGGTCCGAGCGGGGCCGCCGCCTCGGGAGCGGGCAGCAGCGCGAGTCCGTCGAGGCTGCCCCGCGGCTCGGCGTCCAGCCGCCACGCGCCGGCCACGTCCGACGGCGGGACGAGCAGGTCGGGGTCGGCGGCGCGGGTCAGCCGCGGAACCAGCAGGTCCGTTCCCCGTACGGCGATCTGCTCCTCGCCCGCGGCGAGCAGCGCCGCCAGTTCGGCGAACGGGATGCCGGTCGCCGGGTCGGCCACGAGGTCGATCAGGGCGAACCGGCCGGGGTGCTCGGCCTGCGCGGAGCGCACCAGCCCCCAGACCGCCGCGGTGGGCGGATCGGGAACGTCCTCTCCGGGGTGGGTGGAGACCGCGTCCCGTGTCACCAGCGCGAGCCGGGAGTCCTCGGTGTCCGGGAGGGCGAGCCACCGCTGGAGCAGGTCGAGGACGCCGGTGGCATCCGGGGCGACGGCCAGGGTCAGCGGTCCGAGGGGCCGGGGCAGGGCGGCCGGATCGGTGTGGACCTCGACAGGCGGCCCGCCGGCCTCGGCCAGGACGGCCCGCAGCGGGTCGTCCTGGGCGCCGAGCAGGGCCCAGCCGGTGGGTGCCACGCTGCCGTCGGCCCCTGCGGGCAGGGGCGCCGATCCGACGGCGGACAGGTTCGCCGATGCGGCCGCATCCGCCGGGATCCACTCCAGCCGGTATCCGGTGGCACTGTCCTGTCGGGGCGCGGCCCGCAAGGTCAGTGCGGCCACCTCGGCGACCGACTCGCCCGAGCCATCGGCAAGTCGCAAGGCCACCGTGTCGACGCCGGTGGGCCGGAGTCGTACGCGCAGGGCCGACGCTCCGGGCCGGTGCAGAGTGACGCCCTCCCAGGCGAACGGCAGTCGCAGCCTCGCGGATCCGGGGATCAGGGCGACCGCGGCATGCAGCGCGGCGTCGAGCAGGGCAGGGTGCAGGGCGTGTCCGGTGGGCGTCTCGGGGGCTGGGCCGACCTCGGCGTACACCTCCTCGCCGAGCCGCCAGGCCGCCGTCAGGAGACGGAACGCCGGGCCGTAGTGGTAGCCGTCGTCCGCGAGACGGTCGTAGACGTCCGTCAGGTCGACCGGTTCGGCACCCGCCGGTGGCCAGACGCCGTCCGTCACCGCGCCCGGGTCCACGGCCTGGGCGGTGAAGCCGGTGGCGTGACGGGGCCAGGGAGCGCCGGTGTCCTCCGCGCGGGAGTGCACGGCCAGGGCACGGCGGCCGGAGTCGTCGGCCGTGCCCACGGAGAGCTGGAGCCGGACCGCCTTGTCGGCGGGCAGTTCGAGCGGCGCCTCCAGGGTCAGCTCCTCGACCCGGCCGCCACCGGCGTGCAGGGCGAGGTCAATGAAGGCCGCGCCGGGCAGGACGACCCGGCCCGCGATGGTGTGGTCGGCGAGCCAGGGATGGGTGCGCAGTGCGATCCGTCCGGTGAACAACGTGCCCGCGCCGTCGGGGAGTTCGAGGCTCGCGCCCAGCAGGGGGTGCTCGGCGGGGTCGAGCCCGGCCGCGGCCGTGGCGGTACCGGAGGGCACGTCCAGCCAGTGCCGCCTGCGCTGGAAGGGGTAGGTGGGCAGGTCGACGGCGCGCACGGCGTGCCGGTCGAACGCGGCGCGCCAGTCGACGGTGGTGCCGTGGACGTGCAGCCGGGCCAGCGCCTCGGTGAAGGTCCGCGTCTCCGCACGGCCCGCTCGCAGTGCGGCCACCGCGGTGAGTTCGCCGTCGGGACCCCCTTCGACGAGGGACTCGGCGAGGGAGGTGAGGACGGCGTCCGGGCCCAGTTCGAGGAAGGCGGTCACCCCGAGGTCGCGCAGCGCGCCGAGCCCGTCGTGGAAGCGGACGGCCTCACGGATGTGCCGCACCCAGTAGTCGGGGTCGGTCAACTCCCCCGCTGCCACGGGCCGTCCGGTGAGGTTGGAGACCACGGGCACGACCGGCTCGGCGAGTTCGACACTCGCCGCGACCGCGCGGAAGTCCGTCAGGGCCGCGTCCATGTGCGGTGAGTGGAAGGCATGACTGACCGTCAGCAGCTTGGTTCTGCGGCCCCTTTCACGCCAGACGGCGGCGATCCGGTGTACGTCGTCCGCATCGCCGGACACCACCACGGAGGCGGGGCCGTTGACCGCGGCGATGCTCACCCGGCCGTCGGCGCCGACGATCAGCGGGGCCACTTCGGCTTCCGTGGCCTGGAGCGCGGCCATCGCCCCGCCCTCGGGGAGTGCCTGCATCAGGCGCCCGCGAGCGGCCACCAGGCGGACCGCGTCCGGCAGCGAGAGGACCCCCGCGAGGTGGGCTGCGGTGAGTTCCCCGATCGAGTGACCGATGAACGCGTCGGCGCGTACGCCGAACGACTCCGCGAGCCGGTACAGGGCGACACCGAGGGCGAACAGGGCCGGCTGGGTGTAGGCGGTGGTGTCGAGCAACTCCGCGTGCGCGCTGCCCGGTTCGGCGAACAGCACGTCGAGCAGCGGGGTGTCGAGTTCCGCGTCGAAGAGTGCCGCCGTCTCGTCGAGGGCCGCGGTGAAGACGGGGTGGGTCTCGTACAACGTCCGTCCCGCCCCGGGGCGTTGGCTGCCCTGCCCGGAGAACAGCACCGCCGTACGGACGTCGCGGCCGGCGGCCGGGCCGTGCACCAGTCCGGGCGCGTCCGTGCCGTCGGCCAGGGCTCGCAGCGCGGCGGTCCGCGATGCGCGGGTGTCACCGAGGATCACCGCGCGGTGGTCGTGCAGCGCACGGGTGGCGGCCAGCGACCACCCGATGTCGGCGTCGCGCCCGTCGAGTGCCTCCAGGCGGGTGAGGAGGCGAGCCGCCTGGGCACGGAGGGCATCGGTGTCGCGGGCGGAGAGGACCCACGGTCCGGAGCCGGTGGCGGACGCCACGACGGTGTCGTCCGTCTCGGCAGGCGGCGCTGATTCGAGGATCAGGTGGGCGTTGGTGCCGCTGATGCCGAACGAGGACACGCCCGCCCGGCGCGGCCGGCCCTCCACGGCGTCCGGCCAGGGAGTGGTGGCGGTCAGGAGGGAGACCGTGCCGGCCGACCAGTCGACGTGCGGGGTGGGCCGGTCCACGTGCAGGGTGCCGGGCAACTCGCCGCGCTGCAGGGCCTGTACGAGCTTGATGACGCCGGTGACACCGGCGGCGGCCTGGGTGTGTCCGATGTTGGACTTCGCCGAACCGACGAGCAGGGGCTGCCCCGCGTCCCGGTCCTGTCCGTACACGGCGATCAGGGCCTGCGCCTCGATCGGGTCGCCGAGCGCGGTGCCGGTGCCGTGTGCCTCGACGGCGTCCACGTCGCCGGGGCGCAGCCCGGCGGAGGCCAGGGCCTGGCGGATCACGCGTTCCTGGGAAGGGCCGTTGGGCGCGGTCAGTCCGTTGGAGGCGCCGTCCTGGTTGACGGCGGAGCCGCGCAGCAGGGCGAGCACCCGGTGGCCGTGGCGGCGCGCGTCGGAGAGCCGCTCCAGCAGGACCAGTCCGACCCCCTCGGCCCAGGCGGTGCCGTCGGCCGCCGCCGCGAACGGCTTGCACCGCCCGTCCGGCGCCAGCCCTCGCTGCCGGCTGAACTCGGTGAACATGCCAGGACCCGACATGACGGTGACACCACCGGCGAGGGCGAGGTCCGATTCCCCGGACCGCAGTGACTGCGCCGCCAGATGCAGAGCGACCAGGGACGAGGAGCAGGCGGTGTCCACGGTGATGGCCGGGCCCTCAAGACCCAGCGCGTAGGCGAGGCGGCCGGACGCGACGCTGGTGAGGCTTCCGGTGAGCGCGTGCCCCTGATAGCCCTCCGGGGTCTCGTGCAGGCGCGGGCCGTAGTCCTGCGGCATGACACCGACGAACACGCCGGTACGCGTGCCGCGCACGGTCGCGGGGACGATCCCCGCGCGCTCCAGCAGCTCCCAGGAGGACTCCAGCAGCAGCCGCTGCTGCGGGTCCATGGCCGCCGACTCGCGCGGCCCGAGCCCGAAGAACGCCCCGTCGAACCGGTCCGCGTCGTGCAGGAAACCGCCCTGCCGGGTGTACGAGGTCCCGTGCCGGAGCCCGTCCGGGTCGTAGAGGGCGTCCAGGTCCCAGCCCCGGTTGTCCGGGAAGTCGCCGACGGCGTCCCGTCCGTCCCGCAGCAGGTCCCACAGTTCCTCGGGGGTGTGCGCACCGCCGGGCCAGCGGCCGGCGAGGGAGACGATCGCGATCGGATCGTCGTCGGCGCCCCGGGCCGGTTCCGGTCCGCCCTCCACGGCGGCCTCGCCCGGCCCCTCCAGCAGGCTCCTTACGTGGTCGGCGACCGCGCGGGCGGTGGGGCGGTCGTAGGTGAGCGTGGACGGCAGGTCGAGGCCGGTGGCCGCGGCGAGGCGGTCGCGGAACTCGACGGCGGAGACGGAGTCGAAGCCCAACTCCCGGAAGGTGAGATCGGGATCGACGGCTTCCGGGGACGACTGCCCGAGGACGAGGGCCGCGCCCGAGCGGACGATCCGCAGCAGGTCCGCGGCCACGGGAGGCGTCGGCTGGAGGTCCACCGGCTCAACCACCTGATGCAGGGGCGCCGTTGACAGCCCACCGGTCGCCGGGAGCGATTGGGCGGGCGTCCACGTCGGGGCCTCGGGGCCCGGCAGCGCGTCCAGCCAGACCCTGCGACGCTGGAAGGCGTACGTGGGCAACGGCACCCGGCGGGCTTCGGTGCCGTACACCTCGGGCCAGTTCAACTCGCCGCCCCGGACGTGCAGTTCGGCGAGTGAGGTGAGGAAGCGGCGCGTTCCGCCGTCGTCGCGGCGCAGGGTGCCAGTGACGGCCGTACCCGGCAGGTCGGCGAGACCGACGGTCAGTACGGGGTGCGGGCTGATCTCCACGAAGGCCCGGTGGCCCGCCGCGTGCGCGGCCTCCACGGTCTGCCGGAAGCGGACGGTGGAGCGGAGGTTGCGGTACCAGTAGGCGGGGTCGAGCGCGGTGCCGTCGAGGAGGCCGCCGGTGACGGTCGAGTAGAAGGCGATCCGCGCCGGTCGCGGCCGGATCGGGGCGAGCAGGGCGGGCAGGCTGTCGCGCAGCGGCTCGACCTGGGGCGAGTGGGAGGCGTAGTCGACCGGTACGACCTTGGCCCGGATCCCGTCCGCCGCGTACCCGGCGACGAGGGACTCCACGGCCGCGCGGTCGCCCGAGACCACAGTCGTGGACGGGCCGTTGACGGCGGCCACGCTCAACGCGCTGCCGAAGCCTTCGAGTCGGCCGCGCACGTCGGCCTCCGGCAGGGGCACGGAGGCCATCCCGCCACCGGCACCCGACACGGGCAGTTCCGTGATGGCCCGGGAGCGCAGGGCGACCAGCGCGGCGGCGTCCTCCAGGGTCAGCGCTCCGGCCACGTGGGCCGCGGCGATCTCTCCCTGCGAGTGCCCGATCACCGCGTCCGGGCGCACTCCTCGGGCCTGCCAGAGGGCGGCCAGGGACACCATCACGGCGAACAGGGCGGGCTGGACCACGTCGGCGCACTCCAGCGACGGGGCGTCCGGTGTGCCGCGCAGCAGGTCGTGCAGGGACCAGTCGGTGTGCGGTGCGAGGGCCGAAGCGACCGCGTCGATGGAGGCGGCGAAGTCCGGTTCGGTGTCGAGCAGTTCGCGTGCCATGGCGGGCCACTGGGAGCCCTGGCCCGGGAAGACGAACACCGTGCCGCCCTGCTCGCCCGCCCGTCCGGTGACCAGACCGGCGGACTGCTCTCCGGCCTCCAACGCGGCGAGTCCGGCGAGCAGTTCGTCGCGGTCGCCACCCGTTACGGCGGCCCGGTGGGCGAAGGTGGTCCGGGTGGTGGCGAGCGTGTGGCCGATGTCGTGCGGGGTGAGGTCCGGCCGCTGGGCGACATGGGCGCGCAGGCGTGCGGCCTGGGCTCGCAGGGCCTGCGGGGTGTGCCCGGACAGGGGCCACAGCCACGGGCCCGCGCGGTGGGTGCCGGTGTCGTGGCGTGCCGGGGCCTGGCCGACCACGACGTGGGCGTTGGTGCCGCCCACTCCGAACGAGCTGACGCCGGCGAGCAGTTGACGCTCGGGGTGGGGCCAGGGGCCGCGCTCGGTGCGTACCCGCAGCCGGAGGTCGTCGAAGGGGATGTCCGGGTTCGGGGTGACGAAGTTGAGGCCGGCCGGAAGACGGCCGTGGCGGACGCTGAGCACGGTCTTGAGCAGACCGACGATACCGGCGGCCCCTTCCAGGTGCCCGACGTTGGTCTTCGCCGAGCCGACGAGCAGCGGGTTGTCGGGGGTCCGGTCGGCGGCGAAGACCTCGCCGAGCGCGGCGGCCTCGATCGGGTCGCCGACGCGGGTTCCGGTGCCGTGCAGTTCGACGTACTGCACATCGGCGCCGTCGACCCCGGACCGTTTCAGCGCGGCGCGGATCACCTCCGCCTGGGTGGCGGCACCGGGCACGGTCAGTCCCGGCGTCGCGCCGTCGCTCCCGACCGCGCTGCCCAGCAGGACGGCGTGCACCGGGTCGCCGTCGGCCAGGGCGCGAGTGAGCGGCTTGAGGACGAGCAGGACGGCACCCTCGCCGCGCGCGTAGCCGTTGGCCCGGGCGTCGAAGGTGAAGCAGGTGTTGTCGGGGGAGAGCGCGCCGAAGCGGTCCACGACGAGGGTGCTGTCCGGGGCGAGGTTGAGGTTGACCCCGGCGGCCAGCGCCACCTCGGACTCACCGGTGCGCAGGCTCTCCAGGGCCAGGTGGACGGCGACCAGTGACGAGGACTGGGCGGAGTCCACAGAAAGGCTCGGGCCGCGCAGGTCGAGGGCGTAGGAGACCCGGTTGGCGATGACGCCACGGTTCAGGCCGGTCAGGGTGTGCCGGCCGACCGCTTCGGGGCCGTGCCGGTGGACCAGTCCCGCGTAGTCGGCGGCGATCGCTCCGACGAAGACACCGGTGCGGGACGCGGCCAGGCTGCCGGGGCGGATGCCCGCGTCCTCCAGGGCTTCCCAGGCGAGTTCCAGGACGAGGCGCTGCTGCGGGTCGGCCGCGGCGGCCTCGGCCGGGGATATCCCGAAGAATTCCGGGTCGAACAGGTCGACGTTCTCCAGGAATGCGCCGGGCCGGACGTCCGCCATATCCGCGGATTCACGGAAACGGCCGGGCGGGGGATTCCCGATCGCACTCGCGCCGTCGTCGAGAAGCCGCCAGAAAGCCTCCGGGTCGGGGGCGCCGGGGAGCCGGCAGGCGATCCCGACAACGGCC
The DNA here is from genome assembly GCF_044755245.1 of Streptomyces sp. NPDC092369. Taxonomy (NCBI): domain Bacteria; kingdom Bacillati; phylum Actinomycetota; class Actinomycetes; order Kitasatosporales; family Streptomycetaceae; genus Streptomyces; species Streptomyces sp. NPDC092369. The sequence goes on from NZ_JBIVQP010000007.1 coordinate 404,525, forward strand.
GTGGCTTCGTGCCCCAATGCGGCCGTTGCTTCGTTCTCCGGTGCAGACATGCTGATCAGCATGGTGTCCGCCGGCCCGCGAACGACCCCTAGCGGCCCCCTGCCGACCCCCTACCGGCAACCCCCTACGGGCCGTGAGCGCCGGTCAACCCGCCATCCCCCTGCGGAGTTCCAGCAAATTGGAGAGTTCCATTCTGCGGCGTACCCCGAGTTTCCGGTAGACCCTCGTCAAATGCTGTTCCACCGTGCTGACCGTGATGAAGAGCTTCTGTCCGATCTCCCGGTTGGTCAGGCCGCATGCCGCGAGTTCGGCGACCCTCCTTTCGGCTTCGCTGAGTTCGTCGTCACCGGGCTCCGCCGGAGCGGTGCCCGACACGCGGGACAGATGACGGGCCCGGCGCTCGGCGGTCCTCGCCTGGGCGGGGTCGCCGAGCGCTCCGTGGGCGGCGGACAGTTCGGCGAGCGCGGCGGACAGTTCGACCTGGTCGCCGGAGATCTCCAGGGCCTGTACCGCGCGTTCCAGCAGCGGGGTCCGCTCGGCCGACTCGGCGGCTGCCGCGCGGGTGCGCAGCGTCATCCCCAGGACGCGGGGCCGACCGGGACCGAGGCCCTTGAGCTGACGGTCCGTCAAAGCGCGGGCGGCTGCGGGCCGTCCGAGGGCCAGGTGGGCGCGGGCGGCACCGATGCGCCAGGGGACGAGGCCGGGCAGGTGGTCCAGGTCCCAGCGAGCCATGGTCTCTCCGCACTCCTGGTACTCGGCGAGGGCCGCCTCGGCGTCGCCGACCGCCAGCCGGTGTCCGGCCCTGGCGTACCGGTAGTGCAGTCCCGCGGGGGTGCGGAACATGGCGCCCGGTACGGGCATGGCCAGATAGCGGGCGGCGTCCTCGTGCCGGTCGAGCGCGGTCCGCGCGGCGATCATGGTGGACAGCGGGAAGCCCACGCCGACGCCCCAGCGGTCGGGATCGATCTGCTGGAACGCCGCCCGGGCGTACTCCTCGGCGGTGCGCACATCGCCCTGGCGCAGGGCGGCTTCGGCGGTCAGCGCCGCCAGCAGGGCGTCCTCGGTCGCGTCATGTCCGCGCCCTGGCCGGTTGGTGACGGCCGCGCACCACCGGGCGGCACGGTCCGACTGGTCGGCGTAGAGGAGCACGGTCAGGGCCGCCGTCAGGGAGCGGACCGGGGTCTCGCCGAGGCGGCTGTCGCGCAGGACGGACTCGGCCCGCGCCACGGCGTCCGGTGCGGGCAGTCCGCCGAGCAGCGCTGTCAGTACGCGCATGCCGTCCGGTGGCGTCGTGCGCGCGCCGTCGGGGCGGTCGCGCTCGGCGTCCGCCCCGGCGCCGGTCCTCGGGAGCAGCGCCGGATACCAGTAGTCGACCCAGTCGCGCAGTCGCGAACGGGCACCTGGGTCCGCCGGATGCTCGGCCTCGTAGCGGTGCAGGGCGGTGATCCCCTCGTCCACCTGCCCGTGCCAGAACAGATGACGCAGCCTGGTGCGCTGCCGTCGGGGGGAAGGAGCGGCGACACCCGGATCGGCCTCGGGAAGCCAGGGCACGCACTGGATGACGACCTCCTGGGGCCGGTCGGCCTCCGGAGCGACCGGGGCCTCCACGGCTTCCGCGGGCTCCGCGGCCTGCGGGTCCTCCGTGAGGACAGGGGACGCGTCGGTGGCCGTCCATGGCGCGCGGACCTGTCCTTCGGCCGCGCGCACTTGTTCGGCGATGTGTCGCGCGGGTGCGCCTGAGGCGCGCAGCAGTTCGGCGGCGCGGCGGTGCAGCGCGGCCAACTCCGCGGGCCGCATCGCCGCCAGCAGGTCGCCCGCGCCGCTGGGGTGCCGGAAGTAGCCGCCGCGGAACAGGCCCGCGGCGTGCAGCAGATACAGGGCGCGGGGCGGCGAGTCGTTGGCCAGCAGGAGGAGTTCGGCGAGCAACGCGGGTTCGGCGGGCCGGCCCAGTGCGGCGACGCCGCGGGCCACGCGCAGCGCGAAGGAGTCGATGCGGTGCATGCAGTTCATGACCCCGCGTCGGTAGTTCTCCCCCACCACGAGGTCCGGGTGGACCGAACCGGCCTCCTGGTCGTCGATGACGGCCCTGACCAGGAGGGGGTTGCCACCGGTGAGGTCGTGCACCGTGCCGGCGTGGCGCCGGGCCGCCTCCTCCCCCAGCCGGGCGCTCATCAGCTCGGCGATCACCTCGCGGCTGAACAGACGCAGCCGGATGCGCTCGTGATGCGGCTGACTGGCCAGGTCGACGTCGAAGAAGGGCTCCGGCGGGGTCATGTTCTCCCGGGAGCAGAGCACCGTCAGAATCCGGGCGTTGCGGATGCGGCGGGCCAGATAGAGCAGGAACTCCAGCGACGGGATGTCCGCGTCCTGCCGGTCGTCGACGGCCAGCAGCAGGGGGGTGTCCCGGGCGAAGTCCAGCAGGAGCGTGCTCAGACCGTGCAGAGCCTCGGGGGTGGGGCGGACCCGCAGCCCGCCCTCGACGACATCGGGTGCGGACCAGTGCGGCGCCGGAGCGGGGGCCACCCCGTTCTCGATGAGCCGGGCCGCCTCGGAGACGATCTCCGGTGCCAGGTGCGGGCTCTGGAAGAGCTGACGGACGATCCCGAGCGGAAAGTCCCGCTCCAGTGGGGAACCGGCGGCCATCAGTACCTGAGCACCGTCCGATTCGGCGAACTCGCCGAAGGCGTCGAGGAGTTCGGTGCGCCCGGTGCCCACAGGGCCGTGCAGGGTGACCACGTTTCCCCGGCCGCCTCGGCAGAGTTCCCACGCGGCCTGAAGCCGGCCGATCTCATGCTGGCGTCCGGGTATCGAGAGGGACGGGACGGGGCGCATCTGCTGCGCGGAGGACATGAACATGCGCTCTCCTGGGGCACGGGCGCGTGACCGGGATGCGCGCCGGTGCGCTTCCCATCGTGCGAGGCCTGGAAGGGGGTGCTGAGCGCGTCGCGCTGAACGAACCGCGACGCATCCGAAGAGACGGCGCCGGACCGGGCTTGTCCGGGTCCGGTCACATCCTGGGCGTCACCGACAGAGGGAACTCGCCCGGCGGCGGAGGTCGATGTCCAACCTGGCCACCAGTCCCAGCTGAGCGGCACCGACGTGCACGCGCTGCATGACTGTCCCCATCCCCTGACCACTCCCACGAAAACGCGCCCCTCCTTCTCGGAAGGGCGCAGCCGGTCACCGTCCGGTGGCCGACAATCGTCGTGTTCGAAAGTCTACGAACACGCCTTTCCGCGCGTCAATGCGCGCCCGGCATACGGACATTGGCCGCTCGGCGCCCGCAGCTGCCGTCTCCGCCCCGGGGTTGGGGGTCGTGCCGGGCAACTGCTCATGTTCTTCCTGGCTCCTGTCGTTCCTGCGGGGTGCGGTCGTCGTGGTGTCGGCCCACTCGGGCACTGCGCACGGTCAGGAACGCGGACCTCGCCGACCGCGGTGCGGCGGCGGCCCCGCGCAGTCGCGACAGCACCAGCGCCACCGCGAGCAGGCCGGCACAGACGCAGGACGCCAGCGCGTACGCGGCCCGCGGACCGCCACCCGCGGACGAGCCGGAGGAGGAGTGCAGGTAGACCGCCGACACGGCGCTGAGGCAGACCGCCGCCGCGATGCGCTGGGCCATCTGCAGGATGCCGCCGCCCACCCCGGCGGCCTCGGCCGGCGCGTGCTGGAGGACCTGTGTCTGGTTGGGCGAGACGGCCAGCCCGCCGGCCGCGCCGGACAGCAGCTGCGTCACGGCGAGGAGGATCGGCAGCGCGGTGGACGGCGCGAGGAGCGCGGCCACCGCACCGGCCAGGGCGGCGCCGATGCCCAGCGCCAGGCCGACGTTCACCGTGCGCGGTCCGATGCGCCGCACCAGCCGCCACGCGAGTGCCGAGGAGACACCCATCGCGATGGCCGAGGGGAGCGAGACGGCCGCCGTGAGCAGGGCGGACAGCCCGAGCCCGTCCTGGAGGAAGACGGTGAGCACGAGGGACGCGGCGAGCGAGGAGCCGAACTGGGCCATGGCGACGGCCGTGCCCAGCAGATACGGCTTCGACGACGCGAGCGCCGGATGGACCAGCGGCACCCGGCCCCCGCGTATCCGTAGCCGCTGGTGCACGGCGAACACGCAGGCCAGGGCGGAGACTCCGGCCGCCCACAGCAGTGCCTGCCCTCCGTTGTCCGGGGTGCTGATGAACGGCACCATCAGCGTCAGCGTGCAGCCGCAGGCCAGGACGAGGCCGAGGAGGTCCAGCCGGGAGTCACGGGCGGTGCGCCGGGGCGGTGGCAGCAGGCGGACCGCGAGGATCAGGGTGACCACCGCGCACGGTGCGCTCAGCAGGAGGCAGTACCGCCAGCCCGCTGCGGAGCCGAGCCCGGCGACCAGCACGCCGCCGAGCGGCGGACCGAGTGCCGCGGCGACACCGCCCGTCACCGCGTACAGCCCGAGCGCCCGGCCGCGGTCGAGTCCGTGGAACACGTCCTGGATGGTGCCGATCACCTGGGAGTTGACGAGTCCCGCGGCGGCACCCTGTACCAACCGGGCGCCGATCACGGTCCCCGGCCCGCTACCGGTCGCGGCCGCCACCCCCGCCAGGAGGAAGACGGCCATACCTGCGATGAAGAGCCGTTTGCGCCCGTGCAGGTCGCCCAGGCTGCCTCCGGGTACGAGGGCCAGCCCGAAGGCCAGTGAGTAGCCGGCCACGATCCACTGGACGTCCGCCGCGCCGGCCCCGAGCGAGTGCCGCATGCTCGGGACGGCGATGTTCAGAACTGCCTGGTCCAGCAGGGTGGTTGCCCCTGCGGCCATGCACACCAGCAGGACGCGGCGGGTGGCGCGGTCTTCTCCCGGGAGCATTCAGACGTCCGTCACACCACGCTCACCGGATGCCGTACCACCGCGTCGAACAGGTACCCCTGCGTATTGGGCACCGCGACGTCCGGCTGCGTACGGCCGGCCGTGTCCGTGGCGCGGGCCAGCAGGTGGGTGGCACCGGGTGCCTCGGGCCGCCAGTTCAGGGACCAGCGGGTCCACGTGCCGGTACGGGGACGGTCGTTCAGGTGGGCGCGCCGCCAGCTCGCCCCGCCGTCGGTGCTGATGTCGACGCGGTCCACAGCACCCGCGCCCGACCACGAGCGCCCGTGCAGCACGTGCCGGCGGCCCGCCGCGAACGTGGCCCCGCTCGCCAACTCGAAGGCGCTCTTGATGGCCTGCCGGGTGAGCGGGGCACTGCCGCCCTCCGGGTAGGAGGGACCGAACAGTCGGTAGAACGTAATGTTCCAGGGCGAGAGGAGCGGCTGCGCGGACACCTCGATGTCGCCGACCCACTTGATCGACGCGATCCCCACCCAGGACGGCACCAGCACCCGCACCGGGTACCCGTGGTCGTACGGCAGTGGCTCGCCGTTCATCTCGTACGCGAGCAGCACGTCGTCCAGCGCCTTGGCCAGCGGCAGCGGACGGCGTACGCGGCCCAGGCTCTCGCCACCGCTGACGTACTCGGCGTCCAGGCCGCGCGGTTGCACGTCCACGGCGTTGCGGGACAGTCCGGCCCTGCGCAGTACGTCGGCCAGGCGCACCCCGCGCCAGCGCGCGACGCCGATCGCTCCCAGGGTCCACGCGGTGCCGGTGACCGTGTCGCCCTGCTGGGTCGTGTAGTAGGAGCGGCCGTTGCCGGCGCACTCGACGAACGCGGTACGGGTGACGGACGGCAGGGCGCGCAGATCGTCGTAGCCGAACTCCACCGGGCGGTCCTCGCCGGGAGCTCCCCGCAGTCCGCTCCCCCACAGCCGCAGCCGCCAGTCGTCGGCCTCAAGGACGGGGGTGGCGGTGTGGTTGCGCACGAAGAACAGGTCGTTGGGGGTGTGATGGCCGATTCCGCGCAACGCCTCCCAGCGGGTCTCGGCGTTGGTGCCGCGCTCGATGAACCACTCGGGCGGCAGGGGTTTGACGATGCCGGGAACGGCGGCGCGGGCGGGCCTGGTACCGCCGAGTGCGGTCCCGGCGGCGGTGGCGGCGAGCAGCGTGAGCAGTCGTCGGCGGCTGACCCCGTCGGCCCTGGCCTCACCGGCCAGCCACTGGTTCAACCTGCGGCGGTCGTAGTCGGTTTCGTGGCGGTGACCGGGCGGGGGAACGGGTGTCGGCATGGCGGTTCCTCGTCATGTCTGAGCGAAGAGTGCGGGCGGCACGGAGGATCGCGAGACGTGCCGGTGGATGCACAACCGGCTTGTCCTGCGCGGCTGTTGGCAGAGGTGCGAGAAGGTGCTCGATCAGCCGGTCGGTCGACACAGCGCGGCGGCCACGCGGACGAGGTCCACGGCGCGGCGACGGGTCAGCGACTGCGACAACGGCATGGCGGGATGCAAACACGCGGAGCGGAAGGTGTCAACGAGGCGTTGGCATCCGCCCGCACGGCAGCGCGGGGAGGGTGGTTGACGGGTGAAGCGCTCCATTGACGTATGACGACGTCGATCCGTATGATCACGAACGGCATCGAGTGTCAGCGTCAAGCCCTGGCTTGCTGACCGGCAACCCTCCGACGCGGTGGGGTGCTCCAGGTGAAAGCCCGGCAGGATCACCGACGATCTCTGCAAGCGCGGGACCCCTTGGCCGGGGCGGAGATGTGGAGGACGGTCGTGCGACACAGCAGTGACCTGAACGCCTTCTCCTGGCTCTCCCGTCGACGTCACATCGACCTTCAGCGCTTCGCCGGCTGTCTCTGTCGCAGCTGACCGTTTGTCCGCGTCGCAGCCGACCGCCCCGACCACGTCCGTCCGACGTCCGTCGCGGCCCGTAGGCATTCCCGCCTGACTTCCTGAACTGCACTGCCCCGTCATCGGCGTTGCGCCGACCGGTGCGGCCTGCCCGCGCGCGGTCGCGATCCCCCGGGGGGGCACACGCGTAGTGACACGAGTAGGAGCACCCTCCGTGACAGCACATCCGGATTTCCGACCCACCCGGTGGGCGGCACTGGCCGCCCTCCTGACCACCAGCGTCCTTCTGACCGCCTGCGGCTCCGGCGGCGACGGCTCGGACAGCGGCAGCGGCAGCGGCAGCGGCAGCGGCCCGGCGAAGTCCGGTGGCTCCTTGACCTTCGCGGTGGGCTCCGACGCCGGCTGCGTGGACCCGCAGCAGGTGGCCAGCAACGACACCATCTACTCGGTGCGGCAGATCGTGGACTCCCTCACCGACCAGGACCCGCAGACCGGCAAGATCGTGCCGTGGCTGGCGAAGAGCTGGGACATCAGCTCCGACGCGACGACGTTCACCTTCCATCTCCGATCGGGTGTCACCTTCAGTGACGGGTCCAGGCTGACCGCGCAGGTGGTCAAGGACAACTTCGACGCGGTCCCGAAGCTGGGTGCCCTCGGCACTCTCGCCGAGGGCTATCTGAGTGGCGTCAAGAGCACCACCGTGGTCGACCCGCTCACCGTCAAGGTGACCTTCCAGCAGCCCAACGCCCAGTTCCTGCAGGCCACTTCGACGCACTCGCTGGGCATCGAGTCCTCTGCGAGCGCGAAGAGGACCCCGCAGCAGAAGTGCAGCGAGGGAGTGGTCGGCTCCGGGCCCTTCGTCCTGAAGCAGTACGTCCAGAACCAGTCGATCACCCTGGCCAAGCGCACGGGTTACACCTGGGGTTCCTCGCTGTGGAGCAAGAAGGGCGAGGCCTATCTCGACAAGCTGGTGTTCAAGGTGGTGCCCGAGGCGGGCGTGCGGGCCGGCAGCCTCCAGTCCGGTCAGGTGGACGCGATCAGCAGCGTCGGCAAGGCCAACGAGGCGGCGCTGAAGGGCGGCCCGGTGACCCTGGCGCGACGGGCCAATCCCGGTGCGGTGTTCAACCTGGCGCTCAACAACTCCCGGCCGGCCCTCAAGGACGTCAAGGTGCGGCAGGCGATCCAGTACGCCGTCAACCGGCAGGAGATCGCCGACGCCGTCTTCCCCACCGGCACCCATCCGGCCACCAGCATCCTGGCGCGCACCACACCGGACTACGAGGACCTGGGCAGCGACCTCGGGTTCGACGCGGCCAAGGCCAAGTCACTGCTGGACTCGGCCGGTTGGAAGACGGGTGGCGACGGCATCCGCACGAAGGGCGGCGCCAAGCTGAGCCTGACCGTCAAGTGGTTCGCCAACGCGGCCACCAACCAGCCGGCGCTGGAACTGATCCAGCAGCAGCTCAAGGCCGTCGGCATCGACGTGGTGCTCAAGGAGTTGCAGATCTCCCAGATCGCGACCGTGCAGCAGAGCGGTGACTTCGACGGCCTGTGGGGGAACCTCACCCGGGCCGACCCCGACATCCTGCGCACGCTGTACTCCACCGGGTTGGCCAACACCTACCGCCTCCCGAAGAGCTCGCTGGACACGGCGCTGACCCGGCAGGCGGCCACGACCGACGCGGCCAAGCGGAAGGAACTGGCCGGAACGGCACAGCAGTTGATCGTGACGAACGCGTACGTCGTACCCGTGGTGGAGCTGCAGACCCAGCTGGGCGTGTCGACGAAGGTGCACAACCTGGACTTCGACGCCTCCAGCCGGATCCAGCTGCACGACACCTGGATCGGTTAGATCGTGCGCGGCTATGTGATCAAGCGCGTCGCGCAGGCGATCGGTGTGCTGTGGGCGGCGTACACGGTGTCGTTCCTGGTGCTGGACTTCCTGCCCGGTGACCCGGTCTCGGCGATGGCCGGGGCCGGGGCGGACTCCGGGCAGGTCGATCCGGCCCAACTCGCCGCGCTGCGCCACCAGTACGGCTTCGACAAGCCGGTCCTGGCGCAGTACGCCGACTACCTCGGCAAGGCGGTCCGCGGTGACTTCGGCGACGCGGTCTCCACCGGCCGGCCGGTGACCTCGACGCTCGCGGACGCGCTGCCCCAGACACTGCAGTTGACCGGTGCCGCGCTGCTGCTCGCGGTGGTCCTCGGCGGCGGTCTGGCCATACTGGCCACCTACACCTCGCAGCGCTGGCTGCGCCAACTGCTGCTGTCCTTGCCGCCGTTGGGAGTGTCCGTACCGACGTTCTGGACCGGCCTGCTGCTCGTCGAGACCTTCTCCTTCCGGTTGCACTGGTTTCCGGCCTTCGGCAACGACGGACTGCGCGGGCTGGTCCTGCCGGCCGTGACGCTGGCGATCCCGACCGGTGCGCAGGTGGCTCAGGTGCTGGCCAAGAGCCTGCTCACCGCGCTGGACCAGGCCTATGTGGAGACCGCGCGCGCCAAGGGCGCCGGCCGGTGGCGGGTCCATCTGCGGCACGCCCTGCGCAACGCGTCGCTGCCGGCGCTGACCGTCGTAGGACTGCTGGTCGGGCAGTTGATCGCGGGTTCGGTGGTCGTCGAGACGGTGTTCTCGCGGGACGGCCTCGGCCGGGTGACGGCCGCCGCGGTCACGGCCCAGGACATCCCACTGGTCCAGGGGGTGGTGGTGTTCGGGGCACTGATCTTCGTGGTGACGAACCTGGTCGTCGACCTCGTGTATCCGCTGCTGGACCCGCGGATCGTGGTGGCCTCGGGCCGGAAGGCGGGATTCGCATGAGCCAGGGTCTGATCGACGACGCCGCCGGCGCCAGGCTCGGCCTCCCGGCCCGGCCGGTGGAACCGGAAACCGGCCCCGCACCGGGGCGTGGCGTGGGCCTGCGACGGATCGGCCGGTTCCTGGTGCGCCGACCGGGACTGCTGCTGTCGGTCCTGATCGTCGTCCTGGTGGTGCTCGCCTCGTTCTGGCCGGACCTGTTCACCTCGAAGGATCCGCTGAAGGGCGTGCCGTCGGAGAACTTCCGCGGTCCCGACGGCGCGCACTGGTTCGGCACCGACGAACTGGGCCGCGATGTGTTCTCCAGGGTGGTCCACGGCGCCCAACTGTCGCTCAAGGCAACCCTCATCGCGGTCGCGGTCGCCTTCGTGGTCGGCAGTCTGATCGGACTGGTCGCCGGGTTCGTCGGACGCTGGGTCGACGACGTGCTGATGCGCTTCGTCGACGTCCTGCTGTCGATCCCCGCGCTGTTCCTGTCCCTGGCCCTGGTCACCGCGCTGGGCTACGGCACGGTGAAAGTGGCGGTCGCGGTCGGCATCGCCAGCGTCGCGAGCTTCGCGCGGGTGACGCGGGCGGAAGTGCTGCGGGTACGGCAGGCGGTCTTCGTCGAGGCCTCCCGCTCGTGCGGAGCCCGCTGGTACTCGGTGCTCGGCCGGCACGTACTGCCCAACGCGGTGGGCCCGGTGATCGTCCTTGCCACCCTCGACTTCGGCTCCTCGATCCTCGCCGTGTCGGCCCTGAGCTTCCTCGGCTACGGCGCCCCGCCCCCGGCACCCGAGTGGGGCACGCTGATCTCCGACGGCCGCAACTACCTCGCCAACGCCTGGTGGTTGACGGCACTGCCCGGACTGGCGATCGCGGCGACCGTACTGGCCACCAACCGCATCGCACGCGCGCTGGACGGCGAATGGTCGCGGCAGCGATGAGCGGCGACGCGACGAACACACCTGGAACGGACAAGGACTTGAGTACGAAACCCGACTTGAGTACGGCACCGGCCTTGAGTACGACACCGGACCTGAATACGACGCCGAGCAGCGATCCAGGCCCCGGACAGGGCGCCGCGCTGGAGATACGCGGCCTGTCGGTGTCGTACCGCACCCGCGGTGGCATCGTGCGCGCGGTGCGGGACGTCGATCTTGACGTGCGGCCGGGTGAAGTGACCGCGGTGGTGGGCGAGTCGGGGTCCGGCAAGAGCACCACCGCGCATGCGATCACCCGGCTCCTGGCAGCGAACGCCAGTATCGACAGCGGCACGATCCGCTTCGGCCGGCACGACCTCACCGCGCTGTCCGAGGCGGAGCTGCGCACCGTGCGCGGCGCGCAGATCGGCCTGGTGCCCCAGGACCCGTCGGTGTCGCTCAACCCGGTCAAACGCATCGGCGAGCAGGTCGCCGAGGTCCTGCGCATCCACGGGCTGGCGACCCGCCGCTCCGCGCCGACGGAGGCGATCGGCATCCTGGACCGGGCAGGTCTGCCCGACGCGGCCACCCGGGCCCGGCAGTACCCGCACGAACTCTCCGGCGGCATGCGGCAACGCGCCCTGATCGCCGTCGCCATCGCCGCGAACCCCAAGCTGATCATCGCCGACGAGCCGACCAGCGCGCTCGACGTCACCGTGCAGCGCGTCATCCTCGACCATCTCCAGCACCTCACCGAGGAGTCGGGCACCGCGATCCTGCTGGTGACCCACGATCTGGGGGTCGCCGCCGACCGGGCACAGCGGCTGGTCGTCATGTCGCAGGGGCGGGTCGTGGAGGCCGGTCCGACCCGTGACGTCCTCGCCGATCCCCAACACGATTACACCCAGAGGCTGTTGGCGAGCGCGCCGAGCCTGGCCACCGCCCGCGCGAGTGTCCCGGCCGCAGCGCCCGCGGCCATCGAGGGGACACGACTGGTCGAAGTCCGCAACGCGGTCAAGGAGTTCCGGCTCCCCCGCGCGGACGGCGAGTCCCGGACCCTGCGCGCGGTGGACGACGTCAGCTTCACCCTGCACCGCGGCCGGACGCTGGCCCTGGTCGGCGAGTCCGGTTCGGGGAAGTCCACCACCGCCCGGCTGGTGCTACGTCTGACCGACGCGACCGACGGACACATCCTGTTCGACGGCGCCGACATCACGACCGCCCGGGGCGCGCAGGCGCGCCAACTGCGCCGCCGGGCCCAGCACGTCTACCAGAACCCGTACGCCTCGCTCGACCCCCGCTTCTCCATCGGCGAGGTGATCACCGAGCCGCTGCGCGCGTTCAGGGTCGGCGACCGCGCCTCCCGGCTCGCCCGCGCCCGCGACCTGCTCGACCGGGTCGCGCTGCCCGCATCGACGCTGGAGCGCCGGCCGGCGGAACTGTCGGGCGGGCAGCGCCAGCGCGTGGCGATCGCCCGTGCCCTCGCGCTCTCCCCGGACCTGGTCGTGTGCGACGAGCCGGTGTCCGCGCTCGACGTCTCCGTCCAGGCCCAAGTCCTTGACCTGCTGGCCGAGTTGCAGGCCGACACGGGCGTGGCGTACCTGTTCATCTCGCACGACCTGGCCGTCGTACGCCAGATCGCGCACCAGGTGGCGGTCATGCGGGCCGGCCGCATCGTGGAGGTCGGCGCGCCCGAGGACCTGTTCACACACCCCGAGCACGAGTACACCCGTGAACTGCTCGCGGCGATCCCCGGCCGCGGACCCGGGGGTGACGCTCCTTCGGCGCGGTTGGAGGCCGCGCGATGAGGTCCGGACCGGCCGGCGCCCCCCACGACGTCGATCTGCCCTGACCACGCGGCCGGGGCGGCCCTGAGGCGAACGTCGGGGCGGCTCCGCGGCGATGTCCGCACCATCCTGGGTGTAACGCACCCACCGTCCGCAGCCCTTATCCAGGCGTTCTCTGCCTAGCCTCGAAGGCATGTACAAGGACACGCCCCCTGACTCCGTTGAAGGGCTGGGTCAGTTTCTCCGCTCCCGCAGGGAACGCATCACTCCCGCCGACGCGGGGCTGCCCACCACGGGCCGCCGCAGGGTGCCCGGACTTCGGCGCGACGAGGTCGCGGCGCTGGCGGGGGTCAGTCCGGGCTACTACAGCCGCCTTGAGCAGGGCCGCGAACTCACCCCCTCGGTCCGGGTGCTGGACGCCATGGCCCGCGTGCTGCGGCTGGCGGACGAGGAGCGCAGGGAGCTGTTCCGGCTGGCGCGGCCGGCGGGTCGTCGGACGAAGCCGCCCTCCCGGGTCGAGCGGGTCCGCCCGCATCTGCGGCAGCTGATCGAGAGCTGGACCGGGACACCGGCCTTCGTCATCGGCCACGCCCAGGACCTGCTGGCCACCAACGCCCTGGCCGACGCCCTCTACCGGGACTTCGCCCAGCACGACAACGTGCTGCGCATGCTCTTCCTGGACCCCGCGGCGAAGACCTTCTACCGGAGCCCGGAGCGGGCCAAGCATCGCGCGGTCGCCGATCTTCAGCAGACCGCCGCGAGTACGCCCGAGGATCCCCGCATCCTTGAGCTGGTCGGCGAACTGTCCGTGCGCAGCGGCGAGTTCCGCTCGCTGTGGGCGCGTGAGTACACACGGGTCCCGCCCTACGAGGTCAAGCGGATGCACCATTCCGTGGTGGGCGACCTGGAGCTGCGGCACGAGGCCCTGGCCATCCGCAGCGCGCCGGGGCAGCAGCTGATCATTCTGCAGGCGGAGCCGGGGTCGCCCTCGGCGGACGGCCTGGCCCTGCTGGGTTCCGTCAGCGCGTCCGAGGGACCGCACCAGCAGAATCGAGCGCGCGGAACCCACTAAGATCGCGGGCTTTCCCGGGCATTCCCTCCGACTGTCAGGAATTCTCTTCGACAGCACCCAGTATTCGGTCCAGAACATCACCGAAAACACGTATCTCGTCGGGTGCCAGCGGATCGAAAACGAGTCGTCGCACAGTCTCCACATGCGCGGGCGCGGCGGCCTCGATCGCGTCCCGGCCCTTTTCCGTGATGCGCACCATCGAGCCACGGGCATCGTCGACGCAGGCCTCGCGCGTGACGAGGCCGCGCTTCTCCATGCGGCTGATCTGGTGGGACAGCCGGCTGCGCTCCCAGTCGACCTCGGAGCCCAGCTCCCGCGCCCGCAGCACGCCGTCGGCGGACTCCGACAGGGGCGCCAGGAGCGCGTAGTCGGCCGCCGACAGCCCCGAATCCCGCAGCAACTGCTGCTCCTGGGCCCGTTGCAGCTCGCGGCGCACCCTGCGGTACTTGGCCCAGACCTCGGCCTGGTCAGGGGTGAGCCATCGAGGTTCGGACATGGCCTCACCGTAGCAGATTGTTGACATGTCACCGACTGCGCGGACCGTCGCCCGTGCCTGGGTGTGGGACACCCAGGAAAACCGCTGCCTTCATAGCTCCACGGCCAAGGGACAGACTCATTTACGTCAACAGGAAAATCCCCCGCCGGGGGAAGCGACGAAAGAGGTTTTTCCCATGGCTACGTGGTTTGTCACCGGCGCCTCCCGTGGAATCGGCGCGGAAATCGCCCGCGCCGCACTGGCCGGCGGTAACAATGTCGTGGTCGCCGTGCGAAATCCGGAGCGGGTGCCCGACGATCTCAAGAAGTCCGACCAGGTCTTCGCGGTCGCCCTGGACGTCACGGACAACGACAGCATCCCGCGGGCGGTCGAGGCCGCCGTGGAGCGCTTCGGCGGTATCGACGTCCTGGTGAACAACGCCGGCCGCGGTCTGCTCGGCGCGCTGGAGGAGATCAGTGACGCGGAGGCCCGCTCACTGTTCGACCTCAACGTCTTCGGCCTGATCAACGTCACCCGCGCCGTCCTGCCCGTGATGCGCGAGCAGGGTTCCGGCAAGCTCGTGCACATCGGTTCCCGCTCGGGCTTCGAGGGCGAGCCCGGTGTCAGCCTGTACTCCGCGTCCAAGTTCGCGGTCGCCGGTATCAGTGAGGCGCTCTCCGCCGAGATGGCGCCGTTCGGGATCCAGTCGATGGTGGTCGAACCGGGCGTCTTCCGCACCGACTTCCTCGACTCCAGCTCACTCTCCGTTGCCGCGACGCGCATCGCCGACTACGACGACACCCCCGCGCACGTCACGCTGGACTGGATCGACCGCGCCAACCACGCCCAGCTCGGTGACCCGGTCCGGGGCGCGGCGCTCATCGTCGAGGTCGCCGGCACCGAGAAGCTGCCCACGCACCTCTACCTGGGCCGCGACACCCTGGAGCGGCTGGACGTCAAGTACCGGCAGGTGCAGGACGATCTGGCCCCGTGGCGCGAGAAGTCCGCGGCCACCGCGCACGACGACGCCGCCTGACGCATGCCGTAGCGCCCCTGACACACCGTCAATCCCACCATCGAACATCGCTGTTCGCATCCAAGAGATCGAGGTTTTGTGATGTCTGCCGCCCTGCTCACCGGCACCCCCCTGTCCGGCCGCGTCGCCGTCGTCTCCGGCGCCTCCAGCGGTATGGGTGCCGTCACCGCCGAACGCCTCGCCGAACTCGGCGCCACCGTCGTCGTACTGGCCCGACGCAAGGAGCGTCTTGACGGTGTGGTCAAGAACATCGAGGCCGCCGGCGGCACCGCGCTCGCCCTGGCCGTCGACGTGACCGACCGTGCCGCCGTCCAGGCCGCCGCCGATCAGGTCGCCGAGCGCTTCGGCAAGGCCGACCTGGTGTTCAACAATGCCGGTGTCCAACTCATCTCCGGCATCGAGGAGTTGAAGGTCGACGACTGGCAGCGCCAGATCGACCTCAACATCAGCGGCCTGATGCACGTGATCGCCGCGTTCCTCCCCCACCTGACGGACTCCGCCGCCGCGGGCAGGCCGGCCGACCTGATCAACACCTCGTCGATCGCGGCCACCCGCATCCTGACGAAGTTCTCGGTCTACTCCGGCACCAAGGCCTACATCAGCCACCTCACCCGGCTGCTGCGGACCGAGCTCGGCCCGAAGATGGTCCGCGTGGCCACCATCGAGCCCGGCATGGTCGACACCGAGCTCCCCGACCACGTCACGGACCCCGACGCCTCAAAGCTGATGGCCGACCTCATCCACGACATCGACGTGCTGCAGAGCGCCGACGTCGCCGAGACCGTCGCCTTCATGGCCGCCGTACCGCGCCACGTCAACCTCACCGAGATCACCATCCTGCCCACCGCGCAGGCCGTCTGAGATCCGTCCCGTACGGGTCCCGTCAGGGCGGGGGAGGAACAGCCGGGTGCTGCTCCTCCCCCGCCCCGGCGGCATTGGTTGACACGACAACATCCCTGGTGTTTTGTTGATACGTCAATGAAACTCCCGGCGGACCGGAGGGCCCGGCATGAACATCACGGTGATCGGACGAGGACATGTCGGCGGCGGCCTGGCCCGGCTCTGGGAGAAGGCCGGGCATCAGGTCAGGACGCTGGGGCGGGACGGGGGCGACGCCTCGGACGCCGATGTGGTGGTCGTGGCCGTCCCGGGCACCCTCATCGCCGAGGCGCTCCAGGGCGTCACCGGGCTCGACGGCCAGGTGACCATTGACGCGACCAACCTCTACGCAGACCGCGACGAGGCCTTCCCCTCGCTCGCGCACCAGGTCAAGTCGATCATCGGCGGTCCCACCGCGAAGTCGTTCAACACGGTCTTCGCCGCCTCGTACGACCAGATCGGCACCCAGCGCGTCACTCCGAGCAACCTGTACGCGGCCGAGCCGGACGCGAAGGACATCACCGCGCGGCTCATCAGCGACACCGGCTTCGACCCGGTCTACGTCGGTGACCTCGACCCGGGAGCACGGCTGCTGGAGGACAGCTCCGGACTGGCCCGCGCGATCGCCGGTGACATCGGCGGACCCTACTTCTACCGCTACGGCCGCCCCGGAGAGCTGTAGTCAACCTCCCCCGGAACCGTAACCACCGCCCGCCCAGCGGCAGTTCACTGCGCCGACTGGATGTCCCCCCGCGTGGACGACGCGATCGTGTCGCGGTGGGCGAAGTCGCCCGGGGGGATGCCGGGGTGGTGGCCGAGCCGGTCCGCCGGCTCCGCGACCGAGGGGCCGAGGGTGAGCCGGGAGACGATGCGGTAGCGGTCGCCTCGGTAGATCGAGTGGACGTACTCGACGGGCCGGCCCGCGGTGTCCGTGGTGAGCCGCTCGAAGAGCAGGGCCGGGGACAGCTCGGGCACGTCGAGCAGTTCGGCCTCGGCCCGGGTGACGACCGTCGGCTCGATCGCCTGGACGGCCTCATGGGCGTGCACGCCGTGCTGTTCGCGCAGGTGCTCGTACAGGTCGCCCGTCTCCAGCTCCCGGGCGGACAGCGTGGGGACCAGGTCGGCCTTGATGTGCAGGTGCTCGACGGCCATCGGGGCGCCGTCGACCAGTCGCAGCCGGGCCACGTACACGATGTCGGCGGCCGGGGAGATGCGCAGCTTGCGGCCGACGCGCGCGCCCGCCGGGATGGTGGTGAACTCCAGCAGGCGGCTCGACCAGGTCCCGGCGGCCTGAGGAACCGTCATGGTCTGTCGGCCGGCGACCAGTTCCTGCGTGATCTTCTCGGGCGCCACGAACATGCCGCGCCCGTGTTCCCGTATCAGCAGGCCCGCCACGACGAGTTCGTCGACCGCCGCGCGCAGGGTCGGGCGAGAGACGCCGAGTTGGGCGCAGAGGGAACGCTCGGAGGGGATCGCGTCCCCCGGGCGGTGCGACTCGACGAGGTCGAGGATGAAGTCGCGAACACGTTCGCGCTTGAGCACCGCACCTGGTTCGTCGGCCTTCATGTCGCAACTCCCTCGTGCACGGAATCCCCAGTTAACCACTTGACCAGTGGTCACCCGCAATCGCCCTGCCGGCCGGGGAAGTGTAACCACCACCGAGCGGTGATCGTCCGGATCTCGACCGACCCGCATGCCAAATCCCTTCGCAGTACGAGGGGTTGACGCGTGTATTGGTCTATGCCACCTTCATCCCCACATCAAGAGGTGAGCTGTCCAGTGGACTTCACTGGTCAGGTGGTCAAGTCCCCCGCGACCCCGTTTCCGGAGACGATCCATGCCTGCACACCGGTCCGTCCTCACCCTCGTCCCCCGCCCCGCAAAGACCGTGCTGCGGCCCGGGTACTTCACGCTCGACGCCGACACCGAACTCAGCATCGGCGCGGGCACCGAACCGGCCGCACAGCTGCTGCGCACTCTGCTCGCCCCCGCCACCGGACTGGCCCTGCGACCGTCCCCGAACGGTCAGCTGAAGCTGGCGATCGACGCCGGCCTCGGCACGCTGGGCGAGGAGGGATACGTCCTCACCGTCGCCCCGTACGCCGTGCTGCTGCGCGCAGCGCACCTCACCGGTCTGCTGCGCGGGATTCAGACGATCCGTCAACTCCTGCCGCCGCAAGCCCTGTCGGAGACTCCGCAGGGCGATACGCCGTGGCTGCTGCCGTGCTCCGAGATCACCGACCACCCCCGTCACCCCTGGCGGGGCGCGATGCTGGACGTGGCCCGTCACTTCCAGCCCGTCTCCTATCTGCGCCGGTACGTCGACCTGTTGGCCCTGCACAAGATCAGCGTGTTCCATCTGCATCTCACCGACGACCAGGGCTGGCGCATGCCGGTCTCCGCCCGGCCCAAGCTCACCGAGATCGGCGGCCGTCGCGCCGAGACCCAGCAGGGCCCGGCCGGCACCGGCAGGTACGACGGCCTCCCGCACACCGGGTCGTACACGCGGGCAGAACTGACCGGTCTGGTCCGGTACGCGGCGGCGCGCGGTGTCACCGTCATGCCGGAGATAGAGATGCCCGGACATGTACGGGCCGCCCTGGCCGCCTACCCCGAACTGGGCAACGACCCGGACCGCGCCCTCGACGTCTGGACGCGCTGGGGCGTGTGCGACACCGTCCTCGGGGTCCACGACGAGGTCCTCGACTTCTGCCGCACCGTCCTCGACGAGGTCATGGACGTCTTCCCCTCCCCGTACATCCACATCGGCGGCGAGGAGTGCCCCACCACCGAGTGGAAGCACAGTGCCGCCGCACGCCGACGAGCCGCCGCCGAAGGCCTGTCGAACCCCGAGTCCCTGCACGGCTGGTTCCTCGGGCAGATCGGCGAGTTCCTGGTCCGGCGCGGTCGCAGGCCGGTCGGCTGGGCCGAGACCGGTGCCGAACTGCCCCTGGATTTCACGGTGATGACCTGGCGCGACGCGTCCCACACCCTCAACGCCGCCCGCCGCGGCCATCCGGTCATCAACGCGTACCACCGGGCCACCTACCTCGACCACGCCCAGTCCGAGGACCCCCACGAGCCGCCTGCCCAGCCCGGCACGGTCGTCGATCTGCGTGCGGTCCATGCCCACGACCCCGTGCCCGAGGACGCGGACCCGGACGTGGCCGGGCGGGTGCTCGGCACCCAGGCCCAGTTGTGGACGGAGTTCGTCACCACGCCCGCCCACATCGAGTACCTCACCTACCCGCGCCTGTGCGCCCTCGCCGACCGCTCCTGGAGCGGCGCGACCGAGTGGCCCGACTTCCGCTCCCGCCTCGGCGCGCACACCGCCCGGCTCGACGCGCTCGGCGTCAACCGCCACCCCTGAGAGCGACCCCGGAGACCACCTCAAGCACCGCTCCTGACCTGTCCGTTCCGGGAATCACCCCCACCTTTCTGGAGAGGAACAACGATGAGACTCACCAAGAACCGGCTGCGCGCCACCGCGTCCGCCGCCGTGGCGGTCGCCCTGGGCGCCGCCGCGCTGACCGCACTCCCGGCCACCGCGAGCGCGGCCGGCGACGGACTCAGCGTCCAGTACCGCACGAGCGCCACCGGAGCCACCGCCGACCAGGCGGAGCCCTGGTTCAAGGTGAGGAACACCGGTACCACCACGGTGCAGTTGGCGAACGTCAGGATCCGCTACTACTTCAAGGCGGACTCGGCGAGCGCGGCCTACCGCTTCGCCTGTTCCTGGGCCGTGAAGGGCTGCGCCAACGTCACGGGAACCTTCGGCACCCTCGCCAACCCGACCGCCACGGCCGACCGTTACCTGGAGATCGGCTTCACCTCCGGCGCCGGCTCGCTCGCCCCGGGCGCCGACACCGGTGACATGCAACTGCGCTTCTACCAGTCCAACTGGGCCTCGCTGAAGCAGAGCGACGACTACTCCTTCGGCGCCTCGCAGACCTCGTACGGCGACTGGTCCAAAGTCACGGCGCAGCTGGCAGGCGCCACCCTGTGGGGCCAGGCTCCGGCGGGCAACGACCCGACGAACCCGCCCACGGACCCGCCGACCGACCCGCCGGCGAGCGGCGCCACACTGTTCGACGACTTCAACTACACCGGCTACAGCGACCCGAGGATCTCCTCGCACGGCTGGAGCGTGCGCTCCAACTCCGGCGGCCCCGGCGTCTCCGGTGCCACCTGGGCGCCCGACAAGGTCACCTTCGCCACCACGAGCGGCAACTCCATCATGAACCTGGAGACCTCGACCTCCGGCACCGGCGAGAGCACCAAGCAGACCGAAGTCCTCACCAACGCGCGGAAGTTCAAGAACGGCACCTACGCGGCCCGGGTCAAGTTCAACGACGCGCCCAAGTACGGTCCGGACGGCGACCACCTCGTCCAGACGTTCTTCACCATCAACGACCTCACGGCGCCGATGGCGGACGACTACGCCGAGTACGACTTCGAGTACCTGCCCAACGGCGGCTGGGGCGAGCCGTCCAACATCCTCTACACGACGTCCTGGGAGACCTACCAGGCCGACCCGTGGGTGGCGGTCAACCAGCACACCGAGGGCCGGCAGAGCTACAACGGCTGGCACGACCTGGTGCTGACCATCGACAACAGCTCCATCAAGTACTACATCGACGGGCAGCTGTTCGGCACGCACGACGCCGCGTATCTGCCGGAGCGGCCGATGTCGATCAACTTCAACCAGTGGCTCATCGACTTCGGCGGCCTGAGCAGCTCCACCGCGCGGGCCTACGACCAGCAGGTCGACTACGTCCTGCACGTCAAGGACCAGGTCCTCACGCCGGCCCAGGTCGCCGCCAAGGTGACGGCGTACCGGGGCGCAGGCACCACGTTCGAGGACACCGTGCCGGCCAGCTGACCTGCCGACGTGTTGACCTGTTGACCTGTTGACCGAGGAAGGGACCGGCCACCGACGCCGTTGTCGATGACCGGTCCCTTCGTCATCCCCTCAGGGGGTCAGGAGGTCAGGTAGCAGCCCTTTCTTACGCCGGGCAGCGGGTCCGTGCCGCCGAATACCGCCGTCGAGCAACTCGCGCTACCGGTAAGGGCCTTGTAGACGAAGGCGCCTCTCGCGCCGTAGGCGACGGTCCGCTGTCCGCCGAAGGAACAGGTCCCGGCTTCGTCGGCGCAGGCGGTGCCGTAGCCGACCGGGCCGCCGGTGGCGGTGTAGCAGGCCTTCGACTCACCGGAGATGGGGTCGCCGAACACGGCGTCGGTGCACGGGGTGTCGCCGGTGGCGGTGATCTTCGCGAACGCCCCGAAGGCGCCGTACATCACCGGCTGTCCCGCCACGACCGCACAAGTTCCGTTCTGCGAAGCGCACTTGGTCCAGCCGCCGGCCGGCGCTCCGTCGGGTGGCAGGTAACAGGACTTGGCGACACCGTCGACGGGATCGCCGAAGTGGGCGTTGGAGCAGTCCACGGAGCCCTTGGTGACCTGGTGGACGAAGTTGCCGTTGGCACCGTAGGCGACATCGCGGTTGTAGCCCGGGACGGCGCAGGTGCCGCCCTCGGCCGCGCACGCGGTGTATCCGGGCGGGCCGCCCACGTCGGCGACGTAGCAGGACTTGACGAGATTCTCCGCCGGGTCGCCGCCGAAGGAGTCGTTGCCGCAACTGGCGCTGCCGGTCACCGTCTTGTAGACGTAGGTCCCGGCCCCGTAGGCCACCGAGCGGGTGCCACTGAAGGAGCAGGTGCCGCCCTCGCCCGCGCACCGGGTGAAGCCGGGACGCAACGCACCGGTGCCGGGGTCGGCGGGCGGTGCCGGGTTGCCCAGGCCGGTGGCGGCCACGGTGTAGCTGCCGGGGGCGACGCCGGTGAAGTAAACGTAGGTGTCGTCCTGGCTCGCGCCGGTGATGCCGGAGGTGGGCGTGAAGGTTCCGTCGCGCCATACGGCGGCGCCGTTCACGGTCACCGTGATGTTGCCGCCGCCGAACTTCGGCACGCCGATGCGGCCGGTGGAGCCGGACGGACTGGTCAGGTGGGCCGCGTAGGTGCCGGCGGCCGGGTCGCGGGACCAGGAGGCGTTGACCGCGCCCTGGGGCATGGTGATGCGGCCCTCGGCGCTGGTCAGGTCGCCGGGGTGCGGGACGAAGCGGTAGGCGCCGGTCGGCGACTCGGGTGCGGTGCCCAGCACGTCGAAGGTGAGCGTCGAGGTGGGCGCGGTGGACCAGCCATGGGCCAGGCTCATGAACGAACCGCCGTACGCCAGACCGCCGTCGGCCTTGACGCCCTCCCAGAAGGTGCTCCTGGTGCCGATGTCGGTGGTCAGCATGTGACCCCAGGTGCGGCGGATCTGGTCCAGGGCGGTGTAGTCGTCGTTGGCCGTGAAGCGGGCGTTGAGCTCCATGCCCCCGGCGAAGGGGGAAACGTTGCCACCCCACTCAGGAGTGGCGGGGCCGTAGATGCCCCAGTTCTTGCCGAGCCCGGCAATGACGCTCTTCGACTTGGCGGCGGAGTCGGTCAACCCGTACCAGACGGCGAGGGAGTTGCCGTCCTGCGGATACAGACCGCTGGTGGGGTTGTCCTTGTACATGCCCTTCGCGGCGTCCCACAGCAGGGAGTTGGCCGCGGACTTGATGGCGGCGGCCTTGCTGTTCCAGCTCGCGGCGAGCGCGCTGTCGCCCTCGGCCGTGGCGAGTGTGGCACCGCCCCTGAGCGCCGCGTACAGCAGCGCGTTGGCGGAGATGTTCTCGCCGCCCTGACCGACCCGGGCCCAGTCCTGGGTGCGGGTCACGTTGAGCAGGTTGTTGCCGTCGATCTTGTTGGTGATGAAGGCCATCCCGCGCTTGTAGTCGGCCCATTCGGAGTCCAGCCATGCCCGGTCGGCGGTGTAGGTGTAGTACGTGGACGTCCCCAGCAGGGTCCAGGTGTGGTAGGTGTCCGAGCCGGTGAGGTTGAACGGCGGACCCGACCAAGGGATTTCACCCGCCGCCGACTGCGCGTTGAACATCGTGGTCAGCGCGTTGCGGGTCGAGACGAGGTCGTTGGAGTACGCGTACTGCGTGGGTACGGCGATGCCCATGTCGCCCGGCCACACCGTGCGGTCGCGCTTGGCGCCGTCGACCAGGACCGAGTCGCCCACGCCGACGGTCGCGCCGTTGTCCCATGCCGAGGACGGCGGGGGCCAGGCGCGGCCCTGGTTGGAGGCGATGGTGTTGAGCTGCACGGTGTACGCACCGGCGTACCAGATGCGGTTGAGCAGCTCGTCGCTGGAGGAGAAGTAGTTGGCGTAGTCCGCCGGGTTGGCCTTGCCCGGAGCCGCGGTGAAGTTGAGGCTGACGCCCTTGAGGTCGACCCAGCCCGAGGTGTCCAGGAAGACGGTCAAGTAGCGGAAGCCGCCCCGCTGTTGAGCGGTCGGGACCGTGTAGGTGCCGTTCGCGGAGGCCGTCGTGTAGAGCGCGCCGTCCTCGCCGTCGCGTCCGCTGCTGCGGTCGCTGTTGTTGCCCACGTACAGGGACGACTCGCTGAAGGCCAGGCCGACCCGCTGGCCGCCGTCGCTCGTACTACCGAAGGACAACGTTGTCACACCACCGACCTCTTTGCCGAAGTCGAGGGTGATGGCCGACTGCGAGCCGGAGATCCGCGTCGACTGACCGTTGAGGACGTTCTGCGGATTCGCGACGCTGCCGGACGTGCGGTAGATCGCGGTCGGCTTGACGGTGCGCGAGGTCGGCGAGTAGTTCGGGGCGGCAACGGCCGCCGGGCGCACGTCCGTTGCGGACGTCGAGGTGGCCGCGGAGGTGGCGGGCGCGGGAGCCGTGAGCAGTGCGGCGGCCACGACTGCGGCGAGGCCGAGCGCGCGCGGTGGATGGGATCGGATCAGCAGGGGGCGGCGGCGCCGCATGGGTACCTCCCGGGTCCGGATGAGGGATGAGGTGTTTGAATCGATTCAAAATTTTGCCGACCAAGGTCGGGAGTTCATGAAGCAGTGGATGTGCGAGGCGCCTCGCCGAAGTTCCACCGATGATGTGCGCCCCGCAACGGGGTGTCAACCCGTCACAGCCGGTGTGAACCACCCCTGGAATCACTCTCGTTGGAGACATTGACAGCACCCCACCGAGCCGGTTCACTGCCTCCCTACAGGTATGGACCAGTGCCCCTTTCTCCTGGCTCAGTGAGACCCGACCGGCGTCCCCCCACTCTGAAATCGAGGCGAGTTCCCGGTGTCCTCACACAGATTCGACATCGTTGTCAGAATGCGGCTCCTCACCTTCCTGCTGCCGGCCGCCCTCGCGTTCGCGGCCCTCGTCCCGGCCGCGTCACCCGCGTCCGCCGCGACCCAGGTGTGCGTGCTGTCCTGCGACACACTGGACCCTTCGCAGGCTGTACAGGAAACGTTTCCAGTGCCGAACAAGGACCTCAACGGCCGACGCCTCGAACTGCACGTGTCCGACGCCGACGACATGGCCTGGGCCAGCATCGACAACGCCGTGACCGGCGACTGGGTGTGGCTGGACCGTTCCTGGGACGGCGGCGCCACCTGGGAAGGACTGCTCGGCAAGGCGAGTGTCCCGAGCTCCTGGACCGGCACCAGGACGCTGATGCACAACATCACCGACCCGCGCAACCACCGCCGCGGACTGGTCCGGGCCTGCGGCGACGCGGCCGGCGTCGGCTGCACGAACTGGGCCTACCCCACCGTCTGCGACACCCTCTGCGACGGTACGAGCGCGGGCCAGGCGGCCGGCGACGACCAGCCAGTGCCCTCAACGACCTTGTACGGCCGCACGATCCGGCTGCACGTCGACCAGAAGAACGCGATGGCCTGGGCGAGCATCGAGTCCGGTGGCGCCGGTGACGAGATCTGGCTCGACCGCTCCTGGGACGGCGGCTCGACCTGGCCGGACGGCTCCTCCCGCGGCCGTACCAGCACCCCGTCCGGCGCCACCGGCACCCGTACCGCCCTGTACGCGACCCGCGACCCGCGCGGTCTCCTCTACGGCGGCGCGGTCCGGGCGTGCGGCCGGGAGGCGAGCCACAACGAGGGCAGCTGCACCGCGTGGGTCAGGCCCGTGCCGACCAGGGCGCGCGCCGCGGCGGACGCGCTGATGGCCTCGTACGACCCCTACAACGGCTGGTGGCCGAGCAGTTGGTGGAACTCCGCCGCCACGCTCACCTCCCTCATCGACTTCGCGAAGACCACGGGCACGCACGACTACGACTGGGTCATCGCGCGCACCTTCGACCGGAACAAGGGTGTCTTCGCGGCCGGCACGCGCAGTTCGGACGCGATCGAGGGGCACTTCATCAGCCGTGCCATCGACGACTCGGCCTGGTGGGCCATCGCGTGGCTCGACGCGTACGACTACACCGGCGACTCCCGGTATCTCAACGAGGCGGTCACCATTGCCAATTACGTCCAGCAGTACTGGGACACCGGCAGTTGTGGTGGTGGCGTGTGGTGGGACCGTGAGCGCACGTACAAGAACGCGGTGACCAACGGGCAGTACCTGTGGCTGACCACGGCCCTGCACCAGCGCATCCCTGGCGACACGGTGTGGCTCCAACGGGCGAAGACGTCGGCCGCCTGGTACCGGTCCAGCGGGATGATCGACTCGGCGGGTCTGGTGAACGACGGACTGACCTCGTCCTGCGCCAACAACGGCTCCACCGTGTGGAGTTACAACCAGGGACTGGCCATCGGCGGTTTCACCGAACTGTGGCGGACGACCGGGGACGGTTCCTACCTGACCACCGCCCGCACGCTGGCCGATGCCGCCATCTCCAGCTCGCGGTTGACCGTCG
Organism: Streptomyces sp. NPDC092369; assembly: GCF_044755245.1. Classification (NCBI taxonomy): domain Bacteria; kingdom Bacillati; phylum Actinomycetota; class Actinomycetes; order Kitasatosporales; family Streptomycetaceae; genus Streptomyces; species Streptomyces sp. NPDC092369. Next base: position 429,951 of record NZ_JBIVQP010000007.1, read on the forward strand.
GCGGGGTGCTCACCGAGTCCTGTGACGTCGGCTCGGCGTCCTGCGACGACAACCAGAAGCAGTTCAAGGGCATCTTCATGCGGCACTTCGCCGACCTCGCGAAGGCCACCGGTGCCGCTGCCTACCAGAACTACGTCCAGAAGCAGGCGGACACGCTGTGGGCGCGAGACCGCAGCTCGCTCAACGCCCTCGGTCAGCGATGGGCGGGCACCAGCCCCAACCAGACCGACTGGCGTACGCAGGCGAGTGCGCTCGGGGCGCTCACGGCTGCGTCGAACTGAGCACGTAGCTGCGGGAGGCGCTGACCTCGGCGCGCAGGGCGGGGAGGTTCACGTCGAGAACCTCCCCGTTCCACTTGCGGGGGCGGCCGTTGACCAGGACGGCGGTGATGTTGCGGGCGTCGGAGCCCAACACCAGTGTGCCGATCGGGTCGTTGAGGGGCATGTTGTTCAAGTCCTCGGCCTGGACGACCACCAGGTCGGCCTTCTTGCCGGGGGTGAGGGAGCCGGTGACGTCGCCGAGGCCGTTGGTGCGCGCGCCCTGGAGGGTGGCGAAGTCCAGGACGTCGTGCGTGGTGATGCGGGAGAGGCCGCCGCCCGTGCCGTACGCGGCGTTGACCGCGCGCATCCGCTGGATCGCGAGCAGGGCCCGCATCTGCGTGAACAGGTCGCTCGCGAGGGCGACTTCGACGTCGATGCTCAGGCCGGGGCGGATGCCGACGGCGAGTGCCTCGTCCACTGCGGGGATCGCCGTCTCCAGGCCGATCTGCGCGTCGGAGGTGGGGGCGAGGGCGACCGTGGTGCCCGACTCCCCCATCGCCCTCCACGCCTCGGCGGTCAGGCCGGTGGCGTGGATGAGGGTGACGTCGGGGCCGAGGATGCCGTGCTCGGCCCAGGACAGCACGGCTTCCGAGGATGCCTTGCCGAAGACCGCGTCGACGCTGACGCCGATGCCCAAGTCAGCCGCGGTGCGGGCGAGTTCGGGGCCGTAGGCGAGGGCCGGTCCGGCGATCTCGTCGGTGGCCAGCGTCGCCAGGCGGAGGGTGAGCAACTGGTCGTCGCTGCCGAAGTACCGGTCCTTGAGGCGCGTCAGGTCGGCCGGCCACTGGCGGTCCCACTCCCCGAAGTGCGGGCCCATGGAGGCGTGGACGCCCCGGATGCCGGTGTCGCGCAGGGCCTCGATCGCCGCGTCGGAGTGCTCGCGGGTACGGGAGTTGTGGGAGAAGTCGAGCATGGTGGTGATGCCGCTGTCGAGCGCGGTCAGGGCCGCCAGCTTCGTACCGATGTACATGTCTTCCGGGCGGTAGACGGTGGCGTAGCCGGCGAGCGTGGTCATCACGTAGCCGCCGAGGTCGTCGACGTCGGGCATGATCCGGCGCAACTGGGCTTCCCACGCGTGCCGGTGGGTGTCGACGAAACCGGGAGCCAGGATCGTCCCGGAGGCGTCGACGACCACCGCGCCCGCCACGGTCTCCGCGCCCAGGCCCGGCCCGATCGCGGCGATGGTGTCGCCCTCGACGAGCAGGTCGCCGTTGTGGAGGATGCCCAGCTCCGGGTCCATCGTGACGACGGTCGCGCCGGTGAAGAGGATGCGCCGACGCGGGTCGGTGGACCGGCGTCGGAGTTGTTCGAGAAGGCCGGCGCTGGTGGTGTCGTTGGCGTTCATGAGGGGCCCCTTTCGGGAGGCGCTGAGACTGGGCCGAGTGGCTTGTGGACCCAGCCTCGATCAGCGCGACGGCCGCAACCAGGCCGCCGTTTCCCTAGGTGTGGCGCACCCAGGCAGGTGGTGCGAGTCCTCGGCGGACTCCCTGCATCCCGGTACCGCCCATCACCACCTCATCCCTGGCCGTCGGCCTTCCCGCACTTCGGGTAGAACGTGCTCAGGCCGTCGGGAGGCAGGGTGATCGGTCTGCTCGCGTACACGTGCTTGGTGTATCCCGCCGAGTCCTCGGACGTATCGGTGAGGCCCGTGTCCGCGCTGCCGAGGCGGGCTTCCGTCTGGTAGACGCCGTCGCCGTTGTAGGAGAACACCGCGAGGTCGGGGTGGGAGTCGTGGTTGAAGTCGGCCACGGAGACCCCACGGGTCTCTACGAGGTCGAGCTTCCGGGTCCGCTGTCCCCGGCCGGAGGCGGAGAAGGGACCCGACACCAGCTTGGCCACCTTCGGCTTGATCGCGTCGTCGCCCTGCTTCTGCCCGGTCGCCACGACGGCCAGGTCGCTCCACCCGTCGCCGTCGAAGTCGGCGACCGCCCCCACCACGTCCTTCTCCCCGCCGCCGGAGCCACCGACCAGCTTCCGCACCCCGACCGGCTTCCCGTAGCCGGCCTTCTCGCCGAACTGCACGGTCAGTCGCGCACCGGTGCGGGAGGGATCGGAGACGCGGTCGGTTCGACCGTCGCCGTCGATGTCGGCCGACAGGTCCCCGGACGACATCACGCACGAGGGGACCGCGGGCTTGCCCGAGGGACTTGGCGGCGCCCCCGCCTCGGAGTCGCCACAGGCGCCGAGCAGAACGGCCGCCGTCGCCAGGGCGGCCGCCCGCACGAACAGCTGCGCACGCCTCGTGGGATGGCTCATTACTCGCATACCGGCGACAAGTACCTCTCGAACCACGGGAGATAAACGGACGAAGGTCCGAGCCTAAGGGGTGTCGTCGCGAGAGGCCGCTGACGCCGAGCAGCAGCAGCCGTTCGCTGACGCCCGTGCGGCGCGACAGCCGGCCCATCGCCAGCATGCCGACGGACACGACGACGATCAGTTCCAGGCTCTCCATGACGTCACCCCCGGGGGCCGGCGCCCTCCCGGTACAGGACGAGGTGCTCGTGGAAGAGCACGCCGTCCCGGACGTCACCGGTCGCGGTGAAGCCGGTGTCGTCGACGTAGTCGATGTGGTTGCCGGTGACGGTGTAGCTGCCGGTGTAGGCACTCGGCCGATTGCCCCGGGCCTCGTCGTAGCGCCCGTTCGGGAGGAGTTCCTGCCGGATGTGCCCGTCCGCCGTCACCCACATGCCGACGAAGGGGTGAGGTGTCGCGTTCGTGTTCATGGCTCCACGCTCGCGGCCCGGCGCCCTGGCAACCAGGCCACGGTTCTCGCAGGAGCCGCGTTCCTGGGAGTACGACACCCACCCTCCGGAAGGCGCGCCACTCGCCCTCCGCAGTGCGCGCCCGCCCCGCGACGATGCTCCCCCGTCCTTGCACGATCCTCCCGCTCGCGGGACTCAGGGCCCGCAATCGTGCTGCACTGTCCCCATGCACCTCGAAGAGCTCCGCACCCTGCTGGACCGGCATGCCCGGCCCGACTGGACCACCGCCATCGACGGGGTGCTCATCTCGAAGGTCGACCGGTCGGATCCGCCGGCGCCGTCGACGTCAGGGACGGTCCTGGCGGTCATCGCGCAGGGCGCCAAACGCCTGGCGCTGGGTGATCGGGTGTTCGAGTACCACGCCGGGCAGTACCTGGTCGCGTCGGTCGACCTGCCCGTCACCGGGCAGTTCACGAGGGCCGACCCCGAGCATCCCGCACTGGGGTTCGGCCTCACGCTGGAGCCGTCCGCCGTCGCCGAGCTGCTGCTCCTGGCCGGGGCGGGCGACGCGCCCCGGACCGCCGGGGCCGCCTCGTCGGGGATCTACGTCAGTGACGCCCCGGACGCACTGCTGGACGCGGTGGTCCGGTTGCTGCGCCTGCTCGACGAGCCCCGCGACCGGGCCGTGCTGGCCCCGCTGGTCAAGCGCGAGATCCTGTGGCGCCTGATCACCGGTGAGCAGGGCGCGACGGTACGCCAACTCGGCCTCGCCGACAGCAGTCTCAGCCATGTCTCCCGGGCCGTGCGCTGGATCCGCGAGCACTACGCGCAGCCCTTCCGGGTCGAGGACGTGGCGCGACTGTCCGGTATGAGCGTCTCCGCCTTCTACCGCAACTTCCAGGCGGTCACCGCGATGAGCCCCATCCAGTTCCAGAAGCAGATCAGATTGCAGGAGGCCCGGCTGCTGCTCGCCACCCACCCGGGCGATGTCACCGGCGTCGGCCACCGCGTCGGCTACGACAACCCGTCGCAGTTCAGCCGCGAGTACCGCCGCCAGTTCGGCGCGCCCCCGAGCCAGGACGCGGCCCGCCTGCGCCACGCGGCGCGCTCCCCCGCGGGCGCCCTTCCGTGAACTCTTCTCCTACGTCGCGAAGGTCCGTCGGCGGCCCTGGGCCGCGGCCAACTCCTCGGCCGCACGGCGGGCGTCGGCGGTGAGGTGGGTCGAGGACCAGGCGCGGGCGGTGCGTTCGGCGAGGGCGTAGTGCTCGGCGGCGGCGCGGTCCTCGCCGAGGAGTCGGTACAGGTCGGCGAGGGCGTGGGCGAGCGGTCGGGTGGCGTAGGCGGCACCGGCCGCGCCGGCGAGCTGGTTCCGGATCGGCAGCAGGTGCTCGACCAGGACGGCCGCGGCCTCCATGTCGCCGTGCATGACGGCGAGTTGGGAGCGGAAGTCGAGGTCGATGCCGTAGAGGTGGTCGGTCACGATCACCTCGGGACACCGCACTTCCCGCGCCTCGTCGAGTCTGCCGAGGTGGGCCAGGCCGAGCGCGAGCGCAACTCCGACGGGGGCACCCACGGCGTCGTACACCTCCCGCATCAAGGGCTCGATCTCGGCCGTGCGGCCCTGGGCGAGCCGGATGGTGATCAGGCCCAGGGTGCGCAGGCGTGCGGCGTGGCGGGCGCCGACGCGGCGGCCCAGGTCGTCGGCCTCGGCGTAGGCGGCCTCCGCCGCGTCGAAGCGGCCCGCGATCGTCGCGAGCATGGCGGTGGTCGCGGCGTTGAGGCCCTGGGCCCACAGCATCCCGTAGCGGTGGGCGAAGGCCAGGCCCTGATCGGTGTGGCGGCGGACGGCGGCCGGGTCGCCCCGGGTGCCGGCGGTCATGGCGTCGAGGTGTTCGCAGGTCCAGCGGTAGGCGGGCAGGTCGTGGTCCTCGGCGAGTCGGCGCAGTTCGGCGACCAGCGGGGTGCGGGTCGTGCCGTTGGCCTCGTGCGGCAGCAGCTTGGCCGAGGTCATCAACGCGGCGGCGAGCAGGCGCGGTTCACCGTGCGCGCGGGCAAGTGACAGCTGGGTGTGGGCCGCGTCCAGGGCGCGCGGCACGTCCACGGCGGCGGCCGCCTCGACGAGCACCTGGAGCACCCGCGCGCGGGTCGGGTCGTCCAGAGCCGGATCGGACGTCAGCCGCTCCAGACGGGCGAGGGCCGTACGGTCGTAGAAGCCCTCCAACCTGCTGCGCCACGGGGAGGGTTCGGTCCAGGCGCCGTAGACCGCCGCGACCAGGTCGCCCCGGTCGGCGCGTTCGGCGAGATCGACCGCGCGCCGCCGGGTGTGCAGGGCCGCGTCGGTGGCACCGGCCCGGACCTGCGCGCCGAGCAGCCGTACCAACAGCCCTACTGTGCGGTCGAGTTGAGCGTCACGGTCGGAGGCGTCGGTGCCGTTGGCGACACGGGTGGTGTCAGTGGCGGCGTGCACGTCGATCGCCTGCTGGATCAGGTCGACGGCGACGTCGTGGGCGTAGCGCCGCTCCGCCGACTCGGCGGCCCGCAGCGCGTAGTCGACCGCCAGCGGTGCGTGCGCCGCGGTGCCCGAGCGGGCGAAATGGTGGGCCAGCGCGGCGAGATCGTCGGGGCGGTGACGGCTCAGCGCCTGCGCGATCCGGGCGTGCAGGCGGGCCCGTCGGACGCCGGACAGGTCGGTGTACACGGTGTCGCGGACCAACGCGTGCACGAACCGCACCCGCCCCGGCCCGGGCTCGGCGAGCAGGTCCGCGGCGAGGGCGGCGTCGAGCCCGTCGAGCACCGCCTCCTCGTCCAGCGCGCCCGTGCCGCTCGTGCCGCCCATGGCACCCGCGTCGACCAGCAGGGCCACGTCGGCCTCCAGGCCCACGACGGCGGCGAGTTGGAGGGTGGACAGGGCGTCGGCGGGCAGCAGGGCCAGGCGTCTGCGCAGTACGTCGCGCACGCCCTGCGGGACCTCCGACACGGCGACCAGGGCGCCCTCGCTGGCCAGCAGGCGGGCGCTTTCCAGGACGTAGAAGGGGTTGCCGCCGGTGCGTTCGGCGAGGGCGGTCACCGTGTTCGCGTCCACGGTCTCGCCGCAGACGGCATCGACCACGGTGGCGACGTCCGTGGTCGACAGTCCGGCCAGCGTGATCCGGTGCGGGGCGCGGGGGGCGAGATCGGCGAGGGTCTTGAGGAGGTGTTCGCCTATCTCGGCCGGGCGGTGACTGGTGACGGTGAGCAGGGGTACGCCGGTGACGCCGGCCGCCGCTTCGAGAAGGGCGAGCGTCTCGCCGTCCGCGCGGTGCAGGTCCTCCAGTACGACGGCGAGGGGCCCGGCACCGGCCGCGGTCCGCAGCCATGCGGCGAACGCGCGGTGCGTGCGGAAACGTCCCGCGGTCGCCTCGTCGCGGCTGGCGGTGGCGGTGTCCTCCGGTTCGCGCAGCAGCACCGCCAACTCCTCGGGCCGGGCCGGCGGCAGATCCCGGGCGAGCGCCCCGAGCGCCTCCACCCAGGCCCAGGCGGGCGGCGCGCCCTCGTACTGCGGACAGCGCCCGACGACCACCCGCCATCCGCCGGCCCGCAACCGGCCGACGAAGTGGTCGAGCAGCGCGGACTTCCCCGCACCGACCTCCCCACCCACCAGCACGACCCCACCACGCGGCAGGGCCGCCTGCGCGGCGGCGTCCAGAGCCCTCAACTCCCGCTCCCGGCCGACGAAGAGGTCATGCCCATCGCGGGCCATGTCAAGGGAGGGCGTGGGTGTGGCCCGGATCGGGGCGAGCGGTCCGTCGTGAAGGCCCTCGGCAGGGACGAGCGCGCTTCCGGGCACGTACGCGGGCGTGGACACGTACCCGGGCGTGGCGAGCCCACTCGCGGAACCGTGTGCGGACGGGAGCGAGAGCGGCCCGAGCTCGCTCCCGGACGCCCGTCCAGGTGTGAACTCGGATGCGCCCCGGCCTCTCCCAGACAAGTGCCCAGGTGTGAACGCAGGCGTGGCAACCCCACTTCGAGACCCGTCCCCAACCACAGCCGCAGACGCAGACGCAGACGCAGACGAGCCGATCCCACTCCCAGTCCCGCCCCCCAGCACAGACGCCGGCGCCGCAAGCCCGTTCCCGAACCCGCGCCCAGGCCCCAACGCAGCCGCGCCACCCCCGCCTCCGCCCCCGCCCCCGCCTCCGTCCACCGACGAACCCGACCCGCCCGTCCACCCCCCACGCACACTCACCGGCAACAGACGCCCCGCCGCCGTCCCGGCTCCCGCCTCCACCAACCCCCGAAGCACATCGACCCGCCCCAGCAGCACCGCCCGCTCGACCTCCGCCAAGGCGGGACCCGGATCGCAGCCCAGTTCCTCCCGCAACACGCCCGCCGCACGGCGCACCGCCGCGAGGGCGTCCGCCTGACGGCCGCAGGTCCACTGGGCGAGCGCCAGGAGGCGCCAACCCTCCTCCCTCAACGGGCTTTCGCGTACGAGGACTTCGGCCGCCGGTGCCGCCTCGGCGGCGCGGCCGGTGCGCAGGTCGGCGGAGACGGCGAGTTCGCGGGCCTCGGCGCGGAGTCCGGTCAGGCGGGCCACCTCGGGAGCGGCCCACTCCTCGTCGGCGTGTTCCGCGAAGGCCGGGCCCTGCCACCAGGCGAGCGCCTCGGTGAGGAGTGCGCGGGCGTCCTCGGCGGGTGCGTGGCGGGCCCGGGCCAGTTGGGCCTCGAACCGCCAGGCGTCCACCGCGTCGGCGGGGAGCCGAAGTGCGTAGCCGGGCGGGGCGGTGACCAGGACGGTCGCCGGGGTGCGCGGGGGGCGCCGCGGTTCGAGGGACCGGCGCAGGTTCGACACGTAGGTGTGCAGGGAGACGACGGCCTTGGCCGGCGGCGTGCCCCGCCACAGCGCGTCCGCCATCCGTTCGACCGGCACGGTGCTGCCCCGGGCCACGATCAGGAGGGCGAGGACAGCGCGCTGCCGCGGAGCGCCCAACGGGACCGGGTTCCCCGCGAGGTCGGCGCCCGGTGACCCCAGGACTCGAATACGCAGCACGCCGCGGGAATCTACCCGAGCCGTCGTTCCAGCCGTTCAACGGACGATAAACGGGCTGGTCAGGGCCGGTTGGGAGGGGCATCAAGCGGACGCCAAGCCGGTGCCAAGCGGAAGCCGGGAGGCTGCGAGCGCCATTGCCGTGAACGATCGTTGGAGCAAGCAGACGTGAACGTACTCGACTCCGCCCCTCCCGGTGTGCTGCGCGCCTACCGGACCTGCGAGTTCGTCACCCTCGGCCGGGACGGCACACCGCTGGTGTGGCCGACGGCCGCGTGGCGCCGCGAGGACGGGACGCTGCTGGTGACCACGTCCCTGGCCTTCGCGCAGAAGGCGCTGAACGTGCGCCGCGACCCGCGCGTCGCCCTGCTCTTCTCCGACCCCACCGGCAGCGGTCTCGACCACGCCCCGCAGATCTTCGTCGGCGGCCGGGCCGAGTGCCCCGACACCGTCATGACGGGTCCCGAGGGCGCCGAGGACTACTGGCGGATGCTCTTCGAGCGGCAGCCGCACAGCCGCTCGTATCTCGCGGCCCCGATGAGACGGCTCACGGAGTGGTACTACCTGCGGCTGTTGATCACCGTCACGCCCGAACAGGTCGTCGTCCGCGCCCCGTTGGCGCCGGTCCACGGTCTCGGGCCGGCCGTGGACAGCCCCTTGTTGGGCGCCGCCCAGCTGGCCCGTTTCCCGACGGCGGTGCTGGCTGCCCGCGACGGTTCCGGCGCGCCCGTGCTCGCCAGGACCCGGCCGGTGCCGACCGCGGACGGCTTCGCGGTGGAGGTCCCGTCCGACTGCGCCGCGAAGCCGGGTCCCGCCTCCCTGCTGGTGCACCGGCACGACGAGAAGATCAACAACATGCGGAACGCCCTCGTCCGGGGCGAGTTGCGGGAGACCGGTGACGGCTGGGTGCTGGTGCCCGAGAAGGTGGTCGAGCCGATGGGCTCGGGACGGCCGAGCGACACGGTACGACTGCTGCGCCACACCAAGCAGGCCACGAACCGCTATCTGGAGCGCCGGGGCCTCGAACGCCCCCGGGTGCGGTGGGAGGCGTTCAAGGCCCTGGCGGCAGCGGCTCGGCAGGACTGACCGTCAGCCGATCTCGACCAACAGGTCGCCGCCCTCCACCTGTTGGATGCGGTTGATGGCGAGCCGGGACACCCGCCCGGCCTTCGTCGCCGTGATCGAGGCCTCCATCTTCATCGCCTCGATCGTGGCGACGGTCGCGCCTTCCGCCACCTCGTCGCCCTCGGCCACCGCGAGGGTGACGACGCCGGCGAAGGGCGCGGCGACATGGCCGGTGTTGGCCCGGTCCGCCTTCTCGGTGACCGGGATGTCGGAGGCGGCGGCCGTGTCGCGGACCTGGATCGGCCGCAACTGCCCGTTCAGCGTGGACATCACGGTCCGCAGGCCGCGTTCGTCGGCCTCGCCGACGGCCTCCAGCTCGATGAGGAGCCGGACGCCGGGTTCGAGGTCGACGGCGTACTCCGTGCCCGGGCGCAGACCGTAGAAGAAGTCCTTGCTGTCCAGGACGCTGGTGTCGCCGTAGGCCTGGCGGTGGGTCTCGTAGTCGCGGGTCGGGCCGGGGAAGAGAAGGCGGTTGAGGGTCGTGCGGGGGGTCTTCTCCAGGCCGTCGCGGTCCTCGGTGGACAGCTCCTGCACGGGCTTGGCGGCGGCGCGGCCCTCAAGTGCCTTGCTGCGGAAGGGTTCCGGCCAGCCGCCGGGCGGGGTGCCCAACTCGCCCCGCAGGAAGCCGATGACGGAGTCGGGGATGTCGTAGCGGTTCGGGCTCGCCTCGAAGTCGTCGGGGCTGACGCCGGCGCCGACCAGGTGCAGGGCGAGGTCGCCGACCACCTTGGACGACGGGGTCACCTTCACCAGGTGGCCGAGGATGCGGTCGGCGGCCGCGTACATCGCCTCGATGTCCTCGAACCGGTCGCCGAGGCCCAACGCGACAGCCTGCGTACGGAGGTTGGAGAGCTGGCCGCCGGGGATCTCGTGGTGGTAGACGCGGCCGGTCGGGGAGGCGAGGCCCGCCTCGAAGGGGGCGTAGATCTTCCGGACGCTCTCCCAGTACGGCTCCAGGTCACCGACGGCCTGGAGGTCGAGCCCTGTGGGGCGCTCCGAGTGGTCGGTCGCGGCCACCAGCGCCGAGAGGGAGGGCTGCGAGGTGGTGCCCGCCATGGACGCGACCGCGCCGTCCACCGCGTCCGCGCCCGCCTGGATCGCGGCCAGGTAGGTGGCGAGCTGGCCGCCCGCGGTGTCGTGGGTGTGCAGGTGCACCGGCAGCCCGAACTCCCGCCGGAGCGCCGACACGAGCTTCGCGGCGGCCGGTGCGCGCAGCAGTCCCGCCATGTCCTTGACGGCAAGGACGTGCGCGCCCGCCTCGACGATCTGCTCGGCGAGGCGGAGGTAGTAGTCGAGGGTGTACAGGCGCTCGTTCGGGTCGGACAGGTCGGAGGTGTAGCAGAGGGCGACCTCGGCGATCGCGGTGCCCGTCTCGCGTACGGCGTCGATGGCGGGGCGCATCTGGCCGACGTCGTTGAGGGCGTCGAAGATGCGGAAGATGTCGATGCCGGTGGCGGCGGCCTCCTGCACGAAGGCGTCGGTCACCTCGGTCGGGTACGGGGTGTAGCCGACGGTGTTGCGCCCGCGCAGCAGCATCTGGAGACAGATGTTGGGGACGGCCTCGCGCAGCGCGGCGAGCCGCTCCCACGGGTCCTCGGCGAGGAAGCGCAGCGCGACGTCGTAGGTGGCCCCGCCCCAGCACTCCAGGGAGAGCAGTTCGGGAAGGGTGCGGGCGACCGCCGGGGCGACCGCGAGGAGGTCCTTGGTGCGCACCCGGGTGGCGAGCAGGGACTGGTGGGCGTCGCGGAAGGTGGTGTCGGTGACGCCGATGGTCGGCGACTCGCGCAGCCACCGCGCGAAGCCCTCGGGGCCCAGCTCGACCAGCCGCTGCCGGGATCCCGCGGCCGGCTCACCGGCGGGCAGCGGGGGAAGCTTGGTGGTCGGGTCGATCAGGTCGGGCCGCTCGCCGTGCGGCTTGTTCACCGTCACGTCGGCCAGGTAGGTGAGCAGCTTGGTGCCGCGGTCGGCGGAGGAGCGGGCGGTCAGCAGGTGCGGGCGCTGCTCGATGAACGACGTCGTGACCCGCCCGGCCTGGAAGTCAGCGTCGTCCAACACGGCTTGCAGGAACGGGATGTTGGTGGCGACACCGCGGATGCGGAACTCGGCGACGGCACGCCGGGCCCGGCCGATCGCGGTCTTGAAGTCCCGGCCCCGGCAGGTGAGTTTGACCAGCATCGAGTCGAAGTGCGCGCTGATCTCCGTACCCGCGTGGGTGGTTCCGCCGTCGAGGCGGATGCCGGAGCCGCCGGGCGAGCGGTAGGCGCTGATGCGGCCGGTGTCCGGGCGGAAGCCGTTGGCGGGGTCCTCGGTGGTGATACGGCATTGGAGGGCCGCGCCGTGCAGCTTCACCGTCTCCTGGGACAGGCCGAGGTCGGCGAGGGTCTCGCCGGCGGCGATGCGCAGCTGGGCCTGGACGAGGTCGACGTCGGTGACCTCCTCGGTGACCGTGTGCTCGACCTGGATGCGCGGGTTCATCTCGATGAAGACGTGGTTGCCCGCGGGGTCGACCAGGAACTCGACGGTGCCCGCGTTGCGGTAGCCGATCTCGCGGGCGAAGCGGACCGCGTCGGCGCAGATGCGGTCGCGCAGGGCCGGGTCGAGGTTGGGCGCGGGGGCCAGCTCGATGACCTTCTGGTGGCGGCGCTGGAGGGAGCAGTCGCGCTCGAAGAGGTGGATGACGTTGCCCTCGCCGTCGGCGAGGATCTGCACCTCGATGTGGCGGGGGTCGACGACGGCCTTCTCCAGGAAGACGGTCGGATCGCCGAAGGCACTCGCCGCCTCGCGGGAGGCGGCCTCGATGGACTCGCGCAGGGTGGCCGGGTCCTCGACCCGCCGCATACCGCGTCCGCCACCGCCGGCGACCGCCTTCACGAACACCGGGAAGCCGACCTCCTCGGCGGCGCGGACCAGTTCGTCCACGTCGTTGGAGGGCGCCGAGGAGCCGAGCACCGGGACACCGGCCGCGCGGGCGGCGGCCACGGCGCGGGCCTTGTTGCCGGTCAGTTCCAGGGTGTGCGCGTCCGGCCCGACGAAGGTGATGCCCGCCTCCTCGCAGGCCTTCGCCAGCTCGGGGTTCTCGGACAGGAATCCGTACCCCGGGTAGACGGCGTCCGCACCGGCCTTGCGGGCGGCGCGCACGATCTCCTCGACGGAGAGATACGCCCGCACCGGATGTCCGGGCAGGCCGATCTCGTAGGCCTCGTCGGCCTTGAGCCGGTGCAGCGAGTTTCGGTCCTCGTGCGGGAAGACCGCGACCGTCCGGGCGCCCAGCTCGTAGCCGGCGCGAAATGCCCGGATCGCGATCTCACCACGGTTGGCGACCAGTACCTTGCGGAACATCGCCGCTCCCTTCAGCCTGCCGGTGACGTGCACCATGGTGTCGGTGCCGTAGCCGTCTGGCCATGTGAGCCGGGCCACTCAAGGGGTGATTTCCGAGGCCGCCTTGTTGATCGCCTCGCGGATCCGGGCGTACGTGCCGCAGCGGCAGACGTTCTCGATGCGGTCGATGTCGGCGTCGGTCGGCTGGGCCGTCCGCTTCAGCAGGGCCGCGGCGGCCATGATCTGCCCGGGCTGGCAGAAGCCGCACTGGGAGACGTCGCAGTCCATCCAGGCCCGCTGCACGGGGTGCAGGGTGTCGCCTTCGGCCAGCCCCTCGATGGTGGTGACCTCGCGGCCCGCGCACTCCTTGACCTCGACGACGCAGGGCTGGATCTCCTCCCCGTCGAGATGGCTCGTGCAGGCGCGGCAGACGCCGACTCCGCAGCCGTACTTGGGCCCGGTGACGTGCAGCAGATCGCGCAGCACCCACAGCAGGGGCATGTCGGCGGGGGCCTCGACGGTGACCGGTTTGCCGTTGAGGGTGAAGGAGTGGGAGGGCATGAGTACCTTCTCGGAGGCTGGTCAGAAGCTCAGGCTGGTCAGAGGGCGAGGCTGGTCAGAAGGTGAGGGGAAAGCGGCGCGGCTTGGTGCCGGTCGCCCGTGCGTACGCGTTGGCGACGGCCCCGGAGGCGGCCGGTACGCCGAGTTCGCCGGCCCCGCCCGGATCCCCGTTCGCGGGCATGATGTGCGCCTCGAAGTGCAGCGGGGCGTGCCGCTGGCGGGCCCATTGGAAGTCGGCGAAGCTGCCCTCGCGGATCGCGCCCCGGTCCAGGTGCAGCCCGGCCCGCAGCACGGTCGAGATCCCGTCGACAGCGGTCCCCATGAGCTGGGCCTCGAGGCCGCGCGGGTTGACGGCCCGGCCGACGTCGGCCGCCATCACCACCCTGGTCACCCGCGGGTTCTTCGGATCGGTGGCGTCGATCTCGGCGAGACAGGCCACGCAGGACCCGTACTCCTCGTGCACGGCGACACCCTGCGCATGCCCGGCAGGCAGCGACCGTCCCCACTGCCCGGCGGCTGCCACCTTGTCGAGCACGGCCTTCACCGCCTTGTTCCGCAGCGTCGTACGCCGGAAGGCGACCGCGTCCTGCCCCAGGCTCGCGGCGACCTCGTCCACGAGGATCTCCTCCGCGGTCCGCATCGTCCCGGAGTCCACCGAGCGCCAGGCGCCCAGTGGTATCGCGAGGTCGATGCCGCCCCAATCCCCGGATATCCGGCCGAAGTTGTAGAGCCCGGAGTCGCTGGGCGCCGGTCCCGCCGCCGCCCGCCGCAGGAACGCGGCCTGGTTGACGGCGCCCTTGCCCTCGTACGACTCGCTCACCGAGGCCATCGAGTGCGTGAAGGCCACCACTCGGCCGTCCTTGTGGCTGGCGCGTATGCGGTGGTGGCTGGCGGGGCGCATCCGGCCGTGCCGGATGTCGTCGGTGCGGCTCCACATCAACTTGACCGGCAGGCCGGCGGCCTTGGAGATCAGGGCGGCCTCGACGGCCGCGTCGTAGTTGAGCCGCCGTCCGAACGAGCCGCCGCCGCGCAGGACATGGACCTTCACCTTGCTCGCGGGCAGCCCGACCGCCGCGGCCACGGCGTCCCTCGCCTCCATCGGTGTCTGGGAGGCGAACCAGAACTCGGCCTTGTGGGCGCGCACATCGGCGACCGCGGTCAGCACTTCCATGGGGGCGTGGCTGACGAACGCGAACTCGAACTCGCCCTGGATCTGGGTGGATCCGCTGGGCGGGGTGGGCAACCTGGGCACGGCCGCCTTGAGTCGGGAACGGACGCCCGCGTCGGACAGTCCGGCCAGCGGCCCGGGCGCCCACTTGATCTTGAGGGCGTCGCGGGCTCTGAAGGCGTGATGGAAGGTGTCGGCCACGACCGCGACACCGCCCGGTATCCGGACCACGGCCCGCACACCCGGCAGGGCGCGGGCCGCCCGGTCGTCGACCGAGACGATCTTCCCCCTGATCGTCGGCGGCCGGGCCACCACGGTCGGCTTCACCCCGGCGACGGTCACGTCACCGGCGTACTTCGCCATGCCGGTGACGATGGCCCGGGCGTCGATCCGGTTCGTCGGCCGGCCGATGACCCGGTGCTTGGCGGCCGGCTTCGGCCTGCTGGACACGGAGGTGCGGCGGATCGTGGCGGCGCTCGCGGTGAGGGAACCGAAGGTGGCGGTGCGACCGCCCGGCCCGATGACCATCGTGTCCCGGGTGCGCAGGCTCCAGGCGGGTACGTGCCACTTCCGGGCGGCGGCGGTCACGAGCCTGGCGCGGGCGGTCGCGGCGAGGGCGCGGGCGGGGCCGTAGAGCGAGCTGACCGAGTTGGATCCGCCGGTGTACTGGTTGCCCCGGGTGCGGGCGTCGGCGAGCGGGATGTCGACGTCGGCGAGCCGGGCGTCCAGTTCCTCGGCGATCATCATGGCGACGGCGGTGGTGATGCCCTGCCCGACCTCCAGGCGGGGCAGCCGGACGATCACCTTGTTGGCCGCGGTGACCTCCAGGACGAGCATCTCCTCGTCGGTTCCGGTCACGAGGACGTCGGAGGCGGCGGAAGCGGCGGAGGGGGTGGCGCCCCGGGCCGTGGAGGCGTCGCAGCCGAGAGGGGCGGCGATGGTGAGGGTGGACGCGGCGAGCGAGTAGACCATGAAGCGGCGGCGGGACAGCGCGGTGGGCCGTTCGCCGTCGCCCGCCTCCCGGGACGGTCTGCTGCCGGCGGAGGGGGTCTCGATGCCGTCCAACGAACACTCCTCTTGGTGCGTCGCCACTCGTGGACGACCTCGGTACGCGGGTCCGTTCACCGGATAGGAGGGGCCCGAGGGGCTGTGGGTTGCCTGTGCGGACGTACATCCGTGCGAGTGTGTTCGGGATGCAAAAGGGCACCGGATGGCGAACACTCTGAACGCCGAACAGTCGCCACCCGCTACCCCGAGGACCACCATGGCCGACGCCGCCCCCGAGGTCCGTGCCACCAAGCTGCTGGGCCACCCCAAGCTGTGGCTCATGCCGTCCGTCCTGACCGCGGTGCTCGCCCTGCTGCTGTCCCTTCTGTACATGGGCGGCGTCGTCAACCCGCAGGGCGACCTGCACCACCTCCCCATCGGCGTCGTCAACTCCGACACCGGCAAGCCGCCGACCGGACAGCGACAGAACCTGGGCACGCAGGTCGCCGGCGCCATCACCGCCGACTCCGCGGGCGGCAAGGCCGGTTGGCGCACCCTGACCCGGGCGCAGGCGCAGGACCAGCTCGACTCCGGCCGGATCTACGGCGCCCTGGTCATCCCGGCCGACTTCACCGACTCCGTCACCGCGCTGACCACGACCGGCGCCACCGCGCGGCCGACGATCACGGTGCTCACCAACCCGGGCAAGGGCAGTCTGGGCTCCTCGCTCGCCGGCCAGATCACCACGCAGGCAGCGCACCAGGCCTCGCAGTCCATCGGCAAGCAGCTCACGTCGGCGGCCGGTTCCAAGGCCAACTCGACGACCAAGCTGCTGCTCGCCGACCCGGTGAACGTCGTCACCCAGGTGGGCCATCCCCTCGGCGACCACAGCGGCCTCGGCCTCAGTGCCTTCTACTACACGCTGCTGCTGGTCCTGGCCGGGTTCCTCGGCGGCAACGTCATCAGCAACGCCGTCGACACGTCCCTCGGCTACGCCGACAACGAGATCGGCCCCTGGCACACCCGCCGGCCGACCGTCCCCATCAACCGCACCCAGACCCTGCTCCTGAAGATGGGCATGACCGCGGGCATCACGGTCGTGACCGTCACCCTGGTCATGCTCGCCACCATCTCGATCCTCGGCATGGACGCCACCCACATCCCGCTGCTGTGGATCTTCTCCTACTGCGCCTCCCTCGCCGTCGGTCTGGGCGTGCAGGCCATCAACGCCGCGTTCGGCGGGATCGGCCAGCTGGTGTCCATGTTCGTGTTCATCGTCCTGGGCCTGCCCTCCTCGGGCGCGACCGTCCCCCTCCAGGCGGTCCCCGCCTTCTACCGCTTCCTCTCCCACTTCGAGCCCATGCGCCAACTCAGCGACGGCGTCCGGGCGGTCCTCTACTTCGACGCCCGCGGCGACGCGGGCCTCACCCGCTCCTGGACCATGATCGCCGTCGGCGCGGCCCTCGCCCTGCTCTTCGGCTTCGGGATGACGCGGTACTACGACCGCAAGGGCCACAAGCGGCTCACACCACAGCCCGCCTGAGCCATTCCGCGTCGGTGGCGCCGAGCAACCCCATGAGCACGGCGTCCTCCGGCAACGGCCCATGATCCCCGG
The DNA here is from genome assembly GCF_044755245.1 of Streptomyces sp. NPDC092369. Lineage (NCBI taxonomy): Bacteria > Bacillati > Actinomycetota > Actinomycetes > Kitasatosporales > Streptomycetaceae > Streptomyces > Streptomyces sp. NPDC092369. The sequence goes on from NZ_JBIVQP010000007.1 coordinate 446,773, forward strand.
TCACCTTGAGCGCGGACGAGGCCGTGATGTGCCCGAGCCGCAGGGCGCGCCGCGGGTCGTCGCCGCGCAGCAGACCGGCCAGGAACCCGGCGGCGAAGGCGTCACCCGCGCCCACGGGCTCGACGACGTCCGTGGGCAGCGCCGGAACCGTGAACTCGCCCTCCGCGGTGAACGCGTGCGCGGCCCGCCCACCGTCCTTCACGACGAGGATGCCCGGCCCTGCCAACAACCGCCGCACACCGCCCGGTTCGAGATCGGCGCCCCACAACTCCTGCGCCTCGTCGAGTCCTACGAAGACGATGTCGGCCCGGTCCGCCAGCGCGCGCAGCACGTCGGCGGCCGTGCCGTCGTCCGGCCACAGGGCCGGGCGGTGGTTGACGTCGAAGCTGATGGCGTACGGGCGTGAGTCCGCCGGGGTGTCGAGCGCCCGTCGCACCAGGTCCCGGCAGGACGAGGAGAGCGCGGGGGTGATGCCGGTGAGGTGCAGGAGGGCCGCCGACCGCAGTTTCGGGTCGTCCAGGACGTCGGGGCCCAGGGCCGAGGCCGCCGAGCCCGCGCGGTAGTAGTGGACGCGGGTGCGCTCGGAGCCCGGGTCCTTCACCAGCAGACCTGTGGGCCGCGAGGGGTCGGTCCGTACGCCGGTCACGTCCACGCCCGCCGCGGCGACCGCCGTCCGCACCCGCCTGCCGAACGCGTCGTCACCGAGGGCGGAGAGCCAGGAGACGGGACGTCCGAGGTCGGCGAGGTACATGGCGACGTTGGACTCGGCGCCGGCCACCGACAGGCTCAACTCGTCGGCGCTGTACAGGGATTCGGGCGGGGTGGGGGCCAGTGCGGCCATGGTCTCGCCGACGCACACGACCGGGCCGTCGGCGGGACGCCTGCCGGTGCTCATGCCACCTCCGGCTTCGACGCCGCCTCGGGACCGAAGCCGTCCGCCTCGGGACGGGAGACGTCCGCCTCGGGACGGGAGACGTCCGCCTCGGGACGGGAGACGTCCGCCTCGGGTCGGTAGGCGTCCGCCGGGCGGCCCGGCACATCGACCCCCACGGCGTAGATCGCACCGTCGCCGGGGCCCGGGTCGGTCAGGCCCACGCGAGCGGTGGTGACGTAGAGGACGTCCTTCCGGAGGCACACCCCAGCGGGTTGGCGCGCGGGCAACCGCACCGTCCGGTCGAGGCTCCCGTCCGGCAGATACCGACGCACGGTCCCGGTGCCCCAGACCGCCATCCAGACGGCACCGTCACGGTCGACGGTCATGCCGTCGGGACTGCCCTCGGACACGGTCACGAACGTCTCGGGGTCCCCGAGGTCGCCGGTCGCCGGGTCCACCGGATACCGCCGCACGATCCCCCGCGCACTGTCGGCCAGGTACATGGCGGTCCCGTCGGCCGTGAAAGCAGGCCCGTTGGGCACACTGATGCCGTCCAGCACACGGCTCACCGTGCCGTCGTGGTCGACCCGGTACAGCGAACCGGCCGCCTCGTCGGCGCCGTACGCCATGCTGCCCGCCCAGAACCGGCCGGACGGGTCGGCGGCCGCGTCGTTCATGCGCATGGGCTGCGGGGCGTCGTCCTCCGGGCGGGCCAGCCAGTCGGTCGAACCGTCGGGCGTGAGCAGGCAGATCCCGGTGCCGGCGGCGGCGATCCAGGTGCCGGGCCGGCCGGCGACGGGTGCGACCGCGCCCAACGGGAAGGGCAGTCGGGCCAGTTCGCGCAGGGGCGCACCGGGTTCCTCGGGGGCGTGCAGCAGCCGGCCCGCGAGGATGTCGACGAGGAAGACACCGACGTCGGTCCAGCGGATGCCTTCGCCGAGCTCCAGCCGGTCGGGGTGGAGGGGATCAGGACGGAGGGCACCGGTACGAAGGACATCGGTCACGACGTGACCTCCCCGAACTCGCCGAACTCCCCCGCGACAGCCCGGAACGCACGCGCCCGGACACGCAACTCGGTCAGGCTTCCGCCGTCCGCCGCGTCGCCGACCAGGGGCGAGCCCACCCCCACCGCGATCGCCCCGGCGGCCAGATAGGCACGAGCGGCCGTCTCGTCCACGCCTCCCACGGGTACGAACGGCACCTGCGGGAACGGCCCGCGCAACGCCTTCAGGTAGGCGGGCCCGCCGGCCTCCGCCGCCGGGAAGATCTTCAGCGCGGCGGCGCCGAGCGCGCCGGCGGCCACGATCTCGGTCGGGGTCATCACTCCGGCTATCACCGGCATGCCCAACTCCCTTGCCGCGCCGACCCCTTCGCCCAGGGCCGGGGTGACGGCGAAGTCGGCGCCGGCCCGGTGGGCGGCCAGGGCGTCCTCGGCGGTCAGGACCGTACCGGCGCCGAGGGGGCGGTCGGGACCGAGCGCCTGCCGAGCCCGCTCGATGACGGTGAGCGCGTCCTTGCCTGTGAGGGAGACCTCGATCAGCTCGACGCCCTCCGCGGCCAGGGTCAGAACGGTGCTCAACGCGGCCTCGGGATCGTCTCCGCGCACGATCGCGACGAGGCGGTGGGCGGCGAGGGACGCTCGCAGATCCATCTGCTGGGCTCCAATTCCGGTTGTCTCAGGTGCAGTTGCAGTCGGCGGCGAGGGTGAGGCGCCAGTGCGCCTGACCGGACGCGGGGACGCGCGCCGCGTCGTCGGTACCGGCTTCGGCGAGGTCGAAGACGCGGCCGAGCATCGGCTCGACGCCCGTGCTGCGATAGGGACCGTCGAGCGGAAAGCCGCCGAGGTTGCGCCACAGGGCGATCGACACCGGTTGCCCTTCGGCCTCCAGGGCGAACGCCAGCCGGTCCTGGTCGTCGTGGACGCAAGCGCGGGAGGCGTCCACGACGGCGCCGACCGCGGTGCCGTCGTCCGGCCCGAACCGGTCGAGGCGCACGTCCCTGGGCGCGGGCCAACCGCCTTCCACCCAGGGGCCGTCGGCGGAGGGATAGAGCCGGGTGTCCGCCCCCTCCGGCATGTGCAGGGTGGCTCGCGGGGACAGGTCGAGCAGCGCGTGCGCGGCCCACACGAAGCGGAAGCCCGGGTCGGCCGACAGGACGTAGTCGACCACCGGTCCCGGGCCGATCGACCGGGTCAGGGAGAACGACTCGCACTCGACGCGCTCGGTTCCGCTCTCGTCCCGGGTCCACCCCCGGGCCCAGGCGTCCCCGTGATCCGGCACGCCCCGCACCGTCGGCACGCACTCCTCAAGGCCGCCCGCGTCCACGAAGGAGTCCCCCCGGGACACGTCCTCGCGTCCGACGCCGTCGCGCCGCCACAGCCACTCCCGCTCCCCCGCCCGCAGCGAGGTCCAACGCCCACCGTGGGCGGGGTCGGTGACGATCCGCAGGATCGGGGAGTCCATGGTCACCACTCCGCGAAGGACCCGTCCGCGTGCCGCCATACCGGGTTGCGCCAGGCGTGCCCGGTGCGGTCGGCGGCGCGTACGGCGTCCTCGTCGACGGTGATGCCGAGGCCGGGCGCGTCCCCGCGCGGCGCGTGCCCGTCGATGAAGCGGAACGGCTCGGTGTCGACCAGGTAGGAGAGGAGGTCGGCGTCCTTGTTGTAATGGATGCCCCGACTCTGCTCCTGGATGAGGAAGTTGGGCGTGGCGAAGGCGATCTGGAGGCTGGCCGCCAGCGCGATCGGGCCGAGCGGGCAGTGCGGGGCGAGCTGGGCGCCGTAGGTCTCGGCGAGCGAGGCGATGCGGTGCACCTCGGAGATGCCGCCGGCGTGCGAGAGGTCGGGCTGGGCGACGGCGACTCCGGCGGCGAGGACGGGGAGGAACTCGGCGCGTCCGTAGAGGCGTTCACCGGTGGCGAGCGGCACCGGTGAGGAGGCGACGAGGCCCGCCAGCAGGTGGCTCTGCTCGGGGACCACCGGCTCCTCGACGAACAGGGGGTGCAGCGGCGCCAGTTCGGCCAGGACCCGGCGGGAGCTCGCCGCGCTGAAGCGGCCGTGGAAGTCGACGGCGACGTCGCGGTCGGGGCCGAGGGCCTCGCGGGCGGCGGCGACGCGGGCGACGACGGCCGCGGTCTCGGCGGCGGTGGCGAGCGGCGAGGTGGTGCCGGCGCCGTTCATCTTGACGGCGGTGAAGCCCGCCTCGACCTGTTCGGCGATCTGGTCGGTGAGTTCGGCGGGTTCGTCGCCGCCGACCCAGGCGTAGACCCGGACCCGGTCGCGCACGGGACCGCCGAGCAGGGCGTGCACGGGAGCGCCGTACACCTTCCCTGCGATGTCCCACAGGGCCTGGTCGATGCCGGCGACGGCGCTGGAGAGGACCGGGCCGCCGCGGTAGAAGCCGCCCTTGGTGAGGACCTGCCAGTGGTCCTGGATGCGCAGCGGGTCCTGGCCGACGAGGTACTCGGACAGGACCTCGACGGCGGCCCGGACGACCTCGGCGCGGCCCTCGACGACGGGTTCGCCCCAGCCGACCACGCCGTCGTCGGTCTCCACGCGGCAGAACAGCCACCGCGGGGGGACGAGGAAGGTTTCGATACGGGTGATCTTCACTTGGCTCGGGAGCCTTCCGTGTCGTCGTCGGCGGTGCCGACCCGGTCGAGGTCGCGGCCGGCCTGGTCGAGCAGGGCCCGCATGGCGGCCTCGGCGCGCAGCGGGTCCCGGTCGCGCACGGCGTCCAGGACCGCGCGGTGGGCGGGCACGGGGTCCTCGCTGTGCGGGGCGCTGTGCACGATGTGGTCGCGGTGGGCGAGGCCGGACTCGATGACCATCTCCATGCGTTCGAGGAGTTCGTTGTGGGTGGCGTTGAGCAGGGCGCGGTGGAAGGCGAGGTCGGCGTCGACGGCGTGCGAGGCATCGACGTCCTGCTCCGCCATCGCGTCCAGGGCGCCCTCCAGTGCGGCGAGGTCGTCGTCGGTGCGCCGGGCGGCGGCGAGGCGGACGGCGGCCGGTTCGATGATGGCGCGCACCTCGGCGAGGTTGCGCAGCAGCGCCCGGTCGGCGTCCGTGGTGTGGTCGCCCTCGAACTGCCAGCGCAGCACGTCGGCGTCGAGGAGGTTCCAGTCGGCGCGGGCGCGCACGAACGTACCGCGCTTCTGCCGGGCGTCGACCATCCCCTTGGCGGCGAGCACCTTGAGCGACTCGCGCAGGGCGGTGAGGCTCACGTCCAGCTCGCTCTGCAGCGCCACCAGGTCGAGCGTGGCCCCCTCGGGGATCTCACCGCCCAGGATGCGGCGCGCGAGCGCCTCCACGGTCTGACCGTGCACACCGCGGCGGGCGTAGGAGCTCATGTGGTACTGCCTTTCTCGTTCGTCCGGTGCGGCCGGTTCGGCCGGTGCGCGCTCATGCGGAGGCCTTCACTACGCTCCAGCCGCCGTCCACGACCAGGCTCGTCCCGGTGATGTAGGAGGCCTCGTCGGCGGCGAGGAACGCGATGGCCGCGGCCACTTCCTCCGGGGTGCCGAACCGGCGGGCGGCCGTCTCGGCGACGCTCTGTGCGCGGTCGTGCTCGGGTACCCGGTCCCAGGCCCCGGTGAGGATCGGGCCGGGCACGACGGCGTTGACGCGCACCTCGGGTCCGTACTCGACGGCCAACTGCCCGCACAGGGAGAGCAGGGCACCCTTGGCGGCCGCGTAGGCGGGGTGTCCGGGGATCCCGCGGTGGGCGTGGACGGACGAGGTCAGCACCACCGCCCCCGCGCGTTCGCGCAGGTCGGGCAGGACGGCACGGAAGCCGAGGAAGCTGCCGGTCAGATTGACGTCGAGCTGGCGTTGCCAGGACGGCAGGGTCATCTCGTGGGCGGGTGTGACGTCGACGGTGAAGGCGTTGCTGACGAGGACGTCGACCGGCCCGAAGGTGTGCGCGGCGGCGACGACCCGCGCCCAGTCCTCCTCGACCGCGACATCGGCGCTCACGAACCGGGCTCGCCCGCCGTCCTTGCCGATCCGCTCCGCCACCGCCTCGCCGCGCTCCTCGGCGACATCGGTGAGCACCACGGCCGCTCCCTCCTCGGCGAGGCGCACGGCCGTGGCGGCTCCGATGCCGGAGGCAGCTCCGGTGACCACGGCCGTGCGGCCGGTGAAACGGGCGCCGGGCCGGCGTGCGGACTGGTCCATCGAGGTTCGACTCCTTCGCGACCTTCGGGTCCTTCGCGGTTTTCACGAGTAAGGGCTTGCTGGAAACATAAGGGGCTCACTCGCGCATCAGCACGACCAGGTCGGCATCGTGATCGCCGCTCCAGGCGAACGGCAGCCCGTGATGCAGCAGATGCGCTCCGCTGTACGTCGTTCCCGTCGCCGTGTCCCGGTAGCGTGCCGCGGCGTCCAGTCCGCGCAGCCGGAGCCGGCTCGCCCGCCCCGGCACGAGCGGCGCCCCGTCGAGGCGCCCGGTGCTCAGCGCGGCGACGACCGTACGTTCGCCGAGGTCGTACTGCACCCCGCAGGTCGGCTCCTGCGGCGTCCCGAGAAGCCGCGCCTCGCCGTGGTGGATCACGTCCCGCACCTCCTTGTACCGGGCGATCCACCGGGCGGCCTCGACCCGCTGCTCCGGCGTCCACTCGCGCAGGTCCGCGCCGATGCCCAGCACTCCGCACATGGCGTTGACGAAGCGGAAGGCGAGGCTGCGCGGGCGCGGATCGAAGACGCCGGGCGCGTCGGTGACCCAGGAACTCATCACGTGCGGGGCGTGCGCGTGCAGGAAGCCGTACTGGATGGCGAGCCGGTCCAGCGGGGCGGTGTTGTCGCTGGGCCACACCACGTCGGTGCGCGCGATGGTCGCGTGCTCGATCCGCCCGCCGCCGCCCGCGCACCCCTCGACGGTGACGTCGGGATGGGCGGACCGGAGGTGGTCCAGGACGCGCAGGTATCCGGCGACGTGCTCGGCGTCGAGGTCGACAGGGCCGCCGCCGGGGCGCCCGCGCTCGGTGGGCGGGCGGTTCATGTCCCACTTGAGGTAGCTGATGTCGTAGGTGCCGAGCAGCCGGTCCAGCGTCCCGATCACGAAGTCCTGGACGTCGGTGCGGCCGAGGTCGAGGAGGAGCTGGTTGCGGACGAGCCGGCGGGGGCGGCCCTCGATCCGGTAGACCCACTCGGGGTGTTCGGCGTACAGCCGGCTCTTGGGACTGACGGCCTCGGGCTCGACCCAGAGGCCGAAGTCCAGGCCCAACCCCTTTACGTCCGCCACGAATTGGTCGAAGCCCTGCGGGAACGCCGCCGGGTCCGGCCACCAGTCGCCCAGCCCCCCGGTGTCGTCGGCGCGCCCGGTGAACCAGCCGTCGTCCACGACGAACAGTTCGGCGCCGATGTCGGCGGCCGTCTTCGCCAGCTCCAGCTGGCCGGCCGCCTCGACGTCGAAGCCGGTGGCCTCCCAGGAGTTGTAGAGGACCTTGCGCGGGCGGTGCAGACGCTCGCCGGTCAGCCGGCGTTCGTAGCGGTGCCAGACGCGCGAGAGCCCGTCGAGGCCCTCCGCGCTGAAAGCACAGGCCAGTTGGGGAGTGGCCAGGGTCTCCCCAGGTGCGAGCAGGGCCACCCCCTCGTGCGGCACCCGGCCTGCCCGCACTCGTACCGAGCCGCCGGGCGCGGCCTCCGCTGTGATGTGCCAGTTGCCGGGCCAGGCGAGGGCGACGCCGTACGCGGCCGGTGACTCGCCGTCCTGTACGGCGAGCCAGGGCGCGTAGGCGTGGCCCGGGACGCTCTGGAGGCTGCCGATGCCGAACGTGCCTCTGGGCAGGTCGAGTTGGGTGCGCTGGAACTCCTGCGACCACTGGCCGGTGAGGTACGTCAGTCGGGCGACGCCGGAGACGGGGACGGTCACGGCGGCCGAGTCGAGGCGCTCCAGGCGCAGTTCCTCCGTGGCGGTGAACTCGGTCCACCGCAGGATCACGTCCGTGCCCGGCACGGTCTCGTAGCGCAGGACGGTCCGCAGGCCCAACTGCCCGTCGTGGAAGGCGAGTCGTAGCGAGCCCTCGCTCGCCTGCGCCCCCGCGAACTCCCACCACACGCCCCGGTCGCCCCCGTCCAGCCGCGAGGCCACCAGCTCCGATCCGGTGAACGGCCGCAGCCCGTACGGCAGATACTCGGCCGGAGCCGCGTCGGCGGGCGTGATGAAGTGCGTGCGCCTCGACCAGTCCAGGGCGGACGGGCCGTCCTCGACGCCGAGGGGCCCCCATGCGTCGAGTTCGGCCCAGGGGCCGTCCGGGGACAGGCGCACGGTGTAGGAGGTGTTCTCCGTGCGCAAGGTCCAGCGCTGGTAGGTCACTTGACCGCCCCCAGGTTGAGTCCGGCGACGAAGTGCCGCTGGAAGCGCAGGAACACGGCGACCGTCGGCGCGGCGGCGATGACGGAACCGGCCGCGATGACATTCCACATCGACACGTACTGTCCTTGCAGTCCGATGAGCGCGGCGGTGATCGGCATCTTGGTGTCGCTGCGCAGGACGGTGATCGCCCAGAGCAGGTCGTTGAAGATCCAGGTGAAGGACAGGGCGCTGAGGGCGGCCAGGGCCGGCCTGGTCAGCGGGAGGATGATCCGCCAGAAGATCTGCCAGGGGCCCGCGCCGTCGACGACCGCAGCCTGCTGGATCTCCACCGGGATCGAGCGCATGAACCCGTGCAGGACGAAGACGTAGAAGCCGACGCCGAAGCCGATCTGCACGCCGATGAGCGCGGGCAGGGTGTCGTAGATGCCCATCACTTCGCTGAGCTTGGACACCGGGATGAGCAGGATCTGCGGGGGGAGCAGGTTGCCACCGAGCATGAGGAGCAACAGCGAGCGCCGGAAGGGGACTTCGTAGCGGCTGAGGGCGAAGGCGGCCATCGCGGCGAGGGCCAGCGTGACCAGGACGCAGGGGATCGTGACGACCAGGCTGTTGATGAGGGCGCGCTGCTGGCCGCCGTCCACCCAGGCCTGGCTGAAGTTGCCGAAGGTGAAGGAGTGGGGCCAACTGCCCAGGCCGTTCGCGGCGATGTCGTCGAAGGAGCGCAGGCTGGTCACCACGACCAGGGCGATGGGCAGCAGCCACAGGATCGCCAGCGCGCCCGCGCCGAGGTGGAATCCGGCGGTCGCGGCCCGCCTGCGGCGCAGGGCCGTGGAGTTGGCGGACATCAGTCGGCCTCCCTGAACGCGCGGACGAGGTAGGAGCAGATGACGCCGAAGGCCAGCACGAAGATGACGACGGCGAGCGCGGAGCCGTAGCCGAGGCGCAGGGACTGGAAGGCGGTCGAGTACATGTAGGTGCTCAGCAGCTCGGACGAGTGGTAGGGGCCGCCGCGGGTCAGCGACCACACGACGTCGAAGGAGCGCAGCGAATCGATGACGATGACCGACAGAACGACCGCGTTGACACTGCGCAGTTGGGGCAGGGTGACGTGCCTGAAGCGCTGCCAGGCGGTCGCGCCGTCGACCTTCGCGGCCTCGTACAGGGCGGGGTCGATGCCCTTGAGGCCGGCCAGGTAGAGGACCATGACGTAGCCGATCTGGCGCCACAGCGCGGGCACGATCACCGCGTACAGGGCGGTGTCCTGGTCGGCGAGCCAGGCGTGGCGCAGGCTGCCGAGGCCGACGGACTGCAGGAGTTGGTTCAGGACGCCGTCGGGCTGGTAGATGGCCTGCCAGACCAGGGCGGTGGCGACCAGGGAGAAGACGACCGGCAGGAAGAGGGCCGCGCGGTAGAACCCGACCCCGCGCCGCTCCTGCTGGAGCAGCAGGGCGGCGGCGAGGCCGAGCAGGGCGGACAGGCCGCCGAAGAGGACCAGCCACAGGACGGTGTGGCCGGTGGCGCTGCGGAAGACCTCGTCGTGCGCCATCTCCCGGAAGTTGTCCAGGCCGACGAACCGCGGTGCCGAGACGCCGTCCCAGTCGGTGAGGGCGAGGTAGAAGCCCTGGAGGGCGGGCCAGAACACCCACACCGCTTCGGCGAGGAGCGGGACCAGGACGAAGGCGAGCACCAGCGGGGGTGTGCGCCGGGGCCCCCGGACCCGCTTGCCCTTGACGGGCGTGCGGGCCGGGGACTTCCGTTCGGGTGCTGTCAGGACAGCCATCTCAGGCGTTCCAGATCTTCTCGGCGTCGCGCTGCCAGTCGGTGAGGATGCTCCCGATCGACTTGGGCTTGGCCAGGAACTTGGTCAACGCGTTGTCGGCGGTGGGCTGGAGGGCGTCGCTGGAGTCCCGGTTGAAGAACTGGGTGATCTCGGCCGCCTCGTCGATGTGCTTGCGGCCCTTGATGACCAGCGGGGTGCCGGCGTCCTTCGCGTCGGGGTTGCAGGGCAGGACGGTGCCGGAGGAGCCCTTGATGTAGATCTCCTGGGCCTCGGCGGTGGCGAGGTACTTCATCAGGTCGGTGACCTGGTCCTTGCGGCCGGTGCGGGCGCTGGCGAAGTAGCCGTCGACGGGTGCTTCTTCGGCGAGCGGGATCTTGGAGTCGATGACGGGGAAGCGGAAGAAGTCGATGTCGTCCAGGGCGTCCTTGGGTGCCGCGTCGGCAAAGAAGGTGCCGATGAGCATCATGCCGCTGCGGCCGTTGAGCAGGGAGGTCGTCGCGTCCTGGAAGGCGACGGCGGTGCCGTTCGGATCGAAGTACGGCAGCACCTCCTGCCAGCGGTCGAAGACCTTGCGCACCTCGGGGTCGTCGAACCGGTGCTTCCCGGCGAGGAGTTCACGGTGGTACTGGGCGCCGTTGATCCGGATGTCCAGGTAGTCGAACCAGGCGGACGCGACCCAGGGGGTGTTGCCGCCCGCGCCGAGCCCGATCGGGGTGACGCCCTTGCTCTTGAGCTTGTCGCACAGGTCGAGGAAGTCGTCCCAGCTCTTGGGCTCGCTCACGCCCCACTTGGCGAAGTTGGACTTGCGGTAGAACATGCCCCACCAGTAGTAGGTGTTGGGCACGAAGACCTTCTTGCCGGAGCTCGCCGTGCAGAGCGTGTTCAGCGCCTTGCTGTACTTCTTGAGATCGGGCGAGGAGCTCCACACCTCGTCGAGGTCGAGCAGCAGGTTCTTCTTGGCGTAGGCGTCCGCCACCGAGCCGGGGTACCAGGTGTACACGTCCGGCGGGTTGGCCGAGGTGAGGTAGGTCGGCAGCTGGGTGCGGAAGGTCTCCGCGGCGACCGTGTTGAGGTTCGCCTTGCCGGATCCCTGCTTGGCGTAGGCGGCGACGACGTCCTGCATCGCGGCCTTGGCCTGCGGGGCGGACACGTTGGACTGGAGGGTCACCGCGCCCTTCGAGGAGCTCTTGCCGGTGGAGGTGGAGGTGACGCAGCCGCTGAGCAGTGCGGCGGTGCCGGCGGCACCGAGTCCGCCGAGGAAGAGGCGTCGGCTGGGCAGTTGGTTGGCCATGATTGATTCCTAATTTATTTGAATTCGGTCCGGTGCAGATAGCCGTCCACTCCGCGGAACACCGCGTCGACGGAGCCGTCGGGCCCCGCGACCACTCCCAGCGCCCCGTCGAAGGCGGCGCTCGGGAACTCCTGTCGCTTGCTCCAGCCCTGCCAGGCACCGTCGGCGTACCGCTGCTGCCAGAGCGTGTAGTCCGCGGCCCGCGCGTACAGCAGGACCGCGTCCCCGACGGCGACCAGCGTCGGACTGCCGCTGACCGTCCCGCCGAGCGAGATCCACGCCGACCACTGGCCCGACGTGTCGCGCGACCGCGTCCAGATGTCGTCCGCGGCGGTGCGTACGGCGACATGGACTCGCCCGAGCGCGTCGACGACGGCGGACGGACGCCCGTACGTGGCACGGTCGTTGGGCGCCCCGAGCGAGGACCACCCGGAGGCGGGACCGCGCTGTGTGATCAGCCCGTCGGCGCCGCGTGCGACGAGCGTCCAGTGCGCGGGGTCGGTGAAGGCGACGGAGGGTGCGTCGGTCAGCCGGCCGCCCAGGCTCTGCCAGTCGCTCCAGTGCCCGTGGTCGCGGACCCGCCGGTAGGCCCGGGAGTCGGCGCCCCGCACGAAGACGTCGATACGGCCACCGGCAGAGGCGTACGCGGCTGGCTGGCCCAGGATCCGGCCCTGTGCGGGGCCGCCGAGGTCACGCGTACGTCCGTTGTCGGTGCGCTGCACGAGGGAGCCGTGCGGCCCACGGGAGAAGGTGGTCAGTCCGGAGCCGTCACGCACGGCGGCCGGACTGGCCGTGGTCCTCTCGCCGAGGTCGGTGCCGGGCAGGGCGTCGGCGCCGGTCAGCTTGAGGAACGCGGTGCCGTGCGCGGGCACCTCCACGGTGTACGAGCCCGTGTGCGTGCCCTTGTCCGCCCGCGCCCGCAGGTCCCGTACCCGGACCGGGCCGCCGAGCCCGGCGTCCGCGAACCGCACGGTCCGCAGGGCGGGTTGGTCGGACCGGTTGAGCAGCACGACCGCACGCCGGCCGGGTCCGTCCAGCATCTTGCTGTACACGTCCCCGACCGAGTCCGAGGCCACCCTCACGCCCTGGATCGCGAGCGGGTCCTGGTCGACGGCGATGATCTCCGGGTTACGGAGGGTCTGGAGCATCGAGTCGGACAGCGTGCGCGGGTCGGAGCCGAGGACGAGCGGTGAGCCCATCTCGGCCCACATCACGAACTGGCTGGTGGACTCCTCCTGGGTCAGCTCGTACGACCCGTCGGTCATCTTGCGCATGGGGATCAGGTAGTCCGGGTCGTTGTAGTGACCGGGCCCCTGCGCCTCGGGGTGCCAGGCGTTGGCGTCCATGTTGCGCAGCACGTTGGGCCACTGGCCGGGGCTCGCGGTGCCCCAGGCGATGTCGGTGCCCGTACGCCAGGAGTCGGCGGCGGTCGGCGCGTAGACGTACGTGTTGTGCGCGTCCTGCTCGGGGGTGTGCGGCAGGCCCCAGTCGTCGGTGAGCGGATTGCACAGGTTCAGCAGCATCGTGCGGCCGGACTTGGCGACCGCGTCGCTGAACTCCTTGAAGGCCGGGCCGGGATCGAGCTTGGCGCCGATCCCGCACAGGAAGTCGACCTTGATCGCGTCGACCTTCCAGCCGGCGAACTGCCGCGCGTCCTGGTCGTAGTGGCCGCGGCTGCCGAGACCGCAGCTCTTGCCGCCGTCGTAGGTGCCGGCGTCGGTGTAGATGCCCGCACGGAGTCCACGCTTGTGCAGGTAGGAGACGAGTGCCGGGATCCCGGAGGGGAAGCGATCCGCGTTGGCCACCAACCGCCCCTGTGCGTCACGGGGGTTGTCGGCCTGCCAGCCGCCGTCCAGCCACACGATGTCGTAACCGCTGTCCCGCAGACCGCTGCTGACCAGCTTGTCGGCGACCGAGCGGACCTCTTTCTCGGTGGGGGCGCCGAGCCCGTAGTAGGTGTTCCAGCCCATGTAGGGCGTCGGGGCGAGACCGCTGTCGTAGTACGCGGGGGCGCCCTGGTCCACGGCGCCCTGCCCCGTGGGCGCCTGCGCCGACGCCTCGGGGGTCTGCGCCATCGCCGTGGGAGCCGCGGTCACGGCGAGGACCGTCGCGATCGCGGCGGCCGTGCCGGCTCGGCGCCCGAGTCTGTGGCCTGCGGTCTTGCGGCCTTGCGGGTGTGAGGTCACGTGCCTCTCCGGGGGATGGGGATGCGGACGGCGTGACATGCGGCCGCCCCCAGGACGGCGGCCTCGACGTCACGGCGACGACTGTGGCGCGCGGCCGAAACCTTGTCAATATTAATTACTAATTTATTCCTGGAGGCCTTGCGTGACCGCCGGAAACCTTGACAGCCCACCCCCGCGGGTGCAGTGTTTGGCAACGTTGTCAGAGCCGCACTGGCAACGTTGTCAGCAGGCTGCCCCAGAGCCGGCCCGCGCCCTGAACTTCCCTGATCGGAGCCGCAATCCATGTCGGATCAGCCGTCCAGACCTTCACGCCGCACCGTCCTGTCCACCGGCTCCGCCCTGCTGGCCGGCTTCGGCCTCGGCATGACCTCGACCACCGACGCCTTCGCGACCGGATCCGGACAGGCGAGCCGACCGGTGGCGCCGGGCGAGCTGGCCGGATATCGGCCCGTCACCGTCTCCTCGACCGACTACGCGCCCACCCCGGCGGAGTTCGTGGTCGACAAGGTGACGTCCACCGGCGTGCGCGGCACGGGCTGGCGCGCGGCGGCCGGCGATCCCCAGTGGATCTCGGTCGACCTCCAGGCGCTGTGCGAGGTCGACTCGGTCCACCTCACCTTCGAAGCGACCGCGGACGACCCTGCGTTCACGGAGTCGACCAGTGGCAGTCCGCGCAACGACACGACCGGCCAGGAGATCCTCTCCAGCTGCGCGGTCGACTACGTCGTGGAGACCTCGCGGGACAACAAGGCCTGGACGACGGTGTACAGCACCACCTCCGGCAAGGGCGGGGTCGTGGAGATCGCCCTGGCCAAGCCGGTCAGCGCCCGCTGGGTCCGCATGACGGTGCGCAAGCGCTCCAACACCAACCCGCTCGGCCTCAACGGCTTCCAGGTGTACGGCACATGCCGCACCGCCCGCCCCGAGGCCACCGGCTGGACGGACTGGGGCGTCCACCACCGCACTCCCCCGGCTCTCAAGGTCGCCGAGGACGGCACCGTCCCGCTGGAGTCCGGCTGGGACCTGACGATGGACGACTGGGCCGCCGGTGACGGCGCCGCCCTGTCCAAGTCCTCGGCGGACACGAGCCGTTGGCTGCCGGCGACGGTCCCCGGCACGGTCACGACCTCGCTCGTCGACCAGGGCCATCTGCCCGACCCGGTGGCCGGATTCAACAACCTCCATGTCCCGGAAGCCCTTTCGCGCCACTCCTGGTGGTACCGGCGCGAGTTCCACCTCCCCAAGGGTCTGCGCACCGGCGCCGGACGCCACATCTGGCTGGAGTTCGACGGGGTCAACCACAAGGCGGACGTCTGGCTCAACAGCAGCTCCGTCGGCGAGGTCGCCTTCACCTTCGCGCGCGCCGCCTTCGACGTCACCGAGCTGCTGGCCACCGGCGGCGACGCCGCGCAGGCCCTCGCCGTGCGGATCACGCCGATGCCGTTCCCGGGCAGCCCGGGCGACAAGGGCCCGGCGGGTCTCGCGTTCGTCGACGCCGGCGCGAACATGATGAACCGCAACTCCCCCACGTATCTGGCCTCTTCGGGCTGGGACTGGATGCCCGCGGTCCGCGACCGGGCGGCCGGCATCTGGAACCACGTCCGGCTGCGCTCCACCGGCGCCGCGGTCATCGGCGACCCGCGCGTGGACACCCGGCTGCCCGACCTCCCGGACACCGGCACCGCCGAACTGACCATCACCGTGCCGGTGAAGAACGCGGACACCGCCGACCGGAAGGTCACCGTCTCCGCGGCCTTCAAGGGCGTACGCCTCACCCAGACCGTCACGGTCGCCGGCGGCGAGAGCACCGACGTGGTCTTCGCCCCCGCCGACAACCCCCAACTCCGGCTGCGCAACCCGGCGTTGTGGTGGCCCAACGGCTACGGCGAGGCCACCCTGCACGACCTCACCCTCACCGCCTCCGTCGGCGGCGCGGAGAGCGACCGGCGCACCACCCGCTTCGGGATCCGCCAGTTCGGCTACGAGTACGAGGTGCCGCTGACGTTCCAGACGGGCGGCGACTCGTACGCGCAGACGGTGAACTTCACCCGCCGCAAGGCGCGTTACGTACGGATCATGTGCCATACGCGCGCGACGAGTTGGGGCTCGTCGATGTGGGCCCTGTCGGTCGTGGACAGCACGGCGCAGGACACCGACCTGGCTCTCGGCAGGACGGCCACGTCCTCCTCGGTCGACGACCCCGGCAACCAGCCGGGCAACGCGACCGACGGTGACGCGGGCACGCGCTGGTCCTCGTCCTTCGACGACGACCAGTGGATCCGCGTCGACCTCGGCTCCTCGGTCTCCTTCGACCGGGTCGTGGTGACCTGGGAGCAGGCGTACGCGAAGACGTTCACCGTCCAGGTCTCCGACGACGGCGACAACTGGACCGACGCGGCCTCGGTGGACAACTCGGCAGTGCCGCTGCCGTTCCGGGCCGGTGGGGCGGCGAGCATCCAGAGCGTGGACCTGGCGGCGCAGAGCGCCCGGTATCTGAGGATCTTCTGCCGTGAGCGAGCGACGGGTTACGGCTCCTCGATGTGGGCCCTGTCGGTCGTGAACAGCGCGTCGCCGGACACCGACCTCGCCCTGCACAGGACGGCGACCTCGTCCGCCGACGAGAACTCGGGCAATGGGCCCGGCAACGCCACCGACGGCGACCCCGGCACCCGCTGGTCCTCCTCCTACGAGGACAACCAGTGGATCCGCGTCGATCTCGGCTCGACCGTGTCCTTCGACCGGGTGGTCATCACCTGGGAAGCGGCCTACGCCAAGAAGTACACGATCCAGGTCTCCGACAACGGCGACGACTGGACCGACGTGAAGTCCGTCGACAACAGCACCAAGCCGTTGAAGATCAGCGTCAACGGCACCCGGGTCTTCTGCCGGGGCGGCAACTGGGGCTGGGACGAACTGCTGCGCCGGATGCCGAAGTCCCGCATGGACGCGGCCGTGCGGATGCACCGGGACATGAACTTCACGATGATCCGCAACTGGGTCGCCAGCAGCAACCGCGAGGAGTTCTACGCCAGTTGCGACGAGCACGGCATTCTGGTGTGGAACGACTTCCCCAACGCGTGGGGAATGGACCCGCCGGACCACAAGGCGTTCCTGGACACCGCGCAGGACACCGTGCGCCGGTACCGGATCCACCCGAGCGTCGTGGTGTGGTGCGGCGCCAACGAGGGCAACCCGCCCGCGGCGGTCGACGACGGCATGCGGGCGGCGGTGCGCGCCGAGGCACCCGACCTGCTCTACCAGAACAACTCCGCGGGCGGGATCGTCTCCGGCGGCGGCCCCTACGGCTGGGTCGAGCCGGAGCGCTATGCCTCCGCCGCCACCTACGGCGGTGGCGTCTTCGGCTTCCACACCGAGATCGGCATGCCGGTGGTGTCGACGGCCGAGACCCTGCGCAACCTCGTCGGCGACGAGCCCGAGTGGCCGATCGGCGGCGCCTGGTACTACCACGACTGGAGCACCCGCGGGAATCAGGCGCCGCAGAACTACCGCGCCGCCATCGAGTCCCGCCTGGACACGACCACCGGCCTGGAGGACCTCGCCCGCAAGGCGCAGTTCGTCAACTACGAGAACCACCGCGCCATGTTCGAGGCCTGGAACGCCAACCTGTGGGAGGACGCCAGCGGGTTGATGCTGTGGATGTCCCACCCCGCCTGGTACAGCACGGTGTGGCAGACCTACGACTACGACTTCGACGTCAACGGCGCCTATTACGGCTCCAGGAAGGCGAGCGAGCCCGTCCACGTCCAGGCGGACTCGGCGAGCGGCAAGGTGATCGCGGTCAACCACACGCCGAAAGCGATCAAGGGCGCCACGGTCTCCGCCCGCTGCTACGACCTGACGGGACGTCAACTCGCGGCCGAGCAGCGCACTAAGGTCGACATCGCGTCCTCGGCGACCACGAGCGCGTTCACGGTGAGCAGGGACGGCCTCCCGGACTTCCACCTCCTCCGGGTGCGTCTGACGGACGCGCGCGGTGAGCTGCTGTCCGAGAACACGTACTGGCGCTACAAGAACCCGCAGGACATGCGGGCGCTGAACTCCGCGGCGCGAACCCGTGTCTCGGTCGACATCACCGACACGGACCACTCGGGCGCCCGCCACGGCCTCGCCGCCCGCCTCCGCAACCGCGGTTCGTCGGTCGCGGCGATGGTGCGCCTCTCCCTCCTCGACGCGAAGTCGGGCGACCGGGTGCTGCCCACCCTCTACAGCGACAACTACCTGTGGCTGCTGCCGGGCGAGTCCCGCACCGTCACCGCGTCCTGGCCCGCCGAAGCCCCGGGCGGCTCCCGCCCGAAGCTGCGGGTGGAGGGCTACAACGCGCCCACGGCCACGGCGAGGCCGTAGGACAGGATCCGGCCGTGGTCAGGGCGGTCGGAACACAGGAGTCGAGGGCCGGGCACGTGCGCCGGGCCCTCGACTTCTTGCTGCTGCGCGGCGCCGGGCGCAGAGCGCCGTCAGAGACTCGACCGCGGACTCACCAGTCCCGTCTCGTACGCCACCACCACCGCCTGGGCCCGGTCGCGCAGGGTGAGTTTGGTGAGGATGCGGGAGACGTGGGTCTTGACGGTGGTCTCGGACAGGTGGAGTCGGGCGGCGAGTTCGGCGTTGCTGAGGCCCTCGGCGAGGAGCCGCAGCACGTCGAGTTCGCGTGGTGTCAGAGCCGCCAGGTCGCGGTGCAGAGCGGCCGACGCGGTGCTGGTGCGGGCGAAGCGTTCGACCAGGCGGCGGGTGATGGCGGGGGCGAGCAGCGCGTCGCCGGCCCGTACCGTGCGGACGGCGGCGACGAGTTGTTCGGGCGTGACGTCCTTGAGGAGGAAGCCGCTGGCTCCGGCGGACAGCGCCGCGTACACGTAGTGGTCGAGGTCGAAGGTGGTGAGCATGACCACGCGAGGCGCCTCCGTGGCACCTTCCAGGATGCGTCTGGTGGCCTCCAGGCCGTCCATGTCGGGCATCCGGATGTCCATCAGCACCACGTCGGGCAGGGTGCGCCGGACCGCCGCCACGGCCTCGCCCCCGTCGGCCGCCTCGGCGACCACCTCGATGCCGTGCGCGCCGAGGATCAGCCGGAAGCCGGTGCGCACGAGTGCCTGGTCGTCGGCGACCACGACCCGCGGGGGCGGTGAGTTCACTGGGGACTCCAACTTCACTGATGGCGCAGGGGGATGAGGGCGTGCACGCGGTAACCGCCCAGGGGGCGCGGGCCGGTGCGCAGGGTGCCGCCGTGGATGGCGAGGCGTTCGCGCAGGCCGATCAGTCCGCGTCCGTTGCCGGTGGCCGCGGCGGGGGCGGGCGGGCCGCCGGTGTCGCTGATCTCCACGTCCAGGTCCTCGGCACCGTACGCGATCCGCACGCTCGCCTCGGCGCCGGTGGCGTGCTTGACGGTGTTGGTCAGGGCCTCCTGCACCACGCGGTAGGCGGCGAGTTCGACGCCCGGTGAGAGCGCGGCGGGTGCGCTTCCGGTCACCGTCAGCTCGACCGGCAGTCCGGCGGCGCGCATCCGCCCGACGAGGGAGTCCAGTTGGGCCAGCCCGGGCTGCGGCCCCAAACACTGCTGATCAAGGTCGTCGGTGTCCGGGGTGAGCAGTCCCATGACCTGCCGCAGCTCCCCCATCGCGGCCCGGCCGCCCGTCTCGACCGCGAGCAGCGCCTCGCGCGCCTCCTCGGGCGAGCTCTCCATGATCGTGCGGGCGGCGCCGGCCTGGATGACCATCACGCTGACGTTGTGCGTGACGACGTCGTGCAACTCCCGGGCGATCCGGGCGCGTTCGAGCTCGACGGCCCGGCGCAGCGCCTCGGCCTGCTCGTGCTCCACGGCGGTCAGCCGGGTCCGGGTCTCGGCGGCCCGGCGCCGCCAAGTGCGCAGTCCCACGGCGGCGATGACCAGCGGCACGGACAGCAGCAGCGGCACGAACCGGGTCGGCACGGTCGGCTCGGCCGCGAGACTGGGCGGCACGGGGTAGGGAAGCGGATACGCGTAGGGATAGGGCTGGTCGCCGCCGTCCCCGGGCAGGCCGATCAGCGCGACCGCGCCCACCAGGCTCACCAACGTGCCCACCCGGTAGGGGCTGTAGGCCGCCGCGGAGTAGGCGGCGATGACGCACTGGTAGAAGGTGATCCGGGCGACGCTGTCCGGCGTGAGCGCCGTCGCCGTCATGACGATCCAGAGCACGGTCAGCGGATAGCGGCGCCGCAGGGCGAGCGCCCCCGAGGCCACGAAGACCAGGTCGAGCAGGCCCACCATGCTGTGCCCGTGCGACTGTTCGTACCCGTCGTCCATCGTGAACTGGACCGACAGCCCGGCCAGGACCAGCGCCAGCGCCCCGTCGGCGAGCCGGTCGCGCCGGCTCGGCACGGGCAGGGGACCGGTCGGCCGCAGCAACGCCCCGGCGCCGGCGCGCAGTCGGCCCGGCATGCCCTGTCCCACCCGCTCCCACACGGTCACCGGCCCATTCTCCCGAGCGGGCGGCACGGCGGGAATCCCTCCGCGGGCCTGGCCGGGTACATCCGGCACGTACATCTCAGGGATGACATCGCACGCCGTCGTCCGCACGGGGTACGCCGATTACCCCCGGCGGCCGTCGTGCCCGCACCGCGTCCGTTCCTAGCGTCCTCGCATCCGATACGAGGACACCCTCGCCGTCGCGGCGAGGACCGAGGGAGTGGGCCATGAGCACACCCGTGATCGAACTGCACGAGGTCGGCCGCCGCTACGACGCCGGACCACCGGCGCTGCGGGAGGCGTCGCTGACCGTACGGGCCGGGGAGGCGGTGGCGATCCTGGGGCCGTCGGGCAGCGGCAAGTCGACACTGCTCAACCTGGTCGCGGGGCTGGACCGGCCGGACGAGGGGACGGTCACCGTGGACGGCGTCCGCGTGGACCGGCTCGGCGAGGCGGCCGCGGCGCGCTATCGGCGTACGAAGGTCGGCATGGTGTTCCAGTTCTTCAACCTGCTGGACGACCTGAGCGTCGCCGACAACGTGCTGCTGCCCGCCCGCCTTGCGGGCCTCGGCCGGCGTGAGGCGCAGCGCCGGGCGGACGATCTGCTGGAGTCGCTCGGCATCGCCCGGCACGCACGGACCTACCCGGGCCGGCTGTCCGGCGGCGAGCGGCAACGGGTCGCGGTGGCCCGGGCCCTGATGAACCGTCCGCCCCTGCTGCTCGCCGACGAGCCGACCGGCGCGCTGGACTCGGCGTCCGGTGAGGACGTGTGCCGGCTGCTGCGGGAGCTCAACGGCGAGGGGCAGACGGTGGTCGTGGTCACCCACGACCTGGCGCTGGCGCGGTCGTGCACGCGCCGCACCGTCCATCTGGTCGACGGCCGGATCACCTCCGACGCCGCGACCTCGACGGACGTCGGCACGGCCACGGAGCCGGTCCGATGAGCGCGCTGGTGAGGGTCGTCCGCGTGGGCATGGCCCGGCGCCGGGTGCAGACCCTGGTGATCGGTCTCGCGACACTGCTCGCGGTGACGGCGTCCGTGCTGGGCGGGTCGCTGCTGGTGGCGTCCCAGGCGCCCTTCCAGAAGGCCTTCGACCGTCAGCACGGGGCGCAGCTGACCGTGGGGTTCGACGCGGACAAGGTCACCGAGGCACAGGTGAGGGCGTCGGCGCGGGCCGCCGGGGTCGAGGCCTCCGCCGGCCCCTTCCCCACCGTCTCGGTGGGCCTGGGCATCAACGCGCAGGCCACCGTGCCGCTGTCACTCGTGGGCCGCGCGAGCGCCGGCCAGGCCGTCGACAAGGTGGACGTGACCGAGGGCCGCTGGGTGGAGAAGCCCGGCGAGATCGTCATGTCGGCGGACTCCGGCCCGTCCGTGCGCCTGGGCCAGGAGCTGACCTTCCCCGACCAGCCCGGCAGCCCGACGCTGACGGTGGTCGGGATCGCCCGCTCGGTCAGCCGCACCGCCGACGGCTGGGTGCTGCCGTCCCGGATCGCCGGCCTCACCGCGTCCGGCGAGCCCGACGGCTACCAGATGCTCTACCGCTTCACCCACGCGGCCACTTCGGCGCAGGTCACCCACGACCGGGCCGCGGTCGCCGCGACGGTACCGGCGAAGTCCGTCACGGGCTCGCAGTCCTGGCTGTACGTCAAGAAGACGGCCACCCGCGAGACCTCGCTGTTCGTGCCCTTCCTGGTCGCGTTCGGTGTCCTCGGCCTGGTCATGTCGGTGCTGATCGTCGGAAACGTGGTCGCGGGCGCGGTGGCCACCGGCATCCGGCGCATCGGCGTCCTCAAGGCCGTCGGCTGCACGCCCGGTCAGGTCGTGCGGGCCTGCGCGGGCCAGGCCGTGCTGCCGGCCGCGGTCGGCGCGGGCCTCGGCACGGTCGCGGGTCACCTGCTGGCCGTACCGCTGCTGTCCGAGACGGAGGACGCGTACGGCACGTCCGGGCTCGGCGTGGAGGTGTGGGTGGACGTGCTGGTGGTCGGCGGGGTGCTGGTGGTGGTCGCGGCGACGGCCTGCGCGAGCGCCTGGCGGGCCGGGCGGCTGCGTACGGTCGACGCGCTGTCCGTGGGCCGCACGCCCGCTCCGGGCCGGGGCCGGCGGGCGGCCCGGCTCACCGCGCGGCTGCCGCTGCCGCGGCCGGTCGGCCTGGGCCTGGCCCGGCCGTTCGCCCGTCCCGCGCGCACGCTCTCGATGGTGGCGGCGGTCGCGTTCGGCGCGGCGGCGGTCACTTTCGCCACCGGTCTGTCGTCCTCGCTGGGCGAGGTGATCGCCGCGAAGAACCACAACGCGGCCGACGTCACGGTCGCCACGCCGGGTCCGGGCGGCCCGCGGAACAGGGAACAGGTACAGCAGGGCACGACACCCGCCGATCCGGCGAAGGTCGTCTCGGCGATCCGGGACCAGCCGGGCACCCGCCGCTCCTACGGCTCCGCGAGCACGGAGTCGACGCTGTCGGGCGTGTCCGGGGACGTCACCCTGTTCGCCTTGGACGGTGACGCCTCCTGGGGCGGCTTCCGGATGCTCTCGGGGCGCTGGCTCGCGGCACCGGGCGAGGCCGTGGTCGCGTCCCCCGTACTGACCGCGGCCGGCGCCGAGGTCGGGGACACGGTCACGCTGAACGTCGGGAGCAAACCGGTGTCGGTCCGGATCGTCGGCGAGGTCTTCGACACCGGCGACGACGGCATGCGCGTCTTCACCGAGGCCGACACCCTCAAGTCGGCCGCACCGGACCTCGAGCCCACCACGTACGCCATCGACCTGAAGCCGGGCACCGACACGGACGCCTACGTCGACGCGCTCAACGCCGACCTCGAACCACTGGGCGTCAGCGCGACGAGCGCCAAGTCCCTCAACGGCAGCGACACCGTCACCGTCCTCAACTCCCTGACGGCGTTCCTGACCGCGCTGCTGGTCTGCGTCGCCGCGCTGGGGGTTCTGGGCGGGGTCGTCCTGGACACCCACGAACGCGTCCGCGAGCTGGGCGTCCACAAGGCCCTCGGCATGACACCCCGCCAGACCGTCACCCTGGTCGTCGCGTCGGTCGTCCTGCCGGGAGTCGTCGGGGGCGTCCTCGGCGTACCGCTCGGGGTGGCGGTGCACGACGCGGTCCTGCCGGCGATGGGCCACAGCGCCGGACTGCGCCTGCCAGGCTCGGTCACCTCTGTCTACGGCGGTCCCGAACTGGTCCTGCTGGCCCTCGCCGGCACGGCGGTCGCCGTCCTGGGCTCGCTGCTGCCGGCCGGCTGGGCGGCCCGGATCCGCACGGCGACCGCCCTGCGCGCGGAGTAGGGCGCGGGGAGCGAAGCTGTCGTGCAAGGGAGCCGTGCGAGGGAGCCGTGCAACCCTCTCGCAACCTTGTCCGTGCTGCCCTGGTGGCATGGACGAGGACACTCCGCGCGTCGAACTCACCCCCGCCGCCGCCGACCTGCTGCGCACACTGCACGGGACGCACGGCCCGCTGATGTTCCACCAGTCGGGCGGCTGCTGCGACGGCAGCGCGCCCATGTGCTACCCGGAGGGCGAGTTCCGCACCGGGGGCTCGGACGTGCTGCTCGCGGAGCTGGAGGTCGAGGGCGTGGCCGAGCCGGTGACCTTCTGGATGTCGCGCAGCCAGTACGAGGTGTGGAGCCACACGCGGCTGATCATCGACGTCGTAGCGGGTCGCGGCAGCGGTTTCTCGCTGGAGGCGCCCGAGGGGCTGCGTTTTCTCACTCGTTCTCGCGTAGTCGGCGCTTAGGAACCCCGCCGGTCACCACCGTCTGATGCACTTCTCCTGAGTCCTGGGACAGTTGACGAGACTTCAGGGGGCACGGTGACGCGTCGTCAAAGACGTCGTTCGGCACACAGATCGGTACTGGCGTTTCTCACGGCACTCGGCGCGCTGGCCGGTGCGGCCCTGGCGGGGGCGGCACCGGCCGGCGCCGTGCCGAGGGCCGTTCCCGTCGGTTCGGGGGTCACCTACCAGGAGTTCGACATCCAGGGGATCAAGGGGCTGACGCACGCCCACCTGGTCACCGTGGACCTGCGCGACGCGCGCGTGAAACTCGATCTGCTGTACCCGGGAGCGGTCGCCTCCCGGGCCGCCCTGTCCTCGCTGGCCGACGCCAGGGGCGCCGTCGCGGCCGTCAACGGCGACTTCTTCAACATCACCGAGGCCCAGCACCCTGGCGTCGAGGCGACGTTCGCCACCGTGGGCCCGGCGATCGCGAGCGGCCGCACGCTGAAGGCGGCGGTGCCGGGCGGACAGCGCTTCGGCCCCTCCATGCCGCCGGGCCGCACCACCGAGGACGTCATCGGCGTGGGCGTCGACCGCAGGGCCCGGCTGGACAGCCTGAGCCTCAGCGGCTCGGTCCGCACACCGGCGGGGCGACTGCCGCTCGGCGGGCTCAACCAGTACGCGCTGCCGGTGGGCTCCGTCGGCGCGTTCACGTCCGACTGGGGCAGCGCCTCCCGGGTGCGCGCCACCTGCGGCACCGACACCAACCGCGCCGCGGCGTGCAGCACGGACACCTACGAGGTGACGATCCGCCACAACCGGGTGGTGGCGACGGCGGACACCCCGGGCAAGGGCGCCATCGCGGCCGGGACCACGGTGCTGGTCGGCCGCGAGGCGGGCGCGCAGCACCTGCGGAAGTTCTTCAAGGGCGAGCCGGTGACGGTGAAGCGGCGGCTGGTGGCATCGGCCTCCGGGATCCCGTACCGCTTCGCGCTCGGCGGCTATCCGGTGCTCATGGCAGGCCGGCCGCTGGCCGGTCTCGACAACGCGGTCGCGGCCGTGCGCACCGCCGTCGGCATCGCGGACGACGGCCACAAGCTGCTGCTGTTCGCGCTGGACGGCGCCCCCGCCTACCGCACCGGTCTGACGATCGCCGAAGTGGCCACCACCATGCGGTCGTTGGGCTCGGTGGACGCCTTCAGCCTGGACGGCGGCGGCTCGTCGGAACTGGTCGCCCGCGAGCCGGGCGCGAGTGCCGTGTCCGTACGCAATCACCCCTCCGACGGTTCGGAGCGCCCGGTCCCGACCGGCATCGGGGTCTTCACCGAGTAGCGAACGCGGCGGTCCTCACGGCCGCAGACTGCTGACGATGTCGGCGGTCGCCGTGAGGCCGCCGTGGATGGTGGGCGCCATGCTCGTGCCGGCCAGGAAGAAGCCGAGCAGGACGCACACCAGGGCGTGCGAGACCTTCAGCCCGCCGCTGCGCAGGAAGATCACCGCCAGGATCAGGAGCAGCACCAGCACAGAGATGGAAATGGCCATCGTCAACCTCCTCCGCCACGCCCGTTTCGCGGCGTTCGGCCGCAAGTGTGGCGTAGCGGAGGCTTCGTCCTGGCGGCTGACCCGCCCCCCGGACGTGTGATGTCCGTGGTGCCGCGTTGACGCCCGGCGGCGGGCGTCCAGTTGACCGCCGGCCGCCTACCGGTGAGCGTCCAGGAAGGCCTCCAGGCCGGCCAGGTCGTCGGTGTTGAAGTAGTCGATGCCGGCGTCGAGCAGTTCGGTCCACAGCGCGTCCCGGGCGGGCCCGGCCGCCTCGGGGGTGTTCCAGAAGCGCACCTTCTGCCCGCGGCGGTGTGCCTGGCGGATGATGTCGCGCAGCTTCTGCCGCTCCGCCTCCGGGAAGGCGCCCGCGCCCAGCCAGGTGAAGTTGAGCTGCCAGTTGTCGCTGATCAGCGGGACGAAGGAGGCGGGCGCCGAGGTGCCGAGGTCGGTGAGGCGACCGTCGTAGAAGGCGCGCCGCACGGTCTGCGCCTCCATGGGGATGCGGGCGGCCCGGTCGCCGGAGATGACGTTGGTGACCGCGCCGGGGTGCACCCGGCCATGCGCGTACGTGGTGAACAGGTGCTTGTAGCGCTGGAGATGGCGGTCGAGTTCGAGGTACGTGGCGGAGCCCTCGGTCTTGATGTCGATGAGCAGTTGCAGCGGCTTGCGGTAACCCCGGTACACGGAACCGTGGTTGCGCTTGACCAGGGCGGCCAGCGGGTCGAGGTAGAGGGACTCCAGGGTGCGCTTCGGGTCCAGTTGGGTCGCGTCGTGCGCGATCAGGAGCTGGTCGCCGACGAGGAAGATGTCGGCCTCGACGCTGCCGAAGCGGTGGTCGAGGGCGTCGAAGAGGGGGCGCGGATGGTCGTAGTCGTTGTGGGCGTGGGCCTTCCACAACGGGCGCGGCCGGTGCTTGCCGTCGCTCGCGAACGCACTGCCCGCGGGCGGGGCGAGCACGGCCGCGGTGGCGGCGCCGAGGGTGGTGAGAACTCTGCGACGAGTGAGGTGGGCCATGTTCTGCCTCCCTGTGGGGCGGGTCGGAACCACAGGGAGTATGCGGCGGGACCAGGCTCGATGAACCTGTACCTGCCAGGAGTTGGCCGGACTGCCGTCGCTCGTTCACTCCTTCCGTCCAGCCGCACGAAAAAGCCCGCCCCAGGTGGGGCGGGCTTCACCGGGTGAATCTCAGGGGGCTTGGAGGTCGACGAGTTCGGCCAACTCGGCGCGGTGGGCGCCTGCCGTGCCGTAGGCGATCGAGTCGGCCTTGGCCCGCTTGAGGTAGAGGTGGACCGGGTGCTCCCACGTCATGCCGATGCCGCCGTGCAACTGCAGTGCCTCCTCGGCCGCGTGGACCGCGACCCGTGCCGCGTAGGCCTGCGCGACGGCGACCGCCACATCCGCGTCCGCACCGGTGGCGAGCGCGTCGGCGGAATTGCGGGCGGCGGCCCGGAGGTTGACGACCTCCAGCCACAGCTGGGCGAGCCGGTGCTTGAGCGCCTGGAAGCCACCGACCGGCCGGTTGAACTGCTTGCGCTCCTTCAGGTAACGCACGGTCTCCGTCAACGTCCAGTCGGCGACACCGAGTTGCTCGGAGGCGAGCAGCCCGGCACCGGCCCGCAGCGCACGCCGCACGGCGGGTCCGCCATCACCGACGAGGCGGCCACGCGCCCCGTCGAAGGCCACGGTCGCGACCGGCCGGGTCAGGTCGAGCGAGACCTGCGGGGCGACGGCGACCTCGGCCGCCTCCACCGCGTACAGCCCCCCGTCCTCAGCCGGCACCAGCAGCACATCGGCGACGGCCGCGTCCGCGATGCCGGTCAACTCCCCGTACAGCAAACCGTCTTCGAGTCGTACGGTCCTGAACGCGCCGCGCGGAGCGACGTTCAGGGCGACGGCGAGAGCGCCGATGCGCCGGCCCGAGGCCAGCTCGGCGAGGAGGTCGTCGGCGTCGCAGGCGAGCAGGGCCTCGGTGGCGACGACGGCGCTCGTCAGGTAGGGCACGGGAGCGACCGCGCGCCCCAACTCCTCCAGGACGACGGCGGCTTCGCGGTGGGTGGCACCCTGACCGCCCTTGTCCTCGGGCACCAGGAGACCGGCCAGGCCCATGCCGTCGGCGAGGGACTTCCACAGCGACAGGTCGTGCGGGGCGTCCGACTCGGTGCGCTTGATCACGCTCGCCGCGTCGCAGTGGTCGGTGAGCAGGTCACGGACGGCGGCGCGGAGGGCCTCTTCCTCCTCCGAGTACAGCAGGTCGGTCATCGGGCCAGGTCCTTCCACGCGACGTCCTTGTCGGTGCGCGGCTCGGCGGGCAGGCCCAGGACGCGTTCGGCGACGATGTTCAGCAGGACCTCGCTGGTCCCGCCCTCGATGCTGTTGCCCTTGGAACGGAGGTAGCGGTAGCCGGCGTCACGGCCGACGAAGTCCACCAGCTCGGGGCGGCGCATGGTCCAGTCGTCGTACAACAGGCCCTCCTCGCCACGGAGTTCGACCTCCAGGCCGCTGATCTCCTGGTTGAGGCGGGCGAAGGAGAGCTTCATGCCGGAGCCCTCGTAGCCGGGCTGGCCCGCGACGAGCTGCTGGCGCAGGCGTTCGGCGGTGAGGCGGGCGACCTCGGACTCGACCCACAGCCCCAGCAGCCGCTGGTGGAGGTCGGGGGTGCGCAGCTCGGGGCGCTCGCGCCAGGTCCTGGCGACCGGGCCGATCATTCCGCCCTCGCGGGGCAGCCGCATGCCGCCGATGGCCACGCGTTCGTTGTTCAGGGTGGTCTGCGCGACCCGCCAACCGTTGCCGACGTCGCCCAGGCGGCGGGAGTCGGGGATGCGGACATTGGTGAGGAAGACCTCGTTGAACTCGGCCTCGCCGGTGATCTGGCGCAGCGGGCGGACCTCGACGCCCGGGTCGGTCATGTCGCAGAGGAAGTACGTGATGCCCGCGTGCTTGGGCACGTCCGGGTCGGTGCGGGCGATGAGGATGGCCCAGCGGGCGAGATGGGCGCTGGACGTCCACACCTTCTGCCCGTTGACCAACCAGTCTCCCCCACTCTCGACTTCGCTCGACCGGGAGGGGCCCCCATCCTCACGGACGGCCCGGGTACCGAGAGCGGCCAGGTCGGACCCGGCACCCGGCTCGCTGAAGAGCTGGCACCAGACCTCCTCCCCCACCCAAAGGGGCCGCAGGAAGCGCTGCTTCTGCTCCTCGGTGCCGTACTGGAGGATCGTCGGCGCGGCCATTCCGAGGCCGATACCGATGCGCCGCGGGTCGTTGTCGGGTGCGCCGGCCGCCGCCAACTCGGCGTCCACGACGGACTGGAGGGAGCGCGGCACACCGAGTCCGCCGAGTCCCTCGGGGTAGTGCACCCAGGCGAGCCCGGCGTCGAAGCGGGCCTTGAGGAAGTCGAGCCGGTCGGTGGTGGCGGGCGGGTACGCGGCGAGCAACTCCGCGGTGCGGCGCGTCAGTTCGGCTGCGTCGGTCATACGGCGGCTCCGCTCTCCTGAGATTTGTTCCCCTGAGACCCGGCCTCCAGCGACGGGACGATGACGACCCGGCCCGTGGTGGTGCCGTCGCCGACCCGCTGCACGGCGTCCGCGGCGCCCGCCAGCGGTACCCGCTCGCTCACCAGCGGCTTGATGGCGCCGCGCGCGGCCAGGCCGGTGAGCTCCTCGTGGCAGCGCAGGATCAGCTTCGGGTTCTTGGTGGCGTACAGGCCCCAGTGCAGGCCGAGGATCGAGTAGTTCTTCACGAGGGCGTGGTTGAGCCCCGGGCTGGGGATGACCCCGCTGGCGAACCCGACGACCACGATCCGCCCCTCGAAGGCGACGACCTTGGTCGACTGCGTGTAGGCCTCGCCGCCAACCGGGTCGTAGACCACGTCGGCGCCCCGTCCGCCGGTGGCCTCCTTGACCCGGGCGACAACGTCCTCGCTCCGCCGGTCGATGACGACGTCACAGCCCAACTCCCGCGCCACGCTCACCTTTTCGGCCCCGCCGACGACCCCGATGACGGTGGCGCCCGCGGCCTTGCCGAGCTGGACTGCCGCGCTGCCGACCCCGCCGGCGGCGGCGTGTACGAGCAGCGTCTCGCCCGCCTCCAGGTGAGCCCTGCGGTGCAGGCCGAACCAGCCGGTCTGGTAGCCGATGTGCAGCGCGGCGGCCTCGGCGTCGTCCAGCGAGTCAGGCGCGGGCAGGAGGCCGACGGCATCGGCGACGGCGTACTCGGCGAAACCGCCGTACGGCAGCGCGGGGTTGGCGATCACGCGGCGCCCGTCCTCGGTCTCGCCGCAGATCTCCACGCCCGGGGTGAACGGCAGCGGCGGGCGCACCTGGTACTGCCCCCGGGCCATCAGCACATCGGGGAAGTTGATGTTCGCGGCACGCACCTTCAGCAGCACCTGACCGTCACCGGGCGTGGGCGTCTCCACGTCCTGGAGCCGCATCACCTCGCTCGGCTCACCGTTCTCGTGCACTTGCCATGCCTGCATGCGGTGCCTCCACGCGACTGCCTCGCCCGACGGGGTTCGAAACGCATACTAAGCGGTCGCTTGCCCTCTGGGAACCGCCCGCACGGAACCGTCACCCACGTCACGCCCGCTTGGGCCGCGCCCGCACATGCATCCGCTCTCCCTGCGGCCCGAACAGGCTCAGGAACTCCACCGGCCCCTCCCCCGTCGACCCGAACCAGTGCGGCACCCGGGTGTCGAACTCGGCCGCCTCACCCGCGCCCAGCACCACGTCGTGCTCCCCCAGCACCAGCCGCAGCCGCCCGGACAGCACGTACAGCCACTCGTACCCCTCGT
Organism: Streptomyces sp. NPDC092369; assembly: GCF_044755245.1. NCBI lineage: Bacteria > Bacillati > Actinomycetota > Actinomycetes > Kitasatosporales > Streptomycetaceae > Streptomyces > Streptomyces sp. NPDC092369. The sequence goes on from NZ_JBIVQP010000007.1 coordinate 476,730, forward strand.
GCGTGCGTGGGTCCGGCTCCAGCTTCCGCTGCGGCTCCAGCACCTTGTACGCCTGAAGTCCGCCGGGCTGGCGGGTCAGCGGCCAGTGGGTGCGTCCGCCCATCACGATCGGCTTCGCCCGCACCCGCGGATCGCCGGGCGCCGGCGCCCCGACCAGCTCGTCCAGCGGCACCTGGTGGGCCCGCGCGATCGGCAGCAGCAGCTCCAGGCTGGGCTTGCGCAGCCCCGACTCCAGCCGCGAGAGCGTGCTCACCGAGATGCCGGTCGCCTCGGAGAGCCCGGCGAGGGTCGCGCCCCGCTCCTTGCGGACCCGCCGCAGCCGCGGGCCGACCTCGGCAAGGACCTCGCTCGTGCCGTCGCTCGGGCCGTCGTGCGTGTCGTCACTCATACGGGTATTGCAGTTTCGGCAAACGAGTTTGTCAATCCCGCGCCTTGGCGGGACGGTCGTCGTGGAGGTGGTCAACCATGACCGACAGGTACGAAGTGGTGATCGTCGGCGGCGGAGCGGCCGGGCTCTCGGCCGGGCTGGTGCTGGGCCGTGCCCGGCGGCACACCCTCGTCGTCGACGCCGGCGAACCGCGCAACGCGCCCGCCGCCCACATGCAGGGCTATCTGACCCGGGACGGCATGTCCCCGGCGGAGTTCCTGGCGACCGGCCGCGAGGAGATCGCGCGCTACGGCGTCGAACTGGTCCGGGACCGCGCGGTGGACGCGACACGGGACGGCGACTTCACCATCACGCTGGCCGGCGGCCGGACCGTACGGGCCCGCGCCCTGGTCATCGCCACCGGCCTCAAGGACGAGCTGCCGAACATCCCCGGCCTCGCCGAGCGCTACGGCCGTGACGTGCTGCACTGCCCCTACTGCCACGGCTGGGAGGTGCGCGACCAGGCCTTCGGCGTGCTCGCGACCACGCCGATGAGCGTGCACCAGGCACTGATGGTGTCCCAGTGGTCGAAGGACGTGACCTTGTTCCTGCACACCATCGCCGAGTCCGAACTGACCGACCACGACCTGCGCCGACTGGCCGCGGCCGGGGTCAAGGTGGTGCCGGGCGAGGTCGCCGGGCTGGTGGTGACCGACGACCGGCTGAACGGCGTCCGTCTGGCGGACGGCACGGTCCACGACCGGTCGGTCCTCTTCACGGCCCCGCGCGCGATCCCGCAGACCGAGCTGCCGGCTCGGCTAGGTGCCGACATGCAGGAGACACCGTTCGGCACCTATCCGGTGATCGACGAGCGAGGCCTGACGTCCGTGCCGGGGCTGTGGACGGCCGGGAACGCGAGCGGATTCGCCGAGCAGGTGATCAACGCGGCCAGCCGAGGCTACCGGGCGGGCGCGGCGATCAACGGAGAGCTGCTGATGGCCGACCTGGACGCAACGCCTTAGGGGCGCGGGGCTGTGTACATATGCGGCTCCGCCGCATGGGCGCGACCAGCCACAACAGACCCGCAGTCGACAAACGACCCGTATTTCGGGGTGAAGACCAGCGGAGCGCGTTGCAGGATGGCTGCATGCTGCTTGCCCGGCTGGCCCACGTGTCCCAGGAGGTCGCCGCCACCTCGGCGCGATCCCGGAAGATCGCCCTGCTCGCGGAGCTGTTCCGGGACGCCGAGCCGGACGACGTCCCGATCGTCATCCCGTACCTCGCCGGACGGCTGCCGCAGGGACGGCTCGGTGTCGGCTGGAAGGTGCTGAGCAACCGGGTCGCCCCGGCCGCCGAACCCACCCTCACCGTCCGCGAGGTGGACGCCCTTCTCACCGACCTCGGCAAGGTCGCGGGCGCCGGCTCGCAGGCGGAACGGGCCCGGCTGGTCGGGGAGTTGATGGGCGCGGCGACGGAAGAGGAGCAGCGCTTCCTGTTCGGGCTGCTCACCGGTGAGGTACGCCAAGGCGCGCTCGACGCCGTGGCGGTCGAGGGCCTCGCGCAGGCGACCCAGGCACCGCCGGCGGACGTACGGCGGGCGGTGATGCTCGCTGGTTCCGTACAACCGGTGGCCCAGGCCCTGCTCGCGGAGGGCCCCGCCTCCCTGGACCGCTTCCGCCTCACCGTCGGCCGTCCGGTCCAGCCGATGCTCGCGCACACTGCCTCCTCGGTCGCCGAGGCGGTCGAGAAGCTGGGCACGTGCGCGGTGGAGGAGAAGCTGGACGGCATCCGCGTACAGGTGCACCGCGACGGCGACACCGTGCGGATCTACACCCGCACGCTCGACGACATCACCGACCGGCTGCCCGAAGTGACGGCCGCCGCAATGGAGTTGAGAGGCGAGCGGTTCATTCTCGACGGCGAGGTCATCGCGTTCGACACGGACGGCCGACCGCGCTCCTTCCAGGAGACCGCGGGGCGGGTCGGCTCCCGTGTGGACGTGGCGGCGGCCGCCCGCGAGGTCCCGGTCTCGCCCGTGTTCTTCGACGCCCTGTCGGTCGACGACCGTGACCTGCTCGACCTGCCGTTCGTCGAGCGGCACGCGGAGCTGGCCCGACTGGTGCCGGAGCCGATGCGGGTGCGGCGCGCGCTGGTGTCCGGGCCCGAGGACACGGCGGCGGCGGAGGCCTTCCTCGCCGAGACTCTGGCGCGCGGGCACGAGGGAGTCGTGGCCAAGGCCCTCGACGCGGCCTACAGCGCCGGCCGGCGCGGTGCCTCCTGGCTGAAGGTGAAGCCCGTGCACACCCTCGACCTGGTGGTCCTGGCCGCCGAGTGGGGCCACGGCCGCCGCACCGGCAAGCTCTCCAACCTCCACCTCGCCGCCCGCAACCCGGACGGCACCTTCGCCATGCTCGGCAAGACCTTCAAAGGCATGACGGACGCGATGCTCACCTGGCAGACCGAGCGCCTCCAGGAACTGGCCGTCGAGGACAACGGCTGGGGGGTGACCGTACGCCCCGAACTCGTGGTCGAGATCGCCTACGACGGTCTGCAGAAGTCGACCCGCTACCCGGCCGGCGTCACCCTCCGCTTCGCCCGCGTGATCCGCTACCGCGAGGACAAGCGGCCGGAGGAGGCGGACACCGTGGAGACCCTGCTGGCCGCACACCCGGAGGTCAAGCCGTGACCGGGCCGAAGCGCAGCGCGGGTCTGCTGCTGTACCGGCGGACCGGCGACGGACTCGAAGTCCTCCTCGGCCACATGGGCGGCCCCTTCTTCGCCAGGCGCGACGCCGGGGCGTGGTCGGTCCCGAAGGGTGAGTACGAGCCCGAGGAGGAGACCGCCTGGGACGCGGCCCGGCGCGAGTTCCAGGAGGAGCTGGGGCTGGCGCCGCCCGACGGGGAGGCGGTGCCGCTCGGCGAGGTGCGGCAGACGAACGGCAAGATCGTCACGGTGTGGGCGATCGAGGCCGATCTGGACCCGGCGACGATCGAGCCGGGCACCTTCCGGATGGAGTGGCCGCCGAAGTCGGGACAGCTGCGGGAGTTCCCCGAGCTGGACCGCGTCGAGTGGTTCGCGCCGGACCGGGCCCGGGATGTGATCGTCAAGGCGCAGGCCGCGTTTCTCGACCGGCTGGCGGAGCACTCGGACTGAACAGCGGCCCACACGTTGCGGTGCCCGGCGCCGCGCGGGAAGGTCGGAGCAAGCCCGCCCCCAGGAGGTCAGCCATGCCCATCGCGACGGTCAACCCGGCGAACGGCGAGACGCTCAAGACGTACGAAGCCATGGGCGAGGAGGAGGTGGAACGCCGGATCCGGCTCGCCGAGGCGACGTTCCGCACCTATCGCACCACGACGTTCGCCGAGCGCGCCCGCCTCCTGACCCGGGCCGCCGAACTCCTCGACGAGGACCAGGCCGACATCGGCGCGGTCATGACCACCGAGATGGGCAAGCCGGTCAAGCAGGCCCGCGCGGAGGCGGCGAAGTGCGCCAAGTCGATGCGCTGGTACGCAGAGCACGCGGAGGGGCTGCTGGCCGACGAGGAGCCCGCGGAGCACGACGTGAAGGACTCCGGGGGCTCCCGCGCCCTGGTCCGCTACCGGCCGCTCGGCCCGGTCCTCGCCGTCATGCCCTGGAACTTCCCGCTCTGGCAGGTGATCCGCTTCGCCGCGCCCGCGCTGATGGCGGGCAACGTCGGCCTCCTCAAGCACGCCTCCAACGTCCCGCAGACCGCCCTGTACCTGGAGGACCTCTTCCACCGGGCGGGCTTCCCGGAGGGCTGCTTTCAGACCCTGCTCATCGGCTCCGGCGCGGTCGACGAGATCCTGCGCGACGAGCGGGTCCGGGCGGCCACGCTCACCGGCAGCGAGCCGGCCGGGCGGGCCGTCGCCTCCACCGCCGGCGAGATGATCAAGAAGACGGTGCTCGAACTCGGTGGCAGCGACCCGTACATCGTCATGCCCTCCACGGACATCGACCGGGCCGCGAGGATCGCGGTCACCGCGCGTGTGCAGAACAACGGGCAGTCGTGCATCGCCGCCAAGCGGTTCATCGTGCACACGGACGTGTACGACGCGTTCGCCGAGCGGTTCGTCGCCGGCATGAAGGCGCTCACCGTCGGTGACCCCATGGACGAGGGCACGGACGTCGGGCCGCTCTCCACCGAACAGGGACGGGCCGATCTGGAGGAACTGGTCGACGACGCCCGGCGCAGCGGCGCGGCCGTGCTGTGCGGGGGTGAGCGGCCGGACCGGGAGGGCTGGTGGTACCCGCCGACGGTCCTGGCCGGCATCGACCGCGAGATGCGCATCCACCGCGAGGAGGCGTTCGGCCCGGTCGCCACGCTGTACCGGGCGGGCGACATCGACGAGGCCGTGCTGATCGCCAACGACACGCCGTTCGGGCTGAGTTCCAACGTCTGGACCCGGGACGACGCCGAGGTGGACCGGTTCGTACGGGATCTTGAGGCGGGCGGGATCTTCTTCAACGGCATGACCGCGTCCCATCCGGCGTTCCCGTTCGGCGGGGTGAAGCGGTCCGGGTACGGGCGTGAGCTGTCCGGGCACGGAATCCGGGAGTTCTGCAACATCACGACGGTTTGGCACGGAGCGTGAACGCCGCGCGGCTACCATCCCGTCTGTGAACCGCGAAGTGACTCTGCCTCTGATCGTCGACGACCGCGGGACCTTGCAGGTGGCTGCGGCGGATGTGAGCAAGCTGCTGCGCACGGTGGGTGGGCGGTGGCTGCACCTTGTCGAGGCCGGGGAGGAGGCCCTCGACGAAGACACGGTCGCTGCTCTCACGATCGAGCTTGCGAAGCTGGCCGATCGGATCGATGTGGCCTGCATTGCGCACAGCAGCGGGGGCGCGTCGTAGGGGTGCTTGTGGTTTGCCGGGCGCGGGTTGAGTGTGGCTGGTCGCGCAGTTCCCCGCGCCCCTAAGGGCGTGGCAGCAAGGTTGCCCAGAAGGTTGCTTCGTAGTGCTGGAGCGTACGGCTGTAGTGGCGGACCAACTGCTCGTCCGCGGGCTCGGCCCTTGGCCCCGCCGGGGCCGGTTCCGCGAAGAAGTCGAAGAAGGCGCATGCCTCGTCCGTGAAGGCGTAGTGGCTTCTCAGTGCGCCGGCGATCGTCGCGCAATAGGCGCCCCATTCCGCGAAGTTGGACGTCAGGGCCAGGAGCGCGTCCGTCGGGTCGGCGTTGAGGGCGAGCCAGGCGACGTAGGCGGGGTAGGACTGGCAGCCCGGCAGGGGCTCGTATGTGCGGGAGCGGGTCTCGTCCACGCCGCAGGCCGTGGCGAAGGCCGTCAGTCGTCGGGCCGCCTCCGCCTCTCCTTCCGCGAGCGTCCTGAAGAAGGCCGCGGTCTCCGGCTGCGCCGTCGCGCGTTGCGCCAGGTGGAGGAAGGCGCGGCGGTCGGCCGGGATCACCCGCTGCTGTTCAAGGGCGAGGGTTGCGAGGGTCTCCGTGGGGGCGGTGCCGGTCGCGATCAGGGCCACCAGGGGGTTCTCGGTCATCGGGGATCCGTCCATGAGGGTCCGGCTACTGATCCGACCTTTACACAGGGTCCCTGAATTGGAGTAGTCCACCGAGAGAACGTCGCCCCCACGGGTGATCGTGGGTGCACCACCCCCAGAGGTGAACCACCTTCTGACCGGGGGGCCGAAAGCCTTCCGGACGGCGAAAGCAGGCACGGTTCATGGCGACTTTGTGCAGACCCTCGGTGTCCGTCCCGGAGCACGTCATCACGATGGAGGAGACGCTGGAGCTGGCACGCTCCCGCCACGCCGACCACCCCCAACTGCCGCTGGCCCTCCGGCTGATCGAGAACACCGGCGTGCGCACCCGGCACATCGTGCAGCCGATCGAGGAGACCCTCAAGCACCCCGGGTTCGAGGACCGCAACAAGATCTACGTGTCCGAGGCGAAGGCCCGGGTCCCGGCAGTGGTGCAGCGGGCGCTCGACGACGCGGAGCTCCTCACCAGCGACATCGACGTGATCATCTACGTCTCGTGCACGGGCTTCATGATGCCCTCGCTCACGGCCTGGCTGATCAACGAGATGGCCTTCGACGCCACCACCCGCCAGATCCCCATAGCCCAGCTGGGCTGCGCGGCCGGCGGCGCCGCGATCAACCGCGCGCACGACTTCTGCACGGCCTACCCCGAGGCCAACGCGCTCATCGTCGCCTGCGAGTTCTGCTCGCTGTGCTACCAGCCCACCGACCTCGGCATCGGCTCCCTGCTGTCCAACGGTCTGTTCGGCGACGGGATCGCCGCCGCCGTGGTGCGCGGACGCGGCGGCGAGGGCATCGAGCTGGAGCGCAACGGCTCGTACCTGATCCCCAAGACCGAAGAGTGGATCATGTACGACGTCCGGGCCACCGGTTTCCACTTCCTGCTGGACAAGCGGGTGCCGGCCACCATGGAGCCCCTCGCGCCGGCGCTCCAGGACCTCGCGGGACTGCACGGCTGGGACGCGGCCGACCTGGACTTCTACATAGTCCACGCGGGCGGGCCCCGAATACTCGACGACCTCAGCAAGTTCCTGCAGGTCGACCCGCACGCCTTCCGGTTCAGCCGGGCCACCCTCACCGAGTACGGCAACATCGCCAGCGCCGTCGTCCTTGACGCGCTGCGCCGGCTCTTCGACGAGGGCGGTGCCCAGGATCGGGCGCGCGGGCTGCTCGCCGGGTTCGGACCCGGCATCACCGCCGAGATGGCCCTGGGCCGCTGGCACCGGGACGAAGAAACGACGTGACATGAGCGACGACACGATCACCGAGACCTTCCTGCCGCCGATCCGGCACTGGCCCGCGCGCGACCTGACCGGGGTCGACTTCGACCCGGTGCTCGCCGAGCTGATGCGCGAGGGCCCCGTCACCCGGATCCAGCTGCCCAACGGCGAGGGCTGGGCCTGGCTGGTCACCCGCCACGACGACGTGCGCATGGTGACCAACGACCCCCGGTTCAGCCGCGAGGCGGTCATGGACCAGCCGGTCACCCGGCTCGCCCCGCACTTCATCCCGCAGCGCGGCGCGGTCGGCTTCCTCGACCCGCCCGACCACACGAGGCTGCGCCGCTCGGTCGCCGCCGCGTTCACGGCGAGGGGCGTGGAGCGGGTGCGCGAGAAATCGCGCGTACTGCTCGACGAGCTCATCGACGAACTCGTCGAGGCCGGACCGCCCGGCGATCTCACGGCCACCGTCCTCAGCCCGTTCCCCATCGCGGTGATCTGCGAGCTGATGGGCGTGCCGGCCGCCGACCGGCACGGCATGCACACCTGGACCCAGCTGATCCTGTCCTCCTCGCACGGCAAGGAGGTCAGCGAACAGGCCAAGCAGGAGATGGGCGCCTACTTCGGCGATCTCATCGGCCTGCGGGAGGGCAGCTCCGGCGAGGACGTCACGTCCTTGCTCGGCGCCGCCGTCGGCCGCGGCGAGGTGACGCTCGACGAGGCCGTCGGACTCGCGGTGCTGCTCCAGATCGGCGGCGAGGCGGTCACCAACAACAGCGGGCAGATGTTCTACCTGCTCCTCACCCGCCCCGACCTGGCCGAACGCCTGCGCGCCGAGCCGGAGATCCGCCCCAAGGCCATCGACGAACTCCTGCGCTACATCCCGCACCGCAACGCGGTCGGACTGTCCCGCATCGCCATGGAGGACGTGGAGATCAGAGGCGTACGGATCCGCGAGGGCGACCCGATCTACGTCTCCTACCTGGCCGCCAACCGCGATCCGGAGGTCTTCCCCGACCCGGAGAGGATCGACTTCGGCCGCAACCCCAACCCGCACGTCTCCTTCGGCTTCGGCCCCCACTACTGCCCCGGCGGCATGCTCGCCCGGCTGGAGTCGGAACTGCTGATCGACGCGCTGATGGACCGGTTGCCGGGCCTGCGGCTGGCCGTGCCCCCGGACCAAGTGCCCTTCAAGAAGGGCGCGTTGATCCGCGGTCCCGAGTCCCTCCCGGTGACCTGGTGAGCCGCCGATGACCGCGCCAGAGGGTCTGCTGGTCCCCCCGGGCCACGGCCGGATCGTCCAGACCCCCGCCCAGCGCGTGACGTTCAAGGTCACCGGCACGCACTCCCGGACGGCCTCCACCTTCGAGGTGGAGGTCCCCCCGGGCTTCGACGTCGGCGCCCATGTCCACACGCGCAGCGAGGAGTTGTTCTACGTCCTCGAAGGCGAACTGGACGTCCTCGCCTTCGAGCCGCGCATCCGAACACCGGACAACTGGCAACGCTGGGAGTCCAGTTCGGGCACCCGGGTGGTACGCGCCACCCCGGGCACGCTCATCGCCGTACCCCCCGGCTGCCCGCACGCCTTCGCCAACCCGACCGACACCCCCGCGAGGATGTTCTTCCAGGCGTCCCCGCCACCGGATCACGAGCGCTACTTCGAGGAGTTGCTGGAGATCCTTGGCAGCGGGGGTCCTCCGGACCATTCGGCGATCGAGGAACTCCGGGCGAGGTACGACATCGAGCAACTCACACCTCTGAAGCACCGGTGAGCGCACCGACCTCAGGGGCGCGGGGCTGTGTCAATGTGCGGCTCCGCCGCGTGGGCGCGACCAGCCACGAATCACCCGCAGCCGCACACCTACCGAATCGGCATCCCTGAGAGCGTCCGAGCAATCACCAACCGCTGAATCTCACTCGTGCCCTCGAAGATCGTGTAGATCGCCGCGTCCCGGTGCATCCGCTCCACCGGGTACTCCCTGGTGTAACCGTTGCCGCCCAGGATCTGGATCGCCTGGGCGGTGACCTTCTTCGCCGTCTCGCTGGCGAACAGCTTCGACATGGACCCCTCGGCCGCGGTGAACTTCTTCCCGCTGATCGCCATCCAGGAGGCGCGCCACGTCAACAGCCGGGCCGCGTCGATGGACGTCCGCATGTCGGCCAACTGGAAGGCCACACCCTGGTTGTCGATGATGGGCCGCCCGAACTGCTCACGCGTCGTCGCGTACTCGAGGGCCACCTCATAGGCGGCCCGAGCGGTACCGACCGCCATCGCCGCAACCGCCGGCCGCGAAGCTTCGAACGTTGCCATCGCCGCGTTCTTCACCCGCTCCCCGCCGGATGCCTTCGCCCGCTCCCGGGCCCGGGCAAGGCGCTCGTCGAGCTTCTCCTTGCCGCCGAGCAGGCAGGATCCGGGGACGCGCGCGTCCTCCAGGACGACCTCGGCGGTGTGCGAGGCGCGGATGCCGTGCTTCTTGAACTTCTGGCCCTGGGAGAGGCCGGGCGTGCCGGGCGGGACGATGAAGGACGCGTGGCCCTTGGAGCCCAGCTCGGGGTCGACCACCGCGACGACGACGTGGACGTTGGCGATGCCGCCGTTGGTCGCCCAGGTCTTCGTGCCGTTGAGGATCCACTCGTCGTTGGCCTCGTCGTACACGGCACGCGTGCGCATGGAGGCCACGTCGGAGCCGGCGTCGGGCTCGGAGGAGCAGAAGGCGGCGACCTTGACGTCGTTGGTGTCGCCGTACATCTGGGGGATCCAGGTGCCGATCTGCTCCTCGGTGCCGTTGGCGAGGACACCCACGGCGGCGAGGCCGGTGCCGACTATGGAGAGGGCTATGCCCGCGTCGCCCCAGAACAGCTCCTCCATGGCCATCGGTATGCCGAGGCCGGTGGGGTCGAAGTACTGCTGGGCGTAGAAGTCGAGGGAGTAGATGCCCACCTTGGCGGCCTCTTGGATGACCGGCCAGGGAGTCTCCTCACGCTCGTCCCATTCGGCGGCCGCGGGGCGGATGACGTCGGCGGCGAAGCCGTGCAGCCAGTCCCGGACCTCCTTCTGTTCGTCGTTGAGCTCCATGGTGAACTCGGCCATGTCTCCTCCAGCGGCGGTACACCTGCATGTTACTAGCGGTAACGTTAGCTTGTTACCCACGGGTAGGAAAAGTCAACTCCTGATGACTCCTCGGCAGCCCGTTCGATGTCAGGCTGAGGTCAGGTGTTAGTTTGCGCAGGCGTCACCGAATCAGCACGGGTGGGGAGAGCTCATGGACACCACGCAGCGGACCGATCAGCAGCGCTCGGCGGACCGCCGTCGGCGCGAGCTGCTGGAGGCCGCCGACCGAGTGGTGCTGCGCGACGGGCCACAGGCCTCGATGAACGCGATCGCCGCGGAAGCAGGCATCACCAAGCCGATCCTGTACCGCCACTTCGGCGACAAGGGCGGACTGTACGCGGCCCTCGCCACCCGGCACACCGACGCCCTCCTCGCCTCCCTGCGGGCGGCCCTGGACGCGCCCGCGGAACGGCGGGAGCGGGTCGAGGCCACGCTGGACACCTATCTCGCGGCGATCGAGGCACGCCCCCAGGTGTACCGCTTCCTCATGCATCCGGCGGAGGGCGGCCAGACGGCCGACCAGGGCTTCGAGGCCGGCACGCACTCGATTCCCGTACTGCGGCGCATGGGCGAGGAGTTGGCGCAGGTCATCGAGGAGCGGGTGGACCTCGGCCCCAGCAGTCAGCAACTGGCGCGGGTGTGGGGCCACGGCATCGTCGGCATGATGCACGCGGCCGGCGACTGGTGGCTCGGCGAACGCCCGTGCTCACGAGCGGAGTTGGTCAACAGCCTCGCGGACCTGCTGTGGGGCCGGCTGGCCGCGGCGGGCGACAAGGTAGGCGGTCCGGGCTTCTAGTCCCGGGCGGTCCCGGTCGACTCCGGCCGGTTCCGGCGGCTCCAGGAAGCCTTCGCCTCCTGCCTGAGCACCTTGCGTCTGCGCCATCCCGTGAGGTGATCGACGTAGACCCGTCCCTCCAAGTGGTCGTATTCGTGCTGGAGGCAGCGTGCGAAGAAACCCGTCCCGTGCACGGTCACCGGCTCGCCCGTCACCGTGAAACCCTCGACCACCGCATGGTCGTAGCGCTCCGTCCCCGCCTCCAGGCCCGGCAGGGACAGGCAGCCCTCCGGGCCGCGGAGCGACACTCCGTCGGTCTCCACCAGGCGCGGGTTGACGAGATGGCCCAGATGACGCACCTCGTCGTCGTCCGGGCAGTCGTAGACGAAGACCCGCAGGGACTCCCCCACCTGGTTCGCGGCGAGGCCCACGCCCTGGGCCGCGTACATCGTCGCGAACAAGTCCTCGACGAGACCCGCGAGTTCGGGGCCGAAGTCGGTGACCTCGCGGCAGGGCGTGTGCAACGGGGCGTCGCCGAACAGCGTGAGGGGCCGGACGCGCCCGCGGGTGCCCGGAATGGAGCCGTTTCGCATGGCCGCAAGGGTACGGCGATTCGGGAGTGCGAATGGATCTCGATAGGCTGGCCACCACCACGTTGCCGTCAGGCAGAGGCGCGGCGCGTACGCAAGGAGGATCGGGAACTGATGTCAGGCAACTCGGACCCGCTTTCGCCGCGGGCCAAGATCGCCGTGACCGCCGGCAAGGCGGTCGCTGCGGCGTCGCGTGCCGCAGGCCGCGGCAGCGGATCGGTGATCGGTGGCCGGGTCGCGCTCAAACTGGACCCCGACCTCCTGGCCAGGCTCGCCCAGAGCCTGGACGTCGTCCTCGTCTCGGCGACCAACGGCAAGACCACGACCACCCGGCTGATCGCCGAGGCGCTCGGCGCCGCGGGACCGGTCGTGTCCAACGCGCTCGGCGCGAACATGCCAGCCGGCATCACCTCGGCCCTCGCGGGCGGCTCGGACGCGCGCTACGGCGTCATCGAGGTCGACGAGAAGTACCTGGCCGGCGTGGCCCGGGACACCGACCCGAAGTGCATCGCGCTCCTCAACCTCTCCCGCGACCAGCTCGACCGTGCCGCCGAGACCCGCATGCTCGCCGAGAACTGGCGTGAGGGTCTCGCGGGTTCCAAGGCGGTCGTCGTGGCCAACGCGGACGACCCACTGGTCGTGTGGGCCGCCTCCTCCTCGCCGAACGTGATCTGGGTCGCCGCCGGTCAGATGTGGAAGGACGACGCCTGGTCCTGCCCGTCCTGCGGCGGTGTGATGCAGAGGCCCGGCGACGACTGGTTCTGCGGCGAGTGCGGTTTCCGCCGCCCGACGCCGAGTTGGGCGCTCTCCGGCGACCACGTGCTCGACCCGCACGGCTCCGCCTGGCCGATCCACCTCCAGCTGCCCGGCCGTGCCAACAAGGCCAACGCGGCCTCCTCCGCGGCCGTCGCCGCCGTGTTCGGCGTACCGCCGCAGGTCGCCCTGGAGCGCATGTACCAGGTGCAGGCCGTGGCCGGCCGCTACGACGTCGTGCAGTTCCAGCAGCGCGACCTGCGGCTGCTGCTCGCCAAGAACCCGGCGGGCTGGCTCGAAACGTTCAGCCTGATCGATCCCCCGCCCACCCCGGTGATCCTCTCCGTGAACGCGCGGGGCGCCGACGGCACCGACACCTCCTGGCTCTGGGACGTCGACTACACCCGCCTCAGCGGTCACCCGATCTGCGTCGTCGGCGACCGCAAGCTCGACCTCGCCGTCCGCCTGGAGGTCGCCAACCAGCACTTCCAGGTCTGCGACAACCTCGACCAGGCGGTGCAGCAGTGCCCGCCCGGCCGCATCGAGGTCATCGCCAACTACACCGCGTTCCAGGATCTGCGCCGCCGCGTCGGCAACTGACACTCAGGGGACTTTTGTGAGCGACAACAGCCTGCGGGTCGTGTGGATCTACCCCGACCTGCTGAGCACCTACGGCGACCAGGGCAACGTCCTGGTCGTCGAGCGCCGGGCCCGGCAGCGCCGCCTCGACGTGGCCCGCCTCGACGTGCGCAGCGACCAGCCCATCCCGACCTCGGGCGACATCTACCTGATCGGCGGCGGTGAGGACCGGCCGCAGCGGCTCGCGGCCGAGCGGCTGCGCCGGGACGGCGGTCTGCACCGGGCCGTGGAGAACGGCGCGATCGTCTTCTCGGTCTGCGCCGGCTACCAGATCCTCGGCCACGAGTTCATCAACGACCTCGGCCAGCGCGAGCCCGGCCTCGGCCTGCTCGACGTGGTCTCGGTGCGCGGCGAGGGCGCGCGGTGCGTCGGGGACGTCCTCGGCGACATCGACCCGCGCCTGGGCCTGCCCCCGCTGACCGGCTTCGAGAACCACCAGGGCGTCACCCACCTCGGCCCCACGGCCCGCCCGTTCGCCCAGGTCCGCCTCGGCAACGGCAACGGCACGGGGGACGGCACGGAGGGCGCGTACAACGACACGGTCTTCGGTACGTACATGCACGGCCCGGTGCTGGCGCGCAACCCGCTCATCGCCGACCACCTGCTGAAGCTCGCGCTCGACGTGAACGCGCTGCCGCCGACCGACGACCGCTGGTACGAGGCGCTCCGCAACGAGCGCATCGCGTCCGCGCAGCAGCCCGCGTGACGGCGGTCGCCCGGCAGCCTGCCCGACACCTGGGCGTCGGTTGCTCGTAACCAGCCCGTCTGACAGCGCGTCCGCACAGGTGAGCGGGGTCGTCCAGCAGGCGGACGCACAGTGCTGCCCCGCCCCCTCCTGCCGTTAGGGTGGCGGGGATCGAGCCGGACGACGAGGTCCGGTCCCGCCTCGTTCCACGGTTGAGAAGGTTCTTTCGGGCTATGCGCATTGGTGTCCTCACGTCCGGCGGCGACTGCCCCGGCCTGAACGCCGTCATCCGGTCCGTCGTGCACCGCGCCGTGGCCGACCACGGTGACGAGGTCATCGGCTTCCGGGACGGCTGGAAGGGCCTCCTGGAGTGCGACTACCTCAAGCTCGACCTCGACGCGGTGAGCGGCATCCTCGCTCGCGGCGGCACGATCCTCGGTTCCTCCCGGGTCCAGCCCTCCCATCTGCGGGACGGCGTGGCGCGGGCCAGGGAGCATGTCGAGGAGCTCGGTCTCGACGCGATCATCCCGATCGGCGGCGAGGGCACGCTCAAGGCGGCCAAGCTGATGTACGACGCAGGCCTGCCGATCGTCGGCGTCCCGAAGACCATCGACAACGACATCGCTGTCACGGACGTGACCTTCGGCTTCGACACGGCCGTCGGTGTCGCCACCGAGGCGCTGGACCGGCTGAAGACCACCGCCGAGTCCCATCAGCGCGTGCTGGTCGTGGAGGTCATGGGCCGCCACACCGGCTGGATCGCGCTGCACTCCGGCATGGCGGCCGGCGCGCACGCCATCGTCGTACCGGAACGGCCCTTCGACATCGAGGAGTTGGCCGCGCGGGTCGGCGAGCGGTTCGAGGCGGGCAAGCGCTTCGCGATAGTGGTCGCCGCCGAGGGGGCCAAGCCCAAGGCCGGGTCCATGGACTTCGACGAGGGCAAGAAGGACGTCTACGGGCACGAGCGCTTCGCGGGGATCGCCCGGCAGCTCTCCATCGAGCTGGAGGAACGGCTCGGCAAGGAGGCCCGCCCGGTGATCCTCGGACATGTGCAGCGCGGCGGCACGCCCACCGCGTACGACCGGGTGCTGGCGACCCGGTTCGGGTGGCACGCGGTGGAGGCCGTGCACCGGGGCGAGTTCGGGAACATGACGGCGCTTCGGGGGACGGACATCGTGATGGTGTCCCTGGCCGAGGCCGTCGAGACGTTGAAGACGGTGCCCGCCGATCGGTACGACGAAGCGGAGTGCGTGCTCTGACGTTCGGACCACCCTCACCCCGGTCACGGAGGTGGCCGGGGTGAGTCATACCCTGGTCCGGACAGACTTGCACAACCCCCTCGAATCAGGAGCCGTTGGATGGGACACAGCGGGCACGGCATGACCATGGATCTGCCGCCGTTCACGCTGGGGCGGGGGCTCGCGTGGTCCGCCGACCCGTTCTTCCTGATCGCCTGTCTGCTCGGGCTCGGGCTGTACGCGTGGGGTGTCGTGCGGCTACGGAGGCGCGGGGACGCGTGGCCCGTGGGGCGGACCGTCTCGTACGTCATCGGAGTGCTCACCATCATGCTGGTGATGTGCACCGGGCTGAACGACTACGGCATGGTGATGTTCAGCGTGCACATGGTGCAGCACATGATCATCAGCATGCTGTCGCCGATCCTGATCCTGCTGGGCGCCCCCGTCACGCTCGCCCTGCGCGCGCTGCCGGCCACCGGCAAGGGCCGCAAGGGGCCGCGCGAGCTGCTGTTGATGGTGCTGCACAGCCGGTACATGCGGATCATCACACACCCGGCGTTCACCATCCCGCTGTTCATCGCGAGCCTGTACGCGCTGTACTTCACACCGCTGTTCGACTTCCTGATGGGGTCGAAGACCGGGCACATCGCGATGATGGTGCACTTCCTGGCCGTGGGCATCGTCTTCTTCTGGCCGATCATCGGCGTGGACCCGGGCCCGCAGCGGCCGGGCTATCTGATGCGGATGCTGGAGCTGTTCGCGGGCATGCCGTTCCACGCGTTCTTCGGCATCGCGCTGATGATGGCGTCGGAGCCGATGGTGTCGACGTTCAAGCACCCGTCCGCCTCGCTCGGCATCGACGCGCTCTCCGACCAGACCGCCGCCGGCGGGATCGCCTGGGCGTTCAGCGAGGTGCCGTCCGTCCTGGTGCTGCTCGCCCTGCTGTTCCAGTGGTACCGCTCCGAACAGCGCCAGGCCCGGCGCTCGGACCGCGCCGCCGATCGTGACGGCGACAAGGAACTCGAGGCATACAACGCCTATTTGGCCTCATTGAACGCACGCGGGCGTTGAAGGCCTCGTCTTTCTGAAGCATTCAGTAGCATGAAGCGCATTGGGGGAACCGCCAGGGGGAGCGGTAATGACAAAGCGCGCACTCATGTTAATTCGGAGGATCGCCGTCCTATTGGTCTGCGTACTGGTACTCGGCAGTTGTGACACGGGTACGCCGCTGACCGAAGTGAAAGCAGTGGCCGCGGGAGTGCCTTCGCTCGCACCTTTCTTCGACGAGGACAGCGGCCTCGGCAAGGACGACGCCACGGTCCGCTCGCAGGCCGTGCGGGGCAGCCTGCAGCAGGGGGACACGCCTGGGCTGTACGGCGGGACCCGGGAACCGACGCTCTGTGACGTCGCCAAGCTGAAGGCATTTCTCACAGATCCCAGGAACAAGCGGAAGGCTCAGGCGTGGGCAACCGCCCTCGACCTCACCACCGCCCAGATCCCGGATTATCTGGACCGGCTCACACCGGTTCTCCTGCGTCACGACACGCTCGTGAAGAACCACGACTACAAAAAGGGAAAGGCTGTTCCCTTCAATTCGCTGCTGCAGGCGGGAATCGCGATTCTCGTGGACCAGCAGGGCCTGCCCGCCGTGAAGTGCTCGTGCGGAAATCCCCTGCGGCCCTTCAAGGGTGACACCAGCCGGATATCCGTCACGTTCGACGACGGGAACAAGAAGTGGCAGGGGTACGAGCGTTCGTCCGTGGTGGCGGTACGGCCCGCGCCCCGGAAGATGGCGAAGCTCGCCCTCGTCGACGTCGACGACCCGGACACCGGTATCAGCCGACCGGTCGGCACGACGGGCAAAGCCGACTCGACGTTCGACACCCGCGAGCTGCGCACGGTGCCCGTCCTCGCCGGGACGACCTTCGGGGAGGCGAGCCTGCGACTGGCCGACACCGGGCTCGCGACGGGGTACGACGGCAAGCGGGCGCCGGCCGCCGGCGCGCGCGTGACGGCGTCCGACCCGCCGGCCGGAACGAAGCTGCGGTTCGGGCAGTACGTGACGGTCACGGCGGTCGGCGGAAGCGCGCCGGACAGCGGTACGTCGGGCGGCGGTCCATCAGGTGGGGGGACGTCCGGTGAGGGCTCGACGCCCGCCCCGCCGCCGTCGGTCTCCGATCCGTCGTCCAAGGCGCCACCGTCGTCGCCGTCCGCGCCCTCGGGCAGCGGCACCGGCGGCTCCTCGTCCGCCCCGTCGTCGAACGGTCCGCCCAGCTCAGGGCCGCCCACGTCGAGCCCGCCGCCAAGTTCCAAGGCGCCGGACAGCGGTACGCCGACGACGGTCGCACCACCGCCGGACCCACCGAGTCCGCCGCCCGACGACCCGGTGACCACCAGCGCACCGCCACCGCCGCCGCCGAGCGATCCGGTCACGACGAGCGCCCCGCCGCCGCCCGACGACCCGGTCACCACCAGCGCGCCCGGCCCGAGTGAGCCCGCCTCGTCCGGGCCCGCGTCGAGCGCGACCGCCTAGCGCACTGCAGACCCGGGGGAGTGACCGGATGCCTTCAGGATCGTCGACGTCGGGAGTGGGCCGGGTCATCGCCGGTCGCTATCTGCTGCTCAACCAGTTGGGCGGCGGGGGCATGGGCCATGTGTGGCTCGCGCACGACCAGAGACTCGCCTGCGAGGTGGCGCTGAAGGAGATCGTGTTCCGGGATCGGGACCCGGCCGGCGAGGAACGGGATTCCCGGGTGGCCCGGGCCCGCGCGGAGGCCCGGCACGCGGCCGGGCTGCGGGGTCACCCGAACGTCCTGACGGTGCACGACGTGCTGGAGCACGAGGGGCTGCCGTGGATCGTCATGGAGTACGTGGCGGGCGCCGTGGACCTGCGTGACCTGGTCGACCGGCGGGGCCCGCTCGCGCCGGCGGAGGCGGCCCGCGTCGGGCTCGCCGTGCTGGACGCGCTGACCGCCGGGCACGAGCGGGGCGTCATGCACCGGGACGTGAAACCGGCGAACATCCTGCTGGCGCCGGACCGCGGCGGGGCGCCGTACGGCCAGGTGCTGCTGACCGACTACGGCATCTCGGTACGGCCCGAGGGCGGCGAGACCCGGTACACGATGGCGTCCGTACTGGTGGGGACCTCGGGTTATCTCGCCCCTGAGCGGGCCACGGGAGGGCCGCCGACCCCGGCGGCCGACCTGTTCTCGCTGGGCTGCACGCTCTACCACGCCGTCGAGGGCCAAGGGCCCTTCGAGCGGGAGTCGCATCTGGCCCAGGTGACCGCGGTGGTCATGGAGGAGCCGCGGCCCGCCGTGCGCGCCGGCGCGCTGGGTCCCGTACTGGCCGCTCTGCTCGCGAAGGACCCGGCGGCGCGGTTGTCGGCGGCCGAGGCGGATGCGGCGCTGTCGGGGATCGTCACGCCGCAGGCCGAGTCGTACGCCCGTACTCAGACGGACCTGGGCTCGCAGCCGCCGTGGGCGGGCGTCGTTCCACCCCCTCCCCCGCCCGCACCCGGCGTGCGGGGCGTGGGACCGGCGGCCGCGTTCCCGTCGGCGCCCTCGGCCGGGTCACCGCCCGCCCGGCACCGCCGCGAGGTGCCGCGCCTCCTGCGTGCCGTCATAGCCGTCTCCCTCGGCCTGGTGCTGGCCCTGGGCGGGGTCTGGTACGCCATGGCCCACCGGACGGCCACCGAGGGCACGCCGGCGTCGGCGCCGCCGTACGGCTCGGGCGTGGGGCTCGCGAAGCCGCTGAAGGACGGTGACTGCGTGCTCGCCGACTGGCCCGGGGAGCGCTTCCTGGGCACGCCCCGGCTGCGGCTGGACGCGGGCTGTGTGGGAGGCACGCCCGACGGGCAGGTGATGGCCTTCGCGCCGGCGGGGTCCGCGGACGAGGCCCGGCAGACCGGTGCGGCCCGCTGCGAGGAGCGGACGCGGGAGTTCCGGGCGAAGCTCGCGGACGTCCGTGCGGTCGCCGTGGTGCCGAGCGCGGCGGGTTTCCAGGCCGCCGGACGCCGCACGGCGTGTCTGGTGCTCGGCGCGCACGGGCCGGTCTACGGCCCGCTGGGCGCGCACCGCAAGCCCGGCTCGTCGTTCACCGACACCACGAACATGCAGCGCCGGGACTGTCTGCGGACCCGGACCAACCGGGACGCCCAGCTGGTCTCCTGCAGCGGCGCGCACGACGAACAGGTGCTCGGTTTCACCCGGCTCGGCTCCGACGTCACCCTCACACAGGCCCGTACGGAATCGGATGCCGCCTGTGCGAAGGACGTGCCGCCAGAGGACTACGGCTTCGATCCCTCCGTCTACACGGCCGGGTCCTGGACCAGCGAGGGGCCCTGGAAATCGGGCACACATTTCGTCGTGTGCACCGTCCGGAGGCAGAACGGGGGCACCATGGAGGGGGACGAACCATGAGGAGGGTGTCGCGATGCCCGGTTCTACGGACGGCTCTACCAAAGCGATGGGGGTGCTCACCGTCGGAGGTCTCGTCGCGGTGACGGCCTACACGGTGGCGCTCGGCAGCAACGGCTGGCTGTGGTTCGGCTGGGTCGTGCTGGGGTTGCTCACGCTGGGGATGGTGGCCACGCGCAGCGCCTGAGCGGTACCCGGGAGGGCGGCAGTCCTCGGCGGCTGTCCTCGGCGCCTGGTCCTCACTCGGTGGACAGGCGCCCGGCCGAGTGGACTCCGGGCTGGTACTTGGGCAGGCGTGCCGTGACCTTCATGCCGGCGCCGACCGCCGTCTCGATGACGAGCCCGTACTCGTCGCCGTAGACCTGGCGGAGCCGGTCGTCGACGTTGGACAGTCCGATGCCGCCGGAGGGGCTGACCTCGCCGGCGAGGATGCGGCGCAGCAGGACGGGGTCCATGCCGACGCCGTCGTCCTCGATGACGACGAGCGCCTCGGCGCCGGTGTCCTGCGCGGTGATGGTGATGTGGCTCTTGCCGCCCGCGGTCACCGTCTTGCCCTCCAGGCCGTGCTTGACCGCGTTCTCCACCAGCGGCTGGAGGCAGAGGAAGGGCAGGGCCACCGGCAGCACCTCGGGGGCGATCTGCAGGGTGACGGAGAGGCGGTCGCCGAAGCGTGCCCGTACCAGCGCCAAGTAGTGGTCGATGGCGTGGAGTTCCTCGGCGAGGGTGGTGAAGTCGCCGTGCCTGCGGAACGAGTAGCGGGTGAAGTCGGCGAATTCGAGGAGGAGTTCGCGGGCCCGCTCGGGGTCGGTGCGGACGAACGAGGCGATCACCGCGAGCGAGTTGAAGATGAAGTGCGGGGAGATCTGGGCGCGAAGTGCCTTGATCTCGGCCTCGATCAGCCGGGTGCGGGACTGGTCCAGATCGGCCAACTCCAGCTGGACGCTCACCCAGCGGGCGACCTCGCCGGCCGCCCGGACCAGGACTGCGGACTCGCGCGGGGCGCAGGCGACGAGCGCGCCGTGCACCCGGTCGTCGACGGTCAGCGGGGCGACGACCGCCCAGCGCACCGGGCAGTCCGGGGTCTCGCAGGCGAGCGGGAAGGCCTCGCCGCGGCCGGTCTCCAGGGCGCCTGCGAGGCGGTCCATGATCTCGGTGCGGTGGTGGGCGCCGACCCCGTCCCAGACCAGGACCTCCTTCTGGTCGGTCAGGCACAGCGCGTCCGTGCCCAGCAGCGAGCGCAGTCTGCGGGCCGACTTGCGGGCGGTCTCCTCGGTCAGGCCCGCCCGCAGCGGGGGCGCGGCGAGGGAGGCGGTGTGCAGGGTCTGGAAGGTGGCGTGCTCGACCGGGGTGCCGAGGCCGCCTAGGTTCTGCGGGCGTGCCGTGCGCCGCCCGAACCAGAACCCGGCGGCCAGCAGCGGCAGTACGGCCACGCACAGCCCGGCCAGGAAGCCGCTCATGCCTTCACCTCCGCGCGCAGTTCCTCCGGCAGATGGAAGCGGGCCAGGATCGCCGCCGTCCCGGTCGGCACCCGCCCCGGGGTGGCCAACGACACCAGCACCATGGTGAGGAAGCCCAGCGGCACCGACCAGAGGGCGGGCCAGGCGAGCAGCGCGTGCAGGGGGCCGGTGCCGGGGAAGCCGGCCATGGTGGCGGCCACGGCGACGAACGCGCCGCCCCCGCCGATCACCATGCCGGCGGCGGCGCCCGGCGGGGTCAGCCGGCGCCACCAGATGCCGAGGACGAGCAGCGGGCAGAAGGACGACGCGGAGACGGCGAAGGCGAGCCCGACGGCGTCGGCCACCGGCAGCCCGCCGACCAGGACGCTCGCGGCCAGCGGCACGGCCATGGCGAGCACGGTGCCGAGCCTGAAGTGCCGTACGCCGCGGGCCGGCAGGACGTCCTGGGTGAGCACGCCCGCGACGGCCATGGTCAGCCCGGAGGCCGTGGACAGGAACGCGGCGAACGCGCCGCCCGCCACCAGCGCGCCGAGCAGGTCGCCGCCGGTGCCGCCGATCATCCGGTCGGGCAGCAGCAGGACGGCCGCGTCCGCGTCGCCGGTGAGGCCGAGTTCGGGGGTGTAGATGCGGCCCAGGGCGCCGTAGACCGGGGGCAGCAGGTAGAAGGCGCCGATCAGGCCGAGGACGGCCACCGTGGTGCGGCGGGCGGCGACGCCGTGCGGGCTGGTGTAGAAGCGGACGACCACGTGCGGCAGACCCATCGTGCCGAGGAACGTGGCGAGGATCAGTCCGTACGTGGCGTACAGCGGGCGTTCCTCGCGGCCGGCCTCCAGCGAGGTCGACATCCCGTTGCTGCTGCCCCGGTCGGCGGCGGGGACGGCCGAGCCCTTGGCGAAGGTCAGCCGGGTGCCGTGCTCGATGTGGTGTGTACCGGCGGCCAGTTGGACCCGCTGGTCCTCGTGGGCGCGGCCGTCCACCCTGCCGTCGACCGTGACGGTGAGCGGCTTGTCGAGGGTGAGGTCGAGGCTGTCGCCGACGGTGACCACGCGCTGTTCGCGAAAGGTGGCCGGTTCCTCGAAGGCGTGCCGGGGCGAGCCGTCGCCCTGCCAGGCGAGGGTCAGGAAGAGGGCCGGTACCAGCAGGGCGGTGAGCTTGAGCCAGTACTGGAAGGCCTGCACGAAGGTGATGCTGCGCATGCCGCCCGCGGCGACGGTCGCGACCACGACGACCGCGACGATCCCACCGCCCAGCAGGTCGGGGGCGCCGGTCAGCACCGCCAACGTCAGCCCGGCGCCCTGGAGTTGGGGCAGCAGATAGAGCCAGCCGACACCGACGACGAAGGCGCCCGCAAGGCGGCGCACGTTCTGCGAGGCGAGCCGGGCCTCGGCGAAGTCGGGGAGCGTGTAGGCGCCGGAGCGACGCAGCGGGGCGGCGACGAAGAGGAGCAGGACCAGGTATCCGGCGGTGTAGCCGACGGGGTACCACAGCATGTCGGGGCCCTGGACCAGGACGAGTCCGGCGATGCCCAGGAAGGAGGCGGCGGAGAGGTATTCGCCGCTGATGGCGGCCGCGTTGAGGCGGGGGCCGACGGTGCGGGAGGCGACGTAGAAGTCGGAGGTGGTGCGGGAGATGCGCAGGCCGAAGGCGCCGACCAGGACGGTCGCGACGACGACGAGGGCGACGGCGGTGACGGCGTAGCTGGAGTTCATCGAGGAGCTGCTCAGCGGTCTTCGACGAGGCGCACGAAGTCCCGTTCGTTGCGCTCGGCGCGGCGGACGTACCACAGGGCGAGCAGGACGAGCGGGGCGTAGAGGCAGAAGCCGAGGACCGCCCATTCGAGGCGGTGGGCGTCGGGCATGGCCGCGAAGACCAGGGGCAGCGGGCCGATCAGGAGGCCGAGGACCGCGAACACGGCGAGAGCGGCGCGCAGTTGGGTGCGCATGAGGGAGCGGACGTAGGTGTGGCCGAGGGTGGTCTGCTCGTCGATCTCGGTGCGCGGGCGGTAGTAGCCGGTGGCGCGCCGGACGCGGCGGGGCGGTCCGGTGACGGTGACGCGGCGCTCGGCGGGGTCCTGGTTCGGCACTGTCACGGCCTCCTCATCAGCAGGTCGCGCAGTTCGCGCGCGTGGCGGCGGCTGACCTGGAGCTCCTCGTCGCCGACCAGGACGCTCACCGTGCCCGCGTCCAGACGGAGTTCGCCGACGTGGCGCAGGGCGACGAGGTGGCGGCGGTGGATGCGGACGAAGCCGCGCAGGCGCCAGCGCTCCTCCAGGGTGGACAGCGGGATCCGTACCAGGTGGCTGCCCCGGTCGGTGTGCAGCCGGGCGTAGTCGCCCTGGGCCTCGACGTGGGTGATGTCGTCGACGGCCACGAAGCGGGTCACACCGCCGAGTTCGACGGGTATGTGGTCGGGGTCGGGTTCGTGCACGGGGATGCGCGGGGAGCTGCCGGTGAGTTCGGCGGCCCGGCGGATCGCCTCGGCGAGCCGTTCCTTGCGGACCGGCTTGAGCACGTAGTCGACGGCCTTGAGGTCGAAGGCCTGGACGGCGAAGTCCTCGTGGGCGGTGACGAACACGACCAGCGGCGGCTTCGCGAAGCCGGTGAGCAGCCGGGCCAGGTCGAGGCCGTCGAGGCCGGGCATGTGGATGTCGAGGAAGACGACGTCGATCGCCGCGGCCCCGCCGGGGCCGGACTCCAGGGCGCGGTTGAGCCGGCGCAGCGCCTCGGTCGCGTCGCCCGCGCCCTCCGCGCTGCCGATGCGCGGATCCGCGTGCAGCAGATAGAGCAGCTCCTCCAGGGAGGGGCGTTCGTCGTCGACGGCGAGGGCGCGCAGCATGAACCCGGAGTGTAGGTGGAATCCGTACGCCTGGACATGTGCCGGGCGTGCGCGTTCCCGCTGGATACAGTGCGGGCATGAACAGCAGGCCCGCGCCGTTCGACGAGCTCGACCGGAAGATCATCAACGCCCTGATGGCGAACTCCAGGACCAGCTTCGCCGAGATCGGGGCGGCGGTCGGGCTGTCCTCGACGGCGGTGAAGCGCCGGGTGGACCGGCTGCGCGAGACCGGGGTGATCACCGCGTTCACGGCCACGGTGGAGCCGTCGGCGCTGGGCTGGCTGACGGAGGCGTACGTAGAGGTGTACTGCGAGGGCGCGGCCCCGCCGCGGCGGCTCGCGGAGGTGGTCCGCAACCATCCGGAGATCACCGCGGCGATGACGGTGACGGGCGGCGCGGACGCGCTGCTGCACGTGCGGGCGCGGGACGTCGAGCACTTCGAGGAGGTGCTGGAACGCATCCGCACCGAACCGTTCGTGCGAAAGACGATCAGCGTGATGGTGCTGTCCCATCTGATCCCGGAAAGCCCCGAAGCGGGCGCGACCCACCCGGCTCCCGAATAAACATCCGAGTGTGCAGCGATGCTGCGCAGGCGCTCTGAAAGACGCAGCGTTCCTGCGCGGACACGCAACTTTCATTCCTTGTCGCGCGGCCCGGTCACTTCTTACCTTGGTGTCAACCCTCATCGTCATCAAGGAAGCGGAGGAACCCCTCTGTGTCCGACTCCCGTGTGCCGCGCCGGCGGCGCTTCCTCGTCTGTGAACCCAGACATTTCGCCGTGCAGTACGCGATCAATCCCTGGATGCGTCCCGACTCCCATGTCGATGTCGACCTGGCCCGGGAACAGTGGCAGGCGCTCATGAGCGCCTACCGGACCCACGGCCACGACGTCGACGTGGTGGAGCCCGTCGTCGGCCTGCCCGACATGGTCTTCGCCGCGAACTCGGCGGTCGTGGTGGACGGCCGGGTCTTCGGCTCCCTCTTCCACGCGCCCGAGCGGCGCGGGGAGTCCACGCACTACGACACCTGGTTCAAGTCGGCGGGCTTCGACGTGCACCGCCCCGAGTCCGTCTGCGAGGGCGAGGGCGACCTCGTCTGGACGGGCCGGTACCTGCTGGCCGGCACCGGCTTCCGCACCACCCGCGAGGCCCACCGCGAGGTGCAGGAGTTCTTCGGTCACCCGGTGATCAGTCTGACCCTGGTGGACCCGCGCTTCTACCACCTGGACACCGCGCTGTTCGTGCTGGACGACGGCGCCGCGAACAACATCGCGTACTACCCGGAGGCGTTCTCGCCCGGCAGCCGCGAGGTGCTGGCACGGCTGTACCCGGACGCCGTGCTCGCCACCGCCGAGGACGCGATGGCGTTCGGGCTGAACTCCGTCTCCGACGGCCGCCATGTCTTCATCGCCCCGCAGGCCGAGGCCCTCGCCGCCGCGCTCACCGACCGCGGCTACGTCCCCGTACCCGTCGACCTGTCCGAGTTCCGCAAGGCCGGCGGCGGCATCAAGTGCTGCACTCAGGAGATCCGTTCATGACCACCACCGCAGACGCGCCCGCCTCCGCCCGTACCTCCGCCGACCTGATCCGCGCCGAGGAGCCGGTCCTCGCGCACAACTACCACCCCCTGCCCGTGGTCGTCGCCCGTGCCGAGGGCACCTGGGTCGAGGACGTCGAGGGCAAGCGCTACCTCGACATGCTGGCCGGCTACTCGGCCCTCAACTTCGGCCACCGCCACCCCGCGTTGATCGAGGCGGCCCACCGCCAGCTGGACCGGCTGACCCTCACCTCGCGCGCCTTCCACAACGACAAGCTCGCCGAATTCGCCGAGCGGCTGGCCGCGTTGACCGGCCTCGACATGGTGCTGCCGATGAACACCGGCGCCGAGGCGGTCGAGTCCGGCATCAAGGTGGCCCGCAAGTGGGCGTACGAGGTCAAGGGCGTGCCGGCCGACCAGGCCACGATCGTGGTCGCCGCGGAGAACTTCCACGGCCGTACGACGACGATCGTCAGCTTCTCCACGGACGAGACCGCGCGCGCGGGCTTCGGCCCGTTCACGCCCGGCTTCAAGATCGTGCCGTACAACGACCTGGCGGCCCTGGAGGCGGCGGTCGACGAGACGACGGCGGCCGTGCTCCTGGAGCCGATCCAGGGCGAGGCGGGCGTGATCATCCCGGACGCGGGCTACCTGACCGGCGTCCGCGAACTGACCCGTCGCAAGGGCTGCCTGTTCATCGCCGACGAGATCCAGTCGGGCCTCGGCCGCACCGGCCGGACCCTGGCCGTCGAGCACGAGTCGGTCGTCCCGGACGTCCTGCTGCTGGGCAAGGCGCTGGGCGGCGGCATCGTGCCGGTGTCCGCGGTGGTGGCGGGGCGGGACGTGCTCGGGGTGCTGCGGCCGGGCGAGCACGGTTCGACGTTCGGCGGCAACCCGCTGGCCGCCGCGGTCGGCACGGCGGTGGTCGAGCTGCTGGAGACGGGCGAGTTCCAGCAGCGGGCCACCGATCTCGGCGTGCTGCTGCGGGACGGGCTGGCGGGACTCGTCGGCAAGGGCGTCGTGGGCTTCCGCGCGCGCGGGCTGTGGGCGGGCGTCGACGTCGACCCGGCGATCGGCACCGGGCGCGAGGTCAGCGCCCGGCTGATGCGCGAGGGGATCCTGGTCAAGGACACCCACGGCTCGACGATCCGGCTCGCCCCGCCGCTGACCATCACCGGCGAGGAACTGGAGTCGGCGCTGGAGACGCTGGCGAAGGTGCTGGCCGAGGGGGCGTGAGCGTGCGGGCAGGCGCGTGAGCTCACGGGCCGGTGGGTGGGGTGACGGAGTCTCCGCCACCCCACCCGCCCCACCTGCACACCGCCTCCCCCAGCTCCGGGTTCGCTCCCGCAGCCCTTCCGATGCCGTGAAGGGTGAAGATGGGGACATGTGGTGGTAGACCACTCTCAGCGACAGAGAGGTCGGCCTTGGGCACTCACGAGGAGCACGACGTGGACCGGCGGCGGTTCGACGTGGCCGATGCCGCTCCCCTGCTGCTCGATGCCCGGGGCGTGGTGACCAGCTGGACGCGGGGCGCCCAGCGACTGCTGGCCTACACGGCGGGCGAGGTGGTCGGCACCGCGGTCACCGGACTGCTGGCCGCCGGGGACGCGGCGCGGGTGCCCGAGCTGGCCGAGCGGTGCCGCCGGGACGGTGGCTGGGTCGGGCTGCTGACCGCGCTGCGCAAGGACGGCCGGCCGGTCCGGGTCATGGTGCGTATCACTCCTGCGGTGGAACCGGGCGGCACGGACCACTGGCTGGTGCTGGTGTCGGACCTGTCCGGGGCCCCCGGCTGGGACATGAGCCGCAGCGTCCTGGAACAGATGGTCACCCGCTCGCCGGTCGGCATAGCGATCGTGGACGCGAACCTGCGCTTCGTGTGGTCGAACGCGGCCCTGGAGCAGTTCGGCGGCGGACCGGCCGGGCACCGCCTCGGCCGGCGGCTCGCGGAGATCCAGCCGGGGCTGAACGCCGAGGGCATCGAGACCCAGATGCGGCGCGTGCTGGCGTCCGGTGAGCCGGTGGTCGGCTACGAGCACGTCGGCCAGGTGCGGGCGGCCCCGCACCGGGAGACCGCTCACATGATGTCGTTCACCCGTCTGGAGGACGACCGCGGACATCCGATGGGCGTCTACTACACCGTCGTCGACATCACCGAGCGGCACCGCGCCCGCCAGCGCCTGGCGCTGCTGGACCGGGCCGGCGAGCACATCGGCCGCACCCTGGACATCGAGCGCACCGCCCAGGAACTGGCCGACGTCGCCGTCCCGGACTTCGCCGACTACGTGACCGTCGATCTGCTGGAGACGGTGCTGCGGGGCGCGGAACCGGCGCCGGGCCCGGTCTCCGTCACGGACCAGGTGCCGCTGCGCCGGGCCGGCCACCAGTCGGTGAACGCCGGTGTGCCGGAGGCCGTCGTCGGGATCGGCGACGTGGCCGCCTACCTCCCCACCTCGCCGCTGGTGCGCGCGCTGGCCTCGGGCCGGGCCTGGCGCGAGGAGCGGCTCGACCCGCTCGCCAAGGAGTGGGCCACCCACATCCCCGGCGGCCGCGAGGCCACCTTCCTGGAACTGGGACTGCACAGCGTGCTGATCGTGCCGATCCGCGCCCGGGGCGTCACCCTCGGCGTCACCACGTTCTTCCGGCGCGGCCGTCAGGAGCCCTTCGACGCGGACGACCTGAGCCTCGCCGAGGACCTGGTCTCCCGGGCCGCCGTCTGCGTCGACAACGCCCGCCGCTACACCCGCGAGCGCGACGCCGCCCTCGTGCTCCAGCGCAGCCTCCTACCCCGGCGCCTCCCGGACCAGGACGCGGTCGAGGTGGCCGCCTGCTACCGCCCCGCCGACGAGCTGACCGGCCTCGGCGGCGACTGGTACGACCTGATCCCGCTGTCCGGCGCGCGCGTCGCCCTCGTCGTCGGCGAGGTGCCCGGGCACGGCATCGACGCCGCCGCCGGCATGGGCCGGCTGCGCACCGCCGTACGCACCCTGGCCGCCCTCGAACTGCCGCCCGAGGAGGTGCTGGCCCACCTCGACGACCTGGTCGGACGGTCGGCCCGCGAGGAGGGCGGCGAACCGGGCACGCGCGGGGCCGACGGCATGGTGCGGATCGTGGGGTCCGGATGTCTCTACGTCGTCTACGACCCCGTCGACGGCCAGTGCTCGATGGCCGCCGCGGGCCATCCGGCACCGGCGGTCGTGATGCCCGACGGCACCGTCAGCTTCGTGGACCTCCCGCAGGGAGCGCCGCTCGGCGCCGGCGGGCCGCCCTTCGAGTCGGTCGAGCTGGCCCTCGCGGAGGGCAGCGTGCTCGCGCTGCACACCGACGGGCTGCTGGCCCGCGGGGAGGACTGGGCCGTCGACGCGGACCGCGACCGGCTGCGCGGGGCCCTGGAGCGGGTCGCGTCCTCGCTCGACCTGCGCTGCCGTGCGGTGGTCGACGCGCTGGTCCCGGACCGGCCGCACGACGACGTGGCCCTGCTGCTGGCCCGCACCCGGCTGCTCGGCGAGGACCAGGTCGCCGACTGGGACCTGCCGGGCGACCCGGCCGTCGTCGCCGACGCCCGCAAGGCGGCGGCCCGGCAGCTGACCGCGTGGGGCCTGGAGGAGCTGGCCTTCACCACGGAACTGGTCGTCAGCGAGCTGGTCACCAACGCGATCCGGTACGCCACGGGGCCCATCAGGCTGCGCCTGATCAAGGACCGCGCGCTGATCTGCGAGGTCTCCGACGGCGGCGCCACCGCACCCCATCTGCGCCATCCCCGCACCACGGACGAGGGGGGCCGCGGACTGCTCCTGGTCTCCCAGTTCACCCAGCGCTGGGGCACCCGCTTCGTACCGGAGGGCAAGGTCATCTGGGCCGAACAGTCCCTGACGGATCCTCCCGGCTGACGGGCGGGCACGGAACATACGCCGCATCCCGTGGGAAACTGGTGTGATCCCGGCGGTGAGGCGGCGGTCATGACGGTTACGGCGATCGACTACGCGCGAGTGTTCCGGGCGCTGCCGGGGATGGTGGCGCTGCTGACGCCCGACCTGGTCTACGCGGACGCCAACGAGGAGTACCTGCGGATGAGCGGGCGCACCCACGAGCAAGTCGTCGGCCGGCATCTCGTCGAGGTCTTCCCGGACAACCCGAACAACCCGGCGGCCTCCGGCATGCGCAACCTGGCGGCCTCGCTGGAGCGGGTGCGGGAGACCGGCGAGCGGGACGCCATGGCCCTGCAGCGCTACGACGTCGAGGACCCAGAGCGGCCCGGCGAGTGGGAGGAGCGCTACTGGAGCCCGGTCAACGCGCCCGTGCTCGGCCCGGACGGCACGGTGGTGCTGCTGGTGCACCGGGTCGAGGAGGTCACCGAGCTGATCAAGGCGCGCGGCGGTCCGACCGGCGGCCGGACCCGGGTCCTGGAGGCCGAGCTGTACACCCGCGCCCGGGAACTCCAGGAGCTCAACGAACGCCTGCGGCAGGCGCACGCCCGCGAGCGCGAGGTGGCCCTCGCCCTCCAGGAGGCGATGCTCCCGGCCCGCCGCCAGGTCGGCCATCACCGGGCCGCCGTGCGCTACCGGCCCGCGGTCGGCGCGCTGAACGTGTGCGGGGACTGGTACGACCTCGTCGACCTGGTCGGCGGCCATCGCATCGGCGTGGCGGTCGGCGACGTGGTCGGGCACGGGCTCGCGGCGGCCGGCGTGATGGGCCAGCTGCGCAGCGCCCTGAGCGCGGCCTCACGCGTCGCCGCGGGGCCGGCCGAGGCGCTGGGCGTCCTGGGCCGGTACGCCCATGTCGTCGACGGCGCCGAATCGGCCACCGCCGTCACGACGTTCATCGACTTCGACGCGCGCACCATCACCTACAGCAGTGCCGGCCATCCCCCGCCGGTCCTGGTGCACGCCGACGGGCGCGTGGAGTTCCTCGACCGGGCCACCGACCCTCCGTTGGACGCCCGCCCCGTCCCGGTCCCGCGACCCGAGTTCCGCACGACCTACACCGAGGGAGCGACCCTGGTCCTGTACACCGACGGCCTGATCGAGCGCAGACACGAGGACATCGACACGGGCCTGAACCGTCTCGCCGACTCCCTGACCCGCCACCGCGCGGCCGGCCCCGAGGCCCTCGCGGACGCGGTCCTCCTCGAACTGCTCCCGCCCGGGGGTGCCACCGACGACACGGCCCTCGTCATCGTGCGGCTGTGAACGGCTGCTGTACGACGCTGATCAAGTACCGTGCGCCCGCCCGCAGTTGGGTGCGATCGGGACACAACTGTCGGCCGTGTTCCGGCAACCCCTGCCTGCACCTACACTGACAAGCCCACGACACGCCGGTTGACCTGCTGGAACGCGGGGACCCGCCGAGCCGCCGGAGTGAGGAGCAACCCCTTTGTTCTACTACGTACTCAAATACGTGTTGTTGGGACCTCTGTTGAGAGTGGTCTTCCGGCCTCGGACCGAGGGCCTGGAGAACGTTCCGGCGACGGGTGCAGCGATCATCGCCGGCAACCACCTGTCCTTCGCCGACCACTTCCTGATGCCGGCGATCCTCAAGCGGCGCATCACCTTCCTCGCGAAGAAGGAGTACTTCACCGGCCCCGGCATCAAGGGCCGGCTCACCGCGACCTTCTTCCGCAGCGCGGGCCAGATCCCGGTCGACCGTACCGGCAAGGAGGCCGGCCAGGCCGCGATCCGCGAGGGCCTGGGCGTCCTGAGCAAGGACGAACTCCTGGGCATCTACCCGGAGGGCACCCGCTCCCACGACGGCCGCCTCTACAAGGGCAAGGTCGGCGTCGCGGTCATGGCCCTCAAGGCCCAGGTCCCGGTCATCCCCTGCGCGATGATCGGCACCTTCGAGGCCCAGCCGCCCGGCAAGGTCATCCCGAACATCCACCCCGTGACCATCCGCTTCGGCAAGCCCCTCGACTTCTCCCGCTACGCCGGCATGGAGAACGAGAAGGCGATCCTGCGCGCGATCACCGACGAGATCATGTACAACATCCTGACGCTGTCCGAGCAGGAGTACGTCGACCAGTACGCGGCGGTCGCGAAGGCGGAGCAGGCGGAGGCGGCGGGCATCGCCGAGAAGGAACGCCGGTTCCGCCGGATGCCGTTGGGCTAGAGCGGCTCGCTTGGCCCCTGTGGGCCGGGGCGAGTTGACGAAGGGGCGGCCGGAGAAATCCGACCGCCCCTTCAAACTCCCGTACGCAATACGGGTGTTACGGCTTCGGCGTGGCGTGCGGGGTGCAGGTCACGTCCTTGGCGTCCAGCTTGCCGGTCAGCAGGTAGCTGTCCACTCGCTGGTTGATGCACGGGTTGACCAGTCCGGTCACACCGTGGGAGCCCGCGTCCTTCTCGGTGATCAGGCGGGAGCCCTTGAAGCGCTTGTGCAGTTCGACGGCGCCGTCGTACGGGGTGGCGGCGTCATTGGTGGACTGCACGATCAGGACCTGCGGGAGACCCTTGTGCGTCTTGACGTTCACCGGGGTCTGCTGCTTGACCGGCCAGGTGGCGCACGGCAGGTTCAGCCAGGCGTTGGCCCAGGTCATGAACGGGTAGTTCTTGTTGAGCGCCGTGTTGTCCTTGTCCCACTTCTTCCAGCTGGTGGGCCACTTGGCGTCGGTGCACTCGACGGCCGTGTAGACGGCGTTGCCGTTCTCCGCGCTGGCGTTGCCCGCGGTGTCCGACAGGTCCGGGGCTGCGGCGTCGACGAGTGCCTGGGTGTCTCCGGCGAAGTACTTGCTGAAGACGGTGGCGACCGGGATCCACGACGAGTCGTAGTACGGCGCGCTCTGGAAGAAGCCGATCAGCTCGGCCGGGCCGACGACCCCGCCGATGGGGTTCTTCTTGGCGGTGGCGCGCAGTTCGAGCCACTTCGCCTGGACCGCGGCGCGCGTGGTGCCGAGGTGGAAGACGGCGTCGTTGGCGGCGACCCAGTCCTCCCAGTCCTTCCAGCGGCCCTCGAAGGCGACGTCCTGGTCGAGGTTGGCCTCGTACCAGATCTTCTCCTTCGACGGGTTGACCACACTGTCCACGATCATCCGGCGCACGTGGCCCGGGAACATGGTGCCGTAGACGGCGCCGATGTACGTGCCGTAGGAGACGCCCAGGTAGTTGAGCTTCTTCTCGCCGAGCGCGGCCCGGATCACGTCCAGGTCGCGGACGGTGTTCGGCGTGGTCATCTGCGCCAGCATCGCCTTGCCGCTGCGCTCGGCGCAGCCCTCGGCGTACTCACGGGCCAGCTTGCGCTGGGCCTGCTTGTCGGCCTCGGAGTCCGGCACCGGGTCCAGCTTCGGCGCCTTCACGAACTCGGTCGGGTCGATGCAGGAGATCGGCGCGGAGTGGCCGACGCCGCGCGGGTCGAAGCCCACGAAGTCGTACGCCTTGGACGTGTTGACCCACAGGGGGTTCTTGTTGGTGACCCGGGTCGGGAAGCGCATGCCGGAGGCACCGGGGCCGCCCGGGTTGTAGACGAGGGCGCCCTGGCGCTCCGCGGCCGTCCCGGTGTTGCCGATACGGTCGACGGCGAGCTTGATCTGCTTGCCGTACGGCTTGGCGTAGTCGAGCGGCACACTGACCCAGCCGCACTGGATGGGCTTGGCGAACCCCCAGTCCGTGGGGCAGTCCGCCCAGTCGATACCGGCCTTGCCGGCACGCTCGGCCGCGATCGCGGCTCCACGGGCCTCGCGGTCCTGGCCATGCCGGGAGCCGGCGGTGGCGCTCGCCGAGGGTGCGGCGAACGCGCCGGCTATCAGTGTCGCGGTGACGAGCACTCCGGCCGAGCCGAGCGCCGTTGCTCGCTTGGTCGGTCTGATCTCCCTCAAAAGGGACCTCCCCCTACATGGTGACGATTCGGTAAGGGGATCCTTTCGGCTGTGTACCGTCTGAGAACAGGGTTTGTTGACCTTCTTTGCCAATCCGATAAACGGATTAACCCGTCCCGCTCAGCGGAGAAGGCGGCGAAGAAGGCACCTCACCTGCACAGCCTCACCCGAAGTCCGCGAGTGCTTCGTCGAGCGCGCGCCGCAACCGCAGCGCGTCCGAGGCCACGGCGGTCACGAGCGCCGCGGCCCCGGCCAACGGCATGACGGCCACCCCGTCCCCCAGCACCCGCGCGTCCACCGGCCGCTCCAAGAACTCCGGCCGTACGACGACCAGTTGCCCCACGGCCCGGTGCCCACCCAGCACGGCGGGACCGTCCCAGCCCCCGGGCGCACCCGGCCCGCAGGCCAGCTCCTGATCCAGCACCGTCCGCCCCGCGACCCGCACGGCGAGACGGCTGGTGAGCCGCCCGGGTTCCTCGCCGGCCCGCCCGAGCACCTGCTCCTCGCGCAGCACGAGCCGGGCGTCGGCACCGACCTCGACCCGTGTGGTGACATACAGATCACTGCCGTGCACGGAGATCAACTGCTCGGGCAGCCAGCGCAGTTCGCCCCCGTCGGCGACGGTGAGCCGGACGTCGTAGCGGGCCTCGCCCTTCGCCTGCCCGGGCAGCGCGATGGTGGCGGCGGCGGATCCGACGCTCAACCGCGCCCCCGCTCCCGCCTCCGCCTCCACGGCGAAGTGATCACCGCCGAGCGGCCCGCTCATCGCCCCGACGAGCATGACCCGCGCCTCGGCCCCGCTCCCCCGCGTCCGCCGCAACGCGAGCGGCCCGTCCCCCTCCAGCACCGGCAACGCGGTACCGCCCCGCCCGTCGTCCCGGGCCACGATCCGCGCGGTGGCCCGCACCCCGGTCACGGTCACGCCGTCCACGCGGCGAGCTGCCCCCGCACCCAGCCGGCGACCTCGGAAACCCCGGCCTCGGTCCGCAACGACTGGAAGACGACGGGCAGTTCGGCCCGCTGAGCCTTGGCGTCGGCGGCCATACGCCCCAGATCGGAGCCGACGTACGGAGCGAGGTCGGTCTTGTTGACGACGAGCAGGTCGGCCGTGGTCACGCCGGGCCCACCCTTGCGCGGGATGTCGTCCCCACCGGCAACATCGATCACGAAGATCTGCGCGTCGACGAGCCCCTTGGAGAAGGTCGCGGTGAGGTTGTCGCCACCGGACTCGACGAGGATGAGATCGAGCGGCCCCACCTCGTCCTCCAGATCCTCGACGGCCTCCAGATTGGCGGAGATGTCGTCCCGGATCGCGGTGTGCGGACAGGCGCCCGTCTCCACGGCGGCGATCCGCTCGGGCGGCAACACGGCCTCCCGGAGCAGGAATTCGGCGTCCTCACGGGTGTAGATGTCGTTGGTGACGACAGCGAGGGACAGCTCGTCGCGCAGGGCCCGGCAGAGGGCGGCGACGGTCGCGGTCTTGCCCGAGCCGACGGGTCCGCCGAGCCCGATGCGCAGGGCCCGACGGGTGCCGTCGGGACGATGCGAGTCGGCGCTGACGGCGGCGGGACCGTGGTGGTCGTGGTCGAGGTGCATGAGAGCGGCTCCTTCTGTCTTTCTCTACGGTGCTTCACGGCTCCTGGGAGCCTTCAGGAGGCGAACAACCGCACAGCCCAAGCGGCATGTGCCTCCGCCCCGATCTCCAACAAGGGTGCCGACGCCGCAGGCAACGCGTCGACGCCCTCGTCGACCACCCGCCGAGCCGCTTCCACCGCCCGGTCGGCGACACGGTCCATCTCCGGCGACAGCCGCGCCAGCACACCCGTGGCGTCGAACGGATCCAGGCTCAGCAACCGCACGGTCGCGGAGGCCGCCCCGCTCACACTCTCGTAGGCCGCGCAGTACGCCGCGTCCTCGGGCCCGAGCCCGGCGGCCCGCGCCGTCAGCCCCAACACCACCGGCTGATGAGCCCCCTTGGGGAACTCCCGCGCCAGGACGTCGAGTTCGACCGACGGCCAGGTCGCCCGCGCGGCCCGCGTCAGCTGCCGCCCCAGCCGCCGCGAGGCACCCCGCAGGGCCGGCGACGGCGTACGCGCGTCGACCGCCGCGTCCAACTCCACGGCAGCGACCCCGAGTACCGCGGCAGCGGCCACCGCACCGGACACCAGCCCGGCCGTGTGCAACCGCCCCCGGCAGAAGTCGGCCAGACTCCCCGCCCCGGTGATCCGCCCGGCCTTCACGGCCGCCTCGGCCCCGCCGGAGTGCGCGTGCCCTCCGGCGGGAAAGCGGCCGTCGGCCAGGACAAGTAGTGCAGCCCTAGTCATCCGTGTCCCCTCAGAAGAGGAAGTACCGCTGGGCCATGGGCAGTTCGGCGGCGGGCGTCGCCTCGACGAGCTCGCCGTCGATGTGCACGGCGAAGCTGTCGGGGTCGACCCGCACCTGCGGCCGGGCGTCGTTCTCCCGCATGTCGGACTTGGTGACACCGCGCGTCGACTCGATCGCCACGAAACGCTTGCCGAGGTCGAGCCGCTCGGGCAGGCCGTCCTCGATCGCGAGCGGCGCGACGAAGTTGAACGAGTTCGCGGCGGGCGCCCGCCCGATCGCCCCGAACATCGGCCGCGGCAGGATCGGCTGCGGGGTCGGGATGGAGGCGTTCGCGTCGCCCATCTGCGCGTAGGCGATCTGCCCGCCCTTGATGACGAGGTGCGGCTTGACGCCGAAGAACGCCGGTTCCCACAGCACCAGGTCGGCGAGTTTGCCGGTCTCGACCGACCCGATCTCGCGGGCGAGGCCCTGTGCGAGGGCGGGGTTGATCGTGTATTTGGCGACATAGCGACGTACCCGATGGTTGTCGGCCCGTCCGTCACCGGGCAGCGCGCCCCGGCGCCGCTTCATGACATGCGCCGTCTGCCAGGTCCGCAGGATGACCTCGCCGACCCGCCCCATGGCCTGCGCGTCGGAGGAGATGATCGAGATCGCGCCGAGGTCGTGGAGGATGTCCTCCGCGCCGATGGTGGACGGGCGGATGCGGGACTCGGCGAAGGCCAGGTCCTCGGGGACGGCCGGGTTGAGGTGGTGGCAGACCATCAGCATGTCGAGGTGTTCCTCGGCGGTGTTGACGGTGTAGGGCCGCGTCGGGTTGGTCGAGCTGGGCAGGACGTGCGGCTCGGAGACCACGGTCATGATGTCCGGCGCATGCCCGCCGCCCGCACCCTCGGTGTGGTACGCGTGGATGCCGCGTCCGGCGATCGCGGCGAGGGTGTCGCCGACGAACCCGGCCTCGTTCAACGTGTCGGTGTGGATGGCGACTTGGATGCCCGTGCGGTCGGCGACGGTCAGGGACGCGTCGATGACGGCCGGGGTCGAGCCCCAGTCCTCGTGCAGCTTGAGGCCGAGCGCGCCGCCGCGGATCTGGGACATCATCGCGTCGTGCGAGACGGTGTTGCCCTTGCCGAGGAAGCCGATGTTGAGGGGGTACTGCTCCATCGCCGCCATCATGCGGGCGAGGTGCCAGGGGCCCGGCGTCACGGTCGTCGCCTTGGAACCCTCGGCGGGACCGGTGCCGCCGCCGACCAGGGTGGTGACGCCGGCGGACAGCGCCTCGTCGGCGATCTGCGGGCAGATGAAGTGGACGTGCGCGTCGACCGCGCCGGCCGTCAGGATCCGTCCGTTGCCCGCGATGACCTCGGTCTCGGGGCCGATCACCAGGTCGGGGTGGATGCCGTCCATGGTGTCGGGGTTGCCGGCCTTGCCGATGCCGGTGATACGGCCGTCGCGGATGCCGACGTCGGCCTTGACGACGCCCCAGTGGTCGACGATGACGGCGCCGGTGATGATCGTGTCCGGGGTGCCGTCTGCGCGCGTAGCACGTGACTGGCCCATGGACTCGCGGATCACCTTGCCACCGCCGAACACGGCCTCGTCACCGGCGAGTCCGGGGCCGCCGCTGCGGTCCTCCTCGATCTCGACGAGCAGGTCGGTGTCGGCGAGCCGGATCCGGTCGCCGGTGGTCGGGCCGAACAGGTCCGCGTACGCGGCGCGGGAGATCTCAGGCATCGAGGGCACCTCCGGTCTCTCCGCGCAGCCCGGGCACGACACGGGCGCCGGCGAGCGGGACGAGCGCGACGTCGACGGGGATCCCGGGTTCGAAGCGCACGGCCGTACCGGCGGCGATGTCGAGCCGCTTGCCGCGGGCGGCGGCACGGTCGAACTCCAGGCCCGGGTTGGCCTCGGCGAAGTGGTAGTGGGAGCCGACCTGGACGGGCCGGTCGGCGGCGTTGAGGACGGTCAGCCGGGTGACCTCGCGGCCCGCGTTGTAGACGATCGAGTCGTCCGCGAACAGGATCTCGCCGGGAATCATCGAGGCCTCCTACACGATCGGGTCGTGGACGGTGACGAGCTTGGTGCCGTCCGGGAAGGTCGCCTCCACCTGGACGTCGTGGATCATCTCGGGGATGCCCTCCATGACGTCGTCGCGGGTCAGCAACTTGCGTCCGGAGGACATGAGTTCGGCGACCGTACGGCCGTCACGCGCGCCTTCGAGGATGTGCGACGTGATGAGGGCGACCGCCTCGGGGTGGTTCAGCCTCAGACCACGGGCCCGGCGCTTCTCGGCCACGTCGGCCGCCACGTGGATCAGCAGCCTCTCTTGCTCGTGCGGGGTCAGTTGCACGTCCCACCTCACAGTCCTCGCTCCGGACCGTGCGGGGTCCGGTTGCCTCGGCCGCCCGGGCAAAGTCCCTGGTGGCGTGGTTCGGCAGGCTAGTTGGACCGAGTTTCAGGCAAGTTAACCGAGCTGTGATCTCTCAGGCGGTGGTCCGCGTGCCGGACATGCTCGTCAACGCCCGTAGACCGTCCTGGAGCACCGAGACCGGAGCCGGCCCGAAGAGGCACTGCTGGGCGATGAACCCCTGGACCATGGCGATCACCGTCCGGGTGACGTGCTCGGCGGGGATGTCCGACCGCATCGCTCCGGAATCCTGGTACGTCCGGAAGACCTCGTCCCAGCTCTCCCGCAGCCCCTCGTAGCCCTGGCGCGTGACGGCCGCCAGTTCCTTGTCGCGGGCCGCCTCCGCCCACACCTGCATGATCAGCCGCGGGAAGCCGGGCTCGCCGTCGATGATCAACGATGCCCAGACGCCCATCATCCGGCCCAGGACCAGGCCGACCAGTTCGTCCAGCGGCGGGGGCGGAGTCTGCCGGGAGACCTCCGCGAAGGCCCCGCGGACCTCCGTCAGCACCTCGGCGGCGATCGCGGTGATGAGCTCCTCCTTGCCGCTGAAATAGCGGTAGACCGCGCCGGCCGACAGATCCACCTCCTTGAGCACGTCCTGCATGGACGTGGCATGGAACCCGTTGCGGGCGAAGCAGCGGGCGGCGCCGTCGAGGATCTGCCGGCGGCGGGCGTCGAGGTGTTCCTGGGATACGCGGGCCATGTGTCCAAAGTAAAACGAACATTCCTTCTTGACAAGACGCGACTGCCGCAGGACGGTGGTGGCTGAGCAAAAACGAACGATCCTTCTTTTTAACCACCCCAGAGCCACCCCGGCCGCCGGAGAGGAACCAGCCCATGTCGACCGCCCCCGCCACCCCCACGAGGGGACACAACCGCCGCATGGTCGCGGTCGTCGTGCTCATCCCCGTGCTCGCCGCCCTGGCGCTGTGGGCCTTCGCCTGGCCCGCCGCCCGCACCGCACCCCGCGACCTGCCGCTCGGCGTGGCGGGACCCACCACCGCGACCGCCCAGATGGAGAAGCAACTCGCCCAGCACAGGGGCGCGTTCGAGATCCACCACTACGCCGACGAGGCCGCCGCCCGGGACGCGATCAAGGACCGGACCGTATACGGCGCGGTCGTGGTCACCGCGCAGGGCCCCGAGCTGCTGACCGCGTCGGCGGCGAGCCCCGTCGTCGCCCAACTGCTCACGCAGGCGGTGACCCAGCAGGCCGCCGCCACCGGTACCGAGGTACGGACGGTCGACGTCGTGGCCGCCCCCGCCGGTGACCCCAGGGGGGCCGCTTTCGGCGCGAGCGTGCTGCCGCTGGCGCTGGCCGGCATCATCGCGGGCGCCGCGGTGACCATGCTCGGGCTGCGCGGGGCCCGGGCCGCGATCACGCTCGTCGGTGCCGCGGCCGTGGTGGGCATCGTCGCCGCCGCGCTCGCGCACAGTTGGCTGGGGGTGCTCACCGGCGACTGGTGGACGGAGGCCGGCGTGCTCGGCCTGTCGACGCTGGCGGTCGGCGCGGCCGTGGCGGGACTGGCCGCGCTCGTCGGACCCGCCGGCATCGGCGTCGTGGCGTTCGTGATGATGTTCCTCGGCAACCCGTTCTCCGGCGCGGCCTCGGCGCCGCGCATGCTCCCGGAGCCGGTCGGCACGATCGGCCAGTGGCTGTCGCCGGGGGCGGGTACGACCCTGCTGCGCTCGGTGTCGTTCTTCGACGGCGCGGCGGCGACCGGCCCCCTGCTGACGCTGGCCTGGTGGGCCGCGCTGGGCCTGGGCGCCATCCTGCTGGGCAACGCGCTCAAGACGCGCACGAAGGCCCAGGAACCGGTCACGGAACGGGAGTTGACCGCCGTCGGCTGACGGTTCGCCGGGCCGTCACAGGGCCGGCCGCGCATCCCCGCCGCAGCGGAGGGGGTGCGCGGTCTTTCCGTCCGCGCATGCCCAGTGCTCACAGGCGCCGGTGACTCGCCTAGGAGGCGCCGGTCCCCCGGTGGTGCGCCGTGATGCCGAAGCGGTGCTGTTCGCGGGGAGCGGACGGGACCTCGCGGACCGTGGAGACGGCGGTGATCACCTGCTCCTCCTCGACGGCCGCCGCGTCGAGCTCGGCGAGTCGTTCCAGGTCGGCGGCGGAGACGAGGGCGACCAGCGGTTTGCCGTGCCGTGTCACGACGACGCGCTCACCGCCGTACACCACCTTGTTGATCAGGTCGGCGAGTTCAGCCCTGGCTTGCGTCACCGGAATCTCGTAGGCCATGCCTCATTCTAACGTCACGTACGTCCTGTACATTTTGTACAGACACAGTCAGGCGCAGTCAGACGCAGAAGGAGGGGCACCCATGACCCGACCGATCGCCCGCCATGTCCTGCCCGAGTTCACCGAGCGCACCAGTTCCGGGGTCCGGACGATGGATCCGTACTCGAAGCTGCTGGAGGAGCGGATCGTCTTTCTCGGGACGCCGGTAGACGACGTGTCGGCGAACGACGTGATGGCGCAGTTCATGCACCTCGAGTACCAGGACCCGGACCGGGACATCTCGCTGTACATCAACTCCCCCGGCGGCTCGTTCACCGCGATGTCGGCGATCTACGACACGATGCGGTTCGTCACCTGTGACGTGGAGACCATCTGTCTGGGGCAAGCCGGCTCCTCCGCCGCGGTGTTGCTGGCCGCGGGCACGCCGGGCAAGCGGCTCGCGCTGCCGGGTGCGCGGGTGGTGCTCCATCAGCCCGCCTTTTCCGGGCCGGTTGAAGGGCAGGCGAGCGATCTGGCGATCCAGGCCGAGGAGTTGATGCGGACCCGCGACCTGCTGGAGGAGCTGTTGGTACGGCACACCGGCCGCACGGCGGAGCAGGTGCACGAGGACATCGAGCGGGACAACATCCTTGATGCGCAGGGGGCGTTGGAGTACGGCCTGGTGGACCGGATCGTCTCCACCCGCAAGACCACGCTCACCCCGCCCGCGGGGAGGTGAGCCTCCGGTGCTCCCACCCGAACTGCCGCCGCTGCCCGCGCTGACGCGCGCCGAGGGCGAGTTGATCGACCGTTATCTCGATGTGGTCGACCTGCTCGGCCGGATCAACCCGGCGCGGCACGGGGACACCTACCGCGGACTCCGGGCCGCGCAGGCGTTGGTGTCCAAGGCGGCCGAACTACGTGACGCGCTGGCGCTGATGCACCAGCGGGGCGAGGCCGAGGTGCACGCCCCCACCTTGGCGCGGGCCCTGCGGGTCCTGGACGGCGAGCGCCGCACCGCACGGCTCACACTGCCGCCGCACTCCGCCGGTTGACGCGGGCGTGGCCGGTTCGGATGTCCGCCGCGCGGTCGGGACGTCCGGACC
This sequence comes from Streptomyces sp. NPDC092369, assembly GCF_044755245.1. Taxonomy (NCBI): domain Bacteria; kingdom Bacillati; phylum Actinomycetota; class Actinomycetes; order Kitasatosporales; family Streptomycetaceae; genus Streptomyces; species Streptomyces sp. NPDC092369. The sequence goes on from NZ_JBIVQP010000007.1 coordinate 517,730, forward strand.
GGCGGCGAAACGGACCAAATGGTGTACCCCCGTTCGGAGGAGTTGCGGCTACTTTTTCGCGACCGTCAGGCTTGCGCAACGCGCGGGGTTCGAGGGCCGCATGAGGCGTTCCAGTGCTGGTCCGGGGGCCCGTGCGTCCTGGACACCGGCTCGAACACAGGGGAGTCCACCCGAACGGGTGAGTGGTGAGTAACCCCACAAATCCCCGATTCCGTTGGGCTTTTCGGACATTCATAGGTCAAGATCCCTGTCTGACGACAAGACCCCGCCGCAGCGGCGGGGCGATCCGGGCGGACGCCGAGTCCTACCGCCGCCCGGATGACAGGTCGACAGGATTGCATCGGTAGGAGTGGAGGACCCAAGCACGACGGGTCGCCGGGACGGTCACGCCATGACCGGGTCGAGCAGCCCTTGGGGTGAAGCCGCGAGTGTGCGGCCGGGCAACTTCGCCAGCCCGAATCCGACAGGTCATCCTTCACAGGCGGCTGACGAAGGGTTGCGCATGTCTGCGCTCAATCGTGTCCCGTCGCTGATGGCCCGGGCCGGTACGGCCTCCGCTCTCACCATCGCCGCAGTGGGCGGCTCCGTCGTGATCCCCGGTGTCGCCTCCGACGCCGCGGCCGCGACGCCTGCGACCAAGGCACTTCACATCGCGGCGTCCAAGAAGGGCTCCCCGTACAAGTACGGCGCCACCGGACCACGCCGCTTCGACTGCTCAGGGCTCACGCTGTACTCGTTCAAGAAGGCGGGCAAGAAGCTGCCCCGCACGGCGGCCCAGCAGTACAACAAGACCCACCACATCTCCGCCAAGAGCCGCAAGGCCGGGGACCTCGTGTTCTTCCACTCGGGCTCCAGCGTCTACCACGTCGGCATCTACGCCGGGAAGGGAAAGATCTGGCACGCCCCGAAGACCGGGGACGTGGTGCGGCTGCAGAAGATCTGGACGAAGAAGGTCTGGTACGGCCGGGTCAGCTGACTCTCCCGCGGGGGTGACGGCGACCTGACACGCCGTCGCCCCCGCGGGGCTCGACACCGGCTCTACGGCTCCTGCTGTCCGGCGGTCGTGACCGGGCGCGCCGGTACGGTCCACGGCAGTTCGATGGAGACCGTCTTGCCGCCCTCCGGGGTGGCCCGCACCCGCAGCCGGCCGCCGCACTCCGCGGCCAGCCAACGAATGATCACCATGCCCCGGCCGTTGTCCTGTTGGACAGCGGCCGGCAGGCGTTTGGGGAACCGGGGGTGGCTGTCGGTCACCCCGATGTGCAGTTGTTCGTCACGGTCCAGCACGATGTCCACCGTGAAGGTGGGTGACTGGCCGAAGGTGTGCTGTACGGCGTTGGTGGCCAGTTCGGAGACGATGAGCCGGATGGTGTCGGCCACCTCCGTGTCGGACGGCAGACCCCACTCCGCCAACGTCGAGACCACATAACCGCGGGCGGTGGCGACCGAGGCGGGTTCGCTCGGCAGAGTGACGGATGCTTCCAGGTGGTCTGCCATGGCGACGTCGTCCCTTTCCCGCGGGACCGGGGTCCGACACAGAGCGGATGGTTCGAGTACGGTCCCGGACTGGTGCTTCGTCGCCAGAGTGCCATTCCCGCACCGGTCACGGGTGGCGATCCACCAAGATATGCATATATCTGTCGCTCGAAGCGGTGAACTCTACGACGGGAGACCGTATTTGGGCGCCCCGGAAGGAGTAAGGAGAGACCCATGCAGCACGGACCCGCGGTGCGCCGCCGGAAGCTGGGCGCCGAACTGCGTTCGTTGCGCACCGGGTCGGGGCTCACCAGTGGTGAGGCGGCCCGGATGGTGGGCTGGCATCAGTCGAAGGTGAGCCGGATCGAGACCGGCGCCAGCGGTGTGAAACCGGCCGATGTGCGGTTACTGCTGGATGCCTACCGCGTCTCGGATCCACAGTTGCGGGAGATGCTCCAGATGCTGGCGGGCTCCGACGAGGGCGGCGGCCGGCACCACTGGTGGCACGCCTACCGCGGGGTGCTGCCGACGACGTACCGCGACTTCATCAGTCTGGAGTCCCAGGCGAGCGCGATGCGCACGCTGGAGACCTCGGTGGTGCCCGGGCTGTTGCAGACGCCCGAGTACGCGCGGGCGGTGACCAGGGCGGCCGTCGGAGGTCTGGACGACGAACGGCTCGACGCGCTGGTCGAGGTGAGGCTCGCCCGACAGGACGTCCTGCGTTCGAATCCGCCGCTGAAACTCAGCGCGATCCTGGACGAGGCGGTGCTGCGCCGGGAGATCGGCGGCCCTGACGTGATGTCACGCCAGCTGGCACGGCTCATCGAGGCGGCGCGCCTGCCCCAAGTGCGGCTTCAGGTACTGCCGTTCACCGCCGGGGCGCATGTCGGCGTCACCGGACCTTTCGTTGTCTTCTCATTTTCGAGCACTTCTGATCTGGACGTGGTTGTTCTCGACCACTTGACGAGTAGCCTCTACCTCGAACGGAAAGAAGACCTCCAGGCCTACATCGAGGCCTTCAACGCCCTTCAGAGCTATGCCCTTTCACCCGAGGACTCGTTGGATTACATCGCCGGGATAGGTGACGGCGCGTAAGGAGGCACCATGTCAGCACTGCCTCGGAACGTACCTTCCAGTACCCATCTGCACGGTGTGCGATGGCTGCGCAGCAGCTACAGCACGGGAGCGAACAACTGCGTCGAAACGGCGCTGTCGCTCCCCGGCCCCTGGGCGGGGCTGCTCGCCGTGCGCGACTCCAAGGACGCGACAGGACCCGTCCTGCTCTTCTCCCCCGAGAGCTGGGCGGGCTTCACGGCCGCGTTCGACGCCTGATCGGTTCCGTGTCCAGGACCTGATCAGTTCCCCATCCGGCGGCGCACGGCCGTGTCACGCCGACTCATGGTCGCGTTTCGCCGATCACATCCACAGCGCGTTCGATCTGTGCCTCGGAGAGGTCAGCGCGGGCTGTCAGCCTGAGCCGTGAGATGCCGTCGGGCACGGAGGGGGGTCGGAAACACCCCACGACGAGCCCCGCGGCACGGCAGTCGGCCGCCCATCGCAAGGCCCCTTCCGGGGACGGCGCGCGCACGGAGACCACCGCGGCGTCGGGGCGTACCGCCTCGTGCCCCGCGGTGGTCAGGCGTGCGTGCAGTTCGGCGGCCACCGCACGCGCGCGTGCCGCCCGCTCCGGTTCCCGGCGCAGCAGCCGCAGGGCAGCCAGGGCGGCGCCCGCCGCCGCGGGGGCCAGGCCCGTGTCGAAGATGAACGTGCGGGCCGCGTTGATCAGATGGTCGATCACCCGCGCGGGACCGAGGACGGCGCCGCCCTGGCTGCCCAGCGACTTGGACAGCGTGACCGTCACGACCACGTCGTCGGCGCCCGCGAGCCCGGCCGCGTGCGGGGCGCCGCGTCCGCCGTCCCCGAGGACGCCGAGCCCGTGCGCGTCGTCGACCAGCAGTCCCGCGCCGTGCTCCCGGCACACCCCGGCGAGCGCGGCGAGCGGGGCCGCGTCGCCGTCGACCGAGAAGACCGTGTCGGACACGACGACCGCCGTGCCCTCGGGCCCCTGATGGGTCCGCAGCGCCTTGCGCACGGCCTCCGGGTCGGTGTGCGGGACCACCTGCGTGGTGCCCCGGGCCAGCCGGCAGCCGTCGATGAGGGAGGCGTGGTTGCCCGCGTCGGAGACGATCAGCGAGCCGTGCGGGGCCAGGGTCGTGACCGCGGCGAGGTTGGCCGCGTACCCCGAGGAGAAGACCAGCGCCGCCTCGAAGCCGCAGAAGTCGGCCAGCTCGCGCTCCAGCTCCGCGTGCAGCTCCGTCGTCCCGGTGACGAGCCGCGAGCCGGTCGAGCCGCCGCCCCAGGTGTACGCGGCCCGCGCAGCGCCCTCGGCGACCTCGGGGTGGTGCGCCAGACCCAGGTAGTCGTTGCTCGCGAGGTCGAGGAGCGGGGAGTCGGCCGGGCGCGGGCGCAGGGTCCGTACGAGCCCGGCCCGGCGGCGCAGCAGCGCCTGCTCGTCGATCCAGCCGAACGCCATGGCTCCTCCGGGCTTTTGTAGGCAATGAACAGACACTAGCCGCAGGTGCTCCCGCCCATGATGTGGCAAGGCACACACGACGAAGTCCCTTCGTTGTGCGAACTCTCCTTGGCCGAAAGCCGCTCCGTAGGACAGGATCGGCTCTCATGGACCTGCTGAACACGCTGGTGGACAAGGGGCTTCGGCGCGAGCTGCCGACCCGCGAGGAGGCTCTCGCCGTCCTCGCCACTTCCGACGACGACGTGCTCGATGTGGTGGCCGCGGCCGGCAAGGTGCGCCGGCACTGGTTCGGGCGCCGGGTGAAGCTCAACTACCTCGTCAACTTGAAGTCCGGACTGTGCCCGGAGGACTGCTCCTACTGTTCCCAGCGGCTCGGTTCCAAGGCCGAGATCCTGAAGTACACCTGGATCAAGCCGGACGAGGCGTCGAAGGCGGCGGCGGCCGGTTTGGCGGGAGGTGCCAAGCGGGTCTGCCTGGTGGCGTCCGGGCGCGGACCGACCGACCGTGACGTGGACCGGGTCTCGGACACGATCAAGGCGATCAAGGACCAGAACGAGGACGTCGAGGTGTGCGCCTGTCTCGGGCTGCTCTCCGACGGCCAGGCGGAGCGGCTGCGCGCGGCAGGCGCGGACGCGTACAACCACAACCTGAACACGTCCGAGGGGACGTACGGGGACATCACGACCACGCACACCTACGCCGACCGCGTGGACACCGTGCAGAAGGCGCACGCGGCCGGGCTGTCCGCCTGCTCCGGTCTGATCGCGGGCATGGGCGAGACCGACGAGGACCTGGTCGACGTGGTGTTCTCGCTGCGCGCCCTCGACCCCGACTCGGTTCCGGTCAACTTTCTGATCCCGATGGAGGGCACCCCGCTCTCCCAGGAGTGGAACCTCACCCCGCAGCGCTGCCTGCGCATCCTGGCGATGGTCCGTTTCGTGTGCCCGGACGCCGAGGTGCGCATCGCGGGCGGCCGCGAGGTCCACCTGCGCACCATGCAGCCGCTGGCCTTGAACCTGGCCAACTCGATCTTCCTGGGCGACTACCTCACCAGCGAGGGCCAGGCCGGCCACGCCGACCTGGAGATGATCGCGGACGCCGGGTTCGAGGTGGAGGGCACCGGCCAGGTGACCCTGCCGGAGCACCGGGCGACGGCGGGCGCGGGCTGCGGGTCGCACGCGGGCGGCGGCTGCGGGTCCCACGAGAACGGCGAGAGCGCCGGCTGCGGGTCGCACGCGGGTGGCGAAGTCTGCGGTACGGCGACTGCCGCGCCCGCGTCCGCGTCCGCGGCTGCCCTGAACGAACCCCGTACTGACCTGGTCTCGGTCCGTCGCCGTGGTGCCGGAACGGACCTCGCGCCCAATGCCTGACCTGCCCGTCCCGCCCGGCCTGTCCGTCCCCGAGCTCCTGGAGCTGGATCGGCGGCACGTCTGGCATCCGTACGGGCCGATGCCCGGTCGGCAGGAACCGCTCGTCGTGGAGTCGGCGAGCGGGGTCCGGCTGAGGCTGCGCGGGGCGGACGGGAGCACGGACGAGGTCGTGGACGGCATGTCGTCCTGGTGGTCGGCGATCCACGGCTACAACCACCCGGTGCTCAACGAGGCCGCGCAAGAGCAGCTCGGCCGGATGAGCCACGTGATGTTCGGCGGCCTGACGCACGAGCCCGCGGTCCGACTGGTGAAGCACCTTGTCGACATGTCACCCGAGGGCCTGGAGCATGTCTTCCTGGCCGACTCGGGCTCGGTGTCGGTCGAGGTGGCGGTCAAGATGTGTCTGCAGTACTGGCGTTCACTGGGCCGCCCCGCGAAACAGCGCCTGCTGACCTGGCGCGGCGGCTATCACGGCGACACCTGGCAGCCGATGTCGGTGTGCGACCCCGAGGGCGGGATGCACGAACTCTGGTCCGGGGTGCTGCCCCGCCAGGTCTTCGTGGACGCGCCGCCGGAGGAGTACGAGGAGTCGTACGCCGACCGGTTGCGCTCGGCGATCGAGCGCCATGCCGACGAACTGGCCGCGGTGATCGTCGAGCCGGTGGTGCAGGGTGCGGGCGGGATGCGGTTCCACTCCCCCACGTATTTGCGGGTGCTGCGCGAGGCGTGCGACGCGCACGGCGTGCTGCTGGTGTTCGACGAGATCGCGACCGGTTTCGGGCGGACGGGCGCGCTCTTCGCGGCGGACCACGCGGCCGTGACGCCGGACGTGATGTGCGTCGGCAAGGCCCTGACCGGCGGCTACCTGACGATGGCGGCGACGCTGTGCACCGCACGCGTGGCCGACGGCATCTCGCGCGGCGAGGTCCCGGTGCTGGCCCACGGCCCGACCTTCATGGGCAACCCGCTCGCCGCGTCCGTCGCCTGCGCCTCGATCGAGCTGCTGCTCGGCCAGGACTGGCAGTCGGAGATCAAACGGATCGAGACAGGGCTACGGGACGGTCTGGAGCCGGCGCGTGAGCTGCCGGGCGTGCGGGACGTCCGGGTCCTGGGCGCCATCGGGGTCGTGCAGCTCGACCACGACGTGGACATGAAGGCGGCCACGGAGGCGGCGGTGCGCGAGGGCGTGTGGCTGCGGCCGTTCCGCGACCTGATCTACACGATGCCGCCGTACGTCACCGGGGACGCGGATCTGGCGCGGATCGCGGACGCGGTGTGCGCGGCCGCTCGGGAGGGATGAGATGTCGTCGGTACTGGTGATCACGGGGACCGGCACGGAGGTCGGCAAGACGGTCACGACGGCCGCTGTCGCCGCCGCCGCGCTCGCCGTCGGCCGCTCGGTGGCCGTGCTGAAGGCCGCGCAGACGGGCGTACGGCCGGACGAGCCAGGGGACGCGGCGGAGGTCGCGCGGCTCGCGGGCGCCGTGACGACCGCCGAACTCGCCCGCTATCCCGACCCGTTGGCCCCGGCGACGGCCGCACGGCGGGCCGGGCGGGCACCGGTGCGTCCGCAGGAGGTGGCCGAGGCCGCCGCCAAGCTGGCCACCGAGCACGATCTGGTGCTGGTGGAGGGGGCGGGCGGGCTGCTCGTCCGGTTCGACGCGGAGGGCGGCACGCTGGCGGACGCGGCGACGCTGCTCGGGGCGCCGGTCCTGGTCGTGGCGTCGGCGGGCCTGGGCACGCTGAACACGACGGAACTGACGGCTCGTGAACTCCGTTCCCGTGGGCTTGAGTTGGCGGGAGTGGTGATCGGGAGTTGGCCGAACTCACCGGACCTGGCGTCGCGTTGCAATGTTGCGGACCTGCCGGAGGTGTCGGGAGCGTCGCTGCTGGGCGCGGTGCCCGCCGGGGCGGGTGCTCTGCCGCCGGCCGACTTCCGTACTGCGGCGCCGAGTTGGCTGGCGGCGCGGCTGTCGGGGACGTGGGACGCGGAGGCGTTCGGGGAGCGGGAGGCGCCGTAGGGGCGCCCTATTGTGTCCTCGCGGCTTGTCCCAACAAAAGCCTCGCCCGGGGCGCTACCTAGGCAGTGCCCCTGGTGTCACCACCCCCACCCAACAACCGCACCAGATCGATCCGCGACCGGATCCCCAACCGCGTGAAGACGCCCCGCAGATGGTGGTCGATCGTGCGCGGGCTGAGGGCGAGGCGCCCGGCGATCTCGCGGTTGGTGGCGCCATCGGCGGCCATGCGGGCGATGAGGAGTTGCTGGGCCGTGAGGCGGGCGGTCGGGTCAACTGCAGCTGGATGCGAGGGAGTTGCGGGGGCGCCGAGGGCGCGGAGTTCGGCGCGGGCCTGGGCCGCGCAGTGCGGGGCGCCGAAGGAGTCGAAGGCCTCCAGGGCGCTGTGCAGGCGGTCGCGGGCTTCGGTACGGCGCCGCAGTCGTCGTAGCGCGCCGCCGAACAGCAGCTCCGTGCGGGCGCGTTCGAAGTCGCGGGTGCCGTGCGCGTGGAGGTCGAGGGCGGCGCGGTAGTGCTCGACGGCCTCGGCACCGGGCGCGAGCAGGGCGCGGCAACGGGCGCTCAGGGCAAGGTCGTCCGGGCTGCGGACGGCGCTCGCCCAGCGGTCGTAGTCGGCGTGGGCGGCCCGCGCGACCCGGGTGTCGCCGGTGCGGACGGCGGCCTCGACGTAGTGCGGGGTGGCCAAGTGCCGGATGGCGCGGTGCCCGTGGCCCGGTCCGAACCCGGCGAGCGCGCGCAGCCGGGCCGCGGCGCCGGCGAAGCGCCCGGCCGCGAGATCGAGGTGGGCGAGCGCCCACTGGGCCAGCGCGGCGGGCAGACCGAGGCCGTGGGTGAGGGCGTACGAGCGTGCGGCGGCGGCCCGTTCGCGGCAGGTGTCCTCGTCGCCGGTGAGGGCCGCGAACATGGCGAGGGCGGCCTGCAGATGACAGGCGCCGTTGTCCTGCCCGGTGGCGTAGGCCTGCCGCAGGGCGTCCAGGGCGGTGGCCGCGCCGGCGTGCGGGCGTCCCGTCCAGAAGTCGGCGTAGGCACGGAACTCCAGCGCCTGGACCACGGTGGCGGTCGCGCCCCGCGCCCGCGCCGAGGAGACGGCCCGTACGGTCGCGGTGGCGGCGAGGGTGTGGTCCCCGAGCATCAGCGCGGCGATACCGGCGTGCACGAGGAGCGTGGGGTCGGCGCCGGGGCCGTGCATGGGGGGTGTGGGGTCAATGCCGGGGCCGCCGTACACAGGGAGCGTGCGGTCGATGCCGGAGCCGCCGCGCACGAGCAGCGCGGGATCGTCGCCCGGCTCGCCGTGACCCGCCGCCACCCGCAACAAGTCCCGCGCGTCCTCGTACCGCCCCTCCACGGCAGCCACGAGGCCGCCCAGCGCCCCCGGCGGTCCGACACCCAGACGCCCCGCGACCCTGAGGGCCTCGCGACTGCGCCGCAGATCACCGGTGTAGACGGCGGCTTCGGTGGCCCGGGCCAGAAGGTGTACGGCGGAGTCGGAGTGGCGGGGCGTCCCGACCCGCCGATCGGCAGCGGCGGACTGGCCCGGCAGCGGTGCGGCGACGCGTCGGCCCGAGGACAATCCGTCGGCCGGACCCGGCGCAGGGGTGGAGACAGCGGCTTCGTCGGCGTTTCCGGAGAGGTGGACGGCGGAACCGGGGCGGTCCGACATCCCGATCCCCCGACCGGCGCCACCGGATCGGCGGCCCGGCCGCGCTGCGTCGGCGCGCCCGCCCGGCGACACCCCGCCAACCGGACCCCGCGAACCGACGGAGACCTCGGCATCGGCGGCCCCTCCGGAGACATGAGCGGCGGAGCCGGGACCATCGGACATCCCAACTCCCCGACCAGCGAGACCGGATCGACCCGACGACCCCGCGTCGACGCGCCCGCCCGGCGACACGTCGTCAGACCAACCCCGCGAACTGACGGAGACCTCGGCATCGGCGGCCCCTGCGGAGGCATGAGCGGCGGAGCCGGGACCACCGGACATCCCAACTCCCCGGCCAGCGCCGCCGGATCGACCCGACAACCCCGCGTCGACGCGCCCGCCCGGCGACACGTCGTCAGACGAACCCGGTGCGCGGGTCTCCGGTCGCCCCTCGGCCGCGCTCGGGACCGATGCCGGGGGACCTCCGTCGAGCGGAGCCGGCGGTCTCTCGCTGATGCCGCCCACGCCGAAGCCCGCTGCGGTTGTGCCTCCTTCGGGCGGTGCCGCCCCTCCCCCGCCGTCGGTGCCCGTTGAGCCGTTCCCCTCCGCGTGTCCCTCGCCCCCGCCGCCCCGCTGAACCGCCGCCGCCACCAGCGCGTCGAACGCCTCCGTCGCGTTTCCCGCGCGGAGCGCGAACAGGCCGGCCAAGGCGTCGTCGTGTGCTGCCGTGGCGGCCAGCCGGCGGGCGCGGTCGCCGTCGCCCGCGTGCCAGGCGTCCGTGGCGGCGCGGGCGAGGAGGCGGGCGGTCTCGGTGCGGTCGGGGCTGAGGGTGGCGGCGCGTTCGACCAGGGCGCGGGCCAGGGTGAGTTGGCCGGCGGTGCGGGCCTGGTCGGCGGCGGCGCGCAGTTCGGAGGTGAGGCGGCCGCTGGGGCCCAGAGCGCCCGCGCCGCGGTGCCAGGAGCGGCGGGGTGTCTCGCCGTCGGCGCGCAGGACGCGGGCCAGCAGGCGGTGGACCTCGCGTCGGTCCGCCGGCGAGCCGGTCTCGTAGGCGGCGATCCTCGTCCAGGCGTCGCGGAAGACGACACCGCCTGCTCCGGCGTGCGCGATGCCAGCGGTCTCGGCCCGTTCCAGGGGGCGGGTGTCCAGGCGGGCAGCGGCCGTCGCGCGGAGGAAGGCGTGGGTGGCCACGGGGTACTGGTCGGCCGCGGCCAGCAGGAGCAGGAGGCGGGTGTCGTCCGGGAGCGCGCGGATCTCGGCACGGTGGGCGTGGAGGAGGGCCGGGGCCAGCTCCGCGGGGTCCGTGGGGAGCGGGTCGTGGCCCGAGGTCTGCCGCTCCGTCAGGCGCGGTACCGCCTCGGCGGCGGCGCGCGGATCGCCGTAGACGGCGTGCAGCATCCGTACCCGGACGCCTTCGGGAAGCATCGGAGCCAGTTGCCGCCACGCCTCCGTGGGGGGAGGCGGTGGCGAAGTGCGGTCGAGCGGCGGGGGGTTCACCGGATACACCACACAACTGACGTTACTGGCGAGTTAATTGACCCGTAAAGACCGGCGATTCCACCGATGCGGCGCGCGTAGACCCGCGCTGACACTCCTGACGAACCCCATCCGTTTCAGGAGGCATCATGCAGCGCCACAAGCGTCGTATCGCCACCGCCCTTTCGGGAGTGGTCGCCACGCTCCTGCTGTCCCTCTCCCTCACCGCCGCACCCGCTCAGGCGGCCACCCACAACCCGGTCGTGTTCGTGCACGGTCTGAGCGGTTCGGCCAGCGGCTGGGACGACTGGGTCGCCGACTTCAAGGCCGACGGCTACTCCTCCTCCGAGTTGGACGCCTGGTCGTACGACTGGGGGCAGTCCAACGCCACCAGCGCACAGCAACTGGCCACCGAGATCAGGAACGTGCTGGCGCGCACCGGCGCCTCCAAGGTGGACCTCGTCGCCCACTCGATGGGTGTGCTCAGCACCCGCTACTACCTCAAGAACCTGGGCGGTACGGCGTACGTCGACGACTTCGTGTCGGTCGCCGGCACGAACCACGGGACGTCCGTCGCCTCGCTGTGCGCCTGGCTGTACACCTCCTGCAAGGAGATGCAGACCGGCAGCGCGTACGTGACCGCGCTGAACTCCGGTGACGAGACGCCCGGCAGCGTCTCGTACGCGAGCTACTGGTCCGACTGCGACTCGGCGGTCGTCCCGAACAGCTCGGCCCTGTTGAGCGGTGCGACCAACGTCGACGTCGGGTGCATCTCGCACACCGACACGAACAACGACCACGGCGTGTACACCCAGGTCCGGGACTTCATCGCCTGACCCGGTGAAAGGGTGCGCGGGGCCGTTCCGGGGGACAATCACGGTAAGGCGTCCGGTGAGGGAGGTCCTCATGCCGCAGGGATCCGCCGCTTCCGCGAAGGTCACGCGGGGCCCCGTGCACCATCCGCTGTTCGCCCGCTACTACGCCAAGGTCAGTGTCGGCGCCGAGACCCGGATGGGCATGGGCGGGGTACGCGACCGGCTGCTCGCCGGGCTCTCCGGCCGGGTCATCGAGATCGGCGCGGGCAACGGGCTCAACTTCGCGCACTATCCGCGTACGGTCGCGGAGGTCGTCGCGCTCGAACCGGAGTCCCTGCTGCGGCAGTTGGCGGTCGAGGCCGCCCTGCGCGCGGAGGTGCCGGTCGATGTCGTGCCGGGCGCGGCGGAGGCGCTGCCGGTCAAGTCCGAGGGCTTCGACGTGGCGGTGCTGTGTCTGGTGCTGTGCAGCGTGCGGGATGTGCGGCGCGCACTCGGCGAGGTGCGGCGGGTGCTGCGGCCGGGCGGGGTCGTGCGGTTCTTCGAGCACGGGCGGGGCGGCGGCAGCGCGATGACCTTCACTCAGCGCGCCCTGGACCGCACCCTGTGGCCGCCCCTGAACGGCGGCTGCCATCTGGCCCGCGAGCCGATCGCCGCCTTCCGGGACGCCGGGTTCGAACTCGGCCCCTACCGAAGGCTGTTGATGCCGGAGAAGGGGCCGCGGCTGCCCACTTCGTACTGCGTGCTGGGCACGGCCTGGCGGCCGTCCGAAGTGCCGGAGGTCAAGCAGCCGGCCACCGGGTCGTGATCACAGCGTCCACTGGCGCAGCTCCTCCGCGATCTCGTGCACCGTGGCCTCACCGTTCTTGACCATCCGGGCCAGATCGCGGACCTGTTCGGGCGAGGTGGCGACCTTGAGGCCGCTGGCGACGAGGTAGGCGTATGCCACGGCGGAGGCGAAGAGGGCGTTGGAGCGCTCCAACGCCGGTACGTGGATGAGGAGTTGGAGCAGTGCGGCGGCACGCGCGGGCGGGGTGTCGTAGACGGGTACGTCGAAGATCTCGGCCTCGTGGCGCGCGACGGCGGCGACGAGGGCACCCCAGTCGGTGACCTGGGGGTCCCCCGGTGTCTTCTGTTCGGCGAGCATGAGGAGCCAGGCAAGATCGATTCTGAGACTGCTCAACGGATCAGCGGCGACCTTCGCGCGGCGTTTCCTTCTCCGTGCCGAACTCCTCGGCGAAGACGGACTCGTACTGCTTCATGAAGTCGGCGGCGGCGTCCACGAAGGTGTGGCCGACCTCTCCGGTGTCCTGCCTGACCAGCTCTTCGATGTAACGGTTGACGCTCATGCCGCGGGCCAGGGCGCGTTCACGGGCGGCGCGGGCGGTGCCCTCGTCCACTCTCACGTTCAGCTGGGTCTTCGCCATACCCACAAGCTAGCGCCGAACAGCTAGCACCGGCAAGGGGTACTCCCTTGCCAAATCCGGGACGAAAGGGTCCACCTCAGGGTGGAGGGTGCCCCTTACATCCGTATCGGGGGCCCGACCTGCGGTGGAGACCACCCAGGACTTGCGAGGGATTCCACGTGTGCCGCGCATCACACTACGCTCGGGCGGGACCAGCGAGTCGCCATGCCCAGGAGCGAGGAGACGGCTTTGTCCACACCTGCTGCGCAGTACGTCCCCGGCCATGCGTCGGCGGACGGGATCGCGGCTCGCGCCCGCGGTCTGACCAAGGCGTACGGCACCGGTGAGACGACCGTGCGCGCCCTCGACTCGGTGGACGTGGACATCGCGCGCGGCCGGTTCACCGCCGTCATGGGACCCTCGGGGTCCGGGAAGTCCACGCTGATGCACTGTCTGGCCGGCCTCGACAACGTGTCGGCCGGTCAGGTGTGGCTCGGCGACACGGAGATCACGGGGCTGCGGGAGCGGGAGCTGACCCGGCTGCGCCGCGACCGGATCGGCTTCATGTTCCAGTCGTTCAACCTGATCCCGACCCTCAACGCGCTCGAGAACATCACCCTGCCCATGGACATCGCGGGCAAGAAGCCCGACGAGAAGTGGCTGGACCAGGTCATCGACACCCTGGGGCTGCGGGACCGGCTCAAGCACCGGCCCTCCCAGCTCTCCGGCGGCCAGCAGCAACGCGTGGCCTGCGCGCGGGCGCTGGCCTCCCGCCCCGAGCTGATCTTCGCCGACGAGCCGACCGGCAACCTCGACTCGCGGGCCGGTCTGGAGGTGCTCGGCTTCCTGCGCGAGGCCGTCGACCAGTTGTCCCAGACCGTGGTCATGGTCACCCACGATCCGGGCGCCGCCGCCCACTCCGACCTGGTGCTCTTCCTCGCAGACGGACGGATCGTGGACGAGATGGAGCGGCCGACGGCGGAGGCGGTGCTGGAGCGAATGAAGCGGTTCGACTCGCTGCGCGGCTCGTCCGACGGGGACGGAGACGTGTTCGGGACGGGGACCAGGCCGGGGGCCGGGCCCGGTGAGGGCCGCGCGGCCACCTCCGACGTACACCTCGACAAGGACTGAACCGGTGCTCAAGGCGACGCTCCGCAGCTTCCTCGCGCACAAGGGGCGGCTGCTGCTCTCCGCGCTGGCGATCGTGCTGTCCGTGGCGTTCGTCGCGGGCAGCCTGATCTTCTCGGACACGGTCACCCGCACCTTCGACCGGCTGTTCGCCTCCACCTCCGCCGACGTGACGGTGGAGGCCAAGGACGACCTCAAGTCGCAGGTGCCGACGGGGGAAGCGCGGACCGTGCCGGCCGCGCTCGCTGACCGGGTGGCGAAGGTGGACGGTGTCGCGTCGGCGCACGCGGACGTGAGCGTCGAGAACATCACGGTCGTCGACAGCAGGAACAAGTCCGTCGGCCCGACCACCGGCGCCCCGACCATCGCCTCCGACTGGTTCCTCACCGACCGCAGCGCCGTGAAGCTGACCTCGGGCCATGCCCCGGAGGGCGGCGGCGAGGCGCTCCTGGACGCCGACACCGCCGACAGGAAGCACGTGAAGATCGGCGACACCCTGACCGTGCTCGCCCAGCCGGGCACCTTCAAGGTCGAGATCGTCGGCATCGCCACCTTCACCACCACCAACCCGGGCGCGGCCCTGGTCTTCCTCGACCCCAAGATCGCGGCGACCCAACTGCTGGGCTCCGCCGACAAGGCCACCGGCATCTCCGTCGACGCGGCGAACGGCGTCAGCGACACCGTGCTCGAGCAGCGGGTCGCCGCCGTGGTGGGCACCGCCGACTACGAGGTCAGGACGGCCGACGAACAGGCCAAGTCGGCCGCCGCGGACCTCGGCGGATTCCTCGACATCATCAAGTACGTGATGCTCGGCTTCGCCGGGATCGCCGTCCTGGTCGGCGTCTTCCTGATCGTCAACACCTTCTCCATGCTGATCGCCCAACGCACCCGCGAACTCGGCCTGTTGCGCGCCCTGGGCGCCGACCGCCGGCAGGTGCGCCGGTCCGTGCTCACCGAGGCGATCCTGCTCGGTGTGGTCGGCTCGACCCTGGGCCTGGGGGCCGGCATCGGGCTCGCGGCCGGACTGATCAAGCTGATGAGCGCGTTCGGCATGAACCTCAAGACCACCGAGATGGTGGTGGGTTGGGGCACACCCGTCGCGGCCTACGTCGTCGGCATCGGCGTCACCTTCGTCGCGGCCTACCTCCCCGCGCGGCGCGCCGCCGGTGTCTCGCCGATGGCCGCGCTCGCGGACGCGGAGATCGCCGAGATCGGACGGCCGCTGCGGACCCGGGCGATCGTCGGGTCCGTCCTGGGCGTCCTGGGCGCGGCCGCGCTGGCGGGCTGCGCGACCGCCACGAAGACCGCCTCGTCGGCCTCCTTCCTGGGTCTGGGCATCGTCCTGACGCTGCTGGCGACCGTGGTCGCGGGACCGCTCCTGGTGCGCCCGGTGATCCGGGTCCTGGGCGCGGCCTTCCCCGCGATCTTCGGCTCGATCGGCCGGATGAGCCAGCGCAACGCCCTGCGCAATCCACGCCGTACGGGCGACACGGCGGCGGCACTGGCGCCCGGCGCCCTCGGCATGGACGTCGACTTCGCGAAGGACCACAAGGTCAAGGTCGGCGACACGATCCCGGTGGAGTTCCCCGGCGGCCAACGGACCCAGCTGAAGGTCGGCGCGCTCACCGACCAGGACGGCAGCGACGGATTCGGCATGCAGGGCGGCCTGTTCCTCGCGATCGCGGCCGTGGAGAAGTACGTGCCCGGCGGACAGGACTCCGCGCTCTACGTCAACGCGTCCTCCGGCACCTCCCCCGACCAGCTGCGCAAGCGGCTGGACACGACGCTCGACCCGTATCCGCAGGTCCAGGTCCGCGACCTGGCCGACTACAAGAAGCTGGTGCACGACCAGATCGCGGTCCTGCTCTACCTCGTGTACGCGCTGCTCGGACTCGCGATCGTCATCGCGGTGCTCGGAGTCGTCAACACCCTTGCCCTGTCGGTCGTGGAGCGCACCCGCGAGATCGGCCTGCTGCGGGCCATCGGGCTGGCCCGGCGCCAACTGCGCCGGATGATCCGGCTGGAGTCGGTGGTGATCGCCGTCTTCGGCGCGGTCCTCGGCCTCGCGCTGGGCCTGGTGTGGGGCGTGTGCACCCAGCAGGTGCTGGCACTGCAGGGCATGAACGCACTGGCCGTCCCGTGGACCACGATCGTCGAAGTGGTCGTGGGCTCGGCGGTGGTGGGCGTGGTGGCGGCCCTGCTGCCCGCGCTGCGCGCGTCACGGATGAACGTCCTGGCGGCGATCGCGCACGAATGACGGAACGGCAGTGAGGGAATCGCGGTGAGTGCTCAAGTCCCCTGCCGGTGAGGAGAGTTCATGCCGCGGCCGTCCCGCCCGTTCCGTTTCGGCGCCAGTCTGCTGCTGCCCGGACCGGCCGCCGAGTGGCGCGCCAGATGCGGGCGCGCCGAGGAGCTCGGATACGACGTCATCCTGGTCCCCGACCACCTCGGCATGGTCGCCCCGTTCCCGGCCCTCGTCGCCGCGGCCGGCGCGACCGAGCGGCCGAGGCTCGGCTCACGAGGCGGCCGGGCTGCCGTACGGCTCGCCGGGCGAGCGGGTGGCCCATCTGCGGCGCACGGTGGAGGAGTTGAACTGCGCGTTCGACGCCGACGAGGGCACCCGGGTCCCGCTGATGATCGGCGGCAACGGCGAGCGGATGCTCCAACTCGCCGCCGAGCACGCGGACATCGTCGCCTTCACGGGGGCGCGACCGGTGCCGGGCAGCACGACGGGGAAACTGGCGCCGGTCACGGCGGCGGAACTCGCCGAACGGGTGGCGCGCTACCGGGAGTTGGCGGAAACGCGCGCGGAGAGAGCCGAACTGAACCTCCTGGTCCAGATGGTGATCGTCACCGAGGACCGCGCGGCGGCCATCCGGCCGCTCCTCGAACGGGTCCCGGGGCTGACTGCGGAGCAGGCGCTGGGCCTGCCGATCCTCCTGGTGGGCACCCTCGACGAGATCACCGCGCAGGTGCTGACGCAGCGGGAGCGGTTCGGGTTCTGGTATCTGACGGTCCTGGAGCCGTACATGGGGGCGTTCGCGCCGGTGGTCGCGGCGTTGGCGGGGCGGTGAGAGGGGCGCTCGGCGCGCGGCGAACAGGGCGGCGAACGGCCGGACCGACGGCAGGTGAGGTCCGGTCCGCATGCTGGAATTCCGCGCTCAGAGGCGTCCCGGATGATGGGATCGCCGTATGAGCGATCTGCGGATACGGGCCGCCGGGCCCGAGGACCTCGACGCCGTTCTCGCCTTCTGGAAGGGCGCCGCCGAGGGGACGAGCATCAGTGACGACCGGGACGGCGTGGAGCGACTGGTGGCCCGCGATCCCGAGGCGCTGATCCTGGCCGAGCTGGACGGCGAACTGGTCGGCACGGTGATCGCAGGCTTCGACGGGTGGCGCTGCCATCTGTACCGGCTGGCGGTGCACCCGGAGCGGCGCCGTCAGGGTATCGGCTCGGCGCTGCTGAGGGCGGCCGAGGAGCGGTTCGTACGGCTCGGCGGGCGGCGCGGGGACGCCATGGTGCTGACCCGCAACGAGACCGGCCAGCATGCGTGGCGTGCGGCGGGGTACACACGCGAGGAGCACTGGCGGCGGTGGGTGAAGCCGCTGGCCGGCTGAGCCGCTTTTCGATCTGCCTCGGGACCGCCTCTCGATCCACTTTGCCCGTCCTTTACTATTGAGGCACCGTTCCGTCCTCCGTGCGAGCATGCGAGGACGACCCGTACTGTCATGAAAGGTGTGAGCGTCCGCCCATGGGCGAGCCTCCCAGTAGTACCCACCGTGCACGATGGCGCGCGGTCCGCCCCACCCTGTCCGATCATGGGACGGAGGTGACCCGATGACCGAAGTGCTCCTCCTGCTGGTGGCGATCCTGCTGTCGCTCGCCTGTGGCGCCTTCGTCGCCGCCGAGTTCTCGCTGACCACGGTCGAGCGGGGCGAGCTGGAACGGGCGGTGGAACGCGGCGAGCGCGGCGCGGCCGGCGCCCTCAAGGCCGTACGGAATCTCACCTTCCAGCTCTCCGGCGCGCAGCTCGGCATCACGGTCACCAACCTGGTGGTCGGCATGCTCTCGGAGCCCTCGATCGCCAAGCTGATCGCGGGTCCGCTGGAGTCGATCGGCATCCCGGACTCCGCGTCGAGCACCGTGGCGCTGGTGCTCGGCACCGCGCTGTCGACGGTCTTCCTGATGGTCGTGGGCGAGCTGGTGCCCAAGAACTGGGCGATCTCCTCGCCGCTGGCGGTGGCCAAGGGAGTGGGCAACGCGCAGCGCTGGTTCAGCGCCGCCTTCCGCCCCTTCATCTCGCATCTCAACACCATGGCGAACCGCGTGGTGCGTCTCTTCGGCGTCGAGCCCACCGAGGAGCTGGCCGCGGCCCGCGGGCCGCAGGAGCTGGCCGCGCTGGCCCGGCACTCCGCCAAGGAGGGCGCCCTGGAGCCGGACACCGCCGAGCTGTTCGTGCGCACCCTGAACCTCGCCGACCTCACCGCGGAGAACGTGATGACCCCGCGCGTGCAGGTGATCGCCCTCGACGTCCAGGCGACCTGCGAGGACGTGGCGAACGCGACCCGGGCGACGGGCTTGTCCCGGTTCCCCGTCTACCGCGGCAACCTCGACTCCGTGGTCGGCACCGCGCACATCAAGGACGTGCTGGCGACCCCGGCGGACCGCCGCCGGTACGTGCCGGTCGCCGAGATCATGCGCGAGCCGCTGCTCGTCCCCGAGTCCCTCACCGTCGACCGCCTGCTGGACCGGTTGTCCGGCAGACGGACCATGGCCGTCGTGATCGACGAGTACGGCGGCACCGCGGGCGTGGCCACGCTGGAGGACATCGTCGAGGAGGTCGTCGGCGAGGTGCGCGACGAGCACGACCCGCACGAGACGCCCGACCTGGCCCACGCCGGCACCGACGACGACGGCCGCGCCCTCTACTCCGCCGACGGCTCGGCCCGCGTCGACCAGCTCGCGCGTGTCGGTCTCAGGGCGCCCGAGGGACCGTACGAGACCCTCGCGGGCCTCGTCGCGACGGAACTCGGCCGCATCCCGGAGACGGGTGACTCCGTCGAGGTGACCGGCTGGCGGCTGGACATCGTGGACGCGTCCGGGCGCAGGGCCGCGCGCGTGCTGATGCATGCGCCGTTCGACGGCGTGACGGAGGCCGCCGGTGCCTCGGGCGCCGCAGGGTCCTCCGGGACTGCCGGATCCGCCAGGACCAAGGCCGAGGCCAAGGACGAGCAGGAGGACGCCCGATGATCGCCGTACAGCTATTGATCGGTTTCGCGACCCTCGTCGTCAACGCCTTCTTCGTCGGCGCCGAGTTCGCGCTGATCTCCGTACGACGCTCGCAGATCGAACCGCACGCCGAGGAGGGCGACCGGCGGGCCAAGAGCGTGCTGTGGGGGCTTGAGCACGTGTCGGCGCTGCTGGCCGCCGCCCAGCTCGGCATCACGCTGTGCACGCTGGTCCTGGGCGTGGTCGCGGAACCCGCGATCGCGCACCTGCTGGAACCGGTGTTCCACGCGCTGGGCGTGCCCACGAGCGCGGGCCACGCGGTGTCCTTCGTGATCGCGCTGGCCCTCGCGACGTATCTGCACATGCTGCTCGGCGAGATGGTGCCGAAGAACATCTCGCTCGCGGAGCCGGTGCGCAGCGCGCTGCTGCTCGGCCCGCCGCTGGTCGCCGTGGCCCGGGGGCTGCGCCCGGTGATCTTCACGATCAACGCCTTCGCGAACACCCTGCTGCGACTGCTGCACGTGGAGGCGAAGGACGAGGTCGCGGCCACCTTCTCGGACGCCGAACTGGCCCGGATCGTGCGGGACTCGGGCGAGGCGGGCCTGATCGACGACCGCGCGCAGGAGCGGTTGCGCGACGCGCTCGAACTGGGCCGCCGCCCGGTCCGCGACGTCGTCCTGCCGCTGGAAGGCGTCGTCTACGCGCGCGTGGGCGTCACTCCCGAGGAGTTGGAGCAGCTCTCGGCGCAGTCCGGCTTCTCCCGCTTCCCGGTCGTCGACGAGTCCCGCCGGATCGTCGGCTACCTGCACGTCAAGGACGCGCTGGACGCCTCGCCCCGCGATGTGCCGTTCCGCGTCCAGGACATGCGGCCCATCGCGCGCGTGCGGGCGAGCACGCCCATGGACGACGTGCTGACCGCGATGCGGGGCAGCCGTACGCACCTGGCGGCGGTCCGCGGCGACGACGGCCGGCTGGAAGGTCTGGTGACCATGGAGGACGTCCTGCAGGAGCTGTTCGGGCAGCGGGCGTGACGATCAGGGGGTAGCGGGCGGTGGCGCCCGGGCGGTGCGGGATCAGTCGGCGGCCAGATCCGCCGAGGCCCCGCACCGCCCGGAGGCCGACAGACCGGTGGGTATGCCGTCGGGTTACGATCGGCTTCGCCATGCAGACGAACTCCACACACAGCGACCCCGCGCACGCCGGCCCGACGTACACCAGCCTGGTGGCGCTGGGCGACTCGTTCACCGAGGGCATGTCGGACCTCCTGCCGGACGGCTCGTACCGCGGGTGGGCCGATCTCCTCGCCGGCCGGATGGCCGCCCGCACGCCCGGCTTCCGCTACGCCAACCTCGCGGTGCGCGGCAAACTGATCGGGCAGATCGTCCACGAGCAGGTCGACGTGGCCGTGGCCATGCGACCCGACGTGATCACGCTGGTGGGCGGGCTCAACGACACCCTGCGCCCCAAGGTCGACATGGGCCGGGTGCGGGATCTGCTGACCGAGGCCGTGGAGCGGCTGGCCCCGTCCTGCGAGCAACTGGTGCTCATGCGCAGCCCGGGCCGCCAGGGTCCCGTCCTGGAGCGGTTCCGGCCGCGCATGGAGGAGCTGTTCACCATCGTCGAGGGGCTCGCCGAACGGCACGGCGCCCTGCTCGTCGACCTGTACGGCGCCCCCTCGCTCGCCGACCCGCGCCTGTGGGACGTGGACCGGCTCCACCTG
Organism: Streptomyces sp. NPDC092369; assembly: GCF_044755245.1. Classification (NCBI taxonomy): domain Bacteria; kingdom Bacillati; phylum Actinomycetota; class Actinomycetes; order Kitasatosporales; family Streptomycetaceae; genus Streptomyces; species Streptomyces sp. NPDC092369. The sequence goes on from NZ_JBIVQP010000007.1 coordinate 538,535, forward strand.
ACGGCCGAGGGTCACCGCCGGGTCGCCGAGGCGGTCTGGCAGACGCTCGGCTACGACCCCGAGGACACCGAGTGGCGTACGCCGATGGCGGCCACCGTGCCGCCCGCGTGGGTCGCGCGGCGCATCGCGGACGCGCGGTTCGCCCGGCAGCACCTGCTGCCGTGGATCGGCCGCCGCCTGACCGGCCGCTCCTCCGGCGACGGCCTCGTCGCCAAGCGTCCCGACCTGCTGCCCTACAAGGACTCAAGAGACGCCAAGGACCCCTACCAGGACTCGGCGTCCTGACCGCCGTGGTCACCCGGGTGATCAACGTCAGGGGCCGGATCCACGACTTCGGCCCCCGCCTGGAGTTCGCCCCCGAGGACGTCGTCTACGTCGGCCGCCGCTGGACCATGGGCGGCTGGGACCTCCCCCGCCACCCTCTCCACAACCCCTTCGCCTACGACACCCCCGCCAAGAAGCGGGACGGGACGCGGGCGGAGGTCATGGCGATGTACCGGGCGTATCTGCTGGAGCGCCCCGAGCTGCTGGACCTGGTGGCGGAGCTGCGCGGCAGGACGCTGGCGTGCTGGTGCGCGCCCGAGCTGTGCCACGGGGATGTGTTGGCAGAGCTGGCTGAGACGGACGAGGTGACGGGCGTCCCGTAGCCGGACGTCCACCCGAGCCGGACGTCTGCCCGAGCCGGACGTCTTCGCACGTGACGGGCGTCTCGTAGCTTCCGACGAGCGGGGCCCTGGCGCTGGCCTGCACGAATCGCCAGTAGAATCCGTCTACGTGACTTCCGCTGCCGCCAAGCCCCGCATCCCGAACGTCCTCGCCGGACGCTACGCCTCCGCCGAGCTCGCCACGCTCTGGTCGCCCGAGCAGAAGGTGAAGCTGGAGCGGCAGCTCTGGCTCGCCGTGCTGCGGGCGCAGAAGGACCTCGGGATCGAGGTGCCGGACGGCGCGATCGCCGACTACGAGCGGGTCCTGGACACCGTCGACCTGGCCTCCATCGCGGAGCGCGAGAAGGTCACCCGGCACGACGTGAAGGCGCGGATCGAGGAGTTCAACGACCTCGCCGGGCACGAGCAGGTGCACAAGGGCATGACCTCGCGCGACCTCACCGAGAACGTGGAGCAGCTCCAGATCCGGCTCTCGCTGGAGCTCGTGCGGGACCGCACGGTGGCGGTGCTGGCACGCCTCGGCAAGCTGGCGGGCGAGTACGGCGAGCTGGTCATGGCCGGCCGCTCGCACAACGTGGCCGCGCAGGCGACGACTCTGGGCAAGCGGTTCGCGACGACGGCCGACGAGCTGCTGGTGGCGTACGCGCGCGTGGAGGAGCTGCTGGGCCGCTATCCGCTGCGCGGCATCAAGGGCCCGGTCGGCACCGCCCAGGACATGCTGGACCTGCTGGGCGGGGACGCGGCGAAGCTGGCCGAACTGGAGGACCGGATCGCCGGGCACCTGGGCTTCTCGCAGGCGTTCACCTCGGTCGGCCAGGTGTACCCGCGGTCGCTGGACTACGAGGTGGTGACCTCGCTCGTGCAGCTCGCGGCGGCGCCCTCGTCCCTCGCGAAGACGATCCGGCTGATGGCCGGGCACGAGCTGGTGACGGAGGGCTTCAAGCCCGGCCAGGTCGGCTCCTCCGCGATGCCGCACAAGATGAACACGCGGTCCTGCGAGCGCGTCAACGGCCTGATGGTGATCCTGCGCGGCTACGCCTCGATGACCGGCGAGCTGGCGGGCGACCAGTGGAACGAGGGCGACGTGTCCTGCTCGGTGGTGCGCCGGGTGGCCCTGCCCGACGCGTTCTTCGCGCTGGACGGCCTCCTGGAGACGTTCCTGACGGTCCTCGACGAGTTCGGCGCCTTCCCGGCCGTCGTCGCCCGCGAGCTGGACCGCTACCTGCCGTTCCTCGCCACCACCAAGGTGCTGATGGCGTCGGTGCGCGCGGGTGTCGGCCGCGAGGTCGCGCACGAGGCCATCAAGGAGAACGCGGTGGCCTCCGCGCTGGCCATGCGCGAGCAGGGCACCGAGCGCAACGAGCTGCTCGACAAGCTGGCCGCCGACGAGCGGATCCCGCTCGACCGGGCCCAGTTGGACGACCTGATGGCCGACAAGCTGTCCTTCACCGGTGCTGCGGCCGCCCAGGTCGCGACCGTCGTGGGCCGCATCGAGGAGCTCGTGAAGCAGCACCCCGAGGCGGCGGGTTACACGCCGGGGGCGATCCTCTGACCCGCTTCACCCGGCAGGAGCTGGAGGCCGCCCGCGACCGCCTCGTCCCCGACGTGGCCGCGGCCGGCCTCCGCGTCCTGTTCTGCGGCATCAACCCCGGCCTCATGACGGCCGCGACGGGCCACCACTTCGCCCGCCCCGGCAACCGCTTCTGGCCGGTCCTCCACCTGTCCGGCTTCACGCCCAGGCTCATGAAGCCCGCCGAACAAGGTGAGTTGCTCTCGTACGGGCTCGGCATCACGAACGTCGTGGCGCGGGCGTCGGCCCGGGCGGACGAGCTGAGCGCGGAGGAGTACCGCGAGGGCGGACGCCTGCTGGCGGAGCGGATCACCCTGCTGCGCCCCCGCTGGCTGGCCGTCCTGGGCGTCACCGCGTACCGCGCCGCCTTCGACGACCGCAAGGCCCAAGTGGGGCCGCAGGAGCGGACGTTCGGGGAGACGCGGGTGTGGGTGCTGCCGAATCCGAGCGGGCTGAACGCGCATTGGACGGCGGCGAGCATGGCGGAGGAGTTCGCGCGGTTGCGGGTGGCAGCGGACTCCTAGCCGTTTCCGGCGGGCCGAAGGCAGGGTGTCAGGCGTCCCGTCGTCGCACGCTCCACGCCCCCGCGCACAGAGCGGCGGCCGTCCACAGCGCCGTCACCGCGAGACCCGTCCAGGGGCCCAGCGCACCGTCCCAGCTCTCGTGGAACACCACCTGGCCCGCCTTGTCCGGCAGGACGTCCGCAGCCGAGCCGGACACGTCTCCGACGACGAAGGAGACGATCAGCAGGAACGGGATGAGGATGCCGAGCGTGGCGGCGTCCGGATCCGGATCGAGGTGGCGTACGACGCCCTGGACCTGGAGGTGCGCAACCCGCTGACGGCCGATATACCCGGGCCCGGCCGGGGCAGCGGTCTGCGGGGCATACGCGAGCGCGCGGCGCTGCTGGGCGGTGACGCGCGCACCGGGCCCGACCGGGGTGACTGGCAGGTCCAGGTCAGGCTGCCGTTGCGGTGATCTAGGCTGGCCGGATGCCGGTCACCGTGCTCCTCGTGGACGACGAACCGCTCGTACGCGCGGGGCTGCGGGCCGTGCTGGAGGCGCAGTCCGACATCGAGGTGGTCGGTGAGGCGGCCGACGGGGCGGCGGTGATCCCGCTGGTGCGGCAGCTGCGGCCCGACGTGGTCGCGATGGACGTACGGATGCCGCTGCTCGACGGGATCGAGGCCACGCGCGCGGTGCTGCGGACGGTCGCCGAGCCGCCGAAGATCCTCGTGGTGACGACGTTCGAGAACGACGAGTACGTGTACGAGGCGCTGCGGGCCGGTGCCGACGGGTTTCTCCTCAAGCGGGCGCGGCCGGCCGAGATCGTGCATGCCGTGCGGCTGGTCGCCGAGGGCGAGTCACTGCTGTTCCCGGCGTCGGTACGGCGGTTGGCCGCCGAGTACGGGGAGGCCGGCGGCGGCAACCGCGCGGCCCGGGACGTGCTGGAGCGGGCCCGGCTGACGGAGCGTGAGGCGGCGGTGCTGCGGCTGATGGCGCGGGGAATGACCAACGCGGAGATCGCCGCCCGCCTGGTCGTCGGGACGGAGACGGTGAAGTCGCATGTGAGCGCCGTACTGGCGAAGCTGGGGGCCCGGGACCGTACGCAGGCCGTGATCACGGCGTACGAATCGGGGTTCGTGGCGCCGGGGTGATCGGTGGGACGAACAGGACGGGAACGGATTGTTCGACGGGTCGATCGGGCCCGGCACTCGCCGGGGTGCGCCGCGCCGAGTACGATCCGCCCCAACACGCGCACGAGCTGGAAGGACGGACGTTGGGGCAGCTGACCGGCGGGGATCCCTCGCTGCTGCGAAGGATCAATTCCGCGGTGGTGCTGCACGCGCTGCGTGCCACGGACTGCGCGACGCTGACCGAGATCACGCGGGTGACCGGGCTGTCCCGGCCGACGGTCGAAGGTGTGGTCGAGGGGCTCATCGAGGCCGGTCTCGTGGTCGAGCAGGCCGCCGACGAGAGCGCCACACGGCGGCAGGGGCGGCCCGCGCGGCGGTTCCGGTTCCGGGCCGAGGCGGGGCATCTGCTGGGCCTGGAGATCGGCCCTCACCGCGTCGCGGCGCTCCTGTCCGACCTGGACGGGCGGGTGCTCGGCGCGCAGGCCAAGGACGTCGACGAGACGGCATCGGCCGACGAACGGCTCGACCGGCTGCGCACCGTGGTCGCCGAACTGCTGCGCCGGGCCGGCGTCCCGCGCAACTCCCTGCGCGCGGTGGGTGTGGCCACGCCCGGGATCGTCGAGGCGGACGGCACCGTACGGCTGGGGACCGCGCTGCCGGAGTGGACGGGACTGCACCTCGGCGAGCGGTTGAGCCGGTCCTTCAAGTGCCCGGTCCTGGTCGAGAACGACGCCAACGCGGCGGCCGTCGCCGAGCACTGGAAGGGCACCGCCACCGAGTCCGACGACGTGGTGTTCGTGCTTGCCGGGCTGAGCCCGGGCGCCGGTTCGCTGATCGGCGGCAAGCTGCACCGCGGGTACGGCGGGGCGGCCGGGGAGATCGGCGCGCTGCATCTGCTGGGCAGCGAGGTGACTCCGGAGACGCTCCTGTCCACCACGGACGAGCCGCTGCACCCTCTCGACGAGCAGGCTGTCGCCAAGGTCTTCGCGAAGGCCCGCGAGGGCGACGAGCGCGCGATCGCCGCGGTCGACCGCTTCATCCAACGCCTCGTCCACGACGTGGCCGCGCTCGTCCTCGCCCTCGACCCCGAACTCGTCGTGATCGGCGGGTGGGCGGCCGGCCTGGACGGCGTACTGGCGCCCCTGCGCCAGGAGTTGGCCCGCTTCTGTCTGCGCCCGCCGCGCGTGGCCCTGTCCCTCCTCGGTGAGGCGGCGGTGGCAACGGGAGCGCTGCGGCTGGCACTTGACCACGTGGAAGAGGAACTGTTCGCGGTGGAGGGCACGGTGACCGGGCGGCACTGACCCCGGCCGACGACCGGCGGGCGAAACGCCCCGCGCCCCGGAGGAGTTCCGGGGCGCGGGGCGTTTGACGCTACGTGGGATCAGGAGGCCTGGCGCTCCGGACCCTCGTGGATCTCCACGCCCCCGGAGTCACCGAAGGTGAGTCGGCAGGTGTCCGCCCGGTAGGTGGCGACGGACAGCGCGGCCGTGCGGCCGGCGGCGAGGAAGCGGGTGGTGACGACGAGGACGGGCGCGCCGGGGAGGCGGTCCAGTTCCTTGGCGTCGTCCGCGCGCGCGGAGCCGAGCTCCACCGAGCTGTCCTGGCCGTCCAGCTCCAGCCGCTGCAGCTCGCGCAGGACGGCACGCGCGCGTGCGGGTCCTGACGGAGCGTCTATGGCGGAGAGGTCGGGGACCGACGACTCCGGGATGTAGAGCAGCTCCGCGGCGACGGGCTGGCCCTTCGAGACGCGGGAGCGGCGCACGATGTGCACCGGCTCGTCCTGGCCGGTCTCCAGGACCGCGGCGACGGTCGCGGGCGGCGGCGTGACCGTGCTGTCGACGGGTTGCCAGACGTCCCCCGCGGCGCCCGGCCAGGCGTGCTGCTCGGTGCCGACGGCCACGCCCACACGCGGGGGCGCGACGGTCGTGCCGACACCGCGACGGCGGTGCAGCCTGCCTTCCAGTTCGAGCTGCTCCAGCGCCTGACGGAGCGTCGCACGGGCGACGCCGAAGCGGGCGGCGAGGTCGCGCTCGTTGGGCAGGATCTCGCCCACGGTGAATTCGGAGTCCAGTGCCTCGCTCAACACCGTCCTGAGATGCCAGTACTTCGGTTCCGGTACCGATTCCAGCTGCGTGGTCCCCACCCTGTCCTCCGCGATCGCCGTGGTCCGGCGGCGTTTTAGCGCCCTTGTTTATTAAAGGTTGTTGCACTTATCTGCGACCATAGGGCGGCCCAAACCCTTGGTCAAGACCAATCCTCGATCCCGTACGCAACCCACAGGACCCGTGCAGTACAGCGTTCATGGGGCGTTCGCGCCGAACCGCATTCGTGACATCACGGCAAAGCCCCCGTAGTGAAACGGGGGCTTTGTTTCATCCGAAGGAGGAAGCGAGGCGGCGAACGGGCGCCCCCGGGCTACTCCACGGCCAGGGACACCAGCTTGTCGGGGTTGCGCATGATGTAGACCGCCTGGACACGACCCTTGTAGATGTCCAGCTGGAAGACGCTGTCGGGCTTGCCTGCCGACAGGGCCACGATGGCGGGGCCGCCGTTGAGCTCGACGAAGCGGACGGACAGGTCCGCCACGCCCTTCCGCGCGACCCCGACGATGAAGCGGCCGACCTTGTCGGCGCTGTCCAGGACCCGCAGCGGCGCGCTGGACTTGCCGCCGCTGTCGGCCACCAGGCGCACATCCGGCGCGAGCAGTTCCAGGAGCCCCTCCAGGTCGCCCTCGGCCGCTGCGGCGAGGAATCGCTCGGTGAGGTCGCGGCGCCGGCCGGGATCGACCTCGTAGCGCGGTCGCCGTTCGTCCACATGCTTGCGGGCCCGTGCGGCGAGCTGACGCACCGCCGGCTCGCCCCGGTCGAGCATGACGGCGATGTCCGCGTACGGGTACCCGAAGGCCTCCCTGAGGACGAACACCGCCCGCTCCAGGGGCGAGAGCGACTCCAGGACGACGAGGACGGCCAGTGAGACGGAGTCGGCGAGGACGGCCCGCTCGGCGGTGTCCGGGACGGTGTCGCCGAAGTCGGTGACGTACGGCTCGGGCAGCCAGGGGCCGACGTACGCCTCGTTGCGGGCCTTGACCTGGCGCAGTCGGTCGATGGCGAGGCGGGTGGTGATGCGCACGAGGTAGGCGCGCGGCTCGCGCACCCGGCCGTGGTCGGCGCCGGACCAGCGCAGCCAGGCCTCCTGGACGACGTCCTCGGCGTCGGCCACCCGCCCGAGCATGCGGTAGGCGACCCCCAGGAGGACGGGGCGGTGCGCTTCGAAGACCTCGGTCTCGGTGTCGGTGGTCACGGCACCATCCCACGCGACCCACCGCGTCCCTGTCCAGGAGGAACCCGCGGTTCCAGGACCAGAATGACCGGCGGGCCGCCGGTGGTCGGCGGCAGCGACGCGCGGAGGTGGCCATGCGGTACGCGAGGGTCTTCACCACGCGCGCGTGGGGGAGATCCATACGGACAGGAGGAGGACGGCACCAGGGGCTACCCGTCGGTAGCAATTGCTGACAAGCTGTCTACCCAGTGTCCGTCTTCGCGTCCCGGTCGAGGAGCACCCCCATGCCCGCCACCGTCTCCTTCGAGGTCCCCTCTCCGCACGGCCCCCGGTCCGTGACCGTCTCCTACACGCGCGTGGGCCGCGGCGAACCGCTGCTCCTGCTGCACGGCATCGGCCATCACCTTCAGGTCTGGGACCCGGTGGTGGACATTCTGGCCACCGAGCGCGACGTGATCGCGGTGGACCTGCCCGGATTCGGCGCGTCCCCTGCGCTGCCGGACGGACTCGCCTACGACCTGCCCACGACGACGGCCGTCTTCGGCGCGTTCTGCGAGGCACTGGAGCTCGACCGGCCGCATGTGGCGGGCAACTCGCTCGGCGGGCTGCTCGCCCTGGAGCTCGGCCGGGAGAAGCTCGCGCGCTCGGTGACCGCCCTGTCCCCGGCCGGATTCTGGTCGGAGTCCGAGCGGCGCTACGCCTTCGGCGTCCTGATCGCGATGCGCAGGATCTCGCAGCAGCTGCCGCTGCCCCTGGTCGAGCGGCTGTCCCGGTCGGCGGCCGGCCGCGCGATGCTGACCAGCACCATCTACGCCCGTCCCGGCCGCCGTTCACCCGAGGCCGTGGTCGCCGAGACGCTCGCCCTCGCGCAGGCCACCGGGTTCGACGCGACCCTCCGGGCGGGCGGCTCTGTCCAGTTCGCCGACGACATCCCCGGGATTCCGGTCACCGTGGCCTGGGGCACAAGGGACATGCTGCTCGTGCGCCGCCAGGGCGTGCGGGCCAAGCGGATCATTCCGAAGGCCCGCCTGGTGCGGCTGCCCGGCTGCGGGCACTGCCCGATGAACGACGACCCGGCGCTGGTCTCCCGCGTCATCCTCGACGGCAGCCGCGGGCCGGCGCCGGCCCGGCCCGGACAGGCCGAGCCCCAACGCGCCTGATCCGAGGGCGACTCCGGCACCCACCAGGGCGCTGCCAACGGCCTGGGCGGCCCCGTAGGAGCCCGTTCCGACGAGCGGGGCGGTGCAGGCCGCGGCGACCGGGATGAGGCCGGAGAAGAGCGTGGCGCGCTCCGCGCCGAGCCGCTGCATGCCCAAGTACCAGCACACGAAGCCGATCACCGTGACGATCGCCGCCTGCCACAGCAGCGCGGCGGCCTCGATGGCGTCGGGGCGCCGCAACCACCCCGTCCCGTCGAGCAGCAGGCCGGCCACCGCGGACTCGACCGCGGCGACACCGCACACCGTGGCGGACAGCAGGCGCGGCCCCAGCGGCCGCAGGACAGGCACGGCGAGGACGGCGAAGCCCACCTCGCCCGCCAACGCGCAGGCGGAGAAGGCCAGTCCCGTTCCGTCGGTGCGCCCCCACCCCTGGACGGTGCAGGCCCCGACCGCGACGAGCAGTGCCCCGTACAGCACGACGCGTCGGGGCCGGCGCCCCTCCAGGAGCGGGACGACCACCGCCACGACCACGGGCGCGCAGCCGACGAAGACTCCGGGCACGGCCGGTTCCGCGGTGCGTTCGGCGGCGATGACCGCGAGGTTGAAGCCGACCATGCCGACGGCGGCCAGCAGTCCGAGGCGGGCCCACTGGCGGGGCGTGAGCGCCCGCAGCCGGGCCGTGGCACCCGCACCTGCCAGTGGGGCGAGCAGCGCACAGGCCAGGCCGTAGCGCAGGAACTGGCCGCCCGCGTACGGGTATTCGCCCAGGACGCTGTTGGCGGTGAAGGACCCTCCGACGAGGACACAGGCGAGTGCGGCGAGCAGGGATCCCCGCGCGGTGGTGGCATTCATGGCAGCGACGCTAGGGAGCGGGGCGGTCCGGTTTAAGGTCCACTTTCATGACGTCATCGGAGACCAATTCGGGGGTGAGCGGGGGTTCGGGTGGGGATTCGAGCGGGGATTCGGGCGAGGGTAGGGGTGAGGGGCCAGATCCGGCGCTGTCCGCGGACCGGCTCGTCTCGCCTCCCACCTCCTCCGACTCGCCCGCTCTCCCCGCCTCCCCCGCCTGGGAGTTGCTGCTCCCCGCCGCCTCGGCGCCGGCACGCGCGCGTGGGCGTTCGCTGCAGGCGGCGCTGCGCGAGGCGGTGCGCTCGGGACGGCTCGCGACGGGCACCCGGCTGCCGTCGAGCCGGGATCTCGCCGCCGACCTCGGGGTCTCACGCGGGCTGATCACCGAGGCGTACGAGCAGTTGACGGCGGAGGGCTATCTGCGCAGCGGCCGGGGGGCCGGGACATGGGTGGGCGGTGCCGTGCGGGCCGCGCACCCACGCGCGCGTGACCTCGCCCCGCGCTCACCGGGCGCGCGGGCGGACTTCGTGCCCGGGACGCCGGACCTGTCGCTGTTCCCGCGCGCCGCCTGGGCCGCAGCGCAGCGCGGTGTGCTGGCCGAGCTGCCCCACCCGGATCTCGGCTATCCGGACCCGCGCGGGCTGCCCCGGCTGCGGACGGCGCTGGCGGAACTGCTGGCGCGGCGCCGGGGCGTGGTCGCGGACCCGGAACGGATCCTGGTCGTCTCCGGAGTGGCCCAGGCGACGACGTTGCTCGGTTTCGCGCTCCACGCGCGCGGGTTGCGCACGGTCGCCGTCGAGGATCCCGGCAGCCCTCAGCACGACTCCCTCTACGCCTCGGCCGGCGTCGCGACCCTGCCCGTACCCCTGGACGACGAAGGTCTCCGCATGGACGCGCTGCGCGCGACGGACGTTCGGGTCGTGGTCACGACCCCGTCGCACCAGTTCCCCACCGGGATCGCGTACTCGGCACAGCGCCGTGCCGAACTGCTCGACTGGGCGCGGTCGGTGGACGGGTTCGTGATGGAGGACGACTACGACGGCGACTTCCGCTACGACCGTGCCCCGGTGGGCGCTCTCCAGGGGCTCGACCCGGAACGGGTGGCCTACGCGGGCTCGGTCAGCAAGTCGCTGGCTCCGGGGCTGCGGCTGGGCTGGCTGCTGGTCCCGGAGGCGCTGGCCGACGAGGTCGTGGAGCGCAAGCGGACCATGGACCTCGGCCATCCCACCCTCGACCAGGCGCTGTTCGCCCGGTTCGTGGAGCGCGGCGACTACGACCGTCAGCTGCGCCGGTGTCAGCGCGCCTACCGCGAGCGGCGCGACGCGCTCGTCGCCGCCCTTGCGGAGTACTTCCCGGGTGCGGCGGTGGCCGGCATCGCGGCCGGGCTGCACGTCATCGTCGACCTGCCGAAGCGGTACGGCCCCCGGGAGGACTTCCACGCGCGCGTGACCGCTGCCGGTGTGGAGGTGCGCCTGCTGACGGACTACACGCACGCACGTGCCGAACACGACGCCGACGGAGTCGGAGGCGGGGGTGAGGAGGGCAACGGGGACGGGGACGTTCGGCTGGTCCTGGGGTACGCCCATCTCTCACCCGCCCGGATCCGTGACGGCGTGCGGCTGATGGCCCGGGCCATCGCCGTGTGACACCGCCCACCCTGTCTCCGCGGGCAGTTGTTCACTCGGGGTTTCCGTGTGCGCTGCGGGGTCCCAGTAGTTGTGGCATCGCAACACGGCATCGAACCACTGGCCGGATCCCGTCCCTGGAGGCGCCCGCATGTCACACCGTCCGTTCCCCGGCCGTCGCAGCGTGCTGCGCGGCTCGCTGGCCGCGTCCGCGGCCCTGACCCTGCCCACCGCCCTCGGCGCCGCGCCGGCCTTCGCCCTGTCCGGCCGTCCCCGGGCGGACTGGGGTGTGCAGACGGGAGACGTGACCCATGACTCCGGTCTGGTGTGGGTGCGCTCCGACCGTCCGGCCCGGATGATCGTCGAGACGTCCGCGACGGAGTCGTTCCGCAACCCGCAGCGCCGGCACGGCCCGCTGCTGGGCCCGGGCTCCGACTTCACCGGCACCACCCGGCTGCGCGGACTGCCCTCGGGCGAGCAGATCCACTACCGCGTGCTGCTCGCCGACCCGCACGACCCGCGCCGTACCGGTGAGCCGGTCGCCGGCACCTTCCGCACGGCGTCCGAGAAGCGCCGCAAGGGCGTCAGATTCGTGTGGTCCGGCGACCTGGCGGGACAGGGCTGGGGCATCAACGAGTCCATCGGCGGCTACCGGATCTTCGACGCCATGGCGAAGGTGGACCCGGACTTCTTCCTGTGCAGCGGCGACAACATCTACGCCGACGGGCCGATCGCCGCCAGTGCCGCGCTGCCCGACGGCAGCGTCTACCGGAACGTCACCACCGAGGAGAAGGCGCACGTCGCCACCACGCTGGCCGACTACCGCGGCAACTTCCGCTACAACCTGCTGGACAAGGCGCTGCGCCGGTTCAACGCCCAGGTGCCGAGCATCATCCAGTGGGACGACCACGAGGTCCGCAACAACTGGTACCCGGGCGAGGTCATCGGCACCGGCACGCCCTACCCGGCCGGCACGAAACTCGACGACCTGGCAGTGCGGGCGCGGCGGGCCTTCTCCGAGTACTTCCCGATCTCCTCGATCAGCGGCCGTCCGGACGGCAGGATCTACCGGGTCGTCAACCACGGTCCGCTCCTCGACGTGTTCGTGCTCGACATGCGCACCTACCGCAACGCCAACTCCGCCGACGACCAGACCACGGACCCGGTGGGCATCCTCGGCCGTGAGCAGTTGGAGTGGCTCAAGCGCGAGCTGGCGAAGTCGCGTGCGGTGTGGAAGGTGATCGCCAACGACATGCCGATCGGCCTGGTCGTGCCCGACGCGACCGAGGGCAAGGCGAACATCGAGGCCGTCGCGCAGGGCGACCCGGGCGTGCCGCTGGGCCGCGAGCTGCAGTTCGCCGAGCTGCTGCGGTTCATCAAGCACCGCCGGATCACCGGCACGGTGTGGCTGACGGCCGACGTGCACCACACCTCGGCCCAGCACTACGACCCGTCGCGGGCCGCGTTCAAGGACTTCGAGCCGTTCTGGGAGTTCGTCTCGGGTCCGCTCAACGCCGGAGCCTTCCCGGCCAGCGCGCTGGACGGCACCTTCGGTCCCGAGCGGGTGTTCGTGAAGGCGCCGACCACCGCGAACGTCTCGCCGGCCGAGGGCTACCAGTTCTTCGGCGAGGTCGACATCGACGGCGACAGCGGGGAGCTGACGGTCCGTCTGCGGGAGTACGACGGAACGGTGTTGTTCACGCAGGTACTGCAGCCGGGCCGCGTCGGGCAGTGATTTCCCCGCCTCCGGCTCCCGTACCCTTGTCCGTGTGCCGCGCACCGGCGTCATCCCCCGGTGCGCGGTCTGCGCCCACGTGTGCGAAATCCCTCTGAGCCAGGCTGTTTTCGCAGGTCAGGGCCGATTGTCAGTGGTCGCCTCTACGGTTTTTCCATGACGCGATCTTTGCAGGCCGTGGCCTACCGCCGACCCTCCGTGCTGGAGTCCGCGGCGGGCGGACAGCGCCTGGGACTCGAGACCTCGCGGGGTGCGACGCCCACCGGCGTCGAGGACCACCCCCGCTTCTTCGCAGGCTTTCTGACGTCTCCTCAGGTGGCCGCCGCCGGACTGCTCGCGGTGGCGGACGTGGCCGCCGCTCGGTACTACCAGCGCCTGCTGCGCGCCTCGCTCGACCCGGTCGTGACGGGCAACGGCGACCGGCTGCGCTTCGAGTCCTTCTCGGGCTGCGGCGGGGTGTACGCCCGCCTGGACGTGCTGGCGCCGGGCCTGGACGGCGGCGAGGTGGGACACGGCACGACGAACGTCGACGTCAACAACCCGCTGCGCGACGCCCTTTCCCGGATCGGCTCGGACGATCCGCTCCATCTACGGGTCGGCCCCGAGGAGTTGGCCGTCACGACGCTGGACGGCCCGGTCGTGGAGAAGAAGGTGCCGCTGCCGGACCGGTGGCTGCGCGGCTTCGCGGAGGCCCAGGTGATCGCGGCCGGCTTCGACCTGCGGGCCGAGCTGCCCGCCGCCGAGGCCGTACGGTTCCTGCGCGCGCTGCCCCGCGGCGGTGGACGCGGCTCGGCGGCCGGGCCGCGCTGGGTGGTGCCCGCCGGCCGCACTCTGCGGCCGACCACGCGCGCGGTGCCCGGCGCGGTGTGCCTGCCGGGACCGGAGCGGCTGACCGCGCTCCAGCGGATCCTACGGCACGCGACGGCACTTCGCGTCTACGGCCCCCCGGTGACCGGCACCGATGCCACGGCCGCCGCCTGGGAGGCCGTCCTGCCGGGCATGCGGCTCACGCTGACCCTGTCGCCCGACGCCTCGCGCGGGTTCTCCGGCGAGGGCGGTGTGCTGGACGCGCTGGCCACCGACGAGGCCGCCGAGGACGCGGAGTTGATCTCGGTGCTCCTCGCCTGGGAGCCCCGCGTCGACGTCGCCGACCTCGCCACCGACTCGGGTCTCACGGCGGAGCGGGTCCGGGCGGCGCTGATCCGCCTCGGCACCTCGGGCCGGGTCGGGTACGACACCGCGGAAGCGGCCTACTTCCACCGTGAACTGCCCTACGACGCGGAGCGGGTGGAGAAGCACAACCCGAGGCTGCGCGCGGCCCGGGCCCTGGTGGCCGCGGGCGCGGTCCGGCTCGACCGCACGCCGGCGACCGTGACGGCGCAGGACGGCCACACGCACCGGGTGCGGGAGGAGGCGGGGGTGCTCAGCTGCAGCTGCCTGTGGTGGGCGAAGTACCGGGGTGGCCGCGGGCCGTGCAAGCACGCGCTGGCGGTGCGGATGATGCGGCGGGGCGGCGGCGCGGTGGAGCCGGTCGGTATGGAGCGGGCCGGGGTTCGGATCGACGGGGGTGTGCGATGAGTGAGCTGATGGAAGCGGTGCGGGCCGGGCGGACGGCCGAGGTGGTGGGTCTGCTGGACGAGCTGACCCATACCGAACGACGGGCGCTGTTCCCGGAGTTGAAGGCGCTGCGCAAGGAGCTCAGAGCGGCTCCCTGGGAGGCGGGGTCCCGTCGCGCCTACCCACCGCTGTACGCGGCCGGGGTGGCGTGCCAAACGGGCGCCGCGGCCGTCGCAACCTGGATCGCCGCGGCCGACATGCGCTGGTCGCGGACGTCTCCCGCCCTGTCCCTGCGCCTCCTGGGCGACCGCGCGCCGGAGTGGCTCGCCGACCTCACCGAGCGGCTCGCCGAGCGACCCGTCACGTCCGATGTGCCCTACGAACTGATGGCGGGCCTGGTACGGCTGTCCGGCTGCCCGGTGCCGACCACCGAGGCCTACGTCACCGGCTGGGTCCAGCACATCAACAGCCTCTGGCAGCACGGGGACAGCGTGCTGGAGCGGCTGCGCAAGGACGCGTATCTCACCGACCTGGTGGCCGCGCTCTTCGAGACGGCCGAGATCGGGAGCAGTCTGGAGTGGACTCCGCGCGAGGGGCCGAACAGCTGGACCGACGCCCTCGCCCGGCTCACCGTCGACGGGGCCCTGGACCGACGGGCGACCGTCGACGCCTGTGTCGCCCGGCTGCTGCGGGGCGGCTCGGCCGCCGACAACCGGGTGTTCCTGCGCATGTTGACTTCCCTGGCGCTCACCCGCGAGGAGCAACTGGAGCGGACCGCCGACTGGTTGGCGCTCACCGCCGACGCCGTCTCCCCGGTGGCGTCGCACGCGCAGTCGGTGCTGGCCGAGCTGGCTCTGGACGGCGAGCTGCCGCCCGGCCGGCTGGCGGAGATGTCCGACGCGGTGCTCTTCCGCACCGAGAAGAAGCTCGTGCGGGCGCAGTTGGTCCTCCTCGGCAGGGCGCTGACCCGGGACGCGACGACGGCCGAGGTACTGCTGCCCGCCGTGGCGCAGGCCTTCGGCCATGAGGACTCGGAGGTGCAGGAGCGGGCGCTGAAGCTGGTGGAGCGCCATGCCGGGAAGATCGAGAACACCGAGGCGCACGCCGCACTGGTCGTCGCCGCCGAGCAGTTGATCCCCGGACTGCGGGCTCGCGCCGCCAAGATCCTGGGCAGCGCGCTCGGGCCGGTGCTGCCGGTCGCGTACGAGGAGGTCCTGCCGCCGGTGCCGGAGCCGACGCGCCTCGCGCCCGCGCCGGCCTCGGCGGTCGAGGTCGCCGAGGAGGTGGGCGCGGCTCTGGCGGGTGAGCCCGGGGTGGCCGTGTTCGAGCGGGCACTGGACGGGCTGGTGCGCCATGCCCACCGGGATCGGGACGCCCTGCTGGAGGCGCTGGGGCCGGTACTCGTGCGTCGCTGGTGGCACGGTGACACCCCCGAGGACGCGGAGACGGCATGGGCCCGCTTCAGCAGGGACACCTTCCACGTGGGAGACGGGTCCACCGGCCTGGATCTGATCCTCGCCGCCCTGAGCGGCAGGACGGACCCGCCGACGCCCGACCGGAAGGTGACGCGGCTGCTCCACTCACTCGTCACTCAGCCGACCACCGGCCCGCAGTGCCGGCACAGCAGCCTGGCCGGGGCTTTCCAGAGCCGGCTGTGGGAGATCGCGTACCGGCTCCGGACCGACCCGCCGCCCTTCCTGCTGTCGACCCCGACCTGGAGCACGGGCCTGCTGGAGCCGGCCGAACTCGTGGACCGTCTCACCGAGTACCGGCGCCTGGGCGCGCGGGTCGTGAAGAGCGACTTCGCGCAGGCGCTCTTGCGGGTGCGGCGTGCCGACCGTGCCGCCGCCGTGACAGCTGCGGAAAGGGCGGCGGCGCTGGGCACAAGGGAGGGCGAGAGACTCGCCGCGTGGCTCACCGGCGAGGGCGCGGATCTGCCGACGTCACAGCGCCTCACCTCCGGCCCACGTGTCCTGGTCGAGCTGGGTGAACTCCCGGAGCTGCAGGAGGGCTTCCTCGCCGAATACCGCTCGCTGGGCCGGCCGACGCCCACCTTCGTCAGGGGCCGTTGGCACTGCCACCACTGGAACGACGACATACGCCCGCACTGGCTCGCCCTGCTCCCCGAGCGGCGCGAACTCGTGGCGGCGCGCCTGCTGACGGACGTCGCCTCCGCCGGCGTGGACGACGTCCGAGGTGCCGCCGCCGTCCTGCCGTACCTCGCCGAGTCCGGCGGCGTGGCGGGCGAGGCCGTGCATCTGTGCGTGGCGTACGGGCTCGGCGCGCGGCATCCCGAGGACCGGCTCGCCGCGGTGGACGCGCTGCTGACGCTCGCGGCGCGCGGTCAGTTGGACGCGGCCCAACTGGGCGCGGACCTGGGCCAGTTGGTGGGGCGCGGGGCGGTGAAGCCGCTGCGGCTCGCGGAGTCGGTGCGCACGGCGGCGGCCACGGGGGCGAACGCGACGATCTGGCAGGTGCTGCGGCACACGCTGCCGGTTCTGCTCGCCGCGCTCGCGACGGACCCGGCGGCGTCGTCCGCGCGCGGGATCGGGGAGCTGCTGGGCGTGGCCGCGGAGTGCGCCGAGCGGACCGGGGCGCGCGGGGAGCTGCCGCACCTGACGCAGACAGCCGACCGGCGCGGCTCCTCGCGTCTGGTGACGCAGGCGCGCCGGCTGCGCAGTGCGCTGGCGGTGGAGGTAGCCGCATGACGTAGGCGAAACCGCGCACCCGGCACCCCACCAGCCCGCACGTCGTCCACCCCCACGACCGTTGAAAAATCTACAAAAAGGGCATAACCACGCTTTACCGATCAGTCACAGAGCGTTCGTGATCACGCAACACCCTTCCTTCACAGTGGCTGCATGAGTCGAGACATGTCTGATGTGACGCGTGCGAAGGACGGACGTCCTGTGCACCACTGGCGGCGGGATGTCGTCGAGCTCGCCGCCCTGTTCACGGCGGTCGCCGTGGCGGACGGGGTGGCGAACCTGGTCGGGCACGGGCCCGACGGACCGGCGCTGCTGGTCATCTCGGCGGTCCTGCTGGCCGCCACGGCGGTGTTCCACACGTGGTGGACACGCCGCCACGGTCATGCGCCACCGACGAGCGATACCGGTGCCCGGCCGCTGACCGAAGTCAGGCAGGCCGGGCCGTCCGACCCGTCGTCGGCGCCGCAGGAGACCGAGCCCACCGAGAGCACGCTGTGGCGGTTGCGGACGACGGTGAAGGACGAACCGGGGTCGCTGGCTGTGCTGTGCACGGCTCTGGCCGAGCACCGGGTCGACATCCTGAGCCTGCAGACGCATCCGCTGGGCGCCGGCACGGTGGACGAGTTCCTGCTGCGGGCTCCGGCCGGGCTGTCCGCCTCGGAGCTGACCCGGGTGATCGCGTCGGCCGGGGGCACCGACACCTGGATCGAACGGGCCGACGCCCACGACCTGGTCGACGCGCCGACCCGGGTCCTCGGTCTGGCCACCCGTACCGCCCTGGACGCGGCGGAACTGCCGCTGGCGCTGCGGCAGTTGCTGGGCCGGTGCACCATCCGCCAGTCGCCCGCCGTGCCGGTCGGCGCCGGCAGCCGGGCCCCGGAGGGCGCGCCCGTCGAGGGAGCGCTGGAGGACACCGTGCTGCGGCTGCGGGCGCCCGAGGGTGGCGTGATCACCGTGGAGCGGCCGTATCTGCCGTTCACGCCCACCGAGTTCGCCCGGGCGCGGGCACTGGTGGAGCTGGACGCCCGGCTCGGACCGCGGGTGCCGCGCAGTCAGGACGTACTGACGCTGCCCGAGGGCAACGAGATCACCGTACGAAGGGCCGACGTGGGTGATGTGGAGGCCGCGAAGGAGATGCACGAGCGGTGCTCGCCGCGCACACTCGCCATGCGGTACCACGGTCCGGTCGGCGACGCCGACCGCTATCTCAACCACCTCCTCAGCCCGCGCTACGGCCGCACCCTCGCGGTGCAGACCGCGTCGGGGCGGATCGTCGGGCTCGGTCATCTGCTGTGGGACGGGGACGAGACGGAGGTCGCGCTGCTCGTAGAGGACAAGTGGCAGCGGCGCGGTATCGGGGGCGAGCTGCTCGGGCGGCTGGTGGCCATGGCCGTCGAGGCGGGGTGCGACAGCGTGTACGCGGTGACGCAGGCGTCCAACACGGGCATGGTGGCGGCGATGCGGGGTCTTGAGCTTCCGCTCGACTACCAGATCGAGGAGGGGACCTTGGTCGTCACGGCGCGGCTGGTCGGAGACGCTCCGGTCGGCGAGGGAGCCATGAGGACCACGAGCGCCGAAACACCGTAGGGCGTGCGGGGTGCCGCCGCCCGCGGCGCCCCCGGCTCAATCGGGGTGACGCGCGGCGGCCCCTCGTACGAGGATGGACCGCATGTCAGAGACCAAGAGCCAGCTGCCCCGTCAGGTCGCCGACGCCTACGTCGACGAACTCGTCGCCCTCGATCCGATCATCGGCACGTTCCTCGGCGTCAAGGAGAGTTCGAGCAGGTTGCCCGACACCTCGCCCGCGGGTGACGAGGCGATCGCGGAGCTGTCACGCCGGACGCTGGCGCGGCTGGACGAGGCCGAGCGGCAGCCGGGGGCGGACAGTGACAGCGAGCGCCGGTGCGCGCGCCTGCTGCGCGAGCGGCTGAACGCCTCGCTCGCCGTGCAGGAGGCCGAGGAGGGACTGCGCGCCGTCAGCAACCTGAGCTCGCCCGTCCACTCGGTGCGCCAGGTGTTCACCGTGACGCCGGCGCAGTCGGAGCAGGACTGGGCGGCGATCGCCGAGCGGCTGCGCGCGGTGCCGGCCGCGCTGGAGGGCTACCGGGAGTCCCTGGCCCTCGGCCTGGAGCGGAAGCTGTACGGCGGGCCGCGCGCCACCGCCACGTTCGTCGGACAGCTCGGCGAGTGGGCCGACGCGGACGGCGAGGGGCACGGCTGGTTCGAGCAGTACGCGTCGGCCGGCCCCGAGGCGCTCAGGACCGAGCTGGACACAGCGGCCCGCGCGGCCACCGAGGCCGTGGTCGCGCTGCGCGACTGGCTGCGGGACGTCTACGAGCCGGCGATCGCGGGCTCACCGGACGTGGTCGGCCGCGAGCGGTACGCCCGCTGGGTCCGCTACTTCAACGGCACGGACCTCGACCTGGACGAGGCGTACGCGTACGGCTGGTCGGAGTACCACCGGCTGCTGGGCGAGATGAAGGCCGAAGCCGAGAAGGTCCTGCCCGGCGCGGCCACGCCGTGGGTGGCGCTGGCGCACCTGGACGAGCAGGGCACGCACATCGAAGGCGTCGACGAGGTGCAGCGCTGGCTGCAGTCCCTGATGGACGAGGCCATCGAGAAGCTCGACGGCACCCACTTCGACCTGGCCGAACGGGTGCGGCGCGTCGAGTCCCGGATCGCCCCTCCCGGCAGCGCGGCGGCGCCGTACTACACGCCCCCGTCGGACGACTTCTCGCGCCCGGGCTGCACCTGGCTGCCGACCATGGGCCAGACCCGGTTCCCCGTCTACGACCTGGTGTCGACCTGGTACCACGAGGGTGTGCCGGGCCACCACCTCCAGCTCGCGCAGTGGAAACACGTGGCGGAGAACCTCTCCCGCTACCAGGCGGGCGTAGGCATGGTCAGTGCCAACGCCGAGGGCTGGGCGCTGTACGCGGAGCGCCTGATGGACGAGCTGGGCCTCCTCACGGATCCCGAGCGCCGGCTCGGCTATCTGGATGCGCAGATGATGCGTGCTGCCCGGGTGATCGTCGACATCGGCATGCACCTGGAGCTGACGATCCCCGACGACTCCCCCTTCCACCCCGGGGAGCGGTGGACGCCCGCGCTGGCGCAGGAATTCTTCGGTTCGCACAGCAGCCGTCCCGCGGACTTCGTGGAGAGCGAGCTGACCCGCTACCTGTCCATGCCGGGCCAGGCCATCGGCTACAAGCTGGGCGAGCGGGCCTGGTTGCTCGGCCGGGAGAAGGCCCGTGAGCGCAAGGGCGAAGGGTTCGACCTCAAGTCCTGGCACATGGCCGCGCTCTCGCAGGGCTCGTTGGGCCTGGACGACCTGGTGGACGAGCTGTCCCAGCTCTAGACACGAGCCATGGGTGACCGAGCACCGGGTCAGCGCCGGAGGCCGCCCTCCGAGTCGATGACCTGACCCGTGATCCAACCCGCCTCGTCCGTGGCGAGCCACGCGATGAGGCGGGCCGGGTCGTCCGGCATACCCCAACTGCCGCCGGGGAAAAGGGCGGCGACCGCGTCGTACCTCTCTCCGGTCGCGTAACCCGTGTCCACCGGGCCCGGGTTGACCGTGTTCACAGTGATCGCCTGCTCGGCGAGCGTCGTCGCCAGCGAACGCGTCACCGAGGCGAGCGCCCCCTTCTGCAGGGCGTATGCCAACTCGCCCGGCATACCGCCCCCTTGGTCCTGCCCGGAGGTCATCATCACCACGCGCCCACCCGGGGTACGCGGCGGCAGCGCGGCACGATGGCGGACGTAGGCCTGCACGAGGAGCAGCACCGAGCGCGTGTCGACGGCCCAGTGCGCGTCGAGCATCCCGGCGTCGATCGTGTCGAGGTCGCCGTCGCTGCCGCTGAGGGCGTGGTTGGCGACGAGGATGTCGAGCCGACCGCCCAGCGCGGAGGCGGCAGTTGAGATCAGTTCGGCGGGGCCGGCCGGGTCGGAGAGGTCACCGGGACCGTCGACGACTCGCGCGTCCGGGTCGCCGAGGGCGGCCCGTACGGAGGCGGTCACGTCCTCGATCCGGTCGGAACCCCAGGGCATCGCGACGTCGTGCGGCACATGGTGATGCAGAAAGACACTCGCCCCGTACGCGGCCAGCCGCCGGGCCACGGCGTGCCCGATGCCGGCGCGCCTGCTGGCGCCGGTGACCAGGGCGGTACGACCGCGCAGGGGCAGGGGGTCGCGGCGGAGGTCTTCGGCGGTGGGCTCGGGAAGTCGTGGCATGGACGATCATCATGGTGAGCGGCGACGGCCCGCGCACTTGGTTTTAGGGCCACCGACAGCGCCGGCACCGATCGGCCCACGACTTGATCAGGCCGCCCGACCCGATCAGCCCGCGACCCGCCGCAACTGCACCAGCCCCACCCAAGTCTCCGGCCCGGGCTGCACGTTGGCCGCCCGCACCGCGTACCGCCCCGGTTCCAGCGCGACCCGCAGGCTCTCCGTGCGTTCGGTCTCGGTACCGGGCCAGGCCGAGTCGAAGAGGACGACCGGCCCTGGCACCTCCCAGTCGACCTCGTCGGCCCAGTCCGCGGCGGCGAGGGCGGCGGGGACTTCGGCGAGCAGTTCGTCCTCGGAGTTCGCGGCCGTCCATCGTACGAACATGCCGTGTTCCGGCAGGAAGGCCGTCGAGGCGGGTTCGTCGCCCAGGACCAGCGCGGCGGAGTCCCCGACGGGCAGCAGCCCGCAGTAGCCGTCGACCTCGCAGGCCCGGTCGTAGTCGGACGCGGTCTCCTCGCCGTCGGCCCCCGCCCAGAACGGCAGGACCGTCTCCGGCACCGCTATCAGGGGCCCGCCGCCCGACTCGACCCACTCCACCGCACCGGGATCCGCGTATCGCACCATGGCGCCGACCGTACACGTGGCCGTGCCTCACCTCCGCGTCCCCCTCCCCCGCCGACCGCAGCCCCCTTCCAGCCGCCGCCCTCCTCAACAGCCGCAGTCCGCAGAGGACTTGGGCGCCGTGAGCGGATCGGCGGCCCGCTGCTCGCGCCCCTCCCAGGTCTCGTAGGCGAAGCCCTCCCGCACCCAGTACTCGAAGCCGCCGAGCATCTCCTTGACCTGGTAGCCGAGTTCGGCGAGGGCGAGGGCCGCGCGGGTGGCGCCGTTGCAGCCGGGGCCCCAGCAGTAGGTGACCACCGGCACGGAAACGTCGAGGAGTTGGGCGGCCTGCTCGGGGATCAGCGCGGTCGGCAGGTGGATCGCGCCGGGCACATGGCCCTGGTCCCAGGACGCGGTGGAACGGGAGTCCAGGACGACGAAGCCGGGGTCGCCGTCGCCCGCGAGCGCGCCGGCGACGTCGGAGACGTCCGCGTGGAAGGCGAGGCTCGCCCGGAAGTGGGCGGCGGCCTCGGCGGGTGCCGCCGGGGGGACGCGCAGGACGGGGTTGTCAGTGATGGTCATGGCAGGGAATTTACGGCCGCTGTCCGGCCCTCTGAAGAGGCGATCCCCGGCCCGCCCCTTGATCTGCCGGGGATTGCCCTGCTATCTCTCCCCCATGACCACGTTTTCCCCGGACGCCACCGACTGGCGCATTCTCGACGTCCTCCAGCGTGAAGGGCGGGCCAGTTTCGCCGAGTTGGGGCGGGCCGTCTCCATGTCGCCGAGTGCGGTCACCGAGCGGGTGCGGCGGCTGGAGGAGGCGGGGGTGATCCAGGGGTACGCGGCGGTCGTGGACCCCGAGCGGCTGGGGCTGCCGATCATGGCGTTCGTGCGGCTGCGCTACCCGAACGGCAACTACAAGCCCTTCCACGACCTGGTCGCGGTGACCCCGGAGATCCTGGAGGCGCACCACGTGACCGGCGACGACTGCTTCGTCATCAAGGTGACCGCCCGCTCGATGCGCCACCTCGAAGAGGTCTCGGGCAAGATCGGCGCCCTGGGTTCGGTCACGACCAGCGTCGTCTACTCCTCACCGCTCCCCCGACGCCCGCTGGGTCAGTGACCCTGCCGCTGCGGCTCCGTCACTGACCGCGCTGCCGCACCGTCGACCCCGTCCGCTCCTTCACGACCTCCAGCTGGGCGTGGATCCTGCGCCGCAGATCAGGCACATGGCTGACGATCCCGACACTGCGGTCGCGCTCGCGCAGTGAGTCGAGTACGTCGAGGACCTCGTCCAGCGTCTGGTCGTCGAGACTCCCGAAGCCCTCGTCGATGAAGAGCGTGTCCAGGCGGACTCCGCCCGCCTCGTCGGTGACGACGTCCGCGAGGCCGAGGGCGAGCGCGAGCGAGGCGAAGAAGGTCTCGCCGCCGGACAGCGTCGCCGTGTCGCGCTCGCGCCCGGTCCACGCGTCGACGACGTGCAGCCCGAGACCGCTGCGCCCCCGGCCAGACCGGTCGGCGGAGTGCACGAGGGTGTAACGGCCGGACGACATGCGTTGCAGGCGCACGGTCGCGGCGGCGGCCACCTGTTCCAGTCGAGCCGCCAGCACATACGACTCGAGGCGCATCTTGCGCTCGTTCTCCGCCGACGTGCCCGCGGTCAGGGTCGCCAGGCGGGCCACGCGGTCGTACTCGTCGCGGAGCGGGGCGAGTCGGCGCACGGCGGTGGCGGACCGGGCGGAGAGCCGGTCGAGTTCGGTGCGGCGGCCGGCTGCCGCGTCGCACGCGGAGGCGGCATCGCGCAGACGTGCCGACGCGTCGGCGGCGGCCCGTTCGGCCGACTCCAGCTCGGCGGGCGGCTGTTGGGCGGCGTGCGCGGTGTCGGGCTCGGCGAGGACGGCGCGTACGGCGGCCTCCTCCGACTGCCAGGCATCCAGGCGGCGTTGCAGCTCGCGGTGGGCGTCGTCGTCGAGGAGCGCGGCGGCCGCGGCCTGCGGGGTGTCGAAGCCGGCCCGGAAGGCGGCGTCGGCGAGCCGGGCGTCGGCGTCCTTGAGCCGCTGAGCCGTGTCCTCGGCGCCGCGCGCGGCATCGGCGGCCTCGGTGAGCAGAGCGGCCTGCCGCTCCAACTGCCCGGCTCGCGCGGCCACGCTGACGGCGGTACCGCGCGCCTGCGCCAACTCGCCTTCCAGCGCCGTGCGTTCGCGGTCGAGGGCATCGCGGCGGGCCACCCGGGAGGCGGCACGCACCGCGGCCTCCTGCTGGGCGGAGCTGCGCCGCTCCCGCTCCTGCTCGGCCTGTCGCAGCCGTTCCTGCGCGGGGTGCAGCGCGCTCGCGCCCTGCCGGGCCTCCGCGTAGAGCCGCTCCAACTCCTCGCTCTGCCGCATGAGTTGGTCCGTCGACGCGTCACCGGCCTCGCCCTGCGCGGCGGCCAACGCCCGCTGTACGACGCCGAGTCGCCGCTCGGCCTCGGCGCGCTGTTCGTCGGCGTCCTGGAATGCCGCCTGCGCGCGCTCCTCCGTCTCCCGGTCCACGTGTCCGGCGTCCTTGCGTGCGGGCGCCGGGTGTTCGGTGGCGCCGCACACCGCGCAGGGGTCGCCTTCGGTGAGCTGGGCGGCCAGTTCGGCGGCGATGCCGTTCAGCCGCTGTTCCTTGACGTCGAGCCACTCGGCCCGGGCCTTCTGGGCGCGGTCCGTCGCGACGACCACCTGCCGTCCGGCATCCTCCGTGTCCCGCGCGAACTGGTCGCGCTGGCGGGCGGCGTCCAGTTTCCGGCGAGCGGGTTCCCGCTGCACGCCCAGTTGTTCGGCCCGGGTGGCCGCCCGCTGGGCGGACTCGACCTCGTCCTGCAGCCCGGCCCTCAGTCCCTCCCAACCGACCAGCCATGCCTCGGCCTCCTGAAGCACACCTTCGTCGGCGCGCTCCTGGCGATCCAACTGGTCACGCTCGTCCACGAGTTCATCCAGCCGCCGCTCCCCACGACGCGCCGACTCGAGCCCACCCAGCTCCTCGGCGGCCCGGCGTTCGGCGGCCGCGAACCCGCTCGCGCCGGCACCGGCGAATGAATCCGGCAGCACGGCACGCGCATCCGCCTCACGAGTCGCCGCCCTGCGGTGCTCACTCTCGGCCGACTCCCGCAGCTCCAGCGCGGGCGCCACCGCCTCCGCCTTGCGCGCCCGTTCCATCCGCGCCTGCGCGTCCCGGTACCCGTCGGCCCGCGCCTCCATCTGCGCCGCCCGCTCCCGCGCCTGCGCGAACCGCCCCTGCAACCGCGCCAGTTCGCGTACGTCGGCCAGCGCACGCTCGGCGCCCGTCTGCGCGGACTCCGCGGCCGTGAGCCGACACTCGGCGATCGTGAGCTGTTCGCGGGCGGTGCTGCGGGCGATCGCGGCGGCGGTGAGGACGGCCTCGGCCAGACCGGGCTCGCCCGGCTGGAGCTCGGGCAGTTCCATCGCGCCGCCGGCGGCCTGCTGCATGCGGTGCGCGTCGGCCAGCAACTCGGCGTCGCCGTCGCGGACCTGGGCCTCGGCGGTCCGGCGGAGCACGGCGAGGCGTTGCTCGACCTCGGCGAACCGGTGGGTGTCGAAGAGCCGCCCGAGCAGCTTGCCGCGGGCCTCGGCGTCGGCGCGCAGGAAGCGCGCGAAGTCGCCCTGGGGCAACAGCACGACCTGGCAGAACTGCTCGCGGCTCATGCCGAGCAGCTGGGTGATCTCCTCGCCGATCTCCTGGTGCGAGCGGCTCAGGTCCTTCCAGGCGCCGGGGTCCTTCGGGGCGCCCGCCGTGGCGTCGTACTCGCGCAGCCAGCTCTGCGCCTTCTCCAGCGTCGTACCCGTACCGCGCTTCTTGGGGCGCTCCCACGGTGGCTGTCGGGTGACCTCCAACCGGCGTCCGGCGACGGTCAGTTCGAGGGTGACCTCGGTGCGGGCGCCGGGTGCGGCGTGGTCGCTGCGCAGGGCCAGGCCCTGGCCGCTCTGGCGGGCGCCCGGGACGGTGCCGTAAAGGGCGTAGCAGACCGCGTCGAGGACGGACGTCTTGCCCGCGCCGGTCGGGCCGTGCAGCAGGAACAGGCCGGCGGCGGAGAGTTCGTCGAAGTCGACGGACTGGGCGGCGCCGAAGGGGCCGAAGGCCGTGATGTCGAGCCGGTGCAGCCTCACCGTGCCACCTCCCGGACGGTCTCGTCGGCGCGCACGGCGTCGAACGCGTCGCGCAGCACGCCCTGTTCGCGTTCGTCGGGTCCGGCGCCGCGGACATGGGCGACGAAGTCCTCGGCGATCTGCTGGTCGCTGCGGCCCGCGAGCCGTCCGGCGTAGGTCGCGTCGGGATCGTCCGGGGAGCGTTCCGGGTCGAAGACGAGGCTGAGGGTGTGCGGGAAGCGCTCGGCGAGCCGGGCCATGGGGTCGGCCGGGCGGACCGGGTCGGTGAGGGTGGCCTCGACCCACGCCTCCTCGTGCCGGGCGAGCGCCGGGTCGGCGAGCAGGTGCTCCAGGGTGCCGCGCAGGCGGGCCAGGGAGCGCGGCACCGGGCAGTCGAGGCGTTCGGCGGTGACCGCGCCGGTCGCGTCCAGGTCGACGAGCCACATGGTCTTGCGGTGGTCGGCCTCGGAGAAGGAGTACGGGAGCGGGGAGCCGGAGTAGCGGACGCGCTCGGTGATGGTCTGGCAGCCGTGCAGATGGCCGAGGGCCGTGTAGTCGACACCGTCGAAGACGCCCGCGGGCACGGCGGCGACCCCGCCGACGGTGATGTCCCGCTCGCTGTCGCTGGCCTCGCCGCCGGTGACGAAGGCGTGCGCCAGGACGACGGACCGGGTGCCGGGTGCGCGGATCGCGAGGTCGGCGCGGACGCGGTCCATGGCCGCCGCGAGGACCGTCTCGTGACCGGCCTTCTCCACCCCGAACTCGCCCTTCACCAGGGCCGGTTCGAGGTACGGGAGGCCGTAGAAGGCCACGTCCCCGTGGGCGTCGGACAGCACCAGGGGCGTCCCGCAGGCCGAAGGCTCGGTGCGCAGGTGGATGCCCGCGCGGTCGATGAGTCCGGCGCCGACGCCGAGGCGGCGGGCCGAGTCGTGGTTGCCGGAGATCATCACCGTCGGCACGCCGAGGTCGGCGAGGCGGTGCAGGGCGTCGTCGTACAGCTCGACCGCGGCCAGCGGCGGGACCGCCCGGTCGTACACGTCTCCCGAGACGACCACCGCGTCCACGTCGTGCTCGCGCACGGTGGTGACGAGGTGGCGGATGAACTCGGCCTGGGCGTCGAGCATGTTGACCCGGTGGAAAGCCCGCCCGAGATGCCAGTCGGAAGTGTGCAACAACCTCAAGAACCCGCTCCGACCCGCACGATTCCCCCTGCCTGATACCCGGACACCTGTGCCGACCCGTGGTCAGCAGCCACCACGCTAACGCCTTTCGGCACCTGATCCCCCACAGACCCCGACTTCCGCGGCAAGCGACGCTTACCGGCCGCCTACGGCCGACCCGGCGGCTGAAGGCGCGTCACGCGTCCCCGTACGCCTCCCCGCCCAGCTCCAACACCGCCGACCCCGCGGTCGCGTCCGCGAGCCAGGACCGGAGGGCGTCCACGTCCGCGTCCGGCAGGGCGATGTCGATCGTGACGGCCTCGGCGTAGCGCACGTCGCGGACCTCGCG
The DNA here is from genome assembly GCF_044755245.1 of Streptomyces sp. NPDC092369. Classification (NCBI taxonomy): domain Bacteria; kingdom Bacillati; phylum Actinomycetota; class Actinomycetes; order Kitasatosporales; family Streptomycetaceae; genus Streptomyces; species Streptomyces sp. NPDC092369. The sequence continues at coordinate 565,792 of NZ_JBIVQP010000007.1, forward strand.
GCCGGTCGCCCGAAGGTCGTTCTGGACCTTGCCGGCGCGTTGGTGGTCGACGGTGACCGTGGCGAGGCGGTAGCGGCGGCGGGTACGGGTGCCGAGTTCGTCCAGGGCCTCGCCGACCGCGCCGCCGTACGCGCGGATCAGTCCGCCCGCGCCGAGCTTGACCCCGCCGTAGTAGCGGGTGACGACCGCGACGACGTAACGCATCTCGCGGCGCAGCAGCATCTGGAGCATGGGGACGCCTGCGGTGCCGCCCGGTTCGCCGTCGTCGCTCGCCTTCTGGACGGAGGCGTCGGCGCCGATGACGTAGGCCCAGCAGTTGTGGGAGGCGTCGGCGTGCTCCTTGCGGATCGCGGCGACGAAGGCCTGGGCCTCCTGCTCGGTGGCCGCCGGGGCGAGCGCGCACAGGAAGCGGGAGCGGTTGACCTCGGTCTCGTGCACTCCCGCGCGGGCGACCGTGCGGTACTCGTCCTGCATCCGTCCACCCTATGACCTGGTGCTGTCGCCCCCTTCGGCGGTGCGGGCGAGGATGTCAGGGACCCATCGGGGGCGGCCCGGCCGCGACGCGTACAGGGGGGCACGGCATGAGCGGCGCAGAGGTGGACAAGAGTGGCAGCGTGAACTCCCCGATCTCCTCGACCTCCACCTCACCGTCCCCGGGCGTCAAGGCCCGGCTGCGCTCCTGGCTCCTGGACGGACTCAGTCAGCAGTCGGCCCGGCATCAGGGACCGCATGCCGCCCCGCAGCCCGAGGAGAAGGGCCACACCTGGTGGCGGGTCATGTGCCTGACCGGCGTCGACTACTTCTCCACCCTCGGCTACCAGCCCGGCATCGCCGCCCTCGCCGCCGGGCTGCTCTCCCCGCTGGCGACGCTGGTGCTGATCGGGCTGACCCTGCTCGGCGCGCTGCCCGTCTACCGCCGGGTGGCGCACGAGAGCCCGCACGGCGAGGGCTCGATCGCCATGCTGGAGCGGCTCCTTTCGTGGTGGTCGGGGAAGATCTTCGTGCTGGTGCTGCTCGGGTTCGCGGCCACCGACTTCATGATCACAATCACCTTGTCGGCCGCCGACGCCGCCGCGCACGTCGTGGAGAACCCCTTCGCCCCGCACTGGCTGGAGGGCGAGAACCTCTGGATCACCCTGGTGCTGGTCGGTCTGCTCGGCGGGGTGTTCCTGAAGGGCTTCCGGGAGGCCATCGGAATCGCGGTGGTGCTGGTCGGGACGTATCTGACCCTCAACGTGGTCGTGCTCGCCGTCTCCGCCTGGGAGGTGCTGAGCCATCCGGTGCGGATCGGTGACTGGACGGACGCGATGACCGCCGAGCACTCCTCGCCGCTCGCCATGGTCGGGGTGGCGCTGCTGGTCTTCCCGAAGCTGGCGCTCGGCATGTCCGGCTTCGAGACGGGCGTGGCGGTGATGCCCCAGGTCAAGGGCGACCCGTCGGACACGTACGCCAAGCCCACCGGCCGGATCCGGGAGACCCGCAAGCTGCTCACCACGGCCGCCGTGATCATGAGCTGCTTCCTGCTCCTGTCGAGCCTCGCCACGACGATCCTGATCCCGCAGGACGACTTCAAGACCGGCGGCCCGGCCAACGGACGCGCGCTCGCCTATCTCGCGCACGAGCATCTGGGCCAGGTCTTCGGCACGGTGTACGACGTCTCGACGATCGCCATCCTGTGGTTCGCGGGCGCCTCGGCGCTGGCCGGTCTGCTGAACCTCGTACCGCGCTATCTGCCGCGCTACGGCATGGCTCCCGAATGGACGCGGGCGGTGCGGCCGTTGGTGCTGGTGTTCATGGTCGCCGCCGTCCTCATCACGGTGTGGTTCGACGCGAACGTCGACAAGCAGAGCGGGGCCTACGCGACCGGTGTACTGGTGCTGATGCTGTCCGCGGCGTTCGCGTCGACGGTGGCCGTGCACAAGCGGGGGCACCGGCGGGCCGCGATCGGCTTCGGGGTGATCACCGCGGTCTTCGCGTACACCCTGGTCACGAATGTCGTGGAGCGGCCCGACGGCCTCAAGATCGCACTGATCTTCATCCTCGCCATCATGGTGACCTCGTTCGTCTCACGGGTGCACCGGGCCTTCGAACTGCGGGCCACGGAGGTCACGTTCGACGACACGGCAGCCCGTCTTGTGGACGAGGCGGCGAGCCGCGGACCGGTCCAGTTGATCGCCAACGAGCCGGACGACCACACCACCGGCCAGTACCGCGCCAAGGAGTACGAGCAGCGGGCCCACACGCACATCCCCGAAGGTGAACCGCCCCTGTTCCTGGAGGTGTTCGTGCGGGACTCCTCCGACTTCACGTCGGACGTCACCGTGCACGGCGACGAGAAGCACGGGGTGCGGCGGCTGCGGGTCTCGGGCCCGACCGTGCCCAACACCATCGCCGCGATCCTGCTGTCGATCCGCGACCGCACGGGCCAGGTCCCGCACGCCTACTTCAGCTGGACCGAGGGCAACCCGGTCAGCCACCTCTTCCAGTTCCTGGTCTTCGGTCACGGCGAGGTCGCGCCGGTCACCCGCGAGGTGCTGCGCCGGGCGGAACCGGATCCGGAACGGCGGCCGTGGGTGCATGTGGGGTAGGGCAGTTGGGGGCGGGTCCGCGGGCGGCGCCTCTTTCCGGCCTGCTTCCCGCTCCGCGTCCCGTTCTAGTTCCCGTTCTTCTTGCCCCGCGGGACGAGCATGTTCGTCAGCAGGGCCGTGCCGGGGCCGAGGGTCTCCCAGGTGGTGCCGTGCCAGGCCAGTACGGCGATCGCGGAGGTCGGGAACTTCAGCCGCACCTCGTCGAGGGCGTTGTCGAGATCGTCCCCGGCGAGTTCGAGGACCAGTTCCTCCAGGCCTGGGTTGTGCCCGACCAGGAGCAGGGTCTCCACCTCCGTTGACACCTCGTGCACGACGTCGAGCAGTTCGGGGACGTCGGCGCCGTACAGGCGCGGGTCATGGTGGACCGGCGGCGGGGTGCCCCACTGGGCAGCGGCCAACTCCCAGGTCTGGCGGGCCCGTACGGCGGTGGAGCACAGGGCGAGGTCCGGCAGCAGGTCGTGCTCGGCGAGCGCGCGGCCCGCGGCGGGGGCGTCCCGGATGCCGCGCGGGGCGAGCGGCCGTCGGTGATCGGGAACACCCGCCGGCCAGGCGGACTTGGCGTGCCGCAGCACGACCAGCCGACGCAGCTGACCGACGCCCGCGCGGGCGGTCACGCCGGGGATCCCAGGTCGCGGGAGAGTTCGAGTGCGAGCAACCGATCGGCGTAGACGTACGTCTCGAAGCGCGCCCCCTCAGGCAGTTCGGTCGACGCCTCCACGTCGGCCAGCACGCGCAGCACCTCCGGAACGTCCAGGTCGTCCTCCCAGGCCGCGCGCAGACGGGTGCGAACCTCGTCGGGCACCGGCCGCGAGGGCTGCCGCGCCCACCCGGCGACGGTCCGCCGCCAGCGCCGGAGTGTGTCACCGGCCTCGGTCAGGGCGGCCTTGTCGAGCCGCGCGGGCATGGCGCGGGGCAGGGAGAGAAGGGCGAGGCGCAGGACGGCGGGGTCGGTGCGGTTCGCACTCAGGCCCCCGGGCCGCAGCGCCTCCGGACGGCCGAGATCATCCGCCGCGACGTCCACCGGTGCTACGGCGACCAGGACCCCGTCCCCGGGGGCCGAGCCGTCCGCCTCCAGTACGTGGACGACCTGCGACTCGCCCAGTCCGGAGCCGACGTCCCGGGCGTCCTCGAAGGGGTGGATGCCCAGCGCGGCGCCGTCGGCCCGCAGTTCCGCCTGGTCCCGGTCGCCGGTCAGCAGGGGCCAGACCGGGGTACCGCCGAGTTCCAGCGTGCGGACGAGGAGATCGGCGACCAGCAGCACGCGCAGCGCGCCGGTGTCGTGGCCCCGCACATGGGCCTCGACCCTGGTCAGCCGTCGGCGGACAGGGGCGGCGTCGACGGGTCGACCGGTTCGGGCGTCGGTGATGCGCAGCACGCAGCGAGCGTAGGCGGGCGGCGGGCCGAGCGCAGGCATCCTGCGCGTTTTCCGGACAGCGATCACGAACACGGATCACGGCTCACGGATCGGGGACCTTCAGTGAGGCCCCGGAAGGAGGCCTCGGAAAGGGGCCTCGGATCGAGGTCCCGGATCGAGGTCCCGGATCGAGGTCCCGGATTGCCCCAAGCGCGTGGGCCGACGCCGTCAGTTCCCCCTTACCAGCCGGGCGGTGATGGTCTTCGGGCGTTGGTACTCGGGCAGGGCCAGGGTGCTCAGGTCCGTGCCGTGGCCCGAGGCGCCTCGGCCGCCGTGCGGGAGCTCGGCGGTCTGCACGAGGTGGCAGTTGAGCCAGGCCTCCCCCGCGTTCAGGCGGCCGGCGAGATCCAGCCCGGTCGTCAGGTCGCGGGTCCATACGCTCGCCGCCAGCGCCTGGGGGACTCCGTCGGCGAGGGTGACCGCCGCGTCCAGGTCCTCCGCCGACTGCACGGTGAGCAGCGGGCCGAAGACCTCTTCGACCACCGCCGGGTCGTCGTCGGGGAGGTCGGCCAGGATCCGGGTGGGGCGCCAGAAGCCGTTCTCCTCGCCGGGCCCGGGGGCGATGTCGGCGGCCACGTTCCGCCCGGCGGCGGAGGACTTGACGATGCCGTCGTAACGGGCCAGCTGGTCCGGGTTGTTGAGCGGACCGAAGTCCCGGCCCGCGAGGCAGTCCCGGGCCGCGGCGGCCAACCGCTCCACCGTCTCCTCGTAGTTCTCGCGCAGGGTGATGACCCGGGCGGGGGCGGCACAGCTCTGCCCGGCGTTGTAGGCGCAGGCGTGGACGAGCTGGGTCCAGGTGTCGTCGGGGGCGTCGGGCAGGACGAGCGCGGGGGCGTTGCCGCCGAGTTCGAGACTGACCCGGCGCCCGCCGACCCGCGCGGCCACATCGGCGCCGGCCGTCGCGCTGCCGGTGAAGGCGACCATGTCGACGTGGGCGTCGACCAGCAGCCGGCCGGTCTGCCGGTCGCCCGGGAGTGCGGTGAGGACTCCGGGGCCGAGCGCTTCGGCGGCGTGTTCGGCGAGCAGGGCGAGGGTGTCGGGGGTGGTCTCGGCGGGCTTGGCGACCACCGTGTTGCCGGCGGCCAGGGCCGGGGCACACCGCCAAGTGGCCATCATCAGCGGGTAGTTCCAGGGCACGACGACCGCCACGACCCCGAGGGGTTCCCAGCGCACCCAGCTCTCATGTCCGTCGACCAGTCGTCCGGCGGCCGGTACGGACTGGGCGCGGACGGCGGAGGCGTAGAACCGGAAGAGGTCGGCCACCTGCGCCACCTCGCCCGTCGTCTCGCTCGCGGGCTTGCCGGTGCCGGCGGCCTCGCGGGCCACGTAGTCGTCGGCGTGCTCCTCCACCAGTGCGGCCAGCCGCTCCAGTCGGCGGGACCGTTCCTTGGGGGTGAGGCCGCACCAGGCGGGCAGTGCGGCGCGGGCGGTCTGTACGGCGGCCCGCACCTCGCTCTCGCGGGCGACGGGGGCGGTGCCTCGGTCGCGGCCGGTGCGGGGGTTGATGAGGGTGGTGTTCACAGTGCGGTTGCCTCCATCGTGCTGTTCACAAGACACCGGCGGGTTCGACCGGTTCACTTGCATCGGGCTTCACAGGGCCCGTTCGCGTTGACCCGGTTCACAGCCACCGCGTTGAACGAGTTCTCAGGCTCGGCGTTGACCCGGTTCACAGCGATCGCGCGTTGACCCGGATCGCAGGCTTCGCGTTGACCCTGTTCACAGCAATCGCGCGTTGACCCGGTTCACAGGTCGTACGCCCGCAGCCACAGCTCCAGCGTGAGCACCAGCCACAGCTTCCCGCCCTGCCGGGGCAGCAGCGTGCCCTCGCCGCGCAGCCAGGTCCGTACGGTCTCGGGCCGGAACAACCCCCGTTGCCGCGCGGCCCGGCCCAGCAGCAGATCACCGCCCAACTCCCGCAGCGGCCCGCTCAGCCACTGCTGCACCGGAACCCGCATCCCGCTCTTGGGACGGTCCACGACGGTCGCGGGCAGCAGGTCCCGTACGGCTTCCTTCAGGACCCACTTCTCGCTCGTGCCCCGGAACTTGAGCGTGGGCGGGGTCGCGAAGGCGTGGTCGATCACCCGGCGGTCGAAGAGCGGGGCGCGGCCCTGCAGCCCTTGGGAGGCGGTGAGCCGTTCGACCTTGGTGAGGATGTGGTGGGCGCCCTTGGTGCGGAGGTTGCAGTGGAGGAGCTGGTTGAGGAGGTGGGACATCCGGTCCGGGCCCGTGAGGTAGGGCTCGACGAAGCGTTGCGGCGACGGCGCGGACTCCAGGGCGGACAGCGCGTCGGCGGTCAGCAGGTCCGGGAGGTCGGTCCAGCATTTGCGGTAGGAGCGCAGATAGGCGGTGGCCCGGTCCTCGTACCAGGGCGAACCGTCCGCTCCCGGCGCCCCCGCGTGCATCTCCTGCACCAGCATCGGCAGGTTCTTGGGTCCGCCGAACACCGGGTCGCCGCCCTCCCCGTTGAGGACGGTCCGCAGGCCGTCGCCCGCGACCGCCTCGGCGAGCAGCAGGTTCGGCACGGTCAGCGGGTCGCCGACCGGGCTGTCGAGCAGGGCGGCCGTGTCGGCGAGGCGCGCTGCGACCGCCGTACCGGAGACCGTCAGCACCCGGTGCCGGGTGTGGCAGTGGGTGGCGACGAGGCCCGAGTAGCCGAGTTCGTTGGGGAGTTCGTCACCGAAGCTGATGGAGTACGTGTGCACGGGGTGGCCGTGCAGTTTCGCGGCGAGCGCGGTGACGAGCGAACTGTCGATCCCGCCCGACAGCAGAACACCGACCGCCTCGGCCTCGGGCAGCCGCCGTGCGGTGGCCTCTTCGAGGAGCGCGCGCAGGGTGAGGACATGGTCGTCGGTTCCGCCGAACTCCCGCTCGGGTAGCCGTTCTTGGGGCTCCCAGTAGACCGTCTCCGTCACGGTCCCGTCAGCCGCGAGCCGCAGCACCCGGCCGGGCAGCACCTCGCGCACGCCCTCCAACAGCGTCTCGTCGCCCGGCAGATAGGCGAAGGTGAGGAAGGAACGTACGGCGGACAGGTTCATACGGGTGCCCAGTGCGGGCCAACGGCGCAGTGCGCGCAGGGACGTTGAGGCCGCCCAGGCGTCGGCGGCGCGGGCGTAGAACAGGGTGCGGGCGCCGACGTGGTCGCGGATCAGCACGAGGTCGCGGCCGTCGAGGACGGCAAGGGCGAACATCCCTTCGGCGAGCGCGACACCCTTCGCGCCGAGCCGCGCCCAGCAACGCAGCAACAGCTCGCCGTCGCCGGCATCTTGAGGGGCGGGAGCTCCGTCGGTGGCGAGGGCGGTGAGGAGGTCGGCCCGGTTGTGCAGGGTGACCTCACCGACGGCCCGCATGCCGTCCGCCTCGAACGGCCCCTGGGCGTGCCCGGTTTCGTCCGGTACGAGGGCGAGACCGGGTGCGACCGCGGCGGCGCCCATGGTGGCGAGGTGCGCGTCGGCGGCGCCGGGCCGACCGTCGGCGTCCGCGGTCCCCGCGCTGTCCGACGCGAGACTGACGCAAAAGCGCGTCATCGGAGAGTCCTTTCCTGTTGCCGCGTACGCGAACTGCCCTGTACGCGCGCCGTCTTGTCCGCAGGCGGCCGTGCTCGGTCAGCCGAAGTCGTCGTCGCTCCAGCCCCCACCGTCGTCACCCCAGTCGCCGCCGTCCCAGTCACCCTCGGAGCCACTGCCGCCGTCCCCTCCCCCGCCGCCGTCGCCTCCGGAGGACGCGCTCTGTGCCTGCTGGCGCAGTTCCTCTTCCTCCTCCGGTGAGAGGGTGAGGGGCGGCAACTGGGCGGCGGTGACGGCGAGTCCGGCCACGCCGAGGCCGACGAGGAGCGCGCCCATCCGGCCGCCGAACGACGTCCGGTTGATCATGAGGGTCTCGCCGCGCCCCCAGAGCGTGCGGCCGTAACCGATGTCCCGTCCGTAGGTGACCGTGCCGTCGGCGAGGGTCCGCTTGACGATCTTGTCGCCGAGCAGTTCGTCCGTCCCGGTGTTCTCCCGGTCGTCCCGCCAGAAGACCTCGCCGGACGGTCCGCGGCGACGCCATTCCTGCCGGCCGTCCTCGTAGGTGCGGTGGACGCTGCCGTCGGCGAGCAGTTCGTCCGTGTAGCCGATTTCGCGTGGGCGGATCATCGTCGTAGGTCCTCGGGTCTGCGGCGGAAGGGCTTACGGTCGTCGGGGCGGCGGCGGTTCATGCGTCGGGCCAGGTCATGAACCCGGCGGTGCGCAGACCGCGCAGCTCGCCCCAGACGGAGTGACGGGCCGGCCGGGGCCCCCGGGTGAGCCGCAGCACGGCACGCAGCAGCTTGGCCGGCGGCACCGCGGCGACCTCGGCGAACCGCCCCGCGCTGAGCCAGTCGACCTCGGCGGGCCGAAGCCCGGGCGGCAACGGTCCGAGCGGCGGCACCGGGCGGGGCCTGCGCCCGGCCACGAGGCCGAGCGTCCGAGCGTGCCGGGGCACGAGCCCGAGCGAGACGACACGGACGGGCAGCGCCGCGAGTCCTTCGGACACCCGGGCGGACGCCGCACCGAGATCCTGGGGCACCCCGGCAGGCACTCCACCGAGTTCCGCCCGCACCGGGGCGAACTCCGGACCCGGCCCGTCGCCCACCGGCGCCAGTCCCGGCCCGCTCCTCCCGCGTGCCCGGGAGGCCACCTGCCCCGACTCCTCGCGCACCCGGCCCGGCAACGCGATCCCCGCGGGGCTCGCGTCGTGCAGGACGTGCACGGTCGCGCCCTCGGCCCGTTCCAGGGCGGTCACCAGTCGGGGGTCGAGCGGCAGGTCGTCCTCGGCGCTCAGGATCGGACAGGCCGCTTCCAGGTGCACGTGGTTGGCCAGCAGCATCTGGGCGATGGCGCGGTCCTGGCAGATCAGCAGCCGGGGCAGCGCGTAGTCGTAGAGGTCGGGTTCGCGGGCCGGGCCGCCGATCGTCGGGACACCGGACATGGGAGCCGGCAGCAGCCCCGGCAACCCCGCGGCCCACTCCGCGCCATGCAACACCTCGGTGAACCGGGACAGTCGCAACGGTGGGGCCGGGCTGTGCGGGATGCGGCGTACCGGCGCGGGTGTCGGGCGCAGGACGCGGCAGGTCTCGTAGTACAGCTGGCGTTCGGTGAAGCGGAGGTTCCCGGGGGCGGCGGCGCGCTGCGCGGCGAGGGCGATCGCCCGCTCCAGCAGCAGCCGGCCGACCGGGTTCGTGGTCGTCGGCATGTCAGTTCCCGTCCCTCACCGGTGTATTGGAAGGTTGTGGCCAGCTCATGAAGCCGACCTCGGCGGCCTGGCGCCGTTGCCTCCCCGCTGTGGCGCGGGCCTCGCGGACGGCCCGCTCGACGGCCGACTCCAGCAGAGCGGGCGGAACCGCGGCGACGGGGCTGACCCAGCCCTTGGTCAGCCAGTCAGCCTCCCTGGGCGCGCTCCGCACCAACTTCCTCAGCCAGTCGGGCTGTTCGGACGGGTCGCCGAGTACGGCGGCCGGCGGATCCTCGTAGAGACGCACGGATCCACGGTTGTCGAGGACCGCCCGCACCGGCAGCCCCGCGTCCACCACCGCCCGCCGGGTCTCGGCCGCGCGGGCGTCGGCGACCAGTTGGAGGCCGCGTGCGCTCGCGTCGTGGAGCACCACCAGGGGCCCGGTGCCGGACAGTTCGGCGAGTCCGGCGGCGAGCGTCAGGTTCAGGCGTCGCGGGAATCCGTTGGCCGACAGGAAGACGCGGACGGCCTGGTCCGGGCAGAGCACCTCAACGGGCTCCGACTGCCACTCGCCGTCCTTGCGCAGGCCGGTCGGCTCGTATGGCTCCTGATACCTCTGGTCGTCCACGATCCCGGTCGGCAGGTCTCCGTATGCCTGCACCCACCGCGCGCAGACCATCGCCCTGAAGTCCGACAGCGAGGGGGACAGATACGAACCGGCATGGCGTTGAGGGCGGTACGGCTCCCCCTTCGCCACCACCCACACGAGGGCGGCCACACCCACGCACGCCCACCACCCGAATCCGGCGTAGGGCACGTCCTGTATGAGGATGCCGAGCACCACGAGCCCGACGCCGAGGATCCATCCCACCGTGCGCCCGACCCACCTCGGCCGTCCGCTCCTCGGGACCGCCGTCCAGGAGTTGTTCACGGTCCGGGCGGAGTACCAGAGTTGGGTGACGGTGATCTGTCGGCGACCCCCGTCGGTGACCTTCTCGGCGATACGCCGGATGCGCGTGTCGTTCATGCCCCGGCCGTACACCTTGGGGTCGACGGCGTACGCGCGCCCGCAGCGCGAACACACGTTGCCCGTACGTTCCTTGGCCAGCAGGGAGGCCCGGCAGTTGGGGCAGATCATCTCCCCTCCTCCGGCCAGGTCAGGAAGCCCACGGAGGCGGCCCGCCGGCGCACCGGATCGTCCGTCGCGCGGGCCCGCTCCACGGCCCGGGAGACGACGGCCAGCAGCTTGGCTGGGGGCACCCCGACGAGCGGGAACCCCCACCCCTTGCCCAGCCACTTCAGCTGCGCGGGGCTGAACTCCCTGCTCTCCTCCAGCAGTTCCATGTCCCGCACCTTCGGCACGTCGCCCCGCACGGGCACCGCGCGCGCGACCCCCCGCACGGCGGCGAGCGGCAGACCGATGTCGACGACCCGGCGTTCGGGGTGCGCGGCGCGGACCTGGTGGGCGAGCAGGAGGCCCGGCGCGTCGGCGTCGTGCAGTACCAGTACCGGTCCCTGGGCGGGGGCGGCGGCCACATCGGCCGGCTTGGCGACGAGCGTGACCCCGTAACGGGAGGTCAGGCCCGCCGCGTCGAGGAACACGGCGATGGAGCGGTCGGGGCAGACGAGGACGATCCCGTCGGTCGCGGCGCCCCCGTCCGACGGCCTGGGTGTCGGAAAGCCGCTGTCGTCGATCACGCCGTCCGGCAGCGCGCCGTAGACGCTCTTCCACTCCTTCAACGGACCGGATCGGAAGGCCTGCCGGGTGAGCGCCGGTCGCCCCCGGCCCATGCCCGCCAGCCTCGCGACCACGAAACCGATCGCGGCGAGGAGCAACAGACCACCGCCGACGGCGACACCCACGACGTCGGAGCCCAGCCCCATGCCTCCCACGACGACGCCGACGAAGGTCAACGCGACGGCGCACCCCATGTCGACCTGCGTCTCCCGCAGCGACTTACGGGACAGGGCGTACCACAACTGCCCCGGCGTACAAGGCACTTGGCCGTCCTGGCCGAGCTTGAGGACGACCCGGCGGACCCGCAGGTCGTTGAGTTTCAGCGGGTTGGTCTTGGGGTCGAGGGCGTACCGGCGCCCGCACTTGCCGCAGACGTTGCCGGGGCGTTCCTTGCGCAGCAGGGACTTCTCGCAGTGCGGACAGATCACCGACGGCCCTCCAGTCCTTGGGCGAGCCGGCGCAACCGGGCCGCCAGCCGTTCCCGCGCGGTGGTGACGCCGGGCCCGCGCACCCGCTGGACCCGCTCGATGTCGCGCAGGGCGGCGGCCAGTTGAAGGTAGTCGGTGGCGGCGAGGGTGGTCGTGCGCGCGCCCGCCGAGCCGAGGTCGTCGTACGCCGAGCCGAGGTCGTCGTACGCCGAGCCGAGGTCGTCGTACGCCGGGCCGCCGGCTCTGCGTTCCGCCTCGGGCGCGGTGATCGCGTAGTCCTCGTGGTCGATGCCGTAGCCGGTGTTGGCGGCCAGGATGGTCAGCGGGGCCGTGCCGCGGTTGGCGAAGGAGTGCGGCATCAGTTCCGGGATGCGGATCAACTCGCCGGGGACGAGCGGGACTTCGGTGACGCGGGCGCGCTCTCTGTCGTACAGCCCGCAGGACGCGTGGCCGAGGCTGAGGACGAAGTGCTCGCCGCCGTGCGCGTGCGGGGTGAAGGCGCTGCGCGGGCCGACGATGCCGAGTTTGACGGTGGCGTTGGAGGGCCGCTCGGGCGAGGTGGCGGCGTCCCCGACCAGATAGTGGGCGAACTGTCCGTCGTCGATGAACCGCAGCAGGTCCCGCTCGGGCCCCAGCTCCCGGGCGCCGTCCCGATCCGCGAGGACGACGGAGCCGTCCGCGCCCAGCCGGTACAGCCGGACCCCCCGCGGCAGCCCGGACCCCTCTTCACCTGCACTGCCGAACAAACGCGCCTCCCCCAAGAGCCGTTCACATAGGCGTTCGCATGGTAAGCCGAAGGTCAAGAACAGCACATGTAATCGAGGAATCATCACGCCCCGCCTCCTGTTGTGCCTCAGTAACAGGTCTCGTGCCTTGCGCAGACCCCGAACCGGAGGAGACCGAGCGTGTACGGCGACTCAGCGACTGTCCGCAAGATCCTCACCGAGCTCGGCGACACCTGGGCGGTCGTGGGCCTGTCGTCGAACCAGCAGCGCGCGGCCTACGGGGTCGCGGCCGTCCTGCAGCGCTTCGGGAAGCGGATCGTGCCCGTGCACCCGAAGGCGGAGACGGTGCACGGGGAGAAGGGGTACGCGTCGCTGGCGGAGATCCCGTTCGAGGTCGACGTCGTCGACGTGTTCGTCAACAGCGACCTGGCCGGGGCCGTGGCCGACGAAGCCGTGACCATCGGCGCGAAGGGCGTCTGGTTCCAGCTCGGCGTGATCGACGAGAGCGCCTACGACCGCACCCGCGCCGCCGGCCTGGAGATGGTCATGGACCGGTGCCCCGCGATCGAAATCCCGCGCCTGCGTTAGGCGCCGTCCACGATCCGCCCTCACCCTGGTCAAGATTGCGCCAGGGGTCTTCTGCGCGCCCTTTTCTGATTTCTAACATGCAACCTCTCAGGCACTGAAAGTTTATATACATTTCATGAGAGGCCGCTGAGAAAATGGTAAGCGTCGAACACGCCCGTGCGGCGGAGACAAGAGGCCCGAGCGGCCTGCGGAGGGACGTCGGACTGATCGGTCTGATGTGGGCCTCCGTCGGTTCCATCATCGGTTCGGGATGGCTCTACGGCGCCGAGAAGGCGGTCGTGGCAGCCGGACCCGCGGCGATCGTCTCGTGGGTGATCGGCGCGGTCGCGATCGTGCTGCTCGCCCTGGTGCACGCCGAACTCGGCGGCATGTTCCCGGTCGCGGGCGGCACCGCGCGCTATCCGCACTACGCCTTCGGCGGCCTGGCCGGCATGTCCTTCGGCTGGTTCTCCTGGCTGCAGGCCGCGACCGTCGCCCCGATCGAGGTCGAGGCGATGATCGGCTACGCCGGTCACTGGCACTGGGCGCAGGGCCTCCAGCACGCCGACGGCACGCTCACCCCCAGCGGCCTGGGCACGGCCGTCGTCCTGATGGCCGTGTTCGTCGCCGTCAACTTCTTCGGCGTCCGCGCCCTCGCGCACACCAACAGCGCCGCCACCTGGTGGAAGATCGCCGTCCCGCTGGGCGCCATCTTCATCATCGCGGCCGGCAACTTCCATCCGGGCAACTTCACTTCGGAGAGCTTCGCCCCCTTCGGCGCCAAGGGCGTGCTCAGCGCCATCAGCGGCAGCGGCATCATCTTCGCGCTGCTGGGCTTCGAGCAGGCGATCCAACTGGCGGGCGAGAGCCGCAATCCGAAGCGGGACCTGCCCCGCGCGACCCTCGGCTCGGTCGCCATCGGCGCGGTCATCTACCTGCTGCTCCAGGTCGTGTTCATCGCCGCGCTGCCGCACAGCACCTTCGCGCACGGCTGGGCGCACCTCACATACGAAGGGATCAGCGGCCCTTGGGCCGGTCTGGCGACCCTGGTGGGCCTGGGCTGGCTGAGCGTGGTGCTCTACCTCGACGCCGTCATCTCCCCCGGCGGCACCGGCCTGATCTACACCACCGCCACCTCCCGGGTCTCCTTCGGCCTGGCCAAGAACGGCTACGCGCCCAAGCTCTTCGCCCGCACCGACGCCCGGGGCGTGCCATGGTTCGGCCTGATCATCTCCTTCGTGACCGGCGTGGTCTGCTTCCTGCCGTTCCCGAGCTGGCAGGAGCTGGTCGGCTTCATCACCTCGGCGAGCGTCCTCATGTACGCGGGCGCGCCCCTGGCCTACGGCGTCTTCGCCGACCGGCTGCCGGACCACGACCGCCCCTACCGACTGCCCGCCGGCAAGGTGCTCTCACCGCTGTCGTTCGTGGTCGCCAACCTCATCATCTACTGGGCCGGTTGGGACACCCTGTGGCGGCTGGGCATCGCCATCGTCCTCGGCTACGTCCTGCTCGGCGGCTACGCCTGGTACGCGACCTCGACCGGCCAACCGGACGCGCCGCGGCTGGACTTCAGGGCCGCCCAGTGGCTGCCGGTCTATCTGCTGGGCATGGGCGTGATCTCCTCGCAGGGCGGCTTCGGCGGCTCCGGCCGCATCGCCCTGTGGTGGGACATGCTGCTCATCGCCGCCTTCTCGGTCGCCATCTACTACTGGGCGCGGGCGACCGCTTCCCCGACGGAGGAGATCGAGCGGAGCATCGAGGAGGTCGTGGTGACGGACGCGCCCGCGCACTGACTCCCGTACGGCGCACACGCCACCGCCACACATCCCCCACCAACTCCCCTGCTGCGACGGCCCGTCGGCCGCGGTGAACCCTGCCGCGTCTGACGGGCCACCGTCATAATGCTCGGGTGACCTCCGCCTCCTTCCCCGTGGTGATCGTGGGTGCCGGACCCGCCGGCCTCACCATCGGCAACATCCTGCGCGCCGCCTCCGTCGACTGCCTGGTCCTGGAGGTGGAGAGCCGCGAGTTCATAGAACGGCGGCCCCGGGCCGGTGTGATCGAGGAGTGGGCGGTACGGGGCCTGGAGCAACGGGGTCTCGCGGACAACCTGTTGGCGCGGGCGGAGCTGCACACCGAGTGCGAGTTCCGGTTCGAGACACGGCGCCACCGGTTCTCCTACCACGAACTGACGGGACATCACCACTTCGTCTACCCGCAGCCGTTGCTCGTCACGGATCTCGTGCGCGAGTACGCGGACGTGCGCGGCGGGGCCATTCGGTTCGGCGTGCGGGACGTGCGGCTGCACGACATGGATTCCGACCGTCCCTCGGTGTCGTACACCGACCCGGAGACCGGTCGACGGCAGCTCGTGCACTGCGACTTCGTCGCGGGCTGCGACGGGGCGCGCGGGGTGACGCGGACCGTGCTGCCGGAGCGGGCCCGGGTCGCGCGGCACGACTACGGCATCGGCTGGCTGGCGCTGCTCGCCGAGGCGCCGCCCTCCTCGGACTGCGTGCTGTTCGGCATCCATCCGCGCGGATTCGCCGGACACATGGCGCGCAGCCCCGAGATCACCCGCTACTACCTCGAGTGCCCGCCCGGCGACGACCCGGAGAACTGGTCGCACGACCGCGTGTGGAGCGAGCTGCAGGAGCGGCTCGGCGCCGCCGACCGGCCGCCCCTGACGGAGGGACGGCTGATCGAGAAGCGTGTTCTCGACATGCACAACTACGTGGTCGAACCGATGGTGTTCGGCCGGCTCTTCCTCGCCGGGGACGCGGCCCACCTCACGGCCCCCATCGCGGCCAAGGGCATGAACCTCGCCCTGCACGACGCCTTCCTGCTCGGCGACGGACTGGTCTCCTACCTCACCAAGGGCGAGGCGGCCGGCCTGCACGGCTACTCGGACGCGTGTCTGCGACGGGTGTGGGACTACCAGGAGTTCTCGCAGTGGCTGTCCGACGTCTACCACGGCACGTCCTCGGGCGACCCGTTCCGCGCCGGCACCACCCTCGCCCGCCTGCGCCGGCTGTTCACCTCGCCCGCGGCGGCCGGCGCGTTCGCGGAACAGTACCTCGGCAAGGACTCCGCCACCTGACAGGGCGCTGGGCAAACCCCGGTCGGACGTGTCGGCGGGCGACCGGTCAGACCGCCACTCCCAGGCCCTCCAGGACCACGGCGCCGGGCAGTTCGGTGAACGCCTTGCCCGGCACGAGGAGTTTGCCGCGCCGCCGGCCGCTGCCGACCAGCACGTAGGGCAGGTCGACGACGGCCGAGTCCACCAACAGCGGCCAGCCGTCCGGCAGTCCGATCGGGGTGATGCCGCCGTACTCCATGCCGGTCTCGCCCGTCGCGGTGTCCATCGACGCGAACGAGGCCTTGCGGGCGCCGAGTTGGCGGCGGGCCGTGCCGTTCACGTCGACCCGGGTGGTGGACAGGGCGACACACGCCGCGAGGGTGGTCTCACCACCCCGCTTGCCGGCGACGACCACGCAGTTCGCCGACCGCTCCAGCAGTTCCCGGCCGTAGTGCTCCACGAAGGTAGCGGTGTCGGCCCACTCGGGGTCCGTCTCGACGTAGACGATCTGCTCGACGGGGACGCTGCCGCGCCACCGGCGTACGGCCTCGGCGACCGGGCCGATCAGGTCGTCGAGGGCCTCGGGGGCGGGGGTGGCGTGGTCGAAGTGTCCGATGGGTGCGTCCATGGCGGCACGCTAACAAACGCCTCGGGGCCTCAGGGACGCACGCCGGGAACCGAGACGCACATGATCATCTCGACCGGTGCGCGGCCCTCGTTGCCGTACGTGTGAGGGCTGTTGGCCTCGAAGGAGACGCTCGAACCGGCCGGGACGGGGTACTTCTCGCCGTCGACGGTGAGGGTCAGCTCGCCGGCCGTGACGTGCACGAGCTCGACCGTGCCGGCGGGGTGCGGGTCGGAGGGGCTGTGGTCGCCGGGCATGAGGCGCCAGTCCCACATCTCCAGCGGACCGGGGGCCTCGGTGCCGGCGAGGAGGCGGTTGAAGCTGCCGGCGTCGGTGTGCCAGAGCCGCACCGCCTGGTCGGCGGGGACGATACGGACCCGGGGGCCCTGCTCGTAGTCGAGCAGCGTGGTGATGCTGATGCCGAGCGCGTCCCCGATCTTCACGACCGTGCCGATGCTGGGGTTGGTGCGGGCCTGCTCGATCTGGATGAGCATGCCGCGGCTGACTCCGGCCCGGGCGGCGAGCGCGTCGAGGGTGAAGCCGCGTTCGTTGCGCCAGCGCTTGACGTTGCGCGCCAGGGACTGGTTCAGCAGGTCGAGGTCCGCCACTTTACGTCCAATATTCTGAATGACAGAGTTCAATGCAGTGAACTACGGTGTGGTGCACCGGATCGTTCACCGAACTGTACTGCGAGGCGACCGTGACAGCATTCTTCGCCCTGGCCACCAGCCTCCTGTGGGGCATGGCCGACTTCGGCGGCGGCCTGCTCACCCGGCGTCTCTCGGCGCTGACGGTGGTCGTGGTCTCGCAGGTGATCGCGGCGGCCGTGCTCGGCGCGGTCGTGGCGGCGACGGGCGGCTGGAGCGAGGCGGGACCGCGCCTGTGGTTCGCGGTCGCGGCCGGGCTGGCGGGGCCGGTCGCGATGATCTCCTTCTACAAGGCACTCGCGCTGGGCCCGATGGGCGTCGTCTCGCCGCTCGCGACCCTGAGCGTGGCCGTCCCGGTCGGCGTGGGCCTGGTCCTCGGCGAACGTCCCGGCCTCATACAGGTCGCGGGGATCGCCGTGGCCGTCACCGGAGTAGTCCTCGCGGGCGGCCCCCAACTGCGCGGCGCGCCGGTCCAACGCCAGGCCATCGTGCTCACCCTCATCGCGGCCCTCGGCTTCGGCGCGGTCTTCGCCCTGATCGCGGAGGCCTCCACGACCGTCACCGGCCTCTTCCTCGCCCTCTTCGTGCAGCGCCTGACGAACGTCGCCGCGGGCGGCCTCGCCCTGTACGTCTCCGTCCGACGCGGCGCCGAGGCCCTCCCCCCGACCGGCTTCCCCTGGGCCTCCCTGCCGACCCTCGCCTTCGTCGGCCTGGCGGACGTGGCCGCGAACGGCACGTACTCGATCGCCGCCCAGCACGGCCCCATCACGGTGGCCGCGGTCCTGGCCTCGCTCTACCCCGTGGTCACGTCCCTGGCCGCCCGAGGCTTCCTCCACGAACGCCTCCGCACGGTCCAGGCAGCGGGCGCGGGCCTGGCCCTTCTCGGCACGTTGCTGCTGGCCGCAGGGTGAGCGGAGGTTCGGGGCCGACGTTCGCCTCGGCGCGAGGGCGACCAGGTCTGACACCCGGCTCACCCCGAACGGGAGCGAGACCAGGCGTGCGGCTCACTCCGCGCGGGAGCGAGACCAGGCGTGCGGCTCACCCCGAACGGGAGCGAGTACAAGCGTCCGGCGCACCCCGAGGAGGGGCAGGGCCAGCCCTGTGACTCACTCCAAGCGGGGACAGGGTCGACCACGCGACGCGCCCCAAGCGCAGGCGAGGTCTACGCCCCGCCCGCCCCGGTCGGAGAGCCGGGCCAGAGCGCGCCACGGCCTGAGCCGACGCCTGGAGATCCGGCGTCCGGCTCGGCCCCGCTCCGAGCGCGGGGCACGATGCGCATCAGCCCCAGCCCCAGTCGCCGTCCCCATCCCCGTCCCCGTCCTCGTGTCCCAGAACAGGACCCCATTCGCATCCGCCCCAACCCCAGCAGGGCGCCGACCACTCCGACGAACCCGCGGCGCGTGCGTCACGACTCCACGTCGAGTTGTGCCAGCCGCTCCACCGTCTCCTCGTCCAACTCCGAGAGCGCCAGCAGCTGTTCGGGGGTGACCCCGTCGGGGATCGGGACGGGTGCGGGGGTTCTGAGGGGCGGTTGCCAGCCCTCCGCCGCGGTCCAGCGGCGTACGACCCGGGCCGGTGCGCCCGCCACCACCGCGTGGTCGGGGACCTCGCCGCGGACGACCGCGCCGGCGGCCACGACCACGTTCCGGCCGATCCGCGCGCCCGGGAGGATCACCGCGCCGGTGCCGATCCAGCAGCCCGGGCCGATCTCCACCGGCTCCATCCGGGGCCACTGTTTGCCGATGGGCTCGTGGGGATCGTCGTAGGAGTGGTTCGTGGACGTGACGTAGACGTAGGGCCCGAAGTAGCAGTCGCTGCCGATGGTGACCGTCGTGTCGGCGATGACGTGGCTGCCGCGGCCGAGGACCACACCGTCGCCGAGGCGCAGGATCGGGTCGGGGCCGAGGTCGAGGTCGGGCATCAGTCCGGCGGTGAGGGTGACCTGTTCGCCGACGATGCAGTGGGCGCCCAGATGGATCCAGGGTTCGCCGAAGACCGTGCCGAGCGGGAAGGCGAGTCTGGTACCGGTTCCCATCGCGCCGAAGCGGAACCGTCCCGGGGAGTCGGCGGTCACGGAGCCCGTGCGCTGCACCCAGGCCCAGCCCGCGTGCACGGCGCGCTGGACGAGACGGTGACGCCAGGATGAGAACGTGTTCTTGCGCTTCGGCACCCGCTCACCGTACTGACGGCGAGGTGCACCCATGAGGTCGAGGGGCTGTGATCTTCGCCCTACCGGGTGGCGTACGGTGCGCTGAGTACCGACGACGAGGAGAGGTCGATGACGCACGAGGCACTGATCACGGGCATCGGCGGCAGGGAGCCGAGGATCGACGGAACGGCGTTCGTGGCGCCCACGGCCTCGGTCATCGGGGACGTGACACTGGGGGCAGGCGCGAGCGTCTGGTACGGGGCCGTCCTGCGCGGTGACGTCGAGCGGATCTCCGTCGGCGCGCGGGCCAACATCCAGGACAACTGCACGCTCCACGCGGACCCTGGCTTTCCGGTCAGCATCGGTGAGCGGGTGTCGGTGGGGCACAACGCGGTCGTGCACGGCGCGACCGTCGAGGACGACTGCCTGATCGGCATGGGCGCGACGGTCCTCAACGGCGCGGTGATCGGCGCGGGTTCACTCGTCGCCGCGCAGGCGCTGGTGCTGCAGGGGACGCAGGTGCCGCCCGGGTCACTGGTCGCGGGCGTGCCGGCGAAGGTGCGACGGGAACTGACCGCCGAGGAGCGCGAGGGCGTCACCCTCAACGGAACGCTGTACGCGGAGCTCGCGAAGTCCCACGACGAGCTGTACGAGAAGCCGTAGACGTCAGTCGACGGACAGCCGAAGAACGGACAGGCAGGCCTCAGTCGACGGCCGGGACGGGCTCCGCCTCGGCCGCCTCCCGCTGCGCCGCCGCCTTCTTCGCCCTGCGCCTGATCACCAGCATCGACGCGAGCCCGAAGAGGACGGCCGCCGCCAGGCCCAGGTAGGAGAACCGCTTCAGCCAGTCCTCGGCGACCACACCGACGTAATAGATGACCGCCGTCGTGCCGCCCGCCCAGCAGATGCCGCCGAGGACGTTGGCGATCAGGAACTTCCAGTACGGCATGTGCAGGACACCCGCGAGCGGCCCGGCGAAGATCCGCAGCAGGGCGACGAAGCGGCCGAAGAAGACGGCCCACATGCCCCACTTCTCGAAGGACCGCTCGGCGGTGGCGATGTGCCCCTCACCGAAGTGCCGTGGGAACTTCTTGCCGAGCCAGGCCAGCAGCGGCCGTCCGCCCTTGCGGCCGATCGCGTAGCCGATGGAGTCGCCGATCACGGCACCGAGGGTCGCGCAGGCGCCGAGGACGACCGGGTTGATGCCCGAGTGCTGCGAGGACAGCAGCGCCGCCGAGACCAGGACGATCTCGCCCGGCAGCGGGATGCCCAGGCTCTCCAGACCGATGACCAGCGCCACCACGGCATAGACGGCTGCCGCGGGTACCGTGTCGAGCCATTCCTGGACGTGCAACGCCGGTTCCTCCCGAATCGTGGCCGTTCGTACCCCTACGTTCGCGGGCATTCCCGGCGCGCGCCGTGCGCGGCGCACGCCGGGAAGCCTACCGGGTCACCGCGCGGCGGCACCGTCCCACAGATCGCACCGGTGGTCCCGGTGGACGGACGTGCTGAGGACGTTCCCGCCCTTGGACGCCGTGCGCAGCGAGAGCACCACGCCCGGTCCGCCGGGCATCGGCGGCTGCCCGGCCGCCCGCGGCACACCGTCCCGTACGAAGGATCCCCAGTACGCCACCATCTGCCGCGCCAGCGCCCGCTGTTCGGCGTTGAGCGGGGACTCCAGACCGAAGTGCCGGAACAGGTACTGCACTTCGTTCACGTGGGTCGCGCCGAAGTCGAAGTCGGTGTGCAGGTTGCGCAGGGAGGCGAAGGGCGGGGAGGTGAGGTCGGCGAACTCGTACGAGTAGACCGGGCCGCGCTTGGCGAGGAGGCCGTCGAGCCGCAGCGCCGGGCAGGCGAAGAGGGTGTCGCCCTGGGCGGTGGCGTACGCGATGGTCGGCGAGGGGTAGGCCGAGACCGGGTAGCGGGCCAGCGCCTCCTCGCCGAAGTCGGCGCGCATGGCCTCCGGGTACTGCTCGACGGTGAGCGGGGTGCCGTTCAGGTCGAACTGCGAGAACGCGAACAGCCGTCCCTCGTCGTGGTTCGCCCCGTTCAGCACCGGCACTCCGGCGGCGGCGCCCCTCGCCAGGGCCTCCTCGGGCTGCCGTGGCAGGAATGTCCCGCCGACCACCGGCGCCCAGTCGAAGTCGTCCTGCGCCGCGAGGATCTCGGCGGCCGACTTGCCGCGCAGACACGCGACGGTCGTGCAGCCGAGCCTCTGCGCGAAGGCGGCGCCCTCGCTCACGGCCGTCCGATGCGTACGGGCGCCGCAGTCGTCGTAGGCGCCGCTCTCGATGATCCCGGCGCGGAACAGGCCCTTCGCGGTCGGCGAGGCGAGCTGTGTGCAGACCGAACGGCCGCCCGCCGACTCGCCGGCGATGGTCACGCGGTCCGAATCGCCGCCGAAGCGACCGATGTTGGCGCGCACCCAGCGCAGGGCGGCCTGCTGGTCGAGCAGTCCGAAGTTGCCGGAGACGCCGTCGCGTGCCTCGTCGTCGAGGCCCGCCGCGGCGAGGAAACCCATCGCCCCGAGGCGGTAGTTGACGGTCACGACGACGGTCCCGGTCTGCTTCGCGAAGGCGTCCGGCACGACGTCCTGCCCCGCGCCCGCGGTGAGTCCGCCGCCGTGGAACCAGACCATGACCGCGCGCCGCCCGGATCCCTTCGGGACGTACACGTTCAGGTCGAGACAGTCCTCGGTGTACGAGGGCTGCTCGTATCCGGGGTCCCAACTCGACGTCTGTACGCACTTGTTGCCGAAGTCCAGCGCGGAGCGCACTCCTTGCCAGGGCCGCACGGGCTTCGGGTCGAGCCAGCGCAGCTTCCCGACCGGCGGTTCGGCGTACGGAATGCCGAGGAACTGCCGTCCCTCGGCGGTGATTCGGCCGCGCACCGCCCCCGCGTCGGTGTGCACGACCGGGCCGCCGTGCGCGGAGCCCGACTCACCGGCCTGCGCGGCGGGCGACGGAGTGACGACCGCGACCGCGAGAGCCGTGAGAGCGATACCGAAACGCCGCATCAACCGTGTCACCGCGCCACCTCCGCATTCGTCCGCAACCGCAGATCCCCCGACGACGCCCCGACCCACACCGCCCGACGCCCGGTCCCGAGCACCCAGTCGTGCCGCTTCGGATCCCAGGAGGACAGCGTGCGCGCGTCGACGCGCACGGTGACCCGGCGCCGCTCCCCCGGCCGCAGCGCCAGCCGTCGGTAACCGCCCAACACCCGTACCGCCTGGTCGAGTCGGAGCTCGGGCGACCGCCCGACGTACACCTGCGGCACGGCGATCCCGTCCCGCCGACCACTGTTGCGCACCACGAAGGTCACGTCGAGACCGTGCCGGTTCCAGCGAGCGGACAGATCCCCGTAGGAGAAGGAAGTGTACGACAGTCCGTGGCCGAAGGGGAACAGGGGCCGCACGCCCTTCGCGTCGTACCAGCGATAGCCGACGTGGATGCCCTCCGAGTACTCCTCGGTGCCGTCAACTCCCGGATAACGGCGCGGGTTTCCAGCGACCGAGTGGTGGTCGTCGTCGACCGGGAAGGACTGGGTGAGCCGGCCGCCGGGGTCGCAGTCGCCGTACAGGACGGCGGCGGTGGCGGCGGCGCCCTCCTGGCCCGGGTAGTACATCTGAAGGACGGCGCCCGTGCCGCTCAGCCACGGCATCGACGTCGAGGACGAGGTGTTGAGGACGACGGTCGTGCGGGGGTTGACCGCCGTGACCGCCTCGATGAGTCTCGCCTGGTTACCGGGGAGCGCGACGGTCGTACGGTCGAGGCCCTCGGTGGCGTCCTCGTAGGCGAAGAGGACGACGTCACGGGCTGCGCGCGCGACCTCGACGGCCTCGGCGACGTCCTGCGCCCGGGTCGCGCCGGTGATGCGGCGCAGCCGGAAGACCTGTCCGGCGTCCCCGCCCTGCGCGGTGATCTGGAGCCGGTGCGCGCCCTTGGCGAGGCTCAGGGTCTTACGGCGCACCGCCAGTCCGTCCGGGGCGGCGGAGACCAGGCCGCCGGAGAAGTACTCGCCGTAGCCGGGGGCGAGCGGGAAGAGATCCGCGCCGTCCAGCAGCACCTTGGGGCGCAGGGTGGGGATGGCGGAGTAGTGGATGACGAAGGTCCACTCGTCGGCGTCGGAGACGGTGAGCGTGCCGTCGTACGTCCAACTCACTCCCGCGCCGACCTGTTGGCCTTCGCTGTCGAAGGCCGGGCTGAGCGCTGAGGCGGGGATCGCCTTGCCGAAGAGATCCTCGCCGAGGGAGTAAGTAACCCTTCCCGCGCGGGACTTGATGACATCCAGGGGGCTGTCGGCGTGGTCGGGGACGACGTGTGCGCTGCCCCCACCGCTGACGAAGGGCAGGGTGCCGGTGGGGCCGACGACCGCGACGCTGCCGCCCGGGGAGAGCGGGAGTGTGCGGTGCTCGTTGCGCAGCAGGGTCGCGCCCGCCTTGGCGATCTCCAGGGCCACGGCCGCGCCCGCCTGCGCGTCGCGCGCGGGGCGTGGCGGGGCGCTGCCGTCGAGGAGCCCGAAGCGGTCCATGACGGCGAGGAGGCGGCGGACGGCACGGTCGACGTAGCGCTCTGGCACGCTGCCGCCCCGAACGGCGGTCTTGAGCGCCGTACCGAAATGGGTCCCGTCGGGCATCTCCATGTCGAGGCCCGCGGTGATCGCCTTGACCGTGCTGTGCGCGGCGAACCAGTCGGTCATCACCCAGCCCTCGAAGCCCCATCGGTCGCGCAGGACGTCGGTGAGGAGGGTCCTGTTCTCGCAGGAGAAGGTGCCGTTGACCTTGTTGTAGGCGCCCATCACCGCGCCGGTGCCGGCGTCGACGGCCGCCTCGAAGCCGCGCAACTCGATCTCGTGCAGGGTCTGTTCGTCGACCCGCACGTCGATGGAGTCGCGGTCCTTCTCCTGGTTGTTGAGGGCGAAGTGCTTGACGGTCGCGATGAGTCCCTCGCCCTGGATGCCCTGGATCTCGGCGGCGACCAGGCCGGAGGCGAGCAGCGGGTCCTCGCTGAAGGTCTCGAAGTTGCGGCCCGCGTAGGGGGTGCGGATGAGGTTGACCATCGGGGAGAGCAGGACGTCCTGGCCGAGCGCGCGGCCCTCGCGTCCGATCACCCGGCCGTAGCGGCGGGCCAGTTGGGGATCGAAGGCGGAGGCCAGCAGGACGGGGGCGGGCAGGGCGGTGGCGTGCCGGGTGACGCGGACGCCGGCGGGGCCGTCGGCGAGGCGGAGCGGGGGGATGCCGAGGCGTTTCACTCCGGGGACGTAGCCCGCCTGGCCGAGCGAGGCCGGGTCGGTGGCGCCGTGCAGCAAGGAGATCTTCTCGTCGAGGGTGAGCTTGGCGATGAGGCCTTCGACGCGGGGTCCGGCCCCCGCGTCGGGTCTGTCCAGTGCGCGGGCGGGCGGCGTGAGAGCGCCGGTGGCCGCCGCGGCGACGGCGATCGATCCGCCCAGCAGACGCAGGGCGGACCGCCGGGAGACGGTGTCGGACATGAGCCGTCACTCCTTCGGTGTGCGGGCACGACGATGTGGACCGCAGTGCGCCCGGCGCCCCCGGTCCGTGTCCGTGTTCGGCAACTGAACGCACTATGCGTCAGGACCGACTTGACACCCCGTTGGACACCACTGGCGCGGCGGGAAAACTATGACTCGTGGTGACTCGTGTCAATGACCTGAACGAGAAAGGGCGGGATGCCGACAACAACCGAAGGTGAACCAGAAGAAGGGCCACCCCGGGAGGCGGTGCGGAGAGCGTCCCCGGGGTGGCTGTGACTCGGTGAAGGTGCGTCGGTGAAGGTGCGTCGGTGAAGGTGCGTCGGTGAAGGTGCCTCAATGGGGGCGCCTTGGTGAAGGCGCCTCGGTGAAGCCGTGTTGGTGAGGGCGCCTCAGTGGAAGTGCCTCAGTGGAGGTGGATGGCCGAGCCGAGTCCTGTCGTCAGCGGGGTCGTGATCGCGGCGACGGTGTCCAGCAGTTCGCCCGGGAGGGTGCGGAGTCCGTCCGCGGTGCCGGACACGACGGCGGGGGCCGGCGCGGGGGCCGGATCCACCGCTCCCCCGGACCCGGAACCGGACTCGTCGCCGACCTGGGCTACCCGTGTCTCGTACGGCTCGCCCTCGGGCTGTCCCTCACCGGGCAGCCCGCTCTGGGACGGCTCGGGCGGAGCCTGGAGGCCGGGTGACCCCTCGGCACCGCCCGCGCCTGAATCCCCCTCGGGCCGGCCGTTCTCCCCCGGTCCCCCCTTGCCGGACTCCGCGCCCCCGGAATTGCCGGCGGAGGCGCTCCCCTCGCCGTCGATGCCCGCCTCCAGCACCCAGCGCTGCCGGGCGGACCCGTCCCGTTCGGCGACGACGACGTCCTCCGCCTTCTTCCCCTTGCCGGCCGCGACGAGAAGCCCCTTGCCGCCGCGCAGCAACAACTCGCCGCGGACGGTGAGGTCGTAGCGCACTTCTCCGGCGTGCACGAGGCAGCCGGCCACGACGACCGAGCCGCCGCCGGAACCCGAGTCGGCGTCGAGGCACAGGGTCGGGTCGGCGCCGCTGCGCAGCAGTCCGTCGTCCTGATAGGACCACTGCTGCGAGGCGGCGGTGGAGCAGTCCGCGAGCACGGCGGCGACGCCCGGCAGGGCCCGGCCGCCCTTGATGTCCAGGCAGAGCCCGTCGGCGGGGTTGCGCAGCCGGCCGCGGCCGACCTCCACGGGCTGGCCCACCGAGGCGGCCGAGGGCGATGATCCGTCGGCCGAGGCACCTTCCGCCGAGCGCGGCGGGAGGGCGGTGTTGCCGCTGGGAGCGCCCCAGGTGGCGTGCGGGTCGGGGACACCGTTGTCGTCGGACCAGCCCTTGGCGACGAGGACCGTCGCGAGCAGCGCGAGGGAGGTCAGGCCGATACCCACGACGGCGGCCTTGGTGTGCCTGCGCGGCATGACGGGACGGTGCCGGCCGATGACCGCGGCCGGGGCCGGGCGGCCGGGCGCCACTCGGTCGACGCTCCGGCCGGGACGCGATTCGAGATAGCGCAGGGCGCCCCAGCCGAGCACGGCCTCGGCGAGCAGCGCCCCCAACCCGCTCTCGAAATAGCTGAGTTGCTCGGCGGCGAAACGGCAGTAGCGGCAGTGCGCCAGATGCTGGCGGACGTCCGGCAGCAGGGCGCCGCCCCGGCGCAGCGGGACGTCGAGGAGTCGGTTGTAGAAACGGCATTCCTGGGAGGGCGCGAGATCGTGGTGGGCGCGGACGCAGCCGATGCGGAATTGCTCGCGCGCCTGGTCCAGCGCGGTCAAGGCGGTACCGGGGTCCACTCCCAACAGACCGGCCGGTACGGTTATGGGTTCGGCCTCGACCTCGACATGCCACAGGAGGCATTGGGAAGCGCCCGGAAGTTTACGGAAAGCGCGTTCGGCGAGCCGCCGCCTTTCGGACGTCTCGGACCGGGCGGCGCGCAGCCCGCGACCGCCGGTGGGCTTGCGGAGTTCCGGCAGGGCGGCGGAAATACGGTCGTCCGCGACCCACTCCTTGACCGTGTCCCGCACGGCGACGAGGAGTTGGGGGCGCAGGGCGCCGCCCGCGGTCTTGCCGAGCACTCGGTGGAACGCGGCGGTGGCGGCCATGGACGACGGGTGCTCGACCGTGGCCAGGCATATGACGGCGTACTCGTAAGTCGCCCTCCAGTGCCGGGCCAGCAGCAACGCGCTCGCGCGCGCGCCGACGGCGCTGGCCGCACCCTGAGTCGACTGCGCCAGGAGCTCGCGGTCGGACTCGCCGGGGTCCGACCCGGGGCGGGGCGCGTACGGAGGGAGTGGGGGGTAAGGGGATTGCACTGAACCAATTCCTTCCAAGCCGCAGGACCGGCAAGGCGAATGCCTGTCCACCGGAAAGCAGGTTTCCTCATTGGTGCATACCTACGACACGCCTGACGTGGTGTGCTATAAGGCCGCTCACCTTCGCACAATCGCTTCACAGGAAACAAGAAGTTCGAGTGACCGAAGTTCAAAACGATGAAACTTCAGATAAGTTACCGACGGTATCCGCACCCATATTCGAGTTACCCGTGGGTCAGCCCTCCGTATGTGTGCACGCAAGGACGGTTGGCACACCAAATCTTCAAGTTCCCGGACGGCTCCACAGCGACCTCCGAGGTCCCTCTCGGCCCGCTCTCATCCACCCGCGCCAGCATGGGCCGCATGATCACCCCCCACACTCCGCACACCCCGACTCCGGCCTCCGCCCCGGCCCGCACGGCCGGCACGACCCGCTCGGTCCGCAAGGCCGTCGTCCCGGCGGCCGGACTCGGCACCCGGTTCCTGCCCGCGACCAAGGCAACGCCCAAGGAAATGCTGCCGGTGGTCGACAAGCCGGCCATCCAGTACGTCGTCGAGGAGGCCGCCGCGGCCGGGCTCGACGACGTACTGATGGTGACCGGACGACACAAGCGGGCCATCGAGGACCACTTCGACAACGCCTTCGAGTTGGAGCAGGCACTCGCGGCGAAGGGTGACGCGGTACGTCTGGATGCCGTACGCGATCCGGCCCGGCTGGCCAACATCCATCACATCCGCCAGGGCGAGCCGCTCGGCCTCGGCCACGCCGTGCTCTGCGCCCGCCGCCACGTCGGCGACGAGCCCTTCGCCGTCCTGCTCGGCGACGATCTGATCGACCCCCGCGAGACCCTGCTCAGCCGGATGCTCGACATCCGCGACCGGCACACGGGCAGCGTGGTCGCGCTGATGGAGGTACCGCCCGAGCAGGTCCACCTCTACGGCTGCGCGGCCGTGGAGCCCACCGCCGAGGACGGCGTGGTCCGCGTCACCGGCCTGGTGGAGAAGCCGTCGCCCGAGAACGCCCCCAGCAGGTACGCGGTCATCGGCCGCTACGTCCTCGACCCGGCCGTCTTCACCACCTTGGAACACACCCCTCCCGGCCGCGGCGGCGAGATCCAACTCACCGACGCTCTGCACCAGTTGGCCACCACCGACACGGTCCACGGGGTCGTCTTCGACGGCCTGCGCTACGACACCGGCGACAAGGCGGACTACCTCCGCACGGTGGTCAGACTCGCCTGCGCCCGAGACGACCTGGGCCCCGAATTCACCGCCTGGCTCAAGGAGTTCGTGGCGGGACTGGGGAGTCGGAACGAGAGGGGTGGGGCGGGGCGGCGGCTGGTGGCGTGATCACACGTTCCGCCACGGACAGGGCGGCCACTCGCCGACGGGCGACGGGCGACGGACTCAGCGGCGCAGATGAACGAGTTCGTCCGCGCGGCGGTGGTCCTTGGGGCGGCCGAGCGAGCGCCGCATCCGGATCAGGTCGTCCAGCGCGGTGTAACGGATGGTGAAGCCAGACGGATCGTGGGCGCTCAACGCCCGGTCCAGACAGGGCGCGACGTCCATGTCGCCCCAGGGGAGGGCGGGGGTGCACAGGTCGCCGCTGACGCAGGTCACCTGGTAGGCCTCCTGAGGACGGCCCAGGTCGGGCAGTTCGGTGCAGCCCCCGGCGGTCAGGGCGTCACGCAGGGCGCGCGCCTGTTCGGGCGTACCGTCCCACAGCAGGTCGAGGTCGCCGGTCAGCTCGGTCGAACCGTGCATGATGCCGGCGACCTGACCTATGACCACCGCGTGCGAACCTGCCATGTGCAGTGCCCGGAGAAGAGGAAACGGGTCGAAGCCGAGCGCGCCGTCCGTGGCGAATGTCCCGGCGACGTCATCGGCCTCCTCCGGGCCACGCCCCGTGGCAGCACGCTCACGGGACTCCTGCTGGATACGACCGACGGCTTGACGAAGTCGGGAAACGGCAGCCTCGTTCATTCCGCTCATTCAACAGCAGGGGAGAAGGACGGGCTCAGCCGTTCGGCCGCAAAGTCCAGAGCACCGTCATCTCCCCCGTGACCGCTCCGTCCTCGCGCTGGATGGCGACCGTGACGGGGAACTCCGGGCGCTTGCCCTCGTCGAGTTCGGCGATGACGTCGGCGATGGGGCGGCCGAGGGTGGCGGTGGCCCGGACCGGGCCGAGGGCGATCTTCTTGAACGCGATCTCGGCGTTGACCGGCAGCGGCACGGCGCGCGAGAGCTGGTCGCCGAACGCGGCCAGCACGATCGCGCCGCTGGCCGACTCACCCAGCGTGAACATGGCCCCGGCGTGCGGGCCGCCCACGTGGTTGCGGTACTCGCTCTGGTCCGGCAGCGCCAGGACGGCCCGCTCCGGAGTGGTCTCCAGGTACTCCAGGTTCAGCGTGCGAACCATCGGCACCGTGGCGGCGAGCAACTCGCCGATGGACATCTGATCTGCGCTCATGACCGGCATGTTACCCACGAGTAGCGACGGGTGGCCAGATCTGTGCGGTGACTCCTGTCTCGATGCCTTGCTCGATGTCTTGCTCGATGTCTTGCTCGACGCCGTACGCGATGCCGTACGCGCTGCCTCGCCCGCCGCCCCGCCCGAGCGCCCTCGTTTTGCTACGGCCCTGACAAGTCGCGGTGACCGAATCGTGTCCTGCGCGGGACTAGGGTGGCTCCCCATGTGGCCAGGACAGCAGCCGCCCGGGGGCGAGCAGAACCCGCAAGCGCAGAACAACCCGTACCAGCAGCCGGGGTATCAGCAGCCGAATCCGTACCAGCAGCCGGGCTTCCAGCAGCCCAACCCCTATGCGCAGCAGCCGCCGCAGTGGGGCACCCCGGCTCCGGCGGGCCCGCCCCAGCCGCCGAGCGGTGGCGGCGGCAACCGTACGAAACTGGTCGCGATCGTGGCCGCCACGGCCGTCGTCGTGGCGGCGGGCGTCACCGGGTTCCTGGTCCTGGGCGGCGACAAGGACGACAAGGCGAACGACGCCAAGGCGACGGAGACCAAGGCCTCCACGAGCCCGTCCGCCGAGCCGAGCGTGTCCGCCTCCGACGACAACCCGCGCGGCGGCGACACCGTGAAGGCGACCATCCCGGGCTGGAAGGTCGTCACCAACCCGAAGTGGGGCACGGCCTTCGACGTACCGGCGGACTGGGAGGTCCAGTCCCCCGGCCTGACGATCGGCTTCGAGGACAGCGCGAAGAACGCCGACAGCAAGCCGCTCATCGTGATGTCCGCGCCGGCGTACTTCAAGTCCAAGTGGTGCACCTCCGACGACGACAAGGACGGCCGCACGGACGACACCCCGCTCGCCGCCGTCGGCACCAAGGGCTCGGACGGCGCCAAGGACACCAACGAGGTCGCCGTGAACCAGGTGCCCTGGTGGGTCTTCGGCGGCTACACGCAGCCCGACAAGAAGAGCATCACCTTCGACAAGAAGGCCAAGGCGTACACGACGAAGGCCGGCATCGAGGGCAGCTACGCCTGGGCGCGCTCGAAGAACAGCCCGCAGATCGGCAAGTCGAAGTGCAACAGCGACGGCAAGGCCATCACGTTCGGCTTCAAGAACTCCGCCGGTGACTTCGTGGCCTGGAGCCTGTACGGGGCGACGGGCGTCAAGGGCGAGGTCCCGGACGCGACGATCATGAAGATCCTCAGCACGGTACGGCTGGCGGGGACGCCGACCGGAGGGTGACCGTCTACCTGTCCGGCGCGAGGCCGTCGAAGACGATGGTGAGCATCCGCGCGCGTACCTCCTCCTGAAGGTGGGCGCGCGCGGAGGCTTGTGAGGTGGCGACGAGCAGGGCGTAGACCTCGGGCAGTTCGACGTCGTCCCGGACGGCGCCCGCGCGTTGGGCGCGCTGGAGCAGCGCGCCGACGGCTCGACGCAGTCCGTCCGACGCCCGAGCCGCCTCATCGCCGCCGTCGCCACCGGCGTCGATCAGCGCCTCGCCTATGGCGATCTTGCCGGCCGCGTCGGCGACGAGGTGACGGAAGAAGTCGAAGAACGCCGGGCCCGGGTCCGTGGCGTGCGCCCGCGCCTCGGCCTGGTCACGCAGACGGTCGAAGCGCTGCACGAGCACGGCCTCCAACAGCGCCGCCTTGGTGGGGAAATGACGGAAGACCGTGGCGATCCCGACGCCGGCCAGGCGGGCGACCTCCTCCGTGGACGCGGACTGTCCGCCCTTCCCGAAGACCTCCTCGGCGACGGTCAGGATCCGCTCACGGTTGGTCCGCGCGTCGACGCGCAGCGGACGTCGGCCATCGGTCTCCCTCTTACCTGGGGTGCTGCTCATCGCGCTTTCCCTCGTACGCAGTTATCCGAAGTCGCGACTCCGTATACTCGGAGTCCGTACTCCGGATAGTAGTTCGACGCCACCGCGCGTCGGCGATGACGACAGGAGAGCGCCTTGAGTCAAGTCCTCAGCCCCCGCGAGGTGTTCCTCGCACTGGTCAACGGCGTCGCGGAGGGGCGCTGGAGCGAACTGCCCGACCTGTACGCGGAGCGGACGGACGTGGTCCACCCCTTCCACCCGCTCCGCGCGCCCGCGCTGCGCACCCGCGACGAACTGCGCGAGCACTTCACCCCGACCGACGACGTGCCCCAACTGCGCCGCCGGACAACCGACATCACGATCCACGAGACGGCCGACCCCGAGGTCATCGTCGCCGAGTTCGCGTACGAGGGGACCGTGACGGAGACCGGCGAACCCTTCAGGCTGCCGGGCATCTTCGTACTGCGGGTGCGCGACGGCGAGATCGTCGAATCCCGCGACTACTTCGACCACCTCACCGGGGCGCGGGTCCGCGGCCAACTCGACGCGCTGGTCGCGGACGTACGGGCGAGCAACGCCGTCTGAAGCGCCGCCGGCACTACGCTTCCGTCTCGTGCTGGAGACGCGACTGGACACCGACCGGATCAGGGCGGCCCGCCGTCTGATCGACCCGATCTTCCTCGACACTCCGCTGTACCGCTGCGAGGCACTGGAGCCCGATCTCGGGTGCATGGTGAGCATCAAGCTCGAAACGGCCAATCCGGTACGCAGCTTCAAGGCCCGCGGCACCGAGGTGGTCGCGAGTCTGCTCGCCGAAAGCGGTCAGCGCGCCGCGGTATGTGCCAGCTCGGGCAACCTCGGTCAGGCCCTCGCCTGGTCCGGCCGGGCCCGTGGGCTCGACGTGACCGTCGTGTCGTCCCGCTTCGCGACCGCGACCAAGCTGGACCGCATCCGCGCGTTGGGCGCCAGGCTGGAACTGGTGGACGGCGACCACGAGTTGGCCCGCGACCGGGCGGTGGCCATCGCGCGGGCCGACGGCATCCGACTGGTCGAGGACAGCCTGGACATCGAGACCTGCGAGGGCGCGGCGACCATCGGCCTCGAACTGGTCGGCACCGCAGCCAAGTTCGACACGGTCCTGGTCGCTCTGGGCGGCGGGGCGATGGCCACCGGCGTGGGCCACGTACTGAAGACCTTCGCCCCCGACGTCGAGCTGATCTGCGTCCAGCCGCTGGGCGCACCGGCGATGACCCACTCCTGGCGCAACCGCCGGGTCATCACCACCGACTCCACCGACACGATCGCCGACGGTGTCGACGGCCGCCGCCCCATCCCCGCCGTCCTGGACGACCTCCTCGTGGTCGCCGACGACGCCGTCCTGGTCCAGGAGTCCTCGATCATCACCGCCATGCGCATGCTCTTCGCCCAGGCCGGCCTCGTAGCCGAACCCTCGGCGGCCCTCGGCATCGCAGCCCTCCTGGAAAACCGCGCCCGCTTCGCCGGGCGACATGTGGTCACCGTGGTGTGCGGGAGCAACGTCGATGTGGCCGCCTATCGCCAGTGGGTCGGGGCCGCTCGCGTCGGCGAGTCCTGACCAACTCCGCCCGCCTGCTCAGCTGTTGTCGATGGCGTGGACCAACGCCCAGACGAAGCCGTACAGGACCAGGCCCAGATAGATGGTGGCGCCCCAGGCCAGCACGCACCCGTGCTTCCAACTGCGCTCCGGGGACTTCCTGATGCCCCGGGCGTTGTAGGCCACCGCCACGACCCCGAAGAGCAGGAATCCGCCGAGGATCCACACGTCGGAGAAGGTGACCTCGCCCGGACCTGTCACGTCAGCCAATACCGAACGCCCCCTCCGGCGGCTCGGGTGACGGGACGGCGTCCTCGTCCCGTACCGGACGTGCTTCGCCCATGAAATCCCTTAGGGCCGCGCCGTGTTCGACCCGCGCCGGGAAGGCGTCCGCGGCTGTGAGGCGCGTCAGGGCGGCGGTGTTCACGGGGTGGTGCGCGGCGATCAGTACCGCGTTGCCGAAGCGGCGGCCGCGCAGTACGGCCGGTTCGGCGATCAGGGCCAGTTCCTCGAACACCGCGGCGAAGGTGGCGAGTTGGGAGCGCAGGAAGGCGAAGGGCGCGGCGTCGGCGAGGTTCGCCAGGTAGACGCCGTCGTCACGGAGCACCCGGTCCGCCTCGCGCGCGTACGCCACGGACGTGAACTGCGCCGGGATCCGAGTGCCGCCGAACACGTCCGCCACCAGGACGTCGGCGGAGTCCGTCGGGGCGGATTCCAGCCAGGCCCGGGCGTCCGCCGTGTGCAGTTGAATGGCGGCGCCGGCGGGGAGCGGCAGGTGCTCCACGACCAGGTCCACCAACCCCTGGTCCATCTCGACGACCTGCTGCCGGGAGCCCGGCCGGGTCGCGGCCACATACCGCGGCAGCGTCAGCGCACCGCCACCGAGATGCAGGACGTCCAGCGGACGCCCCGGCTCGCCGACGGTGTCCAGCACGTGCCCCAGCCGTCGTACGTACTCGAACTCCAGGTACGCCGGTTCGTCCAGATCGACGTACGACTGCGGCGCCCCGTCGACCGTCAGCAGCCAGGCCCGCTTCCGGTCGACGTCGGGCATCAGCTTGGCGGTGCCGTGATCGACATCGCGCATCACGGGTATGGGCTCGCTCACGCCCTCATTGTCGCTGGTGCTGAGCAACGCCGGGTCCGGAGACGCCGAGAAGGGGCGCGGGGAACTGCGCGACCGGCCACCGCCGGCCCGCAGTCCCCCACTCACCTCAACCCCCCTCACACAAGGGCGGTCACAGTCCCGGCCCCGACGGTCCGACCACCCTCACGAATGGCGAACCCCAGCCCCGGCTCCAGCGGTACCTCCCGCCCCAGCTCGACGGTCATGGCGACCGTCTCCCCGGGCCGCGCGACGGCCGTCTCGCCGAGGTCGACGTCACCGACCACATCCGCGGTCCGGATGTAGAACTGCGGCCGATACCCCGTGGACACCGGTGTCGTCCGTCCGCCCTCACGGGTCGACAGGACGTACACCTGGGCGGAGAAGCGCCGACTGGGCACGACACTCCCCGGCGCCGCGACCACATGCCCGCGCCGCACGGCGTCCCGTGGCACCCCGCGGAGCAGCAGCGCCACGTTGTCGCCGGCCTGCGCCTCGTCCATCGGCTTGCCGAAGGTCTCCAGGCCGGTGACGACGCTCTCAAGACCGGCGCCGAGCACTTCGACCCGGTCGCCCACCCGGACGACCCCGCGCTCGACCGCACCGGTCACCACCGTCCCGCGGCCGGTGATGGTGAGCACGTTCTCCACCGGCAGCAGGAACGGCGCGTCCACGTACCGCTCGGGCATGGGCACATACGTGTCCACGGCGTCGAGCAGCGCCTCGATGGACGCCGTCCAGCGCGGGTCGCCCTCCAGGGCCTTCAGTCCGGAGACCCGTACGACGGGTACGGTGTCGCCGCCGTAGCCCTGCGCGGTGAGCAGCTCGCGGACCTCCAGCTCGACGAGGTCGGTGAGCTCCTCGTCGCCCGCGTCGGCCTTGTTGAGGGCGACGACGATGTGGTCGACGCCCACCTGGCGGGCGAGCAGGACGTGCTCGGCGGTCTGCGGCATGATCCCGTCGACCGCGGAGACGACGAGGATCGCCCCGTCCAGCTGCGCGGCGCCGGTGACCATGTTCTTGACGTAGTCGGCGTGGCCCGGCATGTCCACGTGCGCGTAGTGCCGGGTGTCGGTCTCGTACTCGACGTGCGAGATGTTGATGGTGATGCCGCGGGCGGCCTCCTCCGGGGCGCGGTCGATGCGGTCGAACGGCACGAAGGTGCCGGTGCCGCGCTCGGCGAGCACCTTGGTGATGGCGGCGGTCAGAGTGGTCTTGCCGTGGTCGACGTGGCCCATGGTGCCGATGTTGAGATGCGGTTTGGTGCGCACGTATGCCGTCTTGGGCATGGCTGTACCTCGAAGCCTCTTCAGTGGTGAAAAGCGGGGACCCCAAGGACTCGCCGACCCTCCCCCTGCGGGGTCCGCCGGACGATCCGGAGAGGGTCAGCTTCGAGCGCCGTCGACTGCGGCGACGATGACGGGAACGGCAGCCTTCGGGGCATCCGCGACCGCGGATGCTGCGAGAGGGAAGGCGTACCGGAACATGGCTCCGATTATTGCCGACGCCCTGCCCAGGGGCGAATGGTTTTCTCCACGGGCGAATTCGGGCCCGTCGGGTTCAGGCCCCGCCGATGTTCTTCAGCGCCTCCCGCACCGACAGCGGCGCGAACCGTCCCCGCTCCCGCGCCAGGAACTCCCGTACGGCCTCCGGATCGGTCTTGGCGTACTCGCGCAGGCACCAGCCGATGGCCTTGCGGACAAAGAAGTCGGGGTGTCCTGACTGGCGCAGGCAGTACGCGAAGAGGCGTTCGGTGTCGGTGCGTTCCTTGTAGCGCAGCTGGTGGAGCAGGGCGGTGCGGGCGATCCACAGGTCCTCGTCGCCGATCCAGGCGTCCATGTCCAGGGTCAGTTTCCGGTCGGCCGCCACGAGGCCGCCGACGACATGGGCGGCGAGCGCGTCCACGGTGTCCCACCAGGGTTTGGTCGACACGAGGTGCCGGGCCACCGGCAGGAAGCCGGACGTGCACACGCGCGCGTGGCGGCGCAGGTAGTCGACGGCGAAGTACTGGTACTCGCGCTCGGGCAGTCGCCAGCAGCGCAGGGCGATCGCCGTGCAGTCGGCCTCCGCGGGGCGCGGCAGGCCGGCCTCGGCGGCGCGGGACAGGGTGCGACGGTCAGGGGAGGTCAGGCCGAGGAAGGGGGCCACGTCCTTCATGTACGCCCGCATCGCAGCCGCGCGCTCCGGATCGGCCGCGGCGGCGTAAGTGGCCGTCAACCGTTCCAGCACGGTGTCCGCGAGTGTGCTGAACGGCACGTCCGATGTGCTCGTGTCTGTGACGTTCATGAGACGAACCATACGGCGATCACACACATGCGTCCGTTAGTGTCGCGGGCATGCTCGATGCCACCACCCGCTCTGGTGACACCGCCACGGTCTCTCCCCGGGCCACCGCCACGGAGCTTCTCGTTCCCGTGCGCGTAGTCACCGCCCCAGTGCCCACGAGCCCGCTCGCGCGCTGCGGCAGAGTGCTGCGCTCGCCCTGGTCCCGTTTCTCGCTGCTGGTCGCGCTGCTCGCGGCGGCCGGCGCGAGTGTGCTGCTCTTCGAGCCGCAGAAGTTGCTCGCGGACGGCTGGCCACCGCACGTGGGCGGGCTCACGGCGGCTCTCGGGTTCGCGGCGGCGTACGGGCTGGTCACGGTGGCGTTCGTACCGCGTCCGCTGCTGAACCTGGCCGCCGGCGCGGTGTTCGGCTCGGCCGTGGGTCTGGGCACGGCGCTGGTGGGCACCGTGGTGGGCGCCGGGCTCGCCTTCGGTCTGGGCCGGTTGCTGGGCCAGGACGCCCTGCGGCCCCTGCTGCGCGGGCGGCTGTTGAAGGCGGCGGACGGGCAGTTGAGCCGGCACGGGATGCGCTCGATGCTGGCGGCGCGGCTCTTCCCCGGGCTGCCGTTCTGGGGCGTGAACTACGCCGCCGCCGTCTCCCGGATGGGCTGGACGTCCTTCCTGGTGGCGACCGCGCTGGGCTCGATCCCGAACACGGCCGCCTACGTCGTCGCCGGCGCCCGCGCCTCCGCCCCGACCTCGCCGATCTTCCTGATCGCCCTCGCCTCCATCGCGTTGCCGACGGTGGCGGGCGCGGTGATGGCCTGGCGCAAGCGCCACCATCTGCGCAAGCCCTGACGCCTGTAGCCCAGCGCAAGCCCCGACGCCTGCCTACGCAAGCCCTGACGCCTGTGTGCCGGCGCAGGCCCTGACGACTGCCTGCGCAGGCCCTGACGCCCGTACGCCCGCGCGGGCCTGACGCCCGCTCATCCCCCTCCGATGCCTCAAACCCCTTCGAGGATCATCGCGTTGGCCAGTCCGCCCGCCTCGCACATCGTCTGCAAGGCATAGCGGGCGCCGCGCTCGCGCATCGCGTGCACCAGAGTGGTCGTCAGCCGGGTGCCGCTGGCTCCGAGCGGGTGGCCGAGGGCGATCGCGCCGCCGTGCACGTTGACCTTGGCGAGATCGGCGCCGGTCTCCTGCTGCCAGGCCAGGACGACGCTGGAGAACGCCTCGTTGACCTCGAACAGGTCGATGTCGCCCAGATCCAGGCGGGCCCGGCGCAGCACCTTCTCGGTCGCCGGTATGACGCCGGTGAGCATGAGCAGCGGGTCGGAACCGGTGACGGCGAAGCTGTGCAGCCGGGCCAGCGGGCGCAGGCCGAGTCGGGCCGCGGTCTCGCTGGAGGTGATGAGCACGGCGGAGGCACCGTCATTGACGGGACTGGCGTTGCCCGCGGTGACGTTCCACTCGATCTGCGGGAAGCGCTCGGCGAAGGCGGGGTCGTAGTACGCGGGCTTGAGGCCGGCGAGGATCTCGGTGGTGCTGTCGGGCCGGACGCACTCGTCGCGCGCCACCCCGTCCAGGGGCGCGACCTCGGCGTCGAAGAGACCGGCCTGCCAGGCGGCCGCCGCCTTCCGGTGCGAGGAGACCGCGAAGGTGTCCATCTGGTCCCTGGTGATGGACCACTTGGCGGAGATCAGCTCGGCGCTGATGCCCTGCGGAACCAGGCCCTCCGGGTAGCGCTCGGCGACTCCGGAGCCGAAGGGGTCCTTGCCCGGCGGCACGTTCGACCACATCGGCACCCGGCTCATCGACTCGACGCCACAGGCGACGACGAGGTCGTACGCGCCCGAGAGGACGCCCTGGGCGGCGAAATGCACGGCCTGCTGGGAGGAGCCGCACTGGCGGTCCACGGTGGTCGCGGGGACCGTGTCGGGGAAGCCCGCCGACAGGACGGCGTAGCGGGTGGTGTTCATGGCCTGCTCGCCGACCTGGTCGACGGTGCCGCCGATGACGTCGTCGATCAGCGCGGGGTCGACGCCGGAGCGCTCGACGAGGGTGCGCAGGGTGTGGGCGAGGAGTTCCACCGGGTGGACGTGGGCGAGGGAGCCGTTCGGCTTGCCCTTGCCCACGGGGGTGCGTACGGCTTCGACGATGACTGCGTCGCGCATGGTGCCGGCCTCCTTGACCGCCGAGCCGCGCCGGACACGCAGGGGCATGCCACGGACTACGGCGCCTACTAGTGAGTAGGAAATCCAAACTCACCATAGCTCTGTGAGTTGGAAAATCAAACCCTCCTCTACACTGCAGGTATGCCCGCCGCCAGAACTCCGCGTCCCTGTTCCATCGCCGACACCCTGGCGCTCGTCGGCGAGAAGTACTCCCTGCTCGTCCTGCGCGAGGTCTGCCTGGGCAACGGCCGCTTCGACCAGCTCGTGCGCAACATCGGCGCCCCGCGCGACATCCTGACCACGCGGCTGCGCCGGCTCGTCGACGTGGGGATCCTGACGAAGCGCGCCTACAGCGAGCGTCCGCAGCGCTTCGAGTACCGGCCGACGCAGGCGGGCCTTGAGCTGGAGCCGGTCCTGATGACCCTGATGGAGTGGGGCGACCGTCATCTCCGTACGGAGGACGATCGCCCCATGGTGGTGGAGCACGTCTGCGGCAACGAACTGGTCCCGGTCGTCACCTGCCGGGCCTGTGGCGACGAGGTGCGCCACGAGGACCTCACCGCCCACCCCCAGGCTCCGGGATGGACGGTGAAGGGTCCGACGGCGGCGTAGCGCCACACCTGCCTGATGCGGATCTACCGACCGCGGCTCACCACGGGTGCGCCGCAAGGTACTTGGTGATCTCCTCGCGCTCCCACGCCCCGTCGGCCACGACGACCCGGTAGCGACGGGTGAGGGTGTCGCCGGGGGCGAGCTCCAACTCGTCGTAGAAGGACCACGAGGGGGCGATGCCGGCGAAGGGCTCGTTGCGCACGAACCAGTGGGCCGGGTGGGCGCCTTGAGCCCCCGCATGGTCGTTCTCCGGGGCGTGCGCGAAGACGAGCGTGGCGTGGCCGTCGGTGCCGTCGTGCTCTCCGGAGAGGGCGAGCCAGGAGCTCTGGGTGCCCATCAGCTCCGGCCCCTCGCCGTCCGGTCCGATGATGCGGCCGTCGCGGAAGGCGCGCGGGCCGCGCCAGAACAGGCCCGTGTAGCCGGCCGATTCACGCCCCGCGGTGGTCGGGCTGCCGAACCGCAGCGGCTCGTCGCGGCGGTTGGTGACCGCGCTGGTCCAGGTCAGCGCCCAGGACCCGGACTCCGGACGCACGTCGTGGACCTCGATCCGGCGCGCCTCCTCGGCCCACAGTTCACCGTCGTAGGGGTGCCAGGTGAGCCGTTCGGCGATCACGGCCCGGTCCTCGTGCGCGGCGACCTCGTCGAAGCCGACGTGGGTCATCGAGCCGACGCGCTCGGGGAGTTCGAGGTAGCCCTCGCCGTGCACGTAGGAGTTGCCGCCCCACAGGTTGGCGCCGGACAGGTGCGAGGCCGTGAGCTGGAGGCCCTTGTGCCACCGGTGGTCGTTGGGCCGGTAGTCGGTGACGATGTCGCCGGCCAGGGTGCGGATCGGGTGGAGGTACGGCTTCGGCGCCTCCCACGCGGCCTCGGCGGCGTACACGTAACTCAACAGCTCGACGCCGGTGGCCGGTTCGGTGAGGGTGATCCGGTCGCCGTGGGCGTGCACGAGACGCAGTCCGGTCACGCGGACACCTCCTTCGCGGCGGCGGGGGCCCAGCCGGGCGCGTCGCCGTGCATCGCCGTGTAGAAGGGGTCGCCCGGGCCGATCTCGCCCGCCTCGACCGTCGCGTCCGTGAACGCGGCCTTGTACAGCGCGGCGATCAGCTCCAGGCTGGTGCGCCCGTCGGCGCCGCTGCCGCGCGGCCGCTCCCCCGCGCGCATGCTCGCGACCAGCTCGCGCAGTTGCGCCAGGTGCGAACTGGGCACGTCCGGGCCGAAGTCCCGCCACGCGGCGAGTTCGTCGGCCGGCACGCCAGGAGCCGGGGTGATGCGCCAGTTCGCGTTGGAGTGGCCGTAGAGATGGGTCAGTTCCACGGTGGCGCGTTCGCAGTCGATGCGGATACGGCTGACCTCGTCGGGGCTCAGGACGCTGTTGACGACCGTCGCCATCGCACCGTTCTCGAAGCGGACCAGCGCGGTCGAGATGTCCTCGGTCTCCACGTCGTGGACGAGCCGGCCGGCCATCGCCCGCACCTCCCGCCACGGGCCGAGCAGGTCGAGCATCAGATCCATCTGGTGGATGCCGTGGCCCATGGCGGGCCCGCCGCCCTCGGTCGCCCAGCGCCCGCGCCAGGGCACCGCGTAGTAGGCGGTGTCGCGGTACCAGGTGGTCTGGCAGTGCGCGACGAGCGGCCGGCCCAGCGCACCGCTCGCCAGCAGCCCGCGCACATGGCTGGACGCCGAGCCGAACCGGTGCTGGAAGACGATCGAGGCGTACGGGCCGCCGTCCGTGCCCTCCTCGGCCTCCACCGCGGCGTAGTCGGCGAGCGTCGGCACCGGCGGCTTCTCGCACCACACCCAGGCCCCGGCGCGCAGCGCGGCGATCGTCTGCGCGCGGTGCAGGGTGGGCGGGGTGCAGATGGTCACGAGGTCGGGGCGCTGCTCGCGGAGCATCAGGTCCAGATCGGTGTACGCGTTCGGCACACCGCCCGCCCGGCAGAACTCCTCGACCGCGATGGCATCGATGTCAACGGCGGCCACGACCTCCGTCTCCCCCTCCTCGGCGAGCTGCGCGAGCGCGGGCAGATGGGAGCCGCGGCCGATGGCGCCGGTACCGATGACGGCGGCCCGGACGCGCCGGGCGGCCAGGGGGGCGGTCGCAGGTGTGGACATGGACGAGATCAGCACTCCTCGGAGACGACGAGCCGACGAAAGGGCAGGACAAACGGCACGGCCGGTACGACGACGACCGTGCAGCAAGCGCTTTCCCCTCCACCGAAACGTAAGCTCCGTTCCCGCCGCAGGTCAACACCCTGTTGCCGGGGACGGGCGAGCGGGCGACGACCGGACGTCCAGGCGCTCGATCCCATGGTCGGCCATCGGACACACTCGGCCCCAAGTCCCCCGCCCGCTCGTGAAGACCCTGTGCCGGGCCTGTCCTCGCGGGACGCTAGGCTTCCTTGGACTCACCGTGATCACCGCGCCCGGCGGCGCGGTGTGCCCGTCGCCCCGTCACGATCAGCGCTTGGACTCCGTAACTTCATGTCTTGGTTTGAATCCCTCATCCTCGGACTCGTCCAGGGGCTGACCGAGTTCCTTCCCGTCTCCTCCAGCGCGCATCTGCGGCTGACCGCCGCCTTCTCCGGCTGGAAGGACCCGGGAGCCGCCTTCACGGCGATCACGCAGATCGGCACGGAGGCGGCGGTGCTGATCTACTTCCGCCAGGACATCGGGCGGATCATCTCGGCGTGGGCGCGCTCCCTGTTCAACAAGGAGATGCGCGGGAACCACGACGCCCAGATGGGCTGGCTGGTGATCGTCGGCTCGATTCCGATCGGCGTGCTCGGGCTGCTGTTCAAGGACCAGATCGAGGGGCCGTTCCGCGATCTGCGGATCACCGCGACGATGCTGATCGTCATCGGCGTGGTCATCGGCATCGCCGACCGGCTCGCGGCGCGCGACGAGTCGGGCGGCAAGCACCGCGCCCCCAAGCAGCGAAAGACGCTGGAGAACCTGGGAGTTCGGGACGGCCTGATCTACGGCGTCTGCCAGGCGATGGCGCTGGTGCCCGGTGTCTCCCGGTCCGGCGCCACCATCAGCGGCGGCCTGTTCATGGGCTACAAGCGTGAGGCCGCGGCCCGTTACTCCTTCCTGCTCGCCATCCCGGCCGTGCTGGCCTCCGGCCTGTTCGAGACCAAGGACGCACTGGAGAAGGGTCATGTCGACTGGGGCCCGACGATCTTCGCAACGGTGATCGCGTTCTTCTGCGGATACGCGGTGATCGCATGGTTCATGAAGTTCATCTCTCACAAAAGCTTCATGCCGTTCGTCTACTACCGCGTCGCGCTCGGCATCGTCATCATCGCGCTGGTCTCGACGGGCGCGCTGAGCCCGCACGCTGCGGAGTCCGCGGGCTGAACCGCCGGGCGGATCAAGGGAGTTGAGCTGACCCCGGAGTCAGTACGAGCGACCTCACCCCGTCACCCGTGACCAATCACATACGAGTTGAGTAGCCACCCGGTAGCGCACTGTCAGTGCTTGCCCCTAGGCTTGTCGGCATGTCCCCCGATTCCCTGACCCCTGGTTCCGTACGGTCCGCTGCCGAGGTGAACGAGCGGATCCGCGCCCTGTGGCTCCGCGCCGGCGGCTCCCTGTCGGCTCAGGAGCGCGCGGAGTACGAGCTGTTGGTGGTCGAGTGGGCGGCCGCCATCCGAGGCGCCGTCATCGAGGCGGCCTGAGCGCCGGCGGAGCCGTGGTCGAGCGGAGGGTGTCTGCGATGATCCCTCCGTGGAGCATCTGAGCAGCGTCCCGCCCCGGCAGGGGCTCGTCATCTTCCTCAACGGCACGTCCAGTTCGGGCAAGTCGAGCATCGCGGCGGAGCTGCTGCCCCTTCTCGACGAGCCGTACTTCTACCTGCCGGTCGACGCGTTCCACGCCATGCGCTCCAGCAACCCGATCCCGCCCGACGAACTCGCCACCGTCCTGCACCGGACCTGGCGGGGCTTCCACCGGGCGGTCGCGGGGATGGCCGCCGCCGGGAACAACGTCATCGTGGACCACGTATTCAGCGCCCAATGGCGGCTGCGGGACTGCCTGTCTGTGCTGGTGCCGCAGGACGTCGTACTCGTCGGGGTGCGCTGTCCGGCCGAGGAGCTGGAGCGCCGCGAACGCGAGCGCGGCGACCGCCCGGTGGGCCTCGCCGCCGCCCAGTCGGAGCAGGTGCACGCGCACGGGATCTACGACATCGAGTGCGACACCGCCGAGCTGACGGCCCGTGAATGCGCCGTCCGCATCAAGGAGTTCCTGCCGGGCAGGCCCCGGCCGACGGCGTTCGAACGGCTCCGCGACGCGCG
This sequence comes from Streptomyces sp. NPDC092369, assembly GCF_044755245.1. Classification (NCBI taxonomy): domain Bacteria; kingdom Bacillati; phylum Actinomycetota; class Actinomycetes; order Kitasatosporales; family Streptomycetaceae; genus Streptomyces; species Streptomyces sp. NPDC092369. The sequence continues at coordinate 609,053 of NZ_JBIVQP010000007.1, forward strand.
GTAGAGGTCGACACCGGCGCCGTCAACGCCCGCCGGCCACCCGCAGCACCGTCCCCGTCACGTACGACGCCTCCGACGACATCAGCCAGGCCACCGCGGCCGCGATCTCCTCGACCCGTCCAGGCCGGCGCAGCGGGATGCCGGGCGCCATCCGCCAGGCCCGTTCCGCGTCGCCCATCGTGGCGTGCATGTCGGTGTCGACGGCGCCGGGCGCCACCGCGTTGACGCGGACCCCGTCCGGACCGAGTTCCTTGGAGAGCCCCAGCGTCAGCGTGTCGACCGCAGCCTTGCTCGCCGCGTAGTGGACGAACTCGCCGGGGCTGCCCAACGTGGCCGCGCCCGAGGACACGTTGACGATGACACCGCTCCCCCGCGCCGCCATCAGCTGCGCGGCCCGGCGCGAACAGAGCAGCGTGCCGGTGACGTTGACGTCGACGACCCGGCGCAGGTCGGCGGTCTCCGTGTCGGCGAGGCGACCCAGCGGGCCGGTCACGCCGGCGTTGTTCACCAGCCCGGTCACCGGCCCCAGTTCGCGCTCCGCCACGTCGAAGAGGTGCTCGACCTCGGCCTCGACGGACGTGTCCACCCGCACGGCGACACTCCGGCCGCCGGCCTTGCGCACGCCCTCGGCCACCCCCTCGGCCGCGTCGGCGTCCTGGAAATAGCCGACGACCACGTCGTGGCCGTCCGCGGCGAGCCGCAGACAGGTCGCGGCTCCGATTCCCCGGCTGCCGCCGGTGACGATCGTGACGGGGCGGGTCATAGTGGCCTCCAGAGATCGGGCTTGAATGATCGATCATCGATCACCTTAGTCCCCTCCTTGATCGGGCCGGAATGCCTCGTACGGCGGCCGGATTCCGTTCGGTAGCCTGCCCGCACCGTCGCGGGGAGGTCCTGCCATGAAAGCGATCGTCGTGGGCGCGGGCATCGGCGGACTGGCCGCGACGTTGAGTCTGCGCCGGGCCGGCCACGAGGTCACGCTCGTCGAGCAGACGGCACGGTTCACCGAGATCGGCGCCGGGATCCAGCTCGCGCCCAACGCCACACGCGTCCTGCGCAGGCTCGGTCTGCTCGACGCGGTCGCCGCGCACGCCGTACGCCCTTCGTACGTGAGCTTCCGCACCTGGTCGGACGGGTCCGAGTTCTGCCGCTACGACCTGGGCCGCGCGGCGGAGGACGAGTTCGGGGCGCCGTATCTGCAGGTCCACCGGGCCGATCTGCACCAGGCGTTGGCCGCCGAGGTGCCGCCCGAGTCGGTGCGCCTGAACACCGCTGTCGTGGGCATCGACCAGGACGACAGGTCCGCCGGTGTCACGACGGCGAGCGGCGAGCGCCTGGACGCCGATCTGGTCGTGGCCGCGGACGGGGTGCGGTCGGCGGCACGGCAGTGGCTCTTCGGCGCCGACGAAGCCGCCTTCTCGGAGACCGCCGCCTATCGGGCCCTGCTCCCTGCCGACGCGGTGGCCGATCTGGACCTGCCGGAGTACGCCGGCTGGCTCGGACCCGGCAGGCACGTCGTCCACTACTGGGTGCGGCGCCGCGAACTCCTCAACGTCGTGGGCGTGTTCGGCACGAAGGAGGCCCAGGAGTCGTGGACCGCGCAGGCCGAACCGGGCGAGCAGCTGCGCGAGTTCGAGGGATGGGACCCGCGGATCCTCACCGTCCTCGAACGTGCGGGCCGGGTGTTCCGCTACGGCATTTACACCCGCACTCCCCTCACCCGGTGGAACCTCGGGCGGGTCGCCCTCCTGGGCGACAGCGCGCACGCGATGGTGCCGTTCCAGGCCCAGGGCGCCGCCCAGGCGATCATGGACGCGGGCGCGCTCGGCGACGCCCTCACGGACGCGACACCGGCCGAAGTGCCGGACGCCCTCGACCGTTACGTGCGCCGACGGCTCTCGACCGCCACGCGCGTGCAGGCCAACTCCGCGCGGGCGGGCGGTGATTACCACCTGCCCGACGGGCCCGAGGCACAGGCACGGAATGCCCGTATGGCGGCCTACGCGACCGAGAACAGGTTCGGTCCGCACTCGACCGCGTGGGGAACCGACGGCTAGGCGGCCGCTTCCCGTGTGCCGGTCAGGACGCCGCTTCCAACGAGCCGTACCCCGCGACGAGTTCGTACGACCTGAGGCGGTCGGCCAGCGCGTACACGGGCGTCACCAGCATGAGTTCGTCCGCGCCGGTCAGGGCCGCCAGGTCGCTCAGCTGCTTGGCGACGGTCTCAGGGGTGCCGTTGGCCTGTGCGGCGCGGAAGCCCGCCAGGGCCCGGGCCTCTCCCTCGGTGAAGACGTGGGCGGCCGCCTCTTCGGGTGTCGGGAAAGGGAAGTCGCTCCGGTCCTTGAGGAGTCCGGCCTTGACCACGTCCATCGGGCCCGACAGCCAGGCGGCCCGCTCCTGCGTGTCGGCGCACACCGTCTCCACGCACAGGAGCACGCGAGGGCGCTCGCACCAGCGGGACGGGGTGAAGTGCTCGCGGTAATGGGCGAGCGCGGCAAGGGTGTTGTCGGGGCGGATGTGGTGGGCGAAGGCGATCGGCAGGCCGAGTTCCGCGGCGAGCGCGGCACCCGCCGTGCTGGAGGACAGCAACCACGGCTCGGGGAGCGGTCCTTGAGGCACCTCGTCCACCAGCAGGCGCAGGATCTCGGACACATCCTCGCGGTACTCCGCGTCCGTCGTCGGTCCGGCGCCGCGTCGCAGTGCCCGCATGGTCGGCTCGTCGAAGGTGCCGGGGCCGCGGCCGATGCCCAGGTCGATCCGTCCCTCGTGCAGCGCGGCCAGCGTGCCGAACTGCTCCGCCAGCATGATCGGGGCGTGGTTCGGCGCCATGACTCCCCCGGAGCCGAGGCGGATCGACGCCGTCGAAGCGGCCGCGTGCGCGGTCAGGACGACCGGCGGGAACGCGCCGATCGCCGGGGAGTGGTGGTGCTCGGCGTACCAGAGCCGCTGATAGCCGAGTTGTTCGACGCCCTGGGCGAAGGCCGTGGTGTCTCGTACCGTGTCGAGGGCTCGGGCACCCGTCTGGACCATGGCCACTTCGAGGGCGCCGATCGGGATGCTGATCATCGCGCCAGTATAGAAAGCGCGTCCGAGCGCCGATCGGGCGCCGACCGAATATCGTCGCGCGCCCCTTGGCCCGGCACGCGTGACACCCAACACTGATCACATGACGCAGCGCGTGGAGTTGGCGACCGTGATGGACCGGCTGGCCGTCGACGAGGTGGTCACCGAGTACGCGGTGGCCGTGGACGACGGTGACTGGGAGGCGTATCGAGGACTGTTCACCCCCGAAGGGCGTGCGGACTACCGCTCGGCCGGCGGGATCGAGGGGGACGCACGGCAGGTGGCCGCGTGGCTGGAGGAGAACCTGCGGCTGTTCTCGATGAGGCAGCATCTGATCGTCAACCGCCGGGTCGCCTTCGGGACCCTGGACCAGGACACCGGCGACACCGCGCGCGTGCGGGCGGACTACGTCAATCCGATGCGTTTCGCGGCGGACGGGACGGAGTCGGCCGCGCCGGACTTCGTGTGCGGCGGGCGCTACTCCTTCGGACTGCTGCGGACGTACGACGGCTGGCGGCTGTCCGAGGTGGTCGTGCAGGAGAAGTGGCGCCGGCTGCCCGAGCCGGCGAAGGCGGGTGTGACGGACTGAACCCGGGGCACTCTGGCCCGGATGATCGAAAACACGCACACTGAAGCCACCCACGGGGTAGGGAGGCGCGTATGAAGACCGTCGGTCAGTGGCTCGCCTCCCCGTGGCGGCGCTCGGCGATCGCCGTGCTGGCCGGCGCTCTGCCCCTGGTCGCGTTCCCGGCCCCGTCGCTGTGGTGGTGGGCCTATGTGGCCCTGGTCCCGTGGCTGCTCCTGGTCCGCTCCGCGCCGACCGGGAAACGGGCGGCGTACGACGGCTGGTGGGGCGGGTTCGGGTTCCTGGTGGCCGTGCACCACTGGCTGCTGCCCAGCCTGTCCGTGTTCATCTTCCTGATCGCCGCGCTGCTGGGCGCCCTGTGGGCCCCGTGGGGCTGGCTGGTGCACCGCTTCCTGGGCGGGGTCCCGGGGCCCGGACGGGTGCTGGCCGCGCTCGCGGTGCTGCCGTCCGGCTGGCTGATGGTCGAGCTGGTCCGCTCCTGGCAGGGGCTCGGCGGCCCGTGGGGCATGCTCGGCTCCAGTCAGTGGCAGGTGGCACCGGCGCTGCGGCTGGCTTCGGTGGGCGGGGTGTGGCTGCTCAGCTTCCTGGTGGTGGCCGTCAACGTCTGCGTGGCCGTGCTCGTCTCGGTGCGCGAGTCCCGCGTGCCCGCCGTCGCCGGCCTGGTCGCGACGGCCGCCGCCACCTCGGCGGCCTGGGTGTGGTCACCGCGCCCCGACCTCGACGGGGAGACGCGGATCGCCGTCGTCCAGCCGGGCGTCGTCGTCGGCGTCGACAAGCGCTTCGACCGCGAGGTACAGCTCACGCGCTCCCTCGCCGCGCAGCATCCGGACCTGATCGTCTGGGGCGAGAGCAGCGTCGGCTACGACCTGGCGGGCCGGCCCGATCTGGCCGGACGGATCGCGGCGCTCTCCCGCGAGACGGGCGCCGACATCATGGTGAACGTGGACGCGCGGCGCTCCGACAAGCCCGGCATCTACAAGAGTTCGGTGCTGGTCGGACCGGACGGCCTCACCGGCGACCGCTACGACAAGATGCGGCTCGTGCCGTTCGGCGAGTACATCCCGGCGCGCTCCCTGCTCGGCTGGGCGACCTCGGTCGGCAAGGCGGCCGGCGAGGACCGCAAGCGGGGCACCGAGCAGGTGGTGATGAACGTCGGACACGGCCTGCGCGTCGGCCCGATGGTGTGCTTCGAGTCGGCGTTCCCCGACATGAGCCGCCATCTCACCCAGGACGGCGCCGACGTGCTGATCGCCCAGTCGTCCACGTCGTCCTTCCAGCACAGCTGGGCCCCCGAGCAGCACGCCTCGCTGGCCGCCCTGCGCGCCGCCGAGACCGGTCGCCCGATGGTCCACGCGACTTTGACCGGCGTCTCCGCGGTCTACGGCGCGAGCGGACAGCGCCTGGGTTCGTGGCTCGGCACGGACGACAGCACGGCCCGGGTGTACGACATTCCGCTGGCGACCGGCACGACGGCGTACGTCCGCTTCGGCGACTGGCCGGTGCACGGCGCGATCCTCGTACTCGCCCTGTGGTGCGCGTTCGAGGGCGCGCGGGCCGTGCGACTCAGGCGGCCGACCCCTGAACCGCACGTACCACCCGCTCGCACAGTTCATGAGTCGCCAGCGCGTCCCGGCCGCTGAGCACCTTGCCCGCGCGCACCGCGTCCAGGAAGGCGAGGACGGCCTGCTCGATGCCGCGCTGCCTGGCCACCGGCACCCAGTCACCGCGCCGCCGTACCGTCGGCTGGCCCTTGTGGTCGATTATCTCGGCGAGGTTGACCACCTGACGCTTGGTGTCCTGCCCGGACACCTCCAGGATCTCCTCGGCCGAACCGCTCAGCCGGTTCATGACCCCGAGCGCGGTGAACCCGTCCCCGGCCAGCTGGAGCACGACGTGGTGCAGCAGCCCGTCCTCGACGCGCGCCCGCACGGTCACGTCGTCGATCGGGCCGGGCACGAGGAAGCGCAGGGTGTCCACGACGTGGATGAAGTCGTCGAGGACCATCGCGCGCGGCTCCTCCGGCAGCCCGATCCGGTTCTTCTGCATCAGGATCAGTTCGCGCGGATGGTCGGCGCACTGGGCGTACCCGGGCGCGAAGCGCCGGTTGAAGCCGACCGCGAGGGACACGTCGTGCCGCTCGGCGAGCGCCACCAGCCGTTCGGAGTCGGCGAGTTCGTAGGCGAGCGGCTTGTCGACGTACGTCGGTACGCCCGCCTCCAGGAGCCGGGTCACGATGTCCGGGTGGACTGCGGTGGGCGCGTGCACGAAGGCGGCGTCGAGGTCCTGGGCGAGGAGCGCGTCGAGAGTGGCGTGCCGCTGCCCGGCCGGGAGGTGGAGGCTGTCGGCGACCCGGGCGAGCGTCGCGGGTGTCCGGGTCTGCAGGTGCAGCTCCACGTCGGTGAGGGCGCCGAGGACGGGCAGGTAGGCCTTCTGCGCGATGTCGCCGAGTCCGATGCAGCCGACCTTCACTTGGGCTCCCCTGTCGCTTGCCTGCGCGTGCTCTTACCTGCCCGGAAGCATACGGCGGCCGGGGCGGACGCCGGCCGGCGAGCGGGTGGCGGCCGTGCGGCACCGTAAACCCGTTGGTCGGCGGGCTCGCGCCGCGCGAGGATGACGGCCATGACGAGCATCGAGCGCCACGAACCCCCGACCACCGCCGACGAACGCACCATGCTGGAGGGCTGGCTGGACTACCACCGGCAGACCCTGGCGTGGAAGTGCGAGGGCCTGACCGACGCCCAGCTCAGGACCGCCTCCGCGGCGCCGTCCGAGCTGACCCTGATGGGGCTGGTGCGGCACATGGCGGAGGTGGAGCGCAGCTGGTACCGCCGGGTGCTCGCGAACGAGGACGCGGGGGCGATCTACTGCACCGACGAGGACGCGGACGGCGACTTCCACGTCTCCGAGGCGGACACCTGGGCCGAGGCCCGCGCCACCTGGGAGGCCGAGATCGAGGCGGCCCGGCGCAACGCGGCCCGCTTCGCCCTGGACGACCTCACCGAGGGCAAGCACCGGCGCACCGGCGAGCAGTTCAACCTGCGCTGGCTGCACACCCACATGATCGAGGAGTACGCGCGGCACAACGGCCACGCCGACCTGCTCCGCGAGCGCCTCGACGGCGCCACCGGCGACTGACGTCACCCCGGCCGCGCACGCCCCCTCCGTACGGGGGCGGAGATCACTCGTGCGGGCCAACCTGTGCTCGTCCGCTGTCGCCCGGGCCGTCGAAGACGTCATTGTTGCGCGGGTGCATCGAACGACGACCACCGCAACGCTCTTGGTCACCGTGGCTGTCTCGGCCCTCTCCGGCTGTGTGACCGTCCAGCGCCCGCCGGCGCCCGGCCCGCCCGCGGCACCGACCCAGCCGTCCGCTCCACGCCCCGACGGCCGGGCGGAGCCGCAGGTCGTGCAGGCGCCGGCCCGCGAGGCGCTGGAGATGATCGGCCCCTCCCGCCGCCCGGACCCGACCGGGCCCGCGCCCCGCACCGCGAAGCGCTCGGCACCGTCCGCCGCCCAGCAGCCGCCGGTCCCCCGCTCGCACCCGCAGCCGCACCCCCACCACCCACGGCAGGCGCACCCGAAGCCGCAGCACCCGCACCACGTGAAGCCGCAGCCGGGCGTCGAGATCCCCGACGTGACCAAGCAGGTCCCGAAGAACACGGCGGACGTGTGCGCGCTGGGCCGGAAGTACGGCGGTTGGAAGGCGGACAGCCCGGAGTCGCTGATCTGCAAGCAGTCGTACGGGAGGTGAGGGCGAGGGGTGGCGGGCGGTGAGGTGGACGTGCGTCAGGGCCGCTGGCGCGGCGGACCCCAGCCGCCTTCTCCGGTGCGGGGCGGGCCCCAGCTTCCGTCCCCGCCGGTCCCCTCCTCCGCCAGCCTCAGCTCCAGTCTGCTGATGGCCGCCCGCACGCCGTCTCCGTACGGGTCGTCCGCGAGTGCCCCCGCAGCACCCCGGGCCCGGGTCAGATGGGTGCGGGCGGCGCCGCCCCGGCCGAGCTTGACGTAGTCCGCCGCAAGGTTCAGATGCAGAGAGGGGTACAGGGCACGCACCGCGAGCGCTCCCTCGCGCGCGCCGGGCTTCTTGCCGTCGCCGTCGACGAACCCCCCGTCCGCGTGCGCCTCCTCGTGTTCCGCGAGCCGCTCGTCCGTGAGTTCCTCGGCGGCCGTCAACGCCCGCAGGTCCCACGCCAGTTCGTCCGCGGGGTCGTCCTGGGTGTCGGCCATGTAGTGGGCCAGCGTGCAGCGGTGCAGGGGGTCGCCGTGCTCGCCGATCTCCGCCCAGAGCTGGAGGAAGCGGTGCCGGGCCTCCTCGCGGTCGCCCGCGTGATGCAGCATGACGACCTGTCCGATCCGTGTCATCACGGCATCGGGCGCCGTCTGCTCCTGTCCCTTGGCCACCACGTACTCCGCCCACTCGTCGGCCGGCGCCTGGTCCGTCGGCCGGTCGCTTGTCCGCACCGACGCTAACCGCAGGCACTGACATTCCCGGTCAGGCGGCACCGGGCCGGCCCCGTGCGGAACCGGCCCGGCGGTGGTCAGCCCAGGTTCGGGACGGTCCAGTCGATCGGGTCGTGGCCCTGCTTGGCCACCGCCTCGTCGATCTGCGTGAAGGGGCGGGAGCCGAAGAACTTCTTCGCGGACAGCGGGGAGGGGTGCGCGCCCTTGACCACCACGTGCCGGGTCTCATCGATCAGCGGGAGCTTCTTCTGCGCGTAGTTGCCCCACAGGACGAAGACCGCCGGGTCGGGGCGGTCGGCCACCGCGCGGATCACCGCGTCGGTGAACTTCTCCCAGCCCTTGCCCTTGTGCGAGTTGGCCTCACCGGCACGGACCGTGAGCACCGCGTTGAGCAGCAGGACGCCCTGCTGGGCCCACGGCATCAGGTAGCCGTTGTCCGGGATCGGCGTGCCCAGCTCCTGGTGCATCTCCTTGTAGATGTTCCGCAGGGACGGTGGAACCTTGACGCCGGGGCGGACCGAGAAGCACAGTCCGTGGCCCTGGCCCTCGCCGTGGTACGGGTCCTGACCGAGGATCAGGACCTTCACCCGCTCGTACGGCGTGGCGTCGAGCGCGGCGAAGACCTCCTCGCGCGGCGGATAGACGGGACCCTGCGCACGCTCCTCCTCGACGAACTCCGTGAGCTCCTTGAAGTAGGGCTGCTGCAGCTCGTCGCCCAGGACTCCGCGCCAGGACTCGGGCAGCATGGCGGTGTCGGTCACGTCAACTTCCTTACGGTGTGCGGTGAACGGTGGGCGGGGACCGATGCGCGGTCACCGCCAGGTCTCAGAACCTACAGGCGGGCACTGACAATCGGCCCGCTCACCGCCCAACCCCGCGCTACCAGCTGGTCTTGCGGTACAGCGTCCACATCAACATGATCGTCGACGGGTCCAGGGCCTGCTCCGCACCGGAGATGTCGTCGCTCGCGGCCACGTACTGCTTGCCCTGCCACAGCGGCAGCAGCCGGGCGTCGTCCACGAGGATCCGCTGCGCCTCCTCGAAGTCCCTGACCACGTTGCCCCGGTCGCTCTCGCCCCGCGAGCGCGGCAGCAGTTCGCCGGTGATCTCGGGCGCGGGATAGGGCGTACCGAGCGCGTTCTGCTCACCGACGAAGGGGGCGATGAAGTTGTCGGCGTCCGGGAAGTCGGGGAACCAGCCGCGTCCGAAGACCGGGTACTCGCCCTTCTGGTAGCCCGTCACATACGTCTTCCAGGGGCGGCTCTTCAGGGTGACCGTGAACAGTCCCGAGCCCTCCAACTGCCGCTTGAGCTCCTGGAACTCCAGCTTGGTGGAGGAGCCGTAGCGGTCGGTCGTGTACCAGAGGGTGAGCGGCACGCGCTGGGTGATGCCGGCGTCGGAGAGGATCGTGCGGGCCTTGGCGGCGCTGGGGTCGCCGTAGTCGTCGAAGAAGCCGGTGGTGTGTCCGGTCAGGCCCTTGGGGACCATGGAGTACAGCGGCTCGACGGTGCCCTTGTAGACCTTGTGCGCGATCGCGGCACGGTCGACGACCTGGGCGATCGCCTTGCGGACGGCGGCCCGTCCGGCCCACGGGTCCTTCGGGTTGAACACCAGGTAGTTGATCTCGGTGCCGGAGCCCTCCACGAGTTCGAGCTCCCCGTCCGAGTCGTGGCGCTGGAGTCCGACGACGTCGTCGGGGTCGAGGCCGCGGAAGGCGAGATCGAGGGTGCCGTCGCGCAGCGCGGTGACCATGGGGGCCGAGTCCCGGTAGTAGTGGATGGTGACGGCGTCGTTCTTGCGGTCGGCGTAGCCCTTGTAGTTGTCGTTCTTGGCGAGTTGGGCCTTCTTGCCGTCCTCGTAGCCCGCCAGTGTGTACGGGCCCGACCCGTCGACCCCGTTGCCCTTGCGCAGGGCGTTGTCCGGGTACTTGGCGGGGTCGACGATCGACATGGCGGGCGTGGCCAGCACGAACGGGAAGGTCGCGTCCGGCTTGTTGAGGTGGAAGACGACTTCCCTGTCGCCCAGCGCCTGCACCCGGTCGAGGCTGCCGAGCAGACCGGCGGGCCCGCCGTTGACGTTGATCTTCCCGATCCGGTCGATCGAGTACTTGACCGCTCTCGCGTCCAGCGCGTGCCCGTTGGCGAACTTCAGCCCGGAGCGCAGTTCGCAGCGGTACGTCGTGTTGGAGCCGTCCGTGAAGCGGCAGTTGTCGGCCGCGTCGGGCTGCGGGGTGGTCGCGCCGGTGGGGTAACTGAGCAGCGTTTGGTAGATGTTGCGGAACAGCTCCCACGAACTGTCCCAGGACGCGGCCGGATCCAGGGTGCTGGGGGCGCTGGTGGTCCCGACCTCGATGGGTCCCGCGTCGTCCGAGGAGTCCGACGAGAGCACGCCGCACCCGGTCACCAGGGACGATATGGACGCCAGGGCCGCCACCCGTCGAAGGGGTCGATTCCGGTTGAACACGTGCTCGCTCCTCGATCCGCCGTACCAAGGGTCGGCAGACCATACCGCAGCCTTCGGCCGGCACAACCGGGTTCACGAAAGGGCACTTGATCAGCGGGTTTATGACGACGTTGTCAAAGGTCCGTACCTTTCCCGCACGCGGAAGCGGGCGCCGTCCGTGTCCGACGACGCCCGCTTCGAGTGCTTTGGTGATCGCCCGTGTCAGCCGACGCCGGCGTTGAGGAAGATGCCGCCGTCGACGACGAGGGTCTGCCCGGTGATCCAGTCGGACTGGTCCGAGGTGAGGAACGCGGCGGCGCCGCCGATGTCGGAGGGCACGCCGAGCCGGGCCAGCGGGTAGGAGGCGGCGGCCTCCGCCTCGCGGCCCTCGTACAGGGCGGCGGCGAACTTGGTCTTCACCACCGCCGGCGCGATGGAGTTGACCCGCACCCCGGGCGCGAACTCGTGCGCCAGCTGGAGCGTCAGGTTGATCATCGCGGCCTTGCTGACGCCGTACGCGCCGATGAACGGCGAGGCGGAGACACCGGCGAGGGAGGCGATGTTGACGATGGCGCCGCCGTTGTCCTTCTGCCAGGCGTGCCAGGTCCTCTGGGCGAAGCCGAGCGCCGAGATGACGTTGGTCTCGAAGACCTTGCGCGCGACGTTCAGGTCGAGGTCGGCCATCGGGCCGAACACCGGGTTCGTACCAGCGTTGTTGACCAGGAAGTCGATGCGGCCGAAGGCCTCCATCGTGCGCTCGACGACGACGGCCTGGTGGGCCTCGTCGTGGGCCTTGCCGGCCACGCCGATGACGCGCTCGGCGCCGAGGGCCTCGACGGCCTCCTTGAGGGCGTCCTCGTTGCGGCCGGTGATGCAGACGCGGTCGCCGCGGGCGAGCAGCGCCTCGGCGACGCCGTAGCCGATACCGCGGCTCGCGCCGGTGATCACGGCCACCTTGCCGGAGAGTTCGGGCAGTTCAGGCTGTTCAGTCATGGTCCCGGGTTCCCTAGTCGAGCGGTCCGCCGGCGACGTACAGCACCTGGCCGGAGACGAAGCCGGCGGCCTCGTTGGTGAAGAAGGCGATGGCGTTGGCGATGTCCTCGGGCTCGCCGACGCGGGCCACCGGGATCTGGGTGGCGGCGGCGGCCTTGAACTCCTCGAAGCCCATCTTGACGCGCTCGGCGGTGGCCTTGGTCATCTCGGTGGCGATGAAGCCCGGGGCGACGGCGTTGGCGGTGATGCCGAACTTGCCGAGCTCGATGGCGAGGGTCTTGGTGAAGCCCTGCATACCGGCCTTGGCGGCCGCGTAGTTGGCCTGGCCGCGGTTGCCGAGCGCCGAGGAGGAGGAGAGGTTGACGATCCGGCCGAAGCCCGCGTCCACCATGTGCTTCTGGACGGCCTTGGCCATCAGGAACGAGCCGCGCAAGTGCACGCCCAGGACCGTGTCCCAGTCGGCGACGCTCATCTTGAACAGCAGGTTGTCGCGCAGCACTCCCGCGTTGTTGATCAGGATCGTCGGGGCGCCCAGCTCGTCGACCACGCGCGCGACGGCGGCCTCCACCTGCGCCTCGTCCGAGACGTCGGCGCCCACCGCGATCGCCCGGCCACCGGCCGCGGTGATCTTCTCCACGGTGTCCTTGCAGGCGGCCTCGTCGAGGTCGATCACGGCGACCGCGCGGCCCTCGGCGGCCAGTCGTACGGCGGTGGCGGCGCCGATGCCGCGCGCGCCGCCCGTCACAACGGCGACCCGCTGCTCAGTGGTGGACATTGCTGGTTCTCCTCGCCCTGGGGAAAGTACGCCGGCCGGAGTGCCCCGGATCGCGCTTCGGTGAGCGACCGCTTAGTACCCTCGGCGTACGTGACGCTAGAAGCCCTGGCACCCGGTGTCAACGGCACACGAGGCAGGTGTGATCCATTACCTCACCAGCAGGCCGAGCAAGCGCTCCGCGTCGGCCGCCGGATCGACGGTGAGGCCGGTGTGCACCGGCCCCGGCTGCACGACCGTGGAGCGGGGCGCGGCGAGCCAGCGGAACCGCTGCCCGGGGTCGTCGCCCGCGGCCTGCCCGGCCGCCCCGCCGCCCCCGCAGACGCGCTCCACGGCGTCCAGAGCGGCCCGGATCCCGGCCACGTCGGCGTCGGGGTCGAGGGCGAGCAGCCGGGCCTCGTCGAGGTGGGTGCGGGCGCCGACGTAGGCCTTGGCGCGGCAGTACACGAGCACCCCGGCGTTGATGCACTCGCCGCGCTCGACGCGGGGCACGACGCGCAGCAGGGCGTACTCGAAGACGTCCCGGCCGCCGCCCTGGCCCGCCCGGGTGATGTGGCGCTCGGTGACATGTCCGGCCATGTAGATGCTGGTCTCGCTCACTTGCCCTCCTCGATGCCGGTGGCGGGAATGCCGGTCACGCGCGCGTGGATGTCGAAGGCGCGGGTGAGCAGGGGTCGCGCGTAGGCCCGCCGCAGGTCGTCCGGGGTGTCGAAGCCGGGTTCGCCGGTCAGCCAGGCGTCGGGGATCTCGGCGGTCACCTCGGCGAGGAGTTCCTCGGTGACCAGCGGCGCGAGCGCGGCGGCGGCCGCGGTGACGTCCGGCGCGAAGCGGGCGAGGGCGTGGTCCGAGGCGTCGTAGGGGCGGGCGGCGGACTTCTCCACGCCGGGCCAGTTGTGGTGCCAGATCATGGTGGCGCCGTGGTCGATGAGCCACAGCTCGCCGCGCCTCATCAGCAGGTTGGGGTTGCGCCAGGAGCGGTCGACGTTGTTGATCAGCGCGTCGAACCAGATGATCCGGCCGGCCTCCTCGGGACCGATCGTGAAGGCGAGCGGATCGAAGCCGAGGGCACCCGACAGGAAGTCCATGCCGAGGTTGGCGCCACCGCTGGACCTCAGCAGCTCCTGCACCTGCTGCTCGGGCTCGCCGAGGCCCAGCACCGGATCGAGGTCGACCGTCACCAGCCGGGGCATCCGGAAGCCCAGCCTCCGGGCGAGTTCACCGCAGACCACCTCGGCGACCAGCGTCTTGCGGCCCTGTCCCGCGCCGGTGAACTTCATGACATACGTCCCGAGGTCGTCGGCCTCGACGAGTCCCGGCAGCGAACCGCCCTCACGCAGCGGCGTGATGTAGCGGGTGGCGGTGACTTCCTTGAGCATCGCCCCAGGTTACTGGGGTGTTGACCGGCCCCCGAGACGGCCCCCGGGGCGCGGCGCGCCGACACCGACAGCAAAGCGACAGCGCGGCTTTACCCACCTCTGGTCCCACCCGCGTCAGGATCGCGACACCCATGAACAACGGGTGGTCGACGCCCGTACCCCTGTACAGATCTACGAAACATGCCATGGAAGGGAACGTCCGCATGACCAGCGAATCGCTCCACACCGCCCCGACCCCCACCCGACGAACCGTCGTGGCGGCGGTGGGCGCGGCGGGACTCGCCGCCGCGCTCACCGCGTGCGGATCGAGCGACGACTCGTCCTCCTCCGGCTCCTCCGACACCCAGGCCGGGGACAACGCGAGCGGCGGCTCGGACTCGAGCAGCAGCGCCTCGTCCGGCGCGGGTGGCGCGGCCCTGGCGAAGACGGCCGACATACCCGAGGGCGGCGGCAAGATCTTCAAGGACCCGGCCGTGGTGGTGACCCAGCCGACGGCCGGCACCTACAAGGCCTTCTCGTCCAAATGCACCCACCAGGGCTGCCCGGTCACCCAGATCACCGGTGACGTCATCGTCTGTCCGTGCCACAAGAGCGAGTTCTCGGTGGCGGACGGCAGTGTGAAGAAGGGTCCCGCCACCCAGCCCCTGCCCGAGCAGACGATCACCGTGACCGGGGACTCGATCACGCTGGGCTGACCCGCGCGCGCCGGGGCCCCACAAAGCAGCCCAGCACCTCGTCCGTGGTCGCGACCGTAGCGACCAATGCGAGGGTGTGGCGGATCATCGCGGGGGTGTAGTCGGAGGGCACTCCCGCGATGGCATCGGCGGGCACGACGACCGTGTAGCCACGGTTGACGGCGTCGAAGACGGTGTTGGGGATCGCCACGTTGGCCGAGACCCCGCTCACCACAAGAGTGCGGCAGCCGAGGTTGCGCAGCAGTGCGTCGACGTCGGTGCCCTGGATCGGAGACAGCCCGTGCAACCGTCGTACGACCAGGTCCTGTTCGGCGACCTCGATGGGGGCGGCGACGCGGACCGCCGTGGTGCCGGAGAGCTGTTGGACGGGGAGCCGCTCGGCGGCCCGGAAGAGCCGTGCGTTGTGGTTGGCGCCGCGGCCGTCGGGGCGGCGCTCGGCGATCGCGTGGATCACCTGGACATCGCTCTGGTGGGCGGCGGCCACCAGCCGGGCGACGTTGGCCAGGGCTCCCGACGAGCGTGCCTCGTGGGCGAGTTGGGGCAGTGCGCTGTCCGGTCCGACGACCCCCTGCTGGCACTCGACGGTGAGCAACACCGTGGTCGCCGGGTCGAGTTGTTCGCTGAGCTGTTGCTGCGACGGCACGATTCTCCCTCGACGCGGCGGGCGGTCCGGAGCGAGCGGTGTTGAGCGGGCGAGACTAGCCACCATTGCGCGGGGAAGGAAGACGACCCATCCTTTTCTGACGTGATGTCAGAGGATCACTGGAGTTCCTCTGACACGACGTGAGAGAAGAGGGGGCCGCATGACCGTCACTCAGCGTCGGGGCCGGAAGATCATGATGACGCCTGGGGAACTGGACGAGTTCCTCACCAGCCAACGCACCTGCCGGGTGGCCACGGTGTCGGTGGGCGGGGCGCCGCACGTCAGCACGTTGTGGTTCGCCTGGGACGGGACCTCGATGTGGCTGTACTCCGTGGTGCGCAGCAAGCGGTGGACCGACCTGCGCCGTGATCCCCGGGTCGCGATCGTGGTCGACACCGGCGAGGAGTACGACGAGCTGCGCGGCGTCGAGCTGTCCGGGGCCGTGGAGTTCGTGGGCGAGGCCCCCCGCACCGGGGAGCTGCGCGCCGAACTCGACGTCCCCGAAACCCTGTTCGCCCGCAAGAACTTCCGTCTGGAGGAGATGCCGCACGACGGCAGGCACGCCTGGATACGGCTGACGCCGGACAAGATCGTGTCCTGGGACTTCCGGAAGCTGGGCGGGCGGTAACGGGGCACGCGACGCCGGGCCGATCCGAACGACGGTCAGCCCACCTTCCGCGCCGCGTCCTGCAACGCCCGTACCGCCGCCCTGATCGAGGGGCGGCGGTCGGCGTCCGCCCGCCAGACGACGTAGACATGCCGGCGCACCCGCTGGACGAGCGGGACGGTGACCACGCCGGCCGGCATCGGGTGGCGGCCCAGCAGCGGGGCGATGCAGACACCCAACCCGGCCTGGACGAGGCCCAGTTGGGTGTGGGTCTCGGCGGCCCGGTGTGCGACGATCGGCTCGATCCCGCGCGAGCGCAGCGTGAACATCAGCCACTCGTGGCAGAACTCGCCCTCGCCCCAGGTGATCCACTCGTCCTCGGCCAGCTCCCCGAGGTCCACCTCGTCGCGCCCGGCGAGCCGGTGCCGGGCCGGCATCGCCAGGTCGGCCGGGTCGTCCAGGACGGGCGCCTTCACCAGCCCGTCGGGAAGCGGCATCGGCTTGTTGTACCAGTCGAGGACGACCGCGAGGTCGAGGTCGCCGCGGACCACTCCGGCGATGCCGGCCTCCGGCTCCAGCTCGGTGGAGCGCACCCGCAGCGCCGGATGTTCGGCGCGCAGATCGGCGAGCGCGAGGGGAAACAGCCCGCGCGCGGCCGTGGGGAACGCCGACACCCTCAACTCGCCGACCACCTGCCCGCGTTGCGCCTCCAGATCCGACTGGGCCAGCTCGACCTGCGACAGGATCCGCGCCGCGTGCTCGGCCAGCAGCCGCCCGGCATCGGTGAGCCGCACCCCCCGACCGTTCTTGGCGAGCAGCTGCTGACTCACCTCCCGCTCCAGCTTGGACATCTGCTGCGAGACCGCGGAGGTGGTGACATGCAGCGCGTCGGCCGCCCCACTGACCGAGCCGTGCCGGGCGAGGGCGTCGAGGGTGCGCAGGCGCTCCAGATTCAACATGTAAGTGATGCTACGAGATACCGATGCCGAAATCTCGATGGTGCTACGAGATCAGGTGCGGCATCGTTACGGCCATGACCACCGCCTCGACCTCCGAGACCGCCACCGGGCCCCGGGCCGCCAAGACCGCCACCGCACCCCGCACCGACTGGCGCCTCCGCTTTGGCGCCCTCTCCCTGATCTGGGGCTTCAGCTTCCTCCTCATCAAGGTCGGCACGGAGGGGTACGCCCCGTTCCAAGTGACCCTGGGGCGACTGGTGTTCGGTACGGCGGTCCTGGCGGCGGCGATGGTCGTGAAGCGGGAGCGTCTGCCGGGCGGTGGCCGGACATGGCTCCATCTGACGGTCGCCGCTTTCCTGTTGAACGCCCTGCCGTTCTCCCTCTTCGCCTACTCCGAGCTGACGATCCCCTCCACGCTCGCGGGTATCTGCAACGCGACCTCCCCGCTGTGGGGCATGGCCCTGTCCCTGGTCGCCCTCTCCGAGGACCGGCCGACCCGCGTCCGCGTGGCGGGCCTCGGTATCGGCTTCCTCGGCGTCCTGACGGTCCTCGGCGCCTGGCAGGGTTTCCACGGCCTGGACGCCACGGGCACGGCGATGGCCCTGCTGGCCTCGCTCAGCTACCCGATCGGCTGGATCCACGTCCGCCGCACCCTCGCCGGCACCGGCCACTCGCACCTCTCCCTGACGGGCGCGCAGTTGCTGCTGGCGACGGTCCAACTGGCCGTCGTCACACCCCTGTTCACCTCGCTCCCGGACCACCTCTCCCCCGGCCCCCTCCTCGCGATCGCCGCCCTGGGCGCCCTGGGCACGGGCCTCGCCGTCCTCATCCAGTACGGCCTGGTCGCCGAAGTCGGCCCCACCACCGCGCAGATGGTCACCTACTTCATCCCGGTCATCGCCACGGCCGCCGGTGTCACGATCCTCGGCGAGTCCCTGACCTGGTCGACTCCGGTCGGCGCGGCGATCGTGCTGGCGGGGGCGGCGCTCACGCAGGCGAGGCCGCGGAAGCGGCGGCTCGGGCGGGGGCGGAGAGCGGCCGAGGCCGGTGCCATGGTCGAGGCGGGTGTCACAGTCCAGGCCGGTGCCATGGTCGAGGCCGGTGTCACGGTCAAAACCGCGGAATCCGCGGCCACTTCGAAGGCCTAGGCGCCCCTCCACAGACCCCCTTCCGCCCACCCCCGCTACACATACCTCCGCCCCGTCGCCTTCCCCTCCGCCGGTCCCACCGCCGACGCGATCGCGTCCGCCAGCGGAGTCGCCTCCGAGTCGGTCAGGGTCGCGACGGTGACCCGGATGCCCGGCGGCGCGTTCAGGCGGAAGCGGGCGCCCGGGGCCACGGCCCAGCCTGCGTGCAGGAGTCGGGACACCGCGCCGGTCTCGTCCGGTACCGGGATCCAGACGTTGAGTCCGCTGCACCCATTGGCCGCCACCCCGCGTGCCGCGAGCGCGTCGATCAGCAGGTCGCGCCGTCGTCGGTACGCCTTCGCCACCGCCGCCGTGTCGAGCGCGCCGTCGGTCCACAGCCGCACCACCGCCCGCTGAAGGAGGTGGCTGACCCAGCCGGGGCCGAGCCGGTGCCGCCCGTTCACGCGGTCGACGGTGACGGCGTCCCCGGTGAGCACGGCGAGCCGCAGATCGGGTCCGTAGGCCTTGGCGACCGAGCGGACGAAGGCCCAGTGGCGGGTGACGCCGGCCAGCGGATGCAGCGGCAGGTCGACGATGCCGAGGCCGTGGTCGTCCTCGATCAGCAGGACCTCCGGATGCTCCCGGAGCACAGCGCGCAAGGCACGCGCACGCGTGGCGGTCACCGCGGCGCCGGTCGGGTTCTGCGCGCGGTCCGTGACGATCAGGGCGTGCGCCCCGCCGGCGAGAGCCCGCCGTACGTCGTCGGGGAGCGGCCCTTCGTCGTCGACGCCGACCGGTACGACCCGCAGCCCGAGCGCCGGGACCAGGTCGAGCAGGCTGCCCCAGCCGGGGTCCTCGACGGCGACGGTGTCCCCGGACTTGAGATGGGCCGCGAGCACGCGCTCGATGACGTCGAGCGAGCCCGAGGCGAGTGCCACGGGGCCATCAGGGACCCCGTCGGCGTCCAGTTCGGCGCGCGCGATCCGCGCCAACTCCGGTTCCACGAGGGCGTCGCCGTACAGCACCGGCTCCCGGTCGCCCCGCGCTGCTGCCGACGCGAAGGCCTCGCCCAGGGACGGCAGCAGCGCCGGGTCCGGATTGCCGTTCGCCACGTCCCGCACCCCCTCGGGCACGTCCGTGCGGACGTACTCCCGCCCGGTGGTGGCCGGCTTGGACCGCACCCGGCTGCCTCGGCGCCCGGCGGTCTCGATCACCCCTCGCTCCCGCAGGATCCGGTACGCGGACGCGACGGTATTGGGATTCACCCCCAGCTTGACCGCCAACTCCCGCATGGGCGGCAGCACTTGCCCCGGCTCCAGCGCCCCGGCGCCCACCGCACGCTCGACGCTCGCCGCGATCTCGGCTGCGCGTCGCCCTTCGATCCGATATCCTTCTAGCACAAAGAAGATTATGCACTAGTGCAATATCGGACGCAACACGCCACGAACGCCTACGGAGAACGCCATGCAGGGGACCGCCCAGCCGACGACGTCGCAGCCCGCCGCCTACACGCCGACCGACCGCACCGTCCCCACCCGCTCCCCGGACCGGGCGTCGTACGACAAGGAGCTGGTGCACTCGATACTCGACGAGGGCTATGTCTGCCACCTCGGCTTCGTCCGCGACGGCGCACCCGTCGTGCTGCCCACGCTGTACGGCCGGGTCGGTGACCGGCTCTACGTGCACGGCTCGACCGGCTCGCGCCCGCTGCGGATGACCGGCAAGGCCGACCCGGGGCTCGCCGTGTGCCTGACGGTGACGCACGTGGACGCGCTGATCCTGGCCCGCTCCGCCTTCCACCACTCGATCAACTACCGGTCCGTGGTCGTACACGGCATCGCCTACGACGTGACGGACCCGGAGGAGAAGCGCGCGGCCCTCGACTCCCTCGTCGACCACGTCGTCCCGGGCCGCGCGGCGGACTCCCGGCCCGCGAACAAGAAGGAGCTGGCCGCCACCGCCGTGATCCGCCTCGACCTGAACGAGGTCTCCGCCAAGCTCCGCACCGGCGGGGTCAACGACGAGCCCGAGGACCTGTCCCTCCCCCATTGGGCCGGCGTCGTCCCACTCCGCAAGGGCTACGAAACCCCGGTGTCCGACGCGGACTTGACCCCCGGCATCGAGCTCCCCGACTACCTGGCCGTGCCGTGATGCTGATCCACCCCTGGGACGCGCCCCGCGACGACGCCGAGTGGCAACACTGGCTCTCCGTCCACGACTTCGGGCAGCTCGCCGTCAACGGCCTGCCGGGGCAGCCGCCGCACGTCCAGCCGCTGCACTTCGCCTACGAGCCCGAGCGCGGCGAGCGGGGCGAGGTCGTCACGCACCTCGCCCGGCCCAACCCGCTCTGGCCGGCGTTGGAGGCATCCCCGGACGTGCTGCTGAGCGTGGTCGACGACTACGCGTACATCCCCGGTCCCTGGCAGGCCCCGCCGGACACCCCGTCCGAGCACGGCGTACCGACCAGTTTCTACGCGGCCGTCCAACTCCGTTGCCTGGCCCGGGTCGTGGACGATCCGGCACAGAAGGCCGAGCTGCTGAACCGCCAGGTCGGCCACTTCCAGCCGGAGGGCGGCTCCGCGCGGGCGGCGGCGGGCGAGGAGCCCTACGGCCGGATGCTCTCCGGGATCCGGGGGCTGGTGCTCCAAGTCATCGACGTACAGGCGAAGTTCAAGTACGCCAGTCACAAACCGGCGGACGTGCAGGACCGGATCGTGGCGGGGCTCGCGGAGCGGGACGGGACCGGGGACGCGGCGGCCCGGGAGCATCAGGTGCGGCGGCGGGGAGTGTGGACGCCGACCAAGTGACCGGCCACCGTGCGGTCGGCCGCTCAGACGGCTGGCCCCACCGCGCGATTGGCCGCTCAGGTGACCAGCCCCACAGTCCAGTTGGCCGCTCGGACGGCCGGCCCTACCGCGCGGTTGGCCACTGAGGTGACCGACCCCATCGCGCGATTGGCCGCTCAGGTGACCAGCCCCACAGTCCAGTTGGCCGCCCGGACGGCCGGCCCCACCGCGCGGTCGGCCACTCAGGCGACCGACCCCATCGTGCGGTCGGCCGCTCAGACAGCCAGTCTCACCGTGCAGTTGGTCCCTCAGACGACCGGCCCCACCATGCGGTCGGCCACGCAGACGGCCCGCCCCCACCATGCAGTTGGCGGCTCAGACGGCCGGCTCCGTCGCCGCCTCGGCCGCTCACGTGCCCGTGCCCCTCGCGGACAGCTCGCGTTCCGGGCCGCCGCTCGCCACCGGGTCCGGGGAGCCCTTGGCCGGGGCGGTCGACTGGGCGATGAACGCGCCGAGGAGGACGATCGCGCCGCCGATGATCTGCGGGGCGGACAGGTGCTCGCCGAGCAGGACCCAGGCCAGCACGGTCGCGATGACCGCTTCGAGACACGCGACGACGCCCGCGACCTGCGGGGAGAGCCGGCGCACGGAGACCACTCCGGTGACGTAGGCGAGGACGGTGGCGATCAGCACGATCCAGGCCAGCAGGACGGCGGCGGACACGGAGGTGCCGTTCATGTCGGCGGAGCCGCTGAGCACGGACCAGTCCATGGTCCAGGGGCGGGCCACGACGGTCAGGACGAGCGCGCCGATCAGCAGGCCGAACGCGATCACGCCCAGCGGATCGGGGGCGTCCTCGCCGGCGTCGCTGCCCTGGTCGGACAGGACGAAGTAGCCGACCTGGCAGCAGGCGGCGGCGAGGGCGAGCAGCAGGCCGATCGCGTCGAAGCTCAGGCCCGACCAGACCTCGACGACACAGGCGAGGCCGCCGACGGCGAGGACCACGCCGAGCGCGGCGGCACGCGTCACCGGCCGGCGCTGCACGAACCGCACCCAGCCGAGGACGAGGGCGGGCGCGAGGTACTCGACCAGCAGCGCGACCCCGACGGGTATCCGGGATATCGCGGCGAAGTAGCAGGCCTGGACGCCGGCCACGGCGAGCAGTCCGAACCCGGCGAGCAGCGCGGGGCGTCGGCGGACCAGCGCGCGGTGGCGGACGGCGACCGGCAGCATCACCAGGGCGGCGCCCGCCACCCGCAGCCACACCACGTGGAGCGGGTCGAGGCCTGCCTCGATCAACGGCTTGGCCGCGACCCCGGACCCTCCGAAGGCGATCGCCGATCCGATCGCGAGACCGAGCCCGACGCCCTTGCCGGCACTGCCCTGACTGCTCTTCGACGTCTGCACCCGGACATGATGACAGGGCACGACAGGAGCGTCACCCCCGATGACTCCTGTCTCACCGGCTGGACGAGCCGGACCGCCGTCTTCGCCTTCATCCCCTCTTCGCCTTCATCCCTCTTCGCCGTCATCGGCTGGACGAGCCGGACTGGGACAGGAAGTCCTCGACGCGGGCGGTCACCTCGTGCCGGTCGATTCCGGCCCGGTCCAGCACCTCGACGGCGCGCGCCTGCGGGTCCACGACGAGCGCCGCGAGCAGGTCGACCCCGCAGGCCGGTTCGTCGCCGCGCCGGGCAGCGCGGTCGCAGGCGTTCCCCATCGCGCCGGCGGCCAGCGGCGACAGGCCCTCGCTCTCCTGCACCACGGGTACCGCGCCGGAGTCCTCGACGCTGCCCTGCCAGCGCAGTCCGTAGCCGATGCTGCGCTGCACGAGGTAGCCGAGCAGCCGGGCGATCTCGGGACCGTCGTCGAAGACGGCGCGCACGTCGGCGTCGTACTCGAGAAGGGAGTGCAGAAGGTGCGCCGTGTCGATCTGCCGGTCCCCGTCCCGCACCGCGCGGCGGCGGGCAGCGGTGACGACCGCTGCCAGCTCCGCACTGAGCGTGGCGGCGGTGTCCGCGCGAGGGCCGAGGGCCTGCTCGCCGACCGACTGCCGAGGGATCCGGGGTTGCACATCCCCACCCCATCAGTCCCAGGGCATTCGGTCATCCCCGGGCGGAAGCATCTTCCCGTCCCACACAGAGTGGAGTCCGACGGCCGAAATCTCCTCCTTACGGATGAGATCAGGCCGTTCTCGGCGCGGGGGCGCGCGCCGCTGTGTGATGCGCCCGGTGCGCAACCGCGGCGCCCGAGTCGCTCGTCCCTCAGGGACGTGGAGAGCAGGTGCTGGCTGGTCGCACTGCCGGCCGTCGACGGCAAACAGTACGTGTACCGGGTGTACGCCCCGGAGGACGCACTGCCCGCCGACCTGTTCTGGGACGCCTGGCACTGCCACGACGAGAGCGCGCTCCCGCGCGCGTGGGATCTCTTCGACGCGGCGCAGATACGACGGGTCGGCTGAAGGGTTTCCGGTACTCCCTTTCCGCCGACCCCTTTCCGCCGGTTCATTTCTGACGGTTCATCAGTCTTGAACATTGCGGTCCGTGCGGCTACGTTCCGCGACACCGGAGCCCGAACCGAAGGGGTGGTCGCATGGCCGAAGTCAGCGCGGAGGCACGCATCGGAGCCCCCGCCGAGAAGGTGTGGGCACAACTCACCGACTGGTCCGCGTACGGCGAGTGGAACGCGACCCACACCAACTTCCCCAAGGGCGGCCCCGAGACACTCGCGGTGGGCGGGACCTTCCAGGAGAACATGAAGCTGATGGGCTTCCCGGCGGAGGTCGACTGGACCATCGAGGAGCTGGAGCTGGCCCGGGTGTTCGCCATTCGCGGCAAGGGGCCGATGCAGGTGACCGTCTCCACGCGCTACACGCTCATCCCCGACGGTGACGCCACGACGGTGCGCATCGACGGCGAGTTCACCGGTGCCGCCGTCTCGCTGATGGCGGGCAAGCTCAAGGACTCGGCGACGGCCGCGCTGGACGAGTCACTGCGGAAGCTGGACGGTCTGGTGGCCCGGCCGGTGGCCTGACCCGCGCCGGACGCACGAAGGCGCCCCGCGGATCGCTCCACGGGGCGCCTCGCTCACGGCGGGGAGGCCGTCAGTACCTACCGGTTCTCGTCAGTCCTCGTCGGCGAGGATCAGGTACAGCTTCTTGCGAGCGTCGTTGATGACGCTCAGCGCCTTCTCGCGCTGCTCCTTGCTGCCGGTCTTCCAGACCTGGCCGAAGGCCTCCATCAGACCGAAGCCGGCCTGCCGGATCTCGCCCAGGGCCTCCCAGTCGACGCCTCGGGTGGCTTCCTCCCAGGGCGCGTCCGGGCCCTCGTCGGCCGCGGTGCGGCCGGCGTCGGTGAGCGAGAACAGCTTCTTGCCGCCCTCGGACTCACTCGCGATCAGGCCCTCGTCCTCCAGCAGTTGGAGGGTGGGGTACACCGAACCGGGGCTGGGCTTCCACGCCCCGCCGCTGCGCTCGGCGATCTCCTGGATCATCTCGTAACCGTGCATCGCACGGTCCTTGAGCAGGGCCAGGATCGACGCGCGTACGTCGCCTCGCCGTGCCCTGCCGCGCGGTCCGCCCCGGCCCCTCGGGCCCCAGGGCCCGGGACCGAACCCGGGTCCACCGAAACCGAAGCCGGGACCGGGACCAGGTCCACCCGGACCTCCCGGTCCGAAGGGCCCGAAGGCGCCGCGCCGACCGTCGAAACCGCCTCGGCCGCGAGAGCCGGGGCCACCGTGTCCATGCTCGTGTCCATGGGAACGCATCGCAATCACTCCATTCATTCGTTGATCTGTCGCGATGCGTCAACGATATATCGGTAGCGATCGCCTGGCAAGCCCCCTCTCGACAATCTCAGTGGATCCGGACCCCGGCGTATGAATACTGGCTGTTCATGCACGCTGACCAAGTGGACGTGACCACCGACATCGTCGCGGCCCTGATCCGGGAACAGTTCCCCCGATGGAGCGGCGAGACGATTCGACGCGTGTCGTCGACCGGGACCGTCAATGCCATCTTCCGGATCGGGAACGACCTCTCGGCGCGTTTCCCCCTGCGCCTCGCCGATGCCTCCGAGGCACTGGCGGTGCTGGAACAGGAAGCCCGGGCGAGCGCGGAGCTGGCACTGGTGTCCCGGTTCCCCGTCCCCGAACCCGTCGCCCTGGGAAAGCCCGGAGCGGGTTACCCCATGCCGTGGTCGGTCCAGACCTGGCTGCCGGGAACGGTCGCCTCCGATGCCGACCCGAGCGGATCGGACGCCTTCGCCGAGGACCTCGCGGCCTTCATCGCGGCCCTGCGGGACGCCGGCACGCGGGGGCGGGTCTTCAGCGGCGACAACCGCGGTGGCGTCCTCGCTCACCACGACGACTGGATGGCGAAGTGCTTCGCGGAGAGCGAGGGGCTGCTCGACGTGGACCGGCTGCGCCAAGTGTGGAGCCACTTCCGGGAGTTGCCCCGCACGGGTGCCGACGTGATGAGCCACAGTGACCTGATCCCCGGCAACGTGCTGGTCGAGGGAGACCGGCTCAGCGGTGTGCTCGACACCGGCGGCTTCGGCGCGGCGGACCCCGCGCTGGATCTGGTCAGCGCCTGGCACCTGTTGCGGCCGGGCCCGCGCGAAGTACTCCGGCGGAGACTTGCCTGTGACGATCTGGAGTGGGAGCGCGGCAAGGCATGGGCGTTCGAACAGGCAGTGGGTCTTGTCTGGTACTACGTCGAGACCAATCCGGCGATGAGCAGCTTGGGACGCCGGACACTCGACCGCCTTCTGGAGTCGACGCAATGACCGCGAGCGGCCTTCAGCGGCGCCGCAGGCGTTTGTCGGTGATCGGCGGGGTGGGGTCGATGTAGAAGTCGCCGGAGTTCACGTCGACGCCGGGCGGGACGATCTCGTCGATGCGGTCGAGGATGTCGTCGCTCAGTTCCACGTCGGCCGCGGCGAGGAGGTCGGCCAGCTGCTCGGGGCGGCGGGGCCCGATGAGCACCGCGGTGACCGCCGGATGCGCCCGGACGAAAGCGGTGGCCAGATGAGGCAGCGGCAGGCCGGCCTCGGCGGCCAGAGCGGTCAGTTTGCCCACGGCGTCGGCCTTGGCCTGAACACCCGGCTGGGTGAGGTCGAACATCTTCGCCCCGGCGCCGGCGCTGCGGTGTCCGGCGGTGGGATCCGCGCGACCGGAGAGCCAGCCGGAGTTGAGCGGGCCGAAGGTCAGCACGCCCATGCCGTAGCGCTGGGCGGTGGGCAGCACCCGGCTCTCCACACCACGGGTGAGGATCGAGTACGGCGGCTGCTCGGTGCGCAAGCGCTGGTGACCGCGGCGCTCGGCCGTCCACTGCGCCTCGACGATCTCCTCGGGCGAGAAGAACGAGCCGCCCACGGCACGGATCTTCCCGGCCCGGACCAGGTCCGACAGGGCACCGAGGGTCTCGTCGATGTCGGTGTGCGGGTCGGGGCGGTGCATCTGGTAGAGGTCGACGTGGTCGGTGTCCAGGCGGTGCAGGCTGTCCTCCAGCGCGCGACGGATCCAACGGGCCGAGCCGCCGCGCCGGTTGGGGTCCTCACCCATCGGCAGCCCGAACTTGGTGGCCAGGACGATGTCGTCGCGCCTGCCCTGCAGCGCCTTGCCCACGATCACCTCCGACTCGCCACCGGAGTACACGTCGGCGGTGTCGACGAGGTTGATCCCGGCGTCCAGCGCCGTGTGGATCATGCGGACCGACTCGTCGTGGTCGGTGTTGCCCATCGCGCCGAACATCATCGCGCCGAGCGCGTACTCGCTCACCGACATGCCGGTGCCGCCGAGAATCCTGCGCTTCATGAGAGGTACCTCCATCTGCGTGCTCACTTGCCTTCCACCAGAGCAGCACCGCTCGCGGCCGGGGTGGGAGACCCGCTCCGACCGGGGGTCCGGCAGACCCCCTTTGACACGGCCACTCCCCAGGTCACCCGGTCTACGGTGGAGGCATGGCCCAGGAACCGAACAGCGAGCTGCGGGACTTTCTCCGCTCGCGCCGCGCGAGGATCACCCCGGAAGAGGCGGGTCTGGCGCCCCAGCCGGGCACCCGCCGCGTGCCGGGTCTGCGGCGCGAGGAGGTCGCCCAGCTCGCCGGCGTCAGCGTCGACTACTACGTCCGCCTGGAGCGCGGCCGCCACCTGAACGTCTCCGCGTCCGTCCTGGACGCGATCGCCCGTGCCCTGCGCCTCAACGATCTGGAGCGCGCCCATCTGTTCCGGATCGCCAGACCGACCCGCACCCGCCCTCGCCCGCTGCCCCCGCAGCGCGTACGCCCCGGTCTGCGCCTGCTGCTGGAGAGCCTCACCGACGTCCCCGCCCTCGTCTACGGCCGCCGCATGGACGTCCTGGCCGCCAACGACCTCGCCCGCGCCCTGTACACGGACTTCGAGGCCCTGCCCGCCCGCAGCCGCAACATGGCCCGGCTGGTCTTCCTCGACGACCACTTCCGGGCCCTGTACGCCGACTGGGAAGGGTCCGCCCGCGGCATCGTCGCCTCACTGCGCCTGTACGCGGGACGCCATCCGCACGACCCCGCCCTGGCGGAGCTCGTCGGCGAACTCTCCGTCCAGGACGCGGACTTCCGCCACTGGTGGGCCGACCACGACGTCTTCCAGCGCACCCACGGCACCAAGCGCTACCACCATCCCGTCGTCGGCGAACTCGTCCTGGGCTACGAGGCGTTCGCCCCCACCGACGACCCCGAGCAGATCCTGGGCCTCTCCACCGTCGAACCAGGGTCCGCCTCCGCGGAACGCCTGAAGCTGCTGGCCAGTTGGTCCCGGTCCTCCCAACACCCCGCACCGGCCGCACAATCGGACGCCCCACGCCCCTGAAGCCGCTCGGCGGGCCGGCTCAGTGGCCCCGGAACGCCTCCTCCAGCCACCAGGCGCCGTGGTCGCGCGTCACCTTGGCGTCGATGAGCAGGGGCGCCGTGCGGGGCCCGGAGAGCCAGTCCTCGACCGTCTTGAGGTCGGCCCCGGTACGGACGGTGACCGCCTCGAAGCCGTAGCCGCGGGCGATCGCGGCGAGGTCCGTCTCCGGGAAGGTGACCGTGTCCAGCGGGTGGCCCTCGGGCCCGAAGTGGTGGACCTCCGCCCCGTAGGCGTCGTCGTTGTACACGACGACCACCATCGGCAGTCCGAGCCGGCGCACGGTGTCGAGTTCCACGGCGCTCATGAGGAACCCGCCGTCGCCGAGGGCGGCCACCGGCAGCCGGTCCGGGCGGGCCAGCGCCGCGCCGATCGTGGTCGCGAGGCCCAGGCCGATCGACTGGAAGGCCTGCGTGAAGCAGAACCCCTCGTGATCCGGCACCGACAGGTACGCGCTGGGATAGCCCATGAAGTTCCCGGAGTCCACGCCCACGACCCGCTCGGCCGGGAGCAGGCCGTCCAGCGCGATGCTCAGCGTCCGCGGATCGATCCGCTCACGGGTGCCCTCGTCCTCGTACGGCACGTCCCGCCACCGCGCCCGCGCGGCGAGGGCGGCCCCGATCTCGGGCGTCCGGTACCCCTCGCGCCGCCGACCGCCCGACTCCAGCGCCCGCCGCGCGGTCCGTGCCACGTCACCGGTGACGCCGAGGGCGACCTCGCGGTGCACGCCGAGCGCGGACGGATCGTCGTCGACCTGTACGACGGTGGCGTCGGCGCCGATGAGGTTGCCGTGCCGCATGGTCCACATGTTCAGGGCGCAGCCCCAGCCGACGATCAGATCGGCGCCCTGGATCAGTTCCGCGGCCAGGGGTGAGGCGAAGCCGCCGGACACGTCGAGCGACCAGTCGCCGCCCTGGAACAGGCCCCGGGCGACCGCGGAGGTGGCCAGCAGCGCGCCGTGCTGTTCGCCGAGCTCCACCAGCGCGTCCCGCGCGTCCGGCGTACGCGCACCCCGGCCGGCCACGAAGACCGGGCGGCGCGAGCGGTGCAACAGCCGTACCAGCTCGGCCAGTTCGGCCGTCGAGGGCTCGACCGGCACGGGTTCGGGCGCCGGGGCGAAGGCCTGTGGCGCATCCAGTCCCTGCTCCGCGCTCAAGGCTCGCGCCACTTCGTCCGGCACGTCCAGGGCCTGCACCTCCAGGGGCAGGTCCAGCAGGACGGTACGGCGCTCGTGCCGGGCCCGGTGCAGCGCGGCGAGGGCCTGGGCGACCGCGTCGTGGGCCGTCGTCAGGCGCGCGGTGACGGCGCCGACCGAGTGCGCGATGACCGCCTGGTCGATCCGGAAGTTGGAGTTCGGCTGCGTCGCCTCGGCGGCAAGGACCAGCAACGGAGTACGGCTCTTGGCCGCCTCCGCGATGCCGGTGACGGCGTTGGTCAGCCCCGGCCCCTGGTGCACGCTCACCGCGGCGACGGTGCCGCTCGTGCGGGCGTACGCGTCGGCCATGGTGGCGGCGCCGCCCTCGTGCCGGGCGGCGACGAAGCGGGCGCCCGCCGCGACCATGGCGTTGGTGAGGTGGAAGTTGCCCGAACCGACCACGCCGAAGACGTGGTCGACCCCGGCCGCGGTCAGCGCCCGCCCGACGGCCTCGGCGACCTTCACGACCGCTCCACCAGGGCGAGCACGCGCGCGGGGGCACCGGATCCACTGACGATGGGCAGCGGCCCGGCGATGACGACGGCCCCGGTGGGCGGCAGCGCGCCGAGGTTCTGCAGCTGGGTGAGCCCGTACTTGTCACTGCCGAGGAGATACGAGTGACAGGGGAACGCCGGTTCGAACGAGTGCGCCCGCCCCGCGTCCGTGCCGACCGTCTCCACGCCGAGCCCGATGACCGGCGCCTCCTCCGCCACCCAGCGCGCGCACTCCGCCGACAGACCGGGCGTGTGGGGACCGTTCTCGTCGGCGTTGAGGAACGCCTCCTGCGACTCGGAGCGGGCGTCCCAGCCGGTGCGCAGCAGCAGCCAGCCCCCGTCGGGCAGCGGCCCGTGCTCGGCCTCCCAGGCCTTGATGTGGCTCACCTCGACGAGGAAGTCGGCGTCCTTGGCGGCCTGTTCGGAGAAGTCCAGCACGGCCGCCGGCGCGAGCAGCCGGCCCGCCGGAATCGACGCCACGTCCGTGAGGTCCTTTCCGGTGACCCAGTGGACCGGCGCGTCGAAGTGGGTGCCGGTGTGCTCACCGCTGCGGAAGTTGTTCCAGTACCAGGCCGGGCCCCGGTCGTCGTACCGGCTGATCTCCTCCAGCTCGAACACCTGGGTCTGCCCGAACTCCGGCGGCAACTGGATCACCGGTGTGGCCGACGACAGCGGCGACGTGAGATCGACGACCTCGATCGAACCCCCGCGCAACCCGGCGAGCAGCGCGGCGAGAACGGACGGCTGGGACATGACGGCCTCCTGGGACGGTGCTGGACTCACGACCGCGCACAACACGCTGACGCGCGCCTGCGCCTCCACGGTAGAGCCGAATACGGGCCGCCACCTGCGCGCCCCAAAATCGGTCCAGTACCGCCGAATTGGCCTTGGCCGCCCAGGCCACCCGCCCCCTACCGTCAGCGGCATGCCTCTCCGAATCGTCGATGCCTTCACCGACCGTCCCTTCACCGGCAACCCGGCCGGGGTCCTGCTCCTCGACGCGTTCCCGGACGACGAACGGCTCCAGCAGGTGGCCCTGGAGGTGAATCACGCCGAGACCGCGTTCGCGCACCCGCTGCCCGGGGGCGGCGGCGCCGACTGGGCGCTGCGGTGGTTCACGCCCGCCACCGAGGTCGACATGTGCGGTCACGCGACGCTCGCCACGGCCCACGTCCTGCACAGCACCGGCGCGCACGAGGGGCCGGTGCGGTTCGCCACCCGCAGTGGTGTCCTCGGGGCGACGCCGGAGGCGGACGGCTCGATCACCCTGGACTTCCCGACGGCCCCGCTCACCCCGGTCGAGGTCCCGTCCGGTGTCGCCGAGGCGCTGGGCGCCGAGCCGCTCGTCGCCTTCGACACCGGCCCGAACGTCGGCGACCTCGTGCTGGAGCTGGCGGACGAGAAGACGGTGCGCGCTCTCGCGCCGGACCACCGGGCCCTGGCCGCGTACTCCGAGCGGGGCGTCATCGCCACCGCGCGCGCCGAGAACCCGGCCACCGGCTACGACTTCGTCTCCCGCTGCTTCTTCCCGCGCATCGGCATCGACGAGGACCCGGTCACCGGCAGCGCGCACACGGCCCTCGCGCCCTTCTGGTCCGAGCGTCTGGGCCGCCCCGACCTGACCGGCCTGCAGGCCTCGCCCCGCTCAGGGCGCGTCCGCACCCGACTGCGCGGCGACCGCACCCTGCTCAACGGCCGCGCGGTCACCGTGATCGAGGGCGAGTTGCTCGCCTAGGGCCTGGGGTCCTGCCGACGGTCACGCCGTCGGCAGCCACCCCACCTTCCCCGCCAGCAGCGCGTACCCCACGAACGCCCCGATGTCGAGCAGGGAATGCGCCACCACCAGGGGACCCACCCGGCCCCATCGGCGGTACAGGAAGACGAACACCAGGCCCATCACCATGTTGCCGAGGAAGCCGCCGATGCCCTGGTAGAGGTGGTAGCTACCGCGCAGTACGGAACTGGCCACCAGCGCGGCTCCCGGTGTCCAGCCCAACTGCCTCAGCCGGCGCAGCAGATACCCGACGACGATCACCTCTTCGAGGATCGCGTTCTGCATCGCCGACAGGATCAGCACCGGGTACTTCCACCACACGTCGGGCAGCGCCTCCGGCACCACCGTGAGGTTGAAGCCGAGCCCGCGAGCGGCCAGGTAGAAGGCGATCCCGGTGCTGCCGATCACCGCCGCGACCCCCGCGCCCCGGCCGAGGTCGGGCCACGGCCGGGTGCGGTCGAAGCCGAGCGTGCGCAGGCTCTGCCCCTCCCGCAGCAGGAAGTGCGCGACGAGCAGGACCGGCACCAGGGCCGAGGTGATCCCGAACAACTGCCAGGCGAGATCGAGCCAGGGACGGCCCGGCGCGGCCGACGCGTTGAGTGTCGCCGCCTGGTCCTTGAGACCTCCCGGTTTCGTGACCGATCCGACAAAACTGATCAGGGCGGACACTCCACTCGCACCGAGCGAAAGTCCCAGAACGAGCAGTGTCTCGTCCCGCAGAATCCGTCGCGAGGGCCGCTCCTGAGGAAAAGAATCGGCCACCGGACCCGCCTCTGCCTGCACACCTGCCTCCAGTTGTTCAATCCCGCCTCATGCCTATCTTCGCCCCGCTAGGGTCTCGAAAGAACTTACGAAGATCGTGCGTGACAGGCCGTCGGGGGGACGGACGCCGTACGGGCGTGCCTCCCCCGTTCCATGCCGTACGGCTGCAATCCGGCACGAGGTTCAACAGGGAGGGGCACCACCGTCATGGGACGTCACAGCTTGCCCACTCAGTATGGGGCGGGCGTCAGCGACCCCCGTCCCCGCGCCCGCCGCCGCACGGTGGCCGTCGCCACGGCCCTCGTCCTCACCGTCGCCGGCGGCACCGCGGCTGCCGCGAAGAGCGGTCTGCTCTCCTTCGGGTCGAACTGCCAGGACGACCCGGTACGGCTCTCGCTCGCCGCCTCCCCGGACATCGCCCCCGCCCTGACGGCCGCCGCGAAGCGCGCCCGCACCGAGGACATCACCTCCGACGGCCGTTGCGTCGCCGTCACGGTGCACGCCCGCGAGTCGTACAAGGTCGCCGACACACTCGGCGCGGGCAAGAAGATCGACGAGCAGGTGTGGGTGCCGGACGCCGACCTGTGGATCCAGCGGATCACCGCCGACAGCGGCGCGACCGACGTGACCCCGTCGGGCGCCGTGGCCTCCACCCCGGTCGGCGTGGCGATGGTGCCGACGGCGGCCAAGGCGCTGGGGTGGCCGAAGAAGACGTACAGCTGGATCGAACTGGCCGGCGCCACCCTGCAGAGCGACTCGCTCAAGCTGGGCGCGGCCGACCCCTCGCGCAGTGCGACCGGGCTGCTCGCGCTGACCCGGATCGGGACGGCCGCCTCCGGTCTCAAGAACGGCGACACCCAGGCCGCGGCGATGATGAAGACGCTCTCGCAGCGCACCTCGGACACCGACGGCCAGGTCCTGGACACGCTGCCCCGGGACTCCTCGGGCACCGAGCAGGGCAACCCCAAGCGCAACCAGGCGCTGATCCTCACCGAGCAGGCGGCGTACGCGTACAACACGTCGAACGACACCGACGGCAGCCTCGACATGTTCTACCCGAAGGACGGCTCGCCCCGGCTGAACTACCCGTACGCGATGGTCGATCAGCTGACCACCGACCAGAGCCGGGCCGCGCTGCGGTTCATGAACTACCTGCGCCAGCCCGAGCAGTTGCGGCTGCTGGAGAAGTACGGTTTCCGCACGGACGACGACCAGGCGCCGGCGGCCGTGGTCGCCAAGGCCGGCGGCAGCAGCCCGCAGCCGTACGCGGAGGCCGCGCCCCAGCCGGCCGAGGACGCGGCGCTGCAGGAGGCGCTGGGCACCTGGACGATCACCGTGCAGAGCGCGCGGATCACCACGGTCGTGGACGCCTCCTCGTCGATGTCCGAGCCGGTGCCGAAGACCGGTCAGTCGCGCATGGACGTGACCAAGGCGTCGCTGCTGCAGGCTCTCGCCACCTTCACCCCGGAGGACGAGATCGGCCTGTGGGAGTTCTCCACCAAGCTGGACGGCAAGAAGGACTACCGCGTCCTGGTGCCGACCGAGCGGCTCGGCGACCAGAAGGCCGCCGGCACCCAGCGCGACAAGCTGTCGGCGGCGTTCAGCGCCCTGAAGCCGGTCCCGGACGGGGCCACCGGGCTCTACGACACCACGCTCGCCGCGTACAAGGCGGCCACCGAGTCGTACGCCGACGGGAAGTTCAACGCCCTGGTCATCCTCACCGACGGCGTCAACCAGGACCCGGGCAGCATCTCCCGCACCGCCCTGATCACCCAGTTGCAGAAGCTGACCAACCCCGAGCGCCCGGTGCCGCTCATCGTGATCGCCGTGGGCCCCGACGCCGACAAGGGGGAGGCCCAGGAGATCGCCGAAGCCACCGGTGGCTCGGGCCAGTCCGTCAGCAACCCGGCCCAGATCCACACGGTCATCCTCAAGGCGATCGTGGCGGCGGGCGCCCAGGGCGACACCGGCGACTGACCGGCGGCTCACCCCAGCGGCACGGGCTCCGGAGGGCCCACCGGCCAGGTGTGCACGGGGTCTCCCTTGTGCATGAGTTCGCTGTACCGCCGAGTCGTCGCGGCGAAGGCGGCATCCCGCGCGAGCCCCGCCTCCAGCGCCCCGTGGAAGGTCGCCGCCTGCCAGGACGCGCCGTTGACCCGGCGCCGGCAGCGCTCCTCGATGACCCCCAGATACAGATCCCGGTCGGCCGGCTCCACCCCCCACGCGTCCAGCCCGACCTCGGCCAGCGGCAGCAGTTCGTCGCGTACGAGGGTCACCGCGTCGATCTGCGCGGTGCCGCCGTACCGGCCGCGGGGCCACTCCAGGCGGGCGTCGATGCCGTGCCGGCAGGCCTCGTCGAAGTTGGCGGCGGCGGCCTCGAAGGGCAGCCTGCTCCACACCGGCCGCGACTCCTCGGCGAGGGCACGGACGACGCCGTAGTAGAAGGCCGCGTTGGCGATGACGTCGGTGACGGTGGGGCCCGCGGGCAGCACGCGGTTCTCCACGCGCAGGTGCGGGACGCCGTCCGCGATGCCGTAGACCGGGCGGTTCCAGCGGTACACCGTGCCGTTGTGCAGGACGAGTTCGGCCAGGCTCGGGATGCCGCCGGCGTCGAGGACGTCGAGGGGCTCCTCCTCGTCGGTGATCGGCAGCAGCGCGGGGAAGAAGCGCAGGTTCTCCTCGAAGAGGTCGTAGGCGGAGGTGATCCACCGCTCCCCGAACCAGGTGCGCGGGCGCACTCCCTGGGCCTGGAGTTCGGGCGGGCGGGTGTCGGTGGACTGCTGGAAGAGCGGCGGCCGGGACTCGCGCCACAGCTCACGGCCGAACAGGAAGGGCGAGTTGGCGCCGATGGCGACCTGCACGGCGGCGACGGCCTGCGCGGCGTTCCACACGTCGGCGAAGCGGTCGGGCGTCACCTGGAGGTGCAGTTGCACGGAGGTGCAGGCGGCCTCCGGGGCGATGGACTTCGAGGTGCAGGTGAGCCGTTCCACGCCGTCGATGTCGAGGACGAAATCCTCACCGCGGGCGGCCACGATCTGGTCGTTCAGCAGCGTGTAGCGGTCGACGTCGGAGAGGTTGGAGGAGATCAGATCGTCCCGGTCGAGGGTCGGCAGAATACCGATCATCACGATTCCGGCATCGAGTTCCCCCGCTTTCCGGTGCGCATATGCCAACGACGTACGGAGTTCCTCGGCGAGCTGGTCGAATACCCGACCACCCAACCGATGTGGGGCTATGTTGACTTCCAGATTGAACATGGCGAGTTCTGTTTGGAAATCTCGGCTCGCGATCCGTTCAAGCACCTGCGCATTGAGCATTCTCGGCATACCGTCGGGGCCGGCCAGATTCAATTCGATCTCAACCCCCATGAGGTTCTGGGGCCGGTCGAACAGCTTCTGCTCCAGCAATCGCTCCAGCCCCGTCAGACACCGTCGAAGCTTGGCGCGGTAACGCTGCCGATCGGACAGATCGAACCCACCTGCGACGACCTTCTCCCCCATCGGAGCATCCCTCCTCTCACGGACAGGCCGAAGATCGGCCGCCGGCGTCCCGGGTCACGTGGGATGATGCCCAGCCGAGCCGATGGATAACGTCCCCGAACCGGCCCACCGCCCGCTACTCTGGCCAGATGTGACCGGCGGCACATTCACCGGGCATGCGACATCACGCAGTATCGACGGTCCGACAGACTCGTGAAAAACGCCGACGAGAACGGGCCGACCGCTTTCCCGGCATTTCCCGAGGTCACCGCAGCAGGGCTCGATCGGAATCGGGATGTTCCCCGCGAAACTCCGACCGAATGCACTCTTGCCGGGTACACCGGAAGCGGCTAGACGAAACATCGTCAGAACACTCCTCGTATAAACTCCGCGAACAAGGCAGAGGGGTGGCGCCCGCGGTCCTGGAACCTGCCGTCGAGGTGACGTGCGGCAGGCCTCACCCACACTCCTCGTTCCCAGACCCCGGCTCCCGCCTCTCTGCCCCCGCGAGCAGACAGCGCCGTCCGCCCCCGCCCTCGCGCCACCGTGCCTGTCGAATGAGAGGCGACCCACCATGCCGCTGCATGTCCCCCCGGCTC
Source organism: Streptomyces sp. NPDC092369 (assembly GCF_044755245.1). Classification (NCBI taxonomy): domain Bacteria; kingdom Bacillati; phylum Actinomycetota; class Actinomycetes; order Kitasatosporales; family Streptomycetaceae; genus Streptomyces; species Streptomyces sp. NPDC092369. Next base: position 644,744 of record NZ_JBIVQP010000007.1, read on the forward strand.
CCGCGCCCGCCCTTCGCACCGTTCTCACCGCACTCGCCTCGCCCACCGCGGTCCGCGAGGCCAGGACCCCTGCCCTGCTGCGCTCCCAGGGGCCCGCGACACCCGAACTCCCCCTGCCCGTACACGTGTTGGACGAGATCACCCCAGCAGGCGCATCCGCCACCCGACTGGCCGGGTGGCGTTTTCTGATCCGCTGCGGCGAGCGCGCGGTGGCCGCGGCCGAGACCCGGCTGACCCCGGACGGCTGGGCCTTCTCGCACTTCTTCGAGGGGCCCTACATCGCCGCCACCGAGCGCGCCCTGCGCCAGGCAGACACCATGACCCAGCACTACCAGCCCCGCCTGCTCTCCGTGCCCGCCCTGTACATGCTCACCCTGTGGCTGCACGGGGACTGCGGCGCGGACGGCGCCACCGGCCACCCCGCGGCCACCGATCTGCTCGTCCCGCTGGCGCCCGCCCCACCCGGTATCGCGGCCCACCGCCCGCACCGGGTGGCCGAACTGCTCCCGGTGCTGACCCATCGGGTGACTCCGGCCCCGCTCCTGGGTTCGCCCGCCTGACATCCCCCTTTCGCGACGGCACTCGTACCCCGCCCCGGAATTCCGGTCGGCGGGGTACTTCGCATTTACCGGCCCCATTCTGCTCGTACGAGCAATTCATCGCTCGTACGAGCCGGAAGCGCGCTCTGACCTGGACGGACTAGCCCCATCAGGCCACCGAGAACCATCCAAAGTGACAGTGCAGTTGGAATGAACCGTCCGGCCGGGTGATGCGTCATCAACCTGTGAGGAAGCGGTGCCGCTAAATCCCTGCGGATTGACGCCCGTGGGGCAACACTGGGTTCTGACCGACTTATCACAACGGGGGGCGGCCATGGACGAGACTTCCAGCCGCGAGACAGACAAGACAGCCACCACACACCTCACGACACAGCGAAAGATCCCACCAATGTGCCAGCACCAGTCACCGTGCCCCTCAGCCGACTCGGCCGACCGGGAATCCGCCCGCCTCATGGCGCACCACCCGGAGCAGGGCTGGAGCCTGCTGTGCAACGGCGTCCTGCTCTTCGAGGACACCGGTGAGCTCCTGCCGGACGGCCAGATCATCGCCCCGCACCGCCCTGAGGGCACCAACCCGGTGATGACCGCCGCCTGAGCGCCACCGGGCGGTATGGCGCATCGCCCGGAGACTTGAGGGGCCGGTCGCAGGAACACTGCGAGCCGGCCCCGACGCACGTTCGGGGTCGATCACTCCGTGTAGTGCCCCGGGTCCGTGCGCGTGAGTCCACGGATTCTCTTGCGTTCTCCCTCGCGCTACTTCAACGCGTCCCTGATCGCGAAGTACGCGGGCTTGGGCAGGAGTTGTTCGTCCCACGGCAGCGCGGCGCCCTCACCCGGGAAGAACGCGGGGATCCACGAGTACTTGTCGGTGTAGTCCCACACCGTGATCCCCGCACACCGGCGCACCGCGAGGCACGCCTCGGTGAGATCCCGGTACCACTCGGCCTGTTGGGCGAGCTTCGCGTCGGTCGCGGGCAGGATCATCCGCACGTCGACCTCGGTGAGCGCGGTGTCGAGGCCCAGCCGGGAGAAGCGGCGGAGGTTGTCCTCCAGGGTCGCGGGATAGCCGTACTGCAGGGCGAGATGGGCCTGGAGCCCGATGCCGTCGAGCGGGACGCGCCGCGCCTTCAGCTCCTTGGCGAGGGCGTAGTAGGCGTCGCTCTTCGGGCCGACCGCCTCGATGTTGTAGTCGTTGAGGTACAACTTGGCGTGCGGGTCGGCCTGGTGGGCCCAGCGCAGCGCGTCCGCGATGTAACCGGGGCCGAGCGTCTTGTACCAGAGGGTCTCGCGGTAGGTGCCGTCCTCGTTGAACGCCTCGTTGACGACGTCCCAGGAGTAGACCTTGCCGCGGTAGTGCCGTACCTCCGTCTGGATGTGCTTCTTCAGTACGGCCCGCAGCTCGTCGGCGCCCCACTCACGATCGGTGAGCCAGCTCGGCAACTGGCTGTGCCAGACCAGGGTGTGGGCGCGGACCCGCTGGTGTCTGCCGCGGGCGAGGTCGACGATCTCGTCGCCGTTGGTCCAGTCGAAGACGCCCTGTTCGGGCTCGGTGGCGTACCACTTCATGCCGTTGCCGGGGGTGATCATGTCGAACTCGCTGCCGAGCAGGGCCTTGTAGGCGGTGTCGGTGAGTTCGGGGTTGTCGGTGGCGCTGCCGAAGTAGCGGCCGTGGCGCTGGGCCAGGTCGGCGAGGGTGAGCGGCTTCTCGTGCGCCTGAACGCCCGGGGCCGTGCCGGCGATCAGCACGGCCGTGAGTGCTCCGGCCAGTCTGAGACGGTTCTTGCGCATGGTGCGACTCCTCACGTGCGGGTGTGTGGGTGAGCCGTACGTCCGTCGGCGCGCGTCATCCCTTCGTCGCGCCGGCGGTGAGGCCGCCGACGAGCTGGCGCTCGGCGACCGAGTAGAAGGCGAGGGCGGGGACCATCGCGAGGACCAGGTAGGCGAAGACGCGGGCGTACTCCGCCGAGTACTGGCCCTGGAACTGCTGGACGCCGATCGGCAGGGTCCACAACTTGGCGTCGGTGAACACCAGCAGCGGCAGGAAGAAGTTGTTCCAGCTGGTGACCACGGCCAGCACGGAGACCGTGCCGAGCGCGGGCCGCGCCATGGGCAGCAGGATCCGCCAGAAGAATCCGAAGGCGCTGCACCCGTCGAGCGTGGCCGCCTCCTCCAACTCGCCCGGGATCTGCCGGAAGAAGCCGCGCAGGATGATGATCGTCATCGGCAGCGCGAAGGCGGCCTGGGGCAGGATCACGCCGAGCGGGTTGTCGAGCAGACCGATCGAGCGCAGCAGCAGGAACAGCGGCAGGACCGCCACCGCGAAGGGGAACATCAGCCCCATCGTGAACACGGTGAACAGCAACTCCCGCCCGCGGAAGGCGAATCGGGCGAAGGAGAACGCGGCGAGCGCGGACACGGCGACCACCAGCACGGTCGTACCCACCGCGATCAGCGTGCTGTTGCCGACCAGCCGCCAGAAGTCGCCGGAGCCGAGGATGTCGGTGTAGTTGCCGGTCAGCCAGTGCTCGGGCAGTCCGAAGGGGTTGCGGGAGAGCTCGTCGGTGGACTTGAAGCCGGACAGGGCCGCGTACACCAGGGGGACGACCATCACCGCGCCGACCGCGAGGAGGATCACGTGCAGCGGCAGGGTCCGTACGGCGCCGGCCTTGCGGGTCACTTGCCGTCTCCCCTCATCGTGGTGGTCGCCCCTTCGAGGTCGCGGCGGAGCACGAACCGCTGGTAGGCGAGGGCGAAGACGAGACAGATGCCGAACATGACCACGCTGATCGCGCTGGCGTAGCCCACCTGGTAGCGCTTGAAGCCGTACTGGAACATGGTCACGGCCATCGTCTCGGAGTGGTGGTCGGGGCCGCCCTGGGTCACCACCCAGACCAGGTCGAAGAGTTGGATCGACCCGATGACGGACAGGAAGACGCTGATGCGCAGGGTGGGCGCGAGCAGCGGGAGCGTGACATTGCGGAACCGCTGCCACGCGTTGGCGCCGTCGATCAGCGCGGCCTCCGTCAACTCGGCCGGGATGGACTGGAGTCCGGCGAGGTAGAGCATCATGTGAAAGCCGAAGTACTTCCACGTCATGACCAGGAACAGGGTCGCCATGACGTAGGAGGGGTCGGCGAACCACTCCCCGCCCAGACCGTCCAGGCCGATCCCGCCGAGTACATGGTCGGCGAGCCCGGCGTCCGGCGCGAAGACCATGCTGAACAGCACGCCGGTGATGGCCTCGGACAGGACGTACGGCGCGAAGAACAGCATCCGGTACACGGCCCGGCCGCGCAGCCGCTGGTTGAGCAGGACCGCCATGGCCAGCGCGAACGGAAGTTGGAGCGCGAGCGACAGCAGCACCAGGACCAGGCAGCGCCACAGGTCGCCGAGGAACACCGGGTCCTGGAAGAGCCGGGTGAAGTTGTCCGCGCCCGTGTAGTCGGAGGGCATGCCGAAGCCGCCCCAGCGGAAGAAGGCCGCGTACACCGCGAACAGCATCGGCAGCAGCACCAGGCCCACGAACAGGACCAGCGCGGGCAGTTGGAAGCCGACCGCGGTGAGCCAGTTCAGCGTGCGCCGCCGGGCCCGCCCCCGGGCCGAGTCCTTGGTCGGGGGCGGGACGGCGAGCTCGGGACCGGTCCGCTCGTCCGGGAGGAAAGTGGAGGTCATCGGCGGTCCGGGAGGAGTGTGGAGGTCATCGGCGGCTACTGCTCTTCCTTCGCGACCTTGGTGATCGACTGCGCGACCTGCTGGGGGGACTTGGAGCCGGCGATGAGCGCGCCGACGCTGTCGTTGACCTCCTGGCCGACGGCGGGGGCGTAGGCCTGGTCGAGGTAGAGCTGGAAGCCGGTGGCGCCCGTCAACTGGGCTTGTACGGCCTTGGTGTTGGGGTCGGACAGCGCGCTCGCGGCGGCCGGCACCACGGGCAGGGCGCCGGTCTTCTTGACGAGTTCGAGGTCGGTGGCCTCGGAGGCGAAGAACTTCAGGAAGTCCACGGCCGCCTGTGGGGCGCCCTTGCGCAGGGCATGTCCGCCGCCTCCGCCGAACACCTCGGTGATGACGCCCTTTCCGCCCTCGACCGCGGGGAACGGGAAGAAGCCGAGGTTCGCGCCGAGCCCCTTGCCGGCGTCCGCCTCGACCACCGGAGCCCACTGGCCCATGAGTTCCATGGCCGCCTTGCCGTTACCGACAGTCGCGGCCTGGCCGGTCGGCGTCGAGTACGCGGCCCCGAGGAACCCCTTCTGGAACGGCTGGAGTTGGATGAGGTCCTTGAAGTGCTGCCCGGCCTCTACGAACCCGGCTCCCGTGAAGTCCTTGTCCTCGTTCGCCTTTTGCAGGGCGTCGATGCCCGCGGTGCGCATCGCGAGGTAGGCCCAGTAGTACATGCCGGTCCACGTCTCCTTGCCCGCGAGGGCGAGGGGCGTGATGTTCTTGGCCTTCAGCTTGTGCACGGCATCGAGGAAGCCACCCCAGGTGGTGGGCGGTTGACCGATGCCGGCCTGCTTGAACAGCGCCTTGTTGTACCAGAACCCGATCATGCCGATGTCGAACGGGATCCCGTACACCTTGTCGTCCACGAGATACGGCTGCTTCGCCACCGGCAGCAGTCCGTCGGCCCACGGCTTGGTCCTGTCGGTGAGGTCCTCGACCAGCCCGGCGTCGATCTGCTGCTTGAGGACGCCACCGCCCCAGGTGTGGAAGACGTCCGGGAGCTTCCCCGAGGCGGTGAGGGCCGTCATCTTCGACTTGTAGGCGTCGTTCTCCAGCTGGACGATCTTCAGCTTCACCTTGGGGTTCTGCGCCTCGAACTTCTTGGCCAGGGCGGCCCAGACGCTCTTGGTCGGCTGGGTGGTGGAGATGTTCCACCACTCGACGGTGGTCGTCCCCGAGGACGACCCTCCGTCCGAGTCCCCGCCGCATCCGCTCAGTGCCGTCACGCCCAGACCGGCCGCGGCGGAGGCCGCGAGAAAGCCGCGGCGGGACAGTGCCCGGTCGCCCATCATGCGCTCCTTGGGGGTACGGGACGGCGCGTCCACGGCCGTCCGCTGTGACCGAAAGTTTCGGAGATGATCCTGAAAGATGCGTTGTTGCCGCACCCTAGAGACAGCTTCCGAAGAGTGGCAACCCCTTGGACACAGCGAATCCCCAAGCGCCCGAGATCGGTGGGAGTGCTTCGTAATATTCGCGAGTCATGGCGAATGTTTCGCCCTCGCAGCTCAGACGGCGCGGCCCGCGACGCAGCCAGTCTTAACGGAAGCTTGACGCCTGCGCCCCGGTCCCGCACAGGCCCTGACGTCACTCTCCGCTTACGCTGGTTCGGCCGTCCGCGTGATGGCCGGAACCCACACGCTGAGACGCCTCAGGAGCACACCCATGGCCACCACCGAGCACCCTCCCAGTCGCCTGCGTGAGTGGATGCTGGAGGGACTGTCCGACATGGGGAAGGCCGGCCGCGCGCGCCCGGCCGCCCAGGCGCAGCCCGCCCACAAGGGCCAGCGCTGGTACCGCGTGATGTGCCTGACCGGCGTCGACTACTTCTCCACGCTCGGCTACCAGCCCGGCATCGCCGCCCTGGCCGCAGGACTGCTCTCGCCGGTGGCGACCATCGTGCTGGTCGTCGTCACGCTCGCCGGCGCCCTGCCCGTCTACCGGCGCGTGGCGGAGGAGAGCCCGCACGGCGAGGGTTCGATCGCGATGCTGGAGCGGCTGCTGTCCTTCTGGAAGGGCAAGCTGTTCGTCCTGACGCTGCTGGGGTTCGCCGCGACCGACTTCCTGATCACCATCACGCTCTCGGCGGCGGACGCCTCGACCCACCTGGTGGAGAACCCGCACCTCACCGACGCCCTGCACGACCACCGGATGCTGATCACCCTCGTCCTGGTCGCCCTGCTCGGCGCGGTGTTCCTCAAGGGCTTCCTGGAGGCGATCGGCGTCGCGGTCGCGCTCGTAGTGATCTATCTCGGGCTGAACGTCGTCGTGGTGATCGTCGGCATCTGGCATGTCGCCACGGCCGGTCACGTGGTCACGGACTGGTCCAGCGCCCTGACCGCCGAACACGGCAACGTCTTCGCCATGATCGGCGTGTCCCTGTTGGTCTTCCCCAAGCTCGCGCTCGGTCTGTCCGGCTTCGAGACCGGCGTCGCGGTCATGCCGCACGTCCAGGGCGACCCGGAGGACACCGAGGAGAACCCCAAGGGCCGCATCCGCGACACGAAGAAGCTCCTCACGGCCGCCGCGCTGATCATGAGCGTCTTCCTGATCACGACCAGCTTCATCACCACCGTGCTGATCCCGGAGAAGGAGTTCGAGGCAGGCGGCCAGGCCAACGGCCGCGCCCTCGCCTTCCTGGCCCACGAGTACCTGGGCAGCGCCTTCGGCACGGTCTACGACGTCTCGACCATCGCCATCCTCTGGTTCGCCGGCGCCTCCGCGATGGCGGGCCTGCTCAACCTGATGCCGCGCTATCTGCCCCGCTACGGCATGGCACCGCACTGGGCCCGCGCCGTGCGCCCCATGGTCATCGTCTTCACCCTGGTCGCCTTCCTGGTCACCTGGATCTTCGACGCGAGCGTCGACGCCCAGGGCGGCGCCTACGCCACCGGTGTACTGGTCCTGATGTCCTCGGCGGCGATCGCCGTGACCATCGCCGCCCGCCGCGCCGGCCAACGCAACTGGACCATCGCCTTCACGGCCGTCTCGGCGGTCATGCTCTACGTCACCGTCGTGAACGTCATCGAGCGGCCCGACGGCGTCAAGATCGGCGCCTGCTTCATCGCCGGCATCATCCTCGTCTCCCTGCTCTCCCGGCTGGCCCGCGCCTTCGAGCTGCGCGTCACCCATGTCGAGCTGGACGCCATGGCGGAACGATTCATCCGGGATATGGCGAGCCGCAAGATCCGCTTCATCGCCAACGAGCCCGACCAGCGCGACAAGGCCGAGTACCGCGACAAGATCGAGCAGATCCGCAACGACAACGACATGCCGGAGCAGGAGGACTTCGTCTTCGTCGAGGTCACGGTGACCGACCCGTCCGAGTTCGAGTCGGGCCTGACGGTCCGGGGCGAGGTCCTGCACAACCGCTACCGGGTGCTGACCCTGGAGTCGTCCTCGATCTCCAACGCCCTGGCCGCCCTGCTCCTGCACGTCCGCGACGAGACCGGCTGCACCCCGCACATCTACTTCGAGTGGACCGAGGGCAGCCCCTTCGCCCAGTTCCTGCGCTTCTTCCTCTTCGGCCAGGGCGAGGTCGCCCCGGTCACCCGAGAGGTACTCCGCGAGGCGGAACCGAACCGCGACCGCAGGCCGCGGGTGCACACGGGCTGACCCGGCCCACGCGGGTCCGACAAGGGGCTTCTGTCCCGCAGCTCATCCCGCAAGGTGCGTTCACGGCCCTATCGTGATCCGCATGCAGTCCTACACAATCGGCCAGGCAGCGCGGCTGCTCGGCGTGAGCCCCGACACCGCGCGCCGCTGGGCGGATGCCGGCCGGGTGACCACCCACCGCGACGACAGCGGCCGCCGGCTCATCGAGGGGCGCGACCTGGCGGCCTTCTCGGTCGAACTCGCGAAGGCGGACGGCGAGGAGGAGGCCCCGTCCCACACCTCCGTGCGCAACGCCTTCCCCGGGATCGTCACCGCGATCAAACTCGGGGACGTGGCGGCCCAGGTGGAGATCCAGGCCGGCCCGCACCGCCTCGTCTCACTGCTGACCCGCGAGGCCGTCGAGGACCTCGGCCTGGAGGTCGGCATGGAGGCCACGGCCCGGGTCAAGTCGACAAACGTCCACGTCGACCGCACGTGACTCGGTGGACTCACCCGGCAGATCACTCCCGTAAAGCCACATCCGACCCACCCGGCACATCACTCCCGTACGAACGCACATGCCACCCCACATCGGCATCGCTCCAGCTCATGCGATGCGACAGGAGACTTACGCCTCGCAAATGCGCCAGTATGATCGGCGCACGGGAGGCGCCCGAGGGGTTCCTCCACGAGAAGACAGAGGGAGTGGACCCGTGATGACCCGTTCCGCGCGCAGGACCCGCCGGACCCTGCAAGTGGCAGGTGCCGGAGCCGCCGCGCTGCTGGCCCTGAGCGCGTGCTCCTCCGACTCGGACTCCGACTCCACCAAGTCGGACTCCTCGGCGTCGACCTCCTCGTCGCCGAAACTGTCCGGCACGGTCACCGTCTTCGCCGCCGCCTCGCTCCAGGAGAGCTTCTCGACGCTGGGCAAGGAGTTCGAGAAGCAGTACCCGGGCACCAAGGTCACCTTCAGCTTCGGCGGCAGCGATTCGCTGGCCGCGAGCATCACGGGCGGCGCCCCGGCCGACGTGTTCGCCTCGGCCAGTCCCAAGACGATGGCGATCGTGACGGACAAGGGTGACGGCGTCGGCACGCCCGCCACCTTCGTCCGCAACCAGTTGGAGATCGCCACCCTGCCGGGCAATCCCGACAAGGTCGCCTCTCTCAAGGACCTCACCAGGTCGGGCCTCAAGGTCGTCCTGTGCGACAAGACGGTGCCCTGCGGCGCCGCCGCTCAAAAGGCCCTGGACGCAGGCAAGTTGAAGCTCACGCCGGTCTCCTACGAAGAGGACGTCAAGTCCGCCCTCAACAAGGTGGTCCTGAAGGAGGCCGACGCCGCGGTCGTCTACAAGACGGACGTGAAGGCGGCGGGTGGCAAGGTGGAAGGCGTGGACTTCCCTGAATCGTCGGACGCCATCAACGACTACCCGATCACCCTCCTCAAGGACGCGCCGAACGCGGCGGCGGCCAAGGCGTTCATCGCCCTGGTGCAGTCCGCCGAGGGCCAGAAGGTGCTGACCGAGGCCGGATTCCTCAAGCCGTGATCCCGAGCGACGCGTCCGACGCCGCGGCCGAGACCCTGGAGTCCGGCCCGCGGCGAAGGCGTGTCCGCAAGGGCGTGAGCAGAGGCGTAGGCACAGGCGTGACCAGAGGCGTCCCCCTCCCCCTCCTGCTCCCCGCCCTCCTGGGCCTGGCCTTCCTCCTGCTCCCCCTGATCGCGTTGCTGGTCCGAGCCCCGTGGAGCGCCCTCTCCACCCAACTCACCAGCACGGAGGTATGGCAGGCACTCCGCCTGTCCCTCCTCTGCGCCACAGCGGCGACGGCGGCAAGCCTGGTGATCGGAGTCCCCCTGGCCTGGCTGCTGGCCCGCACGGACTTCCCGGGCCGCGGCCTGGTACGAGCCCTGGTAACCCTCCCCCTGGTCCTGCCCCCCGTGGTGGGCGGCGTAGCCCTGCTCCTGGCCCTAGGCCGCAACGGCATCGTCGGCCAGTGGCTGGACGCCTGGTTCGGCATCACGCTCCCCTTCACCACGACGGGCGTCATCGTGGCGGAGACCTTCGTGGCGATGCCGTTCCTGGTCATCAGCGTGGAAGGCACCCTGCGCGCGGCGGACCCCCGCTACGAGGAGGCAGCCACAACTCTGGGCGCCTCCCGCTTCACGGCGTTCCGCCGAGTCACCCTCCCCTTGATCGCCCCAGGCATCGCGGCAGGCGCCGTCCTGGCCTGGGCCCGAGCCCTGGGCGAATTCGGAGCGACGATCACCTTCGCCGGCAACTTCCCCGGCCGCACCCAAACCATGCCCCTGGCGGTCTACTTGGCCCTCCAGAACAACCCAGAAGCAGCCATCGCCCTGAGCCTGGTCCTCCTGGCGGTCTCGATCACGGTCCTGGCGGCGCTACGGGAGCGGTGGGTGAGTCCGGCGTGAGGGGGACGGTCTGGAGCGACGACGTCCTGCCGAAGGCGAGCGCTCACGGGACTGACGGCTCGTCTACGAACACCCGCTGGATGACCCCCTGATGACGAACACTCCCCCCGCGGCCGCCGACGGCGCGAAGCCCCCACTGGGGCCACCCGCACCCGACAACGAAAGAAGTACGGGTGGTGCGGGTGGGAGCTCTTCCCCGGCCGAAGGCCGGGCACCCTCCACGCACCCGCACCCGCACCCGCACCCGCACCCGACCACCGGCCTGCACGCCCACCTCGTCGTAGACCTCAACACCTTCCGCCTGGACATCGAACTCACCGCCGCCCCCGGCGACGTAGTAGCCCTGCTGGGCCCAAACGGCGCAGGCAAAACAACCGCCCTACGCACCCTCGCCGGCCTGACCCCCCTCACCTCCGGCCACCTCCACCTCGACGGCACGCCTCTGCACCGCACACCCCCCGAATCCCGCCCCGTAGGCGTCGTATTCCAGGACTACCTCCTCTTCCCCCACCTCACCGCCCTGGACAACGTCGCCTTCGGCCCCCGCTGCCACGGCGCAACAAAAAAAGAAGCAAGAGCCCAAGCGGCAACCTGGCTGACCCGCATGGGTCTGAAAGCGCACACCACCACCAAACCCCGCCACCTCTCCGGCGGCCAGGCCCAACGCGTAGCCCTGGCAAGAGCCCTCGCCACCAACCCCCGCCTGCTCCTCCTCGACGAACCCCTGGCCGCCCTGGACGCCCGCACCCGCCTCGACATCCGCACCCAACTCCGCCACCACCTGGCCGAGTTCGAGGCAGTAGCCGTCCTCGTCACCCACGACCCCCTGGACGCCATGGTCCTGGCCGACCGCCTCGTGGTCATCGAGGACGGCCGCGTGGTCCAGGAAGGCACCCCCACAGACATCGCCCGCCACCCCCGCACGGACTACATCGCCCAACTCGTAGGCCTCAACCTCTACAAGGGCCACGCGGACGGCCACACAGTCACCCTCGACCCAGGCTCCGGTACCGAGATCACCACCGCGGAAGACCTCACCGGCGAGGTCTTCGTCGCGTTCCCGCCCAGCGCCGTCACCCTCCACCGCACCCGCCCCACCTCCACCAGCGCCCGCAACCTCTGGCACTGCGAAGTCGCGGGCCTGGAAACCCACGGCGACCAGATCCGCGCCGACCTCACCGGCGAACTCCCCCTCGCCGCAGACCTCACCACGGTCGCCGCGGCCGAACTCGAGCTGCACCCCGGCGCCTCGGTCTGGGCGACGGTCAAGGCGACGCAGACACACGCGTACCCGGCATAAGCACTCACAAGGCCTACGGTGAGGGCCATGACCCTCAGCATCCGCAACCAGCTCCCCGGCACCGTCACCACCGTCACCCCCGGCGAGGTGATGGCCACGGTCGGCATCCTCCTCACCGGCGGCCAGAGCCTCACCGCCGCGATCACCCGCGAAGCCGTCACCGACCTCGCCCTCGCCCCCGGCACCCCCGTCCGCGCCCTGGTGAAGTCGACGGAGGTCTCCCTCGCCACAGGACCAGTCGCGGGCCTCTCGATCCGCAACCAACTCCCCGGCACGATCACCGAGATCACCACCGGCGAAGCGATGGCCTCGGTCAAGATCGACGTTGACGGCGGCGCCCTGACCGCCGCCATCACCCGCGCGGCAGTCGACGACCTCGCCCTCAAGACCGGCGACCCCGCGGTCGCGCTGATCAAGTCGACGGAAGTCTCCCTGTCGACGACCTGACGCGGAAACAGCAGGGCTCCCGCCGACGTACATCCGGCAGGAGCCCTCTCCGTCCATCCAGCGCTGTCAGTCCTCGTACGCATCCAACGGCGGGCAGGAGCACACCAGGTTCCGGTCACCGAACGCCTGGTCGATACGCCGAACCGGCGGCCAGTACTTGTCGGCCACCGAGACCCCGCCCGGGAACACGGCCTCCTCACGCGTGTACGCGTGCTCCCAGACACCGCCCAACACACGCGCCGTATGCGGAGCGTTCCGCAGCGGATTGTCGTCCGCGGGCCACTCCCCCGCCCCCACCTTCTCGATCTCCGCGCGAATGGCGATCATCGCCTCGCAGAACCGGTCCAGTTCGATCAGGTCCTCGGACTCGGTCGGCTCGATCATCAGCGTGCCGGCCACCGGGAAGGACATCGTCGGCGCGTGGAACCCGTAGTCGATCAGCCGCTTGGCGACGTCGTCGACGCTCACACCGGTCGCCTTGGTCAGCGGCCGCAGATCGATGATGCACTCGTGCGCGACCAGCCCGCCGGGCCCGGTGTAGAGCACGGGGTAGTGCGGCTCCAGGCGCTTGGCGATGTAGTTGGCGCTGAGCACCGCCACCTGCGTGGCCCGCTTCAGCCCCTCGCCGCCCATGAGGCGGACGTACGCCCACGAGATCGGCAGAATGCCGGCCGACCCCCAGGGCGCGGCCGAGATCGGCCCCACACCGGTCTCGGGCCCGGCCGCCGGCTGCAGCGGGTGGTTCGGCAGGTACGGCGCCAGGTGCTCGCGCACACCGACCGGCCCGACACCGGGACCGCCACCACCGTGCGGAATGCAGAACGTCTTGTGCAGATTCAGGTGCGAGACGTCCCCGCCGAAGTGCCCCGGCTTGGCAAGCCCCACAAGGGCGTTGAGGTTGGCGCCGTCGACGTACACCTGCCCACCGGCCTCGTGGACCTGCGCGCAGATGTCCGCGACATGCTCCTCGAACACACCATGCGTCGACGGGTACGTGATCATCAGCACCGACAGCTCGTCGCGGTACTGCTCGATCTTCGCCCGCAGATCCTCGACGTCGATCTCGCCGTCCCCGGCGGTCTTCACGACGACGACCTTCATGCCCGCCATCACGGCGCTCGCGGCATTGGTCCCGTGCGCGGACGACGGAATCAGACACACGGTCCGCTGCTCGTCCCCGTTGGCACGGTGATATCCGCGTACGGCGAGCAGCCCCGCCAGCTCGCCCTGCGACCCGGCGTTGGGCTGCAGCGACACCTTGTCGTACCCGGTGACCTCGGCGAGCCGCTCCTCCAGCTCCCGGATGAGTGTCAGATAGCCCTGCGCCTGCTCGGCGGGCGCGAAGGGGTGCAGCTGCCCGAACTCGGGCCAGGTGACGGGCTCCATCTCCGTGGTCGCGTTGAGCTTCATCGTGCAGGAGCCCAGCGGGATCATGCCGCGGTCGAGCGCGTAGTCACGGTCGGCCAGCTTGCGCAGGTACCGCAGCATCGCCGTCTCGGAACGGTGCTGCTGGAAGACGGGGTGAACGAGGAACTCGTCGCTCCGCAACAGCGCCTGCGGAATCGTCTCCCCGGCAACCGCGTCCAGCGCGTCCACGTCCCCCGCGACCCCGAACGCAGCCCACACGGCACGCAGTTGGGCCCGCGCGGTCGTCTCGTCACAGGCGATCGACACGTGATCGGCGTCGACGAGGTACAGGTTGACCCCGTTGTCCCGCGCGGCGGCGACGACCTCGGCGGCCCGCCCTTCCACGCGCACGGTGAGCGTGTCGAAGTAGGTCCCGTGCACGACCTCGACCCCGCCGGCCCTTAGCCCCTCCGCCAGGATCGTGGCGTAGCGGTGGGTGCGCCGCGCGATCACCCGGAGGCCCTCGGGCCCGTGGTAGACGGCGTACATGCCGGCCATGACGGCGAGCAGCACTTGCGCGGTACAGATGTTGCTGGTGGCCTTCTCCCGACGGATGTGCTGCTCACGCGTCTGCAGCGCGAGCCGGTAGGCCTTGTGCCCGTCGGCGTCCACGGACACACCCACGAGCCGCCCGGGCAGGCTGCGCGCGAACTTCTCGTGTACGGCCATGTAGCCCGCGTGCGGTCCGCCGAAGCCCATCGGCACACCGAACCGCTGCGTCGTACCGACGGCGATGTCCGCGCCCAGCTCGCCGGGCGACTTCAGCAGCGTCAGCGCCAGCAGATCGGCGGCGACGGTGACGAGCGCACCGAGCCCGTGCGCCTGGTCGATCAACGGCTTGATGTCCCGTACGACACCGGAGGCGCCGGGGTACTGGACGAGAACGCCGTTGATCTCCCGCTCCGCGACCTCGGCCGGGATGCCGTCGGCGAGGTCGGCGACCACGACCTCCACGCCGGCCGGCTCGGCCCGCGTCTGGATCACGGCGATGGTCTGCGGCAACGCGTCCGCGTCGACCAGGAACAGACCCTTCTTGTTCTTGCCCATGCGCCGGGACAGCGCCACGGCCTCGGCGGCGGCCGTGCCCTCGTCGAGCAGCGAGGCGCCGGAGGTCGGCAGGCCGGTGAGGTCGGCGACCATGGTCTGGAAGTTGAGCAGTGCCTCAAGTCGGCCCTGCGAGATCTCCGGCTGGTACGGCGTGTAGGCCGTGTACCAGGCCGGGTTCTCCATCACGTTGCGCAGGATGACGGGCGGGGTGAAGGTCCCGTAGTAGCCGAGGCCGACCATGGAGTCGAGGACCTGGTTCCGATCGGCGAGCGACCGCAGCTCGGCCAGCACCTCGGCCTCGGTGCGCGCACCGGGCAGGTCCAGGGCATCGGCGTTCTTGATCACGTCGGGCACCGCGGCGGCGGTGAGCTCGTCCAGCGAGCCGTAGCCGACCTGCGCGAGCATCTTGGCCCGCGCCTCCTGGTCGGGCCCGATGTGGCGCTGCTCGAACGGGATTCCCGCTTCGAGCTCGGAGAGCGGAGTGCGATGGGCGGTCATTGCGGAGGCCTCCTGGTCGGTCACGACCTTCGGGGGGTACCACGGCACGGGTACCCCGACGGCCTCCCCCTCTGTCATCTCGACCTGAGAGCTTCACCGGACATCCCGAAGGAGCCCGGCTTTCACCGTCGGTGAGAGCGGAGGCCTTCGACACCCGCTCTGCTTTCCAGAGTGACCTCGTCCGTGCGGTACGTGGGCCTGAGAGATTCCGGGGAGGATTTGCTCCTTCGGCGCCTCCGATGATGTCTGGAGGACTCTCCCGCACGGGGTCAGCAGCCGCTCCCAGCCTATCAGCGAGCGCACCGCACGGGCCTTCGAGTGGCCACCATCACCAATGTGCTCTTTTGTAGAGTTTACGAGTGCGTCGCGACCACGTGGAGGCCCCGTGCAGACCGACATCGATCCACGCAACCTGATCGGCCGCAAGGCGTTCGACCGCAACGGCACCAAGATCGGCACGATCGACGAGATCTACCTCGACGACGCGACCGGAGTGCCGGAGTGGGCCGCCATACGCACCGGCCTCTTCTCCCGGGACGCCTTCGTCCCCCTGGAGCCCAGCGAACTGGTCGAAGGCACCCTCCACGTCCCCTTCGAACGCGCCCTCATCAAAGACGCCCCCGACTTCGGAGTGGGCCGCCACCTCTCCCCCCAACAAGAACTCCAGCTCTACCACCACTACGGCCTCGACACAGCACCCCCACCAACGTTCCCGGACAGAGACTTCGGCAAGCTGGCAGGCACAGAGGACGCGGACGCCTGAGGCCTCCGGCCAATAAAACCCGCCTAGCCTGCGGACAGTCCCCCGCCGCCCCCACCCGCCCAGCCTGCGGGCAGTCCTGCCGTTGTGGCTCCGCGGCACAACTCCGCCCACCCCCCCACCCGACCAGCCTGCGGGCAGTCGTGCTGCTGGGGCGGCACGGGTGGGCGCAGGCGGCACCCCGCAACGCCGGGCTGCGCAACGCCCCGCCCCGCCAGAGCCGACGCTCACGTCCGGACCCCGTCCACCGAAACCCCGGCCCCTCCGCCCCCCTCGACCAACGGCAACGGATCCGCCGGCTCCAACTCAAGGTCATCGACCCGAAACGTCCGCACCCGCCCCGGCTCGGACCCCGGCGTCTCAAACCGCACAGTCACCCGCCCCAGCCCACTCCCCTGCACCCACCCATGCCCGAATTGCGCATGCCGCACATCATGCCCCGAAGGCCACCGCCGCTCAGCAGCAGCAACCACCTGCTCCTCGACCACCTCCGCCTCCCCCGACTCAACCTCCGCATCAGAGAACTCCGCATCCGCACCGCTCCCCGCCCCCACCCTCGCCCCCGCCGCCTGCGCAAAAAGATCCTCCTGCGTGAAGTCGGCAAGCCCACTGACCCCCACCCCCAGCAACCGCACACCCCCGGTCGTGTCCACAGACTCCAACAACCGCCCGGCAGCCTCCCGCACCACTCCCGGATCATCCGTGGGCCCTCGCAAGGTCTCGGACCGAGTCAACGTCGAGAAGTCGTACCGCCGCACCTTCAGCACGATCGTCCGCCCGGACAACCCCGCCGCCCGCAACCGCCGCACACACCGATCCGCCAGCCGCTGCACCTCCAGCCCCACCCGCACCCGGTCATGGATGTCCACGTCATACGTGTCCTCGACCGACACCGACTTGGTCCCCCGCTCAGCGACGACAGGCCGATCGTCACGCGCCAACGCCATCGCGTAGAGCCCGTGCCCGTGCGCCTTCCCCAACAGCCGCACCAACTCGTCCTCACCGGCCTCGGCGAGATCGTCGACCGTGGTGATCCCGGCCCGCCGCAGATGGTCCCCCGTCGCCGGCCCCACCCCCGGCAGGATCCGCACCGGCATCGGCCCGAGCAGAGCCCTCTCGGTCCCCGGCTCGATGAGCACCAGGCCGTCCGGCTTGGCCTCCTCGGAGGCGATCTTCGCGAGCATCTTGGACGCGGCCAGGCCGACGGATCCGGTCAGCCCCGTGACCGCCCGTATGTCCGCGCGCAGCTTCTCCCCGACCAGCCGCGCCGACGCCCGGTCCCAGGCGGCTCCATCGGTCTCCAGGTCCACGAACGCCTCGTCCAGGCTGAGCGGCTCCACCAGCGGCGACAACGAGTGCAGCAGCCCCATGACCTGCTCGCTGATCGCCCGGTAGAACCCGAAGCGCGGCACCAGATACGCGGCGTTCGGCGCGAGCCGCCGCGCCTGGGCCATCGGCATCGCGGACCTGACCCCGAACACCCGTGCCTCGTACGAGGCGGTCGCGACCACCCCACGCGGCCCGAGCCCGCCCACCACGACGGCCTTCCCGCGCAGACTCGGCTTGGACGCCTGCTCCGCCGAGGCGTAGAAGGCATCCATGTCGAGATGCAGGATCGTGGGCGCGTTTCTCACATCTCCGATGCTGCACTACGCCACTGACAACGCACCCGCACGACCGCCGGGTGCCGCCTCGAGCCGCTCAGACGGCCCGGTTGCGGCGCCGTGCCAGCTCGTCCGCGGGATTGTTCCCGACCAGCGTCTCGCCCGTGTCGACGCGCTCGCCGTGCAGCTGCGAGAGCGCGCTCTCGACGTCCCGCCACACCACACCGACGGCGATCCCGAAGATGCCCTGGCCGCCCTGGAGCAGCGCGTGGACCTCGTCCGGCGAGGTGCACTCGTAGACCGTGGCGCCGTCGCTCATCAGCGTCATGCGCTCCAGGTCCCGGAAACCGCACGCGCGCAGATGCTGGACCGCGGTGCGGATGTTCTGCAGGGACACACCGGTGTCCAGGAACCGCTTGACGATCTTCAGGACGACGACGTCCCGGAAGCTGTAGAGCCGCTGCGTGCCCGATCCGTGGGCGGGCCGCACACTCGGCTCCACGAGCCCGGTGCGAGCCCAGTAGTCCAGTTGGCGGTAGGTGATCCCAGCGGCCGCGCAGGCCGTAGGACCTCGGTAGCCGATCTGCTCGGACGCCATGGACGTCGCCCCTCCGCTGCTCGGCACGGCCGCCGGCCGCTGCGGGACGTGGCCGGGCGCGCTGCTGTGATGGGGATCCCCCCAACTCGAACGCAGTTGAGAGCTTGGGGGAGGGTACGGACCGCTCTCCCCGAGACCGTGTCCCGGGGCACCCCCAGCCGTACCGTCGCCGCTGCTTCTCACGCCGACCTCCGTCCTTGACCTGCCTTCACGACGGTAGGCAGTCACCAGGGGTGCGTCAACGATCGCCACACTCGGCACGCCGGGTGATAATCACCCTAGGAGTGGTTTCCCGCACCCAACCGCGGGGAAAGGCTAGCCGAATGTGCCCGGAGCAAGGCCCAGGACGCTCGCAGTGGCCTCCGGCAATTGCCGGCATTTCGTCCGCGCCCCGCGTCTCACTGGCTGCTGGTGCCGAAGTCCTCGGGTGAGATCTGGTCGAGGAACTCGCGGAACTTCTCCACCTCGTCCTCCTGCTCGTCCGGGATCGCGATGCCGGCGTCGTCCAGCACCCCGTCGCTGCCGTAGATCGGCGTGCCCGTGCGCAGCGCCAGCGCTATGGCGTCGGACGGGCGCGCGCTCACCTCGACCCCGCTGGCGAAGACCAGTTCGGCGTAGAAGACGCCTTCGCGCAGGTCGGTGATGCGCACTTCGGTGAGCTCCTGGCCGACTGCCTCCAGCACGTCCTTGAACAGGTCGTGGGTCAGCGGTCGCGCGGGGGCCATGCCCTGCTGGGCGAAGGCGATCGCCGTAGCCTCGCCCGGCCCGATCCAGATGGGGAGGTAACGGTCGCCTCCCACTTCACGCAGGAGCACGATCGGTTGGTTGGAGGGCATTTCGACCCGGACACCTACGACATCGAGCTCGTTCACACAGCAACCCTAGGACGTGCCCGGGACGTTTGGGTAGTCGGGCAGGGAACGGGGGGATGATCCGGCCGCCGCGTGGCGCCCGGCTCAGGGCAGGCGCACGCCCAGCGCGGTCTGCACGAGCGCGGCGTGCAGCCGTACGGTGAGCGCCGCCAGCTCCTTCGTACGGGCCTCCGCGTGGGCCCTGGTCTGCGGATTGCGATGGCGTTTCAACGGGGCGACCACTTGGTCCACGAGCCCTGCCTCGCGATCCGCGGCCGCTTTCATCACCCGAAGGTGTCGCGGCTCGATCCCGAACCGGCCCAGCTCGACGACGAGCACGGCCACGGTGGCCGCCTCCGCGTCGTACGCCCCGTCCGGCAACGGCCCGACGAGCCCGTACGACTCCCACTCCTCTAGCTCCTGCTCGCCGATGCCGGCCGCCGCCAGCAGCTCGTCCCGGCCGATCCGGGCGGCCGTGGGCCCCTCGTGGGCCTCCAGGGCGGGCTCACCGTCCCGCTGACGTCCCACTGCGGGCAGCAGTACGGCTTCACCGCGCTCCATGGCGTCCAGGTGCTCACGGATGACCTTGAGCGGCAGATAGTGGTCCCGCTGCATCCTCAGGACGTGACCGAGGCGCTCGACGTCTCCGGGGCTGAACTTGCGGTACCCCGAGGGGGTCCGCTGCGGCTCGATGAGCCCCTCCGACTCCAGGAAACGGATCTTGGAGATGGTGACTTCGGGGAACTCGTCGCGCAGCACGTTCAGCACCGTGCCGATGCTCATCAGTCCACTGTCCGCGGCGGCGGCGCCGTGTCCGGCCCCGCCGCTCGGTGTATGAAGCATGGACCTTCTCCGTGGAGGGTCAGTAGCCTCGCTGGCTCGCGTAGAACACCAGCCGGTACTTGCCGATCTGCACCTCGTCGCCGTTGTTCAGCGCGACCGAGTCGATCCGCTCGCGGTTGACGTACGTGCCGTTCAGGCTGCCCACGTCGGCCACCGTGAACGAACCGTCCGCGGCGCGGCGGAACTCCACGTGCCGGCGGGAGACCGTCACGTCGTCCAGGAAGATGTCGCTCTGCGGGTGACGCCCGGCCGTGGTCAGGTCACCGTCCAGCAGGAAGCGGCTACCCGAGTTGGGTCCCCTGCGCACCACGAGGAGCGCGGAGCCCAGCGGCAGCGCGTCCACCGCGGCCTGCGCCTCGGGAGAGAGCGCCGGAATCTGCGTCTGTCCGGTCACCTCGGCGTCGTACGCCTCGAGACCGGAGATGGAGATCGTCGAAGTCGTCTCGGACGGCCGCTCGGCGCCGCCTCGCAACGGCGCACCGCAGTTGGAACAGAAGCGACTGTTCTCCGCGTTGCGGTGACCGCACCTCGTACACACCAGGGCCGACATAGGGGAAAACCCTCCACCCGTACTTGAGGTTGACGGCTGCCCGAAACCTATGCCGCCGGACTGCGCAGGGTCAACAGACGGCGCGCCCTGACCTCCGAAAACGTCGCCACCCTGACCGCCCACCTGGTCCCGGAACAGCGGACGCTCGCCTTCCGCGTCTGGCTGTGCGCGATGACGAGCGGTCGCGTTCGCATTGTCGCTACCCTCTCGCGCGCTCTTGCCGAACAACTTCGCAAACAACTTCACGGGCGATTCCCCTTGACCGAAACAGACCCGCCCGTGGGGCAGGACGAACCCTGATTGCATACACCGGCCGACCCGGACATCCTCACAACGTCCGTATCCACCAGACAGTTTCCACCACGCACCACCCATTCGGTGCGCCGACCCCCCGCAACCTCATGCCCCTGCCGGACGGCCCCCATGCACCGCCGGTTCACTGAGAGGACGACCGAGCGTAGTCAGGCTGCTTCGCCGCCCGCAAGGCGTCCACGACGATCTTGGTCGACCGCTCGACGGTAACGGTGGCCTGCTCCTTCTCGAGAGTCTGCACCACGCCTCCAGGGATGTTGAGCGCCGGCTCCAGGTCCTCCGGCTTGCCGATGACCTTGAAACGATAGGGCGCGTTGATCTTGTTCCCGTCGACGCTCACGCTCTTGTCGGAGTCCGTCAGGTAGGTGCCCGCGACGACTCGCACGCCGTTCACCTGGATCGCCTCCGCGCCGGCCGCGCGCAACTCCTGGATCGCGTCGAGCAGCATGTCCGCCTCGACCGTCCCCTTCGTGTCGTCGATGGTCATCGTGATGCCAGGTCCCTGCGCGGCCACGGTGCCCGCCAGAATGCCGAGTTGCCCTTCCTTCTCGACGGTCTGCTTGCGGGCCTCCTCGGCCTGGTCCGAGCTGTTCTCCAGCTCGTCGCGCTGCTTCTCCAGTCCCTGCTTCTCGTCCTCAAGACGCTGAGTACGGTCGTCCAGTTCATCGAGAATGCGAACGAGATCCTCCTGACGTGCTCCACGCAGGGCGCTGTCACTGTCGCTGTTCGAGGCGACCTGCACGGCCAGCCCGAAGCCGAGCCCGAACAGCAGTACGGCGACGATGAGTTGGGCCCGGGTGACGCGCGGCGGCCAGACACCCTTCGCCAGCCGCTGGCGCCCGGTCAGCCCCGGCGTCGGCTCGGAGGGCGTCTGCGCGGCCTCCGCCGGCTCGGCGGCCTCGGAAACCGTCGCGGGCACCTCTTCGGGCAGTTCCTTGCGCAGCCTGTGCTCGGGCGTCGTCTCCGGCGTCTCTTCGTTCTCGCTCATCGGCCTCACGCCCGGAAGACGTGCCGGCGGATCGCGGCGGCGTTCGAGAAGATGCGGATCCCCAGGACGACGACGACACCGGTCGACAGCTGAGCGCCCACGCCCAACTTGTCGCCCAGGAACACGATCAGCGCGGCCACGACCACATTGGACAGGAACGACACCACGAAGACCTTGTCGTCGAAGATGCCGTCGAGCATGGCCCGCAGACCGCCGAAGACGGCGTCCAGCGCCGCCACGACGGCGATCGGCAGATAAGGCTCGACGACCGCCGGAACCTCGGGCCGGACCAAGAGGCCGGCCACGACTCCCACGACGAGGCCCAGTACGGCGATCACGATGTGCCCTTCTCGTTTTTCTCGGTGTTCGGCTGTGCGGTACGGACGATCACACTCGGTGCGGCGGGCAACCGGACGTCGGCCTCCGTGGAGATGGCGGTCCGGATCCCGTAGTTCTCCTGCAGGGCATGCAGATACAGCCCGTCGGCACTGTTCTGGAACCTGGTGCTCAAGCGCTTGCCGTCCCCCACGGCGAGCACCGTATACGGCGGAACAAGTGGCTTGTTGTCGACCAGTATCGCGTCACCCGCGGCCCTGATCGCCGACAGTGCCGTCAGCCGCTGTCCGTTGATGGAGACGGCCTCGGCACCGGACTCCCACAGCCCGTTGATCACGCGCTGCATGTCCCGGTCGCGCACCCGACCCGTGTCGGAAAACCCGTTGGTCTCGCGCGGGTTGCCGTCGCCGCCGGTGGTGGCTTCCTTCGCGTCGTTCACGACGAGCTTCACGCCCGGACCATGGACAGCGACAGCACCCGACAGGATGCCCACGAGCTCCGACTGGTCCTCGCCACCGCTCTTCTTGAGGGCCGCCCGCTGCCGATCGCCCACGTCGTCACGCAGCTTGTCGACGGAGCCCTCCAACTTGTCGGCCGCGTCGGTCTCCCGATCGATACGGTCGATCAGTTCCTCGCGCTCCTTGGCCACGACGGGAGCCGCCACGCGCGCCTGCGCCGCACCCACGGTGACGACCAGCGCCGCGAGCACCAGCCCTGCGGCAAGACCCAGCCTGGCGCGGAGGGTCTTGGGCATGCCACCGGCCCCCGCGGCCTTCTTCCGGTCAGCCGCCTCGGCATAGCCGTCGTCGAGGCTGTGATCCATGACGTTGGTGAGCAGCGACATGGACGCGTCCGGACGGCGCGTGGGTGTCCTCCGAATGGGGGGCTGCTGCGGCATGCCGCACATCGTCGCACGTCGTGGCCGCTACCTCCGAATGGCCCCACCGGCGTGCCGGACAGGCCCCCTTGGGGACACTTGTCCGGCACGCACGCGTGCTTCGTCTTTCAGCGGCCGGCGCTGTCCACGACCGCCGACCACTCGTCGAGCAGCGCCTGGGCGGACGCGTCGTCCGGCCCCTCGGCCCACAGATGGGTGACCGCCTCGGCAGGGTCCGGCAGCACCATCACCCAGCGCCCGTCGGTCTCCACCACACGCACACCGTCGGTGGTGTCCACGAAGCGCTCTCCGGCCGCCTCGACGACCCGCCGCATCACAAGTCCCTTGACCGCCCACGGAGTCGCCAGATCCCGCTTCAGGACATGCGCACGCGGAATCCGCGCGTCGATCTGGCTGAGCGTGAGCTGCGTCCGCGCCACCAGTCCGATCAACCGTACGAAAGCCGCCGTACCGTCGAAGACGCTGCTGAACTCAGGGACGATGAAGCCGCCCTTGCCGTCACCACCGAAGATGGTGGTCTCGTCACGCCCCACCCGGGTCAGGTCGTCGGGCGAGGTCGTCGTCCACTCCACCTGAGTGCCGTGGTAGGCCGCCACCTGCTCGGCGATCCTCGTCGTGGTCACCGGGAGTGCCACCCGCCCACTGCGCCGCTCCGCGGCCACCAGGTCGAGCATGACGAGCAGCGCGCGGTCGTCCTCGACGATCCGGCCCTTCTCGTCGACCAGCGAAAGCCGCTCACCGACCGGGTCGAAGCGCACTCCGAACGCGGCCCGCGAGGACGCCACGATCTCACCGAGCCGCACCAGCCCCGACCGCCGCACATCCCCGGTCTCCGTAGGCCTGGACTCGTCCAGGCCAGGGTTGATGGTCAGCGAGTCCACACCCAACTTGCCCAACAGGCTGGGCAGCACCAGCCCGGCACTGCCGTTCGAAGCGTCGACCACGACCTTCAGCCCGGAATCGGCGACCCCGGTGGTGTCGACGTTCCGCAGCAACGAACCCGTGTACGAGTCGAAGACGCTGCCCGGAAAATACAGGTCCCCGATCTCACCGGGAAACGCGCGCCGGTACTCCTGCCGCGCGAACACCCGGTCCAGTTTCCGCTGACTGCCCTGCGACAGGTCGGCTCCCCGCCCGTCGAAGAACATGATGTCCACGGAATCCGGCACTCCAGGAGTGGTCCGGATCATGATCCCGCCGGCGCTACCGCGAGCGGTCTGCTGCCGGGCCACGGGCAGCGGTACGTTCTCCAGGTCGCGTACGTCGATGGCGCTGGCCTGCAGGGCGGAAATGACCGCCCGCTTGAGCGCACGAGCACCACGCGAGTGATCGCGTGCGGTGGTGACCGTAGAGCCCTTCTTCAGGGTTGTCGCATAGGCGCCGGCGAGACGCACGGCGAGTTCGGGCGTGATCTCCACGTTCAGGATTCCGGAGACACCGCGCGCGCCGAAGAGATGGGCCTGCCCTCTGGACTCCCAGATGACGGAGGTGTTGACGAAGGCGCCGGCCTCGATGGTCTTGAACGGGTAGACCCGCACATTCCCCTGGATGATCGATTCTTCACCGATCAAGCACTCGTCACCGATGACCGCGCCGTCCTCGATCCGCGCAGCCCGCATGATGTCGGTGTTCTTCCCGATGACACAGCCACGCAGATTGCTGTGCTGCCCCACGTACACGTTGTCGTGCACGACGGCCTTGTGCAGAAAGGCCCCGGACTTCACGACGACGTTGGAGCCGACGACGCTGTGCTCACGGATTTCGGCGCCGGCCTCCACCTTGGCGTAGTCGCCGATGTAGAGCGGCCCACGGAGAACGGCATCGGGATGCACTTCGGCACCCTCGGCCACCCAGACACCCGGGGAGAGCTCGAACCCGTCGATCTCGACGTCGACCTTGCCCTCCAGGACATCGGCCTGGGCCTTCACATAGCTCTCGTGCGTACCGACGTCCTCCCAGTAGCCCTCGGCGATATAGCCGTAGATCGGCTTGCCTTCCTTCATCAGCTGCGGGAAGACATCGCCGGACCAGTCGACGGACACATCGGGTTCGACATAGTCGAAGACTTCGGGCTCCATGACGTAGATGCCCGTGTTCACGGTGTCGGAGAAGACCTGTCCCCAGGTCGGCTTCTCAAGGAAGCGCTCGACCTTGCCTTCTTCGTCGACGATCGTGATTCCGAACTCCAACGGATTCGGCACCCGAGTCAGACACACGGTGACGAGCGCACCCTTTTCCTTGTGGAAATTGATGAGCTCGGTGAGGTCGAAGTCGGTCAGGGCATCACCGGAGATGACGACGAAGGCATCATCCTTCAACGCCTCTTCCGCGTTCTTGACGCTCCCCGCAGTACCGAGTGGCTTCTCCTCGTTGGCATAGGAGAGCTCCATTCCGAGCTCTTCGCCGTCGCCAAAATAGTTCTTGACCAAGGAGGCCAGGAACTGGACAGTCACGACGGTCTCGTTCAGCCCGTGCCTTTTGAGCAGCCTCAGCACATGCTCCATGATCGGGCGGTTGACCACTGGCAGGAGTGGCTTGGGCATGCTTGAGGTCATGGGGCGAAGGCGTGTGCCTTCACCTCCGGCCATCACGACGGCCTTCATGTCGGAAGCGTCCTCCTCGAAGAGACGACGGTCTAGCCGACTTCACCCGTCAGATTGTCCCGCACTTTTCCGCCGGGGGCCATCGGGCGACGAGCAGCACACAACGGCGGGGTCAGTCGGCCTTGGGGTCCGCACGGATCAGACGGCGGACTTGTACCACGTAGAGGACTCCTGCCCACCAATACAGCGTTGTACCCCATCCTGCGAACGCCCATCCGAAAATAGCACCGAGTGACGAGATCCATCCACTTCCGTCACTGAGCAGAAGCAACGGGAAGGCGTACATGAGGTTGAAGGTGGCGGCCTTCCCCAGGAAGTTCACCTGCGGCGGCGGATAGCCGTGCCGCCGGAGGATGCCCACCATCACCAGGAGAACCAGCTCGCGCGCCAGCAGTGCAGCGGTCAACCAGATTGGCAGAATCTCGCGCCAGGTCAGACCGACCAAAGTCGAGAGAATGTAGAGCCGGTCGGCCGCGGGATCGAGCAGCCGGCCAAGGCTGCTGATCTGGTTCCAACGCCGTGCCAGCTTGCCGTCCAGATAGTCGCTGATCCCGCTCAGCATCAGGACCAGCAGGGCCCAGACGTCGCTCTGCGGACCACCGAACTCCGGCCTCAGGATCAGCCACAGGAAGAGCGGCACACCGGCCAGCCGCGCCATGCTGAGGATGTTGGGGATGGTGAGCACCCGTTCCGTCTGGACACGGGTCTCCTGGACCTCCACCCGGGGGCCTCCTGTGGGAACGTTCCAACGATGCCCCCTGACCCTACCTCAACGCAAAAAAGCTCCGGTTCTTGGGCTGATGCCCAAGAACCGGAGCTCTAAAAGGAGTTCGGCGGTGTCCTACTCTCCCACAGGGTCCCCCCTGCAGTACCATCGGCGCTGTAAGGCTTAGCTTCCGGGTTCGGAATGTAACCGGGCGTTT
>NZ_JBIVQP010000008.1:0-201106 GCF_044755245.1 Streptomyces sp. NPDC092369
CCGGATCTGGAAGGCGGGTAACCGCTGGAGGTGACCGGTACTAATAGGCCGAGGGCTTGTCCTCAGTTGCTCGCGTCCACTGTGTTAGTTCTGAGACAACGAACGGTTGTCGGCTAGAGCTTGAACCACACAACAGAAAAGTGTGCTTGTTCGCTCGAAACCATTAGGGTTTCGGTGGCCATAGCGTGAGGGAAACGCCCGGTTACATTTCGAACCCGGAAGCTAAGCCTTACAGCGCCGATGGTACTGCAGGGGGGACCCTGTGGGAGAGTAGGACGCCGCCGAACAATCTTTGGAGGACCCCTGGTCCCAGCGTCAAGCTGGGACCAGGGGTCCTTTTGTGTTTTGAATCAAGCTCCACCCGGAGCGCGCCGGCTACCCGGCTGCGCGAGAATGACTTGCGGTACCGAAGACAGGAGTCACCGATGTCCACCAACTCTCCCGAGGATCGACCGGAGCGCGACCAGCGGCGCCGGGAAAGTGGTGACCGCGGCGACCGTGGTGGTTACCGCGGAGGTCGCAGCGACCGCGGTGGCTCTGGAGCCGCCGGTGGTTCTGGTGGTTCCGGTGGTGCCAACCGTGGCGGCGGTTATGGGCGACGTGACGACAACCGGCCCGCTCCCGGCCGGCGTGACGACAATCGGGGTGGCTCCGGCGACCGCCGGAACGATGACCGCGGCGACCGCGGCGGCTTCCGTCGGGATGACAACCGAGGTGGCGGCTACGCGGGTCGTCGTGACGACCGACGCGACGGCGACCGTGGTTCGCGCCCGTCGTTCCAGCGCGACGACCGCGGTGACCGTGGGTCCCGTCCGGCCGGCCAGCGCGACGACCGTGACCGTGGTTCGCGTCCGTCCTTCCAGCGGGACGACCGGGACCGGGGTTCTCGCCCCTCCTTCCAGCGCGACGATCGGGACCGTGGGCCGCGTCGGGATGACCGTGGCGGTGATCGTCCGCCCTTCCGCCGTGACGACCGCGGTGACCGTGGCCCCCGTCCGACCGGTCAGCGTGACGACCGCGGTGGCTTCCGCCGGGATGACCGACGGGACGACCGCCGTGATGACCGTCGCGACGGCGACCGGGGCAGCGCCCCCCGCCGTGACGACCGCAGGGATGACCGCGACCGTGGTTCGCGTCCGTCGTTCCAGCGCGATGACCGGGACCGGGGTTCCCGCCCCTCTTACCAGCGGGACGACCGGGACCGGGGTTCTCGTCCGTCCTTCCAGCGGGATGACCGTGATCGTGGGCCGCGTCGTGATGACCGTGGTGGTGATCGTCCGCCCTTCCGTCGTGACGACCGCGGTGACCGTGGTTCCCGTCCGGTCGGGCAGCGCGACGACCGTGACCGTGGCTCGCGTCCGTCGTTCCAGCGGGATGATCGGAACCGTGGTTCTCGCCCCTCCTTCCAGCGCGATGACCGTGACCGTGGTTCGCGTCCGTCGTTCCAGCGGGATGACCGTGACCGTGGTTCTCGCCCCTCCTTCCAGCGCGACGATCGGGACCGTGGGCCGCGTCGGGACGACCGTGGCGGCGATCGCCCGCCCTTCCGCCGTGACGACCGCGGTGACCGTGGTCCCCGTCCGGCCGGTCAGCGTGACGACCGCGGTGGCTTCCGCCGGGACGACAATCGCGGTGAGCGCGGCGGTGGCTTCCGGGGTCGGGACGACCGTGGTGGGCATGGGCCCCGGCGTGACGACCGTAGGGACGACCGCGGTGGGCGTCCCGGTGGTTACCGGGGTCGTGATGACCGGCAGGGCGGCGGCTACCGCGGCCGTGACGACCGGGACCGGGACAGGGACCGTGAGCCGATCAAGCGGCTGCCGATCCCCGAGGACGTCACCGGAGATGAGATCGACAAGGATGTACGGCAGGAGCTGCAGAGCCTGCCCAAGACGCTTGCCGAGGACGTCGCGAAGAACCTGGTGATGGTTGCCCGGCTCATCGACGAGGACCCCGAGGGCGCGTACGGCTACTCCAAGGTGGCGTTGCGGCTGGCGTCGCGTGTCGCTGCCGTACGGGAGGCGGCCGGGTTCGCGGCGTACGCGAATCAGAAGTACGCCGAGGCGCTGGGCGAGTTCCGGGCCGCGCGGCGGATGACCGGGTCCGTGGACCTGTGGCCCGTGATGGCCGACTGCGAGCGTGGGCTCGGGCGGCCGGAGAAGGCGCTGGACATGGCCGGCGCGCCCGAGGTGAACAAGCTCGACAAGGCCGGGCAGGTCGAGATGCGGCTCGTCGTGGCCGGCGCCCGGCGTGACATGGACCAGCTCGACGCGGCCATCGTGACCCTGCAGAGCCCCGAGCTCGCCTCCAACTCCGTGCAGCCGTGGACCGCGCGGTTGCGGTACGCGTACGCGGACGCCCTGCTCGCCGCCGGCCGTGAGGCCGAGGCACGCGAGTGGTTCGGGAAGGCGATCGAGGCCGACCGGGACGGCAGTACGGACGCGTCGGACCGGCTCGCCGAGTTGGACGGTGTCGAATTCGTCGACGCGTTCGTCGAGGACGACGAGGACGGCAACGAGGGTGAGCAGGCCGACGTCGAGTCGGACACCGAGATCGACACCGACGTCGAGGCGGAGGCCGAGGTCGCGGTCGAGGCCGACACCGAGGTCGAGTCTCCGGGTGAGGTTCCGGACGAGGACGAGGTCCGGGTCGCCGACGACGTAGAGGACGAAGACGTAGAGGACGAAGACGTCGAGGACGACGACGTGGACGATCGTAAGAACTGATCCGCGTATCAAGAGGGCGGGGCCGTGAGGTCCCGCCCTTTTGTGTGTCCGGGGTCGGAAGGGGCTGTCGGTTGTCAGAGTTCCAGCGCGCGCAGCACCAGTCCCGAGGCCGGTTTCGGGCCGAAGGACGTCGACTTGCGGGGCATCGTGACGCCCTGGCGGGCCAGGTCGCGGACGACCTCCTCGCGGACGGGGTGCATCAGGACCGCCGTGCCGCCGTCGCGTTCGGCCTTCTCGACCGTCGCGGCCGTGTCGTGGATGTAGGCGATGTGGGCGGGGGAGTCCTCGGGGATGTGCCAGACGTGGTCGAGGAGCGTGGCGTGCAGGACCGTCGCGTCCAGGGTGCGCCAGGCCGTCGGGTGGTCGGTGGGGATCGTGCGGGCGAGCAGGGCCGGGTCCGGGTGGTCGACGAGGTGGAAGGCGCCGTCGCCGGCCAGCAGGAAGGCGTTGCCCGCGCAGGCCGCGTCCGCGAGGGCCGCTTGCGCCTCCGCCAGGGGTACGTCCAGGCGCTGGACGCGGAAGAGGCCGTCGAGGGCGGCCAGGGCGTCGGCGACCGGCAGGCCGTGCAGGAGGCGGTGGATGGCGCGGACGCGCAGGGGGTAGCGGGCTGTGTCGACAAGGAGGACGAGGCCGTGGTCCCAGGCGCTGGGGGAGGGATGCTCCGCGCGTAGAAGTCGATAGGTCGCCCAGCGGTGATGGCCGTCGGCGATCAGGGCCTGGTGGTGGGACAGGTCGGAACGGACGTCGGCCAGGTCCGCGGGGTCGGTGACCGCCCACAGGCGGTGGCTGTAGCCGTCCTCCGTGGTGGTGGCGAGCAACGGGGGCCGCTGGGCGGTGCTTTCGACCACCTTCGAGGTGGGGGCAGAGCCGTTGCCGCGGTAGGTCAGGAGCAGGGGCTCCAGGTTCGCGGAGGTGGCGCGCATCAGGGCCGCGCGGTCGGCGACCACGTGCGGCATGACGTCCTCGTGGGGCAGGACCACGCCCTCGGACGGGTCCGAGACGCGCAGGGCGCCGATGATGCCGCGCTGGAGCATGCCGTCGTCGTGCCGCTGTTCGTAGACGTACAGGCCCGGTTCGGGGTCGGTGGTCAGGACGCCCTCGGCGACCCAGCGGCGCAGGGTGTCGGCGGCCTGTTCGTTGCGGGCGCTCGGGGTGGTGGCCTGCGGCAGGATCAGGCGGACGATGTTGTGCGGATCGGCGTCCTGGAGATGGTGCAGGCCGTCGGGGCGCACGACGACGTCGTACGGCGGGGATGTCACGGCCGCCAGGCTGCCGACCCGGTCGGGGTCGTACCGTAGGCCTCGGAACGGGGTGAGTTCCAGGCCTCGGGGCACCGTTGCTTCCGAGTGACCTGCAGTGTTCATCCCGGCATCGTACGTGTGTCAGTGGCGTGCGGGATGATCGGGGAAAGCCGCCGAATTAGGAGCGATGTGGAATGAGCCAGAGCGCCAGGACGAAGCCCGAGGGCAGTGACCAGGCCCTGAGCGAGGCGTACGACACGGCGCTCCTCGACCTGGACGGGGTGGTGTACGCGGGCGGTAACGCGATCGCGTACGCGGTCGACTCGCTCGCCACCGCGCGGGAGGGCGGGATGCGTCTCGCCTACGTCACCAACAACGCGCTGCGGACGCCGGACGCCGTGGCCGCGCATCTCACCGAGCTGGGGATACCGACGGGTGCCGAGGACGTCATCACCTCCGCGCAGGCGGTCGCGCGGCTGATCAGTGAGCAGGTGCCGGCGAAGTCGAGGGTGCTGGTGATCGGCGGGGAGGGGCTGCGGGTCGCGCTGCGCGAGCGCGGTCTCGAGCCGGTCGAGTCGGCGGACGACGATCCGGCGGCCGTGGTGCAGGGGTACGGCGGGCCCGATCTGGCCTGGGCGCGGTTCGCGGAGGCCGGTTTCGCCATCGCGCGCGGGGTGCCGTGGTACGCGTCCAACACCGACCTGACGATCCCGAGCGCGCGCGGGATCGCGCCGGGCAACGGCGCGGCGGTCGAGGTCGTCCGGATCACGACCGGTGCCGAGCCGCAGATCGCCGGCAAGCCGCTGCCCCCGATGCACCGGGAGACCATCCTGCGGACCGGCGCCAAGCGGCCGTTGGTGGTCGGGGACCGGCTGGACACGGACATCGAGGGCGCGTTCAACGGCGAGGTGGACTCCCTGCTCGTCCTCACCGGCGTCACCGACGGACCTCAGCTCCTCGCCGCTCCGCCGCAACGCCGGCCGACGTACGTCGACGCCGATCTGCGCGGGATGCTGACGGGGCAGCCCGAGGTCGAGGAGGCTGGTGACGGGTACCGGTGCGGTGGCTGGACCGCCAGGGCGGGTGCGGAGCGGCTGGAACTCGACGGTGACGGCGAGGCACTGGACGGACTGCGGGCGCTGTGCGCTGCGGCCTGGACGGCGGCGGGCGACGGTAAATGCGAGCTGGACGCGGAGAAGGCGCTGGCGCGACTGGCGTTGTGAGTCGGGTCACTTGGTGGCGGGGCGGTGGATCGGGAGGCGGGCGCGACCAGGGATCGAAGGCTGATGCGAGGGTAGGCTAACCTAACTGCGTGTTGGTCGACAGTCCTCCCGAACAGCGCGCGGAAACCGCCCCCGCGCCCCCAACCCGCCGGGCGATACGGGCCTTTGGGCTCCTCGTCTCCGTCCTGATCCTGCTGCTCGTCGCCCTGGCGAGCATCGCGATCGGCGCGAAAGAGCTGTCCTTGGGGCAGGTGTGGCACGGCCTGTTCGCGGACTCGGGGACCTACGGGGACGTCGTCGTCGCGGAGCGCGTCTCGCGCACGCTGCTCGGACTGCTCGCCGGCGCCGCGCTCGGACTCTCCGGAGCCGTGCTGCAGGCGCTCACCCGCAATCCGCTGGCCGACCCCGGACTGCTCGGCATCAACGCGGGCGCGTCCGCCGCGGTCGTCACCGCGATGACGTACTTCGGCGTCACCTCACTGACCGGGTACGTGTGGTTCGCCTTCCTCGGCGCGGCGGCCGTCGGCGCGCTGGTCTGGTTCCTGGGCGGTAGCCGGGGTGCGACGCCCGTGCGGCTCGCGCTCGCGGGCACCGCGATCAGCGCCGCGCTCTACGGCTATCTCCAGGCCGTGATGATCAGCGACCAGGCCGCGCTCGGCAAGATGCGCTTCTGGACGGTCGGTTCACTGGCGACGGCGACCGACGGGACGGTCCTGCAGGTGCTGCCGTTCATCGGGGTCGGCACGGTCCTCGCCCTCGGCCTCGCCCGGCCGCTCAACGCCCTGGCCATGGGCGACGACACCGCCAAGGCACTCGGCGCCAACCTCAACCGCACCCGGGCGCTGGCGATGCTCGCCGCCACCGTGCTGAGCGGGGCGGCGACCGCGGCCTGCGGGCCGATCGTGTTCGTCGGTCTGATGGTCCCGCACATCGTGCGCTCCTTCACCGGCCCCGACCTGCGCTGGATCCTGCCGTACGCCACGATCCTGTCGCCCGTGATGCTGCTCGGATCCGATGTCGTCGGCCGGGTCGTCGCCCGCCCCTCGGAGGTTCAGGTCGGCATCGTCACCGCGATCATCGGCGGCCCGGTCTTCATCTATCTCGTACGACGGCGGAGGACGACGCAGCTGTGAGGACCAACCGTGTCATGAGGACGCCGGGTGGACTCTCGCTGCGTCTGGACGTCCGTGCCGTCACCGTCGTATCGCTGCTGCTGCTCACCGCGCTCGCCGCGAGTGTGGTGCTGATCGGGACCGGCGACTTCCCCATGTCGGCGGGGGACGTGCTCAAGACGCTGGCCGGGAACGGGGACGCCGGCCAGGAGTTCATCGTCAACGAACTGCGGCTGCCCCGGGTCCTGGTGGGCCTGCTGGTCGGCGCCTCGCTCGGACTCGGCGGCGCCCTCTTCCAGGCCGTCACCCGCAATCCGCTCGGCAGCCCGGACGTGCTCGGCCTCAGCCAGGGGGCCACGGCCGGGGCGCTGGTGATGATCGTGCTGTTCTCCGGCAGCTCGGCCCAGGTCACCACGGGCGCGCTCGTCGGCGGTCTCGGGACCGGGCTCGCCATCTATCTGCTCGCCTGGAAGCGGGGCGTGCACGGCTACCGGCTTGTGCTGGTCGGCATCGGCGTCTCCGCGATCGTCACCGCCGTCAACGGCTATCTCCTCACCATCTCCGACATCGTCGACGCGACCAGGGCGGTCGTGTGGATGACCGGGTCCCTCAGCGGCCGGGACTGGGACCAGGTCTGGCCGCTGCTCGCGCTGTGCGCGGTGCTCGTGCCGCTGGTTCTCGTCAACGGGCGCGGCCTGCGGATGATGGAGATGGGCGACGACGTCTCGAACGCCCTCGGGGTGCGCGTCGAGCGGGTGCGGGCGCTGCTGCTGGTGGCAGCCGTCCTGCTCACCGCGACCGCGACCGCCGCCGCGGGGCCCGTCGGCTTCGTGGCACTGACCGCGCCCCAGCTCGCGCGCCGGCTGACCCGTTCGCCCGGCCCCAACCTGGTGCCGTCCCTGTGCATGGGCGCCGCCCTGCTGGTCACCGCCGACTGGCTCTCGCAGCGGATCTTCGGCGCCGACCAGATCCCTGTCGGCGTGGTCACCGGCGTCCTCGGCGGTGTCTACCTGCTGTGGCTGCTCGTCAGCGAGCGCAGGGCGGGCCGGATATGAGCGACGAGAGCGACTTCGGCCCCGGGCCGGACCTGAGCGACCAGAGCACCTCCAGCCGCGGGCTGGACAACCAGAGGAGCACCGTGAACCGCTTGTCCGCCGAGAACGTCACCCTCGCCTACGACCAGCGGGTCATCGCCGAGCAGCTCTCGGTGGAGATTCCGGACAACTCCTTCACCGTGATCGTCGGACCGAACGCGTGCGGCAAGTCGACATTGCTGCGCGCCCTGTCCCGGATGCTCAAGCCGAACGTCGGCCGGGTGCTGCTGGACGGTCACGTCATCCAGTCGATGCCGGCGAAGAAGGTCGCGCGCACTTTGGGCCTGCTGCCGCAGACGTCCATCGCCCCCGACGGGATCACCGTCGCCGACCTCGTGGGCCGCGGTCGCTACCCGCACCAGGGCATCCTGCGCCAGTGGTCGACCGAGGACGAGAAGGTCGTCCAGGAGTCCATGGCGCAGACCGGGGTCGCCGAGCTCGCCGATCGCTATGTCGACGAATTGTCCGGCGGTCAGCGGCAGCGCGTGTGGATCGCGATGGCGCTCGCGCAGCAGACCCCGCTGCTGCTGCTCGACGAGCCGACGACGTATCTCGACATCCAGCACCAGATCGACGTCCTGGACCTCTGTGCCGAGCTGCACGAGGAGCAGGGGCGCACGCTGGTCGCCGTGCTGCACGACCTCAACCACGCGGCGCGGTACGCCACGCACCTCATCGCGCTGAAGGAGGGGCGGATCATCGCCGAGGGGGCGCCGAAGGACATCGTCACGGCCGAGCTGGTGGAGGACGTCTTCGGGCTGCGCTGCCAGGTCATCGACGACCCGGAGACGGGGACCCCGCTGGTGGTGCCGGCGGCGCGCAAGGCGCGTACGCGGGCGCGCGCCGACCTCAAGAAGGAAACCGGCGGGGTGGAGGAGAAGGTCGCCGCTACAGAAGCTTCCTGAGCTGGAACAGATCGCGCAGGCCCGCCTCCAGGCGCACCCGGCCCGAGCCCCATGCCTTCGCGAAGTTCAGCTCGCCGTTCACCAGCGCGACAAGGTCGTCGCCCGCCATGGCCAGCCTGATCTGGGCCTTCTCCTTGGGAGGGCCCTGCAGGGTGTCCTGGACCACGATCCGGCCGCCCGTCATGCGGCCGACGAACGTGACGTCCAGGTCCGTGATGTGGCAGCTCACCGAACGGTCCAGGGCCGCCGCGGTGCGGGCGTCCCCCTCGGCGCGCTGCATGGTGTCCGAGAGCTTTTCGAGTGCGGCGCGGCACTCCTCGATCGTGGCCATCGTGATCGACGGTACCCCAGCTCTTCGGGGTAGCGTCTGGGCATGAGCGACACAGTGCCCGAGGCCACAACGCAGGAGGAGCCGGCCGAGGTCGAGACCGAGTACGACCCCGCCGCTCCCGCCCCGCTGGCCGTGGACCGCACACCGACCGGCAACGCCGAGGTCGACGGCCGGCTGGAACGGCTGGCCGATGCCGACCACCTCGCCACGGACGGACACATCGAGGTGTACGAGGATGTACACCGGGGGCTGCGTGACGCGCTCACCGCGCTCGACGCCCGCCCGGGACCTCCGGCGCCCCCGTCGACGTATGGCAATGGCAGTAGGAGCTGAACCGAACGTGGCAGGAGTCGCACGCCGTCGGCTGGACGCGGAGCTGGTGCGCCGGAAGCTGGCGCGCTCGCGCGAGCACGCCGGGCAGCTGATCGCGGCCGGCCGGGTCACCGTCGGCAAGACCGTCGCGACCAAGTCCGCCACGCAGGTGGAGACCGCGGCGGCGATCGTCGTCCAGACCGACGACAGCGATCCCGACTACGTCTCCCGGGGCGGCCACAAGCTCGCGGGCGCGCTGGCGGCTTTCGTACCCCAGGGGCTCGTGGTGGAGGGGCGGCGGGCGCTGGACGCCGGCGCGTCCACCGGCGGTTTCACCGACGTCCTGTTGCGGGCGGGTGCCGCACACGTCGTGGCGGTGGATGTCGGATACGGACAACTCGCTTGGTCTCTGCGGAGCGATGAACGCGTCACCGTCAAGGACCGTACGAACGTACGCGAGTTGACGCTTGAAGCGATCGATGGGGAACCTGTGGATCTTGTCGTGGGTGATCTGTCCTTCATCCCGCTCGGGCTGGTGCTGCCGGCCCTCGCGCGGTGTGTGAAGGCGGACGCCGACCTGGTGATGATGGTCAAGCCGCAGTTCGAGGTGGGGAAGGAACGACTGGGCAGCGGCGGTGTCGTCCGCAGCCCGCAGCTGCGGGCGGAGGCCGTGCGGGGCGTGGCCGGTAAGGCGTGGGAACTCGGGCTCGGGGTCAAGGGCGTCACCGCCAGCCCGCTGCCCGGACCCTCCGGGAATGTCGAGTATTTTCTGTGGCTGCGGGCCGGGGAACCCCAACTGGACCCGGCCGATGTCGACCGTGCAGTGGCGGAGGGGCCCCGTTGACACCGAACCGAGCTCGTACTGTTTTCCTGCTCGCCCACACCGGGCGGCCCGCGGCCATCCGCAGCGCCGAACTGGTGGTGAAGGGCCTGCTGCGCGAGGGCATCGGCGTGCGCGTCCTGGAGTACGAGGCCGCCGACCTGCCACTGCCCGCAGAGGTGGAGCTGGTCAAGGAGGCGACCGCGCAGTGCCTCGAAGGGTGCGAGCTGCTGATCGTGCTGGGCGGTGACGGGACGCTGCTGCGCGGCGCCGAGTTCGCCCGCGCGTCCGGGGTGCCGATGCTCGGCGTCAACCTCGGCAGCGTCGGCTTCCTCGCCGAGGCCGAGCGCGACGACCTCGACAAGGTCGTCGACCGGGTGGTCTCGAAGTCCTACGAGGTCGAGGAGCGGATGACCGTCGACGTCGTCGTGCACCGCAACGGCGACATCGTGCACACGGACTGGGCGCTGAACGAGGCGGCGGTGCAGAAGGCCGGCGCCGAGAAGCTGCTCGAAGTGGTGCTGGAGATCGACGGGCGGCCGGTCACCGGGTTCGGGTGCGACGGGATCGTGCTGTCGACGCCCACCGGGTCGACCGCGTACGCCTTCTCCGCCGGGGGACCGGTGGTGTGGCCCGAGGTCGAGGCGCTGCTGATGGTGCCCATCAGTGCCCACGCGCTGTTCGCGAAGCCCCTGGTGACCTCGCCGAACTCCGTGCTCGCCGTGGAGCTGCTGCCGCACATCCCGCCGGGTGTGCTGTGGTGCGACGGGCGGCGGACCTTCGAGCTGCCGCCGGGAGCGCGGGTGGAGGTACGGCGGGGCGCTGTGCCGGTGCGGCTGGCCCGGCTGCATCACGCCTCCTTCACGGACCGGTTGGTCGCGAAGTTCGCCCTGCCGGTCTCAGGATGGCGCGGGGCACCGCACCACTAGTCGCTAGGGACAGATGTGCGGAAGCGCGGGTGACTGTGGACGGTTTGTGGTCGCTCGCGCAGTTCCCCGGTCCCTGCGGGCCGTGACACTCCCCCGGGTGACAAGGGCACCTCGCACTCGCCCGGTCGGACCTCGTAAGGTCTTCATCGTGCTGGAAGAAATGCGGATACGGTCGCTCGGAGTCATCGACGACGCGGTCGTCGAGCTGTCGCCCGGGTTCACCGCCGTCACCGGTGAGACGGGCGCGGGCAAGACCATGGTGGTCACCAGCCTGGGGCTGCTGCTGGGCGGACGGGCGGATCCCGCGCTGGTGCGGATCGGCGCCGAGAAGGCGGTCGTGGAGGGGCGGATCTCCGTGCCCCCGGGCGCCTCGGCGATCGTGCGCGCCGAGGAGGCGGGGGCCGAGCTCGACGACGGGGCGCTGCTCATCAGCCGTACCGTTTCCGCCGAAGGGCGGTCGCGGGCGCACGTGGGCGGACGCAGTGTGCCCGTGGGGCTGCTGGCGGAGCTCGCCGACGACCTCGTGGCCGTGCACGGCCAGACCGACCAGCAGGGGCTGCTGAAGCTGTCCCGGCAGCGAGCGGCGCTCGACCGGTACGCCGGTGAGGCCGTGGCCGGTCCGCTCGCCAAGTACGGCGAGGCCTACCGGCGGCTGCGGGCCGTGTCGGTCGAGCTGGACGAGATCGTCACCCGCGCGCGTGAACGGGCCCAGGAAGCCGACCGGCTGCGCTACGGCCTCGACGAGATCGCGGGCGTCGAACCGCGCACCGGCGAGGACGTGGAGCTGGCGGAGGAGGCGAACCGGCTCGGGCACGCCGAGGCACTGTCGTCCGCCGCCACGGCCGCCCACGCGGCCCTCGCGGGCAACCCTGAGGACCCCGAGGGCATCGACGCCGCCACGCTGGTCGCGGGCGCCCACCGGGCCCTGGACGCCGTACGGTCGCACGACCCGGCGCTGTCCGCGCTCGCCGACCGGATCGGCGAGATCGGGATCCTTCTCGGCGATGTGGCGGGGGAGTTGGCGGGGTACGCCGACGACCTCGACGCCGATCCGCTGCGGCTGTCGGCCGTCGAGGAGCGGCGGGCCGCGCTCACCGCGCTGACCCGGAAGTACGGCGAGGACGTCAACTCCGTGCTCGCCTGGGCCGAATCGAGCGCCGCGCGGCTGACCGAGCTGGACGGCGACGACGAGCGGATCGGCGAACTGACCGTCGAGCGGGACGCGCTGCGGGCCGAACTGGGCGGGCTCGCGCAGGCGTTGAGCGACGCGCGCGCGGAGGCGGCCGAGCGGTTCGCGGCGGCCGTGACCGCCGAACTGGCCTCGCTCGCCATGCCCCACGCGCGCATCTCGTTCGAGATCCGGCAGACCGAGGACCCGGAAGGCGTGGAGGTCGGCGGACGTCCGGTCGCCTACGGACCGTCCGGCGTCGACGAGGTCGAACTGCTCCTCGCCCCGCACCCGGGAGCACCGCCCCGGCCCATCGCCAAGGGCGCGTCCGGCGGTGAGCTCTCGCGCGTGATGCTCGCCGTCGAGGTCGTGTTCGCGGGCACGGACCCCGTGCCGACCTACCTGTTCGACGAGGTCGACGCCGGTGTCGGCGGCAAGGCGGCGGTCGAGATCGGCC
This sequence comes from Streptomyces sp. NPDC092369, assembly GCF_044755245.1. Taxonomy (NCBI): domain Bacteria; kingdom Bacillati; phylum Actinomycetota; class Actinomycetes; order Kitasatosporales; family Streptomycetaceae; genus Streptomyces; species Streptomyces sp. NPDC092369. The sequence goes on from NZ_JBIVQP010000008.1 coordinate 12,319, forward strand.
GCCGGCTCGCCAAGCTCGCCAAGTCCGCGCAGGTCGTGGTCGTCACCCACCTTCCCCAGGTCGCCGCGTTCGCCGACCGGCAGCTGTTGGTCGAGAAGACGAACGACGGGTCGGTGACCCGGTCCGGTGTGAAGGTCCTGGAAGGCGAGGAGCGGATCCGGGAGTTGTCCCGGATGCTGGCGGGCCAGGAGGACTCCGAGACGGCGCGGGCGCACGCGGAGGAGCTGTTGGCGACGGCACGGGCCGATGGTTAGCGGCCCGGCGCGACCCTAGAAGGGCCCGCGCGAGGGGGCGGTTTCGGGCGTCCGGCGGGCGCGTGACGGCGTGTGGGGCGGGCGCGCCCGCGTGCGAGCGCAACGGCACGTGGGGAACAAGATCATGAGGGCGGCGGCGGGCGGATGCCCCTGAGCGAGGGTGCCCGCGGGGGGGACAGGACTTGGGAAACCAGGTCCGTGGGCCCGCCCGCTCGCTCACCGTTCCTTCACCGCCCCGCCTCCGGAACCACCGCTTCCCTCACCCGTGTGGGTGACCCGGCGCCCCGGCCCGCCGACTCCTCGCGCCCTCGGCGTTCCCGGAACACCCGTGCGTGCTGGCATCCTTGGGCTTGTACGTGGAGGAAGCCGCGCGGTACACCCCCTCCGCTGGATCCTTCTGTACTTTCTTCGTGACCGCCCGACGCCGAACCAGGAGCCCCGGCCACGTGACCCACGTGAGCAGCCACTCAGCGACCGGCCAGTCGCCGCTGCGCACCGTCCAGGTGCTCGGCGGAGGCAACGCCGGCAGTAGCGCACACGTGCGTTCGCTGGCCTCGGGACTCGCCGCGCGGGGCGTGCGCGTCACGGTGTGCGCCCCCGTCGAGGCCGATCACACCTACGACTTCACCGGCGCGGGTGCCGAACACGTGCACGTGCCCCGCAGCAGCGACCCGGCCTCCGTGGCCGCTCTCCGGGAGGCGTGCCGGGACGCCGACCTGGTCCACGCACACGGCCTGCACGCGTCGTTCCGTGCCGTGCTGGCGCTCAGCGGCCGGCGTACCCCCCTCGTCGTCACCTGGCACGACCGCGCGTACGCGGAGGGTGCCCGCGCCCATCTGCTGCGCCTGCTGGAGCGGCGGGTCGCCAAGGCCGCCACGGTGGTCCTCGGCACCACCTCGGACCTCGTGGACCGGGCGCGCCGCACCGGAGCCCGGGATGCCCGGCTCGCCGCCGTCTCCCTGCCGGGACCGCGTCACTCCGCAGAGCAGGACGACCCCGACCGGCTGCGCTCCAAGGTGCGGGCCGAACTCGGCGCCATCGGCCGCCCGTTGCTGATGGCCGTCGGCTCCCTGGAGCGGCACCGGGGCTACGACACCCTCCTGGACGCCGCACGCGGATGGAGCCGCCTGGACCCCGTGCCGCTCGTCGCGGTCGCGGGAGAGGGCCCGTTGCGGGCGGAGCTGCAGCGCCGGATCGAGGACGAGGAACTGCCGGTCCGCCTGGTCGGACGCCGTGACGACGTCTCCGAACTCCTCGCGGCCGCCGACCTCGTGCTCCTGACCAGCAGCCGGGAAGCGCGCTCCGTGCTCGCCCAGGAAGCCCTCCACGCGCGCGTGCCGCTGGTTGCGACCCGGGTCGGCGGCATTCCCGAACTCGTCGGCGACGCCGCCGAACTCGTCCCGGCCGGCAACGCGAAGGCCCTCGCCGACGCCGTCGTACGACTGCTCGCCGACCCCGAGCGCTGCGAACTCCTGAAGGAGAAGGGCGCTCTGCAGGCGGCGACCTGGCCGACCGAGGACGAGACGGTCGCGCAAGTGCTGAGTGTCTACGACGAGTTGACGCAGCCCCGGCCGCTCATCTGAAGGTTCTGGTTCAGGGCACGAGCCTGCGGGCGCGCAGCGCCAGGCTCAACGCCAGTACCGTCTGCGGGTCGTCGAGATCCGTGCCGAGCAACTCGCCGATCCGGGCCAGCCGGTTGTAGAGCGTCTGCCGGTTGAGGTGGAGCTCGCGGGCCGTCTCCGCCTTGCGGCCCGCGTGCGCCAAGTACGTCTCCAGGGTGGGCAGGAGCGGCGGGCGGGAGCGGTTGTCGTGGTCGCGCAGCGGGCCGATCGCGCGGTCCACGAAGGCCGCCAGGTCCGGGTGCTCGCGCAGCCGCCACAGCAGGAGGTCGATGTCGAGGCGGCGGGCGTCGTACCAGGGCCGGTCCGTCAGCCCCTGCGCCGCGGTGGCCGTCTCCGCCGCGTGCCGCAGCCCCGCCGTGGCCGCCGCCCAGCCGCCGGCCACGCCGACCACCACGACGGGTGGCTGCGCCCCCGGCCGCTGCATCCCGGCACGCTCCACCCCGGCCCGCAGCGCCGCCGCGACCCGGTCCGCGACCGCCGACCGTTCCGACTCCGACCGCAGGCCCAGCAGCAGCGGAACGCGGCCCTCCACAGGTCGTACGCCCAACAGGACCGGCACCCCCACCGAGGCCAGCTCCTCCGCGACCGCACGCGCGAGCACCGCCCAGCCGCCGCCCGGGGCGAGCGTGTCGCCGATCCGCATGACGACCGGCAGGAGCGGGCCGCTGCCCGGCTTGAAGCCCAGCACGCGCGCCTGCGCGGGCGCGTCCTCGGCGGCGATACGGCCCTCGGCGAGGTCGGTCAGGAAGTCCCCGCGCCCCCGCGCCGCCAGCTCCTCCTCCTGACGCGCCTGCATCAGCACGACGGCGAGGATGCCCGCGGCCCGCTCGGCCGCCATCCGGTGCACCGGGGTCAGGGGAGCGCGGACGGGGAGCAGGACCAGCCGCGCCCGCACCGAACCCGTACCGGGGCCGCCCCCGGGCACGTCCACCAGGGCCGAACCGGCCGGCGGGGTGTCCTTGTGCTGGCCGCGGAGCCCCTCCCAGACCTGGAGCGGCTCCGCGCCCTCGGGACCGGCTCCGGCGGCGTACAGCAGCTGCCCGTCGGGCGTCTCCAGGAAGACCGGGTTGCCGCTGAAGTCGGCCAGGATGCCCAGCACCTGGGGGATCCCGCCGCCGCCCAGCAGGGCCTCGGTGCAGCGCCGGTGCACCTCCTCGGCCTGCTGGAGCAGCGCGTAGTGGCCGTTGACGATCTCGGTGTGGATCTCCTCGGTGACCGCGACGAACGGCACTTCTCGGTGCAGCTGGACCAGCGGCAGACCGGCCGCCCGGGCGGTGTCGACGAGGGTGGCGGGCAGGCGAGTGAAGCGCGGGCCCAGTTCCATGACGAGGGCCGCGATACCGCGCTCGGCCAGGGTGCGGACGAACGCCCGCTGATCGGCCGGACGGGTGCCGAGGCCGTAGCCCGTGGTCAGCAGCAGTTCGCCGCCCTTGAGAAGGGAGGCGATGTTCGGGACCTCACCCGCGTGCACCCAGCGCACGGTCCGCTGGAGCCGGTCGGCTCCCGCCAGGACCTCGGGCAGTCCGCTGCGCAGTCCGGGGAGCTCCAGGGCCCGCTGAACGGTGATCCCGGCGCCGTGGGAGTCGTATGCGCTGTCGGTGCCCGTGCTCGCGCTGCTGTCCGTGCCGCTGTTCATGAAGCGGACGCTACCTGCGTGGATGCCTCCGGGGCAGCCCGCCGGGAGTGGGCCATGGGCAGGGGGGTAGCGACGGGGCATGGACTTCAGCGTGGTGGCCGTGGCCCGGGAGGACGACGGCGCGGTGGACGAACCGGTGCGGGTCGCGTCCCTCGCCGACCGGCTCGGGTACGGGGAGGTGTGGGCCGGGGAGGGGCCGACGTGGGACGCCTTCGTGCTCGCGGCGGCCGTGGGGGCGGCCACCGAGCGGGTGGCGGTGACGGCGGGGCCGGTGCCGGTGAACGTACGGGATCCGTACACGATCGCCCGGGGCGCCGCCTCGGTCGCGGCCGTGACGGGCCGCGCGGTCGGCGTGGCGCTCGGCACGTCCAGCAAGCGGGTCGTCGAGGGCGTGCACGGGCGGCCCCGGGTCCGTCCGGCCGCCGTACTGGAGGAGTCGGCGGCGGCCCTGAGCGGTCTGCTGCGGGGCCGGGTGGGCGAGCCGGTGGCGCCCGGCAGTGTGTTCACGCGTCGGCTGCCGGGCCCCGGCGGCCCGCTCACCGTGGCCGCGTTCGGCGACCGCGCGATCGCGACCGCCGCCACGCACGCCGACCGGATGCTCCTGGACGTCGTTTCCCCGGCGCAGGTCCGCGTGCTGCGCGCCAAGCTGGACGCGGCGGCCAGGAAGGCGGGGCGCACGCGGCCCACGCTCGCCGCCTGGCTGCCCGCCGCCGTCGATCCCGACCCCGCGTCCCTCGCCCAGGTGCTCGGCAGCATCGCGGGCTACCTCAGCGTGCCGGGCTACAGCGAGGTCTTCGTCGAGGCCGGCTTCGGCGAGGCCGTGATGCTCGCCGCGACCGGCGCCGACCGGGAGACCCTGCTGCGGGCTCTTCCGCCGAGAGCCGCCGCCACCCTCGGTCTGATCGGTGACCTGGACACCGTGCGCGCCCGGATCGAGGCGTACGCCGAGGCGGGCCTGGACGAGATCGCCCTGGTGCCGGCGACGGCGGGCGACCCGGCCGGGGAGCGGACCCTGACGGCTCTCCGGCCCGTACGACCTGCACCGGCACCGGCGCTCAAGCCGGCTTGATGTTGTGGTTGAAGCGGAAGACGTTGTCCGGGTCGTACCGCCGTTTCAGCGCGGCCAGCCGCCCCGCGTTCTCCGCGCCCACCCCGGCGACGACCCGCTCGGTGCCCTCGTCGCCGATGAAGTTGAGGTAGACGTCACCCGTGCTCCACGGCCGCGCGTCGGCGCGCATGTCACGGACCCACTGGGCACACCGTTCGTCGTCGGCCGGGTCCTCCCACATCGCGAAGGGGTGGACGGCCCAGGGCGCGTCCCGGTAGGGCACCGGGAACTCGTGCGGACCGGCGGCGATCGCCCCGCCCAGCGGGAACAGCACATGCATGGTGCCGGTCGGCACGGGCAGCGACTGCGCCCCGGCGCAGAAGACGTCCAGATACTCGTCGGGCGCGCCCTTGAGGTACTCGGCCGACCAGTAGTTCCGCATCCCGGGCGGATCGTCGAGCATGCACTGGACATCGGCGTACGGCATCGCCCCGACGACCTGCGACTCGTGCGGCAGCGCCAGCAGCGGCTCGGCCAGCTTGAGCATGTCCTCCTCGGGCCCCGCGTACGTCAGCAGCACCGCGCACAGGAGCGTGCCGACCAGGTGCGGCGGTACGAACTCCTCGGGCGGGCCCGTGATGAACAGCGCGCCGCCGCTCGCCTCGTCCGGGCCGGTGGCGATCAGGTCGCGGTAGGTGCGGACGGCCTCGGGGCCGAACTCCGGCAGATACAGCACCAGCGCCATGGAGAACTCGGGCAGCGCGTGCAGTTTGAGGGTGAGCGAGGTGGCGATGCCGAAGTTGCCGCCGCCGCCGTGCAGGCCCCAGAACAGTTCCGGGTTCTCCTCGGCGCTCGCGTGCACCCGTTCGCCGTCCGCGGTGACGAGGTCGGCGCCGAGCAGGTTGTCGACGGCCAGTCCGCACCAGCGGTCCAGCCAGCCGGAGCCGCCGCCCAGGACGAAACCGCCGACCCCGGTCGTCGACACCCGGCCGCCGGTGGTGGCCAGGGCGTGCGGCTGGCAGGCGCGGTCCAGGTCGCTCATCGTGGCGCCGCCCGCCACCTGTACCGCCTGGGCGGTGGGATCGACGCTGACCGCGCGCAGGTGGCGCAGGTCGACGACCAGTCCGCCGTCGTTGAGCGCCATGCCGGCCACGCTGTGTCCGCCGCCGCGCACCGCGATCGGCAGGTCCAGCTCCCTGCCGAAGCGCACGGCCCGTACGACGTCGTCCCCGGTGACGCACTGGGCGATGACCGCGGGACGCCGGTCGATCATCGAGTTGAATACGGTCCGGGCCTCGTCGTAGCCCGGGTCCTCAGGGGCGAACACGTCGCCGACCAGATCCTCGCGTAGCGCGGTGAGAGCCGCGCCCGCCGTAGATGGGGAGGCCATGGGGGCGCCCCCTTCCTGAAGGGGCTGATGGGTTCCACCCTAGGCGTGCTTCGGCGGGCGGTCCTGTTCAACCGCCCGCCGTCACCACTCGGTAAGAATCGGCCGCCGTCGAGGGAAGCCGTGCAGAACGTCAGCCGCCGTACGCCCCCGAGGCCGTCAGGCGCAGCGCGGTGTCGATGAGGGGGACGTGGCTGAAGGCCTGGGGGAAGTTGCCGACCTGGCGCTTCAGCCGCGGGTCCCACTCCTCGGCGAGCAGACCGAGGTCGTTGCGCAGGGCCAGGAGCTTCTCGAACAGCTTGCGGGCCTCGTCCACGCGGCCGATCATCGCGAGGTCGTCCGCCATCCAGAACGAGCAGGCCAGGAAGGCCCCTTCGTCACCGGGCAGGCCGTCGACGCCCTCGCTGTCGCCCTCGGTCGGGTAGCGCAGGATGAAGCCGTCCGGCGTGGACAGCTCGCGCTGGATCGCCTCGATCGTGCCGATCACGCGCTTGTCGTCCGGCGGCAGGAAGCCCATCTGCGGGATCAGCAGCAGCGAGGCGTCCAGTTCCTTCGAACCGTAGGACTGCGTGAACGTGTTGCGTTCCTTGTCGTAGCCCTTCTCGCACACGTCCCGGTGGATGTCGTCGCGCAGTTCGCGCCAGCGCTCCAGCGGGCCGTCCGCGTCACCGGACTCGATCAGCTTGATCGTGCGGTCCACGGCGACCCAGGCCATGACCTTGGAGTGCACGAAGTGGCGGCGCGGGCCGCGGACTTCCCAGATGCCCTCGTCCGGCTCGTCCCAGTGCTGCTCCAGGTAGCGGATCAGCTTCAGCTGGAGCAGGGAGGCGTAGTCGCTGCGCGCCAGGCCGGTCATGTGACCCAGGTGCAGGGCCTCGGTGACCTCGCCGTACACGTCCAGCTGGAGCTGGTGCGCGGCGCCGTTGCCGACGCGCACCGGCGCCGAGTTCTCGTAGCCGGGCAGCCAGTCCAGCTCCGCCTCGCCCAACTCGCGCTCGCCGGCGATGCCGTACATGATCTGCAGGTTCTCCGGGTCACCCGCGACCGCCCGCAGCAGCCACTCGCGCCAGGCGCCGGCCTCTTCTCGGTAGCCGGTGCGCAGCAGCGAGGAGAGGGTGATCGCGGCGTCGCGCAGCCAGGTGTAGCGGTAGTCCCAGTTGCGGACCCCGCCGATGTCCTCGGGCAGGGAGGTGGTCGGCGCGGCGACGATGCCGCCCGTCGGCCCGTACGTCAGCGCCTTGAGGGTGATCAGCGAGCGGACGACGGCTTCGCGGTAGGGGCCGTGGTAGGTGCAGTGCTCCACCCACTCGCGCCAGAAGTCCTCCGTCGCCTGCAGCGAGGCCTCCGGCTCCGGCAGCGCCGGCGGCTTCTTGTGCGAGGGCTCCCACGAGATCGTGAACGCGATCCGGTCACCGGGGGCGACCGTGAAGTCCGCGTACGTGGTCAGCGACTTGCCGTAGGTCTCGGCCTCCGTGTCGAACCACACCGAGTCCGGTCCGGCGACGGCGACCGTGCGGCCCTCGTGCTTGTGCACCCACGGCACGACACGGCCGTACGAGAAACGCATCCGCAGGGCCGAGCGCATCGGGACGCGGCCCGAGACGCCTTCCACGATGCGGATCAGCTGGGGTGCGCCGTCACGTGGGGGCATGAAATCCGTCACTCGGACCGTGCCGCGCGGGGTGTCCCACTCGGACTCCAGGATGAGTGAGTCGCCGCGGTAGGTGCGCCGGGCGGCCGTCGGTGGCGGCGCGTCCGAGGCGTGCGCGGGGCCCAGCCGCCAGAAGCCGTGTTCCTCTGTGCCGAGCAGGCCGGCGAAGACGGCATGGGAGTCGAAGCGGGGCAGGCACAGCCAGTCCACCGTGCCGTCCCGGCAGACCAATGCGGCGGTCTGCATGTCTCCGATGAGTGCGTAGTCTTCGATGCGCCCGGCCACGTGCAACTCCAGTCGAACGGCCACGTCACCCCCCGCAGGGGGCTGTCGCTGGTGCGGTCAAGGGGTGGTTGTAATGCGTCGTTGAGCGGTGAAGCAAAGCAGGCGTTCCGGCCATGTGGCAAAACGACGATCTCTGCTCAACGAACTGACGAGCTCTCGTTGTTCCGGGAGGGACGGGCGGGGGTGGTGCCGTGTTTCCGGCCGGGCTCGGCAGCGAGTGTCCGAGCAGGATACGACGCACGTAGATGATCTGCGTGCCGCTCCGGGCAACCCGGATCGGCCGATCGGGTGAGCGACGGGTGAGAAACGCGTGAGGGCGCGCCGACACGTGTCGACCTGCACGCGGAGCGTGGCCGGAAGCCATCGCGCCGAGGCGCTGATACCCTGGTAGCCCGTGGACCGGTGGGAGAAAAACCCCCGAACCGCAGCGACGGCGCCCCCGGAGAATCCCGGACGGCAGCCGTACCGCACCCCAGACCGCGACCACGGGAGCCCCCTCTTGGCCATGCCTCGGAAATCCACGACGACCAAGCACATCTTCGTCACCGGGGGTGTCGCCTCCTCGCTCGGCAAGGGCCTCACGGCCTCCAGCCTGGGGATGTTGCTCAAGGCCCGGGGCCTGCGCGTCGTGATGCAGAAGCTCGACCCGTATCTGAACGTCGACCCCGGCACCATGAACCCCTTCCAGCACGGTGAGGTGTTCGTCACCAACGACGGCGCCGAGACCGACCTGGACATCGGCCACTACGAGCGCTTCCTCGACCGTGACCTGGACGGCACCGCCAACGTCACCACGGGCCAGGTCTACTCGACGGTGATCGCCAAGGAGCGGCGCGGCGAGTACCTCGGCGACACCGTGCAGGTCATCCCGCACATCACCAACGAGATCAAGCACCGCATCCGCCGCATGGCGACGGACGAGGTCGACGTCGTTATCACCGAGGTCGGCGGCACGGTCGGCGACATCGAGTCCCTCCCGTTCCTGGAGACGGTCCGCCAGGTCCGGCACGAGGTCGGCCGTGACAACGTGTTCGTCGTCCACATTTCCCTCCTGCCCTACATCGGCCCGTCGGGAGAGCTGAAGACGAAGCCGACCCAGCACTCGGTTGCGGCGCTGCGGAACATCGGTATTCAGCCGGACGCGATCGTGCTGCGGTCCGACCGCGAGGTGCCGACCGCGATCAAGCGCAAGATCTCGCTGATGTGCGACGTCGACGAGGCCGCGGTGGTGGCCTGTCCCGACGCCCGCTCGATCTACGACATCCCGAAGACCATCCACAGCGAGGGCCTGGACGCCTATGTCGTCCGCAAGCTGGACCTGTCGTTCCGCGACGTGGACTGGACGACCTGGGACGACCTGCTCGACCGCGTCCACAAGCCGGACCACGAGATCACCCTCGCGCTGGTCGGCAAGTACATCGACCTGCCCGACGCCTACCTCTCGGTCACCGAGGCGCTGCGCGCGGGCGGTTTCGCCAACAAGGCCCGCGTGAAGATCAAGTGGGTCACCTCGGACGACTGCAAGACCCCGGCCGGCGCCGCGGCCCAGCTCGCCGACGTCGACGGCGTCTGCATCCCGGGCGGCTTCGGCGACCGCGGTGTGCTCGGCAAGGTCGGCGCCATCCGGTACGCCCGCGAGAACAAGATCCCGCTCCTCGGCCTCTGCCTGGGCCTGCAGTGCATCGTGATCGAGGCCGCGCGCAACCTGGCCGACATCGCCGACGCCAACTCCACCGAGTTCGACTCGGGCACCGCCCACCCGGTCATCTCCACCATGGCCGAGCAGCTGGACATCGTGGCCGGCGACGGCGACATGGGCGGCACGATGCGCCTGGGCATGTACCCGGCCAAGCTGGCCGAGGGCTCCATCGTGCGCGAGGTCTACGACGGCAAGGAGTACGTCGAGGAGCGGCACCGCCACCGCTACGAGGTGAACAACGCCTACCGCGCGGAGCTGGAGAAGAAGGCCGGCATCGTGTTCTCGGGCACCTCGCCCGACGGCAAGCTCGTCGAGTACGTCGAGTACGCGCGCGAGACGCACCCCTACCTGGTCGCCACGCAGGCGCACCCCGAGCTGCGCTCGCGGCCTACCCGGCCGCACCCGTTGTTCGCCGGGCTCGTGAAGGCCTCGGTCGAGCGCAAGAATTCCAAGTAACACACCAGTTGTACGGTGGCCGGGGTGCATACCTTCAAAAGGTGGGCACCCCGGTTTTCTTGTGGCCGGTCGCCGGCCGGTCCGTGGCCGGCCGTGGTGAGGTTCGTGGAAGGACAGGGCATGACGCTGAAGGACACCCCCGAGGAGTGGGAGATCCGGGCAACCGAGACCCCGTTCGTGGGCAACAAGACCTCCGTCCGCACGGACGAGGTGGTCATGCCCGACGGCTCGGTGGCCCGCCGCGACTACCAGGTCCACCCCGGCTCGGTCGGCATCCTCGCCCTCGACGACCAGGACCGCGTCCTGCTGATCCGCCAGTACCGCCACCCCGTGCGCCAGCGGATGTGGGAGATCCCGGCCGGCCTGCTCGACGTGCCCGGTGAGAACCCCCTGCACGCCGCCCAGCGGGAGCTGTACGAGGAGGCGCACGTCAAGGCCGAGGACTGGCGGGTGCTGACGGACCTCTACACCACCGCCGGCGGCTGCGACGAGGCCGTGCGCGTCTTCCTCGCCCGCGATCTGTCCGAGGCCGACGGACAGCGCTTCGAGGCCGAGGACGAGGAGACCGACATGGAGCACGCACGCGTGCCCCTCGACGAGCTCGTACGCGGTGTGCTCGCCGGCGACCTGCACAGCAGCTGTCTCGTCGTGGGTGTCCTCGCACTGGTCGCCGCGCGCACCGGCGACGGCCTCGACGCGCTGCGCCCCGCGGAAGCGCCCTGGCCGGCGCGCCCGTTCGAGTCCTGAAACCGCGAGCACCCCTCTCCGGGGTCCGGTGTGACGATCGGCTGATCCGATCGGGGGACGTGCCCGCCGCGCTCCGCCCGGAACGTAGCAGAGCGTGAACTAGGCTCTGTTAACGCCCGATACCGGAGTCCCGGCGGGCTTGCGCGTGCGGTGGGACGGGAGCGTGGCCCGTGACGGATCAGGCGGTGGACACAGGCGGCGTCCGGCTGTCGGGGCGCGAACCTGCGGAGAGTCAGTTCGTGGGCCGCACACGGGAGTTGAAGGAACTTCGCGCCGACATCGAGCGCACCGGCCTGGACACCCTGACCGGCAGGAAGGCGCCCCGCGCGCGCGTCCTGCTCATCGCGGGACGCCCCGGCTCGGGCCGCACGGCGCTCGCCGAGGAACTCGTACGGCAGGTCGCGGAACGTTACGACGACGGGGTGCTCCGAGCCCGGTTGAGTGAGCCCGACGGAACCCCCGTGCCGGTCGAGCGCGTGGCCCGTGTGCTGCTCGCCGCACTGGAGCGGCCCGCGCCCGCCGGAGCCGCCGAGGACGACCTCACCGAGGCGCTGCGCAGCGCCCTGGCCGACCGCCGGGCGCTGATCCTGCTGGACGACGCGGCCGACGCCGAGCAGGTCGACGCGCTGCTCCCGGACACCCCGGACTGCCTGGTCGTCGCCGTCTCCGGCGGGCCGCTCACCGGCATCTCCGACGTCCGCCCCTGCACCCTCGGCGGCCTCGACACCAAGTCCGCCCTGGAGCTGCTCACCCGCTACACCGGCTCGGTCCGCATCACCGTCGACCCGCGCGCCGCCGAGGACCTCGCCGAGGAGTGCCAGGCGCACCCCCAGGCGCTCACCCTGGCCGGCGGCTGGCTGGCCGCCCGCCCCAAGGCGGCCGTCGCCGACTTCGCCAAGCACCTGCGTGCCGAGAACGACGAGGGCACCCCGCTGAGCCGGGTCTTCCGGCTCGTGTACACCTCGCTGCCCACGCCGGCCGCCCGGATACTGCGCCTGCTCGCCCTCGCCCCCGCCGGTCTGGTCGACCCGCACACCGCCTCCGCGCTGGCCGGCTGCTCGGTGAACGGCGCCCGCACCACCCTGGACGACTTCGTCGCCCTCGGCCTGCTGCGGGCGGTGGAGTCGCCGCTGCCGCAGTACGAGGTCCCCGGCAGCCTGCACCCCCTCCTGAAGGCCCTCACGGAGACCCAGGACCGCGCCGGGGAGCTCCAGCTGGCCCGGGCCCGGATGCTGGAGCGGACGGTACGGCTGCTGCAGTCCTGCCGGGCCATCACCGAGACGGACAACCCCGAGGCGCGCGAGAAGCTCCAGGGCATGCCGAACTCCCTGCGCTTCCCGAGCCCCCGGGCCGCCGAGGACTGGCTGCGCATCCGCAGGCCCGCCCTGCTGGCCGCGGCCCGGCTCGCCGTCGCCGACGGGGAACTGGACACGCTGGCCCGCCGGTTGATGTCCCAGCTGGTCAGGGCGATGGTCGCGCACTTCGGCACCCAGGCGGCCGCGGCCGACCTGTACGGCATCCACCGGCTCGTCCTGGACGTGGCCGAGCGCCGCGGGCTGCCCCGCGAGCGGGCCGCGGCCCTGCTGAACCTCGGCGACCTGGACGCCCAGACCGGGCGGACCGAGGACGCCCTTGCGCGCTACCGGGCCGCGCTGGACGCCGGACGCGAGGCGAACGACCCGTACGCGACCGGCCGCGCGACGGAATCCGTAGGCGGGGCGCATCTGGAGCTCGGGGACTTCGACCGGGCCGCCGACTGGTTCGGCCGGGCGCTGGCCCAGCGGCTGGCCCGGGACGACCGCGCGGAGGCCGCCCGGCTGTACGGCCGCATCGGCGCCGCCCAGACCTACGCGGGCCGCTACGGCGAGGCGCAGCGGTCCTGGCGGGCCGCGGTCGCCGGGCACCGCAGGAACGGCGATGTGGGCGCCCACGCCCGGGCGTTGAGCGAGCTCGCGCGCGTCCAGGAGTACGCGGGACGGCCCGAGGAGTCGCTGGCGACCTGCCACGAGGCCGTGGAGTGGGCGCGCCGCGCCGACGACGTACGGCTGCAGGCGGCGCTGCACCTGCGGCTCGCCGACACGCTGGAGCGCCTGGGCGATCCCGCCGCGGCGCAGCTGCACCGGGGGACCGCGGAGCGGCTGCTGGGCGAGGAGGAGGCGGAGGGGACGGACGGGGAATCGGAGCGGGCCGAGGACGGCCCACAGCGGGCCGAAGAGGCGCCGGAGCAGGCCGATCTCCCGAAACAAGACGCTGACGCCTGCGAAATCCGTAGTACATCCACGGAAGATTGATGCAATGAAAGGCTAGACAGCGGGAACGCCTTCATTAAACTGGGTCTGCCGCACCTTCTCCTGCGGTGTACCCCGGTGTGCGCCTTCGTGCCTGGGTATGTCATGTAATGCACCACATTCCCTGAACCAAGGACCGTGATCCACGTGAAGGTCGGCATCCCCCGCGAGGTCAAGAACAACGAGTTCCGGGTGGCCATCACCCCCGCCGGTGTGCACGAGCTGGTGCGCGGCGGCCACCACGTCGTCATCGAGCGCGGCGCCGGACTCGGCTCCTCGATCCCCGACAGCGAGTACGTCTCCGCCGGCGCCGTGATCCTGGAGACCGCCGACGAGGTCTGGGCCACCGCCGACCTGCTGCTCAAGGTCAAGGAGCCCATCGCCGAGGAGTACCACCGCCTCCGCAAGGACCAGACGCTCTTCACCTACCTGCACCTGGCGGCCTCCAAGGAGTGCACCGACGCGCTCGTCGAGTCCGGCACCACGGCGATCGCCTACGAGACCGTCGAACTGCCGAGCCGCGCGCTCCCGCTGCTCGCCCCGATGTCCGAGGTCGCGGGCCGTCTGGCCCCGCAGGTCGGCGCCTACCACCTGATGCGCTCGGCCGGCGGCCGCGGCGTGCTCCCCGGCGGCGTCCCCGGCACCCAGCCCGCGAAGGCCGTCGTCATCGGCGGCGGAGTCTCCGGCTGGAACGCGACGCAGATCGCCGTCGGCATGGGCTTCCACGTCACGCTGCTCGACCGCGACATCAACAAGCTGCGCGAGGCCGACAAGGTCTTCGGCACCAAGGTCCGGGCGATCATGTCCAACTCCTTCGAGCTGGAGAAGGCCGTCCTGGAGGCCGACCTCGTGATCGGCGCCGTGCTCATCCCGGGTGCCAAGGCGCCGAAGCTGGTCACCAACGAACTGGTGTCGCGGATGAAGCCCGGAAGTGTTCTTGTCGACATCGCGATCGACCAGGGCGGCTGCTTCGAGGACTCCCGTCCGACCACGCACGCCGAGCCGACCTTCATGGTGCACAACTCGGTCTTCTACTGCGTCGCCAACATGCCGGGCGCGGTGCCCAACACCTCGACCTACGCGCTGACCAACGCGACGCTGCCCTACATCGTCGAACTCGCCAACCACGGCTGGGTGGAGGCGCTGCGCCGCGATCCCGCGCTGGCCAAGGGCCTCAACACCCATGACGGCAAGGTCGTTTACAAGGAGGTCGCCGAGGCGCACGGCCTGGAGCACGTGGAGCTCGACTCGTTGCTCGGCTGAGCCCCAAGTCGACATGAACGGCGACCTGATGGCGGCTTCCGGCCAGCTCAGGGACTAAGTCACCTTTTCGTAAAGGCGATACGTCAACAAGGCGCGTCAACGACGTACACACGGCCGGACCTTGCACCACAAGGTCCGGCCGGATGTGTGTATGGTCACTTTGCGACTCTCGGTCAACTCGCGTCGAACGTAACCCTTGAACCGATTCGTGCACCGGTGAAACCTGCCGTGCGACGCCCGTACGCCCTTGACAGAGGGATGTTTCATTGCCGACACATCCTGCCGGGTCCGGCGGATTGTGTTGCTGCGAACGCCCGACACGCCATAGAGTCGCCAACCGTCGGCATGGTGCCACGCTGACCTGTCTAGAAGTTTCCTGGTCACCAAGGAGGTAAGACGACTTGTGAATGAGTCGACATTTTCTCCCGGGGGTGGTCAACCAGGAACGCCTGTACGGGGCCAGGGTCCCGCGGGGTTCGAGGCTGTCGGCTCCGTTGCTGTGCGCACCTTCGCAGCCCAGAGGAGTCATCAGGTGTCTCAGATGTCCGGGATGACTCAGCCAGCACACCAGAGCATGGATGGCCATCACGTGAACGCCATGGCCGGCGACGGAAGTGGCGCGCCCCACAACCACTTCGCCGACTACGACGAACTGCCCGAGGGGCACTTCTACGACCCCGACGCGGAGTACGAGCCCGACCCCGAGTACGCGGCCACGCTCGCGCCCGACGCCGCCCGCCAGCGCCGCGAGCGCGTGGGCCCGACCGGACGCCCGCTGCCGTACTTCCCGATCCCGGGCCCGCTGACCGATCACGGCCCCGCGAAGATCATCGCGATGTGCAACCAGAAGGGCGGCGTCGGCAAGACCACGTCGACCATCAACCTGGGTGCCGCGCTCGCGGAGTACGGACGGCGCGTGCTGCTCGTTGACTTCGACCCGCAGGGCGCGCTGTCGGTGGGTCTCGGGGTCAACCCGATGGAGCTCGACCTCACCGTCTACAACCTGCTCATGGAGCGGGGCATGGCGGCCGACGAGGTGCTCCTGAAGACCGCGGTCCCGAACATGGACCTGCTGCCGAGCAATATCGACTTGTCGGCGGCGGAGGTCCAACTGGTCTCCGAGGTCGCGCGCGAGTCGACACTGCAACGGGCCCTCAAGCCCCTGATGGCCGACTACGACTACATCGTGATCGACTGTCAGCCCTCGCTCGGTCTGCTCACGGTCAACGCTCTGACGGCCGCGCACAAGGTGATAGTGCCTCTGGAGTGCGAGTTCTTCGCTCTTCGCGGTGTCGCACTGCTGACGGAGACGATCGAGAAGGTCCAGGAGCGACTCAACCCGGAGCTGGAACTCGACGGGATCCTCGCCACCATGTACGACTCGCGCACGGTGCACAGCCGTGAGGTGCTCGCGCGTGTCGTCGAGGCGTTCGACGACCACGTCTACCACACGGTCATCGGGCGCACGGTCCGCTTCCCGGAGACCACGGTCGCCGGTGAGCCGATCACCACGTACGCCTCCAACTCCGTCGGTGCCGCCGCCTATCGTCAGCTCGCCAGGGAGGTGCTCGCCCGGTGTCACGCCGAGTGAGTCTGCCGGGGGCCGACGAACTCTTCCGTACGACAGGGGGAATGGCGCTCCAGCCGTCCACTCCGCGGCGGGGGGTCAACGGCGAAGCCCGTGTGCCCGCTCCCGCGGGGGAGAGCGACGGGGTCGCGGCCGGTGAGGACGCGCCGCAGTCGGTGCCCGTACAGGGCGGCGACGGCGAGGGCGCCGAGCATGTGGCCGCCGAGTCGGAGGCCGACGACGGCGAGTCCCGCAGTCGCGGTGCGGCCGGCTCCGCGCGACGTCAGGGGGCGCAGGAAGGTTCTGCCGCCGAGGCGTCTCCGCGCAAGCGGGGGCGGAGTCCTTCGCGCCGGCCCAGCGGGCGGGAGCGGCACGACGAGAAGATCACGGTGTACGTCTCCGCCGAGGAGCTCATGGATCTGGAGCACGCGCGTCTGGTGCTCCGGGGTGAGCACGGGCTCGCGGTCGACCGCGGTCGGATCGTGCGGGAGGCTGTCGCCGTGGTGCTGGCGGATCTGGAGTCCCGTGGGGACGCGAGCATTCTGGTACGGCGACTGCGTGGGCGGTAGGCGGTAGCCTGCGAGGGCTATGACCTCGAACGACGTTCCCGCAGCCGCCGCTGCCTCCGGCGGTCGTCGGCGTGCGCTCGGGCGGGGGCCCGGGGTCGAGGTCGAGCCTCCGGCTGAGCCGGCTGAGCACAGCGGTGGCGGCGAACCTGAGGTCGAACAACCGGCTCCCGAACCGCCGGAGACCGTCCCCGAAGCCTCCGAGGACGTCCCCGAAGCCGATGACGGCATCTTCAAGGTTCGGCTCGTCAACTTTGAGGGGCCCTTCGATCTGCTGCTTCAGTTGATCTCCAAGCACAAGTTGGATGTCACCGAGGTCGCGTTGTCCAAGGTCACCGACGAGTTCATGGTGCACATCAGGGCGATGGGGCCGGACTGGGATCTCGACCAGACGACCGAGTTTCTCGTCGTCGCCGCCACGCTGCTGGATCTCAAGGCCGCCCGGCTGCTGCCCTCCGCCGAGGTCGAGGACGAGGCGGATCTGGCCTTGCTGGAGGCTCGGGACCTGCTCTTCGCGCGGCTGCTGCAGTACCGGGCGTACAAGCAGATCGCCGACATCTTCAACCGGCGGCTCGACGAGGAAGCGCGCCGGTATCCCCGTACCGTCGGACTTGAGCCGCATCATGCCGAGCTGTTGCCCGAGGTGGTCATCAGCATCGGGCCCGAGGGGTTCGCGAAGCTCGCCGTGAAGGCGATGCAGCCCAGGCCCAAGCCGCAGGTGTACGTCGACCACATCCACGCGCCGCTGGTGAGCGTGCAGGAGCAGGCCGGGATCGTGGTCGCGCGGCTGCGGGAACTCGGCGAGGCCAGCTTCCGCACGCTCGTCGAGGACACCGACGACACCCTGACCGTCGTAGCGAGGTTCCTGGCCCTCCTCGAGCTGTACCGGGAGAAGGCCGTCGCGCTCGATCAGGAGACCGCGCTCGGGGATCTGATCGTGCGGTGGACCGGTGGGGACGGCGGGAGCGAGCCCGTGGTCACCGACGAGTTCGACCGGCCGCCCGAGGTGCCCAAGGACGAGCCCGCCAAGGAGGAGAAGGCGTGAGTGAGGAGACCATCGATCCGGCGGCGGGCCCGCGCACTGTCGCCGACCTCGATCTCAAGCCCGCCCTGGAGGCCGTCCTCATGGTCGTGGACGAGCCCGCGACCGAGGAGCACCTGGCGAAGATACTGCAGCGGCCCAAGCGGCGGATCCGCGACGCCCTGCGGGAACTGGCCGACGAGTACACCGTCCAGGGGCGTGGGTTCGAGCTGCGGCTGATCGCCGGCGGGTGGCGGTTCTACTCCCGGCCGGAGTTCGCTCAGGCCGTCGAGGGGTTCGTCCTGGACGGGCAGCAGGCCCGGCTCACCCAGGCGGCCCTGGAGACCCTGGCGGTCGTCGCGTACCGCCAGCCGGTCAGCCGCAGCAGGGTCTCCGCGGTCCGCGGAGTCAACTGCGACGGTGTGATGCGCACCCTCCTGCAGCGGGGTCTGGTCGAGGAGGCGGGCACGGAACCCGAAACAGGTGCGATCCTGTACACGACGACGAACTACTTTCTGGAGCGGATGGGCCTGCGCGGCCTGGACGAGCTCCCGGAGCTCGCGCCCTTCCTCCCTGAGGCCGAGGCGATCGAGGCGGAGACGCTGGAAGGGGTCCCGTCGTTCGATCCGGATGCACCGGATGCAGATGCAGACGACACGACGACGACGGAACTTTGATGCGAAGCAGTGGCAGTGGCAGTGGCGGCGGTAGTGGCAGGAGCGGCGGGCGTGGCAACCCCCGCGGGACCGGTGGGGGCGGCAATCCCCGCGGTTCCGGCGGCGGTGGCGGCTCCCGGGGTTCCGGTGGGGGCGGCTCCCAGCCCAGGGGCGCGGGAGGGCGCGACGACAAGCCGAAGCGTCCCGGCAAGCCGCGTCCCGAGGAGCGCCGCTACGACGTAGGCCCGGGGGCCTCCCACGAGGGCCCGAAGTCCGGGCGGGGCGCCTCCGCGCGCGGTGGTGCCAAGGGCGGCCCCAAGCAGGGCCAGGGCACCGGACGCGGGCGCTCGGTGCCGGCGACCTCGCGTGAGTACGACGCGCGGGCCGAGGAGCGCAACCGGGAGCGGTACGCGGGCAAGAAGGACGTGAAGCCGCCCAAGACCTTCCCGGGCGCCGAGCAGGAGGGCGAGCGGCTGCAGAAGGTCCTCGCACGTGCGGGCTACGGCTCCCGGCGTGCCTGCGAGGAACTGATCGAGCAGTCCCGGGTCGAGGTCAACGGCGAGATCGTCGTCGAGCAGGGCAAGCGGGTCGACCCGGAGCACGACGAGGTCAAGGTCGACGGGCTGACCGTCGCCACGCAGTCGTACCAGTTCTTCTCGCTGAACAAGCCGGCCGGTGTCGTCTCCACCATGGAGGACCCCGAGGGGCGTCAGTGCCTCGGCGACTACGTCACCAACCGCGAGACCCGGCTTTTCCACGTAGGGCGGCTCGACACCGAGACCGAGGGCGTGATCCTGCTCACCAACCACGGCGAGCTGGCACACCGGCTGACCCACCCCAAGTACGGCGTGAAGAAGACCTACCTCGCCGCCATCGTGGGCCCGATCCCGCGCGACCTGGGCAAGCAGCTCAAGGACGGCATCCAGCTGGAGGACGGGTACGCGCGTGCGGACCACTTCCGGGTGGTCGAGCAGACCGGCAAGAACTATCTGGTCGAGGTCACCCTGCACGAGGGCCGCAAGCACATCGTGCGCCGCATGCTCGCGGAGGCCGGCTTCCCGGTCGAGCGGCTGGTGCGCACGGCCTTCGGCCCGATCACGCTGGGCGACCAGAAGTCGGGCTGGCTGCGGCGGCTGTCGAACACGGAGGTCGGGATGCTGATGCAGGAGGTCGACCTCTAGAACGGCCTCGCTCAAGAGGCGTACGCGCTCGCGGATCCCCCTCACAGGGTTTCGCTTTCGGCCGGTCCCGGATTTTCCCCGGGGCCGGCCGATGCGTTTTCGCCCTGCCGACGGTCTGTATGGCTGACGGCCGAGACGAGGAGCGGGTATGGACACGAAGACGGCGCCTGAAGGGCGCTCAGAGGCCGCTGTGGCCGATGCGGGGCCGCTGGGGCGCCCCGGGTGCCCCGAGGGGCTGTCGTGAACTCCGGGGAGCTGCTGGAGCGTTCGCTCGCCTACGCGCTGGGGAGCGTGGCCGGGGTCGCGCCCGGGAGCCTGGGGCGGGGCACGCCGTGCGGGGAGTGGGACCTCGGCGAGCTGCTCGGGCATCTCGACGACGCGCTGGAGGCGCTGCACGAGGGGCTCACCGGCGGGCGGATCGGGCTGTTTCCCGGAGTGCCCGGGGCGGATCCGGCGTGCGCGTTCCGCACGCGTGCGTGCGCGGTGCTGGGCGCGTGGGCGACGAGGCCGACGGGGGACACGGGTGAGACGGTCCTGGTGGGCGAACGGCCCCTGGACGTACGGGTGATGGGGGCCGTGGGCGCCGTGGAGATCGCCGTGCACGGCTGGGACGTGGCGCAGGCCTGCGGGCGGCCACGGCCCATCCCGGTCCCGCTGGCGGCCGAACTGCTGCCCGTGGCGCGGTGCGTGGTCGCGCGGGAGGACCGGGGAGAGCGGTTCGGCGCGCAGGTCGCCGTGCCGGCCCGGGCAGGGCTCGACGTCCGGCTGCTGGCGTTCCTCGGGCGGCGCGCGGCCCTTGCGGAGTGAGGGGCGGGTGTCGGCCCGGGGCGCAGGGGTAGACGGGCGCTGACGGCGTTCGCGCAGTCGTGGCCCAGGAGGCCTTCGGCGCCCGGGAGTTGTGACAAAGGGGCGGTGACCGAGGGCTTGTGGAAGGACGCCCACGCTCTTTATAGTCGCAGTGACCATTAAGGGGCGGGGTGGATGGGCCACAAGCAGCCGCAGGGCTACGACAAATACGCCTACGAGCCCTTCGCCGTCACCGTCGACCTCGCCGTCCTCACCATCCGCTCCGGCGCCCTGCACGTCCTGCTCGTCGAGCGCGGCCAGGAGCCCTACGCCGGTCACTGGGCCCTGCCCGGCGGCTTCGTGGAGCCGAGCGAGTCGGCCGAGACGGCCGCGCGGCGCGAACTCGCCGAGGAGACCGGCCTCGCCGACGTCACCGGGCTGCACCTGGAGCAGCTGCGGACCTACAGCGAACCCGACCGCGACCCCCGTATGCGAGTGGTGTCCGTCGCCTTCACCGCGCTGCTGCCCGACGCGCCCGAGCCGAAGGCGGGCAGCGACGCCGCACGGGCCGACTGGCTGGCGTACGACAAGCCCTGGCCGCTCGCCTTCGATCACGACCGGATTCTGGCCGACGCCCACGAACACGTCGGTGCGCAGCTGGAGTTGACCTGCCTGGCCACCGCCTTCTGTCCGGCCGAGTTCACGCTCGGCGAGCTCCGGCACGTCTACGAGACGGTGTGGGGCACCGCCCTGGACCGGCCCAACTTCCGCCGCAAGGTGCTCGCCACGCCCGGCTTCGTCGAACCTGTGCCGGGCGCCGCGCGCCTGACCGGCGGCCGTGGCAAGCCGGCCGCGCTGTACCGCGCGGGCCCCGCGACCACTCTCCAGCCGCCTCTGCTCCGGCCGAACCCGGAAGGACGTTCCGCATGACCAGCACCATCGTCGACAAACGCGCAGCCACAGGGGCTCTGATCGGCCTCGCCCTCGGGGACGCCCTCGGATTCCCGACCGAGTTCAACGACATCCCCTCGATCCTCGCCAAGTTCGGGCCCTGGCGGCAGATGCCACTCATCAAGCCCGCGATCGTCTCCGACGACACGCAGATGACCCTGGCGGTGGCCCGGGGAATGCGCACCGCCATGGACCGCGGGGCGCTCGGCCCCGAGGACATGGCCGTGACCGTACGAAAGGAGTTCATCGCCTGGAACCGCTCCCCGGACAACAACCGCGCGCCGGGCAACACCTGTCTGCGGGCCTGCGAGTTGCTGGAGAACCCGGACCTGCCCTGGCAGGACGCGAGCCAGATGGGCTCCAAGGGCTGCGGTGCCAACATGCGCGTGGCGCCCGTCGGACTCGCCCCCGGGCTGAGCGACGAACAGCGCGCCGGCGCCGCCCAGTTGCAGGCCGCCCTCACCCACGGGCACCCCACGGCACTCGCCGCGTCCGACCTCACCGGGCGCGCCGTGCACCTGCTCGCGCAGGGCGCCGAGCCGGCCGGACTCGTCGAGCAACTGCGGGCGTACGCCGAGGAGAACCGCGGTCACTACCACCAGTCCTGGCTCGGCGACCTGTGGACCCGAAGCCAGGACGGCGGGCCCGAGGAGTACATCGCCCGCGGCTGGCGCGAGTGCCTGGCGATCCTGGACCGGCTGGAGGACGCCGTGCGCACCTTCGATCCGGAGGCCGACCCGTGTCTGGCCACCGGGGCCGGCTGGATCGCCGAAGAGGCCCTGGCGACCGGACTGTTGTGCTTCCTGGGCTTCCCCGACGAGCCGGTCACGGCCATCCGGCGGGCCGCCTACAGCTCCGGCGACTCCGACTCGATCGCCTGCCTGGCCGGAGCCTTCGCGGGCGCCCACCGCGGCAGCGAGGCGTGGCCGACGGAGTGGGCCGACCGCATCGAGTACCAGAGCGACCTGATGACCCTCGGGGCCCTCTGGGACTCCTGACCCGCCCCTCTGGGATTCTTGGGGCATGATCGACACCCTGGACATCGACCTCGGAGCGGTGGTCGCCGAACAGCCCGACCCCGTGCTGTTCGCGACCGTCTCCGGCGCCCACCTCTACGGCTTCCCGTCCCGCGACTCCGACGTGGACCTGCGAGGCGTCCACCTGCTGCCCACCGCCGCGCTCGTGGGCCTGCGCGAGCCCGAGGAGACCCGCTCCCGGATGTGGGACCGGGACGGCGTCGAGATGGACCTGGTCACCCACGACCTGCGCAAGTTCGTACGCCTGATGCTGCGGCGCAACGGCTATGTGCTGGAGCAGCTGCTCTCGCCCCTCGTCGTGCACACCACCGACGCGCACCGCGAACTGGTCGCGCTCGCCCCCGACGTCCTCACCGGCCATCACGCCCACCACTACCGGGGGTTCGCGGTGACGCAGTGGCGGCTGTTCGAGAAGACCGGCGAACTCAAGCCGCTGCTCTACACCTTCCGCGCCCTGCTGACCGGCGTGCACCTCATGCGCAGCGGCGAGGTGCAGGCCCATCTGCCCACGCTGCTCGGCGAGGTGGAGGCGCCCGCCTATCTGCCGGAGCTGATCGCGGCGAAGGCGGAACGCGAGCACGGGGACGCCGACGTGGACCACGCGCGCGTGCTGGCCGACGTGGAGCGGCTGCACGGCGTGCTCGACGAGGCGCAGGAGGCGTCGGCGCTACCCGACGCGCCCGTCGCCCACGACGCCCTGCACGACTTCGTCGTACGGGTCAGGCTGGCGGGCTGAGGCGCGGCGGACACGGATGAGGAAGGCCTCGACGCGGGCCCGGTCCGGCTCCTCGGGGAGCGGGCTGCGCCGCAGGGCCTCGTCGGCCTCGGCCGCCAAGTGGTTCATCCGCCTCTCGACCTCGGGCCAGGAGACCTCGCCGCGCTTGACCGCGAGCAGCGGCTCGCGTCCCTCGCCCACGTCGAGCGTGAGGGCGCCCGTGCGCAGCAGGTCGCGGGCGCTCGCCAGCAGGCGCAGGAGGTGCATCGCGTGCTTCCAGCGCGGGGCGCCGTGCGTACGGATGTCACCTTCCAGCTTCTTGCGCTGGCCGAGCGCGTAGCGCGTGAACGTCCCGTGGACCTGGCGGGAGAGGAACGCCTCGCGCAGGGCGAGGAGTTCACGGCCCGTGTCGTCGACGTACTCGACGAGCGGGGAGTGCAGGCACTCCAGGATGTTCGGGTTCGCGCGCAGCGCCAGCTCGCAGAAGCGCTCCAGCTCCCAGCTGAACTGCTCGGGCGCCGGACCGTCGACATGCGTCGGCGGCTTCTCGAAGCGCCAGAACAGGGGAGTGGGGGCGAGGAAGATCCCCCGGCGGTCGGTGTCGCTGCCCTCCGTCGCCAGTCCGAAGGCCCGCGACCCCATCACGCACGCGTAGACGGTGTGGTCGCGGACCAGGGCCTCGGGCGGCAGGGCAGGTGACAGGCCGGGCGGCAGGTCGCGTGACTGGCTGGTCATGGACGGGACAGTACGGGGACCGTCACGCCAGGGTGATCGAATTTCCCTCCACCTTGATCTGCTCCGCGGGCAGCGGCTTCGGCGCCGGACCCCCTGCCACCGAACCGTCCGCGATCTTGAACTTGCTGCCGTGGCAAGGGCAGTCGATGGTCCCGTCGGCGACCGTGGTCACCGTGCAGCCCTGGTGCGTGCAGATCGCCGAGAAGGCCTTGAAGTCGCCCTTCGCGGGCTGGGTGACCACGACCTTCTCGTCCTTGAAGATCTTGCCGCCGCCGACCGGGATGTCGGTCGTCTTCGCCAACTCCTGACCGCTGGAGGCCTTCACGTCGGAGGATCCGGAGTCACCTTCGTCGCCGTACTTGCTGCACCCCACGGCGAGCGCCGAGGCGCCCGTCGCGAGGAGGACCGTGCGGCGCGTCGAGCGTTGGGTCATGTCGTCACTCCGAAAGTGCGGAAGAACCAGAGGGCGGACGTCAGCCAGATGACGGTCAGCGCGGTGAACACCAGCCCGCCGACGAGCGGCAGCAGCCAGCCGGGCAGCCGCTCCGAGCGAAGCAGCAGCATCTTGGCACTGAACGCACCGAAGAAGAAGCAACCCAGGACGGAGTGCCACAAAACACGCGGTTCGTACGTCTGATAGCCGAGCGCGTACAGGCAGTGCACGGCGACCGGGACCGCCACGAGGAACGCGATCCGGCCCGACCAGCGGTGCAGGGTCGACGACCAGCTCGGGCCCGGCAGCTTGCCGTACATCATGAGCGCGGAGGCCAGCTGGAGGAGCGCGAAGAAGAACGCGGTCGTCGCGAGCCACGACTTCACCGCGGCGGTGCTGCTGAACCCGGCGAGGTTGAAGGCGGTCCCGGCCGGGTCGTGGACCTTGCCGTACACCCCGAGGGCGACCGCCACGGCGGCGGCGACCAGGGCGGGGACCAGATAGCGGGCGGCGCCGAAGGTACGGCGGGGCGGTTCCGGCTGGAAGTACTGCGTGGCGGCGTTCGGGTCGACGGTCATGGTCGGCTCCCTGGGCGGACGGTGGTGTCGCGGACGGAGTGTCAGGGGATGACGGGGCGTGCCGTGAGCTGCTGTCCGTCGACCGTCACCGCACCCGTCTCCGGGTCGATGGCGGGCGCGGCCGAGGGATCCTCGTCGCGGGTGACGATGCCGACCTGCCGGCCGCCCGGCAGGACGATCCAGCCGCCGTCGACCCTGGCGCCGCGCACGGTGGCGGTCGCCCGGTACAGGCCGCCGGGCTTCTTGGCCTTGTCCGCGGTGAAGGCCCAGTGGCCGCCGCGGACGTCGACCGTGCCGCGGATCCGCTTGCCCTCCTTGAGCGTGCCGGTCAGCGAGTCGCCGTTCTTCCCGGTCAGCCGCATGCTCCCGTCGTCCTTGACGTCGCCCTTCAGCCACGACTCCTTGGTGCGGCCGTCGCAGAAGTACGCGACCGCCTTGCCGTCGTGCACGGCGACGGCGACGGCGGACGAGTCGTCGTCGGTACGGCCCGCGTAGTCGGCGTTCGGCACGGGCACCCGGGTCGGGGTCGGCGAGGGACTCGGCGACTGCGCGGGCTTGGTGGGTGACGGCGACGTCGAAGCGGCGGGCGGCTGTTCCTTCTTCGTGGACGAGACGTTCTTCGTCCCCGTCGTCGCGTTGAGCGACAGCATGAACACACCGAGCAGGAGTCCCGCGAGCATGGTCAGCAGCGGTCCTGGACGTTTCATCGAAGCCCTCCCCCGAGGCGAGTTTCCTGCCATCAGAGCGGACCGGCGGCCCCGGCGTAAAGAGGCGCACGGGGGCGTCTCTCGCCAAGTAGCGAAATTGGGTCAATTCGGTGACATTGAGCAGAGTTCGAGGCCGGTCCCGAACAGTACCCGGCCCCTCGCGAAAGGCGTGATCATGGCGGGTGACGATCTCGGTGGACTGCTGGGCGGTCTCCTCGGCGGCGGCAAGGGCGGCGGCTCCGCCGGCTCCGGCGCGGGCATCCTCGGCGCCCTCCTCTCGGCCCTCGGCGGTGCCCAGGGCGCCGGCAGCGGCTCCAACCCACTGGGCGGGCTACTGGACATGCTCACGAAGTCCGGCCTCGCCCAGCAGAAGGACTCCTGGGTCGGCACCGGCGCCAACGACTCCGTGACCGGCGCCCAGATCCAGCAGGCGCTGCCCGACGAGACCCTCGACCAGGTCGCCCGGCAGACCGGCGTCACCCCGGACCAGGCCGCCGACCAGCTGGCCCGGGTACTGCCCGCGGCGGTCGACAAACTGACCCCGAACGGACAGGTGCCCGCCTCGCTGGAGGACCTGGTCAAGCAGCAGCGGTTGTGAGGCGCCGAGCCGTCTCAGCGGGCGGGCGCCGCGCACCGCTGTCAGTCCGGCTGACTACGCTGGACGAGGGAACAGTCGAGCCGTGAGCAAGGAGCTGAGCCGTGGCGGTACGAGCGGTCCGGGGAGCCGTCCAACTGGAGCGGGACGAGGCCGGACACATGGACGAGCAGGTCGGCGCCCTGCTCACCGCCGTCCTGGAGCGGAACGGACTGAGTGCCGAGGACCTGATAAGCATCTGGTTCACGGCCACGCCCGACCTGCACAGCGACTTCCCGGCCGCCGCCGCCCGCAAGCTGGGCATCACCGACGTACCCCTGATCTGTGCCCAGGAACTCGACATCCAGGGCGCCATGCCCCGCGTGGTCCGGATCCTGGCGCACATCGAGTCCGACCGGGCCCGTGCCGACATCGCGCACGTCTACCTCGGCGCCGCGGCCGCCCTGCGCAAGGACATCGCCCAGTGAGAACCGCACTCGTCGTCGGCACCGGACTCATCGGTACGTCCGCCGCGCTCGCCCTGTCCCAGCGGGGCGTCGTCGTCCACCTCACCGACCACGACCCCGAGCAGGCCCGTACGGCCGCGGCCCTGGGCGCCGGCACCGACCAGGCCCCCGAAGGTCCCGTCGACCTCGCGATCGTCGCCGCTCCGCCGGCCCATGTCGCCGGCGTGCTCGCCGACGCCATGCGCCGGGGCGTGGCCCGCGGCTACCTCGACGTCGCCAGCGTCAAGGGCGGCCCACGCCGCGAACTGGAGGCGCTGGGCCTGGACCTGTCGGCGTACATCGGCTCGCACCCCATGTCCGGCCGGGAGAAGTCCGGCCCGCTGGCCGCGACCGGCGACCTCTTCGAGGGCCGCCCCTGGGTGCTGACCCCGACCCGGGACACCGACACCGAGGTGCTTAATCTCGCCCTGGAACTGGTCTCGCACTGCCGTGCCGTACCGGTGGTCATGGACGCCGACGCCCACGACCGCGCCGTCGCACTCGTCTCCCACATGCCCCACCTGGTGTCCAGCATGGTCGCCGCGCGGCTGGAGAACGCCGAGGAGGCGGCCGTGCGGCTGTGCGGGCAGGGCATCCGGGACGTGACGCGGATCGCCGCCTCCGATCCCGCGATGTGGATCGACATCCTCTCCGCGAACCCCGGGCCTGTCGCCGACCTGCTCACCGACGTGGCCGGCGACCTGGAGGAGACGGTGCAGGCCCTGCGCGCCCTGCAGTCCGCCGACGAGGCCAAGCGCGTCGAGGGCACCACCGGCATCCAGGACGTGCTGCGGCGCGGAAACGCGGGTCAGGTCCGGGTCCCCGGCAAGCACGGGTCGGCGCCGCGGTCCTACGAGGTCGTGGCCGTCCTCATCGACGACCAGCCGGGCCAGCTGGCCCGCATCTTCGCTGACGCCGGCCGGGCCGGGGTCAACATCGAGGACGTACGCATCGAGCACGCCACCGGGCAGCAGGCGGGTCTGGTGCAGCTGATGGTGGAGCCGCAGGCCGCGCCCGTCCTCACGGCGTCGCTGCGGGAGCGGGGCTGGGCGATCCGGCAGTGAGCGCGCCGATCATCCGCGGGCAGGGGCCTAACAGGCGGCCGATCGGCCGCCTGTAAGAGGGGACCCGGGAAGCCAGTAACCTTGTGCGGGGCACTTTCGTGCCCCGCACACCACTCACCGCACCGCACCAGGAAGGTGTCCCCCTGTGGAAAACGGCGCCGCCCCGACCGCCCAGGCCGTGATTGTCGCCATCGACGGCCCCGCAGGCACGGGCAAGTCGAGCACGTCGAAGGCCGTCGCCGCACAGCTCGGCCTGAGCTACCTGGACACCGGCGCCCAGTACCGGGCGATCACCTGGTGGATGGTGACCAACGGGATCGACATCGACGACCCGTCGGCGATCGCCGCCGTGACCGGCAAGCCCGAGATCGTCTCCGGCACCGACCCGGCGGACCCGACGATCACGGTCGACGGCGTCGACGTGGCCGGCCCGATCCGCACCCAGGAGGTCTCCTCCAAGGTCAGCGCGGTCAGCGCGGTGCCCGAGGTGCGGGCCAGGATCACCGAGCTGCAGCGGGCCGTGGCGGCGGGTGCGGAGCGCGGCATCGTCGTCGAGGGCCGGGACATCGGTACGACGGTGCTGCCCGACGCCGATGTGAAGGTCTTCCTCACCGCCTCCCCGGAGGCCCGTGCCGCCCGGCGCAGCGGCGAACTCAAGGGCGCCGACGTCAACGCCACTCGCGAGGCCCTGATCAAGCGGGACGCGGCCGACTCCAGCCGGAAGACCTCGCCGCTCGCCAAGGCGGACGACGCGGTCGAGGTGGACACCACCGAGCTCACCCTGACGCAGGTCATCGAGTGTGTCGTCACCCTCGTCGAGGAGAAGCGGGCCCGGAAGTGAGCAGGCCCCCAGCCGCCTCCGAGCGGGGAGCCGAGGTCGGCCGGCGCATCGGCGTCGGGCTGATGTACGGGCTGTGGAAGCCGCGCGTGCTCGGTGCCTGGAAGGTGCCCGCGACCGGCCCGGTGATCTTCGCCGTGAACCACTCGCACAACATCGACGGCCCCATGGTCATGGGCGTGGCACCCCGGCCGACGCACTTCCTGATCAAGCAGGAGGCGTTCATCGGCCCGCTCGACCCGTTCCTGACGGGCATCGGGCAGCTCAAGGTGGACCGCACGACCGCCGACCGCACCGCGATCACCCGGGCGCTGGACGTCCTGGCGGCCGGCGGAGTGCTCGGCATCTTCCCGGAGGGCAGCCGGGGCGAGGGCGACTTCGCCTCCCTGCGCGCCGGGCTCGCCTACTTCGCGGTGCGCGGCAACGCCCCGATCGTGCCCATCGCGGTGCTGGGAAGTTCGCAGCGGCGCGGACGGTTGATAAAGGGGCTGCCTCCGCTGCGCAGCCGTATCGACGTCGTCTTCGGCGACCCCTTCGAGGCGGGCGACGGCAGCGGACGACGTACACGCAGGGCGCTGGACGAGGCGACCGAACGCATCCAGAAGCAGCTCACCGCGCACCTGGAAAACGCCAGGCGGCTGACCGGCCGCTAGGCGACACTGAGTAGTGGATCAAACCGGCGAAACCGGTCGGTCCACCGATCACCACGATGAACGAGGTACGGACTTCATGAACGACCACATCCCCTCCGACGGCCCGGGCGAGGAGCACGAGCACGGAGCCCTCGGCGACGCCGAGTACGCGGAGTTCATGGAGCTCGCCGCCGTCGAGGGCTTCGATCCGGAGGACGTCGAGGGCGCGATCGAGGCGGCCGGACACGGCCCGCTGCCGGTCCTCGCCGTCGTCGGCCGCCCGAACGTCGGCAAGTCGACGCTCGTCAACCGCATCATCGGACGGCGCGAAGCCGTCGTGGAAGACAAGCCGGGCGTCACCCGCGACCGTGTGACGTACGAGGCCGAGTGGTCCGGGCGTCGCTTCAAGGTCGTCGACACCGGCGGCTGGGAGCAGGACGTCCTCGGCATCGACGCGTCCGTGGCAGCGCAGGCCGAGTACGCGATCGAGGCCGCCGACGCCGTCGTGTTCGTGGTCGACGCCAAGGTGGGCGCGACCGACACCGACGAAGCGGTCGTACGACTGCTGCGCAAGGCCAGCAAGCCCGTCGTGCTGGCCGCCAACAAGGTCGACGGCCTCAGCGGCGAGTCCGACGCGGCCTACCTGTGGTCCCTGGGCCTCGGCGAGCCGCACCCCGTCTCCGCGCTGCACGGCCGCGGCACCGGCGACATGCTGGACGCCGTCCTGGAGGCCCTGCCGGAGGCGCCCGAGCAGACCTTCGGCACCGCGGTCGGCGGGCCCCGCCGGATCGCCCTGATCGGCCGCCCGAACGTCGGCAAGTCCTCCCTGCTGAACAAGGTGGCGGGCGAGGAGCGCGTCGTCGTCAACGAGGTCGCGGGCACCACCCGTGACCCGGTCGACGAGCTGATCGACCTCGGCGGTGTCACCTGGAAGTTCGTGGACACCGCGGGCATCCGCAAGCGCGTCCACCTCCAGCAGGGCGCCGACTACTACGCCTCGCTGCGCACCGCGGCCGCCGTCGAGAAGGCAGAGGTCGCGGTCATCCTGATCGACGCCTCCGAGTCCATCTCGATCCAGGACCAGCGCATCGTCACCATGGCCGTGGAGGCGGGGCGCGCGATCGTCCTCGCCTTCAACAAGTGGGACACCCTCGACGAGGAGCGGCGCTACTACCTGGAGCGCGAGATCGAGACCGAGCTCGGCCAGGTCGCCTGGGCGCCCCGGGTGAACATCTCGGCGCGCACCGGCCGGCACATGGAGAAGCTGGTCCCGGGCATCGAGACCGCCCTGGCCGGCTGGGAGACCCGCGTCCCGACGGGCCGGCTGAACGCCTTCCTCGGCGAGCTGGTCGCCGCCCACCCGCACCCGGTCCGCGGCGGCAAGCAGCCCCGCATCCTCTTCGGCACCCAGGCCGGCACCAAGCCCCCGCGGTTCGTGTTCTTCGCCTCCGGCTTCATCGAGGCGGGCTACCGGCGCTTCATCGAGCGCCGCCTGCGCGAGGAGTTCGGCTTCGACGGGACGCCGATCCACATCTCGGTGCGGGTGCGCGAGAAGCGCGGCAAGAAGAAGTAGCTCGACGGCCGGACAGGCTCCCGGCAACGGAAAGGGCGACCCCGATCGGGGTCGCCCTTTCCGTTGCCGGGAGCCGCTGAGTTCAGTGACCCGGTGGCAGCGCCGCGGGCACGTGGTGCATCCGCGTGCCCTGCTGCCCGACCTGCCCGACCTGTCCCACGCGCTGCCACTGCGACTGCTGCCGGGCGCTGTAGGCCCCCGCGCTGTAGGCGCTGTACGAGCTGCTGAACGATCCCGGCCGGTGCCCGCCGTACGCACCCGAACCGCCGTACGCACCCGTACTGTGCGGGATGTTGCCGAAGGCGGTGAAGCCCAGTTCCTCCTCGCCGCTGCGGTCGCCCGGCAGCGTGCGGAAGGACTTGACGTACTCGGCATAGAGCGCGTCGTAGATCGGCGTGGCCGATGGGCCGCTCAGGTAGTCCTGGGCCGACCGCGCGGACGGGATCGGCTGATAGGACTGGCGGCGTGGAACGTCGTATGCGTACACGTATGTCCAAACGACACCGACTGGTCAGGGATGCGGTTGTGCGGTCGGCCTTTTAGGGGCGCGACCTCACGTCCCCGCGAGCGGCATGGCCACCGCGACCAGCTTGCCGTTCGCCGCAGCCTTGTCGATCGCGTCCCGCAGCAGGTCCTCCCGGGGCTGGCGCCCGATCGAGCCGACCGGCGCGGCGAACATCAGTACCTGCTGGTGCTTGTTGGCGGCGGCCCGCCAGCTCTCCGTCACCTGCAGCGGCTGGTGCGCCTGCCACCAGGCCACCGGCTGCCCGCCGTTGGTGCTGGGCTGCAGCACCGCGTGCAGCTGGCCCACGGCGAGCAGCACCGACCAGCCGTGCAGCACCGGCGGCACCTCGGTCAGCTCGGTGAGCGGCATGAAGCCCTGCTCGATGAGGAGCGGCAGGAAGTCATCGCCGGAACCGGTCGTGCCGGGGCGCGCGATGGGCGCGGTCGGCTCGACGACCAGGGCGGGGTGCAACTCCCCGGCGATCAGGACGAGTCCGCTGGTGATGCCGAGCACGGCCTGCTCGGGCACGATCTTCTCCGGCTCCAGGTCCACCGTGTCCCCGGAGATGGACTTCACGGCGCCGCGGAGCTGCTCCTCGGTGACCTGGACGACCTGCGAGGGCAGGCAGCTGGAGTGGGCGAAGGCGAGGACGGCGGTCTCGTCACCGACGAACAGGACGGTGCTGGTGCGCTCCTGTTCGGAGTCGCCCGGGGTGCGGCAGGACGTGCAGTCGTAGCTGCCGGGGGCGTTCTCTCCGGCGAGCAGCCGGTCGGCTTCTTCGTCGCCGATCTCGGCGCGTACCTCGTCGCTGACGTCGAGCATGCGCGGCACGGGTGGCTCCCTCAGGATGTGGTGCCCGGTGGGTCCCGGGCTCATGAAGAAGACAACGGAGGATCTGTGGCGGGAGTCACGCCCCAGGGCGAACGGAATCGACCCATCCAGCGCGGAGGGTCACCGCTCGCGCGGAATCAGGCACTCACCGTCAATTCCTCGGAAATCAAAGGAAGTTGGTTACGTGAACTGAGTCACAGGGCGCCTGGGGCACTGGTCGACAAATCATGAAATCGGCGAATGAAGTGGGTGCCCGAAAATGGCCGATACCCACGGTAACGGCGAACTGGCCTGGAATGACAAGGAGTTGGTTGATACCAACCGGCCCGGCTCCTTAGATTCCTCGGCCGTGTGCACAGAGCACCGCTCGGATACGTCCGCCGACCGCACCAAGCCAGCAGGAATCCAGCACCATCCCCGAGGCGGACGGGGCGGAACGCGCCAACCGCGCCCCAGTGCGCGGAACGCGTCCCGCCTCGGGGGACCCCGGGTTTGTGGAGAGGGATTCACATGTCCGAATGTGTTGATATCAACCGTCCGACCCGCAAGCGCACGACGGCGGTCCTCACCGGAGCGGCTCTGCTCGCCCCGCTCGGACTGCTCGCCGCGACCGGCAACGCCGTGGCGGCGGACGGGGGAGTGTGGGACCGCATCGCCCAGTGCGAGAGCGGCGGCAACTGGCACATCAACACCGGCAACGGCTACTACGGCGGACTTCAGTTCTCCGCCGGCACCTGGCGCGCGTACGGCGGCACGGCCTACGCACCGACCGCCGACAAGGCCTCCAGGGAGCAGCAGATCGCCGTCGCCACCAAGGTCCAGCGCGCCCAGGGCTGGGGCGCCTGGCCGACCTGCTCGACCCGGGCCGGAGCGTACGGCGGCGCACCCGCCGCGGGTTCGCCGGCCACCAAGTCGACGCCGAAGTCGACATCCAAGTCGGCCGGCGGGTCGAACTCCGGCTCCACCACCGAGTCCACCGCGGCGAAGCCGTCGAAGAAGCCGGCCCGTCCGTCGAGCCACCCGGCCCGCGGTGCCTCGCGAGGTGACTACACCGTCCGCGCGGGCGACACGCTGAGCAGGATCGCCGCTCGGCACGGGACCACCTGGCAGCGGCTGTACGCGGCCAACAAGGCCGTCATCGGGGCCGATCCCGATCTGATCGTGCCCGGCCAGCGACTCACCTTCTGAGCCGGTCACGGATCACGCGTCACGTATCAGGCATCAGGCATCAGGGGGTCCTGTCCGGTCTGCCGACCGGGCGGGGCCCCTCGCCCCTCACCCCTCACCCCTCGCTCCAGTTCGCCCGCCTCCCCGCTGAACACGACCGTGCCGCGCCGCAGTTCGTGCACGAAGACGGGCGCGCGGTCCTGGAGCCCGGGCGGCAGCCGCTGTTCGGCGACGACCACGCACGCGTCCAGCGCGGCCAGCAGGTCGTACGTGCGGGCTGCGACCGCCGGTGACATGCCCTGCGCGGGCTCGTCGACGAGCACCACGCGCGCGTGTGCCAACAGGGCGCGGGAGAGGGCGAGCATGCGCTGCTCACCGCCGGAGAGCGTGCCGGCACGGCGCTGGAGCAGGGGGCGCAGCTGCGGATAGGCGTCGAGGGCGGCGGAGTGGTCGCTCGCGGCCAGCTCCAGGTTCTCGCGCACGGTGAGCGAGCCGAACACGGCCTGGCGCTCCGGGGCCAGGCACAGTCCGCGGCGGGCCCGCTCGAACGCAGGCAGCCGCGTCACGTCGTCGCCGTCCCACACCACCGCTCCACCGGACAACGGCACAGTCCCGGCGAGCGCGCGCAGCACGGTCGTACGGCCGGAGCCGTTGCGGCCCAGCAGGACGGTGAGGCCGGGGCCGGGTGCGGCGAGGGTGACGCCGTGCAGGGCCTCCAGGGGGCCGTAGCGCACGCGTGCGTGCCGCAGGGAGATGGATGTGGGGGCCGCGCGGGAATCGGTCATACGCCGGCCTCACGCGTGCCGGGCGTGCCGAGTGTCTCCAGGACGTGGTCCGGGGGGCCCGAGGCGACGATGCGGCCCGCCGCCATCACGTGGACGACGTCGGCCAGGTCGGCGACGAGATCGAGGTCGTGCTCGACCACGAGGAGGGCGGTTCCGTCGGCGGCCAGCGCCTTCAGCACCCGGGCCATGGCGGCGACTTCGGCGTCGTCGAGGCCCGCGGCCGGCTCGTCGAGCAGCAGCACGCGCGGGCCGCCGGCGAGGGCCCGGGCCAGTTCGACGCGGCGCAGGGTGCCGGTGGGCAGGCCGGCGGCGGGCAGCCCCCGTACCGGCCCGTCGAGCCCGAACAGCCGCAGGGCCCGCTCCACGGCGTCCGGATCGGCGACCCGGCCCTGTTCGGCACCCACACGGACGTTCTCGGCCACGGTCAACGACGGGAAGACGGCCAGCTGTTGGAACGTCCGGGCGATGCCGAGCCGGGTACGGGCGTGCGTCGCCAGCCGCGTGATGTCCCGCCCACCGAAACGCACTTGCCCGCGCGCGGGCCGCACGGTCCCGGCCAGACAGTGGAACAGGGTGCTCTTCCCGGCCCCGTTGGGCCCGACCACGGCGGTGACCTGGCCGGGCCGCACGTCGAGATCGACCCCGTCGAGCGCGGTGAAGCCGCCGTAACGGGCGCGGAGGGCGCGGGCGGAGAGGACGTGTGCGGAGGCGGTCGCCGTGGGCAGGGTGGGCGCGATCCGGGAGTTGGGGGGTGTGAGGGTGGCGGAGGTGGCGTTGCCGGGGTTCGAAGGGGTGGCAGACGTGGCGGTTGCGGGGATCGGGGCGCGCGAGGCACCGGCCGGCGCTCCCACCGGCCGCACCCTCGTCCGTACTCGCACCCCCCTCGCGGTCAGCGTCGCCCTCCGGCGCAGCCGCAGCCGCCCCGCTGCCGCCCGCAGAGCCTCGTAAGGCCCCCCGGGGAAACGGCCGACCAGTATCGCCAGTACGCCGATCAGGGCCGCCGCCACGCCACCCCGGGCGCCCGCGTCCAGGCCGACCAGGAGGGCCGCCGCGGCCAGGGCGCCCAGGGTGCTGTCCGCGCCCAGGACCACGACCGCGGCGAACCAGAGGAGGCCGCGCACGGGGTCGTAGGCGCCGGGATCGAAGGCGCGCAGGCCCATGCCGAGCATGCCGCCGCCGAGGGCGGCCAGGGCGGCGCCGAAGACGAACGCGAGGAGTTTGAGGGACGGAACGCGGACGCCCGCCGCCGACGCACCCGACTCGTGGTCCCGCATGGCCGCGAGAGCCCGGCCGGTACGGCCCCCGCGCAACGCGTGCGCGGCCAGCAGGGCGGCCGCCAGCAGGGCCAACTCCAGGACGTAGTACGCGCGGTCGCCGTCGAAGCCCGCCGGGCGGTCCAGGGAGAGTCCGGACGTGGCGTACGGCTGCGCGAACACGAAGCGGCTCACGCCGACGCCCACCGCGAAGGTCGCGAGCGCCAGTGCGAGGCCCTGGCGGCCGATCGCGGGCCAGCCGGTCAGCAGACCCAGCGGCGCGACCAGGACGACCGCCAGCGCGAGGGCGGCCAGCTCGGGCAGGCGGGGCAGGCCCGGGAAGCGGCCCGCCGCCAGCAGCGCCGTGAACAGGGCGCCCAGGCCCGCGTACGCCGCCTGGCCCAGGGCGAGTTGGCCGCCGCGTCCGGTGACGACCACCAGGGACAGCAGCACCACGCCCAGCGCCGGCACCTGGACGGACGTATGAAGGTCCGAGCCCGCGAGGCCGAGGGGGAGGAGGAAGAGGATCACCGCCACTGTCCACGCGCCCGGTGGCGTCGGCACGCGCGCGGTGGCGGTGCGGGGGAGGGCGTCGCGGGTGCCGACGCGGGGCAGCACCAGGGCCGCCACCAGCAGGCCGACCACGAACAGGTTCGCGCCGACCGCCTGGAGCAGCTGCTCGCCCCGGCCCGACGGGTGCAGCCGCGTCAACTGGCTCTGTGCCACCCCGATCCCGAGGGCCACCACCACGGCGACCGGCAGGCTGCGCATCCGCGCGGCCACCGCCACCGCCACGACCTCCATCACGAGCAGCGGCAGCCCGTACGGGTCGAGACGGACGTACGGCGCCAGCAGGACGCCCGTCAGGCCCGCCGTGAACGCCCCGAACGCCCAGCCCGCGGCGGCCACCCGGTCCGCGTCGATCCCGCCGAGCACGGCCAGTCGGCGGTCGTCCACCACCGCCCGCAGCTCCCGCCCGAAGCGCGTCCAGCGGATCACCGCCCCGACCCCGGCGGCCAAGACGAGGACGACCGCCAACTGCCCCCAGGGATCCGCCGACACCAGCTCGGGCGCGTCGTCCCGCGCCCCCTGGCCCCACACCAGCGCCGCCCCGCCGACCAGCAGCACGAAGACCCCGATCGAGGCGACCAGCGTCTGCGCGGGGTCGCCGCCCAGGATCGCCAACGGGCGGAAGACGAACCGTTCCAGCACCACACCGAGCGCCGGTGCCAGCGCCACCAGCGTCACCGCCGCGGCCGGCCACAGCGGCCAGCCCCACTCGACCACGCACTGCCGCAGCACGTACGCGCACACCATGGCGATCGCCCCGTGCGCGAAGTTGAGCACTCCGGTCGCGCGGTACGTCACGATCAGGCCGATCCCGGTGAGCGCGGCGGCGCTGCCCACCGAGAGCCCGGCGAGCGTGAGGTCGTACGTCAGGGACGACATCAGTCGGTTTCCGCGGCGGGCTCACAGATGGGACAGGGCCCCAGCTCGCCGCTCGCCAGGAGCTTGGCGTCCACCGGGACCGCCTCCGCCTTGCCGGCCACCAGCGGGCAGTCCGCGCGGTGGAAGAGCGTGCCGCCGGGCACCATCAGCAGGTCCCCGCTGACCGCGAGGGGCGCGGTGACCAACAGCCCGGAGTCGTCGGCGTCGGCGGGATCGGCGGTGACCAGGAGGCCGTAGAGCTCGTCCACGCGCGCGGCGGCGGCCGTCGTGCGGCCGTGGGTGAGCAACACCGCCGCGGCGACGAGCAGGGCCGCGCCGGGGATCGTGCAGGAGGCCAGGTAGGGCAGTTGCCGCTCGGCGTACCGCTCGCCGGAGACGCCGTACCAGCCGATCACGCACAGCACCGCGCCCGCGGCGAGCGCGGCCCAGCCGGCCCACAGGACGGGATGCACACTCCGCAGTCGGGCTGTCCGCATTTCCGGCTCCCCCACGTCATGAGTCTGTCCATGTCAGCCAATGGCTTGCACTATGCCTTCTGTCAGCTGTCCCTGAAAGCACCGGGCGCGCCTTGCCCGGACCGACACCCGGTGGTGAGCCAGATGGTTCTCGGGAGCGACCTCAGGCGGGGGAACGGTCGATGGAGGGCGGGTGCGGTCGCCCTGGTCCTGGCGCTCGCTCCGGTCCTGGCGGCGTGCGGCGACGACAGCGGCGGGAGCGGCAGCGCACCGCCCACTCCGTCCGTGGAGCGGACCACGAGCGCGCCGGCGACGGCCCCCGCGGACCCGGCGGCGGCCGAGCGGCAGGTCAAGGCCAACTGGGAGAAGTTCTTCGACCCGAAGACCGCCACGAAGGACAAGCAGGCCGTCCTGGAGAACGGCGACGAGATGGGGCCGGTGCTGCGGGCCTTCAGCGGCGACAAACGCGGCGGACAGGTGCAGGCGCAGGTCACCACGGTCGAGTTCACCAAGGCGGACGAGGCGACCGTGACCTACTCACTGACCCTCAACGGCGCCACCGCGCTGCCGAAGGCCTCCGGGACCTCGGTCGAGCAGGACGGCACCTGGAAGGTGTCCGTCAACACGCTGTGCGCGCTGGTGGCGTTGAGCGGCGATGCCTCGCAGTCGCCCGCGGCGGGCTGCTGAGGCGGCGGCTGCCGCGGCGCTGCTCCTGCTGGGCACGGCGTGCGGCAGCCGGCTGCCGGAGAGCGACTTCGGGTCCGGCACGCGCACGCCCGTGCCCGCGCGCACCGACACCGCCCCGATCCGCGTCGGCATCATCACCAGCGTCACCAGCCCGGTCGGCGGCGACACCTTCACCGGCCCGCGCGGCGGCGCCAAGGCCTGGTTCGACCGCCTCAACGCGCGCGGGGGCATCGACGGCCGGCCCGTCGAGGTGCGGGAGTGCGACGACGGCGGCAGCGGGGTCGGCAACAACACCTGCGTGCACCGGCTGATCGACGAGGACAAGGTGGTCGCCCTGGTCGCCACCACCGCGCTGGACTACGCGGGTGCCTCCCGGGTCTCCCACGCGCGCGTGCCCGACATCGGCGGCCAGCCCATCGGCGCCGCCTACGACACCTGGCCGCACCTCTACGGCATCTACGGCAGCCTCGCGCCCCGAAACGGCACCCCGGGCTGGGGCGGCAAGCTGTACGGCGGCACGGAGGTCTACCGGTACTTCAAGCGCACGCAGGGCGCCCGTACGGCCGCCGTGGTCTCGTACAACCAGGCCGCGTCCGCCGCCTACGCCCGGCTCGTCGAACAGGGGCTGCGGGCCGAGGGCTACAAGGTCGTCACCGAGCAGGTGGACTTCGCGCTGCCCAACTTCCGCGCCGCCGCGGCCGACCTGAAGCAGCAGGGCGCCGACCTGGTCTTCGACGCCATCGACACGCACGGCAACGCGCAGCTGTGCGAGGCCATGGACGAGGTCGGCGCCGACGTCATCGCCAAGGTCACCAACGTGCAGAACTGGACGTCCACCGTTCCCGACGACTACAAGGACGCGCCGCGCTGCCGCAACGCGCTGTGGGCGACCGGGTCGAGCCGTGACTTCGAGGACACGTCCAACCCGGCCGTACGGGAGTTCCGGGACGCCACCAAGGGCCTCAAGACGCACTCCCAGTGGCAGGTGGAGGGCTGGGCGGCGGCGATGTGGTTCACGGACGCGGCGAAGGCGTGTGCGAGGACGACGACCGGCGTCACGCGCGCGTGCGTCGACGGCTTCATGAACCGGAGCGAGCACTACACCGCCGACGGCTTGCTGGTTCCCGTCTCCTTCGAGCGACTGGCCGAACCGCCCAAGGCACGCAGGACGTGTCTGTCGGTCGCTCGGTGGCAGGACGGAAGGGGGTGGGTCCCGCAAGGAGACATGAACAGCACTTGTTTCGAGGTGCCCCAACTCCCCTACAGCCCTTGATAGAGACTTCGACCATGTTGGAGACCTCGGCACGACTCCTGCGCCTGCTCTCGCTCCTGCAGGCCCACCGCGAGTGGTCCGGCGCCGACCTGGCCGACCGGCTCGGGGTCACCCCGCGCACCGTGCGCCGGGACGTCGACCGGCTGCGGGAACTGGGCTACCCCGTCAACGCCAGCCCGGGCACCGGCGGTGGCTACCAGCTGGGCGCGGGCGCGGAGTTGCCGCCGCTGCTCCTTGACGACGACGAGGCGGTCGCGGTGGCCGTCGGCCTGCGTACGGCCGCCGGTCAGGGCATCGAAGGCATCGGCGAGACCTCCGTGCGGGCGCTCGCCAAGCTGGAGCAGGTCCTGCCGACCCGGCTGCGCCGCCGAGTGGGCGCCCTGAACGCCTTCACCGTGCCGATGCTCCGCGGCCCCCGGCCCTCCGCCGTGGACCCGGCCGTCCTGACGGAGATCGCCCACCTCTGCCGGGACTCCGAACGGCTGCGCTTCGAGTACCGCAGCCACGACGGCGCCCCCACCCGCCGCACCGTCGAACCGCACCGCCTGGTGTGCACCGAGCACCGCTGGTACCTGGTCGCCTGGGACCTGGACCGCGCGGACTGGCGTACGTTCCGCGTCGACCGCATCACCCCGAAGCCGCCGCACGGCCCGCGCTTCGCCCCGCGCACACCGCCCGCCGAGGACCTCGCCGCGTACGTCTCGAAGGGCGTCTCCACGCGCGCGTACGCCACGCACGCCGTCGTCCGCCTGCTGGTGCCCCTGGCGGAGGCGGCGGAGCGCATCTCGCCCTCGTCCGGGCAGCTGGAGGCGGACGGGCCCGACGCCTGCATTCTGCGCACCGGGGCCGCGAGTCTCGACGTGATGGTCATTCACGTGATGCTGACGGGCTTCGAGTTCGAGGTGCTGGAGCCGGTCGAACTCACCGAGGCGATCAGGACGGCCCGTGATCGCCTGACCCGCTCGTTGACCCGGTCCTGAGCCGGACAGACACCGTGCGGCGGTGCGGCGATTGTGTGCTGGAACCGTGTATTTCCTATGCGTCGTCAGCTCCCGAGGGACCCCGCGGAATCGGCCTGGAATGCACCCCTGGCGGTGTCCGCGGAGGCGGTCCCGGGGAGTTCCCGCGGCACTTTTCGGCGGACTATAAGAAGAGCTCTCACGGCACCCGGGAATTGCGTTCGATTACCGCCGGAAGGCGTACCGAAGCACTCGCCCGTCTGGCGGAGTTCGGACGAAACGCGTGTCGTGATCCTGTGACAGAAGCGTGACCGGAGGCGGATACGGGACCCGTGGCCCGGCCTCGGCTTCCCTGCCCGCCCGGCAGGGCCTAGCGTGGCGGCATGGCACCGATTCCGACTCCTCCAGCGGAGCCCCAGGACAGTCCGGACGGATACGTCGGCCTCGCCGCGACGGACGCCGAGCGGCGTGCGCGCGAGCGGGGGTGGTCCACGGTGCGCTCGCTGCCACCGGGGGCGATCATCACGATGGAGTACCGCGTGGGCCGGCTGAACTTCGAGGTCAGGAACGGCAGCGTGGCCCGAGCCTGGAAGGGCTGACCGAACGCAGAGCGAAGGCCCGGGTTCCTGTCCAGGAACCCGGGCCTTCGCTCTGCGGGGATGGTGGTGCGTACCGACCCCGCTGTCCTTGTCGCCGGTCGTGCCGTCGATCGGATGCCGGTCAGGCGCCCGTCACCGGGCGGGCCGGGGCCGGGGTCCCGCGCGGCGCACGGTCCGCGTGCGGTGGGCGGCGGCTGCCGACCGGGGTGACCGGTGTGCGCTCCGCGCGCGTGGTGTGCGGGCCCGGGGCCAGATAGGCGGGCGCCCGGGCGGAGCGGGAGACCGAGGCCGGCTCGTGCGCCGCGGCCTCGTCCGGTGCCGTCGAGTGCGGCTTGACCAGCACGGGTGCCCCCACGGGGAGGGCCGGCGCGGGCGCCCCGACGGGAGTACGGGCCCGCCAGCGGTCGCGCAGGTCGAAGATCGCGGTCTCGGCGCGGGTGATCAGCGGCTCGCACCAGGGCAGGGCGAGCAGGACCAGCAGACCGGCGGCCCAGCCGAGGAGGACGTCGCTCAGCCAGTGCGTACCGAGGTAGACGGTGGCCATGCCGACGCCGAGCGAGGTGACCGCGGAGACGGCCGACAGCCAGCGGCGGGTTCGCGGGCTGGACGCCAGATAGGCCAGGATTCCCCAGGTGACCACGGCGTTCGCGGTGTGACCGCTCGGAAATATATCGCCGCCCAGACCCATCTCGTTCGAGCCGATCGTGGTCGCGTAGTGCGGCCCGAGGCGGCCCATGCCGAGCTTGGCGGCGCCGACGGTGATGTTCAGCAGAAGCAGCGAGGCGCCCAGGGTGAGCATGGGGCGCAGGGTGTGCTGCCGCCAGGAGCGCCAGCCCAGCCAGGCGGCGACCATCACCGCGGTCGGGCCGCGCTGGCCGAGCACCACGTAGTAGTCGACGAACCAGTGGATGCCCTGCCACTGCTGGTACGGGCGGAAGAACATGACCTGCCAGTCGAGGCGGACCAGCCACGAGGTGGTCACCACGGCCCACACGATCGCCAGATAGAAGGCCAGGGTCCCGGTAAGGAGGGCGACCCTGTGCCTGCTCATCTTCGGCACATCGATGTGGGCCGGGCGTTCCGGCTCTCGGTCGAGCCTGGCGAACACCCGGTCCAGACGGGTGAGGGTTCGTTCGGTACGCACCCAATCGACGTTACAGCGAGTGAGCTCAGTTCCCGGGCGAATCAGCGGCTTTGTGATGACGATGTGATGTGGGATTCCTCTCAAGGGTGGGTTTATTTCCGAGGAATCCGCAATGTTGGATGGTCGGTTCCTTCAATTCCTTTGATCATTCCAGGGTTCGGTTAAAAGGGACTTATGAATTCGTTCACCTGGACATGGTGTTGATTTGGCCTGGCCCTCACCGGCCGCCGCGGGTCGATCATGGTGGTCCCGAGCCGTTCAGCCAGAACGCCCCGTACACGGCCGAGGCCATCGCGATGCCGCCCAGCACCAGCGCCGACCTGCGCGTTCGCAGCCGGGCCAGGGCCAGGGCGAGGGGCAGCAGCAGGGGGAAGGCGGGCATCAGCAGACGGGGTTTCGAGCCGAAGTAGCTCGACGCGCACAGGGCGAGCACGGTGACGACACCCGCGTACACCAGGAGCGGAAGCGGTTGACGCTGCCGCACACAGGTGGCGTACAGCCGGCCCACGAGGGCGACTCCGACGATCAGTCCCACGCCGGCAAGCGCTCCCGGGAGCGAGGTGAACTTGTCGGCGACGAAGCGGGCGAAGGCGTAACCGCCGTCGAAACCGTTGCGCCAGCCCGCCTGGACGTCGAGATAGCCGAGGGGGCCTTTGCCGGTGCGGTGGCCGACCCACAGAACGTAACCGGCGGCGCCCAGGGGCGCGAGGAGCATCGCGAGGGCGCGTCGCCAGGCCGGTGCGCCGGGGTGGGTACGGCCGTCCCCGGGGGAGAGGGCGCGTGCCGCGTCTCCCGCGCCCTGCGCGACGGCCGTGCTTCGCTCCCGCCCGAAAGGGTGCGGTGTCCGCGTGGACGGGATGAACGCGGAGGACATGGACGTGGAGGACATGAAGGAGACGACTCCCGCCGTCCACACCGCCGCGACCACCGCGAGCCCCACCGGGCGCGTCAGGCCGGACAGCAGCGCCAGCGTGCCCGCGGTGAGCCAGCGGCCGGTCAGGACCGCGTACAGCGACCAGGCGGCCAGCGCGGTGAACAGCGACTCGCTGTACGCCATCGACTGCACGATCCCGACCGGCAGTACGGCCCACACCAGGACCGCGCAGACGCCGGCCCGAGAGCCGTACACGTGGTCGGTGACCGCGAAGATCCCCCAGGCCGCGGCGAGCGAGGCGAGCAGCGCGACGACGAAACCGGCGTCGGCGTAGGAGAACGGGGAGACCGCGGCGATGCCCCGTTCCAGCCAGGGCAGCAGCGGGAAGAAGGCCAGGTTCGAGTGGACGTCACCGTTCGGCAGCCGCACCTCGTAGCCGTAGCCCCCCTCGGCGACCCGCACGTACCACAGCGCGTCCCAGCGGGCCGTCAGCAGCGTGTACGCGCTCTTGCCGCGCGCGGCGCTCCACAGGGCCAGCACGAGCAGGCCCAGGGCGCGGACGGCCGCGTACCCGAGGAGGGCCGGGGCCGCGCGGCGCAGGGCGGCCGTGCGGCCGGCGGTCGTCGCGCGCGTCTCAAGATCGGTCACGGGCTCGATTATCGACGGCACCCGGAATCAGGGACCCGGCGCGGCGTGGACGAGGGGAGGGGGAGTGGCGTACGCCACACGGGTCAGGTGCCACGTCTGAGAGGTCCGCCACGTGACCGGGGCGCGAACTCGCGTACG
Organism: Streptomyces sp. NPDC092369; assembly: GCF_044755245.1. Classification (NCBI taxonomy): domain Bacteria; kingdom Bacillati; phylum Actinomycetota; class Actinomycetes; order Kitasatosporales; family Streptomycetaceae; genus Streptomyces; species Streptomyces sp. NPDC092369. The sequence goes on from NZ_JBIVQP010000008.1 coordinate 55,542, forward strand.
CTGACGTGTCACTCGCCTTCGTTGCGCGGGCCGGAGACCACCGCTCCTCTCCGGCCGAGATCACGGGGAGTCCCCACCCTGTGTGCCCGCCGAACGCGAGGGAACATCTGGGAGGTACGTACATGTCCGGGACGACCACGGCCGCCGCTGCGCTGCGCCGTCGGGCGGCCGGGGCCGGTGCAAACCGCTGGGTCGTCCTCGTCGTCCTCTGTGTGAGCCTGCTGCTGGTCGCGGTCGACGCGACCGTGCTGCACGTCGCGGTTCCCGCGGTCACCGAGGACCTGAAGCCCGGCGCGATAGAGCTGCTCTGGATCGTCGACGTCTACCCCCTCGTCTGCGCCTCGCTGCTGATCCTCTTCGGCACGCTCGGCGACCGGGTCGGCCGCAGACGGATCCTGCTGCTCGGCTACGGCCTGTTCGGCATCGCCTCCGGCCTCGCGGCCCTCGCGCACGACGCGCAGGTACTGATCTTCGCGCGGGCGCTGCTCGGCGTCGGCGGCGCGATGATCATGCCCGCCACGCTCTCGATCCTGCGCCAGGTCTTTCCCGACCGGCGGGAGCGGGCGCTGGCGATCGGCATCTGGAGCGCGGTCGCGGCGGTCGGTGCGGCGGTCGGGCCGCTGCTCGGCGGCTTCCTGCTCGAACACTTCTGGTGGGGTTCGGTCTTCCTCGTCAACATCCCGCTGATGCTGGTCAGCCTGCCGGTGGGCCGGCTGCTGCTGCCCGAGTCGCGGGGGGCGGGCGACGGTCCGTGGGACGTGGTCGGCGCCCTGATGGCCGCGGCCGGACTGTTCGGCGTGGTGTTCGGCGTGAAGCGGCTGGGCGGTGGGGAGCCGGTGGACAGCGTGTTCACGGTGGCGCCGCTGGTCCTGGGCGCGGTGCTGCTGGTTCTTTTCGTACGACGGCAACGGCGGCGTACGCATCCGCTGGTGGACCTCGGGATGTTCTCGCGACCGGCGTTCAGTACGTCGGTGGGCTGCATCGTGCTGGCGATGCTGGCGCTGGTGGGACTTGAGCTGATCGCGGCGCAGTATCTCCAACTGGTGCTGGGCCTTTCGCCCCTGGAGACGGGTCTACGACTGCTGCCGCTGACGTTCGCGGCGATGGCGGCGGGGCTGGCGGGGGCGCGGATGCTACGGCGGTTCGGGCCGCGTCGGATGGTGTGCGTCGGGTTCCTCGTGACCGCCGGCGCGGTGCTGCTGCTGACCGCGATGGGTCGCGCCGACAACACGGGGTTGTTGCTGGTCGGGTTCCTGCTGCTGGGGTTCGGGCTGGAGACGACGCTCTTCGGGGCGTACGAGTCGATGTTGAGCGAGGCGCCGCCGTCGCAGGCGGGCGGGGCCGCGGCGGTGGGGGAGACGTCGTACCAGCTCGGTGCGGGGATCGGCATCGCGCTGCTGGGGAGCGTCATGAACGCGGCGTACGCTCCCGGTCTTTCGGCCGTTCCCGGTGTGCCGGCGGCGGCCTCCGCGGCGGCGGGGCATTCACTGGGCGAGGCGTACGACGTGGCCGCGCGTCTTGGGGGCGGACCTGGCGCCGCGCTGCGTCGGGCGGCCCAGGACTCCTTCGTGCACGGTCTGCACGTCACGTTGCTCGTGAGCGCGGGGCTGCTGCTGCTGGGCGCGGTGATGTCGCTACGGCTGCCGCGGGTGATGCAGTGCGCGGAACCGGGGGCGAAGGTGGAGGTACCCGCCCCTCGGGAGGTAGCAGAGTCCCGCGTCTCGGCCTGACCGACCTTCACCCACCCGCCCACCCGTGCGGGCTTGTTGAGAGGTGGACGTCGCCTGTGGGGGCGCTTCGCCGTCGGCGGCTTGCGCGGATGGGTGGTGAATCCGGGGCGAGGGCCGGTTCGGCACCGCCGGACTGCTTCGTGGGGGTTCTCGCCGTTGCGGCGGAGGGGAGTTGGCAGGGGTTGGGTGGAAGTGGAGGTAGGCAAGTGGGGGAGGTACTGGACGTGCGGGACACCCCGTCGTAGCGTCAGGGATCGTGTCCTGACTAGCAGCGCTAGTTTTCGTTTGTGTCGGAGGGTTCCATGGCCGCGTCCTCGAAGTTGCCCCCGTTCGATCCCGCCGACCCGCTGGGGATCGACGATCTGCTGGAGCCGGAGGACCTCGCCGTGCGGGAGACCGTGCGGGCCTGGGCGGCCGACAGGGTGGTGCCGTATGTCGCCGAGTGGTACGAGGACGGGGAGCTGCCGGGGATCAGGGAGCTGGCCCGGGAGCTGGGGGCCATCGGGGCGCTCGGGATGTCGTTGAGCGGCTACGGGTGCGCCGGCGCCAGCGCCGTGCAGTACGGGCTCGCCTGTCTGGAGCTCGAAGCCGCCGACTCCGGGATCCGGTCCCTCGTGTCCGTGCAGGGCTCGCTCGCCATGTACGCCGTTCACCGGTTCGGGAGCGAGGCGCAGAAGCAGGCCTGGCTGCCGCGCATGGCCGCCGGTGACGTCATCGGGTGCTTCGGACTGACCGAGCCCGACCACGGGTCCGACCCCGCCGCGATGCGGACGTACGCCAAGCGGGACGGCGGCGACTGGGTGCTCAACGGGCGGAAGATGTGGATCACGAACGGGTCTGTGGCCGGGGTGGCCGTCGTGTGGGCGCAGACCGATGACGGGATCCGCGGGTTCGTCGTGCCTACCGACACTCCCGGGTTCGCCGCGCCCGAGATCAAGCACAAGTGGTCCCTGCGCGCCAGCGTCACCAGTGAACTCGTCCTGGACGACGTGCGGCTGCCCGCCGACGCGGTGCTGCCGGAGGTCGTCGGGTTGAAGGGGCCGCTGAGCTGTCTGTCGCACGCCCGTTACGGAATCGTGTGGGGCGCGATGGGCGCGGCGCGCAGCTGTTTCGAGACCGCCGTGGACTACGCGAAGTCACGGGAGCAGTTCGGACGGCCGATCGGGGGCTTCCAGCTCACCCAGGCCAAACTCGCCGACATGGCGGTCGAACTGCACAAGGGAATCCTGCTCGCCCACCACCTGGGGCGCCGCATGGACGCCGGCCGCCTGCGTCCCGAGCAGGTCAGCTTCGGCAAGCTCAACAACGTACGAGAGGCCATCGAGATCTGCCGTACGGCACGGACGATCCTCGGTGCCAACGGGATCTCGCTCGAATACCCCGTCATGCGGCACGCGACCAACCTCGAGTCGGTGCTGACGTACGAAGGCACCGTCGAGATGCACCAGCTGGTGCTGGGCAAGGCGCTCACCGGGCTCGACGCCTTCCGGTAAACCCTGCGCGGGGGCAGGGCCGGTGAGCGGCCCTGCCCTAGCTCTGGTTGAAGAAACCGTCCGTCCGGTGCGCCGCCGGCTCGCCGCTGACGATCTCCGTGTCGGCGGGCGTGAGCAGGAAGACGCGGTTGGACACACGGTCGATGGAACCGCGCAGTCCGAAGATGAGCCCGGCCGCGAAGTCGACGACGCGCTTGGCGTCGGACGCCTCCATGGCCGTGAGGTTCATGATGACCGGCACACCCTCGCGGAAGAGCTCACCGATGGCGCGGGCATCCCGGAAGCTGTCCGGGGTGACCGTGCCGATCCGGCGGCCCGTCTCTTCGGCGGTGTCCGAAGCCACCTTGACCCGAGGGTCGGTGACCCAGGCATCCCCGGGCTGCTCGGTCCCCTCGGAGTAGTCGTCGTCGTAGTAGCGCTCGTCATCGTTGTCGTCGACGAGGCCAAGCCAGGCACTTGCCTTGCGTACCGATCCCATGGACGCCTCCTCTCACAGCGGTATTTCTTGCTTTCCGCATCCCTATGGTCATCCATGATGCTGATGGCGCGCCAAGTGGATAGACGCCGCGCGGGGGGTTTGTGACGGTACTGGTGCACAGCGCATACGTCGAGAGCCCGGGTACCCCAAGGGTCCTGCGGCACACCGCTGCTGACTGTGAGTGAAATATGATTCTTCACGGCGTATGGGTGATGCACGGGGCGTACGGGTGAACGGGGTGGTCGCTACGATGCAGCAGCTCAACGTCCTACACGTCACGGGGGAGTGCTGTGTTCGGAATCGTTCGGCCCTGCCGTCATCGGCTCGGTGAAAATCTCAAGACCCAGTGGATGGCGCATTTGTGCGGGCTGTGTCTCGCGCTGCGCAAGGACCACGGACAGTTCGCGCGGATCGTGACGAACTATGACGGGCTTCTCATATCGGTCCTGACGGAGGCTCAGGCCGACGGCGCCACCGGGCAGTCGAGCGGGTGGCGGCGTACGGCGGGGCCGTGCCCGTTGCGCGGGATGCGGACCGCCTCCGTCGCCAAGGGCGAGGGGGCGCGGCTCGCGGCCGCCGTCTCGCTGGTGCTCGCCTCGGCCAAGATGCGTGACCATGTCGCCGACGGGGACGGGCTGCTGGCGCGCAAGCCGGTGGCGCTCGCGGCGCGCCGGGTGGCCAGACGGTGGGACGCGGCGGGGGCCCGCACGGGATCGGAGGTCGGGTTCGACACCGCCGTACTCGTTGACGCGGTGGACCGGCAGGTCGGCATCGAGACGCTCGCCGGGCCGGGGACGCCGATCCTGACCGTCACCGAACCGACCGAGACCGCGACGGCCGCCGCCTTCGCGCACACCGCACAGCTCGCCGGGCGGCGGGGCAACGCCGAACCGCTCGCCGAGGCCGGACGCCTCTTCGGACGGCTCGCGCATCTGCTGGACGCCGTGGAGGACAGGGAACCTGACGCCGCGTCGGGCGCCTGGAACCCGCTCACCGCGACCGGGACCCCGCTCGTCGAGGCTCGCCGGCTCGCCGACGACGCGCTGCACGGGATACGGCTCGCGCTGCGCGAGGTCGACTTCGGTGACGGCAAGCTCGCGCACCGGCTGCTCGTGCACGAGCTGAGCACGTCCGTCGACCGGGCCTTCGGCGACGCGGCCTGCGGGCACAGCCACGGGGACACGCCGTCGCCGGCAGGCCCGTACGCACCGCCGGGCGGTCCGGGCGGGCCGCCGCTGCCGCCCGAGCCGCCGCGCCGGGACCGGCGCGGGCTGCTGGCGGGGTGCGCGGTGTGGGCGGGCCTCGCCTGTACGTGCCAGCTGTGCTGCGGCTCGTACGAGGACCCCTGGACCCGGGAGCCGAAGGAAGGTCTCTGCAACCCGGACTGCAGCGACTGTTGTGAGTGCTGCGACTGCTGCAGCTGCTGTGACGGCTGCGACTGCTGCGATTGCGGCTGCGACTGCGGCTGCTGAGACGGCCGAGTTGAACGCGGCGGCGCCCGGGGACGTACCTCCGGCAAGGACGCGAAGTGCGTGCGGCCGCTCGAAAGGATCGGGGACCATGTCAGGGCGCTCTGACAGGATCGTGCCGCTCGCCGTGAAGATCGTGGTGAGCGGGGGGCTCGGGGTCGGGAAGACGACGTTCATCGGGGCCATTTCGGAGATCGAGCCGCTGGACGCGGAGGCCGCGATCACGCAGATCTCGATGGGGGTCGACGCGCGCGACGGGACCGAGTCGAGGACGACCACGACCGTCCCGCTGGACTTCGGACGGATCACGCTCGATCCGTCGATCGCCTTGTACCTCTTCGGCACGCCCGGCCAGGACCGGTTCTCCTTCCTCCGGGACGACCTGGAGGAGGGCGCGCTGGGGACGGTGGTCCTCGTGGACACCCGTCGCATCGAGGAGTGTTTTCCGGCGGTCGACTACTTCGAGACGCAGGGCGCGCCGTTCGTGCTCGCCGTGAACCGCTTCGAGGGCGCCGACCGGTTCGAACTCGACGAAGTGCGCAGGGTGTTGGGGCTCAGGGGCGATGTGCCGGTGCTGGAGTGTGATGCTCGGGACCGCGGGTCGGTACGGGATGTGCTCGGCGCGTTGCTGGACCGGGTGATCGGCGTCCGGGCCGCGCCCAAGGGGAGGGGAGGGGTGTGCGTGTGAAGGCGGAGAGGGCAGAGCACGTGCAGCGCGGTCGGCTCAACAGGAAGAGGACCACACTCGACCGAAGTCGATGTGGGAGCGCTTGACCAGCCACTGCTGTGGATGCATGGGCTAAGTGGAACAGGCATCCGGTTTCCCGTCAACCGAGCTGAGACGTGCTGCTCACATGATGGACAACCTTGACAGTGAGGGGAAACGGCGCCGTACAGTCGACGGACGGCCCTGCTGAGGGGCTCGGCCGTAGCGCGCCCAGCGGCGCACCGTGTGAAGGCACCCGTGCTCGACCTATGCGTCACGGAGTCTTCGCATGTCATCGGACACCCTTGCCAAAGTCACCGCCGTACCCGGCACGAGGCCTTCCCTGGTGATCGTCGGGGCCGGGCCGCGAGGGACCGGTCTGATCCAGCGGATCGCCGCCAACGCGCCCGAGCTGTACGCCGGTTCGGGCCTCGACATCCATCTCGTGGACCCGCATCCACCGGGCGCGGGACGCATCTGGCGGGCCGCCCAGTCGCCGCTGCTGTGGATGAACTCCCACGCCGAGGACGTCACGATGTTCACCGACGAGACGGTGGCCATGGAGGGTCCCGTGGGGGAGGGCCCCACGTTGCACGAGTGGGCCGGCATCGACGCGGACGTCTTCGCCGACCGCCCGCTGCAGGGCTCCTACCTGCGCTGGGTGCACGAGCAGGCAGTCGCCGCCCTGCCGGACGGTGTCACCGTCCACCACCACCCCAGACGCGCCCTGCGGGTCAGCGGGTCGCGCGAGGGGCGCCAGCAGGTGTGGCTGGAGGGCCGTCCGCGTCCGCTCCTGGCCGACCTCGTCGTGCTGGCCCTTGGTCACCTGGACGCCGAACTCGACGAGCGGCAGAGCGAGTTGGCGTCGTACGCCGCCGCGCACGGCCTGGTCCATCTGCCGCCCGACTTCACCGCCGACAGTGATCTGTCCTCGCTGAGGGCCGGCGAACCCGTCCTGGTCCGCGGCTTCGGGCTCGCCTTCGTCGACCTGATGGTGCTGCTGACGGAGGGGCGTGGCGGGCGCTACGAGGGGGACACCTACGTCCCGTCCGGGCGGGAGCCGGTGCTGTACGTCGGATCGCGGCGCGGAGTGCCGTACCACTCGAAGATCGGCTACGACTGGAGTGGTGAACGGCCGCCGCTGCCGCGGTTCTTCGGGCCCGTCGAGGTGGCGGAACTGCTCGCCAGGCCCGACGGCTTCGACTTCCGGCGGGATGTGTGGCCGCTGGTGGAGAAGGAGTTGGGGTTCGCCCACTACCACCGGCTGTTCACCGTGCATCCGGAGCGGACCGCGATGTCGTGGAGCGACTTCGAGGAGAGGTACGCGGCCGCCGCCGACCTGGCCGAGCGCGAGGCCCTCGTGGCGTCCGCGGTGCCGGCAGGGGCGGACCGGCTGGACCTCGCCGCGCTCGACCATCCGCTGGACGGGGTGCGGTACGGCTCGTTCGAGGAGTTCCAGGAGGGGCTGCGCGGCTATGTCGAGCAGGACCTGAGCCGGCGTCATGATCCGGAGTACAGCCCGGATCTGGCGGTCTTCCTCGGACTCCTGTCGGTCTACGGGCAGTTGATCCGGCTCGGTGACATCGGACCCTGGTGGCACGGGTTCTTCAGCTATCTGGCCTCCGGGCCGCCCGGGCCCCGGCTGCGGCAGCTGCTCGCCCTGTCCCGCGCCGGGGTCGTGAACTTCCTGGGCGCCGACATGACCGTCACCGCCGAGGACGGGGTGTTCCGGGCCACCAGCGCGACCGTCCCCAACTCCTCGGTCGAGGCACGGGCGTTGGTCGAGGCGCGGCTGCCGGAGCCCACCGTCGGCCGGGCCCGCGACGCCCTGCTGCGCGAGCTGTACGAGGACGGGGACGGTGTCGCCGAGACCCCGGAGGGGCTGCTGCGGGTCGATCCCGGCGACGGACGGATCCTCGACCGGGCCGGCCGCCCGCACCCTCGGCGGTTCGCGCTCGGGCCCTTCACCGACGCACGCACCTCCGGCGCCTTCACCCGGCCGCGCACCGGAGGCCCCGCGTTCCGCCAGAACGACGCCACGGCGCGCGCCGCGCTGCAGTTCCTGGCCGAACTCTCGGCCCGGGCGGCCGCGTGAACGCTCTCGCTGCTTCCCGACGCCTCCCGCGCGTGAGCGGGACTTGCCGCTCCGGCCGCTCCCTCGGCGGCGGGACTGGCGACTCCCGCTACTCCTCGCGTGCGAGCCGGACTTGCCGCTCCCGTCGCCTCCCGCGCGTGCGGGAGGTTTGTGGCTTCCGCCGTTCCCTGCGGGGCGGCCGGACTCGGGGCTGCTCCGACCGTTTCCTGAGTGTGGGCGGGACTGGCGACAGCCGCTACTTCCCGCGTGTGAGCGGGACTTGCCGCTTCGGCCGCTCCCTCGGCGGCGGGACTGGCGACTCCCGTCACTCCTCGGGTGTGAGCCGGACTTGCCGTTCCCGTCGCCTCCCGCGCGTGCGGGAGGTTTGTGGCTCCCGCCGTTCCCTGCGGGGCGGCCGGACTCGGGGCTCCGACCGTTTCCTGTGTGTGGGCGGGACTGGCGACTCCCGCTACTTCCCGCGTGTGGGCGGGACTGGTGGCCCCCGCCGTTCCCTGAGTGTGGGCGGGACTGGCGGCCCCCGCCGTTCCCTGAGTGTGCGCGGGGCTTGCGACCCCCGCCGGTCTTCGCATGCGTGCCCGTGCCCGACTCGACGCCGCCGTCGCCTCCCGCGTGTTCTTCGAAAAGGATTGCCGACATGAGCCCTTCGTACGGCCGGGGGCTGTTGCACCTGGCCGCCGGTATCGATCAGCCGGCGGTGTTCGACGCCGGTTCCCATGTCGAGTTGGCGCGGCTCGCCGAGCGTGGGGGGCTGGACTTCGTCACGCTGGACGACACCTTCGCGCGGCCCGGACCCGACGCGCTGTCCGTGCTGGCGCGGGTGGCGCCGGCGACGAATCGGATCGGGCTGGTGCCGACCGTGTCCACCACCCACACCGAGCCCTTCCACGTGCAGGCGGCCGTCGCGACCCTCGACTGGGTCAGCCGCGGCCGGGCCGGCTGGCGGATCGACGTGTCGGCCACCGAGGGCGAGGCCCGCCTCTTCGGCCGCCGACATGCCGCCGCGGCCGACGAGTTGTGGCGGGAGGCCGGTCAAGTCGCCGACGTGGCCGCTCGGTTGTGGGACAGCTGGGAGGACGACGCGGAGATACGCGATGTGCCGACCGGCCGCTTCCTGGACCGGGACAAACTGCATCACGTCGACTTCGCGGGCGACTCGTTCTCCGTCAAGGGCCCGTCGATCGTGCCCCGGCCTCCGCAGGGCCATCCCGTGCGGGTCATCGACGCCACCGAGGGGCACGCCCGGCCCGTGGCCGCCCGGTACGCGGACGTGGCGCTCGTGCAGGCCGTGAGCCCGGCCCAGGCCGCGGCCATACGCGATGAACTGCGGCGCAGGACGGGGGAGTTCGGGCGCGGTCCGGACGCGCTGCGGGTGCTTGCGAGCCTGCTGGTCGACCTCGGTGACGGCGAGCACGCGGCCGAGCCCGGGCACGGCGGGGGCGGGCCTCGGCAGACCGCGCAGGGCCCGCTGTACCGGGGCGGTCCGGTGGACCTCGCCGAGCTGATCGCCGCCTGGTACAAGGACGGCGCCGTCGACGGCTTCCACCTCACGCCCGCCGAGCCGCGCCGTGACCTGGAGCGGCTCGTCAACGGCACGGTCGCGCTGCTCCAGCACCGGGGCCTGTTCCGCACCTTCTACCCGGGCAGCACGCTGCGGGAGCACCTCGGCCTGGCCCGGCCCGCCAACCGGTACGCCGTGACAGGGGGAACGTCATGACCGTACGACGCAGGCGGATGCATCTGGCCGCGCACTTTCCCGGGGTCAACAACACCACGGTGTGGGCGGATCCGCGGTCGCGATCGCAGATCGAGTTCTCGTCCTTCGAGCATCTCGCGCGCACCGCAGAGCGGGGTCTGTTCGACTTCTTCTTCCTCGCCGAGGGACTGAGGCTGCGGGAACACAAAGGCCGTATACACGACTTGGACGTCGTCGGGCGCCCCGAGTCGCTCACCGTCCTGAACGCGCTCGCCGGGGTCACCGAACACCTCGGGCTCGCCGCCACGGTCAACGCGACCTTCAACGAGCCCTACGAACTCGCCCGCAGACTGGCCACGTTGGACCATCTCAGCGGCGGCCGGGCGGCCTGGAACGTGGTGACCTCCTCCGACGCCTTCACCGGCGAGAACTTCCGGCGCGGCGGCTTCCTCGACCGGGCCGAGCGGTACACCCGGGCCGCCGAATTCCTAGAGGTGGCGAGGGAGTTGTGGGACTCCGCCGGCCGGGACGGGGTCTTCCGGCCCGTCGCGCACCGCGGGCGGCACTTCGACATCGCGGGCGAGTTCGGCGTCCCGCGCTCTCCGCAGGGGCATCCGGTCGTGATCCAGGCCGGGGACTCCGACGAGGGACGGGAGTTCGCGGCGGCCACGGCCGACGTGGTCTTCACCCGGCAGGGCTCCCTGGAGGCGGGCCGCTCCTTCTACGCCGACGTCAAACGCCGGCTCGCGAAGTACGGCCGTACGGCGGACGACCTGAAGATCATGCCCGGTGTCTCCGTCGTCCTCGGCGACACCGCGGCCGAGGCCCAGGAGCGGGCCGCCGGGATCCGCCGCAGCCAGGTCTCCCCGCAGAACGCGATCCTCGCGCTTGAGCAGGTCTGGGGCGCCGACCTGTCCTCGTACGATCCCGACGGGCCGCTGCCCGACTTCGACCCGGTGCCGGACTCCGGGATCAGCCAGGGGCGGACCCGGCGCGGCGACACCGTCGCGATCGCCGAGAAGTGGCGGGCGCTGTCGCGGGAGAAGGGCCTGTCGATCCGGCAGACGGTGATCGAGGCGAGCGCCCGGCAGTCCTTCATCGGCACGCCCGAGGCCGTCGCCGTCGAACTGGAGGAGTTCGTGACGCGGGAAGCGGCCGACGGCTTCATCCTCGTACCGCATCTCACCCCGGGCGGACTCGACGAGTTCGTGGACCGGGTGGTGCCGCTGCTCCAGGAACGCGGCGCGTTCCGTACGGAATACCCGGGCGCCACCCTGCGCTCACATCTCGGGTTGTCCGCACCGGCGGGGACGGGCTGATCACATGACGGCGGGGTCGATGACGTGATGACGAGGGTTGAGCGGATGACCGCGGATGTGGCCGACGAGTGGCGGCAGTGGCACGAACACCGCGTAGCCTCGGCCGCGGCGCCCCACGGGTCGCTCGCGCTGACCGGCACGCACTGGCTGGAGGACTATCCGGACGGTCGACTTCCGGACATCCCCGGACACTGGACGGACGACGGTGACGCGGTGGGGCTCACGGCGACCGCGGCGGACGGGCTGACGGTGGACGGGCGGCCCCTCGACGGCACGGTCCGGATCACCCCTGACCTCGGTCCGGCGGCCACGGCCAGGGTCGCGTTCGGCGAGCGCCGACTGGTCGTGCTGGTGCGCGAAGGAGTGTGGGGCGTACGGGACTTCGACCCGGACGCGCCGGCCCGGCGGGCCTTCCGGGGCATCGAGGTCACCCCCTACGACCCGCGGTGGTCGGTGCCGGGGCACTTCACTCCGTACGCCGAGGACCGCACCGTACGCGTCGAGAACGCGGACGGCCGCAAGCGCGGTCTCGGGCTCGGCGGAGAGCTGGCGTTCACCCTCGACGGACGGGAGCTCACGCTCCAGGTGACGGTCGAGGGCGACGGGTCGCTGTGGGCCGTGTTCGCCGACGTCAGCAGCGGGCGGGGGAGCCATCGCTTCCGGTTCTTGCGCCCGGCCGCCCCCGACACCGAGGGGCGCACAACCGTGGACTTCAATCGCGCCCTGCTCCCGCCGTGCGCATTCGCCGACGCCTTCATCTGCCCCTTCCCGCCACCGGGCAATACGCTGGATCTCGCGATCGAGGCGGGGGAACGCAACCTGCTCTGAGCGCGGGTACCGGCATCCGGGGGGAGGCGGTCGGTCCGCACAGGACGTTCAAAGATCCACGGCCGAAAGGCGCCCTTGTGCCTAACGGTTGTTCGGCCGAATACTCCCCACAGCGCTTGTCAGGGGCACGGCGTGTCCGGAATCCGGACGAAGTGGGCCCTGGCTGCGCCTCACGGGCCCCGACCCCACGCGGGCCCCCGACTTCCCCATGTGGAGGAACGACAAGTGAGGATCAAGCGCACCACTCCGCGCAGCGGCATTTCGAGACGGACCCGGCTGATCGCCGTCACCACCGGACTCCTGGCCGCCGCCTCGTTCGCGGTCCCCAGCGCGAACGCGTCCACCGTCACCCCCTTCAGCACGGCGCAACTCAAGAGCGTCAGCGGCTCGGTGCTCAAGGCCGACATCCCGGGTACCGCCTGGGCCGTCGACAGCAAGACCAACCGCGTCGTCGTCACCGTCGACAGCACGGTCTCCAAGACCGAGATCGCCAAGATCAAGGCGCAGGCCGGCGGCAACGCCGGTGCCCTCACGATCAAGCACACCCCGGGTCAGTTCAAGAAACTGATCACCGGTGGCGACGCCATCTACGGCGGCGCCTACCGCTGCTCCCTCGGCTTCAACGTGCACAGCGGGAGCACGTACTACTTCCTGACCGCCGGGCACTGCGGTGAGGTCGCCTCCACGTGGTACTCCAACTCCGCGAAGACCACGCTGCTGGGCACCAACGTGAGCTACAGCTTCCCGACCAACGACTTCGCGCTGGTGCGGTACACCGGTTCGGTGGCCCACCCGAGCGCGGTCGGCAGCCAGACCATCTCCAGCGCGGCCACGCCCAGCGTCGGCACGACGGTCTACCGCCGCGGCTCCACCACCGGCACGCACAGCGGCCGGGTCACCGCCCTGAACGCGACCGTCAACTACGGCGGCGGCGACGTGGTCTACCAGATGATCCAGACCACCGTCTGCGCCGAGGGCGGAGACAGCGGCGGTCCGCTCTACGCCGGTTCCGTGGCCTACGGTCTGACCTCCGGCGGCAGCGGCAACTGCTCCTCCGGCGGCACGACCTTCTTCCAGCCGGTCACCGAGGCGCTCAGCTACTACGGCGTGAGCGTCGGCTGACCAAACCGCGGAGCGGTCCTGGACCGTGCCCGGGCTGACGAGCGCGGGCGCACAGCGCAGCCGGCGGCAGGCGAGCCCCCGTACGCAATCGACGTGCGGGGGCTCGCCCATGTCCCTACTCCGGAGTTACCTTCGAAGTACAGGCAGAACTCCTCTGTAACGCCCACTCGGGACCCTGGGGGCCGGCATGGTCGAGGAGCTGGTGGCGGCGGGAGCTTCGCTCGCGGCCGTCGGAGCGGTGTACGTGATGTCCGCGGCGCGCGTGATCAAACAGTACGAGCGAGGCGTGGTGTTCCGCCTCGGCAAGCTCCGGCCCGAGGTGCGGGGACCCGGGTTCACGATGGTCGTCCCGTTCGTCGACAAGCTGCGCAAGGTGAACATGCAGATCGTGACGATGCCGGTGCCGGCCCAGGAGGGCATCACCCGGGACAACGTCACGGTACGGGTGGACGCGGTCGTCTACTTCAACGTGACCGGGGCGGCCGACGCGATCGTCCGGGTCGAGGACTACCGGTTCGCGGTGGCGCAGATGGCCCAGACCTCACTGCGCTCCATCATCGGCAAGAGCGAGCTGGACGATCTGCTCTCCAACCGCGAGAAGCTCAACGAGGGACTTGAGCTGATGATCGACAGCCCGGCGGTGGAGTGGGGTGTGACCATCGACCGCGTGGAGATCAAGGACGTCTCCCTGCCCGAGACGATGAAGCGGTCCATGGCCCGGCAGGCCGAGGCGGACCGTGAGCGGCGGGCCCGGGTCATCAACGCGGACGCCGAGCTGCAGGCCTCGAAGAAGCTGGCCGAGGCCGCCAAGGAGATGTCCGAACAGCCGGCCGCGCTCCAACTGCGCCTGCTGCAGACGGTGGTGGCGGTCGCGGCCGAGAAGAACTCCACGCTCGTGCTGCCGTTCCCGGTGGAGCTGCTGCGGTTCCTGGAGAGGGCGCAGCCGCAGTCGCCGCAGGTGCAGCAGCCGCAAGCACAGCCTCTGGTGGAGCAGCCGCAAGCACAGCCCCCGGTGGAGCAGCCCTCTGTGGAGCAGCCCTCGGTGGAGCAGCAGCCTCAACAGCCGCAGGCACAGCAGCAGTCGCAGCCTCTGGAGCAACCGGGGGCGCAGCAGCAGCAGCCGCAGCTGCCGGAGGCTTCCGAAGAGTCGAAAGAGTCGAATTCAAGCCACGGCTGATCCTCACCCTCCGGCGCCGGTTACTCGCCCGTAGTGTTTGCAGTGCGAATTTCCCTGGGGTGGCGGCGTGGCGGTTGCGAACGGTTGCGGGCGAGGAGCGCACGCCGTCGGCGTACGCGCGTCCTGAACTCGACCTTGTGTGCTCCCTGTGCACCTCGGAATAGTAGGCGCCCGTCAACCAGCCTTCCGGTCCGCGAGGTCCCCACAATCTCCCGGGCCGAACCCCCACAGGAGGACGTGAGTTGCAGCACCGACGCATACCCAAGCGGCGTGCGGCGATCGCAGGTGCGGGTGTCACCGCACTGGTCGCCGCGGGAGTCACCTTCCAGACTGCGAACGCCAGCGAGCCCGCGAAGGACCCCACGCCGCACCCTTTGACGGCCGTCGCGGCCGGAAAGCTCGCCTCGACGCTCGGCCAGGACCTCGGCGCCGACGCGGCGGGCACGTACTACGACGCGCAGAAGAAGAGTCTCGTCGTCAACGTCCTCGACGAGACCGCCGCCAAGGCCGTCGAGGCGGCCGGCGCCACGGCCAGACTCGTCGAGAACTCCCTCGCCGAACTGAAGGGCGCGCGTACGACGCTCAAGCAGGACGCGACCATCCCCGGCACCTCCTGGGTGAGCGACCCGACCACCAACAAGGTCGTCGTCACCGCCGACCGCACGGTCTCGGCGGCCGAGTGGACCAAGCTCGGCAAGGTCGTCGACGGACTCGGCTCGGTGGCCGAACTCCAGCGCACGAAGGGGGAGTTCAAACCCTTCATCGCGGGCGGCGACGCGATCACCGGTTCCGGCGGGCGCTGCTCGCTCGGCTTCAACGTGGTCAAGGACGGCCAGCCGTACTTCATCACCGCCGGGCACTGCACCGAGGCGATCTCCACCTGGTCCGACGCCGGCGGGAACCAGCTCGGCACCAACGAGCAGTCCAGCTTCCCCGGCAACGACTTCGGGCTGGTCAAGTACACGTCCGACGTGGACCACCCGAGCGAGGTCGACCTCTACAACGGCTCCGCGCAGTCCATCACGCACGCCGCGGCCGCCACCGTGGGCGAGAAGGTGACCCGCAGCGGCTCCACGACCCAGGTGCACACCGGTACGGTCACCGGCCTGGACGCCACCGTGAACTACGGCAACGGCGACATCGTCAACGGCCTCATCCAGACCGACGTCTGCGCCGAGCCCGGTGACAGCGGCGGCTCGCTCTTCGACGGCGACGCGGCGATCGGCCTCACGTCCGGCGGGAGCGGCGACTGCACCTCCGGCGGGGAGACGTTCTTCCAGCCGGTGACGGAGGCGTTGTCGACGTTCGGCGCGGAGATCGGCTGACGGTCTCTCTCACATGGCGGGGCTGGGCCGGCGTTCGTGCGCCGGCGCAGCCCCGTTTGCCGTACGCGTATTCCATCTGATCGTTATCTGTTCGAAACATTCAGCGGCTCACGCTGCTCTTGGGGCGCTGGTTACATTTGAAACCTCGGGGGCGTCAACTCGCGTGACAGCGGATGAAGTTGACCATTCATCAAGTCGCTTTCACCAGACCTCCCCGGGAAGCCGTACAGCCGAGCAACGGGGGAGTGCTGTGCAGAAGATCCAGTTGACCTATTGGTGGAACGGGCACGAGCCCGGCGATGTCGTCGAGGTGGACGACCCGACCGCGCGCGGAGTCCTCGGGGTGATCGCGCACCCCGCACCGGAGTCCGAGCCTGAATCCGAGTCCGGGTCCGAGGGCGAACCGGAGGCCGAGGCGGAGTCCCGGGGATGAGCGAGCCGTACGTCACCTTCCCTGACGTGGAGCAGCTGGTCGTCGATCTCCTCAAGGACCGCAGCGAGTTGGCGGGTGTCGTCGTGGACGTCCAGCCGCCGTCCGGCTTCGACGGCTCGCAGCGCGCCGTGCTGGTCTCCCGGGTCGGCGGGGCCTGGGCGGAGGATCCCCGCCTGGACAATCCGCTGGTCGACCTGGAGGTCTACGGGCCGTCCAAGCCCGCGGCCCACACCGTCTCCCTGATCGCCCGCGCCCTGATGCTGCAACTCCGGGGAGCGGTGTACGGCGAGGCGACCGTGGTGGACGTCGTCGAGGAGGACGGCCCGCGCTGGCTGCCCGACTACCGGCACGCCACCGCCAACCGCTATGTCTCGACGACCCGGTTGGTGGTCCGCCCGGCCTGACGGCCGACCCTGACGCGGTCCCGGTGCGGGCAGGCGTCTTCGTCCCACCCGATGCCCCGCGCATCGCCCGCACCACCTTCGCCGTACCTCCCGCAGTGCCTCCGCAGTACCTGCGCACCAAGTCCGTAGCACGTCATGTCCCACTCCCATCAAGGAGCAGTGATGGCCGGAATGAACGCCAAGGAGATCCGGGTCGCGGGCAGCGGCCGGGTTCTCATCGCCCCGCTCGCCACCACCCCGCCCGCCGACACCGCCGCGGCCTGGGGCGCCGGTTGGAGCGATCTCGGGTACACCACCACCGACGGGGTCAAGATCTCCAAGAAGGACAAGCTGGACCCCGTCGACACCTGGCAGAGCGTCAGCTCGGCGAGGTTCGTCTACTCCGACCGCGACCTCAGCTTCAAGTTCCAGCTCCTCCAACTCAACGAGGACACCCTGCCGTTCTTCTTCGGTGGCGGGAAGGTGAAGGAGACGGCGACCGGGTCGGGGCTCTACAAGTACGAGCTGGCGGCCGAGCCGAAGTTCGACGAGCGCATGCTCGGGCTGGAGTTCACCGACGGGGACGAGGTCAGGTACCGCATGATCATCGCCCGCGGCCAGGTGACCGAGACGGAGGAGATCTCCCTCGTCCGTACGGCCCCGGTGAAGCTCGGCGTCACGTTCACCGCGCTGGCCACGGTGGACGGTGCCCCGCTGGCGATCTTCCTGATGAAGGACCCGAGCTTCAGCGCGGCCTGACTCCGCGGTCCCGACTCCGTTCCCTCGCACGCCTGTTGACCCGTCCGCTGATCCGTCCCGCAAGGAGTCCGACCCCTCATGGCCCGTTTCAACGTCAACGCCGCCCGCGCCCAGCGCCTCGAAACCCTCGGCAAGGACTGGGAGTTCGAGGTGGACACGGATGTCTTCCACCTGCCCACCGAGTTCCCGCGCAGCATCGCCAAGCAGATCGCCACGCTGGAGGACAACGACATCGACGGGCTGCTCGCGCTGCTCCTCGGACCCGAGCAGTTCGAGCGGTTCTGCAAGTACGACGTCAGCGTCCAGGACGTCTCCGCGATCCTGGAGGCGTACGGCAGCGAGACGGGGATGACGCTGGGGGAAGGCTGAGCCTCGGCGCGCTGGTCGACGAGCATGCCGAGGCCCTGGAGGCGGACCTGCTCCGCCACTACGGCGTCGACCTCCTCGACTGGCACCGGGGCCGTCTCTCCTCCCGCCGCCTGCGCGTCCTGACCGAACACCTGCCGGCCGACTCGTCCTTCGCCCGAGCGGTCCACGGCGAACAGGCGGACTGGACGATCACCGACCACCTGCTGGCCGCGGTCATCGACCAACTGGCCGTCGCCAACTGGATGTTCGCCACGGTCAACCGCGATGAGGACACGGAGCCGGCACCTTATCCGGAGCCGGTGCCGAGGCCGGGGGGTGGCGCGGCCGAGGTCTCCGAGCAGGAGAGTCCGCCGGCTGTCGAGCAGGGGGCGTCGGCGGCGGAGATCGTGGCCTTCCTGAGCTCGCCGAGATGAGAGGAAGCGGCAGTTGAGCGACATCAAGGAACTGGTCGAGCAGCTGAACGCCAGGGTCCGGAAGCTGGAGGACAACCCCGGCGGGACACCGGCTCTGTTCGCAGCCCGGTTCAAGCAGCAGCTCGCCGCTGCCTCCAGCATTCCGGCGGAGTTCAAGAACGCCGTCCAGACCGAGATCACTTCCTGGAAGGCGCAGCAGGAGGCCCAGCACTACGACCACGAGAACATCGCGGCCAAGACCGAGACCGTGGGCGGCAAGGCCGAGGCGGTCGGCGGCAAGGTCGAGGCCACCGGCCTCCAGGTCGGTCTCGCCGGAGGACAGTTCGAGTACAGCCTGTTCAAACACGAGAAGGCCGTGTTCGACCTCAACAAGATCGTGGAGGACCGTGAGCAGAGGATCCGGGACCGGGTGATCGACGGCCGCTTCGCGGACTTGGCACGGACCGACCGGAACATCAGGTCGGCGATCAGCGCGGTCCAGGACCGCATCACCGCCACCGCCAGGGACGTCCGACGCACCGCGAGCGCCGGCGACCAACGGGTGCGCGAGCAGGTCGCCGTCGTGCGAGCCGGCGTCAGGACCGCCAACCGGGTGGCCCACTCGGCGGAGCAGAGCGGCAAGAACGCCCTGCGGCAGATCAGAGACCTGCGCAGACAGGTACTCGTCAAGGCGAGAGAGGCCGACAACGACCTCAAGAACACTGTCAGGAAAGTGCGCTCCCTGGACCGTGAGGTCAAGGACGGCATGCAGAAGGTCCGGGAGCTGGAGGGCAGCGCCAAGAGCGCGAGGCGGTCCATCGACGGGCTGCGCGACGGCATCAACTCCCTTGAACGGACCCTGCGTCAATAGCGACCCGCACGACACCGACCCCAACGGCGAAACCGACGGAGCCAATCCACCATGCAGACGTCACTCGTATCGGTCACCCGGGCGCTGAACCAGATGAGGTCCGCCGCCACCAACACCGGCGGTGCCGTCACGCGCATGCGGACCGCGGTCACCGGCGCCACGAGTTCGGTCGACCGGCTCACGAACGCGGCGACCCAGTCGAGCACGGCCACCGGCCGGCTGCGCACCTCGGCCACACAGGCGAGCACCGGCCTCAACCAGATGCGGACCGCCGCCGTGCGGGCCTCCGCCGACGTCCAGCGGGCGGGCCGCAGCGCGGCATCCGGCGGCGGCCTCTTCAGCCGGTTCAGTCAGGGACTGAAGACCGCGACCACCGCCCAACGCGGCCTGAACACCGCGATGAAGGCCAACATCCTGGGCGCGATCCTCTCCCTCATCATGCCGCTCATCACCAAGCTCATCGACATGGCGATGCAGTCCAAGACCGTGCAGGCCGTCATGCAGGCGGCGTTCAAGGTCATCGGGCAGGTGGTGGGCACGGTCATGAAAGCCGCGTCGGTCGCGATCAACTGGCTGATCGACGCCGGCAAGAACGTGGTCAACTGGCTGAAGGCCAACTGGCCGTTGCTGGTGGCCATTCTGACCGGCCCGGTGGGCATCGCCGTACTGGCGATCGTGAAGCACTGGGACCGGATCAAGGAGGCCGTCGGCGCGGTCCGGGACTGGATCGTCGACAAATGGAACGGCGTCGTCAATTTCCTGCGCGAGGTGCCCGGCAAGATCGTCGGTTTCTTCGCCGAACTTCCCGGAAAACTGAGGGAGTTGGGCGGTGACCTCATCAACGGCCTGATCAACGGCATCAAGAACAAGGCCTCGGCCCTGCTCAACACCATCAAGAACTTCATCATCGACCACATCCCCGGCCCCATCCGCAGCATCCTCGGCATCTCCTCGCCGTCGAAGGTGATGATGGGCTTCGGCGGTGACATCGGCGAAGGCCTCGCCCTGGGCATGGAGCAGACCGGCAACCGCGTAGCGGGCGCCGCGGGACGGCTCGCCACCGCCACCGCGCGCAGTGTCATCGGCCCCGGCTACAGCCTCGCCGGAGCCGCGGGCGCCCGGTCGGCGATCCGCGCCGGCACCACCGCGTCCGCGCCGGTCACCGTCAACGTCCATCCCCGGCCCGGCCAGTCCGAGTACGAGATCGGCCGGATCACCGCCCGCGAACTCGCCTGGGCGGCCAAGCGATGACCGGACAGCAGCTCCAGCAGCCGGTGTTCGAGGTGGACGGCTGGGCCGGGAACACCGTCGACGACACCGGCGTCGAATGGTGGGTCACCAGCGAGCAGGGCTGGGCCGCCACCCCACCCGTCCGGCTCACCCTGATCGACCGCCCCGAGCGGCACGGCGCGTTCGACGCCCCCTCCTACCGGGGCCCGCGCGTGATCACCCTGGAAGGCACCGCCGTCACCCCCGAACGCGCGGTGCGGGAGGCGGCGAAGGACCGGCTGGCCGCCGTACTCGCCGACGGCGGCACGCTGTTGCCGCTCGTCGTCACCGAACCGCACCGCACCCGAAGGGCGTTGGTCCGCCTCTCCGCCGAGACGAAGATCGTCGACCGCAAGTCGGGCTTCGAGTTCTCCCTGACCATGACCGCGCCGGACCCGCTGCGGTACTCGTACGGGCTGAACGCGAGCACCTGTCCGCTGCCCTCCTCCAGCGGCGGTGTCAGCTTCCCGCTCTCCTTCCCGCTGAACTTCGGCTCCGGCTCCTCCGGCGGCCGGCTGCTGCTGCAGAACGCGGGCACCGCCCCCACCTGGCCCATCTGGCGGATCGCCGGGCCCTGCGTCCAGCCGGTGATCACCAACACCGCGACCGGCGACGAACTCGCCTTCGAACTCACCCTCCAGGAAGGCGAGTTCCTGCTCATCGACACCGACGCGCGCTCGGTCCTGCTGCAGGGCACGGCCTCCCGCCGCTCCACCCTGCGGCCCGGCTCGGACTGGTTCCCGCTCCGGCCGGGTGCCACGCCCGTCCTCTTCCGCGCCCGCGACTACGCCCCGGCCGCCCGGCTGACCGCCGAATGGCGGGACGCCTGGCTCTGACCCGTCCCGCGCAGCTCAAGAGCCCGACCCGCTCAAGAGCCCGACCCGGCTCAGAATCCAACCTCCTCCTCCGTAGATCCGTAGTTCAAGAGACAGAAGGAACGCCCCGCATGGCTGACCCTGAGTTCGAGCGCGACTCCGGATGGCTCTCCGGCGGCGTCGTGGACGCCGAGGACGCCCGCCTCGCCACCGGCGTGCTCGCCGCGGCGTCCGCGAACCCCGGCAACCCGATCGCCGCCCGCACCGGAATCAAACCGGGACCCGGCAGCCCCGGCAACGTCGAGGCGACCTCGACCCCCTCGCGCAATGTGACGGTGCAGCCCTTCCAGGGCGTCATCCAGGGCACCCGTAGCTCCGCCGCGGGCGCGTATCTGATCACGCTCGCCCGGCAGAAGACCCTCGACGTGCTCACCGCGGCCCCGGCCCACTCGTCCAACCCGCGTATCGCCCTCGTCGTGGCCCAGCAGAAGGACCGGCAGTACGGCGACGAGAGCGACGGCATGCTCGTGCGGATCGTCGCCGGGAACCCCGCGGTCACACCGGTCGCGCCCACCCTGACCGACGACTGGCTGCCGCTCGCCGAGATCACCGTCCGGGCAGGCGCGGGGGCGATCACTCCGGCGGACATCAAGGACCTGCGGACGTACACCGTCGCCGCCGGCGGTGTGCTTCCCCTCCAGACCCAGGAGTCCCTGCCGGCCGACGGCTACTCCGGGCAGCGGGTGTACGACCTGGAGACCGGACTCGACATGGTCCGCGCCGGCACGGCATGGCGACCCGCGGCCACGGGGGCGGTGGAGCTCTTCGGCCCGGCCGACCCGGGCTGGCCGCTGACCACCGGTTCGGCGGGGGCCATCGGGTACACCTTCAACCAGGTGACGGTGCCGGCGGCGCCGTACCCCCGAATGCTCCTGGTCACCGGGCAGTTGACCGCGCAGACCTCGGGCGCCAACGAGCGCTGGGACCACGTGGTGCGCGTGCAGGACGGGCCGCCGGTGTCCCTCGCCTGCTTCCACGGCGGCCCCACGGGGATCACCACCAGCGTCGCCCAGGGCCACCGGCTGCTGCCCGCGGCGACGCCGCTGGTGCTGACGCAGTACGTCGCCCGGGGCGGCGGGATGACGACCGGTACCGCGCTCGTGTTCTCGCCCGCCGCGCACTACACCGGCCTGCGGGTGATGGCGTTCCCCGTCCCGTGACACCCCGACCAGCGGAAGAGGCATCCTCATGAGCACGCCCACCCCAGAACGCGACTCGGGCTGGATCTCCGGCGGCGTCGTCGACGCGGAGGACGCCCGGCTCGCCACCGGCGTGCTCGCCGCGCCCGGGGCGAGCCCGGTCCAGGCCCGCACCGGCATCCGGCCCGCCACCGCCGACCCCGGCCGGGTCCAGCCCACCGCCACCGTGTCCGGCAAGGTCACCGTCAGCCCCTTCCAGGGCGTGATCCAGGGGACCAGGGCCACCGCGACCGGCGCCTACCTCGTCACGCTCGACCAGCAGAAGACCCTCGACGCACTCGGCACGAACCCCGCCGACTCCGCCAACCCGCGCAACGACCTGATCATCGCCCGGCAGCGCGACACGCAGTACGGCGACACCACCACCGCGATGACCGTCGAGCTGGTCAAGGGAACGGCCGCCGCCACCCCCACCGACCCCGCGGTCACCGGCGACTTCATCCCGCTCGCCCGGCTCAGGATCGCCAAGAACGCCACGTCGATCGGCGCCGGCGACATCGACGACCTGCGCGTGTGGACCACCGGTGCCGGCGGCATCCTGCGGGTCTGGGGCGAGGCCGGCCGTCCGACGTATCCGTACAGCGGTATGTACATCCACCGCTGGGACGCCAACCACTTGGAGTGGTACGACAGTTCGGCGGGCTGGCGGGCTCTCAACGACGACACGGGCTGGGTCCCGCTGGGCCTCCTCCCCAACTGGTCCATCTACAACAACGAGACTCCGGCCGTCCGCCGGATCGGCTCGCTGGTCCACATGCGCGGTGCCATCCGCACCTCCGTCGCCGTCGCGGGCAACGGGATCACCGTCATCAACGTCCCTGTCGGCTGCCGCCCGTCGATGGGGCACCACTGGTACACCGTGCTGGGCGGAGTGGTACGAGGCCTCGAACTCATCGTCCGCACCGACGGTTCCGTAGCGGTGTTCCCCCAGGACACCCCGCTGCCGGCCAACCAGCTCGTCTACCTCAACACCAGCTGGCTGGTGGGCTAGTGACCACCCGCCCGACCCGCTACACCTACTACACCGCCGACCTCGCCACCGGCGCCATCACCGACGAACTCCCTTTGTACGACGTCACGTTCAGCACCGAGCTGAACGAAGCCGGTGAGTTCCGCGCCCGGTTGCCCCTCGGCGACCCCCGGGTGACCGTCCACCGTCCCCGCGAACTCACCGAGCCCGGGCGGGCCGCCCTCTACGTCGAACGCGACGGCGTGCTCGTCTGGGGCGGGGTGATCTGGACGGCCAAGTACACCTCCGCCGACCAGCACGTGGAGCTCGGGGCGGCGGGCTTCCTGTCCTACTTCGACCATCGCCGGGTGCTGCCCGCCGACTTCGACCCGAACACCACCGACCTGGCCGCCGTCGACGTCTCCTTCACCGACGTCGACCAGTCCGACATCGCCCGCACCCTGGTCGCCGTCGCGCAGGCCCACGCCGGCGGCGACATCCGGGTACGCCCCGAGTCCACGGCCCGCTCCGGCATCACCCGCACCCTCGACTACCCCGGCGCCGGCCTCAAGAGCACCGGCGAGGCGCTGCGCGAACTGGCCAGCCTGGAGGACGGCCCCGACTTCCTCTTCGACATGGCGTACGGCACCGACGGCCGCCCCGTCCGCAGACTCCGCGTCGGCACGCCCCACCTCGGCCAGCAGGGCACCCCGCACGTGTGGGAGTACGGCGCCAACCTCATCGGCTACGCCTGGCCGGTCGACGGCGCCTCCACCGCGAGCCGCGTCTTCGCCCTCGGCGAGCAGGGCGAGAGCGGCCAGCTCGTCGCGGTCGCCGAGGACCGCACCACCGGACGTCCCCTCACCGAGACCGAGGTCTCCTACGTCAACCTCACCGACGTCAACCTCCTGCGTTCCCAGGCCCGTTCGGCCCTCGCCGCCGTCTCGACCCCCGTCGTCCTGCCCGAGCTGACCGTCCGCGCCGACCTGGAACCCGTACTGGGCTCCTACCAGGTCGGCGACGACGCCACCGTCGTCATCAAGGACGTGTTCTTCCCCGAGGGCACCCACTTCGACGTACGGATCACCGGGATCGAGGTCACCCCGGGCGGCGACGCGGGCGAGGAGCAGGTCCAGCTGACGGTGACACCCGCCACGAACATCCCCTGACCCCGAAGCCGACCCAGGAGTACGCCATGACCAGGATCAACCGCCCCGACACCCTCCTCACCGAACTCCGTGACATCAAGCGCCGGCTGCACGCCCTGGAGACAGCGCAGCGCGCGACGAGCGGTGCGACCGCGGAGACGGTCGCTCCTGGCTCCGATGAATCCGAACAGGCTCCGGAGCGTGACGAAAAGTAGTTCTCTCGACGCTTTCCGTCACTGTCCCCTCAACTGCTCTGCCCTGCCAAGGAGATGGCGGGGCAGTCCTGTTTTCGGTCGTCGCCGTCTCGCTAATAAATCGAATGTTTGTCCGCTCCGGGTCGCTGACCGGTGCTGATGGGGCTAGAGTAATCGAACGGACGTGCGACGGAGATATCGGGCGTATGGCTGAAAAGGGGTGGAGTGATGGAGGTGCGGCATGGCGGGCTTCGCCCACGTGCACGTCGCGTCCGGTTACTCCGCCCGCTACGGCGCGTCCCACCCCGAGCAGCTCGCCGGCCGGGCGGCAAGCCGCGGCATGGGCACCCTCGCACTCACCGACCGGGACACGGTCACCGGTGCCGTCCGGTTCGCGCAGGCCTGCGCCAAGGAGAAGGTCCGGCCGCTCTTCGGCATCGACCTCGCGGTCGAGGCCCTGGCGCCCCCGCCGCCCGCCCAACGCCGCCGCACCCCGGCACACGGTGGCGCGCATGTCGTGGAGCCACCGCTCCGCTTCGTGCTGCTCGCGCGGAACCGGGAGGGCTGGGCCCGGCTGTGCCGCATCACGTCGGCCGCCCATGTCGGCGCCTTGTCCGGTACGCCGCCGGTGGTGCCGTGGGAGGCGCTGCGCGAGTACGGCGGCCCCGGCCTGACCGTGCTGCTGGGCCCGCTCTCGGAGCCGGTGCGGGCGCTGTCGGTGGGCCGGGAGGACGTCGCGATGAAGCTGCTGGCGCCCTGGAAGGAGGTCTTCGGGAGGGAGGTCCGACTGGAAACGGTCGCGCAGAAACGTTTCGGCATGGGTCCGGGCTCCCTGCGCCTGGCCGCCCGCACCCTGGCCCTGGCCGACCGCACCGGGACGACCGCCGTGCTCTCCAACGCCGTCCGCTACGCCGAGCCCGGCCAGCACCGCCTCGCCGACGTCCTGGACGCGGCCCGGCTGCTGCGGCCGATCGACCGGCGCCGGCTGGACAGCGGGCAGCGCTGGCTCAAGGACGAGAGGGAGATGACGGTCGTGGCACGGATGATCGCCGAGTGCGCCGGAGCGGACGTACGACGGGCCCGTCGGCTGATGGCGGACACCGCGGACACGGCGGAGGCGTGTGTCGTGGACCCCGCGGACCTCGGCCTCGGCAGGCGGCACTTCCCGGAACCGTCGCTGTTCGGGACCGGGCCGGAAGCGAACGCCGCGCTGAGGGCGGGCGGTGCGGCCCGGCTGCTGCGGCTGCGGTGCGAAGAGGGCCTGGCCCGACGAGGCCTCGACCGCGACCCGGCGGCACTCGCCCGGCTGGAGGAGGAACTCACCGTCATCTCCCACTGGAACTACGACGCGTACTTCCTCGCCGTCGCCCAGGTCGTCGCCGACATCCGGGCCAAGGGCATCCGGGTCGCCGCCCGCGGTTCCGGCGCCGGGTCGATGGTCTGCCACGCGCTGGACATCGCCACCGCCAACCCGCTCGACCACAACCTGTTGTTCGAACGATTCCTGAGCAGCCGCCGGGAATCGCTGCCCGACATCGACATCGACGTGGAGTCCGCCCGCCGACTGGAGTGCTACGACACGATCTTCGAGCGCTTCGGGAAGGAGCGGGTGGCGGTCACCGCGATGCCCGAGACCTACCGGGCGCGCAGGGCGCTGCGCGACACCGGCCTCGCGCTGGGGATCGCCCCGGCCGACGTCGACCGGATCGCCAAGAGCTTCCCGCACCTGCGCGCCTCCGACATCACGAACGCGCTCGCCGAACTGCCCGAACTACGCCAACTGGTAGGCGAGATGGACCGGTTCGGGCCGCTGTGGGAGCTGGCCGAGGGGCTCGACTCGCTGGTCCACGGCATGGCGATGCACCCCTGCGGTGTGGTCATCAGCGACGCGACCCTCCTGGACCGGCTACCCGTGCAGCCGACCCCGCAGGGCGACTACCCCATGGCCATGGCAGCGAAGGAGGAGATCGAGGCGCTGGGCAACATCAAACTCGACGTCCTGGGCGTCCGGATGCAGTCCGCGATGGCCCACGCCGTCACCGAGATCGAACGCGCCACCGGCGACCGTGTCGACCTCGACAATCCCCAACAGGTGCCGCTGGACGACGTGTTCGCGTTCAAGCTCATCCAGGAGAGCCAGACGCTGGGCCTGTTCCAGTTGGAGTCGCCGGGACAGCAGGACCTGCTCTCCCGCCTCCAACCCCGTGACGTGCAGGACGTCATCGCCGACATCAGCCTCTTCCGTCCGGGGCCGGTCGCCGGGGGCATGCCCGAGCGGTACATCGCGGCCCGTCACGGCGGCAGGCCGGACTACGCGCACCCGGACCTCGAACCCGTGCTCGCCGACACCTACGGCGTGACCATCTGGCACGAGCAGATCATCGAGACGCTGCGCGTGCTGACCGGCTGCGACCGTGCCTTCGGGGAGTTCACCCGACGAGCGCTCGGCGACAAGGACCAACTGCCCAGGATCAAGGAGTGGTTCCATCAGAAGGCACGTGTGCGTGGCTACAGCGCGGCCGTCCGGGACGAGGTCTGGAAGACCATTGAGGCCTTCGGGGCGTACGGCTTCTGCCGGGCGCACGCGGTCGCCTTCGCCGTACCGGCGTTGCAGAGCGCCTGGCTCAAGGCGCACCATCCGGCGTTCCTGCTGGCGGGGTTGCTCGAACACGACCCCGGGATGTGGCCCAAGCGGGTCCTGGTCTCCGACGCCCGTCGGCGTGGGGTGCGGGTCCTGCCCGTCGACATCAACCGTTCGAAGGTGAAGCACGTCGTGGAGATGACCGAGCAGGAGGAGTGGGGCGTGCGGCTCGCGCTGTCCGGGGTGCACGGCATCGGCGAGGAGGAGTGCGCGCGGATCGAGGAGGGACAGCCGTACGGGTCGCTGTCGGACTTCTGGCAGCGGGCCCGCCCCAGCCGACCGACCGCCGAACGCCTCGCGGAGATCGGCGCGTTCACCGGCCTGCACGACGGCCGTCTCACCCGACGCGATCTCCTGCTGCAGATCGCCGAGTTGCACCGCCAGTCCCGCAACCGGACCGCGGATTCGGGGCAACTGCCCATAGAAACGGGCGCTGTTGGGGGAGCGGAGCCGAGCGGTCTACCGGAGATGACCGGACGTGAGGCGTTGAGTGCCGAGTTGGACACGCTCGGCATCGATGTCTCCAGGCATCTGATGGAGCATCACCACCGGCTGCTGCGGGAGATCGGCGCGACGGACGCGGCACACCTGGCCGGACTGCGTGCGGGGCAGCAGGTGTTGGTCGCCGGGGTGCGGGCCTCCACGCAGACCCCGCCGATCGCGAGCGGCAAGCGGATCATCTTCGTCACCCTGGAGGACGGCTCGGGCCTGGTCGACCTCGCCTTCTTCGAGGACTCCCATCCTGCCTGCGCGTACACGGTCTTCCACAGTGGGCTGCTCCTCGTCCGTGGCACGGTCCAGGTGCGCGGCACCCGTCGTACCGTCGTCGGTTCCATGGCCTGGGACCTGGACGAGATCGCGGCGGCCCGCCGGGACAACGGTCCCGAGGCCGCACTCGCCCTCCTCGGCGAGAGTCGCCCGCACCCCACCCCCGCCCAGCCGCAGCGCACCCTGACCGACGGCACCGCCGGCGCCCGCCTGCACCCGTACGCCGACCTCCAGCCCGCCGGCACCCGCTCGGCCGACCTGAAGAAGTTCGGCCACCGCAGTCCGGGGAGTGCGGGATGAACGGGATGAGTACACGTCAGCGGCATATCGCCCACTTTCACCTCCACACCGCGCTGACCGAGGCCCAGTACGACGACGTAATCGAACTGGTGTCCGGTATTACGCCTCACGTCCAGGCCATCCCGCCCAACGCCCTTCAGGTGGACCTGACTTCGGCGCTTCGGTACTTCGACATGTCTGCCTACAAC
The DNA here is from genome assembly GCF_044755245.1 of Streptomyces sp. NPDC092369. Classification (NCBI taxonomy): domain Bacteria; kingdom Bacillati; phylum Actinomycetota; class Actinomycetes; order Kitasatosporales; family Streptomycetaceae; genus Streptomyces; species Streptomyces sp. NPDC092369. The sequence continues at coordinate 83,715 of NZ_JBIVQP010000008.1, forward strand.
GCGGTCCAGATGGTGAGGATGAGGCTGAAGGCCTTCTACGACATCGACAGCAGCGCCGGGCTCGCGGGCAACCGCATGCTGGCGGCCATGGCGGCTGATACGTCCGCGCCCGGCGAGACCACCTGGGTCCCCGCCGAGCGGGTCGCCGACTGGCTGTACCCCCGGCCGGTCACCGCGCTGCCCGGGATCGGCCGCACCATCGCGGCCACGCTGCACCGATACGGACTGCACACCATCGGCCAGCTCACCGACCTGCCCTCGGCGACCCTGCAACGCCTCCTCGGCGCAAGCCAGGCCCGGCTGTTGACCCAGCGCGCCCGTGGCCACGACCCCCGCCCGATCGTCCCCGCGGAACCGGCGGCGCACCTGGCCGCCGACCTCGTGCTGGACCGGGACTGTCTCGACCCGGACCAACACCACCGGGCCGTCCTGGGACTTGCCGAGCAGATCGGTCAACGCCTGCGCACAGAACGGCAGATCACCGGCCGGCTCACTCTTACGGTGCGCTACGCCGACCGCACCTCCACCACCCGCACCCGCGCCCTGCCCGAACCCACCGACCACTCACCCGCCCTCACCGCCACCGCCCTGGGCCTGTTGACCTCCCTGGGGCTGCAGCGGGCACGGGTCCGGGCCTTCGCGCTCCGCGCCGATGCCCTGCTGCCGGCCGCCGACGCCTACCGTCAGCTCTCCCTCGACCCCGCCGCCGACCGCGCCCGCGCCGCCGAAGCGGCGGCGGACCGGGCCCGCCGACGCTTCGGGCCAGAGGCCGTACGCCCGGCCGCCCTGGCGAACTGACCGTCCGCGCCCGGAACCGGGCGGATCGTCAACTCATGGGCGTACGGCCAGAGTTCGAAGCGGTGTTACCCGATCGAGTAGCCGGTGATCTGGCCCATCCACTTGATCAGGTCGCCCGGGTCCTCGTTGGCGCCGTGACCGCCGTCCCAGTACATCTTGAGGCTGACGTCGTCGCCGAGGTTCTGGGTCTTGAGGGCGAGGTTGGTGATCGCGGTCAGGGAGTGCGTGGTGTCGCTGGTGCCGATCCGCAGCCACCAGTGCCTCGCCCGGCGCGGGTTGCGCTCCTCCAGGTAGGTCATCGGGTTGGTCAGCTTGACCTTGTGCGGGATGTCGCGGTCGACCGTGGCGCTCTTGTCACCGGTCGCGTACCGCAGGCCGAAGGTGGTGAAGTGCCGGGAGACGTGGGTCTCGTCGCCGAAGTAGCCCGGCTCCGGCTGCGCCATGGCCTTGTCGTCGAAGGCGGGCACCGGACGGGACCGCGCGATGTGCGCGATGTAGCCGTCCCAGGAGAACGTCGCCTTGTCGTCGGACCACTTGATGAAGGGGTTGGCGGTCAGGTAGGCCGTCCGGTCGGCCTCGGAGAGGGCCCGCAGATGGCTGGTCGCGGCCGGTTGTACGTAGGTGTCCAGCAGGTACCGGTCGTAGTTGGCGGCCGTCACCCGGCCGAACCGGCCCACACCGCGCAGGCCCAGCGAGGCCTGGTACTCCGCGAACTGCGCGGTCAGTTGCTTCGAGGCCGTCTGGTCGACCAGCTCGCCGTTCAGCCTGGCCGAGCCGTACATCCACTCGTAGGCCTTGTCGGCGTTGCCGAGGTCGATGATCGGGCAGAAGACGGCGGAGGCGAACACCGCGTCGCTCGCCTCGGCCGCGCCGAGCTCCCGGAGGTAGGAGTCGAACAGCGGGCTGCCGACCGAAGCGCCCATCATCGAGGAGAAGTTGCCGCCGGCGCTGCCGCCGTTGGTGATGATCCTGTCGGGGTTGCCGGGCAGCACGCCCTTGTTCCGGTGGACGTACCGCAGGGCCGCCTTCAGGTCGACGAGGGCGGCGGGAGCCTTGCCGTAGTACTTGCCGTCCTTGACGTTCTCGCGTCCGCGCGCGCCCGAGGTGACCACGACGTAGCCGGCCGCGAGGGCCAGTGCCGAGTTGTCGCCCTGGTCGCCCGCCCCGGGCGGCAGCGGCGGCCTGGTCGTGGGCGAGGCGGTCGGGGTGGCGCCGGGGTCGGCCGAGGAGCTGTCGCTCGGGGACGGGCTGGAGCCGCCGCCGGGGTTGGTGCGGCCGGCGGGCGTGCCGGAGAGGAAACCGCCGAGCGGGATGGAGAAGAAGATCGGGGCGTGGGAGGCGTCGACGGCCCGCCCGTCGATCTCGACCGGCTGCTGGACGTTGAGGCACTGGTAGGTCGGGTCCACGGGATTGGCGACGTAGACGATGTTCTCCCAGAACCGGTAGGTGACGCTCTTCTCGGCACCGTCGGCCGTCGTGATCGTCCTGGTCCGGGTGGTGTACGAGTCCTTGGGGAAGGTCAGCGTGGATCCGGTCGACGCCGCCGCGCCCTGTTTTCCGCCGTAGTACAGGGCGGTGGTCGCTCCCGCTGCGGTGGCTGCCATGCCGGAAAGGAATATTCGGCGCTTCACATCATCACCTTTGTCGGAGTGCGGGTTCGATGTGCCTTTTTGACAGCGGCGAGAAGGGGAGTGACGCCGCGTCGATATCAGGCAATTGCGGTCGCAGCCTGCCTTCCGAATACCGGTTCGCACATCCCCTGGATACCGTCTCTCGCGCATACGGCGACCGCCGTACCGTGCCGCGCGGCATACGCGGGTCTGCGTAGCGCGCGGCGGGGACCGGACGCCCGGATGCCGCGGCGCGTACCGTGAACGGCGTGAACGCGCTGGACGTGATGCGGAGCCGGGCGGCCGGCAACCCGTTCCTCGTCGACGGGTTGCTCGCCGTCGGCTGTGCTGCCCTCATTTTTCCCGGATTTCTCGGAAAGGGCGCTCCGGTATTGCCCGCGACGCTGCTCGCCCTGTTCTCGGCCGGGCCGCTGATCGTGCGACGGAGTATGCCGTTGGCCGTACTCGCGGCGACGACGGCCGTCTTTCTTGTGGCTCTCCTGTGGATGAGGGAACCGGGTCCGGGAATGGTCTGCTGTCTGGTGGCCCTCTATTCCGCGGCGGTGGCGGCCCCGCGCACCCGTGCGTTGATCACCGGCACGATCACCGCGATCGTGGTCCAGGTCTTCACGCTGCTTGTGACGGGACGGCACTTCCTCGACTCGGGCAACCTCGCGCTGATCACCGTGCTCGGCGCGGTCACCGCCATCGGCGATGCCACCAGGAACCGCCGCGCCTACATCCAGGCCATCAAGGACCGCGCCCTGCGCGCCGAACGGACCCGGGAGGTGGAGGCGCGCCGACGGGTGGCCGAGGAGCGCCTGCGGCTCGCCCGCGACCTGCACGACATCGTGGCCCACAGCATCACGGTGATCAACTTCCAGGCCGGAGTGGCCGCCCATCTGCTGCGCCGGGAGCCCGACGCGGCCGAGGCGGCGATCGAGCACGTCATCACGGCGAGCGGCAGCACGCTCGCGGAACTCGGCACCATGCTGACCGTCCTGCGCCAGCCCGACGGTGACTCGCCCCCGCCGGAGCCCATGCCCAGCTTCGACCGGCTCGACGACCTCCTCGACGGCTTCCGGGCCGCAGGCCTGGCGGTCGAACTGCAGCGCGGCGACATGGCCTTCAGCCTCACTCCGGCCGTCGGCATGGCCGGCTACCGCATCGTCCAGGAGTCGCTGACCAACGCGTTCAGATACGCCACACCCCGGACCGCGAGGGTCCGCCTGTCCTTCGCCGCGCACCGGCTGCGGATCTCGGTGGTCAACCCGGTGACCGACACCGAGGACCGGCGGCATTCCTCCGGGGGTACCGGTCGTGGCCTGCTGGGTCTGCGCGAGCGGGCCGCTTCCGTCGGCGGCCGTCTCGACATCGTGGAGGGCCGCGAGGAGTTCAGCGTGGACGCGTTCCTGCCCGCGCTTCCCATGAAGCCGTGAACGCCGGTGCCGGCCGGCGTTGATGGCTCCGGCTAGCGCCCGGCAGCCGCCGGACGCACGAGCCCCGCGCGGTAGGCGATCACCACGAGCTGCGCCCGGTCCCGGGCGCCGAGTTTGGCCATGGCGCGGTGCACATGGGTGCGGACGGTCTGGCGGGAGATGTACAGGTGGTCGGCGATCGCCTCGTTGGACAGTCCCTCCGCCACCAGCGCCACGATCTCCCGCTCCCGGTCGGTGAGTTCGGACAGTTCCCCGGCCAGGGCGGGCGGCGGTCCGTCGGGCAGCGCGAGGTACCTCCTGATCAGGGCCTCGGTGGCTTTGGCCGACAGCAGGGCCTCGCCGCGCGCCGCGACCCGGATGGCCTCCGGCAGCTCAGCGGGGCGCATCCCCTTCCCCAGGAAGCCGCACGCCCCGGCCCGCAGGGCCTGCAGGACGTACTCGTCCACCTCGTAGGTGGTGAGGATCACGATGCGGACGCCGTCCAGGTCCGGATCCGAGGCGATCTCCCGCGTGGCCGCGAGACCGTCCAGCTCCGGCATGCGGATGTCCATCAGCACGACATCGGGCGTGGTGCGCCGGACGATCTCGATGGCCTCCAGGCCGGTCTCGGCCTCGCCCACCACCTCCAGATCGTCGGCGGAGTCGATCAGAATGCGGAACCCGCCCCGCAACAGAGCTTGATCGTCGGCGATGACGACCCGGATCGCGGCGTCCTTCATACCGCCACCCTACGGCAAAACGGAGATTGCGTCTCCGTTACGGGGGCCGCGATCCGGTGGGCCGGCCGCCCGGCTCAGTCGGCCGGGCGCTCGCCCGCGTCCGGTGCGGCCGGCGGCGTGGCCGCGTCCGCCCGGGCGGCCCGCTTCGCCGCCTGGATCTGCTCGTAGACATGGGTCCGCAGTTCGGTGAAGCGAGGAGCGACCCGCGTGTGCAGTTGGTCCCGTTCGTCGGGCAGGTCGATGCGCAGCTCGTCCTGTACGACGGTCGGTGAGGCGGACAGGACGATCACCCGTTCCCCGAGGTAGACCGCCTCGTCGATGTCGTGCGTGACGAACAGGACGGTGATCCCGCGCTCCTGCCACAGCGCCCGCACCAGGTCCTCCAGGTCGGCGCGGGTCTGCGCGTCGACCGCCGCGAACGGCTCGTCCATCAGCAGGACTTGGGGCTCGTAGGCCAACGCCCGTGCGATCGCCACCCGTTGCTGCATGCCCCCGGACAACTGCCAGGGATAGGCGTCGGCGGCGTCCGGCAGGCCCACCGACCGCAGGGCGTCGGTGACCAGCTCCCGGCGTTTCGCCTTCGGCAACCCCTTCTCCTTCAGGGGGAGTTCGACGTTGGCGGCGACCCTCATCCAGGGGAAGAGGCTGCGCCCGTACTCCTGGAAGACGATCGCCATGCCGGGCGGCGGTCCGGTCACCTCCACGTCGGCGAGGAGCACCTGTCCCGATGTCGGGGTGAGCAGTCCGCCCATGCACTTCAGCAGGGTCGTCTTGCCGCAGCCCGACGGGCCGACAAGGCAGACGAGTTCACCGGCCTTCACCGTGAAGGTGAGGTCGCGGACCGCCTCCACCCGCCGGCCTGACCCCTGGTAGGTCTTCCCGAGACCGCGTACGTCGAGCATGGTTCGCCCTTTCGGAATGTTCATTCACGACCGCCGGGTGGAGGCGCGCAGGCCGTGGTACCAGCCGAGCACTCGCCGCTCGGCGAACTGGAAGGCAACGGAGAGCAGGAAGCCGAGCAGGCCCAGGAGCAGGATTCCGGTCCACATGTCGGGGATGGCGAAGCTGCGTTGGAACTGGACGACGGTGAAGCCGATGCCGTTGTTCGCCGCGAACATCTCGCTGATGACCATGAGGATGATGCCGACGGAGAGGGCCTGGCGCAGACCGGCGACGATCTGCGGACTCGCCGCGGGCAGCACCAGATGACGCAGCCGCCCGGTACCGCGGATGTGGTACGAACGCGCCGTCTCCAGCATCACCGAGTCGACCGCGCGCACGCCCTCGACCGTGTTGAGGAGGACCGGCCAGACGCAGCCGCTCGCGATCACCACGATCTTCATCGTGTCGCCGATGCCCGCGAACAGCATGATCACCGGCACCAGCACAGGAGGCGGCACCGCCCGCAGGAACTCCAGCACGGGCTCGCAGAAGGCCCGCACCCCGCGGTGGGAGCCGATGAGGGTGCCGAGGCCGACGCCCACGACACCCGCGAGCGCGTACCCGCCGGCCAGGCGCAGCACACTGGGCACCAGGTCCGTGCGCAGGCGTTCGCCGGTCCACACCGAGGGGAAGGTCCGGAAGATCGTGCGCAACGGCGGCCAGAACGGGTCCGTGCTCCCGTCCGACGCGACCCACCACAGCCCAAGGAGCGCCGCGGGCAGACCGACCGCGAACAGCACCTGCCGTGTCAGCGCCCTCACAGCACGGCCTCCCCGCGTACGGACTGGTGCCATGCCAGCGCCCGCCGCTCCACCGCCCGGGCTCCCAGGTTGATCAGCAGCCCCAGGACTCCGGTCACCGTGACCAGCGCGTACATCTCGGGAACTGCCTGCGAGGCCTGGGCGACCGCGATCAGCGAGCCGAGTCCCGGTGCGCCGATGACCAGTTCGGCCGTGATGGCGAGCACCAGGGCGACCGCGGCGGCGAGCCGGACGCCGGTCATGACATAGGGCAGGGCCGTCGGCCACATCACGTGCCGGATGCGCGCCCAGGTCCCCAGACCGTACGACCGTGCCGTCTCGTCGGCGACGGGGTCCACGTCCTGGACGCCGTACAGCACCTGGACCAGCACCTGCCAGAACGCCGCGTACACCACCAGCAGGAGCACCGAGCGCAGTTCGCTGCCGTAGAGCAGCACGGCCAGCGGGATCAGGGCCACGGACGGGATGGGGCGCAGGAACTCGATCGTCGACGCCGTCGCGCGGCGCAGAAACGGTACGACCGTGATGAGCAGACCGCACAGGACGGCCGCGGCCGAGGCGATGCCCAGGCCGATCATCCAGCCGGTCAGGGTGTCGCCGAGCGCCGACCAGAAGGCGCCGTCGCCGAGTTCGTCGCCCAGTGCGCCGGCGATCCTGCTCGACGGCGGGAAGTAGTCCGCGCTGACCAGGCCAAGGCGCGGCACGGCCTCGCCGAGGGCGAGGAAGGCCGCGAGTCCCGCGGCTCCGAGTGCGATGTTCTGATTCCTCACGGCAGCAGCTCGTCGAGGTCCGGGGCGGTCTTGAACAGGCCGTCCTGCTCGCCGAGTTTCTCCAGGGTCTCCACCGAGGACCGGCTGATGTCCGCGGGCCACTTCGGCAGCGTCACCTTCGACAGGACGGAGGACGGGATCTGCGTGTAGGTGGCGACGATGTCGCGGACCTCGTCGGGATGGCTGTCGGCGTAGGTCAGCGCCTCCGTGGTGGCCTGCTGGAACTTCTTCACCACGTCGGGGTTCTTCGTCGCGTACGTCTGCGAGGTGAAGTACATGGCGACGGTGAGGTCCTTGGCCACGTCCACATAGGGCGAGGCGATCTCCACGCCTCCCTGGTTCAGGATGGTCGTCAGCGCGGGCTCGACCGCCATCGCGGCGTCCACTTGGCCCTTCTCCAGGGCGGCGGGCATCTGGTCGAAGGCCAGCTCCACGAACTTCACCTTCGCCGGGTCGCCGCCGGCCTTGCGCACGGACTCGCGGACCGAGGTGTCGAGGATGTTCTTCAGCGTGTTGACGGCGACCGTCTTCCCCTCCAGGTCCTTCGCGGACTTGAGGGAACTGCCCTTCTTGACGACCAGCGCGCCGTAGTCCTTGCCGTCCGCGCCGGTGGTCGCCACCCCGTTGGAGACCGCCTTCACCTGGATGCCGTTGCTCTGCGCGACCATCAGCGAGGTCGTGTTGCTGAATCCGAACTGGAACTGGCCGCTGACCACGCCCGGCACGATGGCCGAGCCGCCCTGCGCCGTGGTCATCGAGACATCGAGCCCGTACTTCTTGTAGATCCCCTGCTTCTGGCCGAGATAGATGGGGGCCACGTCGACGATCGGGATGACCCCGACCTTGACCTTGGTGGTGCCCCCGCTCCCCGCCGCGGAGTCGCCGGAATCCCCGGACGATCCACAGGCGGTGGCCGCGAGCAGAAGTGAGGCGGCGGCGATGCCGACGAATAGGCGTTGCATGGTCTGACCTCCGGGTCACATCTCATTGCGCGCGAACCGGCCGGAACATTTCGGTGCGGTTCGCCGACGTGCCAAAGGTGTCGTCCGCGGATCACCCGCACATCCCCCGGGCACCGTCAATGGCCCGTACGACGACTGCCGTACGACGGGGGAGGGGTACGGCCGGCGCCGTACCGAGGAGCCCGGATCGAGGCCGGGACCGGGGAGCTCTTCTCAGGCGCGCGGTGGGCCCGGGACGTCCGTTCCCGGCGGCGGAGGGTCGATCCGGTTCGGTCCCGGCACGTCGAAGTGCCGGCCGTAGTCCGCGCCGGGCAGCGGCTGCGGGTGCTCGGGACCGGCGCGCAGCCCGTCCAGCAGCAGCCGCAGATAGCGCCGCCACAGCTCCGGCTGCCCGCTGTGCTCGGTCACCGCGGCCAGCATCTGCTGGATCACTACCAGGTCCCAGGGCTCCGCGTCCGCGCGCAGAACGCCCTGCTCCTTCGCCCGCTCGACCACGAGATCGACGTTCCGCCTGATCTGCCGCTGGTGCCGCAGCCCCGCCGGCACCGTACGGTCGCTGTGCAGCACGACCTCGCGCAGACCGCGGTCGAGCGCCTGCAGTTCGGCCACGCGCTCCAGGCTGACCGTCAGCCCGCGCCAGGTGTCGGGGTCCTCGGCGCCTTCCCGGGTGGCTTCCTCGACGCGCGCGAACATGTCGTCGACCAGCTCGTCGATCAGGGCCTGCTTGTTGGGGAAGTGGCGGTACGCCGTCGCCACGCCGAGCCCGGCATGGCGGGCGACGTCGTCCAGGGTGGCCTTCAGGCCGTGATCGCGGAACACCTCCCGCGCGGCGGTCAGGAGCTTGCGGCGGTTCAGCTCGCGGTCGCGCCGCGGTCTGGGCGAACGTGCCCCGCCCAAGCCGCCGGTCTCGCCGGACGCGGGGGGTACCGCCATGCGAGGTCTCGCTTTCGGAGGGCGCGATCGTCCTGGCACATCGTACGGGTGTGAATATCCGCACCCCTTCCGGGATTGCGCCGGCCGGTTCGGCACGCAAGAGTGTTCCAACTGTCTTGCTCGACTGGCGAGATGCCCCCGTCGGCCGTCGTGTGCGGTGGCCCGCACGAAGTGCAGAAGAGGAAGAGAAGCGAGTGAACCGGATATCGGTCCGGGGATTCGCGGTGGTCTCGGCCACCGCGGTCACCGCTGTCGGAAGCGTCGTCGGTGTTGCCTCGGGCAGCAGCGCGCAGAACAACGACGCGGAGGCGACGGCCACCGATGTCACCCTCCTCGCTGACCTGCCCGCGGGCCGGCAGGCGCAGGTGCAGACCGCGTCCCTGACGAAGCAGGCCGACGCCGTGGCCGTCCAGGCGGACGCCACCGCCAGGAAGGACGCCGAGCAGACCGCGCGCGTGGCGGCGGCCAAGACCGCGAAGGCCAAGAAGGACGCGGCCGACAAGGCGGCGCGGGCCAAGGCCGCGGAGGGCGATCCCGACGCCACCTTCTCGCTGCAGCCCTCCTACACCGTGCCGCAGGTCAAGGCGATGGCCGCGCAGATCGTGGGCAGCGGCCAGTACCAGTGCTTCAGCAACATCGTGGACCACGAGTCCACCTGGAACTACCTCGCGGTCAACCCCTCCTCCGGCGCCTACGGTCTCGTCCAGGCGCTGCCCGGCGACAAGATGGCCACCGTCGGCGCCGACTGGCGCACCAACCCGGCCACCCAGATCAAGTGGGGCCTCAACTACATGAACCAGGCCTACGGCAGTCCCTGCGACGCCTGGGCGTTCTGGCAGGTCCACCACGCGTACTGACCGTCCCTGACGGTTCCCGGTATCGGCCTCAGCGCGCCCACGGCGGCGCGATCCGCGTCCCGTCGGCCAGTTCGGCCTCCAGACCGATGGAGGTCGTGACCCATGTGACCGCCGTCCGGTCGCCCGGGTTCTCGACGGTGAGGGTCGCGCCGGGGTTGATGATCAGGGTGTCGCCGACGGTGACGCGGGTGGTCCGCTCGTCGAGGGTGACCAGCAGTTCGCCGTCGAGCACATGCAGGATCTCCTCCCGGCTGACGGTGTGCGCGGGCGCCTTCGTGCCCGGCGGAATCTCACCGCGCCAGGCACACAGCTCCTTGCTGCCGGTGCGCGGAGTGGCGTACGAGATGAATCGGGCACTGTGCATTTCGTGCACCAGGGCCTCTGACGGGCGTACGACGGGCATGACTCTGCCTCCAAATGGTCAAGCTGCTTGACTATATCCTCGGCCTCTATGGTCAAGCTGCTTGACCAGTTCGTCAAGGGTGTTTCAATGCGTCCGTGCAGAACTCCGAGGCCATGGCCCTGTCCGCCGCCCTGCTCGCCGCCGCCGGCGAGCTCACGCAACGCATCAACGAGGGCGTCGTGGCCCGCGGGTTCGAGGGGGTGCGGCCCGCGCACGGCTTCGCCTTCGCCCGGCTCGCACCGGACGGCGCCACGGTCACCGAACTCGCCGCGCACCTCGGGGTGACGAAGCAGGCGGCGAGTCAACTGGTCGACGAGATCGTGCGGAGGGGGTATGTCGAGCGGCGCCCTCATCCCGGTGACGCGCGGGCCCGGCTGGTCGTGCTGACCGAGCTGGGGTGGGCGTGCACCCGGGCCGCGGAAGAGGCGGCCGCCGAGGTGGTGCGCGAGTGGAGTGAGCTGCTCGGTGAGGGTGAAGTGCGCGCGTTGTGCGACCGATTGGGGCGTATTGCGCCCTATGGTCCCCTCAGGCCCGCCTGGTGACGGTTCGGCAGTAGCTACCACGGAGTCAGTTATCACTGGAAGTTTTTACTGACGCGTAACTTCACAGTTCTACTACTCGCTCGTAACTTGACTAGTGAACAGCATTCTTTGTGATCCGGATCACAGGGCGTAAGGCCGTCGCACATCCCTTGAGCCGCAAGGAGATCACACGATGCTGCCCTGGAAACGACTGCTCAGACCGCTTGCCCCGCTGCTGCTGACAGCCGCGGTCGCCGTCGTCCCCACCGCTACCGCCGCCCAGGCCGCCGACGAATCCGCCGCTCCCCACAGCGGCTGGAACGACTACTCCTGCAAGCCCTCCACCGCCCACCCGCGCCCCGTCGTCCTGGTCCACGGCACCTTCGCCAACTCCGTCGACAACTGGCTGGCCCTCGCGCCCTACCTGGAGAACCGCGGCTACTGCGTCTTCTCCCTCGACTACGGCCAACTGCCGGGCGTCCCGCTCGTATACGGCCTCGGTCCCATCGACAAGTCGGCCGAGCAGCTCGCGACCTTCGTCGACAAGGTGCTCGCCGCCACCGGCACCGCCAAGGCCGACCTCGTCGGTCACTCGCAGGGCGGCATGATGCCCCGCTACTACCTCAAGTTCCTCGGCGGCGCCGCCAAGGTGAACGCCCTCGTCGGCATCGCGCCCGACAACCACGGCACCGACCTGGACGGCCTGACCAACCTGCTGCCGTACTTCCCCGGCGCGCAGGGGCTGATCTCCACGGCCACGCCCGCCCTGGCCGACCAGATCGTCGGCTCCGCCTTCCTGACCAAGCTGAACGCCGGCGGCGACACCGTCCCCGGCGTCCACTACACCGTCATCGCCACCAAGTACGACGAGGTGGTGACGCCGTACCGGAGCCAGTTCCTCAGCGGATCCGACGTCCACAACGTGCTGATCCAGAACCTGTGCGCGCTCGACCTCTCCGAGCACGCCCTGATCGGGCTGACCGACCGGATCGCCTTCCACGAGGTCACCAACGCGCTCGACCCGGCCCACGCCACCGCCACCACCTGCGCCTCCGCGGTCATCGGCTGAGGCACGCACGGGGTCTGTCCGACCTGAGCCGCCGGACAGACCCCGCCCCGTACGACCGCTACGAGCGGCCGTGCCGTCCGCCGCCGGTCGCCCGGCGGCGGACCGTGGCGAACAGGGTCGCCGAGCCGAGCGCCAGGGCCGCCGCGCCGCCCATGGCGAGATACGGGGTGCTGTCGCCGCCCCCGGTCACGGCGAGGTCCGCCGGTTCCGAACCGCCTGCCGCCCTCGGCTCGTTGACCGCGGCCGGCGCCACGGCCGCACCGTCGTCCGTAGCCTCCGGAGTCGGCTGCGCCGACGTGCTCGGGTCGTCGTCGCCGTGCCCGTGGTGCTCGACCGTCGACTTGTCGGCACCGTCCGCGATCTGCTCGTCGGAGGGGGAGGAGGCGGTCGGGGCGGGCGGGGTGGGCGACGCGCCGGTCGGCGTACCGCCGCCGGTGTCGCTTGCAGTGTTGCCTGCGCCGAACGTCACGTCCGAGCAGGAGTAGAAGGCCTCCGGGCTGTCCGAGCGCTGCCAGACCGCGTACAGGAGCTGCTTGCCGGAGCGCTGGGGCAGGGTGCCGGAGAAGGTGTAGAAGCCGCCCGCAGCGACCGGGTCGGTGGCCGTCGCGACCGGGTGCTCCAGATCCAGGTCGGCCCAGGCCAGCGGCCGCGCCGGATCGTAGCCGGCCTTGGTGAGGTACACCTTGAACGTGCCCTTGTGCGGCGCGGTCACGCGGTACTTGAAGGTGTACGAGCCACTGCGCACGCTCGTCGCCGGCCAGTCGGCGCGGGCCAGGTCGAGGCCCTTGAACTCCTCGTTGTTCGCGCTGCACAGCTTGCCGTCCGGGATCAGCGCCTGGTGCCTGCCGTTCGCGTCACCGATCCGGATGCCGTTCCAGTCGTAGAGCGCCTGGGTGCCGCCGGCCGCGACCGCCGCCTTGCACGCGTCCGACTTCGGGCTCTCGGGACCCTCCGCGTAGCACTGCGCGACCCGGCTGACGGGGTCGCCCATCGAGCCGTGCGCGGACGCCGGCGCGGCGGCCAGGGCGGTGAGCGCGAGCGGAGCCGCACCGAGGACGGCGAGCGCGGCGACCTTGCGGCGGCGTACAGGCATGACGAACTCCTCGGAACGGTCCACGACTTGGGGTGGATCCCGCCCACGGACTCCGTGACGATCCGGTGGGCGGGATCCCGTGGGGGGCGATCAGCAAGCTAGCCCCAAGAGGGCGTCGAATCGCCTGCTGAGGGCGGGGGGAGGAGATCCTTATGGCGGCGTTAAGGGAGTGCTCAGACTGAGATCAGGTAGGTAGCGTGCACGGCATGGGAACCGACGAGATCCGGCGGGCCGTCGCCGCCGACGTGGCGGTCGTGCGGGCCGTGACCGATGCCGCCTACCGGCCCTACATCGAGCGCATCGGACGCGCGCCGCAGCCGATGGAGGCGGACCACACGGCGAACGTGGCCGCGGGGAAGGTGTTCGTGACGGGGGAGCCCGTCGTCGGCCTGGTCGTGCTGGAGGAGTACGACGACCATCTGTTCCTCGACAGCATCGCCGTCCACCCCGACGCGCACGGCACGGGCATTGGGCGACGGCTGCTGCGTTTCGTGGACGCACGCGCGCGTGCGCTCGGCCTGGCAGAAGTCAGGCTCTACACCAACGCGATGATGTGGGAGAACCAGAAGATCTATCCGCGGTACGGATACGAGGTCGTGGAGCGGCGCACGGACGGGATCTACGACCGCGTCCACTACCGCAAGCGCCTGGACTGACCGGGTCAGCCGTCGGGCCACCATGTGCGCGCGATGTCCTTTCGGACCTCGGGGCGCCCGGCGGCCGGAGGCGCGTCGGCCTCTTCGCGCACCCTGCGGGTGTCCGTCCTCTTCAGGGGCTTCTGCACAGTCGTCCGGCGCATGGCTGCCTCCTCAGTGTCCACCGAGTTCCCGTGTTCCAGGTTGGTAGACCTTTCCCGGGAGGGTGACTCATCGCTCCCGGTCTGTCAGTGGCGGCTGTCACGATTCGGTTGTCAGTGGCGGGTGTCACTCTTGGGCGCATGACGAACGACGAGGGTTTCCCCGAGCCGGGCGTGGGCGGGGCGGGTGCGGACAGGGCAGGCGTGGACTGGGACGCCGAGGCCGCGGGCTTCGACGAGGAGCCCGACCACGGGCTGCGCGACCCCGTGGTGCGCGCCGCCTGGGCGGAGCGGCTGCGCGACTGGCTGCCGCCGCGCGCCTCCGACGTCCTCGACCTCGGCTGCGGCACCGGCAGCCTGTCGCTCCTCGCGGCCGAGCAGGGACACCGCGTCACCGGCGTCGACCGCTCCCCGGCCATGGTCGACCTCGCCCGGGCCAAGCTCGCCGGACGTGACGCGGTGTTCCTCCTCGGTGACGCGGCGGCACCACCGGTGGGTGAGCAGCTCTACGACACCGTCCTCGTCCGGCACGTGCTGTGGACGCTGCCCGATCCCGGCCGCGCCCTGCGGCACTGGCGGGGCCTACTGCGCCCGGGCGGCCGGCTCGTGCTCGTCGAGGGCGTGTGGGGCACGGTCAGCCCGGTCGGCATACCCGCCGACCGGCTCGCCGACCTCGTGGCACCGCTCGCCGGGCAGGTCCGGGTCGAGCGGCTGTCGCAGGACGTTCTGCTGTGGGGGAGGGACGTGCGGGACGAGCGGTACGTGGTGGTCGCGGTGGTGTGAGACGCCGGGGCGGTCCCACCCGGCGAGCGGCTTCAGACCAGCAGCGCGTCGAAGTCGCCCTCGACGGCGAGGCGTTCCAGTTCCTCCAGCGCGGCCACGGCGGCGGCAGCGGCCTGCGGATCCGACTCCGCGAGACCGCTCTCGGTGAACTCGTCCTCGTCCAGGCGGCGCACGTCCGTGCCGTCGGCGGAGCGCCACAGGTCCAGGTCGAGGTCCTCGACGATCAGTTCGGCGCCGGAGAGCACGGCGGGGCGGGTGATGTCGCAGTACCAGCCCTTCACCGCACCCGACGAATCGCGGACCTCCTTCACCGCGTACCAGCGGTCGCGCCAGTAGTACTCGGTGAAGACATCGCCCTTCTCGAACCGGACGAAGCCGAAGTCGCGCACGCCCTCACCGGCCCAGGGGGCACGTACGGCGATCCGGTTGCCGTCGTCGCCGAGCAGCTCGGCGGCGTAACGGATCTTCGTGCGGCCCGCCTTGACGAGTACGACGTCCAACCAGCGTGCCGGGTCAGCCGAGTTGGCGGACATACCGCACCTCCGTTCCGCAGACCTCGTATCCGAACCACTTGTTGACCGCGAGCATGGGCTCGTTGCCGGCGTCGTTGCCCGTGAGGGCCTCCGTGTACCCGGCGGCGCGGGCGCGGTGCAGGGAGTCGTTCTTGGCGAGCTTGGCCAGGCCGCGGCCGCGGAAGTCGCGGGAGGTGCCGGTCATCGCGGTGCCGTAGCGGGTGCCGCCGTCGGTGCGGGCCAGGGTGAAGGCGGCGGGCCGGCCGTCGACCAGGACCACCGAGGTCAGCTCGGGGCTGAACTGCGGGTGCCGCCAGGTCTCCGCGAGCCAGGCCTCGTAGTCCGTGAACGCGACGTCCACGTCGCTCGGTTCGTCGGCCATCGTCTCCGCGTCGAGCCGGAACACCGGGCGGGGGTCGTCCGCGAAGTCGGCGCCGGTGCGCAGTTCGACGCCGGCGGGGAGGTCCTGGCGGGGCGGCAGGGTGCCGTTCACCAGGTCGAGGCGGAGGAACTGGGCCGAGCGGCTGGCGCGGTAGCCGCGGCGCTCGGCGAACGCGCGGTTGTCCGGCGCGTCGACGACCCAGGCGTACAGCTTCGTCGCCCCGTTCGCGGCCAGGTGCTCCTCCGCGGCGTGGACCAGGAGCGTGCCGGCGCCCCGGCGGGTGCGGTCCGGGTGGACGTAGATGTTGAGGTACCCCTGGCCCGGCTCCGGGCTCTCGTGGGCGAGCCCGACCTGCGCCGTGCCGATCAACTCGCCGTCCTGCTCCGCGACCAGGGAGCGGTTGCGGGCCGCCGGGGGCGTGTGGGTCAGGTTGTGGAGGATGGCCTCCGGAGTCCACAGGATGTGGGGGAGCGCCAGATGGCGGATGTCGGAGAACTCCGCCACCTCGGCCGGCACGTCGGTGCGGAGGTCACGCACGATCACGGTCATGACGGCGAACGCTACGGGGCGGACGTGACCCGGTGCCTCCTATTTTCGGGTGGGTGCGGGACAATCGCTGCGTGACCTTGAAGATCCACATCGACGACAGTGCCGCGCCCTACGAGCAGGTGCGGGCGCAGATCTCCGAACAGGCGCGGGCGGGCGTGCTGCCGGTGGGGTACCGGTTGCCGACCGTGCGGGGGCTGGCCGAGTCGCTGGGGCTCGCGGCGAACACGGTGGCCAAGGCGTACCGGGCGCTGGAGACGGACGGGGTGATCGAGACGCGGGGGCGCAACGGAACGTTCGTGGCGTCCGCCGGTTCGGCAGCGGAGCGGGAGGCGGCGTCGGCTGCTCAGGCGTACGTCGATCGGGTTCGGCGTCTTGGGCTCGATGAAGCGGCGGCGCTGGTCGCTGTTCGGGATGCCCTGCGGGCGGCTTACGGGGCCAGTTGAGGTGAGTTCGGCACCGCCGAGACGACGCGGCGCTGTGGCTGATCGCCGTGGCGGCGGAAAAAAAGTTGGCGGAGTGAGCCGAAGGTCGGCCGATGGCCCAGCTCTGAACTCCTACAGGTACAACCCCGCGTCCGCCCCCTCCCGGGGTTCCGGTACCGCCGTCGGAGACGTCCCCCGGCGCAGGGCGTACAGCTCCGCCAGGGTCGCGCCCTCTCTGCCCACGCCCTCCTCCGTGCCGAGCCAGCCGACCGCTTCGCCGCGGGTCAACGGACCCACCTCGATACGGGCGAGGCAGCGGCCGGGGCGGACGACGGCCGGGTGGAGGCGCTCCAGGTCCTCGTTGGTCGTCACCCCCACCAGGACGTTGCGGCCCTGGCCGAGGAGGCCGTCCGTCAGGTTCAGCAGACGGGACAGCGCCTGGCCCGCCGTGTGCTTCGCCTCACCGCGGATCAGTTCGTCGCAGTCCTCCAGGAGGAGCAGGCGCCAGCGGCCCTTGCCCGTGCCGTCCTCCTCGCCGATCGCGATGTCCATCAGATAGCCGACGTCGGAGAACAGGCGCTCGGGGTCCAGGACGCAGTCCACCTGGCACCAGTCCCGCCAGGAACGGGCGAGGGTGCGCAGCGCGGAGGTCTTGCCCGTGCCGGGCGGGCCGTGCAGGAGCAGGAGCCGGCCCGCGATGTCCTCCGGGGTCGTCTTCATCAGGCGGTCCATCGCGTCGGCCACCGGCGCCGTGTAGTTGTCCCGCACCTCGTCCCAGGTGCCGGCGGAGATCTGCCGGGTGGTGCGGTGCGGGCCGCGCCTGGGGGAGACGTACCAGAAGCCCATCGTCACGTTCTCCGGCTGGGGTTCGGGCTCGTCCGCCGCGCCGTCCGTGGCCTGGTCGAGGACCTTCTCGGCCAGGTCGGCGGTGGTCGCGGTGACCGTGACGTCCGCGCCGCGGTTCCAGCGGGAGACGAGCAGGGTCCAGCCGTCGCCCTCCGCGAGGGTCGCGCTGCGGTCGTCGTCGCGGGCCACGCGCAGCACCCGGGCGCCGGCCGGCAGCAGCGTGGCACCCGTGCGGACGCGGTCGATGTTGGCCGCGTGCGAGTACGGCTGCTCGCCCGTCGCGAAGCGGCCGAGGAACAGCGCGTCGACGACATCGGACGGCGAGTCGCTGTCATCTACGTTGAGCCGGATCGGCAGTGCGTCGTGTGGGTTGGCAGACATGGCGTCCATGATCCGACACGAGGGCGCCCGGTGCACCCGCTTTCCGCAGTGCGCCGGGTGTGTCGGCCGCGCGCGCTTGGTCCGGTTGTGTCCGGGTCGTGTCCCCGTGGTGTCCGCTCGGTATCTCCTCCTCATCCCCTCCGGCCTGTTACAGACCTGTGCATTCACAACATCTGCCCGATCAGGGACACCCTTGGTTACTGTTGCCCTCAATGGGACGTCATGGGTGGACTTCGGGGGCGGGGCGGTGGCGGCTCACGGCGCTGCTGGGGGTGGGCGTGGCCGCACTGGCCCTCATCGTGACCCTGATCAACACGCTTCCGGACGGCGGCGAGAGCACGGCGGGGACCTCGCGCAACGGCGACACCGTGCACGGCACTCCGGCGACCCGGCCCGACCAGGACAAGCCCGAGGTCGGATGGGGCTTCACGCACACCCAGTTCAGTGCGGACGAGGGCAGTTCGGCCGCCACCGAGCAGGTCGAGGGGCTGATCTCCGACGCCGGCGGTATGCCGCAGGACCAGGCGATCATGGGCTGGGGCGCGGACAACCCCGAGCCGGTGAAGGGGCGTTACGACTTCGGCGCGCTGGACCGCCGGATCGACTTCATCCGCAAGTCCGGCGGCACCCCGGTCGTCACCCTGTGCTGCTCACCGGACTGGATGAAGGGCGGCACGTCCGGTGTGAACAACACCGACTGGAGCCAGGCCTCCCTTGAGACCGCCCCGCAGCCCGCGCACTTCGCCGACTTCGCCGCGCTCGCCGCGACCGTCGCCAAGCGCTACCCGGACGTCCACCACTTCGTCGTCTGGAACGAGTTCAAGGGCTTCTGGAACGACTCCCAGGGCCGCTGGGACTACGAGGGCTACACCAAGCTCTACAACCTGGTCTACAAGGCGCTGAAGAAGGTCGACAAGGACATCATGGTGGGCGGGCCCTACCTGGTCATGGACAGCGTCGACCCGCGCGCGGGCGAGGCCTCCTCGACGTTCAAGGGGCCCTGGGGCGCCATGGACCAGCGGGTCCTCGACGCCTTCGCCTACTGGAACACGCACAAGGTGGGCGCCGACTTCGTCGTCGTCGACGGCTCCAGCTACACCAACGACGACGAGCTCCTGCCGAACGAGTTCGCGGCCACCGACAAGTTCACCGCCGTCGGCAAGTGGGTGCGCGGGCAGACCGGCGACAAACTGCCGTTGTGGTGGGCCGAGTACTACGTCGAGCCCGCCGACGGCAAGGACGAACGCAGAGGCTGGTCCGAGAACCGCCGCGTCGCCGTCCAGGCCGCGGGAATGATCGCCATGGTCAAGGGCGGTGCCTCCTCCGGCTTCTACTGGAACCCGGAGGACGAGAAGGGCACCGACTGCCCCGGCTGTCTGTGGACCCCGACCGAGGGCGCGGCCGGCGGCAGGAAGCTGCCCATGTTCGACCTGATCGCCCGCTTCAACCAGGAGTTCGGGCCCGGGGCGACGTACGAGACGGTCCCCGTGGCCGCCGACGACGTGCTCAACGTCCGCGTCCTGGCCACCGACAAGGCGGTCCTGGTGGTCAACACCCTCGACCGGTCGATCAGCGCGAAGGTCGACGGGAAGCAGTTCGAGATGCAGGCCTACGAAGTGAAGTGGCTCACCAGGTAGGCCCGTTGAGGCCCGTCACCTGGTGAGCCACTTCTGGTGAGCCCGCTACTTCATCGTCAGGAACCGTTGGATCAGCGAAGCCAGGAACACCGCCAGCAGCGGCAGCGAGAACCAGAAACTGCTCTGCAGCCACCGCAGTTGACGCACGCCCGGCCGCACCGCGACCCGTACCACCTCGCGGGCCGTCAGCAGCAGGATCAGGGCGAGAGCGGCCAGGCCGCCGACGACCGACCACGGCGTCCAGGTGATCTGCGGTCCGATCGGACCGGGATCCGGCTTCGGCACCGCGCCCGCCGGCTGCTTCTTCAGCGAGTACATGGTGACGTCGTCGTTGACCAGCACCTTCTTCAACTCCGTGCGCCGGTCCAGGTTCTGGACCAGCCGGGGCTCCCAGGTGGTCGAATAACCCACGTCCAGCTGGAGATACCTGATCTGGCTGACATTGATCATCAGATACGAGTTCGGGCCCGCGTCCCTGAGTGCCTTGACGAGCCCCGACACCAGGACCGGGTCGGCCGGCGCGAGCGTCGGCAGATAGTCGACCCGTTCCATGTCCTTCGCGCCCCACGGCATCGCCGGTGTCACGTCGTTCACCGGGTCGCTGGTCAGCCACAGCAGACGTACCGTCGGCTTGTCGTGGGCGTACACGTAGTCCATCGCCGCGACCTCGCCGGGGCGCACCCGCTCGAACGGCTCGTTGCCCCAACGGGCCACCAGGAAGCCGCCCATGAGGAGCAGACCCGCCATCAGGGCGGCCAGCGGGGCCAGGCTCACCCGGTCCTTGTCCCGTTCCTCGGCGGTGACGCCGGTGCGCGGGAAGAAGGCGAGACCGGCGAGGAGGGCCGCGCCCGGCACCGCGAACATGAAGACGCGCAGCGCCATTTCGCCGCCGTAGGACTGCATGCCGAAGCCCAGGAACGGGACGAAGGTGAGGACCAGCAGCGAGCGCTCGCGGTACTTGTGGTCGCGTCGGCGCCACCAGCCCCAGCAGGCGAAGGCCATCACACCGCCGGCCAGCAGCACGCGCACGTACAGCACCAGCTTGTGGGTCGAACTGCCGCCCTCGATACGGCCGGAGACCGACGAGGACACATTGCCGCCGACCCCGCCGACCCCGCCGAACAGGTCCTGGAAGTGCCCGGACCAGTACGGCTCGGCCATGAAGCCCAGCCAGGCCGCGACCAGCACGCCGAACAGGATGGGCAGGCCGCGCAGTTCGGACTTGCCGATCAGCACGAGCACGGCCAGGACGCCCAGCATCATGAACGGTGTGAGCTGGTGGGCCGGGACGCTCGCCGCGTACAGGCAGATCAGGACGGCGAGCAGAACTGCCTTCTGCCGCCGGTCGGTCGGCTCCACCTCCGCCTCGCCGGGACGCGCCTTGGCCCAGATCACGCGCGGCGCGCGGAACCAGACCAGCAGGATCGCCACGAACTGCAGGTAGAGGAAGTACGTGAAGCCCTGCGGGGAGAAGTAGTCCTGGCCCACCCAACTGCTCAGCGCGAAGATCCAGATGCCGGTCCACTTGGCCCGCCAGCTCGCCCGCATCGAGCGCACGAGCAGGAACATCGGGGCCAGATAGAGGAGTTCGATGGCGGTGGGCCACCAGCGGATGACCTCCGTGAGGTCGTTGACCCCGCACGCCTTCGCGACGAACGCGGTCACCGCGAAGAAGCCCGGCCAGCTCCAGCGGGCGTCCAGGTCGGGCACGGCCGAGCCGGTGCGGTCGATGTAGTCGAGGAAGCCCAGGTGCTGCCAGGCCGTCGGGAACCGCGGCTCGCTCTCGATCACCGAGGGCAGCGCGTGCAGCGAGAACACGGTCGCCAGCAGCGTGATCAGCAGCAGTGCCTTGTGCTCCCGGCCCAGCCACAGCAGCGAGGCGAACACCGCGATCAGCAGCGCGGCCCCGACCAGCGTCGGCAGCGGCAGAATCGAGACGAGGCCCAGACCGCCCATCCGGTCCAGGTCGGCGTCGTCGAGCCGGGCCGCGGGCACCCAGTACAGCAGCAGCGCGGCCACCAGCAGACAGCCGAGGACGACCCCGAGGCGGGTGGGCCGCAGGCGCTCGCGCAACGACAGGGCCGGCGGCGGCGCGACGGGATCGGGTACCTCTTCGCGTACGGGCGGGTCGTGTCGTACGACCGATGCGGCCACCGCTCGTACGCTCCCCGAACTCGAACTCGAACCCGCACCTGAATCCGACCCCGAGTCCAGGTCGGCGTCGGTGTCCGTGTCGCGGTCGGTGTCCGTGTCCGGGCCCGAGGCGAAGTCGGCCTCGAACTCCGCCTCGAACGGGGCGTCCACCTCCACCTCGGCCGGTCCCAGGGAGGCCTCCGCGCCGGGCTCGCGCTCCTCCACCGGCAGTCCGACCTCAGGGTTCTTCGCCCAGGTCGGCCGGTGGTCGGCGCGTACCGCGGGGATGCCGGTGGGCGGGGTGCCAGGGCCCGGCCGCACGTCGGGACGGCGTTCCTGGTGGTCGAAGTCGACGAGGATGCCGAGCGCGAGGGTGTCGGAGTCCAGCGCCCAGGCCGGACCGCGGCGGCGCGGCTGGTCGGTGGCCGCGACCTCGCGCGTTCCCAGGTCGGCCAGGTCCCCGTCGGGTGCCGCGTCCTCGGGGACGGCGGCGGGCGCGGCCTTGAGGACGCGGTACAGCTTGGGCGCGGCGATCAGGACGATCACCGCGAGCGAGGAGATCTCGGCGACGCCCGCGCCGGTGAGGCCCATGCGGGGCAGCAGGAGCAGGGTCAGACTGAGCACCAGCACGCACAACAGGCCCTGCAGCCAGGCGAGTCCGGCGGTGCGGCTCTGCGCGCGCAGCACCGCGAAGTACGTCTCCATGACGACCCGGAGCACCGCGCCGACGGCGAACCAGCGTAGCAGCGGTGTCGCCGCGTCCGCGTAGCCCGCGCCGAACACGCCGAGGATCCACGGCGCCCCGATGAACAGCAGCCCGCAGATCGGCAGCATGATCCGCGCCATCCGCCTCAGCGCGGCACGGGTGTTGGCGGCCAGCCGGGCCGGGTCGTGCGAGCCCTCGACGGTCAGCGAGGCGCCCATGTTGATGGCGAGCAGGTTGACCGTGCCGCCTATCGTCGTGGTGATGTAGAAGTACGCGTTGTCCTCGGAGCTGACCTGCGAGGCGATGATCACCGGGATGAGATAGACGACGGCTAGCGAGAACAGCGAACCGGTGTAGTCGCCGGCGAGGAACCTGCCGATCTCCTTCAGCGTCGGTGTCTGGGCGCGGCCCTCGGTGGCCTTGATGTGCCGGGGCACCAGCCGTCGGAACACCAGCAGCCCGAGCGGTATCACGGAGGTGACGATCGCCAGGCACCAGGAGACGAAGACGCCGGTGGTCGGCATCGAGGCGGCCAGACCGACCAGCAGTGCCAACTTCACCGCCGAGAACACCGTGTTGCCGACCGGTACCCATGGCGCGCTGCGAAGCCCCGTCAGCACCCCGTCCTGCAGGGTGAGCAGGTTCCAGGAGGCGACGGCCATGATGAAGCCGAGGCCCTTGATCGACCCGTGCAGGAAGGCGTACGACGGCCCCCAGGTGTCGAGGGTGAGCAGGAAGATCCCTGCCGCGAACGCGACGACGACGCAACTCGCCGCATACGTACGGAAGATGAGGCGTCCGGTGGCCCGCCCGGCGACCGGGATGAAGCGGGCCAGGGCGCCGGTCAGGGCCACCGCGGTCAGGCCCGCGAGGAACTTCATCGCGGCGATCGCGGCGGAGCCCTGGCCGACCGCGGACTCGGAGTAGTAGCGGGCCGCGGCCAGCCAGAAGCCGAGGCCGAGCACCGCGGAGATGCCGGTGTTGAGCATCAGGGCGTAGGCGTTGCGGAACAGCTGGTTGCCGCCCTTGGACCTGCCCAGGCCGGGCAGCCGGAGCCGGCGCCCCGACTGCTCGGGCGCCTGGGCGGTGGGCTCTGCCTCGGTCGTGGTCGTCGTGTCAGACACGGGAACGGATGGCCTTCCGGCGGACCTGTCGTGCTCTGCGGACCATGGCGTACCCCTTGGTGAGGGCACGGTCCCTGGCGAAGGTACGGGCGATCGCGCGGCCCTCGACCAGCCGCTCGAACTCCTCGATCCCGGTGGTGCGGCGCACGGTGACCCGTCGCAGGGCGTACGGGCCCTGGCGGCGGCGCGCGAGATCGTTGCCGACGGCGAGCGCCTGGGCGTAGCCCGTCTCGCGCACCGCTCTGCGCACCCGGCGGCTGGAATAGCCGTACGGGTAGGCGAACGAGGCCGGGACGGTGCCCAGTTCGTCGGCGACGATCTCCTTGCTGTGGATCAGCTCGTGGCGCAGTGTCTCGTCGTCGAGCTGGTCGAGTTGCGGGTGGGTGTGGCTGTGGCCGCCGATCTCGACGTCGGCGGCGGCCAGTTCGCGGACCTGGTCCCAGTCGAGCATGAGGTCCAGGCCGCCCCCGGTGTCGTGGGCGCCCCTGATCCAGCCGGTGGAGACGAACACGGTGGCGGCGAAGCCGTGCTTGGCCAGCACGGGCAGCGCGTGCCGGTGCACGCCCTCGTAGCCGTCGTCGAAGGTGACCAGCACGGGACGCGGTGGCAGCGGCCGGCCGGTGCGCCAACATGCCGCCAGATCCGCCGTGTTGACCGGCGCGAGCCCCAAGTCGCCGATGAGCGCCATCTGTTCGGTGAACGCCTCGGGGGCGACCGACAGCTCGCGGGTGGCGTCGTTCGGTGCGGTGGCGACCGAGTGGTACATGAGGACCGGTACGGGTGTCTCAGTCATGAGAGCCCCCCTCGGCTGTCCGTTCCCCCTCGGCCGTATGTTCCCCGTCGATCTCGACCACCGAGAACGTCGCGCCCCCCTTGCGCGCCCGGACGCTGCCCACCACGTAGCCGCCGGCCGCAGTGAGCACTCCGGCGACGATCGCGCCCGCCCGGCCCGCGCCGCCCGGTCGCGCCAGCACCGCGTCGCGCAGCCCACGGGCCACGCCGGCCGGCAGCACCCGGGTCGCGTACCGGCGCTCGGACTCAAGCCCCTTGTCAGCGCCCACACTTCGTGCGACCAGGGCTTTGGAGAGGCCCTCGGCGTAGGCGCGCGTGCGGAAGTACCCGAAGTGCTCGCGCGCGTCGGGCACTCGGTGGTGGATCACCGCGCGGTCGTCGATCAGCAGCACCGCGTCGGGCCTGGCGCGGGTGAGACGGATGCACAGTTCCGTCTCCTCGCAGCCCAGCGGGCGCTTGTCGCCGTCGCGGCCGATGCCGGTCGCGAAACCGCCCGCCGCGTCGAACGCCGTACGCCGGAACGAGGCGTTGCCGCCCAGGACGTTGCGCACCCGGACCCGGCCCGGCGGCAGACCCTTGTACGTGCAGCCCACCACCCAGTCGAACTCCTCCGGGAACCAGGCAGGACGCCTCCCCGACGCCCAGATCGGCATCGTACGGCCGCCGACGGCCATCACCTCCGGGTCGGCGTAGCCCTCGGCGAAGCGGCGCAGCCAGTCGCGTTCGGCCACGGCGTCGTCGTCGAGGAAGGCGATCACCTCGCCGCGCGATGCCGCGATGCCGGTGTTGCGTCCCGCGGACAGGCCGCGGGGGCCCGCGTTGGCGAACACACGGACCTCACCGGACTGCTCGAACGCCCCGTGTTCCTTGTACTCCTTGGTCAGTCGGTCCAGCAGAGCCGGATTGTGGTCGACGACCAGCAGGGTCTCCAGCGCGGGGTGTGACTGCGTACGCACCGAGGAGACCGCCGCGAGGATGTCCTCCCAGCGGTCCTCGGTGTAGACGCAGATCACGACGGAGATGTCGAGATCGCTCAAGACACCTCTCCCTGGACCGAGTCGACCTTGACCGAGTCGACCTTGACCGGGTCGAGTTGGACCGGGGCGGGCTCGACGGCGGCGAGCATCGGGGAGTGGTGCTCCTGGCGGCGCAGTTCACGCCGGTTGGAGCGCTCCTTGAGGATCACCTTGAGCACCCGTATCCCGTCCCGCACGGCGCGCAGATTGCTCGTGCCGTGGATGCGGAGGTACTCGTGACTGGGAATCTCCTGCACCTTGAGCCCGGCCTTGACCACCCTGATGTTGATCAGGGTCTCGATCTCGAAACCGGTGCAGTCCAGGGAGATCTTGTCGAGGCAGTGCCGCCAGAACGCGTTGTAGCCGTAGCAGAGATCGGTGTAGCGGGCGCCGAACTTGCGGTTGACGATCGTGCACAGCGCCCAGTTGCCCAGCTTGCGGATGAACGTCATGTCGTCGGTGCCGCCGCCGTTGGCGAAGCGGGACCCCTTGGCGAAGTCCGCGCCCGAGACCAGCGCGGAGACATAGCTGACGATCTCGTTGCCGTCGGCCGAGCCGTCCGCGTCGACCATCACGATGATGTCGCCGCTGCACGCCTCGAACCCCGTGATGAGTGCGTCCCCCTTGCCCTTGCCGCGCTGCTCGACGACCTTGACGTTCGGCCACAGGCCGCGCGCCACCTCGACGGTGTCGTCGGTGGAGTTGCCGTCCACCAGGACCACTTCATGTATCCAGTCGGGCAGGGTCTTGAAGACGTACGGGAGATTCTCCGCCTCGTTCATGGCGGGGATCACCACACTCACCGGTGGCGCGATGGCCAGGTGAGAAGAGATCGGCCGGTACTTGCTGGCTGCTGACGGACCGTGATCCGTGGTCGCCGGCCGCAGAACAGAACTCATGAGTCTGGTCCCTCTCGTCCGGTGGACCGCCCGCCCCAAGGGCGGCCCGGTTTCGTGTCCGGTTCGAAAGGGGGGTTCTCACCCCTGCGACATGCCGAAACGGGTCTCCGGACATGCCGGGCGAGCTGGCAGAACTGGCCGCCTGCCGGAAAACGGCAGCCGGTCGCGCGGCACGACTCGGTGAAAAGCGCTCACCGAGCACGGCACCCCCCTACCGCGCCCCGCGCCGGGATCCACCGCGGTCCTTGAGCCCTCCCCTGGAGCCGCTGAAGGATGGTCCGATGCGGGTGAGATGTACGACGGTATTGATGAATGAACCTGTATGGCAAGACCTGGAACGTGGCCTCACGTTTTTGTTGGTTTGACCGTTACTGAACTTTGTCCAGTGTTTCCGAACGTCCGTACAACCGTCGGACAAGCACCGGTGCGAACACCAGCAGACTGATCACGGTCACCGCGACGACACCGCCGCGGACGGACCATCGGTGTACGGCCAACATCCCTTGCGCCACAAGCATGTTGACCACGATCGCGCCGGCGATCGCGGCCAGCACCCGGCCGAAGGGCTCCAGCCCGCGCAGCGCCACGGCGATGGCCGTGGCGGGAGCGGCGAGCAGGAAGAAAAGGGTGAGCGGGCCGCGCAGGGGTGAGTCGGTGTCGGTGAGCGCGAGCAGCGCGCCGAATCCCCCCACGGCCGTGGCGGCTCCCGCGAGCAGTGGCGTCAGGTCCCTCCCCGGACCTGGTCGCGCTCGCTCGGTGCCGTCGGTCGGTGTTCTCTTGACACGGTTGGTCTGCATTGGCGACTTTGCCCCCAGCGCGCCGGATGCCGGGCTTCAATGTCGCGCAGTACTAGACGGGGCGTCAAGATGCGGAAGGTGTCCACGTCCTTTCCCGGCAGCCCTTGAACGCCTCTCTGCTCGGGTCTGCTCGGGTGGCTCAAACACGCGTTCCCCGGAGGCGTCGACTGCCTCCGGGGAACGGTCGTTCGGGTACCGCGGTGCGGTGTTACGGGACGAGCTTGAGGAGCTTGTTCGGCGAGCCGGTGCCCGCGCTGGTGACGACGTTCGACGTGGCGCCGTTCACCAGAGCCGTGGCGACCGCGGCCGGGGTGGCCGAGGGGTGGCTCGCGAGGTAGACCGCGGCCGCGCCCGCGACGTGCGGGGTCGCCATGGACGTACCGGAGAGCGTGGCGGTGGCCGTGTCACTGGTGTTGTAGCCCGCCAGGATCGACGAGCCGGGGGCGAAGATGTCCAGAATCGAACCGTAGTTGGAGTAGCTCGCCCGGGCGTCGGAGCTCGTGGTCGCGCCGACCGTGATCGCGGTGGCGACACGGGCCGGGGAGTAGGAGGAGGCGTTGGCACTGCTGTTGCCGGCCGCGACCGCGTAAGTGACGCCGCCGGCTATGGAGTTGGCGACCGCGGTGTCCAGGGTGGTGGACGCGGAGCCGCCCAGCGACATGTTGGCGACGGACGGAGTGGTGTGGTTCTCGGTGACCCACTCGATGCCGTCGATGACACCCGCGGTGGTGCCGGAACCGTTGTTGTCGAGCACCCGGACCGCCACGATGTTCGCCTTCTTGGCGACGCCGTAGGTCGTGCCCGCGATCGTCGTGGCCACGTGCGTGCCGTGCCCGTTGCCGTCGGAGGCGGTGGTGTCGCCGTCGACCGCGTCGTAGCCGTAGGAGGCCCGGCCGCTGATCTGGGTGTGGGTGATGCGCACGCCGGTGTCGATGACGTACGCCGTCACGCCGGCGCCCGCGGTGTCCGGGTAGGTGTAGGTGCCGGAGAGCGGGAGGGCGGCCTGGTCGATGCGGTCCAGGCCCCAAGGGGCGCTGGACTGCGTGGTGTCGGCCAGCTGGAAGCGCTGGTTCTGCTCGACGGAGGCCACCGACGGGTCGGCGGCGAGTCTCTTCGCCTCGGTCGCGGTCAGGGTGGCCGAGTAGCCGTTGAGCACGGTGTCGAAGGTCTTCCTGACCGTGCCGCCGTACTCCTTGATCAGCCCCTTGCCCGCCGTCGAGGCCGCCGTGAGGCCGGCGGTCTTCTTCAGCGTGACGATGTAGCTGTCCTTGACCGCGGTGGGGGAGCCGGCGGCAAGGACCTTGCCCTCGGCCGGCGCGGCGTGGGCGGGGAGTGCGGTGAGTCCGCCGACCAGGGCGGCCGTCGCGAGGCCGGTGACGGCGGCGAACCGGAGCTTCTTGCTACGCAGTTGTGCCATTACGAGGGAGTCCTCCTCCAGGCTGCGCGCGCCTGGGTCGGGCGCGCGACTGTGGGGGGTGCGCGCGTCGTCGCGCACACGGCCCGGAACGTCGCGTTCCCGTTCAAGGCTGCGTAAAGCGTCGACCATCTACGTGCGTAGAACAAGGGAGTTGAAAGGCTGTCAACAAACCTGTCATGGCCACGTAATGAAACGCATGGCGAGCACACAGGGTGGGTGTCGGTACCGGCGGGAAAGTCTTGACATGAGCACTTCCCGTCGATGCGCGTAGTTGGTACGACGGTTACGGCAGAGATCCTGCTAAAGGGAGGTTCCATGAGACGTTCCCGAATTGCGGTCTTCGTGATCTCCACTCTCCTCGCCGTCGGCACGGCCCTCACCGGGGCAGCGGCGGCGCAGGCGTCCCAAACCGCCGCCACCGGGGGCTATGTGGCCCTCGGCGACTCCTACTCCTCCGGGGTCGGAGCGGGCAGCTACATCGGCTCCAGCGGCGACTGCGATCGCAGCACCAAGGCGTACCCCTACCTGTGGGCCGCCGCCCATTCACCCTCGAAGTTCGACTTCACCGCTTGCTCGGGCGCTCGTACGGGTGATGTTCTCTCCGGTCAGCTGGGCCCGCTCAGCTCGGCCACGAGCCTCGTCTCCATCAGCGTCGGAGGCAACGACGCGGGCTTCGCCGACGTCATGACGACCTGCGTGCTCCAGTCCGACAGCTCCTGCCTCTCCCGGATCAAGACGGCGAAGGCGTACGTCGACTCCACCCTCCCGAAGCAACTCGACACCGTTTACACGGCGATCCGCAGCAAGGCGCCCAACGCGCACGTGGTCGTCCTCGGCTACCCCCGCTTCTACAAGCTCGGCACCACCTGTGTCGGGCTCTCCGGGACCAAGCGGAGCGCGATCAACGGCGCGGCCGACTATCTGGACACCGCCATCAACAAGGCAGCCGCCGACCACGGCTTCACCTTCGGCGACGTCCGCGCCACCTTCACCGGACACGAGCTCTGCTCAGGCAGCGCCTGGCTGCACAGCCTCAACCTGCTGAGCATCTCGACGTCGTACCACCCCACCGCCTCCGGCCAGTCCGGCGGCTATCTGCCCGTACTGAACAGCGCCGCCTGACCGGTTCTCCACCGCCGCGTCCCGACCCTCACTGGTCCGCGGACTCGGACGCACTGGCGGAGGCTTCGCCCGACGGGGTCTCCGCCACACAAGTGACGGTGAACGGAACCGAGTTGGACTTCTTCTCCACCGGCGAGCGCACCTCGACACTGATCGAGTTCCGGAACGTCCCCGTGCTGTCGTACGTCGTCACGAACGCCTTGTCCTGCTTGGTCTTCCCGCCGCCCTCGGCGAAGGACATGGTCTTCCACCCGTCGTCCATGACCTGCCCGTCCGCGGACACCCACCGATAGCTCACCTGGGCCGGCAGCTTCCCCACCGTGATCGTCGCCGTGAACGTGGGCGCCTGCGCACTCGACGGCGGACAGCTCCCGGAGTAGTCGGTGTTCGCCCCCGCCAGTGAGACCTGCACCGACTGCTGGGCGGCAGAACTCGAAGCGCTGCTGCTCGCGCTGGGCTCGGAACTCTCCTCGTCGCCGCCGGAGTCGGTGCGCGTGGCGCTCTGCGAGGTCCCGCCCCCGGTCTTGGTGCTGGCCCCCGCGTCGGCCGAACCCCCGTCGCCGTCACCGTTGTTCAGCAGCGCGTACGTCAGACCGGCCAGCGCCAGCGCCAGGACGACCGCGCCCACGATCAGCGCGACGGCGGCCCCGCGACTGCGCTCCGGCGGTGTGGCGGGCGAGGTCGTAGTCCTCCCCGGCCCCGGGACGGGCTGCGTCCGGGCGGCCGTGTACGGCTGGGACGGCGTCGACGACTCCTGCGACGCATAGCCGATGGTCGTCGGCGGATACACCGGTGCCTGCGCCATGGGGGCGTCGACCGTGCCGCCCGCCGCGATGATCCGCAGATCCCGCTCCGCCTGCTCGGCCGGCAGCCGCTCGGCCGGGTCCTTGCGCAACAGCGCCTCGATCACCGGCGCGAGCGGACCGGCCCGGTGCGGGTACGGCAGCTCCTCGTCGACGATCGCGCGCAGGGTGTTGAGCGGAGTGGCCTGCCGGAAGGGGGAGTTGCCCTCGACGGCCGCGTACAGCAGCACACCGAGCGACCACAGGTCCGACTCGGGACCCGGAGTGCGGCCCAACGCCCGTTCCGGGGCCAGGAATTCGGGCGAGCCGATGACCTCGCCGGTCATGGTCAGCGCCGAACTGCCCTCGACCATGGCGATGCCGAAGTCGGTGAGCACCACCCGATCGTCGTTCGAGATCAGCACGTTGGCCGGTTTCACGTCCCGGTGCAGCACCCCGGCCGCGTGCGCCGCCCGCAGCGCGGACAGCACCTCCGCACCGATGTGCGCGGCGCGCTGCGGACTCAACGGGCCCTCGATGTCCAGGAGTTCGGCCAGCGAGATGCCCCGCACCAGCTCCATCACGATCCACGGCCGGTCGTCCTGCATCGCCACGTCGTACACGGTGACGACATTGCGGTTGGCGACCCGGGCCGCGGCCCACGCCTCGCGCTCCAGCCGGGCGTACATGCGTGAGATCTCCGAGTGCGGCAGCCCGGCGGGCGCGCGCACCTCCTTGACGGCGACCTCGCGGTGCAACAGCTCGTCGCGGGCGCGCCACACGGTTCCCATCCCGCCCTCACCGAGGGGCGACAGAAGCCGGTAGCGGCCGGCGATCACACGTTCACTGCCCGGTTCTTCGGACACGGGTGTCCCCCCATAGCATCCGCGCGATGTCTCCACTCCGCGTCATTTGTGCCCAAAAGTAGCTCAGCCGAGTGCGGATGCCGCCCCCTTGAGCACCAATCCGGCCCCGAGTGCCACGACCAGGAACGCCGACATCAGCGGCGCGGACCTGCGCAGCAGGGTCGTCATCGGATGGCTCGTCAGACGCGGGCGCTTGTCCAGCACCCGAGTCATTCCGGTACCCAGCTTGACGACGGCGAATCCAGCCGCCGTCAGGGTCAGCGCGAGCCCGACGCCGTACGCCACGACCAGCAGCAGCCCGAACCACGCCTGGCCGAGCGCCATCGCGCCGACGAGCACGACGACGGCGGACGGACTCGGCACGAGCCCACCGGCGAAACCCAGCAGGATCGTGCCGCGCACGGTGGGCGCGATGGCGTGCGTGTGGGTGAAGCCGCCGTGACTGTGTTCGAGGGGGGAGTCGGGGGCGGGGTGGTGGGGGTGGTCGTGGGAATGGGGGTGGGGGTGACTGTGGTCGTGGGTGTGGTGGTCGTGAGTGTGCGGGTGCGGATGGGTTTCGGTGGGGGTGGCCGCCGCCGCGGTCTCCGCGTGGGCGGAGTGGGCCGAGACCAGCACGAGGGCACGTTCCTCGGCCTTCTCGGTCACGGGCTCGTGCGGATGTGTATGCGGGTGGTCGTGGCCATGACCGTGTGTGCGGTTGCGCCAGGCCCGGCGTACGAGGGTGGCGCCCGCGCAAAGAACCAGGACACCGCTCGCGATGCCCAGCCAGGCGATCACCGAGGGGGTCGCCGCCGAGCCGGCCGTGACCAGCAGGCCCAGGGCGACCACGCCGAGCGTGTGGGTGACCGTCACCGAGGCGGCCAGGGGGAGCACGTCCTTGAGGCGGGCCTTGCCCCCGCGCGCGGCCGCCGTCGCCGCCATCAGGGTCTTGCCGTGGCCCGGCGCGAGCGCGTGCATCGCGCCCAGGACGACCGCGATGAGCAGGGCGAGCGCGGCGAAGCCGACGGTGAGGTCGTGCCGGGCCACCAGGCTGTCCAGGGCGCGGGTCCAGCGGTCGGCGCCGCGCGGCAGTACGGAGGCGCCGGGGGCGGCCTGGTCGTCCTCGGCCAGGGCCGGTCCGCCGGGGCGCACCCGCAGGGAGGCGGTCGCGGTGTCGGCGGGGGAGGAGAGCAACTCCTTGGGATAACTGGTGAGTTCGTGGGAGACCGAGGTCTTCGGTACGTCGGTCGCGGTGAGCGTCATCCGGTCGCCGCGCGCGGTGATCTCCCGCCAGCCGGGTCCGGAGGTGGCGCCCGCGCTGTGGAAGCCGAGGCTGACGGTCTCGCCCTCGGGGAGCGGGGCCGTGAGGCGGCACTCCACGCGCAGGGTGTCGAGGCCGGCCTGGCCGGGGCGCACGCGCGCGTGGCTGGTGCCGACGGTGAGGTCGGTGGCGCGTCCGTCGACGGTGACCTTGCTGCCGTCCGCCGCCTTCTCGCACCGCTCCCGCGCCCACTCGGTCATGCCGAGCCGCTTGATGTCCGGCTTCGCCTGGGTGGCGGGGATCTCGGCGAGGTCCTCGACGTGGTCGACGCGCAGGTGACCGGGGGCGGCGACGAGTCCGTCGTAGCGGTTGACGGTGAAGTTGCCGAGGGGGTGCGCGCTCGCGGCGCCGGAAGGGAGCAGCACGAGTGCGCAGGCGGCCGTGAACACGGCTGTGCAGGAGGCGAACAGGCGGCGGGGCGTCATCGCGCGGCGGGGCGTCACTTGGCCGCCTCCAGTGCCTCACGGGCCGTCCGGGCGCCCAGGGGCGAGAAGCCGGGGTTCAGCTTCAGGGCCGCCTTCAAATGGGCGCGGCCGTCCTTCGCGTGACCGGTGGCCAGCTCGATCATGCCGCGGTGGTAGATGAAGGAGGCGTTGCGGTAGCCGGTGGCCGTGGCCTGCCGGGCGTAGGGGAGGGCCTCTTCGTCGTGGCCGTTGACGTGCAGGGCCCAGGCCAGGGCGTCCGCGGTGTGCACGGTGTGCCGGCGGGCCCATTCGGCGCGGGCGGCGCGCAGGGCCGCCGCCTTGTCGCCGTGGTCGGCGGCGGCGAGCGCCGTGTCGAGGTCGGCGTTGACGCCGTTGGCGCGGGCCAGCGCGACCCAGGCGCCGACGAGGGCGTACTGGTCGGCGGCCTTCATCCTGTCGCCCTCGGCGCCGCGGTCCTCGTACAGCTCACCGAGTTCGACGAGCGGACCGGGCAGCGGGTAGCGGGCGACGACCTGCTCCATGCCCTTGACGGCGCCGGCCTTGTCGCCGGTGGCGTACAGGGCGCGGGCGCGGCCCTCCAGGGCGGGAAGGTAGTTCTCGTCGGCGGCCAGGGCGCGGGCGTAGAAGGTGAGTGCGTTCTTGTAGTCGCCCTGGTTCCAGGCGAGTTGGCCGAGCTGGGCGGCCACGTAGGAGATGTCGCCGGGGGAGGTCGCGGTGGTGAGCGCCTGCTCCAAAACCCGGCGGGCGGTCTTCACGTCGCCGCGCAGTTCGTGCACGTACGCGTACCGCGTGAAGACGGGGACGCCCGGGCGGCGGGTGTCGGCGATGTCGGCGGCCTTCGACGCGTCGGCGTAGCGGCCGAGTTCGACGAGGGCGTCGATGCGGGAGGAGAGGGCGTTCGCGCTGTAGGGGTTCTCCTTGAGGACCTGGTCGGCGTACTTCAAAGCGTCCTTGAAGTCGTGCCGGGCCGCGGCGAGGGCGGCCTGGCCGGTGACGGCCGCCTCGTTGCCGGGTTTCACCTGGAGCGACCGCGCCAGGGCCTTCTCGGCCTGCGGGTAACGGGAAGGGTCGCCCTTGGTGCGGGCCTGCTCCACGTAGGCGAGTCCGAGAGTGGCCCAGCTGCCGAAGTCCTTGGGCTGCGAGCGCAGTTGGGCCTGCAGCGAGGTGATGGTCGCGTCGATGTCACCGCTGGACAGCAGCGCCGGTGACATGGCGCTCGGTGCGGCGGCGACGGCGGTCCCGCCGCTGTCCTTCATGGCCCCGAGCGCGATCGAACCGGCGGTGAGCGCGATGGCCAACAGCACGACGGATCCGCCGAGTTGGGCCGCCCGCCAGCGCCGACCGACGGCCCCCACGCGCCGCACGGCGGCGACCCGCTCGTCCTCGGCGGCGGGGGACGGCTCGGGCCTGCCGGTGTCCCCGGAGACCAAGTGCAGTTTCGGCACGGCCCGTTGCTCGGTGCCGGCGGCGGGCTCGGTGGGCATGGCCTCGGGGTCCGAGAGGGCGGGCGGCGCGCTGCCGTCGGTCCTCGTCGGCTCGGTGTCGTTCGTACGCGGGGCCATGCCCTCTCCTCGATCGGAATGCGGTGAACGGAAGTCGTACGGCGCGGCCCGCGCCGTGGGGGATGAGTACGAGCGGGCCGCGCCAGTCGGTGGATCGGCCTGGGTTCGCGGATCGGGCGACACCGCTTCAAGAGCCGCCCGATCCGCCACCT
Source organism: Streptomyces sp. NPDC092369 (assembly GCF_044755245.1). NCBI lineage: Bacteria > Bacillati > Actinomycetota > Actinomycetes > Kitasatosporales > Streptomycetaceae > Streptomyces > Streptomyces sp. NPDC092369. The sequence continues at coordinate 117,993 of NZ_JBIVQP010000008.1, forward strand.
CCAGGGCCGGGTTGGAGTGACCCGGCCCGGCCATGAGGGGCTGTGGCCCAGGAGCCGTCGTTTGGATCAGTCCGGCGTCGCGGGCCCTGGCACGCCCATCTGCCGCGTTGTCGTCGGTCGCCGACGCTCCGCGTCGACTCCCTCCTCCGCCTTGCAGCTGCACGCACCAGACCCCGCTCGGCTCGGCCGAGAGGCATCGCACCTCACAGCCGGCCTGATCCAAACAACAGCTCCTAGTACGCCCGCTCCCGCATCCGGCGCCACCACATCAGGCCGCCGCCGATCAGCAGGATGCCGAGCGCGCCGGCGCCCGCGGATCCGGCGATCAGGGCGGTGTTGCCGGAGGTGGAGGAACCGGCGGGCTGCAGGGCGTCGCCGAGCTGGTTCTTGACGTCGGTGCCGCTGCCGGTGCCCTTGGCGAGCGGACCGCGTGAACCCGAGGTCGGCTCGGCCACGTACGGGAAGTACTTCTCGAAGCCCTTGTCGTTCTTGTCGACCGCGTCGCCCAAGTCGTTCTTGGAACCGACGAGTTCACCCTCCATGACCTGGAGCGCGGCGTCGATCACGTCGTCGGTGAGCCGACGTCCGTTCGGGAAGCCCGCGTTGTCGCCGTCCAGGACGCCGAGCCGCTTGGGGTGCGCGGTCGCCGGGATCGACGTGTTCAGCCGCAGCATCTCCGACGGAGTCGCGTACGGCTGCAAGGTGTTGAGGTTCTTGACGCCCGTGAGGAACACGCTGACGAGGTCGTTGCGCGGCTCGGCCGGCGCCTTGATCTTGTAGATCGCCTCGATGAGCTTCGGGATCTCGGGCTCGGTCACGTTCTTGAGGAACTGCGCGTCGTCCTTGGGCTGGGACGCGTTGAACTTGTCCTTGTCCTTCTGCGGGTTGACGACCTCGTTGACCAGCGGGTTGCCCAGGCGCGAGACCTGGGAGTAGTAGCCCTGGGCGTTCCTGCGCTGGGTCGTGGAGTAAATACCCACGGTCGGACGGGACTTGGACTGCCGGATCAGGTCGTTCGGCACCTGGAGGGCGATCGTGTTGACGTTGTAGCCCTTGAGGGTGTCGTTGCCGACCTCGGAGAGGTTGCCGCCGTACAGCAGGTCGAAGACGCGCAGGTCGGCGAAGAACGGGTCGTCGGCCTGACCGGCGAAGGTGGCGCCGCCCTGCGAGGTCTTGTAGATCGCCTGCGAGCGCAGCTTCGCGTAGTCCGGCATCGACGCCTTGCCCACGTTCGACGGGGCCGCCGGGATGTCGTCGGCGATCCGGGTCTTGTACGACTGCTTGCCGTGCTTGAGCCGGATCAGGTCGATGTCGTAGGACTGCGTGATGTTGAGGTCCGGGTCGGTGAGGCTGGTCACCGGACCCGTGTTGTACAGGAACGTCTTCTTGTTCTTGATCTGCGTGCTGAAGGTGTAGCGGAAGATCAGGTCGTCCAGTGCGTCACCGTTGTTGTCGATGTGCAGGTCGTACTGGGCGTCGTCCGCGAACTGGTAGAAGTTCGGGCCGCCCGCGGGCTCCTCGAACGGGATCCAGTTCGCCACGATCGTCGTCGTGTTCGCCTTGTCCGGGCTCGCGAACGCGTAGAGGTCCGTGTTGTCGTACTGCGGAGTCCCCGAGATCAGGGGGGCCTCCCGGTGGGAGGAGGCCGAGGCCACTCCCGGTTCCAGCGCGGCCGTACCGGCGGCCGCGAGCCCCCCGGCGGCCAACGCGCCGCATATGAGGGCCGCGATGTTCCTGCGCCCCGCACCGCTCCTGGAGTTAGGTGTCATGCCGTCCGTCCTCAGTGCCAACTTGCCTGACGAACGCTGATTCGGAGCGGTCGGCAGGATGGATTGGTCGAATCCCAAACGTTCTTACGGCGGACTCGGACCCTCGTTTCAGCGGAGCGGGAATCTTGTTTCGTCGGCCGCGGACCCGCGTTTCGGGCACGCTCATCCGTAACCCCATCCGGAGGTGCGTTCGTTGCGAATGCCTGGTGTGACAGGACGGGGCCCATGCGGGCGGGGAGAGGGGGACCGAGTGGAGGCGGACGAACTTCTGGTGCTCGTGGCGGGCGGCGACCAGAAGGCATTCGAGGAGCTGTACGCACTCGTGTCCGGTCCGGTGTTCGGACTGGTCCGACGCGTCGTGCGCGACCCGGCGCAGTCGGAGGAGGTGTCCCAGGAGGTGCTGCTCGAACTCTGGCGCTCCGCGGGCCGGTTCGACCCCGGGCGTGGCAGCGCGCTGTCGTGGGTGCTCACCCTCGCCCACCGCCGGGCGGTCGACCGGGTGCGCAGCGCACGCGCGGCCGGCGAACGCGAACAGCGCGAGGCCCAGCGCACCAACGGCCCCGCCTTCGACCACGTGGCCGAGGAGGTCGAGGCCGGCATGGAGCGCGAATGGGTGCGCCGCTGCCTGAACCGCCTGACCGCCCTGCAGCGCCAGTCCGTGACCCTCGCCTACTACGACGGCTACACGTACCGTGAAGTGGCCGAGCGGCTCTCGCTGCCGCTGGGCACGGTCAAGACCCGGATGCGCGACGGACTCACCCAGCTGCGCAAGTGCCTGGGAGGTGTCGCATGAGTCTGTTCCGCCGAGAGGATCTGCACTCGCTCGCCGCCCCCTACGCGCTCGACGCCCTGGACCCCGCCGAGCGGGCCCGCTTCGAGAAGCATCTGCGGACGTGCGCGGTCTGCGCCGCCGAGGTGCGGGCGCTGACCGAGGACGCCGTCCGGCTGGCCTGGTCCACGGCCGCCCCGCCGCCGGCCGCGATGCGCGACCGGGTGCTGGCCGCCGTCCGCACGACTCCCCAGGTGCCCCCGCCCGTGCGGGAGCAGACGCGGGAGCACACACCGCAGTTGCCGCCGCACGTCTGGGGAGTCCAGCCGCCCCCGCGGCGCGTTCGTGAGCGCCGTCCGTTCTTCGTGCCGTTCGCCACCGCGACGGCGGCCGCGGCCCTCGTCGTCGCCTCCCTCTTCGCGGTGCAGGCGAACCGGACCCAGGACAGGCTGGACGCGGCGCAGGCGCAGTCGCGTGAGATCGCCCACGTTCTCTCGGCTCCGGACGCCCGGTCGAGCACCGGCAAGGACGCACAGGGCCGAAGTATCGGCGTGGTCGCCTCGGCCGAGGAGGGGAGCGCGGTGGTGACGCTCAGCGGATACGACGATCTGGCGAGCGACCGCGTGCACCAACTGTGGCTCATGCGCCCCGACGAGCAACCGCGCTCCCTCGGCCTCTTCAAGGGCGACACGCCCTTGGTCGCGTCCGGTCTCAACAAGTCCGCGACATCACTCGCTGTGACCGTCGAGCCCGACGGGGGCTCAGCGCAGCCCACCAGCCAGCCGATTGTCCAACTCGCCCTGAAATCGGTTGGATTCGGAGAGTGACGAGAGGGGAGTCGTCAACCTCCTTACGGGGAAGGTGAATCCTGTGACCGCGATACACGAGTGCCCGGTTGGGGCGATAGGGTTACCCTGCCCGGGCCGGGTGGACTTGTACGGGTGGGGAGTGACATGGATCAGATAACGATGCACAGCAGGGCCAGGGTCCCTGCGATCACGTGCGGGAGCAGCGCGACCAGTTCGCGTCTCGACCGCCATCTCTCGGTGCTGGCGGGCCCTGCCGTGCCGCAGCGCGAGACGGCGGAGGCGACCTCGCTGATGCTTGAGCTCACCGCTCGCGACACCACCAAGACCCGCAGTGACCAGGGCGCGCGCGTGCGCCGGGTCTCGCTCTTCGCTCCGCTGCGCAGGCTGCGGCGTTCGCTGTTCGGGGGCCGCTGAGTTCACCGGCGTCCCTCGACGCCGTCATCGAGGGGCCATGCCCGGTTCGGCACGCCGTCCGGTCGTCTCTCGGTACCTCCCACCCACTCGGTACCGAGAGACAACACCAGGCTTTCCCATGCCCGTTGAGGTCAGCGCTCCCCGTACGCGTACCGCCGCACCGCCGCCGGCAGGAACACCGCGATCAGCACCGCGCACCACATCAGTGACCCGGCGACCGGATGTGCGACCGGCCACGCGGCACCCTCGGGCACCGGCGCGTTGCCGAACAGGTCCCGCAGGGCCGTCGTCACCGCGCTGATCGGGTTCCACTCGGCGAGCGTGCGCAGCCAGCCCGGCAGCCCGTCGGTGGGGATGTACGCGTTGGACAGCAGGGGCAGCATGAAGGTCGCGCCGCCCAGCTGCCCCGCGGCCTCCTCGCTGCGGGTGAGCAGCCCGAGGAAGATCCCCACCCAGGTCGTCGCGAACCGGAACAGCAGCAACAGCCCCACGGCGCCCACCGCTTCGAGCGCGCTCCCCTCGATCCGCCAGCCGACCGCATACCCGACCAGCAGGAACGGCCCGGTTCCCGCGGCGGTGACGAGGACGTCCGCGAGGGCCTGTCCCAGCGGTACGGCGGCCCTGCTGATCGGCAGGGTGCGGAAGCGGTCCGCGACGCCCCGATGGGTGTCCTGGGCCGCCTGGAACATGCCGGTCATGATCCCGTTCGCCGCCGTCGCCACCAGCAGTCCCGGCACCAGGAAGGACCGGTACTCCCCGCCCGGCATGGCCAGCGCGCTGCCGAAGACGTAGCCGAAGAACAGCAGCATGCTGATCGGCATCGTCTGGGTCAGGATCAGCAGCCCCGGGTTGTTCCGGATCCGCCGCAACTGGCGGCCCAGCAGGGCCGTTCCGTCGTACGCCAGCACGCTCATGCCACACGCTCCGCGAAGTCGGCGGTCAGCTGCAGGAACACCTCGTCGAGCGTCGGCGGCCGCAGGCTCGCGTCGAGCAACGGCACGCCCGCCGCGTCCAGTTCGCGCACCAGACGCGGCAGGGTGAGCGTCGTGTCCCGCGCGACCGCGCCGACGGCGCCCCGCTCGTGGTCGAACGTCGGTTCAGCACCGGTGAGTTGGTCGAGCACACCGGCCGCCTTCACCAGGACGTCCGGATCGGCGACAACGACCTCGACATAGGTTCCGATGAGCGCCTTGAACTGCGCCGGCGATCCCGTGTGCGCCACCCGCCCCCGGTCCACCAGCGCGATGTCGTCGGCGAGTCGGTCGGCCTCCTCCAGGTACTGCGTGGTGAGCAGCACCGTCGTGCCGTGCCCCGTGAGTTCGCGCACGGCGTCCCACACGAAGGTGCGGCTGGCCGGGTCGAGCCCTGTCGTCGGCTCGTCCAGGAACAGCACCTCCGGGCGGCGCACGAGACTCGCCGCGAGGTCGAGGCGGCGGCGCATCCCGCCCGAGTAGGTGGACGCGGGCCGGTCCGCGGCCTCGCCGAGACCGAACCGGTCGAGCAGCTCGCCCGCCCGGTCGGCCGGTCCTCGCACCCGGTGCAGCCGCGCGAACAGACGCAGGTTCTCGCGCCCCGTGAGGTCGCCGTCGACCGACGCGTACTGCCCGGTGACGCCGATGCTGCGCCGTACCGCCGCGGGCTCCCGGACGAGGTCGTGCCCCGCTATCCGCGCCGAGCCCGCGTCCGGGCGCAGCAGGGTCGTCAGCAGCCGTACGGCCGTGGTCTTGCCCGCCCCGTTGGGTCCGAGGACACCGCAGACCGTTCCCCGGGCGACCGCGAGGTCCAGCCCGCGCACCGCCCGCACCTCGCCGAACCTCTTCTCCAGACCTTCACTAAGTACAGCGTACGTAGTATCCATGGGTTGACCATAGCGCACTACGTACGCTGTACGTAACTACGATGGTGGACGAGGTGATGATCGATGGCGGGCCGAGCGGCCGTACCCGAAGTGATCTGGGCCCGTCCTGAGCGGACGGGCCGGGGGCCGAAGCCCGCGTACAGCCGCGCGGACATCGCGGCGGCGGCGGTGCGGGTCGCCGACGCGGAGGGGCTCGACGGGGCGTCGATGCGGCATGTCGCGGCCGAACTGGGCTGCGGGACCATGTCGCTGTACAACTACGTCCCCCGTAAGGAGGACCTGTACGAGCTGATGGTGGACGCGATCAGCGGCGAGCACGAGCTGTGGGAGCCGACCGGGGACTGGCGGGCCGACATGAAGCGGGTGGCCCACCAGACCCGTTCGCTGATGCACCGTCACCCCTGGCTGCCTCGGCTGATGTCACCGGTGTACGGGTTCAGCCCCAACGCCCTGCGCTACCTGGAGCACTGCCTGGCCTGTCTGGACTCGCGCGAGGACCTGACCTACGGCCTGAAGATGCAGCTGGTCGGCATGCTCAACGGAGTCGTGACGACCTACGTCGCCAACGAGCTGGCCACGGCTGAGCGTTCGCGGTCCCTGCCGTGGTCGCCGGAGCAGGAGAACGAGGTGCGGATGGCGTACCTGTTCGGGCAGGTGGCCACGGGGGCGTATCCGCGGATGGCTGCCGCCTTCGCCGAGGACGCCGGGCCGATTGATCTGGAGGCGGTTTTCGAGCTGGCGTTGGAGAGGGTGCTGGACGCGTTTGCTCCGCGGGGGTGAGGTCGTCCCCCTGGGGTGCCGAATGGCGCCGTCAGATCAGTGCGAACTGTCCCTCGGGGCCTTCCTCGTGGTGGTCCAGGACCGTCGCCGGTCGGCGGGTCGGATCCGGGGGCGGGAGGATGCCCGCCGTGCGCAGTTCCTTCGCCGTGATGGTGTCCGGGACCGCCAACTCCTGCTGCTGATCCCGCACTTCCGCCAACAGGGTCAACACCGTGATGAGTTCCAGGAGTTCGGACGTCCAGTTCTGTTGCCAGCCGGGTGGGCGGATCGCGGCGAGGGTGCCTCGCTCGGCGTCCTCCGCCGTTCGCGCCGTGAACCAGTGCTCCAGGACGCGGACCCCGGGGGCCGTCTCGAAGTCCCAGGCCTCGGGCGGGACCGGCGAGACGCGGCCCTCGTCGAGGTGGAGGGCCTCCTCGTCGCGGTCGTAGTGGACGGTGAGCGGCCGGGCCGGGAGCGGTGCGCGGACGTAGGGGCGGCGACCTCCGGGGAGTTTGGGGCGGTCGCCGTCGCGGAGCAGGAGCCACAGGGCGCGGTGGCCCAACTCCACGCCCCGGGCCCAGAGTTCGGGGTCCCGGGGGAGTGGGACGGTGAGGTCGGGGCGGATCGCCGTCAATGTCCAGGCCAGGAAGTCCACCGGATCGGGGGAGTGGCCGAGGTGTGCGAGCAGACCGGGCGCCAGGTTGGGTTCCGTGCCGCCGGGGCGCCGGTAGAGCGGGCGGATGCGGCCGGGGCGCAGGAGCGGGATGAGCCGGGTCGCCAGCAGGGGTGCGTCCGGCGTCTCCACCACGAACACCTGCCGCTCGTCCGCCACCCGCCACAACTCGGGGCGGGCCGCGTCGATCAGCCGGTGATCGGGGATGAGCCACTGCTCGTCGAACGCGGCGGCCAGTACGCGGACCGGCTCGGCGGACGGGCCGGTGGCGCGGATCAGTTTCTCGGTGCCGCCCGGCTGTCCGGGCAGCTGCCCGACGGCCGTGTGCAGGGTGCGTGAGCGGGTCGGCTCGAACAGGATCTCCCGGTCCGGCCCCTCGGCCTTGACCAGGGCGTCCCAACGCGCCTTCAGGGACGCCGGGTCGGGGCCCGTCGGCCACCCCCGGCCGAGCCGCGGCGGTGCGACGGACCACGGCATCAGGTCCGCCAGCGGCGGAGCGTCGTCGTGCGTCACGCTGGGCATCGTACGACGCGCCGCTGACAGGCGGCTCGGGTCGTCGGGCTCATGTGGCGTCCAGGGTGACGGTGAAGGAGAAGCGGTCGCCCCGGTAGTGGATCACCGCCACGTCCAGGACCCGGCCCGCGCTGTCGTACGTGATGCCCGTGTAGTGCAGGATCGGGCTGAGCAGCGGGACTTGGAGCAGCCGGGCCGTCTCGGGGTCCGCGAGCCGGGCCTCCACGGTGTCGGTGATGCGGCTGATGTCCGCCCCGACGACGTCCCGCAGCACCTTCGTCATCGGCCACCGGACCAGCTCGTCCGGGTCGAAACGGGCGGCCAGTTCGGGACGGACGTGGTTGTGCGCGTGGTTGGTCGGCTCGCCCGTCTTCTCGTCGGCCCGCAGCCGGTGGTAGGTCGCCACCTCGGCCAGGTCGGGGAAGTACTCGGCGAGTTCGGGCGGCACCGGCGAACTGCCGTGCGCCAGCAGCTCGGTGACCATGCCGGACTGCTGGGCCACGATCGCGTCGACCGAGCCCAGCAGCCGAACCGGCGTGCCCCGGCGGGCGGTCGGCTCGATGAAGGTGCCCCGGCGGCGGTGGCGCGTGATCAGGCCCTCGTCCTCCAGCTCCTTCAGCGCCTGCCGCATGGTCAGCACGCTCACCCCGTAGTGCCCCGCCAACTGCTCCTCGGTGGGCAGCCGCAGCGGGTCCTGGGGCGCGCGGCCCAGGATCGAGGCGCGCAGCGACTGCGACACCTGATACCAGAGCGGCAGCTTGCGGTTCAGGACGATCGAGTCCGGGGCGAAGGAGGTCACGGGCTATCCGTACCGGTCGTCCGCGATCAGTGCAATGGGCGGAAGTGCCGCTCCATGCCCTGCCAGACGTCGTCGTAGCGCCGCTGGAGGTGCTCCGCGCGGGCCGCCTGCGGAGTCAGGGTCACCGGCCAGCGCGTCTCGAACATGAACGCGAGGCCGTCGTCCACCTTCTGCGGCTTGAGCTCCGCCGCGCTCGCCCGGTCGAAGGTCTCCCGGTCCGGACCGTGCGCCGACATCATGTTGTGCAGCGAGCCGCCGCCCGGCACGAAGCCCCCCTTTCCGGCCGTCTTGGCGTCGTACGCGCCCTCGATGAGCCCCATGTACTCGCTCATCACGTTCCGGTGGAAGTACGGCGGCCGGAAGGTGTCCTCGCCCACCAGCCAGCGCGGCGCGAACACCACGAAGTCCACGCCGGCCAGACCCGGGGTGTCCGACGGGGACGTCAGCACCGTGAAGATCGACGGGTCGGGATGGTCGTACGAGATCGTCCCGATGACGTTGAAGCGGCGCAGGTCGTAGACGTACGGCACCAGATTGCCGTGCCAGGCGACGACGTCGAGGGGCGAGTGGTCGTAGGTCGCCGTCCAGAGGTTGCCGCAGAACTTGTTGACCACCTCCACCGGGCCCTCGACGTCCTCGTAGGCGGCGACCGGCGCGTGGAAGTCCCGGGCGTTCGCGAGGCCGTTGGCGCCGATCGGGCCGAGGTCGGGGAGGCGGAAGAGGGCGCCGTAGTTCTCGCACACGTAGCCGCGGGCCGACCCGTCGAGCAGCTCCGCGCGGAAGCGGACCCCGCGCGGGATCAGCGCCACCTGCGAGGGCTCCACGTGCAGCAGGCCGAACTCCGTGTGCAGGAGCAGCCCGCCGTGCTCGGGGACGATCAGCAGCTCGCCGTCGGCGTCGCTGAACACGCGGTCCATGGAGGCGTTCGCGTGGTAGAGGTGCACGGCCATGCCGGTGCGCTGGGTGGCGTCGCCGTTGCCGCCCAGGGTCCACAGGCCGGCCAGGAAGTCGGTGCCCTCGGCGGGCGCCGGCACCGGGTCCCAGCGCAGCCGGTTGGGGTCCGGCACGGACTCCGTGAAAGGGGCCGTACGGATCGAGCCGTTGTCCGTGGACGTGAACGCCGGGTGCGCGGCCGAGGGGCGGATGCGGTAGAGCCAGGAGCGGCGGTTGTGGGCGCGCGGCTCGGTGAAGGCCGTACCGCTGAGCTGTTCCGCGTACAGGCCCAGGGGTGCGCGCTGGGGCGAGTTGCGGCCGTCCGGCAGGGCGCCGGGCACGGCTTCGGAGCTGTGTTCGTTGCCGAAGCCGGAGAGGTACGTCAGCCCCTCCGCCGTCTTGCGCGGGTCCCCGGTCATGAGCGCTCCCTTGCGATCTGATTCCTATGTAACACCATAGGAATGCGATTTCGCGGGCGCAAGAGGGCGGTCGGGCGGTCTCGTCCGGGGCGGGCCTCCTCACCAGGGAGGAACCAGAACCAGACTCCAGGGGGATCCGGAGTGTCGGACCGTTGTTCTAGTCTCCCGAGCATGTCGTGGACACGGGGTCTTCTTGCCGCGCTCACGGTCTGTGTCCTGCTGTTGAGCGGATCCGCGGGCTGTGACAGCGGTGCTGCCGACGACGGGAAGAGTGGCGACTCGCCCTCGCCGGTGGGCAAGCTCCTCGACGAGACCGACAAGGAGGGGCGGCACCTGCGCGAGGTGGACGGCAAGGGCGCGCCCGAGGTGGGCATCGAGGTGCAGCCGGACACCGACGACAGCTGGGACGTCCGGCTCACCGTCCAGCACTTCCGCTTCTCCCCGGCCGGTACGAAGGCCCGGGCGGTGGCCGGGCAGGGCTTCGCCTACCTCTTCGTCGACCACCACCTCGTGACCCGCCTGCGCGGCCCGTCCTACCGCCTGCCGGCCGAACTCGTCCCGCGCGGCACCCACCACGTCACCGCCCGGCTGTACGCCGACGACGGCACCGTGTGGGCCGTGGACGGCAAGGCCGTGGAGAGCACCGCCGACATCACCGCGTCGGAGTCGGGGCAGGGGTCGGGGGTGACGCCGGACTCCACCACGAACCCCGCCGCGTTCGGTATGCCGAACGCTGGTCTCCATGCTGGGGGGCGAGCTTCACCGAGCGGCGTCGGAAAGGCATGATGAAGCCCGTGCCCGAAGCGACATCGCTACGCCGTGCGCCGGTACAGCGGCGCAGCGCGGAACGCCTGACCCGGATTCTCGACGCGTGTGCCGACCTTCTCGACGAGGTCGGCTACGACGACCTGAGCACGCGCGCCGTCGCCCAGCGCGCCGGCGTGCCCATCGGCTCCGTCTACCGCTTCTTCGGCAACAAGCGGCAGATGGCCGACGCCCTCGCAGGGCGCAACCTGGAGCGCTTCACCGAGCGCGTCACCGAGCGGCTGAAGACGGCCGGCGGGGAGGCCGCCTCCCGCTCAGGCGGCGGGGGCGGGGGAGGCTGGCGCACCGCGATGGACGCCGTCCTCGATGAGTACCTGGTCATGAAGCGCACCGCGCCCGGCTTCTCCCTCGTCGACTTCGGCAACCAGATCCCGGTCGGCACCCGCCACGCCGAACCCAACCACCGGGTCGCCGACCGCCTCACCGAGATGCTCTCCGGCTACATCGACCGCGAGCCCGACGAGGATCTGCGCCGGACCTTCCTGATCGCCGTGGAGACCGCCGACACCCTGGTCCACCTGGCCTTCCGAATGGCCCCGGACGGCGACGAGAAGATCATCGAGGAGGCGCGGGAGCTGCTGCGGGCGTATCTGTCCCGGGTGCTCGACTAGAGGCCGCGCCGCAGGGACGGCTCGCGGGTTTCCGACCTCACCCCCGAGAGGCCTCCCCTCCGTGCATACCGGTCGGTATGCTCACCGGGACAGGCACCGCTGCCCCCGGGAGGACCCGTGTCCCGCACCGCCCTGCGAATCTGCCCGTTGTGCGAGGCCACCTGCGGGCTGACCCTCACCATCGAGGGCACCCGGGTCACCGGCGCCCGCGGCGATCGCGACGACGTGTTCAGCAAGGGGTTCATCTGCCCCAAGGGCGCCTCCTTCGGCGCCGTCGACGCCGACCCCGACCGGCTGCGCACCCCGCTCGTGCGACGCGACGGCGAGCTGCGCGAGGCCACCTGGGCGGAGGCCTTCGACGCGGTCGCCGCGGGCCTGCGCCCGGTCGTCGAGCGGTACGGCGCGAACTCCGTCGGCGTCGTGCTCGGCAACCCGAACGTGCACACCGTGGCCGGCGGCCTCTACCCGACGGTCCTGCTCGCCGGGCTCGGCACCCGCAGCGTCTTCACCGCGTCCACGGTCGACCAGATGCCCAAGCACGTCTCCAGCGGACTGCTCTTCGGCGACGCCAACGCCATCCCCGTGCCGGACCTCGACCACACCGACCACCTGCTGCTCATCGGCGCCAACCCCCTTGAGTCCAATGGGAGTCTGTGCACCGCCCCCGACTTCCCCGGCAAGCTCAAGGCGCTCAAGGCGCGCGGTGGCACCCTCACCGTGATCGACCCGCGCCGCACCCGCACGGCCAAGCTCGCCGACCGCCACATCGCGATCAGACCCGGCACGGACGCACTGCTCCTCGCGGCGATGGCGTACACCCTCTTCGAGGAAGGCCTGGTGGAACTGGGGGAGTTGGCGCCACACGTCCAGGGCGTCGAGGAACTCCGTTCCGCCGTGGGGGACTTCACCCCCGAGGCGGTCGCCGGGGCCTGTGACGTCGAGGCCCCGCTGATCCGCACCCTGGCCCGCGAACTCGCCGCCGCGCCGACCGCCGCCGTCTACGCCCGGATCGGCAGCTGCACCGTCCCGTACGGCACGCTCGGCAGCTGGCTCGTCGACGTCCTCAACGTCCTCACCGGCAACCTCGACCGCCCCGGCGGCGCCCTCTTCCCGCTCGCGGCCACCGACCGGACTCCGCGCCCCGCCGGGCCCGGCCGCGGCTTCCAGCTCGGCCGCTGGCACTCCCGGGTGAGCGAACACCCCGAGGCCAAGGGCGAGTTGCCGCTCTCCGCGCTCGGCGAGGAGATCGACACCGCGACCCCGGAGGGCGAACCGATCCGCGCCCTCATCGCCGTCGCCGCCAACCCCGTGCTGTCCGCGCCGGACGGCGACCGGCTCGACAAGGCCCTGGACTCCCTGGACTTCATGGTCAGCGTCGACCCGTACCTCAACGAGACCTCGCGCCACGCGCACGTCGTCCTGCCCCCGCCCCCGCCGTCGCAGAGCCCGCACCACGACTTCGCCTTCAACACCCTCGCCGTCCGCAACCAGGTCCGCTACACCCGCCCCGCCGTCCCGCTGGAGCCCGGCCGCATGGCCGAGACCGAGATCCTCGCCCGGCTGATCCTGGCCGCCACGGGCATGCACGGCGCCGACCCCGGGGCCGTCGACGCCATGGTCATCGACCAGACCCTCGGCAAGGCGGTCCGCGACCCCCACTCGCCGGTCCACGGCCGCGACCCGCACGAGCTGGCCGGCCTGCTCGACGGCGACACCGGTCCCGAGCGCCGGATCGACATGATGCTGCGCCTGGGCCCCTACGGCGACGGCTTCGGCGTACGGCCTGACGGCCTCGGCCTGGAGAAGCTGCTCGCGCATCCGCACGGCATCGACCTCGGACCGCTCCGGTCGCGGCTGCCGCAGCCGCTGAAGACCAGGAGCGGCAAGGTCGAGCTGCTGCCGGAGCCGATCGTGGACGATCTGCCACGGCTGCGGCGGGCCCTGCGCGAGCGCCCGGACGGCCTTGTCCTGGTCGGGCGCCGGCACCTGCGCTCCAACAACAGCTGGATGCACAACGTCCCCGCCCTCACCGGCGGCACCAACCGCTGCACCCTGCACATCCACCCCGAGGACGCCGAACGGCTCGGCGTGCGCGACGGGGCACCGGTGCGGGTGAAGGGCGCCGGGGGCGAGGTGACCGCGCCCGCCGAGGTCACCGACGGCGTACGCCGAGGCGTGGTGAGCCTGCCGCACGGCTGGGGGCACAGCCGGGCCGGCACCCGCCTCAGCCACGCCTCCGTGGACCCCGGCGTCAACGTCAACCAGCTCCTCGACGGCAGCCTCCTGGACCCGCTCTCGGGCAACGCGGTCCTCAACGGAGTGCCGGTCGAATGCGCCGCCGTCCTGGCCCTGTGACCTGAGCAAAGCTGTGACCTGCAGTTTTGCGCTTATTGCTCACGCGTCAACGTCTTGTTAACGGCATTTGAACGGACCTAACGTCGTCGGACCGCCGTCTCCGGTGGGAGTTCAAGGGCGAACGTTAGGTATCCACACATGCTGACCATCCTCGGCTTCACCATGATCGCGACCTTCCTGGTCCTGATCATGCTGAAGAAGATGTCGCCGATCGCGGCGCTCGTGCTGATCCCGGCGCTGTTCTGCGTCTTCGTCGGCAAGGGCGCCCACCTCGGCGACTACGTCATCGACGGCGTCACCAGCCTCGCCCCCACCGCGGCGATGCTCATGTTCGCGATCGTCTACTTCGGCGTGATGATCGACGTCGGCCTCTTCGACCCGATCGTTCGCGGGATCCTGAAGTTCTGCAAGGCAGACCCGATGCGGATCGTCGTCGGCACGGCCGTCCTCGCCGCGATCGTCTCCCTCGACGGCGACGGCTCGACCACCTTCATGATCACCGTCTCGGCGATGTACCCGCTCTACAAGCGCCTGAAGATGAGCCTGGTCGTGATGACCGGTGTCGCCGCGATGGCCAACGGCGTGATGAACACGCTCCCTTGGGGCGGCCCGACGGCCCGCGCCGCCACCGCGCTGAAGGTCGACGCCGGCGACATCTTCGTCCCCATGATCCCGGCGCTCGCCGTGGGCCTGGTCTTCGTCATCGCCCTCTCGTACGTCCTCGGACGGCGCGAGCGGAAGCGGCTCGGGGTGCTGACGCTGGACGAGGTGCTGGTCGACGAGAAGACCGTGGAGAGGGTCGGGGAGAAGGTCGGGGAGAAGGTCGGGAGGGAGGTCGAGGAGAAGGAGACCGAGACGGTCCTGGTGGGCGCCGGCTCGGGTGCTGGTGCTGGTGCTGCTGCTGGTGTCGACTCCGGCTCCGGCTCCGGCAAGTTCATCAAGCGCACAGGCGCTGCCGGCTCCGGCACGGACGCCGAACTGCCCGACGAGGACGACGGGTTCCAGGGTCTCGACCCCCACCGGGCCACCCTGCGCCCCAAGCTCTACTGGTTCAACGCGCTGCTCACGGTCACGCTGCTCACCGCCATGATCATGGAGTGGCTGCCGATCCCGGTCCTCTTCCTGCTCGGCGCCGCTCTCGCCCTGACCGTGAACTTCCCCCACATGCCCGACCAGAGGGCCCGCCTCGGCGCCCACGCCGAGAACGTCCTCAACGTCTCCGGCATGGTCTTCGCCGCCGCCGTCTTCACCGGCGTCCTCCAGGGCACCGGCATGGTCGACCACATGGCCACCTGGCTGGTCGACAACATCCCCGACGGCATGGGCCCGCACATGGCCTTCGTCACCGGCGTACTGAGCATCCCGCTCACGTACTTCATGTCCAACGACGGCTTCTACTTCGGCATCGTCCCGGTGCTCGCCGAGGCTGGCAACGCGCACGGCGTCTCGACCCTGGAGATCGCCCGCGCCTCGCTGGTCGGCCAGCCGCTGCACATGTCCAGCCCGTTGGTGCCGGCCGTGTACGTCCTGGTCGGCATGGCGAAGGTCGAGTTCGGCGACCACACCAGGTTCGTGGTCAAGTGGGCGGCCCTGACATCGCTGGTGGTGCTCGGGGCAGGGATCCTGTTCGGGATCATCTGACCCACGTGACGGAGGACGTGACCATGGGGTCCGGCACGAACCGGGGCTGGCTGCTGCGCCTCGTCATCGCCTTCAGCTTCGCGCAGGGGGCGGTGTCGATGGCCCGGCCCGCGGTGTCCTACCGGGCCCTCGCACTCGGCGCGGACGAGCGGGCGATCGGCGTCATCGCGGGCGTGTACGCCCTGCTCCCGCTCTTCGCCGCCGTCCCGCTCGGCCGCCGCACCGACCACGGCCGCTGCGCACCCCTGCTGCCCGTCGGCGTGGTCCTGATCGCCGGCGGCTGCGCGCTGAGCGGACTGGCCAACTCCCTCTGGGCGATGGCGATCTGGAGCGGGGTGATGGGCCTGGGCCACCTCTGCTTCGTGATCGGCGCCCAGTCGCTGGTCGCCCGTCAGTCCGCCCCGCACGAACAGGACCGCAACTTCGGCCACTTCACCATCGGCGCCTCCCTCGGCCAGCTCATCGGCCCCATCGCCGCGGGCGCCCTGATCGGCGGCTCCGACATGGCCCGCACCAGCGCGCTCGCCCTGCTCGTCGCGGGCGCGGGCGCCGCCGTGTCGTTCACGTCGCTGTGGCGCATCGAGGACCGTACGGTCGTCAACTCCCGTACCCAGCAGGGCGATCGCGTGCCCATGCGGAGCATCCTGGGCGCCCGGGGAGTCCCCGCGGGTATCTTCGTCAGCCTCTCCGTGCTGTCCGCGACCGACATCCTCACCGCCTACCTCCCGGTGGTCGGCGAGCACCGGGGCATCGCGCCCTCCGTGATCGGCGTCCTGCTCAGTATCCGGGCGGCGGCCACCATCGCCTGCCGGCTCGTCCTCACCCCGCTGCTCCAACTCCTTGGCAGGGCGGCCCTGTTGACCGCGACCTGCCTGCTGGCGGGCGTGTTGTGCGCGGGCATCGCGCTGCCGTTGCCGGTGTGGGCCATCGGCCTGATGCTCGCGGCCCTGGGCTTCTGCCTGGGCGTGGGCCAGCCGCTGTCCATGACGACGGTCGTCCAGGCCGCCCCCGACGCGGCCCGCTCCACCGCCCTCGCCCTCCGCCTGACCGGCAACCGCCTCGGCCAGGTCGCGGCCCCCGCGGCGGCGGGCCTGGTCGCCGGAGTCGCGGGCGTGGCGGCCCCCTTCGTGATGCTGGGCGGCCTGCTCCTGGTGTCCTCGGCGGTCGCGCTGCGGTCGCCGGGCAAGCCTGCGGAGGCACGAAGGAAGGCCACCGGGGGCCGCCGACCGCAGTCCGCCGTGGGCCGAAAGGGCGATATCTGACGGAGCGTCGGGCGATGCGCCAACGTTCCGTGCGGCGGATGTGAAAGAGAGTCGGATGAAACATGATTTGTATGAAAATCATCTGACTCGGAGGAGCCCGTATGTCCACCACGTCCCCGCCGTCCCGCGGCGGAGCGCGCACCGCAGCCCTCGCCGCCCTGACCCTCGCGGGGAGCGCTCTCCTCGGCTCACCCGCCCTGGCGGCCCCTCCCGGCGACAACGGCGATGTCAAGATCCACCAGGTGGGCACCCTCTTCACCGACCGGAGCAACGAGCCGAAGGTCTGCGACTTCTACCTCGCGGCCTTCGACTTCGACCCGGCCGAGCACGTCACCTGGAGCATCGACCCGCAGTCCAACGGGCCGGGCGCGGGGCCCGGTCACCTCGACGGCGAGATCACCATCGCGACGGACGGCACGGCCCACAGCCTGCCCCTCGGGCTGCCCAACGGGATGTACAAGCTGACCTGGCGGACCGACCTGGGCCACGGCACCGGCAAGCAGAAGGTGTTCAAGGTCGACTGCGCGTCCCCCCAGCCCACGCCCAGCACGCCCGGCGGTCCCGGCGGGCCCCATGGCGGCCCCCCGGCCGGCGGTGGCGGGCTCGCCCGTGACGCCGCGATCGGCCCGGTCGCCGGTGCCGCGGCCGTCGGCCTGGCCGCCGTCGCCGGAACGGTCTGGCTGCGGCTCCGTCGCCGCCCGCATGGCGCGGCGTAGGCATCCGCGCAGGCGCAGGCCCTGGTACCGGACGCGCGCCTACCGCCTGACGCGGACGGTCGTCCTGACCGTCGCGCTCGTGGTGGGCGGCGTCTGGTGGAGCAAGGACCCCCAGGCCGGGGCGCCCGGCGCGGCGACCGCCGCGAACGGCGCCCCGGCCGGCCCCGCCACCGAGGCCGGACCCCGCACCACCGACGCGCGCCCCTCCTCGCCCAGGGTCACCCACGCGCATCCCTCTCCGGTCAGACCTCCCGGGGCGCGCCCCTCCCAGCCTGGGCCCGCCGATGCGCGCTCCTCCCCGTCCAAGCCCACCGGTGCGCACCCTTCGTCGTCCGGACCCACCAGGGCGCGCCCCTCCTCTCCTCGTCCCCGAGCACGTCCCGCCCGGCCCGCACCGCTCCGCCCGCTGCCGCGCTCCCGTCCGACCCGGATCGTCATCCCCTACATCGGCGTCGACGCCGATGTCATCGGCCTCGGGCTCGACCGCGACCGCAGGCTCACCACGCCTCCGGAGAACCACGCCGACCAGGTGGGCTGGTACCGCGGCGGTCCCTCTCCCGGCGAGCAGGGAACCACCGTGCTCGTCGGCCACCTGGACACGGACACCGGCCCCGCCGTCTTCGCCGGCCTGAACGAACTCGACCCCGGCCACCTCGTCGGGATCCGCCGCGCGGACGGGCGTACCGCTGTCTACGTGGTCGACGCGGTGCGGACGTACCAGAAGGCCCACTTCCCCAACGAGGAGGTGTACGGCGCCCGCAGGCGCCCGGAACTCCGGCTGATCACCTGTGGCGGCGCCTTCGACCGCCGTACCGGCTACGCGGGCAACACCGTCGTGTTCGCCCATCTCACCAAGGCCCGCGCACCCCGCGCCGGGCACTGAAGAGGATCGTCCACTTTCTCACGTACTGAACCGGACTTCCCGAAGTCTTCCCCCGGCCGCGCACATTCCGTTAGCTTCCGTGACTCACAGGCCCCGCGCGACCCGCTCGGGGCGTCGGACCGCGGAGCACCAGCGCCTGACGCAGCCCCCGGGGGCACCCGAAATGACACGCGCCATCTCCCTGCTCGACGTGAGCAAGTCCTACACCCGAGGTGTCCGGGTGGTGGACCGGCTGACGTTGGACATCGCGCCGGGTGAGTTCCTCGTCCTGCTCGGGCCCTCCGGCTGCGGAAAGTCCACCGTGCTCAGGATGATCGCCGGTCTGGAGGAGATCACCGAGGGCCGGCTGCTGCTGGACGGACAGCAGTCCAACCACCTGTTCCCGTACGAGCGGAACATGGCGATGGTGTTCCAGAACTTCGCGCTCTACCCGAACATGACGAGCCGCGGCAACATCGGCTTCCCGCTCCGCGTCGAGAACCGGGGTGAGGACCCCGGCCCCCGCGTCGACGCCACCGCCCGCATGCTCGGCATCGAGGACCTCCTCGACCGCTACCCCAGCCAGCTCTCCGGCGGCGAACGCCAGCGCGTCGCCATGGGCCGGGCCATCGCCCGCCACCCCTCCGTCTTCCTGATGGACGAACCGCTCTCCAACCTCGACGCCAAGCTCCGCAACCGCCTACGCGCCGAAATATCCAAGCTGACCCGGGAGTTGGGCGTCACCACGGTCTACGTCACCCACGACCAGGCCGAGGCCATGTCGCTCGGCGACCGGGTCGCCGTGCTGCGCGGCGGGGTGCTCCAGCAGGTGGGCACCCCGCGCTCGGTCTATGCCCTGCCCCGCAACGTCTTCGTCGCCGCCTTCATCGGCACCCCGCGCATCAACCTGCTGCGCGGACTCGTGCGCGCCCCGCTCGACGGCGCGATGACCATCAGCCTCGGCAAGCAGTTCCTGCGGCTGCCCGAACCCCTGTCCCTGGACCACCAGTTGCTGCGCGTGCAGCAAGGGCGCGAGGTGATCGTCGGGCTGCGTTCGGAGGCCGTGCGGATCGCCAAGCGGGAGGCCGCGCGGCCCGGCGAGGTGGTGCTCACCGGTCTCGTGGAGCACGTGGAGTTCCAGGGACACGAGGTCCTCGTCCACTTCAACACCGGCTCCCGGCCCGCCTTCGTGCCCGACCTGGAGGCTCCGCGCCCGGCTCCCCGCCCCTCCAGACGCCGTCGCCGCGAGGGCCAGTCGGTGCTGGGGCGGCTGCGGGACCGGGCGGAAGGTCTGCGCGCCGGCCGGGTCGTGGTCCTGGACGACGACCCCTCGGACCAGGGCGCCGCCCCCGCCGACGGCCGCCTCCCCGGCGACATGGTCGTCCGCACCACCCCCGACATCGACCTCCGCTACGGCATGCAGGTCCCGCTCCTCGTCGACATCGCCCACCTGTTCGTCTTCGACCAGCACGGCGAACGCATCTGCCCGGCCCCGGCCCGCCTGCCGGACTTGGACGAATGACTCCTGGCAGGGAGAGTGCGCGAGCCTTCCGACGGTCCGCCGTCTGGCGCCTGAAAACTAACGTCGCTAGTTTATGAGCCGGACGACGAAGTGGCCCGCCCGGGAGGACGCAGGATGAAGGCACACGACGGCATGTACATCGACGGTGCCTGGCGCCCCGCCGCCGGCCCGGACACGATCGAGGTGGTGAACCCGGTCGACGAGGAGATCGTCGGCAGGGTCCCCGCGGGCACGGCGTACGACGTCGACACGGCCGTACGGGCCGCCCGTGCCGCCCTCCCCGGCTGGGCCGCGACCCCGCCCGCCGAGCGGGCCGCCCGCCTCGCCGCCCTCCGGGACGTGCTGGCCGCCCGCAAGGACGAGATCGCCGAGACGGTCACCGCCGAACTGGGCTCGCCCCTCGCGTTCTCGCAGGCGGTCCACGCGTCCGTGCCGATCGCGGTAGCGGGCTCGTACGCCGAACTGGCCGCGACCCACGCCTTCGAGGAGAAGGCCGGGAACTCCACCGTGCACCTGGAGCCGGTCGGTGTGGTGGGCGCGATCACGCCCTGGAACTACCCCCTGCACCAGATCGTCGCCAAGGTCGCCCCCGCGCTCGCGGCCGGCTGCGCGGTCGTCCTGAAGCCCGCCGAGGACACCCCGCTGACCGCCCAGCTCTTCGCCGAGGCGGTCCACGAGGCGGGCGTCCCCGCGGGCGTCTTCAACCTGGTCACCGGCCTCGGCCCGGTCGCCGGACAGGCCCTCGCCGAGCACCCCGGCGTCGACCTGGTCTCCTTCACCGGCTCCACCGCCGTCGGCCGGCAGATCGGCGCGATCGCGGGCGCCGCCATCAAGAAGGTCGCCCTGGAACTGGGCGGCAAGTCCGCCAACGTCATCCTGCCGAGCGCGGACCTCGCCAAGGCGGTCAACGTCGGTGTCGCCAACGTGATGTCCAACTCGGGCCAGACGTGCAGCGCTTGGACGCGGATGCTGGTGCACCGGGACCAGTACGAGGAAGCGGTGGGTCTGGCCGCCACGGCCGCCGCCAAGTACGGCGAGCGCATCGGCCCGGTCGTGAACGCCAAGCAGCAGGCCCGGGTGCGGAGTTACATCGAGACCGGGATCGCGGAAGGCGCCCGCCTGGTCGCCGGCGGCCCCGAATCACCGCGCGGACAGGGCTACTTCGTCAGCCCGACCGTCTTCGCGGACGTCACCCCGGACATGACCATCGCCCAGGAGGAGATCTTCGGCCCGGTCCTGTCCGTCCTGCGCTACGAGGACGAGGAGGACGCCCTGCGCATCGCCAACGGCACGGTCTACGGCCTCGCGGGCGCCGTCTGGGCCGGCGACGAGGCCGAGGCCGTCGCCTTCGCGCGCCGCATGGAGACCGGGCAGGTCGACATCAACGGCGGCCGCTTCAACCCCCTCGCCCCCTTCGGCGGTTACAAGCAGTCGGGCATCGGCCGTGAACTCGGCACGCACGGCCTGTCCGAGTACCTCCAGACCAAGTCCCTCCAGTTCTGAGGAGAGTTCACGTGGTTCGCGCCGCAGTCCTGCCCGCCGTGGGCGCTCCCCTGGAGATCACGGACATCGACCTTCCCGATCCCGGCCCCGGCCAGGTCCGCATCCGCCTCGCCGCCGCCGGCGTCTGCCACTCCGACCTGTCCCTGTCCGACGGCACCATGCGCGTGCCGGTCCCCGCCGTGCTCGGCCACGAGGGCGCCGGCACGGTCCTGGCCGTCGGCGAGGGCGTCACGCACGTCTCGCCCGGCGCCGAGGTCGTCCTCAACTGGGCTCCGTCCTGCGGTAGTTGCCACGCCTGCTCGCTCGGCGAGGTGTGGCTGTGCGCCAACGCCCTCAACGGCGCCGCCGACGTCTACGCCCACCGCGCGGCCGACGGCTCAGACCTCCACCCCGGCCTGAACGTCGCGGCGTTCGCCGAGGAGACGGTCGTATCCGCCGCGTGTGTCCTGCCCCTCCCGGACGGCATCCCGTTGACCGACGCGGCCCTCCTCGGCTGCGCCGTCCTCACCGGCTACGGAGCCGTCCACCACTCGGCCCGGGTCCGGCAGGGCGAGACGGTGGCGGTGTACGGCGTCGGGGGAGTGGGCCTCGCCGCGCTTCAGGGCGCCCGGATCGCGGGCGCCTCGCGGATCGTGGCCGTCGATGTCTCCCCGGAGAAGGAGGAGTTGGCGCGAGCCGCGGGCGCCACGGACTACGTCCTCGCCTCCGACACCACGGCTCGCGAGATCCGCGCCCTCACCGGCAGACAGGGAGTCGATGTGGCGATCGAGTGCGTGGGCCGCGCCACAACCATCCGCGCCGCCTGGGACTCCACCCGCCGCGGCGGCCGCACCACGGTGGTCGGCATCGGCGGCAAGGACCAGCAGGTCACCTTCAACGCCCTCGAACTATTCCACTGGGGACGGACGTTGACCGGCTGCGTCTACGGCAACTCCGACCCGGCGAAGGACCTGCCGGTCCTGGCCGACCACGTTCGCGCGGGCCGCCTCGACCTGGGCGCGCTGGTCACGGAACGGATCGCTCTGGACGGCATCCCCGCGGCCTTCGAGAACATGCTGGCGGGGAAGGGCGGCCGGGCGCTGGTCACGTTCTGAGGGCGACGGTGGGCCGGTCGCCCTTGGGAGGGCGACCGGACGCCGGTCACTTCTTGACGGACACGTCCTCGGAGGGCGGCTCGGCCGAGACCACCACAGTCGCTCTCGCGCCAGTCGCTCCCGGCTCGGCCGAGACCACATCCGCGCCAGTCGCCCCCGGCTCGGTCACGACCACCGGAGTCACCCCCGCCGCCTCGACCTCCGCCGCCGCGGTCCTCGACCGAGCCCGGGACCGGGACACCGCCACACCCGCCAGACACAGTGCCCCGCCCGCCAGCGTCAGCAGCCCCGGCACCTCGCCGAGCGCCAGCCACGACATCAGGACGACCAGCGCGGGCACCGCGTACGTGGTCGCGCCCATTTTGCTGGCGGTCGTCCGGGCCAGTGCGTACGCCCAGGTCGTGAAGGCGAGGGCGGTCGGGAAGACGCCCAGATACACCATGTTGAGCGTGGCGGAGACGGGCGCGTCGGCCGCCTGCTGGACGAGCTGTCCGGCGAACGGCAGGCAGACCACCGCCCCGATGAGGCACCCGAACGTCGTCACCTGGAGCGCGCTCGCCTGGGCGAGGGCCGGCTTCTGGGCGACGACCCCACCGGCGTACGCGACCGCCGCGAGCAGACACAGCACCACCCCGAGCACGGACGAACCGCCCTGGCCCGACATCGACAGGCCCACGGTCACCGCACCGGCGAACGACACCGCCATCCCCGCCAGCAGCCGCGGCGGCATCGCGTCACCCAGCAGCCGGGAGCCGAGCAGGGCGATGAGGATGGGCCCGATGTTCACGACAAGAGCGGCGGTGCCGGCGTCGACCTGCTGCTCACCCCAGTTCAGGACGACCATGTAGAACCCGAACCACAGCACGCCCGATATCGCGATCCCACGCCACGCGGACCGCGGGGGCAGCCCCTCCCGCCGTACGCCCCACAGGATCCCCAGCGCCACCACCCCACTGAGCAACCGCCCCAGGGCCAGCGCCCCCGGCGAGTAGGCGTCCCCCGCACTGCGGATCGACACGAAGGCGGAGGCCCACAGCACAACGGTGACGACCGCGGCGGCGGCAGCGGTCGCTCCGGCAAGACGAGGTGGCTTCTTCATGCCCCGAGGTTAGGCAGTGACGTGCGTACCCCGCTGGCGGAAATCGGACGCGAGGCTCGCAAGCGGTCCGCGGGTTTCGACTGGGACCGGGTCTAACTGTCCCCGATCGACGCGTACGTCCTGTGCAGCGTCGCGGTGGACCTAAGAATCACAGAGGTCGTGGACGCCCCGAACTGGGTGGTCTGGGCGTACCTACCCAGGGCATACAACAGCACCTCTTGAGGCCGGGGAGCGTATGCCGTAAAGGGGCGCGGGGCTGTATCGATGTTCGGTAGCCGCCCTACCCGGCCCGCCGAACCTCCTCGAACTGCCCCGCCAACCCGTCGAGCAACGCAGTGAGCCCCGTCTCGAACGCCCGCTGATCGATCTTCTCCTGCTGCTCCGCGAGCAAGTGCGCCTGCCCCAGGTGGGGATAGCTGGCCGGGTCGTACGCACTGGCGTCGTCCACGAATCCCCCCGCGAACGACCCCAACGCCGATCCCATGATGAAGTACCGCATCAACGCCCCGATCGACGTCGCCTGCGCCGCCGGCCACCCCGCCGCCACCATCCCCCCGTACACCGCGTCGGCGAGCCGCAGTCCCGCCGGCCGCCGCCCGGGCCCGGTCGCGAGGACGGGCACGATGTTCGGATGGTCGCGCAGCGCACCGCGATAGGACACCGCCCAGTCGTGCAGCGCGGTCCGCCACTCCCGCCCGTCCTCGAACATCGACAGATCCACCTGCGCGCTCACCGAGTCGGCGACCGCTTCGAGGATCTCGTCCTTGGTGCGGAAGTGGTTGTAGAGCGAGGGCCCGCTCACCCCGAGCTCGGCCGCGAGCCGGCGCGTGGAAACGGCCGCGAGGCCCTCCGCGTCCACCAGCGCGCGCGCCGTCTCGACGATCCGGTCGGTGCTGAGGAGGGGCTTGCGCGGTCGGGCCATGGCGCACATAGTAGGGCTGCGATCGGAAACTAGCAGTGCTAATTTAAGTGGACGTCTTCAAGGTCCGTTTCTTTGGGGTGATCTCGTGGTGAACCTGGGGCTCAGCGAGGAGCAGGAGGCCGTTCGGCAGCTCGCGCGGGACTTCGTGGCCCGCGAGATCGCCCCGCACGTCGTCGACTGGGACCGCGCCGAGGAGGTCGACCGGGGAATCGTGAAGAAGCTCGGCGAGGTCGGCTTCCTGGGCCTCACCGTCGACGAGGAGTACGGCGGCTCCGGTGGTGACCACCTCGCGTACTGCCTGGTCACCGAGGAGCTGGGGCGCGGCGACTCGTCCGTGCGCGGGATCGTGTCCGTCTCGCTCGGCCTGGTCGCCAAGTCGGTCGCGGCCTGGGGGAGCGAGGAGCAGAAGCGGCGGTGGCTGCCGGGGCTCACCTCCGGCGAGTACGTCGGCTGCTTCGGCCTGACCGAGCCGGGCACCGGCTCGGACGCCGGCAACCTCACCACCCGGGCGGTCCGTGACGGCGACTACTACGTCATCAACGGCACCAAGATGTTCATCACCAACGGGACCTGGGCCGACGTCGTGCTCCTCTTCGCGCGCTCGACCGATGCCCCAGGACACAAGGGCGTCTCCGCCTTCCTCGTACCGACGGACACCCCCGGTCTCACCCGCCGCACCATCCACGGCAAGCTCGGTCTGCGCGGCCAGGCCACCGCCGAACTGGTCCTCGACGACGTCCGTGTCCCCGCCTCCGCGATGCTCGCTCCCGAGGGCAAGGGTTTCTCGGTCGCGATGTCGGCGCTGGCCAAGGGGCGGATGTCGGTCGCGGCCGGCTGCGTCGGCATCGCCCAGGCCGCGCTGGACGCGGCTCTGCGCTACGCGGGCGAGCGCGAGCAGTTCGGAAAGCCCATCGCGCAGCACCAGTTGGTGCAGGAGCTGATCAGCGACATCGCCCTCGACGTGGACGCGGCCCGGCTGCTGACCTGGCGGGTCGCCGATCTGATCGACCGCGGGCAGCCCTTCGCCGTCGAGTCCTCCAAGGCCAAGCTCTTCGCCTCCGAGGCCGCGGTCCGCGCCGCCAACAACGCCGTCCAGGTCTTCGGCGGCTACGGCTACATCGACGAGTACCCGGTCGGCAAGCTGCTGCGCGACGCCCGCGTGATGACCCTCTACGAGGGCACCAGCCAGATCCAGAAGCTGCTCATCGGCCGGGCGCTGACGGGGATTTCGGCGTTCTGAGTACGTCGGCTGAGTACGCGGACGGATGTGGCGGCGGCCGTATCGCCCGACGCTTGTCCCCATGAGCGAAGCATCGGGCAAACCGCAGAACACGGCCGCCTTCTACGGCCAGGCCGTCGCCTCCTTCTCCGTCGCCATCGCGGCGACCGCCATCGGCATCTTCAAGCTGCAGGCCGACGCCTGGGTGCGGGCCTTCCTCGCGATCGCCGTCCTGTATCTGGTCACCTCCTCCTTCACCCTCGCCAAGGTGATCCGCGACCGGCAGGACGGGGCACGCGCCGCGTACAACCCGTTCGAAAAGCTCTGAGCGGGCAGCCTAAGCGCTCGCTCAGCTTCGGCGGTATGGTGGAGCCCTTGCCATCGAGAGGGGCTTACGAGCAATGAGTACGGCGGAGGAGACGGCCGGCGGCGAGACGCAGGCCTGGGGCGAGGTCACGCCCGACGCGGCCCGGCGGCTGCTGGTCGCCGCCGTGGAGGCCTTCGCCGAGCGCGGGTACCACGCCACGACGACCCGCGACATCGCGGGCCGCGCCGGGATGAGCCCGGCCGCGCTCTACATCCACTACAAGACCAAGGAAGAGCTGCTCCACCGCATCAGCAGGATCGGCCACGAGAAGGCCCTCGACATCCTGCGGACCGCGGCCCGGCGCGAGGGCACCGCGACCGAGCGGCTCGCGGACGCCGTCAGCTCCTTCGTCGGCTGGCACGCCGGCGGACGCACCACCGCGCGGGTCGTGCAGTACGAGCTCGACTCGCTCGGTCCCGAGGCCCGCGCCGAGATCCTCGCGCTGCGCCGGCAGTGCGACGCCGAGGTGCGCGGGATCATCGAGGACGGCATCGACTCCGGCGAGTTCGACGTGCTGGACGTCAAGGGCACGACCCTCGCCGTGCTGTCGCTCTGCATCGACGTGGCCCGCTGGTTCAGCCTCGAAGGCCGCTGGACGCCCGACGAGATCGGCGCGCTCTACGCCGACCTCGTGCTGCGGATGGTGGGCGCGGGCACCCCGAAGTAACCCCCGCCGCCCGCACGCGCCTACAGGTAGTACCGGGACACCGACTCCGCCACGCAGACCGGCTTGTCGCCGCCCTCGCGCTCCACGGTGAAGGCGACGGAGACCTGGACACCGCCGGCCACGTCGTCGACGCCGGTGATCCGGGCGGTGGCCCGCACGCGGGAGCCGACGGGGACCGGGGCGGGGAAACGGACCTTGTTGGTGCCGTAGTTGACGCCCATCGTGACGTTCTCGACCTTGATCAGCTGCGGGCCGAAGAGGGGCAGCAGGGACAGGGTCAGATAGCCGTGCGCGATGGTGGTCCCGAAGGGCCCGGCCGCCGCCTTCTCCGGGTCGACGTGGATCCACTGGTGGTCGCCGGTCGCGTCCGCGAACAGATCGATCCGCTTCTGGTCGATCTCCAGCCAGTCGGTGTACCCCAACTGCTCGTCCACCGCCGCCTTCAGCTCGTCGACGGACGCGAAGATCCTCGGCTCTGCCATGTCCCGGCCTCCCATGCACCTCAAGCTGTACCTCAACGTCTAAGCAACTGCTTAGCATGGTCGGGCGGGGAGGCAATGTCAACGGACCGGGCGCCGGATGGGTGGGTAGGGTTCGAGGAGTGCCTCAGATTCCCGAGAAGATCCACGAGCTCACGGTCGGCCAACTCGCCGCGCGCAGCGGTGCCGCCGTCTCCGCCCTGCACTTCTACGAGTCCAAGGGCCTGATCACCAGCCGCCGCACCACGGGCAACCAGCGCCGCTACCAACGTGACGCGCTGCGCCGGGTCGCCTTCGTACGGGCCGCCCAGCGGGTCGGCATCCCGCTCGCCACGATCCGCGAGGCGCTCGCCGAACTCCCCGAGGAGCGCACGCCCACCCGTGAGGACTGGGCCCGCCTCTCCGAGGCCTGGCGCTCCGAACTCGACGAGCGCATCAGCCAACTCGGCCGCCTGCGCGACCACCTCACCGACTGCATCGCCTGCGGCTGCCTCTCCCTCGACACCTGCGTCCTGTCCAACCCGGACGACGTGGTCGGCGAACGCGGGAACGGATCCCGGCTGATGGTGGAACGCCGGGGGACGCGGACGACGGGCGGGCGACGCCGGGAAGGGGAGGGGAAAGAGGAGTGGGGAGGGGAGCCGACGAGCTGCCGCTGACTCCGGCGTGCACCCCGGCCCTCTTTGCGGGCGCGACCCTCACCCGGCGCGGTACTGGACCAGCCCCGCCGCCACCAACTCCGCGTTGGACCGCGCCCGTTGCCCGTCCGGCAGGACCAGTGTGTCCTCCATGCCGATCCGGGTCGCGAGGCCCAGTCGTCCCGCCAGTCGCAGCACCGGCCAGGCGCCGCCGTCCTCGCCGTGCAGCAGCACCGGGCGGCCGTGCGCGGAACCGAGGTCGGCCAGCAGGGCGCGCGCCGAGGCCTCGGCCGTGCCCGCGTCGGTGTCCGTCACCTCGGCGAGCACGCGCAGCACCTTCGGGCCGAGCGGCGAGGCGGCGAACCGGGCCGCCCCGTCCGTGCCGGACCAGAGGCCGGCCTCGACGCCCACGCCGAGGTCGAGCAGCGCGGCGGCGATCTCCTCCGCGCCCTCCTCGTGCCAGTTCACCGAGGCGTGGTCGGGCAGGGCGGGCAGCGCAGCCCAACTCCGTATGCGGGCGAGCCGAGTTGCCGGGTCGGGTTCCGCCCAGGCGCCCGTGGTCACGCCGACCGGCACCGACACGCGGTGCCGGATCGCGGCCAGTGTGGGCGCGAGCACCCTGGGCGACAGGGAGTCGCCGCCGCACGGGGTCTTGGGGTGGACATGGACGTCCGTCGCTCCGACCACGACGGCCGCCTCCGCGGCCTCACCCATCGCCTCCGGCGACCCCGGCACACCGATCCCGTCGGCGGCTTCCCTGGGTCCGTTCAGACACACCTGCACCATAGGTCGATGGTGCCAGCCACCACTGACAACCGACATGTGGCGGCACTCGGTAGCGGGACGGTCCGGGTCTCATCGGTGATCGACTCGGTGATCGACTGTTTCGGGGGCGCGGCATCCCCGGCGCACCCCCGGTCGAGCTCAGGCCGAGACGAGCAGCAGCCTTCCGCGCCTCGCGTCCGCCAGGGCCTCGGCTGTGAGCACGGGCCGTGGTACGAGGATTCCGCAGTGCGTGCAGACCGGACCGGTGGAGGGCTCGTGGTCCAGGTCGTACTTCCAGGTCAGACGTGCTCCGCCGCAGGCCGGGCAGCCGGAGCCCGGATCGTGTTCGAGTGCGGAGATCAGTCGGCGCAGTACTTCGGCCAGCGGTTCACGGGGGTGGACCCGCGGGTCGTCGCACCACGCGACACCGAAACCTCCCCAGGTCAGTCGGTGCCAGTCGTCGATGCTTCCGGGACTGCGCAGTCCGTCGTGCTTCTCCTTGCGGCGCCGCTCGGCGAAGTCGACCTCGTAGGCCAGCCAGACCGAACGCGCCTCTTCCAGTTCGTCCAGTGCGGCCACGAGCCGCACCGGGTCGGGGGAGCGGTCCTCGGGGTCGAACCCCGCCCGGGAGCACAAATGGTCCCAGGTCGCTCTGTGCCCGTAAGGAGCGAACCGCTCAAGGCACTTGCGAAGTGAGTAGCGCCGCAGTGCGAGATCGCTCCGCGGATCGCGGACCTGTCTCGCCAGACTCCGGAAACCTGCCATCGCCCTGCACCTCCGTCACACCTGCACCTGTACTTCGGTCACTTCGGCGTCGTCGCATGGACGTCGCCGAGTAGACGTATCGACACGCGATTTGGCTCCATCCGATTTCCGATGACCTCCATAAGCAGGGTGGCCAACCAAAACTTGACGCATGTTCATCTTCTATCCCGGGGATACCGGCGGTAACGTCCCGGCTCACCCCCCTGTCGGTAGGAGCTGCCATGCCACGGCGTACCGCACCGAACGTGCTCGACAGACTGAGAACTCCCCGCAGATTCCCTGGGTTCCTGAAGACCACTGCCGTATGCGCCCTGATTGCCGGACTTTTGTCCCCCCTTTCCCAAGTGGCGGCCCAGGCCGCCGACACGACCAGCACGCTCGCCGCCAACGACTACTGCGGCGGCCAGTGCTCCGACATCCTGCCGCCGGGCGAGAACGGCAACGCCACGCTCGCGCAGGTCCTCCTCAACCAGGCCTTCGGCGTCCAGCCCGACCACGCCGAGGACCAGCTCGGGCCCTACAACAACCTGGCCACCGGGTACTCCACCCTCACCGACGCGAAGATCAACACCTTCTTCAACGACGCGTCGTTCGGAGTCGCCGCCGATCAGGTCGCCTCCACCGAGAGTCCCGCGGGCCGCACCGACGTGAAGATCGTCCGCGACAAGAAGGTGGGCGTTCCGCACATCACCGGTACCACCAGATACGGCACGGAGTTCGGAGCCGGCTATGCGGCGGCCGAGGACCGGCTGTGGCTGATGGACGTCTTCCGGCACGTGGGGCGCGGCCAGCTCACCACCTTCGCGGGCGGCGTGGCCTCCAACCAGGGCCTTGAGCAGGAGTTCTACCGCAACGCCCCGTACTCCGAGGCGGACCTGCAGGCGCAGATCGACAGCGTCATCGCGAACAACGGAGCCCGCGGGCAGCAGGCCCTCGACGACGCCAACGCCTATCTCGCCGGCGTCAACGCCTACATCGACGCCTCCGACAGCGGCCGGTACTTCCCCGGCGAGTACGTGCTGACCGGGCACAAGGACTCGATCACCAACGCCGGCACCATCGACCACTTCAAGCTCACCGACCTGGTCGCGCTGGCCTCCGTGATCGGCTCGCTGTTCGGCTCCGGCGGAGGCGGCGAGGTCAACAACGCACTCTCGCTGCTCGCCGCCCAGTCCCAGTACGGCGTGGCGGAGGGCACCAAGGTCTGGGAGTCCTTCCGTGAGCGCAACGACCCCGAGGCCGCCCTCACCATCCACGACGGTTCGAGCTTCCCGTACGGCACCAAGCCCACCACCGCCCAGGGCCAGGCCCTGCCGGACGCCGGCTCGGTGACCACGGAACCGCTGATCTACGACGCCACCGGCACCGGGGCCAGTCAGAGCGCCAACGCCGCCTCCGCGGCGGCCACCGCGACCGCCCTCAGCTCGGCGAAGCGCGGGATGTCCAACGCCCTTGTCGTCAGCGGCACTCACACCGCCAGCGGCCATCCGGTCGCCGTCTTCGGCCCGCAGACCGGCTACTTCGCGCCCCAGCTGCTCATGCTCCAGGAGATCCAGGGCCCGGGCATCAGCGCCCGCGGCGCCTCCTTCGCGGGACTGAGCATGTACGTCGAACTCGGCCGCGGCCAGGACTACTCGTGGTCCGCGACCACCTCCGGCCAGGACATCATCGACACCTACGCGGTCGAACTGTGCCAGGACGACTACCACTACCTCTTCCACGGCACCTGCACGGCCATGGACAAGATCGAGCAGAAGAACGCCTGGAAGCCGACCACGGCCGACGGCACGGCGGCAGGCTCGTACACGATGCG
Source organism: Streptomyces sp. NPDC092369 (assembly GCF_044755245.1). Taxonomy (NCBI): domain Bacteria; kingdom Bacillati; phylum Actinomycetota; class Actinomycetes; order Kitasatosporales; family Streptomycetaceae; genus Streptomyces; species Streptomyces sp. NPDC092369. The sequence continues at coordinate 148,833 of NZ_JBIVQP010000008.1, forward strand.
GGTCTGGAAGACGAAGTACGGGCCGGTGGAGTACAGAGCGACCGTCGGCGGCAAGAAGGTCGCCTACACCACCCTGCGCTCCTCCTACATGCACGAGGCCGACTCGATCATCGGCTTCCAGATGCTCAACGACCCTGACTACGTGAAGAGTCCGCAGACCTTCCAGAGCGCGGCGCAGCACATCAACTACACCTTCAACTGGTTCTACGCCGACTCCCAGCACACCGCGTACTACAACAGCGGCAACAACCCGGTGCGGGCGAGCGGCGTCGACACCGAGTTCCCGGTCTGGGCGCAGGCGGCCTACGAGTGGCAGAACTGGAACCCGGCCACCAACACCTCGGACTACACCCCCGCCTCCCAGCACCCCAACTCCATCGACCAGGACTACTACATCTCCTGGAACAACAAACAGGCCCTCAACTACACCACCGCGAGCTGGGGCGACGGCTCGGTGCACCGTGGCGACCTGCTCAACGACCGGGTGAAGAAGCTGGTCGCGGCGGGCGGCGTGACCCGGACGTCGCTGGTGAAGGCGATGGCCGACGCGGCTCTCACGGACCTGCGCGCCGAGGACGTGCTGCCCGACCTGCTGAAGGTGATCAACAGCAGTACGGTCACCGACACCACGGCGGCCGCCGCCGTCACCAAGCTCCAGACCTGGCTCACGGCGGGCGGCAAGCGCACCGAGACCTCGGCGGGCTCCAAGACGTACGCCAACGCCGACGCCGTGCGCATCCTGGACGCCTGGTGGCCGCTGCTGGTGAAGGCCGAGTTCCAGCCCGGCCTCGGCAGTGACCTGTACACCAAGTTCACCAGCAACCTCTACATCGACGAGACCCCGTCGGCCGCGCACGGACCGACCGGGTCGCACGCCGGCAGCTCCTTCCAGTACGGCTGGTGGAGCTACGTCGACAAGGACATCCGGTCGGTGCTCGGACAGAGCGTGTCCGGGCCGCTGGCGAAGCAGTACTGCGGCGGCGGCAGCCTCAGCGCCTGCCGGGACATCCTCATCAGCACCCTGAAGACGGCGGCCGGCACCAGCGCGTCCACCGTCTACCCGGGCGACTCGCTGTGCGCGGCGGGCGACCAGTGGTGCGCCGACTCGATCGTCCAGCGCACCCTGGGCGGCATCAAGCACTACAACATCAGCTGGCAGAACCGGCCCACCTTCCAGCAGGTCGTGGAGTACACCTCGCACCGCTGATGCCCCGTGGCGGCGGGGTCACGCAATGCGCCCCGCCGCCAGTACCAGCCGGACCAGTTCGGGGTGCACGATGTCGCTGTGCGCCCCGGCCGGCGGGCCGCCCCGCCTGACGACCGCCGCCGCGTCGACGTTCACGCACCCCGACGCGGCGAGCGGTCCGCGCAACGCCCCGGCGAGGTCGAGGAGTTGGGTGCCCGGCACGCCCTGCACCCCGTCGTGGCCCATCGCCCCCCACTCGGCGCCGAGCGCCCGCCCCACGTCGACGCCTGCGAACGCGTTGTTCTCGCGCGCCGCCCGCGAGGCCAGCGGATACATCGTGCTCAGCGCCTGGTCGAAGCGCGAGTAGCAGCACACCAGCGGGCCGTCGATCCGGTTCTGCTGCCCTCGCAACACCCCGCCCCTGTGCGCGTCCCGCGGCAGCCGCGCGGCGAACGCGTAGTGCGAGAAGGCCCCTTGGAGCAGTGTCACCGACTTCACCGTGCGCACCCCGTCCGGCAGCCCGCGCAGCGCGAACGACACCAGCCGGCCGCCGAAACTGTGTCCGACCAGATGCACCCGCACCGTGGGCGCCGCCTTGGCCAACTGCCCGACCGCCGGGCCCAGTCCACGCTCACCGACGGTCCCCGCGCGCCGCTTCATCGCGTAGTACGTCCCCTGCCGCAGCAACTCCTTCGCACCCTCCCAGGGGCTGGGCAGCGCGAACCCGGCGCTCTCGCCGCCCGCTTGAAGGGTCGTCAGCGCCTGCGCGAACTCGTCGCAGAGCGTCGCCGGGTCCTCGGCCAGCAGCGCGGGCTCGCTCCGCGGGCCGTCCTCCCCGAGTGTGTCCGCCGCGAACAGCGGCTGCGGGCCGTCCGGTGCGACCTCGACCAGCAGCCGCACCAGCCGCCCGAACTCGTCCAGTTCCGGCCCGGGCCGCCGGTCCAGCATCCGCGCAATCTGGTCAACTACCGTGGCCCGCCCCGGGAACGCGTCCAGCAGCGCGCGCCGGGTGTCCTTGTCGAGTGCCGGACCGGGTACCGCCTCCGCCTCCGTGGCCACCACGGACTTGGGGAAGTCGGGGATCGGCTCGTCGCAGAACCGCATCGACGGCCACACCACGCCCACGTACCCGATCTTCGCGTTCGGTGCGAACTCCCGGCAGGGCGCGAGGAATTGGTGGTAGAGGGCGGTGGCGGTCGAGCGGTCGTTGTTCCAGCCGTGCGCGAAGACGATCAGGTCCTTGACGCCCCGCCGGGACACCTCGGTGAGCAGCCGATCCCGCTCGTCCGCGTCGACGTCCCCGTCCGCGTCGAAGGTCAGCTCCCAGTACGGGCTCAGGCTCGTCGGCGCCTGTGTGGTGGTCGGTTGTGCCATGGCTGTTCCCTTCGTCCCCCGTGATGGTGCTATGTGCGCACATAGTCCTGCTGCAGGGGAGGGATGGCCATACACCGGGACCTATCCGTAGAGAAGGTATTCCTTCCGTGTCCTTCGGAACGCGGCGAGCTCCCGGCGCCAGCCGCCCACCACCTCGTCGGTGTCCGCGCCGGCGTCGATCGCCGTGCGCACCCACGTGGAGCCGGTGAGCTTGTCGATCCAGTTGTCGGAGCGCCAACCGAAGCCGCTCCACACCTTCTTGGCGGTCACCAGCAGCGCGATCCCGGTGCGCACGGGGTCGTACGCGGCGCGGTCGTGCACATGGATCTGCACACCCCCGACGGTCCTGCCCTGGAACTTGGAGAAGGTCGGCGCGAAGTACGCCTCCCTGAAGTGCGCACCGGGCAGCCCGAGTTCATTGACCGCCGCCGCCCAGCGCCCGTCGACGCCCTCCGCGCCCAGCAGTTCGAAGGGGCGGGTGGTGCCGCGCCCCTCGGAGAGGTTGGTGCCCTCGAAGAGACAGGTCCCCGAGTACACCAGGGCGGTGTCGGGCGTCGGCATGTTCGGGCTGGGCGGCACCCACGGCAGGGACCAGGCGTCGTAGAACTCCGACCGCTGCCACCCCGTCATCGTCACGGTCTCCAGCGGCACCGGAGCGGTCAGGAACTCCCCGTTGAACAGCCGCGCCAGCTCGGCCACCGTCATCCCGTGCGCCTGCGAGATCGGCTGCCGTCCGACGAAGGTCGCGAACTCCCGGTGCAGCACGGGCCCTTGGGCGGACCGCCCGGACACCGGGTTCGGCCGGTCCAGCACGACGAACCGCTTTCCGGCCAGCTGCGCGGCCTCCATGCAGTCGTAGAGCGTCCAGATGTACGTGTAGAAGCGGGCGCCGACGTCCTGGATGTCGAAGACGACCGTGTCGACGCCGGACGCGGTGAACACGTCGGCGAGGGGCTGACCGCTCTTCAGATACGTGTCGTAGACGGGGAGTCCGGTCGCGGGGTCGTCGTAGCGGCCCTCGGAGCCGCCGGCCTGGGCGGTGCCGCGGAAGCCGTGCTCAGGGCCGAAGACGGCGACCAGGTCCACCCGGTCGTCGGCGTGCATGACGTCGACGATGTGCCGGACGTCCCGGGTGACGCCGGTCGGGTTGGTGACCACGCCGACGCGCCGGCCGTCGAGCAGGGTGTAGCCGGACGCGGCCAGCCGTTCGAAGCCGGTGCGCAGTGGCCGACGGCCGGAGGCCGCCACTGCCGGGGACGCGGAGGCCGGGGGCGCCGAAGAGGTGAGTGCTGCTGCCGTGGTCGCCGCGAGAAGGGCTCGTCTGGAGGGGCGCATGGGGTGCACCGTAGGGCCGTCGCGGGCGGCGGGGAAGCGTCCCCGCCGGGGCGGGAGTTCATGGTCGACGCTGCCCGAAAGGGAACCGAGGGTCGCCCGGCCAGGCATTCGGGCACATGAGGGGTTCATTTTGTGAGAACGGGATGACGTGCGGAGGGTGAACAACTCGTCGGATCGGACGATTGCGACTCCGCTCCACCCTCTTCCGTGAACATACCAACCGGTTAGTATGGAGTCGCAACAGAGGCGCGGTCATCTAGTCTGGCCGCGCAGCGGAGCCGCAGTCATGAGGAGACCGATGGTGGAAGCCGTTCAGGGTGCCGGTGTGGTCGTGACGGGAGCCGGGGGTGGCATCGGCGCCGCGCTCGCACGGCGGTTCGCCGCGGAAGGGGCCCGGGTCGTCGTCAACGACCTGGACGGCGAGCGGGCGAAGGCCGTCGCCGACGAGATCGGTGGCATCGCCGTGCCGGGGGACGCCTCCGCGATCGTCGGCGCGGCCCGCGACGCGCTCGGCGGGAGCGTCGACGTCTACTGCGCCAACGCCGGTGTCGGCTTCGAGGGCGGGAACGTCGAGACGGGGCTCGACGAGCACGCCTGGGCCGCGTCCTGGGACGTCAACGTCATGGCCCATGTCCGCGCCGCCCACGAGCTGCTGCCGGCCTGGCTGGAGCGCGGCAGCGGACGGTTCGTGTCCACCGTGTCGGCCGCCGGGCTGCTCACCATGATCGGCTCCGCGCCCTACAGCGTCACCAAGCACGGCGCGTACGCCTTCGCCGAGTATCTGTCGCTGACCTATCGGCACCGCGGGATCAAGGTCCACGCGATCTGTCCGCAGGGGGTGCGCACCGACATGCTCGACGCCACCGGCAGCGCCGGCGACCTGGTCCTCAAGCCGACGGCCATCGAACCGGAGGAGGTGGCCGCGGCGCTGCTCAAGGGCATCGAGGAAGACCGCTTCCTGATCCTGCCGCACCCCGAGGTCGCCCAGTACTACCAGGTCAGGGCGGCCGAGCCGGACCGCTGGCTGACCAATATGAACCACCTCCAGCAGAAGTGGGAGGCCACCCGGTGACCGCCTCCGGGTACGCGGCCAAGCCCTGGGTGGCGCTGCTCAACGACGCCCAGCGCGCCCCCATCGCCCCGCTCGACACCCTGGTGCACGCCCTGCGCCGGGCCGTCACGGAGGCGCCCGACCGTGACTTCCTCGCCTACTTCGACGGCCGCCTCACCTACCGCGAGGTCGACGAACTGAGCGACTCGGTCGCCGGATTCCTCGCCGGGCGCGGTCTGGAGCGCGGCGACCGGGTGGCGGTCCTGCTGCAGAACTCCCCGCACTTCGTGCTCGCCCTGCTGGGCGCGTGGAAGGCGGGCGCGATCGTGGTGCCGGTCAACCCCATGTACAAGTCGGGGGAGGTCGCCCACGTCCTGCGGGACGGCGAGGTGGCCGCGCTGATCTGCGCCGACCGGGCCTGGGAGTCGTATCTGCGCGAGACCGCCGCCGATTCGCCGGTGCGGATCGCGCTGACCGCGTGCGAGCTGGACTTCCAGACGCGTGACGACGCGCGCGTGCTGACCTTCGAGCGGCTGCCGCAGGCCGCCGACGCCGACGATCTCGTCGCTGTGGCGCGGGCCGGGCACCCGGCGCCGGACGCGCGTGACCTCGCGCCCGCCGACATCGCGCTGATCAGCTACACCTCGGGCACCAGCGGCGCTCCCAAGGGCGCCACCAACACGCACGGCAACATCATGTACAACGCCGAGCGGCAGCGGACCGGGCTCGCTCTCCCGGACGGGCCCGTCTACTACGCGCTCGCGCCGCTGTTCCACATCACCGGCATGGTCTGTCAGCTCGGCGCGTGCCTCAACAGCGTCGGCACACTGGCGCTGACCTACCGCTTCGAGGCGGGGGTCGTCCTGGACGCGTTCGCCGAGCACCGGCCGCTCTACACGGTCGGCCCCTCGACCGCCTTCATGGCGCTGGGCGCCCACCCGGCCGCCACCCCGGACCACTTCGCCTCCTTCACGAACATCTCCAGCGGCGGCGCCCCGGTGCCGCCGGCCCTCGTGGAGAAGTTCCGGGCCGGCTTCGGGCCCTACATCCGCAACGGCTACGGGCTCACCGAGTGCACCGCCCCCTGCGCCTCCGTCCCGCCGCAGCGGGAGGCGCCCGTCGACCCGGTCTCCGGGACGCTGGCCGTGGGGGTCCCGGGCCCGGACACGCTCGTACGGATCGTCGACGAGCAGGGCGCCGAGGTGCCCTTCGGGGAGCAGGGCGAGATCCTCGTGCGCGGTCCGCAGGTCGTGCCCGGCTACTGGCGGCGCCCGGACGAGACCGCCGAGACCTTCCCGAACGGCGAACTGCGCACCGGCGACATCGGGTTCATGGACCCGCAGGGCTGGCTCTACGTCGTCGACCGCAAGAAGGACATGATCAACGCGTCCGGCTTCAAGGTCTGGCCGCGCGAGGTCGAGGACGTCCTGTACACGCACCCGGCGGTGCGCGAGGCGGCCGTCGTCGGGGTGCCCGACGGGTACCGCGGCGAGACCGTGAAGGCGTACATCAGCCTCCGCCCGGGCGCCGACCCGGACCCGGGTGAACTCGCGGTGTACTGCAAGGAGAGACTGGCCGCCTACAAGTACCCGCGGCAGGTCGAGATCCTGCCCGATCTGCCGAAGACGGCGACTGGCAAGATCCTCCGTCGAGAACTGCGTTCCCGCGCGCAGAACAGCGAACAGGCAGACTGAGACACAGCACAAGGCTCGGAAGGCAGGTGGCGGCAGAGTGCCCAGAACCACGGACGGCGACGGTACGCCCGTCCCGCAGCGGCTGCTGGCCGCCGCCACCCGGCTCTTCGCCGAGCAGGGTTACGACCGCACCTCCGTGCAGGAGATCGTCGAGGCGGCCGGCGTCACCAAGGGGGCGTTGTACCACTACTTCGGCTCCAAGGACGACCTCCTGCACGAGGTCTACGCGCGCGTGCTGCGCGTCCAGCAGGAGCGGCTGGACGCGTTCGCGGACGCGGACGAGCCGATCGAGAAGCGGCTGCGGGGCGCGGCGGCCGACGTCGTCGTCACGACCATCGAGAACCTCGACGACGCGATGATCTTCTTCCGCTCCATGCACCACCTCAGCCCCGAGAAGAACAAGCAGGTGCGTGCCGAGCGCCGGCGCTACCACGAGCGCTTCCGTGCGCTGGTGGAGGAGGGCCAGGTGGCGGGCGTCTTCTCCACCGCGACCCCGGCCGACCTGGTGGTCGACTACCACTTCGGCTCCGTCCACCACCTGTCCACCTGGTACCGCCCCGACGGCCCGATGGGCGCACAGGAGGTAGCCGACCACCTGGCGGACCTGCTGCTGCGAGCGCTGCGCCCCTGAGCGCCGAGGATGGGTTTCGCCCCCGCCGCCCCTACCCGTCCCATCCTGGGGCTCCGCCCCAGACCCCGCTCCTCAAACGCCGGAGGGGCTGGAGATCCAGCCCGTCCGGCGTTTGAGGACGAGGCCGTTCAGGCCGAAGCGGGGGTCTGGGGGCGGCAGCCCCCAGAAGGACGGGAAGGGTAGGGGCGGCGGGGGCGAGGAAAACCCCCAGCGCCCCACGGAGTCACACGTACTTCTTCAACTCCCGCCGCGCCAGCGACCGTTGGTGGACCTCGTCCGGCCCGTCGGCCAGCATCAGGGTGCGGGCGCTCGCGTACAGCTCGGCGAGCGGGAAGTCCTGACTGACACCACCCGCGCCGTGCAGCTGGATCGCGCGGTCGAGGATCTCGACGACCGTACGGGGTGTGGCGATCTTGATGGCCTGGATCTCGGTGTGGGCGCCCCTGTTGCCGACGGTGTCCATCATCCAGGCGGTCTTCAGGACCAGCAGCCGCAGCTGCTCGACGGCCACGCGCGCGTCCGCGATCCAGTTCTGGACCACGCCCTGCTGGGCCAGCGCCTTGCCGAACGCCGTGCGGGCCACGGCCCGGCGGCACATCAGCTCGATCGCCCGCTCGGCCATGCCGATCAGCCGCATGCAGTGGTGGATGCGGCCGGGGCCGAGCCGGGCCTGGGCGATGGCGAAGCCGCCGCCCTCCTCGCCGATCAGGTTGGAGACCGGCACGCGCGCGTGGTCGAAGACGACCTCGGCGTGGCCGCCGTGGCTGTGGTCCTCGTAGCCGAAGACCTGCATGGCGCGCTCGATCGTGACGCCCGGGGTGTCGCGCGGGACCAGGACCATCGACTGCTGGCGGCGGGGGTCGGCGCTGTCCGGGTCGGTCTTGCCCATCACGATGAAGATCTTGCAGTCCGGGTTCATCGCCCCGGAGATGTACCACTTGCGGCCCGTGATGAGGTAGTCGTCGCCGTCCCGCTCGATCAGGGTCGTGATGTTCGTGGCGTCCGAGGAGGCCACCTCCGGCTCGGTCATCGCGAACGCCGAGCGGATCTCACCGGCGAGCAGCGGCTCAAGCCACTGCTTCTTCTGCGCGTCGTCGGCGAACTGGGCCAATACCTCCATGTTGCCGGTGTCCGGCGCCGCGCAGTTCAGCGCGGTCGGCGCCAAGTGCGGGGAGCGGCCGGTGATTTCGGCGAGCGGGGCGTACTGGAGGTTGGTGAGCCCCGCCCCGTACTCCGCGTCGGGCAGGAAGAGGTTCCACAGACCCTGGCGACGGGCCTCGGCCTTCAACTCCTCGACCACGGCCGGGGTGTCCCACGGGGAGGCGAGCGCGGCCCGCTGCTCCTCGGCGACCGCCTCGGCCGGGTAGACGTACTCGTCCATGAAGGCGAGCAGCTTGGCGCGCAGTTCCTCGGTGCGCGCGTCGAACGCGAAGTCCATGGCGGATCAGCCTTCCTGAAGGGTGGTCAGGCCGTGCTCGATGAAGACGGGGACCAGGTCGCCGATGCGGTCGAAGCCGCGGCCGACCGTCTGGCCCTGGGTGTAGCGGAAGTGGATGCCCTCCAGGATCACGGCGAGCTTGAACCACGCGAACGCGGTGTACCAGGAGACGGCCGACACGTCCCGCCCGGAGCGCTCGGCGTACCGCTCGATCAGCTCGGCCGGGGCCGGGTGCCCGGGGGCCTCGGCGGTGGTGGAGACGGGCGAGTCGGGCGTGCCCAGCGGCAGGCTGTACATCACCAGCAGGCCGAGGTCGGTGAGCGGGTCGCCGAGCGTCGACATCTCCCAGTCGAGGATCGCCGTGATGCGGTCGCCGTCGTCGATCAGGACGTTGTCGAGGCGGTAGTCGCCGTGCACGACCGTCGGCGCGGGGGAGACGGGCAGCCGGCGGCCGAGCGTCGCGTGCAGCTCGTCGATGCCGGCCAGCTCGCGGTTGCGCGAGGCGTCCAACTGCTTGCCCCAGCGCCGCAGTTGCCGGTCCAGGAAGCCCTCCGGGCGGCCGAAGTCCGCGAGGCCCACCTCGGCGGGGTCCACCGCGTGCAGCTCGACCAGCGTGTCCACCAGGGACAGCACCGCGTCCCGGGTGCGCTCGGGACCGAGCGGGGCGAGCTGGTCGGCCGTGCGGTACGGGGTGCCCGCCACGAACTCCATGACGTAGAACGGCGCCCCCAGCACTTCGGTGTCCTCGCACAGCAGCACCGGACGCGGTACCGGCACGTCCGTCGGGTGCAGCGCGCTGATCACCCGGTGCTCGCGCTTCATGTCGTGCGCGGTGGCCAGGACATGACCGAGCGGGGGCCGCCGTACGACCCACTTCGAGGTGCCGTCCGAGACCGCGTAGGTGAGGTTGGACCGTCCGCCCTCGATCAGTCGGCCGGTCAGGGGGCCCTGCACCAGGCCGGGCCGCTCGTGGTCGAGCAGTCCGCGCAACCGGTCGAGATCGAGACCTGGCGGGTGGTCGGGACTCATCGGGGCTCCTTACCGGCGCGTGAACAGGACCGGTCACTATGATGCCGACCGGTCGGTATGCAGTCCAGTGCGATGGGCCAACGTGATCGGGGCCACGATAGGCCGACAGCTCCCCGCCGGGGGCGGCGGGGAGCTGTCGGTGGGTGAATCCGGGCCAGGTCCCGGATGCGGGTGTCCGGTGTCAGTGGTCGTCCCAGTGCCCGTCGTGCGCGGCGTGCCGGTGGCCGTCGTGGAGGTAGTCGACGTGGTCGCCGTGCAGGACGCTGTCGTGTCCGCAGCCCTCGCCGTGCCGGTGCTCGTGCGTCGCGTGCGCCGTGTGTCCTTCGGCCTCGCACTCGTCGTAGTGGCCGGCGTGCTCGCGGTGCAGGTGGCCGTCGTGCGCGTAGTCGACGTGGTCCTCGTGCGGCACCTCGGCGTGACCGCAGCCCGGGCCGTGGGCGTGTGCGTGGGAGGTGTGTTCCAGGTGCTGGGTGGTCATGGTGCTCCCCTTCGGAGTACGGGGTGATGGAACGTGCGAGGTGGTTCCGGGTGCCGGATGATGCCGACGGACAGGCTGCCATGCGAACCCCGCATTTCCGGGCATCCGGCGCATCCCGCTTGCGTGGCGTCCGGGTACCCCGGAGGGTCGGTGGCATGAAGGGCATCAGCTACAGCCGCTACGGTGGACCCGAGGTCCTGGAGTACGGAGAGGTGCGCGACCCCAAGATCGGCCCGGACGCGGTGCTGGTCAAGGTGTGCGCGGCGGCCGTCAACCCGGTCGACTGGAAGTGCCGTGAGGGGTACCTCGACGGCATGCTCGACGCGGTCTTCCCGGTCGTCATCGGCTGGGACGTCTCCGGTGTCGTGGTCCAACCCGGCGTGTCCGTCACGGAGTTCGCCGTCGGCGACGAGGTCATCGGCTACGTCCGCGAGGACTTCCTCTCCCGGGGCACCTTCGCCGAGTACGTCGCCGCGCCGGTGCGCACGCTGGCCCGCAAACCCCGCAACCTCTCCTTCGCGGAGGCGGCCGGTCTGCCGCTGGTCGGGCTCACCGCCTACCAGGTGCTCTTCAAGGCGCTTCAGGTCAGACGGGGCGAGACCGTCCTGATCCACGCGGCGGCCGGCGGGGTCGGCTCGATCGCCGTCCAGCTGGCCCGGCACCTCGGCGCGCGGGTGATCGGCACGGCGAGCGAGGGCAACCACGACTTCGTGCGCGCGCTGGGCGGCGAGCCCGTGACGTACGGGGAGGGGTTGGTGGAGCGGGTGCGCGGGCTGGCGCCGGAGGGCGTGGACGCGGTGTTCGACACCGTCGGCGGCGAGGCGCTCAAGGACTCGGCCGTCCTGCTCGCCCCCGAGGGCCGCCTCGCGTCGATCGCCGACGGTGAGGTCGTCGGCTACGGCGGCCGGTACTGCTGGGTCCGCCCCGACGCGGAGGATCTGGCACGGCTGACCGATCTGGCGGAACAGGGTGTGGTGTCCGTGCACGTGTCGCGGACCTTCCCGCTGGAGCGGGCGGCGGACGCCTACCGGCTGAACCAGGAGGGGCGGACGCGGGGGAAGATCGTGGTGACGGTGGACTGGGAGGCGGAGGAGGGGGTTCCGGAAGCGTCCCGGGGCTAGAAGACCAACACCGCTCCGCACGCGGCCATGGCCACCGTGCACAGGACGGCGATCGTCGCCTGCGGCGGGACGAGCAGCGCAGGGACGTCGCCGGCCGCGAGAACGCGGATGCGCCGGTGGGCGACGAGCAGGAAGCCCAGCCACAGGGCGCAGCACACGGCGCACGCGACGACCCCGGGCGCGGAGGCGCCGCCGTGCAGCGCGGTCTTCACCGCGAGCACGGCGACCACGGACCCGGAGAGTGTCGTACGGCGCCAGGCGAGGCGGGTCCGCTCGGGCTGAAGCCCCGGGTCACGGCGTTCGGCGGAACCGCTGTCGAGACCCTCGGTCGGGCTCATCCCTCCCACCCCGCCAGCACGACCACGACCATCACGATCGCCACGAAGGCGACGACCACGCTCAGCAGGGCCGGGAAGCGGGACACCGGGAGGTCCTCGTCGTGGCGCATGGCGCGCTCGCAGCGCACCCAGTGGTTGACCGCGCGCAGGGAGCACAGCACGCCGGCCGCGAGCAGCGCGAGGGCGAGGCCGACCCGCCAGCCCCAGCGCAGGTCCGGCAGGAACTGGTCCACGGCGAAGCCGCCGCCGATCAGGGCGAGGGCGGTGCGCAGCCAGGCCAGGAAGGTCCGCTCGTTCGCCAGCGAGAACCGGTAGTCGGGGGTGTGGCCCTCCTCGCGGACCTCTTGCGGGGCGAACCACAGCCGGACGTTCCGTGCGAATTCGATCACGATGTGGACTGTATCGGGCGGTTTCCCGGCGGGACGACCGCCGTCATCGGGCGGCCCGGTACGCCTTCAGGCGCTCGTACGCCGCCAGTCCGTCCGGCACCCACTCCCACTCCGTCAGCCGGCGCTCGATCTCCTTCTCCGGCAGGAAGTCGTGCCAGGCCACCTCCTCCACCTGGGGGCTGACCGGCAGCTCGCAGCGGACCTCGAAGACCGCGGACCACCAGCTCTGGCCGGCGCCGTTGTCGTAGAGGAACTTGAAGAGGAACTCGGGGGCGGGGAGGCCACTGACGCCCAGTTCTTCCTCCGCCTCGCGCAGGGCGGCGGTGTCGTAGGACTCGCCCGCGCCGACCACCCCGCCCACGAACATGTCGTAGAGGGAGGGGAAGACCAGCTTGACCGGGGTGCGGCGGTGGACGAAGAGCCGGCCCTCGGCGTCCCGCGCCTGGATGAAGACGCAACGATGGCGCAGGCCCTCGGCGTAGGCCTCGCCGCGGGGCGAGCGCCCGATGACCCGGTCGTTCTCGTCGACGATGTCGAGGATCTCGTCAGCAGGGTTCATACGGCCATCCAAGCAGGCGTCGGCGCACCGGCCTCGCGGTGCTCCGACGCGCGGCCGTCGCCGTCAGTTCGGCTGCAGGTCCCGCACCCGCTCCGGCTTGCCCGCGCCGCTCGGCATCGCCGGGTGCAGGCCGAGCAGGACGATGCCCACGACGATCGCCGCGAGACCCGCCGCCTCCCAGGCCAGGGCGCCGGTGTCGGTGCGCAGCCGGTCGCCGAGGAAGCCGACCCCGCAGATGATGCCGGCCAGCGGCTGGGCCGCGGTCAGGGCGGGCAGCGACATGCGCAGGGGTGCCGTCTCGAAGGCGCTCTGGACCAGGACCAGGCCGGTGACGCCGAGCGCGAGCACGGCGTAGGGCTGCCAGGTGCTCAGCGTCGCGGCGAGGCCGTCCTCGGAGAAGTGCTGGCCGCTCACCCGGGTGAGGGCGTCCTGGAGGCCGTAGAGGAGGCCCGCGGCCAGGGCCAGCAGGACCGGGCCCGAGCTGAGCCGGGAGCGCTTGGCGTACGTGGTGAGCAGCAGGGCCAGGCCCAGCATCGCGCCGATGATCAGCCAGTGCCGCATCGGGTCGCTGACCGCGGAGCCGCCGCGCGGTTCGCCCGCCACGATGAAGGCGGTGACGCCGCCCGCGAGCAGGGCGAGTCCGGCCCAGCCCTGGCGGCCCAGCGGCTGTCTGGTCTGCCTGCGGGAGAGGGTGAGGGCGAACAGGAGGTTCGTGGCGAGCAGGGGCTCCACCAGGGAGACCTCGCCCTGGCCCAGCGCGATCGCGCCCAGGACCATGCCGGCCACCATCAGGCCGATGCCGCCCAGCCAGCGGGGCACCTTCATCAGGTCGAGGAGGAGTCGTGGCGACAGGAAGTCGCTGAGCGGTGCCCGCTGGGCCGCGTTCTGCTGGAGCACGAACCCGAAGCCGAGGCAACAGGCCGCACTCACGGCGAGAATCAGAACCAGAACCGACACGCTGCGTACCTCGATGGATTGGGTCGGGCCACGGGCTGCGTAGTGGCCGACTGTAGCGTCCCCGCGAGCGGAGTGCCCCTGCGAGTACCCGGAAACGGGGAGTTGCCTCGGTCACGGTGCCCGGTCGGGGGCGAAGGCCGCGGCATGACCGTTTTGCCATGGTGCGGTGTGGACGCTCGGTACGCCATGGCGTACGCCACACGGATGACGGGCGAGGCGGCGGTGACGTGGGTATGTGGGGGAATGGTGAACCACAAGTGCCGCATCTGTGGCGGTAGTTGACGGAGGTTACAAAAGCTCGGCACTTGACGGAAAGCATTGGCTCCCGGTTTGCTGTGCGTGATCAGTTGACGGCAATCCGATACCTTGACGACGAGCGCGTCGCGTGAGGAAGTCCCGCGGTGTCTCCACCCCCGCCCCCCCTCGGTCGGGGCCGCAAACGTGCGGCCCAGGCGCTGGACGCGGCTCTCGACGACGCCGAACTCGTCGCCACCCGCGCCTCGTTGGCCCAGGGCCGCTGGCAGGCCGCGCGTTCCCTGCTGGTCCAGACGGGCGACGACTGGGACCGTCGCGGCCACCGCGTCACCGTCCTCGCCCTGGAGTCCCACACCGCCGCCTGGTCCCGGGACTGGCTGCTGGCCGAGCCGGACTCCGCCGACGCCGCCGTCCTGCTCGCGCTCTCCCTGGTGCAGCGCGCCCTGCTGGGCAAGGAGAAGGCCGCCAAGGCCCAGCAGGCCTGCCGGGACGCCATCGCCCTGGCCCCCGCCGACCCCACCCCCTGGCTCGGCCTGCTCATGCTGGCCTGCGCGGGCGGCACCGACGAGGAGACCGAGCAGCTCTTCGACGAGGTCCGCAGCCGGCACGCCGACCACCACCACGGCCACCACCTGATGGTCGCCCGCCTCGCCGAGCGGCGCGCCGCGGCGGGCCCCGACCCGCTGCACGAGGTCTACGACTTCGCCAACTGGGCCGCCGAGCAGGCGCCTGCCGACTCACCGCTGGCGATCCTGCCGGTGATCGCGCACGCCGAGCGCTACCGCGTACTCGCCCTCGCCGGGCACGAACCGGCCGATCCGGTTGCCTCGGGCCACTGGAGCGGGCGCCGGGCCCGGCAGGTGATGAAGGCCGCCTTCGACTGGTGGCTGGAGTGGGAGCAGGAGGGCCACCCGCGCCGCCTGGTCGACCTCAACTTCCTCGCCCACGCCAAGGTCTGCGAGGGCCGCGGCGCCGAGGCCACCGCCCTGTTCCACCGCATCGGCGAGCACCCCACCACGGCCCCGTGGTCCTACCCCGACCGCGATCCCCTCTCCGCCTTCCGTGCCGCGCGCGACCGGGCGCTCGGCTCGGTGTGACATCCCCCGACTTCGACCTAAGGACGCAATCTCGATGACCACGGGCAGTTCCAGCGCGAGCAGATCCGCCACAGACGGCATCAGTACGTTCAAGGGGCAGGAGCGCGCCCTGCGCGCCGACCGCCTCGGCACGGGAGGCCTGCTGCTCTCCGTGCTCGCCGCGACCGCACCCCTCATGGTGGTCGCGGGTGTCATGCCCACCACATTCGCGGTGATGGGCATTGTCGGACAACCGCTCCTCTTCGTCCTCCTCGGCGTGGTGCTGATCCTCTTCAGCGTCGGCTACGCCGAGATGAGCCGGCACGTCCACAACGCCGGCGCCTTCTACGCGTACATCTCCCGCGGCCTGGGCGGCACGGCAGGGGCGGCCGCCGCCCTGGTGGCCCTGGTCGCCTACAACGCCCTCCAGGTCGGCATCTACGGCATCTTCGGCTTCGAGGTCTCCGGGCTCTTCGCCACCTACGCCGACCTCTCCGTCGCCTGGTGGATACCGGCGCTGGTGGCCGTAGCCCTGGTCGGCGCGCTGGGCTGGCTGAAGATCGACGTCAACGCGCGCGTGCTGGGCGTGCTGCTGATCGTCGAGGTGGCCCTCGTGGTGATCTTCGACATCGCGGCGATCGGCGACCCGGCCAAGGAGGGCCTGTCGCTGCACGCCTTCAACCCGGACACCCTCAGCGGCGCGGGCGTCGGCACCGCGCTCTGCTTCTGCATCGCCGCCTTCCTCGGCTTCGAGCAGGCCCCGGTGTACGCGGAGGAGACCAGCCGGCCGCACATCCTGGTGCCGCGCGTGATGTTCTTCGCCGTCGGCGGGGTCGCCGTCTTCTTCGCCGTCAGCAGCTGGGCGCTGACCGTCGCCACGGGACCGTCCCAGGTGGTCGGGGTGGCCCAGAAGGAGAGCGCCGGAATGCTCTTCACGCTGACCGACTCCCGGCTCGGCGGCACCTTCACCGACGTCCTGCACGTCCTGTTCGTGACCGGCATGTTCGCGGCCATGCTCAGCTTCCACAACGTCGTCGCCCGCTACACCTTCGCCATGGGCCGCGAGGGCCTGCTGCCGCGCACCTTCGGCCGCACCACCGGCACCAGCGGCGCGCCCGGCACGGGCTCCCTGCTGCAGACGGCCGTCGCGGCCGTCATCGTGATCGTCTTCGCGATCGCCGACGACAAGCCCACCGGCGACCCGACCGCGCCGGTCCTGCACCTGTTCACCTGGTTCGGAAACATCGGCGCCCTCGGCGTGATCGTGCTGATGGCCGCCGCCTCCGTGTCGGTCATCGTCTTCTTCGCCCGCCGTGGCGCGCTGGGCGCCCAGGCCTGGCGCATGGTCACCTCGGCGCTCGCCGCCGTCGCCCTGCTGGTGATCGCCGGCTACACGGTCAAGGACTTCGACGTCCTGGTCGGCGCGGGCCCCGACTCGTCCCTGAGCTGGGTGCTGCCCGGCATCGTCGGCCTCGCCCTGGTCGTGGGCCTGGTCCAGGGCCTGGTCCTGCGCTCCCGCGCCCCCGAGGCCCACGCCCGCATCGGGCTGGGCAACGAGGCCTTCCAGCTCGACAAGGCGGCGAGCGAGACCCCGTAGGCCTTCGGGCGCTCCGCCCAGGCAGGTCGTCGCAGCCCGGTCCCGGGTTCTGAGAGACCGGTGAGAACTCATTACGGAACTCTGACGAGCACCCGCGATTCCTGGCTTCGCCGGGGTCGCGGGTGTTCGAATGGGTGGGTGAACTCCGAACCACCCGAGGAGCCCCCCGTACCGCCGTCGCCCGAGAAGCCCGAGGCATCGGTGCCTCCCGAGGAACGCGGTACCCCGATCGGGCGCCGGGTCCTGCTCGGCACCATCGGTCTGGGCGCCCTCGGCGTGATCGCCGCGCCCACCCTGCAGCGCGGTCTGGAGGGATTCCTCGGCAGCGCGGCCGAGAAGGACCCCACCGGCCTCACCGGACTGCTCCCCAACGGCGGCGGCTTCCGCTACTACTCGGTCACCTCGTCCGTGCCGCACAAGAACGCCACGAACTACCGCCTCACCGTCGACGGGCTCGTCGACACCCCGAAGACGTACACGCTCGACGACCTGCGCGCGCTGCCGCAGACCCGGCTCGTCAAGGACGTCCAGTGCGTCACCGGCTGGCGGGTCCCGGACACGCCGTTCGAAGGGGTGCGGCTGTCCCGGCTGCTGGACGCCGCGGGAGTGCGCGCCAAGGCCGGGGCGGTGCGCTTCAGCTGCTTCGACGGCGCCTACACCGAGAGCCTCACCCTCGACCAGGCCCGCCGCTCCGACATCCTGGTCGCGCTGCGCATGCAGGACAAGGACATCGGCCACAACCACGGCGGCCCGGTCCGCCTCTACGTGGCGCCGATGTACTTCTACAAGTCCGCCAAGTGGCTGTCCGGCATCACCGTCACCGAGGACGTGCGGCCCGGCTACTGGGAAGAGCGCGGATACGACGTCGACGCCTGGGTCGGCCGTTCGAACGGACGGGACGATGACCCTACGACCTGACACGGCCGCGCCGCCGTCCGCCGACGTCCGCCGGTTCGGCCCGGCGCAGCGCTGGGTGCACCGCACGACGGCCGCGCTGATGGGCGTGTGCGTGGTGACGGCTGCCTTCCTCTACATCCCCGAGTTCGCCGAACTCGTCGGCCGCCGCGAACTGGTGGTGCGCGTCCACGAGTTGGCCGGGATCGCGCTGCCCGTGCCCCTCCTGGTGGGCCTGGTCTCCCGCGCCTTCCGCGGGGATCTCGGCCACCTCAACCGCTTCGGCCCGCACGACCGGATCTGGCTGCGCGCGGCCCTGCACCGGGACAAGCGGCGCGCGGTGCGGCCGGCCGCCAAGTTCAACGCGGGGCAGAAGGTCTACGCGGCCTGGATCGCCGGCGCGACCCTGGTGATGCTCGGCACCGGGCTGCTCATGTGGTTCACCCATCTCACGCCGATCCAGTGGCGCACCAGCGCGACCTTCGTCCACGACTGGCTCGCCCTCACCATCGGCATCGTCCTGGGCGGCCACATCGGCATGGCCCTGGGCGACCCGGAGGCCCGCCGTGGCCTACGGACGGGCTCGGTGAGCCGGGAGTGGGCGGAGCGGGAACATCCCCTGTGGCGACCTTGACGACGGATCCGGATCGAGGGACGGGAGTCCGCCGGGGGCGACCACGGTGAAGGCGTCCGGCAGCCGCGCCTCGGTGTCGCCGTAGCGGACCACCACGTCCACCTTCCGCGGATAGCCCTCGAAGCCCGGCACCACGGCCGCCAGCACCAGCTTGTCGCCCGCCTGCGACACCGTCACGAGGGGGCCGGGCACCTGCGTGCCGCCGATGAACAGGCTGCCGTACCGCAGCAGTTCGACGTGCTCGAAGTACGTCCCGCTCAGCTCGATCCCGACCGTCTCGCCCGGCGGCGACTCACCGTCACCGCCGGTCTGCGTCCCGGAGACCGCGTACGCGCACGCGGGTGCGGTGCTCGCCGACGCCTTCAGCCGCACGGTCGCGGCCGGGTGCCGCCGATGAAAGTCGAGGAGCCCGCCGAGTACGGCGTAGGCGGCCCGTCCCTTGCAGGTGTCGGCCCCGCCCGCCAGAGCCGCGTAGTCCTGCGCGGCCGTGTCCCAGCTGCCGCCGTGGGAGCCCTGCACGGCCAGACAGGCGGAGGCGAGGCCGCGCAGCAGCCGCCACTGCGGGTCCGTCTCGTGGGGGACGAGGTCGAGGGCGGTGCGGCACTGGTCGGGCGCGGTGAGCCGGTCGTAGACGCCGGAGGGGTCGGCGATGCCGTCCTCGTCGGGCGAACGGGGGCCCGGCGGGAGCCACGCGGGGGCCTGGAGGACCGCCTTGCGCGTGGGCGAGGGCGCGGCGGCGGGGTGTGACGGCACCGGCGTCCGACTGTGGGTGGTGGTGGGACCCGGAATCGCCGTCGCGCTCGCCGCTCCGGCGGGCGAGGGCCGTACGGGGGTGCCGGAGCCGCCTGGCGCCGGCGTGCGGTCGCCCTGGCCGGCCGACGGACCGGCGGAGACGGTCGTGGAGTTGCCGCCCCCTCGGTCCGCAAAACCACTTCCGTCACTGGTCACGGCCGCCACGGCCACCGCCACGGCTCCGACCAGGAGCAGCCCCGAGACACGCACCCCGAGGGAAACCGCCATCATGCCCCCCGACACGGTTACCCCCCGGGAGTCACCCCGGGGGTCCCCTCATGATGAGGCCGAGTGCGCCCCCGGGGGAAGCCGAATCAGGCCCCGAATCAAGCCCCGAAGTCCAGAAGGACCTTGCAGGACCGGGCGCGGTCGGCGGCCAGCCCGAAGGCCGACTCCGCCTCCCGGACCGGGACCACCGCGCTGACCAGCGCGTCGAACGCCGGCTCGGCGGCCAGCAGGCGCAGCGCCTCGTCGAACTCGCCGTCGAAGCGGAACGCCCCGCGCAGCTCGATCTCCCGGCTCACGACCAGGTTCCCGGCGAACGGACTCGGCCCCGGCGGCAGCATCCCCAGCTGCACGACGACCCCGCCGCGCCGCACCAGTCGCAGACAGGTGTCGAGACCCGCGGCCACCCCGGACGCCTCCACGGCCACGTCCACCTCGGCCGGCCACCCGGTGTCGTCCGGGTCGTCGGCCCGTACGAGGGTGTCGGCGCCGGCGTGCCGCGCGTACTCCAGGGCGGCCGGGAGGATGTCGGTGGCCGTCACCCGGGCGGCACCGGCCGCCTTGGCCGCCGCGACGACCAGGCAGCCGATGGGACCGGCGCCGGTGACGAGCACGTGCCTGCCCTCGACGTCACCTGCGCGACGCACGGCGTGCAAGGCGACGGACAGCGGTTCGGCGAGGGCGGCCCGGCGCAGCTCCAGGCCCTCCGGGATGGGCCTCAACTGCTCGGCGGGGACCACCACCTGGGCCGCGAACCCGCCCTGCACGTGCGGGTAGCGGGCCGCGCTGCCGAGGTAGCGGGTGTCCCGGCAGACGTTCCGGCGTCCGGCCACGCACTCCGGGCAGACACCGCACGGGGTCGCCGGGTGCACGGCAACAGCCGTACCGACAGCGGGACGTGAGGCCTCGGGGGAGCCGTACGCCAGGACCGTGCCCACCACCTCGTGGCCGAGCAGCATCGGTTCCTTGAGGCGGAAGTCCCCGACCCCGCCGTGCCGCCAGTAGTGCAGGTCGGAGCCGCAGACCCCGCCGTAGCGGACGGCGACCAGCGCCTGGCCGGGACCCGGCTCGGGGACCGGCAACTCCTCGACGCGCAGGTCGCCTTGACCGTGGATGACACAACCGAACATCGCTCGCGGTCCCTTCACAGCACGCTCGTCATGCCGCCGTCGACGTACAGGATCTGGCCGCTGACGAAGTCCGCGGCGGGCGAGGCGAGGAAGAGCACCCCGCCGACCAGGTCCTCGGTGGTGCCCCAGCGGCCGGCCGGGGTGCGACGGCGCACCCAGGCGCTGAACTCCTCGTCCTGGACCAGGGGTTGGGTGAGTTCGGTCTCGATGTAGCCGGGGCCCAGGCCGTTGACCTGCACGCCGCTGGGGCCCCAGTCGGCGCACATGCCCTTCGTGAGCATCTTCAGGGCGCCCTTGGTGGCCGCGTAGGGCGCGATGCCCGGGCGGACCACCTCGCTCTGCAGCGAGCAGATGTTGACGATCTTCCCGTGGCCGCGTTCCGTCATCCGGCGTGCGGCCGCGCGACCTACCAGGAACGCGCTGGTGAGGTTGGTGTCGATGATGCGGTGCCAGTCGGAGTCGGTGAACTCCAGGAGCGGGGCGCGCAGTTGCATGCCCGCGTTGTTCACCAGGATGTCCAGCGGGCCCACCCGCTCCTCGACGTCCGCGATGCCGGCGGACACCGACGGGCCGTCGGTCACGTCGAAGACGGCGGTGTGGACGTCACCGGGCAGGTCGGCCGCCGCCTTGGTGAGCCGGTCGGCGTCCCGTCCGTTGAGGACCACCGTGCAGCCCGCCTCAGCGAGACCCCGGGCGAGGGCGAGGCCGATGCCCCGGCTGGAGCCGGTGACCAGGGCGGTGCGGCCGCTGATGTCGAACAGGGGGTGACTCATTGCCGTACTCCTGTGTCCGTACCGCTAGATGACCAGTGAGAGGAGCAGGACCAGACCGCCCGCGACCACCGAGATGATCGTCTCCATGACGGACCAGGTCTTGAGCGTCTGGCCGACGCTCAGCCCGAAGTACTCCTTCACCAGCCAGAATCCGGCGTCGTTGACATGGCTGAAGAAGAGCGAGCCGGCGCCGATGGCCAGTACCAGCAGCGCGGTGTGGGCCGTCGACATGTCGGCCGCGAGCGGGGCGACCAGGCCGGCCGCCGAGACCGTCGCCACCGTGGCCGAACCGGTCGCCAGGCGGATGCCCACCGCGATCAGCCAGGCGAGCAGCAGGGCCGGGATCGACCAGTCCTTGGAGATGTCCAGGATCATCTGGCCGACGCCCGAGTCGATCAGCGTCTGCTTGAAGCCGCCGCCCGCGGCGACGATCAGCAGGATGCCCGCGATGGGCATGAGGCCCTTGTCGACGGTCTCGGTGATCCGTTCCTTGGTGAACCCGGCGGGCCGGCCCAGCGTGAAGATGGCGACGATCACGGCGGCGAGCAGGGCGATCAGCGGGGAGCCGATGACGTCGAAGACACGCTGGGTGCGGTTGTCGGGGTCGTCCACGACGATGTCGACCAGCGCCTTGGACAGCATCAGCACGACCGGCAGCAGCACGGTGGCCAGGGTGGCGCCGAAGCTCGGGCGCCCCTTCAGCTCCTCGGAGGCGCGCGGCGGCAGCATCCGGTCGGGCACCGGGACGTCCACCCAGCGGGCGGCGACCTTCGAGAACAGCGGACCGGCGATGATCACCGTCGGGATGGCGACCAGGATGCCCAGCGCCAGTGTCACGCCCAGGTTGGCGTGGACCGCGTCGATCGCGACCAGCGGGCCGGGGTGCGGCGGGATCAGGCCGTGCATCACGGACAGGCCGGCCAGCGCCGGGATACCGATGCGCATCAGCGAGTAGTTGCCGCGCTTGGCGACGATCAGCACGACCGGGATCAGCAGCACGATGCCGACCTCGAAGAAGAGCGGCAGCCCGATCACCGAGGCGATCAGCACCATCGCCCAGGGCATCGCCCGTCCGCTCGCCCTCGCGAGGATCGTGTCGACGATCTGGTCCGCGCCGCCGGAGTCGGCCAGCAGTTTGCCGAGGATCGCGCCCAGCGCGATCAGCACGCCCACGCTCGCGACCGTGGAGCCGAGACCGGTGGTGAAGCTGGTGATGACCTTGTCCAGCGGGGCGCCCGCGACGGCGCCGAGCACCAGCGAGCCGATGGTCAGGGACAGGAAGGCGTGCAGTTTGAACACGGTGATGAGCACGACGATGACGGCGATGCCCACCAGGACGGCGATGCCGAGCTGAGCGTGTCCGGCCGAGGTGATCGGCTCGGGGGCGTCCGCTGCCAGCAACTCGACGCTGAGTCTGGTCACGGTGGTTTCCCTTGGGTACGGGGACGGGGGAGTGGGTGCGGGGGGTTACTGGAGCTTGCGGGGGCTACGGGGTCGGTTCGGGGAGGGTCGACAGGGCCCGTACGGCCCGTTCGGTGATCTCCTCGGGGCTGCCGATGACGTCCACGGCGACGCCCGCCTCGTCCGCCTGGAGCGGCTGGAGCGTGGCGAACTGGGAGTCGAGCAGCGCGGTCGGCATGAAGTGGCCCTGCCGGTGCGACATCCGGTCCTCGATGAGGGCGCGGTCACCGGTCAGATGGACGAAGACGACACCGGGGGCCGCGGCGCGCAGCCGGTCGCGGTAGGACCGCTTCAGCGCCGAGCTGCTGACCACTCCGCCGAGTCCGGCCCGGCCGTGCGCCCAGGTGCCGATGGCGTCGAGCCACGGCCACCGGTCGTCGTCGTCGAGCGGGACGCCGGCCGACATCTTGGCGATGTTGGCCGGCGGGTGGAAGTCGTCGCCCTCGGCGTACGGGACGCCGAGACGCGCCGCGAGCAGGGGGCCGATGGTGGTCTTGCCGGTGCCCGCGACACCCATGACCACGACCACGTGGGGGGCGCTCATCGCTACCTCGCTGTCTTCCTCGTGTCTTCTTCGACATCTGGACGCCAACCGGCGTCGACCACACTGAAACCGATTAGGTACGACGAATTCAAGAGCCTGTGACAAATAAGTCTGACTTTTTGGTTCCGTGATGCGGCCCGTACGCTGAGTGCATGAGCACCACGGGCCGGGGCCTGCACGGCCGAGTACTGGACACCCTCGGTCCCGCCATCACCGCCGGCGAGTACCCCCCGGGCAGCGTTCTGCGCACGGACGAGCTGGCCCAGCGGTTCGACGTCTCACGGTCCGTGATGCGGGAGGCGGTCCGGGTGCTGGAATCCATGCACCTGGTCGCGTCGCGCCGACGGGTGGGCGTCACGGTGCGCCCCAAGGCCGAGTGGAACGTCTACGACCCGCAGGTCATCCGCTGGCGGCTGGCCGGCGCCGACCGCCCCCACCAGCTGCGCTCACTGACCGTCCTGCGCTCGGCGATCGAGCCGGTCGCGGCGGGCCTGGCCGCGAAGTCCGCCACCGCGGAGCAGTGCGCGGAGCTCACCGAGTGCGCCATCGGCATGGTGGCCAACTCGCGCGGCCACAAGCTGGAGGACTACCTCGTCCACGACGTGGCCTTCCACCGGGTGATCCTGGTCGCGTCCGGAAACGAGATGTTCGCCCGCCTCGGAGACGCCGTCGCCGAGGTCCTCGCAGGCCGCACCCACCACGAGGTCATGTTCGAGGACCCGGACCCGGCCGCCGTCACCCTCCACGTCCAGGTCGCCGAGGCCGTCCGCGAGGGCGACGCGGCCCGCGCGGAGGCGCTGACCCGCGAGATCACGGTGGGCGCGCTGCATGAACTGGACATTCTGGCGCCCTAGTGGGGAGTCGACGGCTTGGGACGGGGGATCAGTCCAGGAACTCGCCGTCCACGTACACCCACGCCCCCTCGACCCGCTCGAACCGGCTGCGCTCGTGCAGCGAACCGCCTTTGAAGGACGCCCGGAACGTCACGGTCCCGGTGCTGTGGAAGGCCGTACCGTCCGCCGTGCCCAGGATCTCCAGGCCGGTCCAGCGCATGGCCGGGTCGAGGTCGAGCAAGGCGGGACGGGTCCGCGGGTGCCAAGTGCGCCGCAGATACTCCTCGTTGAGCGTCACGAAAGCGGCGTAACGCGACCGCATCAGGGCCTCGGCGGTCGGCGCCGCGGCCTCGCCCCGATGGAAGCGGCCGCAGCAGGAGTCGTACGTCTCCGGCAGACCGCACGGGCACGAGGGGCTCGGAGCGGGGGCGGAGGCACGCCCCCGCCGGGGGTTCGAGGTACGTCGGGACATGCCCGTCATTCTCCCCGCTCTCGCGGCTACGCCGGTTCCGCGTTGGTCGGCGGATGGGTCGGCCGGGCCGGGATCCGGCCCTCCAGGCGCGGCAGCGGGGGCAGCCGCGTGCCGTGCACCCACGTGGCGAACAGGTCGTCCAGCGGTTCGCTCGCGTAGCGCGCCGCGTGGGCCGCGAAGTTCGCCGTGGTCACCGAGCCGCCCCGGTGCAGCGCGACCCAGCCGCGCAGCATGCGGAAGAACGCGTCGTCGCCCAGCGCGCAGCGCAGCGCGTGCAGGGTCAGACCGCCGCGCTCGTAGAGCCGGTCGTCGAACATCGACTTGCGGCCCGGGTCCGACAGGCGCAGGTCCTTCGGCATCGAGGACACCAAGCGGTGCGCGGCGGCGGCCAGTTGCTGCGCGCCGGGCCCGCCCGAGCGCTCCGACCACAGCCACTCGGCGTACTTGGCGAAGCCCTCGTTGAGCCAGATGTGCCGCCAGTCCGCGATGGACACGCTGTTGCCGAACCACTGGTGGGCCAGCTCGTGCGCGACCAGCCGCTCCGAACCCCGGGCCCCGTCCACGTGGTTGGCGCCGAACAGCGACAACCCCTGTGCCTCGACGGGGACATCGAGTTCCTCGTCCGTGACCACCACCGCGTACTCGTCGAACGGGTAGGGCCCGAACAGCTCCTGGAACAGCTCCATCATCTGCGGCTGCCGCGCGAAGTCCCGGGAGAACCGCGGCAGCAGGTGCGCCGGGATGTGCCCGTGCTGCGGCACCCCGCCCGGACCCGGGTCGCCGAGCAGCACCGTCTCGTACTTGCCGATCGCCAGGCCCACCAGGTAGCTGGAGGTCGGCGCGGCCTGCTCGTAGACCCAGGTGGTCGTCGACGCCCTCGTCGTGCGGGTCAGCAGTCGGCCGCCCGCCACCACCGCGTACGCCGAGGGGGTCGTGATCGAGATCTGGTAGGAGGCCTTGTCGGCGGGCCGGTCGTTGCACGGGTACCAGGACGGCGCGCCGATCGGCTGGCTCGCCACCAGCGCTCCGTCCTCCAGCTCCTCCCAGCCGAGGCCGCCCCAGGGGCTGCTGACCGGCTTGGGGTTGCCCGCCCAGTGCACCTCGACCGTGAAGGCCGCGCCCGGCCGCACCGGCTTGGCGGGGCGCACCCGCAGCCGGCCGCCGCGGTGCGTGTAGTGCGCCGGCCGGCCGTCGACCCGGACCCGGCCGATCTTGAAGTCGGACAGGTTCAACTGGAGTTCGGGCAGCGGCGAACGGCCCGCTATGGCGTTGATCCGGGCCGCCCCCGCCAGGCGGTTGGGGCCGGGCCGGTAGTCCAGCGTGAGTTCGTAGCGGTGCACCCGGTAACGGGAATCGCCGTTGGCCGGGAAGTACGGGTCCGCACCCACTGACTGCTGAACTGCCACTGCCGCTTCTGCTCCCTGCGCTGCGCTGCCACTCGGTGCCGTCGGTGCCTCGCTCACCGACTCCGAGTGACCCGCGCTCAGGGGCGCCATGCCTCGATCGGGTTGCCCAGCCAGCGGGTGTCGTCCGGGACGGACTCCGAGGCCATGACGAGCGACGCGGGACCCAGCGTGGTGCGGGCCCCGATCGTGCTGCCGGGCAGCACGATCCCGCCAGGGCCCAGCGTGGCGCCCTCACGGAGAACAACAGTATCCGTCCGCAAGATCCGGTCATGAAAGAGGTGAGTCTGCAGGACGCAGCCACGGTTCACGGTGGTCGCGTCCTCCAGGGTCACCAGGTCGGTCTCGGGCAGCCAGTAGCTCTCCACCCAGACGCCCTTGCCGATGTTCGCGCCGAGGCCGCGCAGCCACGCGGTCAGCACCGGCGTGCCCGGTACGGAGCCGGCGAGCCAGGGCACGGCCACGACCTCGACGAAGGTGTCCGCCAGCTCGTTGCGCCACACGTAGCCGCTCCACAGCGGGTGCTCACCGGTGTGGTGGCGGCCCACCAACAGCCACTTGGCGACGATCGAGAGGAGACCGGCCGCGGCGCCGGCGGCGAGCAGGACGAGACCGGACAGCAGCGCGGCCCAGGGGCCGAGCAGGCACAGCAGCGCCAGCGTGCCGGCCGCCAGCGCGGCCGAGCAGAACACCGGCACGATCCGGCACAACTCGACCAGACCGCGCGCCCACAGCAACCGGGCCGGCGGGTCGTAGGTCCGGCTCTGGTCGCCCGCCGAGGTGTTGCGGGGCAGCTTCACCGGCGGCAGGCCCAGGTACGAGCTGCCCTTCTTCGCCTTCTTCGGCGTCGCCGACAGCACACCCACCAGACCGCCGTCCGGCACGCTGCGGCCCGGCGCGGTCATCCCGGAGTTCCCGAGGAACGCCCGCCGACCGATCTCCGCGCGCCCGATCCGCATCCATCCGCCACCGAGTTCGTACGGCGCGGTCAGGGTGTCGTCGGCCAGGAACGCGCCCTCGCCGACCGTGGTCAGACTCGGCAGCGCCAGGACCGTGGAGACCTCGGCGCCGCGCCCGATGCGCATCCCGAGCAGCCGCAGCCACACCGGCGTGACCAGCCCGGCGTACAGCGGGAAGAGGGTCTCGCGGGAGCGGTCCATCAGCTGCGTGACCGTCCAGGCCTGCCAGCCGATCCGGCTGTGCGTGGGGTGCGTGCCCTCCCGCAGGCCCAGGCTCAGCACCCTTACGCCGACGAGGATCAGCAGCGCGTACGCCAGACCGAAGGCGAGCGTGGCCGGGACGAGGGCGAGCGCGGCACCCTTCAGGGGGGCGTCCGCGTCGATCAGAGCCCGCGCCACGAGGAACGCGGCCCCGCCCGCCAGCAGCGGCAGCGCGGTCAGCACGAGCCCGGTCAGGCCGTACATCACGCGCCAGTACGTGCCCTTCTGCGGGCGCTCCTTGGGCCAGTTCCGCTTGGCCTTGCCCAGCTTGACGGCGGGCGCGCCGGCCCAGCGCTGGCTGGTGGGGATCTGACCGGTGACGGCGGAGCCGGGGGCCACCTCGGCCCGCTTGCCCACGCGGGCGCCCGGGAAGAGCATGCTGCGGGTGCCGACGACGGCGTGCGCGCCGACCTTGACCGGGCCGATCTCCAGGCGGTCGCCGTCCAGCCACCAGCCCGACAGGTCGACCTCGGACTCCACGGCCGCGCCGCGGCCGAGCTTGAGCATGCCGGTGACCGGCGGCAGCGAGTGCAGGTCGACGTCCTGGCCGACCTTGGCGCCCAGCGCCCGCGCGTACCGCTCGAGCCAGGAGCCGGTCAGCGAGGTCGCCCCGCTGAACTCGGCCAGCCGCTCGGCCGTCCACAGCCGCAGATGGACACTCCCGCCGCGCTCGTGGCGGCCGGGCCGGACGCCTCGGAGCAGCAGCCGCGCGCCGCCCGCGGCGATCGCGAGCCGGCCGGGCGGGCTGAAGAGGGCCACCGCACCGGCCGCGATCAGCCACCAGGGGGCGGTCGGCAGCCAGGAGTAGGCGGGCAGCAGGTTTCCGGCGGCGGCCAGCGCCACCGTCCAGCGCAGCCCGAGCAGCGTGTAGAGCGGCAGGAGCAGCAGGGTCTGGATCACCTTGGCGCGGGTCGGCACCGGGGCGATCGTGCGCCGGGCGCCGTCGTCCTGGGAGGACTCCTCCAGGTGACGGGCCAGCTTGCGCAGCGTCGGCTGCTGGTAGATGTCGAGGACGGCCGCGCTCGGGTAGCGGGTGCGCAGCCGGGTGGTCAGCAGGGCGGCGGCCAGGCTGGAACCGCCGATCGCGAAGAAGTCGTCACGGGCGCTGCCCACGGGGATGCCGAGGACTTCCGTCCACTGCTCCGCGAGCCAGGCCTCGGTGCCGTAGAGCTGCTCGGCCGGACCCCCGGCGGTCTCCAGACCCTCCAGCGGCCACGGCAGGGCGTTGCGGTCGACCTTGCCGGAGGTGCGGGTCGGCAGGTCCTCGACCGGCGCGATCAGCGGGACCAGCGCGGCCGGCAGCTCGGCCCGCAGCTTCTCCACCGCGGTGGCGTGGTCCCAGCCCTCCTGGGTGACGACATAGCCGACCAGGAGCTGGTTGCCGCTGCGCGCGGTGCGCACGGCGGCCGCCGCGCCCGCGACGCCGGGCAGCGCCTGCAGGGCCGCGTCGACCTCACCGAGCTCGATCCGGCGCCCGCCGAGCTTGATCTGCTCGTCGGCGCGCCCCAGGAAGATCAGCCCCTCCGGCTCCGCCTTGACCAGGTCACCACTGCGGTACGCGCGCTCCCAGCCCAGCGAGTCCAGGGGCGCGTACTTCTCCGCGTCCTTCTCGGCGTCGAGGTACCGGGCAAGGCCCACCCCGCCGATCACCAGCTGGCCGGTGCCGCCCATGGCGACGGGCTCGCCGGCCTCGTCGACCACGGCCAGCTCCCAGCCGTTCAGCGGCAGCCCGATGCGGATCGGCTCGTCACCGGTCATCAGCGAGGCACAGGCGACGACGGTCGCCTCGGTCGGCCCGTACGTGTTCCAGACCTCGCGCCCCTCCGTCACCAGGCGCTGCACCAGCTCGGGCGGGCAGGCCTCGCCGCCGAAGATCAGCAGGCGTACTTCGTCGAGCGCCTCGGGCTCCCACAGGGAGGCGAGGGTCGGGACCGTGGAGACCACCGTGATCTCCTGCTCGACCAGCCAGGGGCCGAGGTCGGCGCCGCTGCGGACCTGCGAGCGGGGCACCGGCACCAGACAGGCGCCGTAGCGCCACGCCAGCCACATCTCCTCGCAGGACGCGTCGAAGGCGACCGAGAGGCCCGCCATGACCCGGTCACCGGGACCGATCGGGTCGTCGGCCAGGAACAGCGCGGCCTCCGCGTCCACGAACGCGGCGGCGCTGCGGTGGCTGACCGCCACGCCCTTGGGCTTGCCGGTGGAACCGGAGGTGAAGATGATCCACGCGTCGTGCTCGACACCGGGGCGCCGGGCCGGGACCTCGCTGCGGCCGTTCACGGTCAGCTCGTGGCCGGCGCCGACGACGGCCCGCACCTCGGCCTCGCCGAACACCAGCTCGGCCCGCTCGTCCGGGTCCTCGGCGTCCACCGGGACATAGGCGGCGCCGGCGGCGAGGACGGCGAGGATCGCCACGTAGAGGTCGTTGGTACCGGACGGAACACGGACGCCCACGCGGTCACCGAGGCCGACGCCGGCCGCGCCGAGGTCACGGCGCAGCCGCTCGACCTCTGTGGCCAGCGCGCGGTAGGTGAGCCTGGTCGTGCCGTCGTCGAGCGCCAGCTCGTCCGGGTAGGAGCGGACGGAGGCGTCGAAGATGTCGACCAGCGTGCGCGGAGAGGCCGCCTGGCCCCCCGAGAAACGTGCCGTATTGCCGAGCTGCTCGCGGATCTCGTCGTCGAGCAGGCCGAGAGCACTGCTCTCGTGTGTGGCTGCCATCGGGTCCTCGCGTATTGTTCCCGGAACGCCGGGGCGCTGGCGGGCCCGCAGGGTTGCCTGGGGTTGTCCGGTTCCAGCTCGGTTAACAAGCAGGAAATTTTAGTACGACGCTAGGTTCCCGCGCGGTGGGCGGCCACTCAGAACACCTGATCAGGGGCCGTTCGGGGATCACCCCGGCTGCAATGACCTGGGGTTCTTCACTCCCGGGAGACATGGCCCACACTGTGCGTGAAGAGCCGTTTCCGGTACGGAAAAGGGCGTTTACCGCTCCTGGGGCGCACGCCGGGCCAGCAGCGCCGAGGCGAGCACGGCGGCGCCGAACGACACGCCCGCGACCACCCACAGCGCGCTGTGCACACCCGCGGTGAACGCCTCCGCGACGGCCTGCGTGATCTGGGGAGTTGACCGCCCCGACGCACTTCCGCCGTCCCGCGCGACCGCCACCACCTGGTCGATCACCGGTCCCGGCAGCCGGTGTTCGGCCAGCCGCGCCGGCAGCACGCCGAGGAAACGGACCGCGAGCACCGCCCCCAGCACCGCCGTCGCCAGCACCGAACCGACCTGCCGGAACGCCGTCACCGCCGACGAGGCCGCCCCCATCTGCGGCCCCTCCACCACCTCGAACGCCGCGGCCGTGGACGGGGCCACCACCAACCCGCTGCCCAGCCCGGCCAGGACAAGCCCCAGCGCGGTCACCGCGTAGCTCCCGTCCGGCTGCTGACGCAGCAGCACCAGCGCCGCGACCGTGGTCAGCAGCGAACCCGCCGCGAGCAGCCGGCCCGCGCGTATCCGCCCGGCCAGACGCTGCGCCGACGCCGTGGCCGCCACGAAGGCGAGCATCGCGGGCAGCAGCCGTACGCCGGTGCCCAACGGCCCGAACTCACGGACGCGTTGCAGGAAGAGGACCTCCAGGAAGACGACACCGACGAACACGAACAGGGCGGCCGCGGCGACACACAGGGCCGCCGTGTAGCGGGAGTTGGCCATCATGCGGACGTCCAGCATCGGGACGGCCCGGCGTCGCTCCGTGCGCACCAGCGCGGTCAGAGCGACGGCGGCCACCGCGAGCACGGTGACGACGGCCGGGGCGTCGTAGCCCGCCCGGCCGCCCGCCGCGATGCCGTACACCAGCGTCGACAGTCCGAGCACCGCCCAGAACTGGCCTGTCAGGTCCAGCGGTCGGTCCGGTACGCGGGAGTCCGTGACCGCGCGCAGGGTGACGAGGACGGTGATCACCGCGAGCGGTGTGTTGACCAGGTACACCGCCCGCCAGTCGAAGGACTGCAGCAGCACGCCGCCGAGCAGCGGGCCGACGGCCAGGCCGACGCCCGAGATCGACACCCAGATGGATATGTACCGCAGCATGCGCGGCAGATCGACGAAGAACGTAGTCGTGATCAGCGCCAGCGAGGTGGGCAGCACCAGGGCGCCGCCCAGACCGCTGATCCCACGCCCGATCAGCACCTGCGGATAGCCCTGGGCCGACGCCACCACCAGGGAGCCGGCGGCTATCAGCACCACGCCGGCGAGGAACACCCGGCGCCTGCCCAGCCGTTCGCCCAGTGCCCCGCCCGACAGCACGCAGGCCGCGACCACCAGGGTGTACGTGCTCGACACCCAGCTGAGGTCGGCCGGTGCCACCTCCATGTCGACCTGGAGCGCCCGCAGCGTGGAGATGGCCGCCGTCACCTCGATGAACGACATGAAGAGGCCGAGACAGGCGGCGAGCAGGACGAGCCGGGCGTGCGGGATGACTGGGGCGGGCGGGGGAGTCGGGGGTGACGCGGGCGCCGCGGTGGCCGCCTCGTCCGTCGATGCTTCCGCCCCGGACTCCGTGCCGTCCGACTCCGCCGAGACCGTGCTCATGCCGACCGGGTCTCCTTCTCGGCCTGGTCGGCCAGGCGGCGCTGTGCCTCGTCCCAGGTGATGGGCAGTTGGCCGGGCTCCGCGTTCCAGAACACGAACACCGACCCCTTCATCCCCGGCCGCAGTCCGCGCACGCTCTTCGCGTGCGGGTCGGTGCGGTTGAAGGTGTTCAGGGCCTCCTGGTCCCGCCAGGCCGACAGCGTCCAGAACGTCTTCTTCAGCGGCTCCGCGCGCAGCGAGGCACCGATCAGCCCCGGCGACCTGCGGACCTGCTGGAAGATCACCAGGGACAGTAAGAAGAACCGGGGCACGCCGAGCAGTGAGCGCAGCTCCAGCCGGGATGCCATGACCAGCGGCGGGCCGGCGGGCTCACCATCGGCGGCCCCGTCCTTCGCGGTGCCGGGCATCCACGGAATCGTCGGCATGAAAAGTCTCCCCTCGGCGGTTCTGCGTCGCCGGTTGTACGGCGGTCATTCATAAGAGTCCGCAGGCCGGTGTTTCCGTACACCCCCGGAAGGGTGAATTCCCGTCGTTCCCGGCCGGACCCGCTGTCCCGTCTCCCGGCAGGGTGCGCGCGGAGCGCCGGATCGACCGGATCAGGACACTCCGCTCGGGCCCCCATCGGATGCCTCGATAGGGCAACTCCGCCCGCCGATGGGCCGATTGACCCCGTTTTCCGGCCAGGCCTACGGTTCCTTCTGCGCCGTCCGCCGGGCAACTCCGTGGACTGCCACCCCACTTCAGAGGTATCAGCCCTCTGCGCATCGGCCGTCGCACCACGTGCCCCATCCCGCCACGTGACCGTTCCCGAGAACTGTTCGAGCCGAGGTGCAGCCCTGTCATGACCACCCGTGTCGCTGTCGTCGGAGCCGGAATTTCCGGCCTCTCCGCCGCCCACCACCTGCCCGACGACGTCGAAGTCACCGTGTACGAGAGCCAGGACCGTCCAGGCGGTCACGCCCGCACCGTGGAGGTCGACGAGAACGGCCGGACGATCGGCGTCGACACGGCCTTCGTGGTCTTCAACGCCCGCACGTACCCGGAGCTGACCGCCTTCTTCGAGAAGCTCGGCGTGACCGCGCTGGACCACACCGGCGGGTTCGACTTCTTCGACCTGGACCGCGGACTCGACTACGGCACACGGGAGTTCGAGCTCTCCGAGGACGAGATCGCCGCCCGCTACCCGGCCGACTTCCTCCCCCTGTGGCGGGACGCCGAACGCTTCCACCGCGAGGCCCCCCGCGACTTCCTGCGCAAGCGCACCGACCTCTCGCTGGGCGACTACCTGGACCGCGGCGGCTACACCGACGCCTTCAAGTACGGCTATGTCGTGCTGCTCGCCACCGCCGTCTGGTCGGTGCCGGCCGAGCTGATCTGGGAGATGCCCGCGACCACGGTGATCGCCTTCTTCATGTCCCACGACCCCGGCGGCCTCGGCGGCCGTTCGGTGGCATGGAAGACCGTGGGCGGCGGCAGCATCGAGTACGTCCGCCGGGTCGTCGCCGGTGTCAACGGCAAGGTCCGCACCGGCGCCGAGGTCACCCGCGTCCGCGAGGACGAGGAGGGAGTCGTCGTCGCCACCGCCGCCGGCGAGGAGCGCTACGACCTCGCCGTGCTCGCCGCGCACGCCGACCAGACCCTCGCCGTCCTGGAAGACCCCACCCAGCTCCAGGCGAAGATCCTGCGCAAGGTCCGCTACAGCGAGACCACCGCGATCCTGCACACCGACCCCTCCAGCATGCCGCCCGACCACGCGCGTTGGCAGAGCTGGAACTACGGCGTGAAGACGGTCGACGGACGCCCCCGCACCTGGGTCGCCTACTACATGAACTCCCTGCAGGGCTTCACGGCCGAGCGCGACTACTTCGTCACGCTCGACTCGCCGATCGCCCCGCGCGACGAACTCGTCATCCGCGAACTGCCGTTCACCCACCCGGTCATCGACCTGGAGGTGCGCGCCATGCAGCGCACGATCTACGACGTCAACGCGCCCGGCGGCCGGATCAAGCTGGCCGGCTCCTACTTCCACGCGCCGCGCATCGGCGTCGACCTCATCGGCTCCCACGAGGCCGGATTCGTCTCCGGGCGGCTGGCGGCCGAGGCCGTCACCCGCGAGCTGCACCACCAAGCCAACCGCACAGCGAAGTGAGGGGAATCCCCATGCAGCGTGTCACCGCCGACGAAGCCCGGCTCTGGCTGGTCGAGAAGCTCGCGGTCCGGCTCGGCGTCGACAAGGAACAGATCGACGCGGAGCGGTACTTCGACGAGTTCGACCTCGACTCCACGGAGGCGCTGATCCTCGCGGGCGAACTGGAGAAGTGGCTCGGCTTCGAACTGGAGGCCACCGCGCTCTGGTACCACCCGACGATCGCCGCCCTGTCGGAGCACATCGCCGAGGAGAGCGACCGCCATGTCGCCACGGCCTGA
This sequence comes from Streptomyces sp. NPDC092369, assembly GCF_044755245.1. Classification (NCBI taxonomy): domain Bacteria; kingdom Bacillati; phylum Actinomycetota; class Actinomycetes; order Kitasatosporales; family Streptomycetaceae; genus Streptomyces; species Streptomyces sp. NPDC092369. Next base: position 182,733 of record NZ_JBIVQP010000008.1, read on the forward strand.
CACGGCCGTCGCGGACCGGCGGTCCCTGCGGCGCCCGCTGCTGACGGCGCTGGGGACCGCCGCGGGCCCGACCGCCTGCACGGTCTGCGCCGTCCACCCGGGCGCGCTGCCGCCGACCATCTGGCAGGACCTCGTGGCGAGGCTGCCCGAGGACAGCGCACCGCACCTGTGCGACCTCGGCAACGTCCCCGCCTACGCGATGGCCGCCCTCGACCCGACCGCACCCGTGCCCGGCGTCCGCGAACTCGCCGCCCAGTGCCTGGCCGAACTCACCGCGGCCGCACTCACGGAACGCCACCTCACGCTGATCGGCTGGTCGTTCGGGGGAGTCGTCGCCTACGAGATCGCCGCACAGCTCGAAGCCGAGGGCCGGGGCGAAGTCGTGGACGGGTTGGTCGTCCTCGACTCCATCGCACCGGTCGCCGCCTTCCAGCCCGCCGACGACGCCTTGAAACCGACCCTCCTGCTCGACTGGTTCGCGATGTACCTGGGCGCCAAGCGGCGCCGCCGGTTCGACTTCGTGCCCACCGACGAGGACGACCTCGCCACCCTGCTCGCCGCCGCGACCGCCCAGGGACTGCTGCCCGCGGACACGCAAGAGGCGGGCCTGCGCAAGCTGTTCACCGCCTTCCACGCGGGCCTGGTCCGCAACAACCGCTGCACCGCCGGTTATCTGCCCGACCCGCTCGACCGCACCGTCACGCTCGTCAAGCCCGAGGGCTCGCTGCTGCCCGCCAGCCCCGATCTCGGCTGGTCCGAGCTGAGCGGCCGACCACTGCGTCAACTGGCCGTCCCGGGCGACCACTACACGCTGCTCGGCGAACCGGAGACCGTCGCCGCGCTGGCCGCCCTGCTCGCCGCGCCGCCCACTGCCCCGCCCCAGGCGGACTGAACACGTCCGCCCCCACCCGACCCGCAGACACAGAGCACCAGCGGAGGAACACCGTGCAGCACTCACGTCTGGCCGAGACACCGATCGCGATCGTCGGGTTGGCGGGCCTCTTCCCCAAGTCGCGCGACCTGCGCGAGTTCTGGCACAACATCGTGGACGCCGAGGACTGCATCGAGGACGTTCCCGAGAGCCACTGGAACACCGCCGACTACTACGACCCGGACCCGGCGGCCGAGGACAAGACCTACGTCAGGCGCGGCGGCTTCCTGCCCGAAATCCCCTTCAACCCCATGGAGTTCGGGCTCCCGCCCAACACCCTTGAGGTCACCGACATCCTCCAGCTGCTCTCCCTGACCGTGGCGCGCGACGTGCTGCGCGACGCGGGCGCCGACCAGAGCAACTGGTACGACGCCTCCCGCACCGGCGTGATCCTCGGTATCACCGGCGCCAACTCCCTCACCCAGCCGCTGTCCGCGCGCCTGCAGACCCCGGTCCTCAAGGAGGTCGTGCGCAGCGTCGGACTGAGCGAGGCGGACGCGGAGGAGATCGCGCAGCGGTTCAAGAAGGCGTACATCCCCTGGGAGGAGAACTCCTTCCCCGGCATGCTCGGCAACGTCGTCGCCGGCCGGATCGCCAACCGCTTCGACCTCGGCGGCACCAACTGCACGGTCGACGCCGCCTGCGCCAGCTCGCTGGCCGCCGTGAAGCTCGCGGTGAGCGAACTCATCGAGGGCCGCGCCGACATGATGATCACCGGCGGCTGCGACGCCGAGAACACGATCCTCATGTACATGTGCTTCAGCAAGACCCCGGCCTTCTCCAAGACGCAGCAGATCCGCCCCTTCGACGAGTCCGCCGACGGCACGCTGATCGGCGAGGGCATCGGCATGCTGGCGCTCAAGCGCCTCGCCGACGCCGAACGCGACGGCGACCGCATCTACTCCGTGCTGCGCGGCATCGGCACCTCCAGCGACGGCCGCTTCAAGAGCATCTACGCCCCGCGCGCCGAGGGTCAGCAACTCGCCCTGCGCCGCGCCTACGAGGACGCCGACGTGCCCGTCTCCGCCATCGAGCTCTTCGAGGCGCACGGCACCGGCACGGCGGTCGGCGACCACACCGAACTCGCCGCCCTCTCCTCGGTGGTGTCGGCCGGCAACGACGACCACGGCTACGCCGCCATCGGCAGCGTCAAGTCCCAGATCGGGCACACCAAGGCCGCCGCGGGCGCCGCGAGCCTCATCAAGCTCTCCCTCGCCCTGCACCAGAAGGTCCTGCCGCCCACCATCAACGTCGAGACCCCCAGCGACGCCCTCGACCCCACCACCACCCCGTTCTACGTCAACACCGAGGCCCGCCCGTGGGTGCTGGACCCGGCGCGCGACAAACGCCGGGCCGCGGTCTCCTCGTTCGGCTTCGGCGGCACCAACTTCCACATGGTCCTAGAGGAGCACGACGGCAACGACGCCAAGGCCCTCGGCCCGGTGGTCCGTTGGGGCCTGTGGCACGCGGCCGGCCCCGAGGCGCTCGCCCTGCGCATCGAGAACGGCGCCGCCACCGACGAGTCCGGCGCGATCCCCGCCTCCGACGCCCGTATCGGCATCGTCGCCCGCAGCGACGCCGAGTTCGCCGAACTGCGCGCCACGGCAGTCGAGTTGCTGCGCGCCCGCCCCGACGCCCCCTCCTGGCAGCACCCCAAGGGCATCACCTACCGCCGCGCTGCCCTGCCCACCTCGGTGAAGACGGCCGCCGTCTTCGCGGGCCAGGGCAGCCAGTACGTCGGCATGGGCCGCCGGGCCGCCATCGCGCTGCCGCCCCTGCGCGCCGCGTTCGACCGGGCCAACCGGCTGACCGAGGGCCCCGACACCCTCGCCCGCACGGTCTTCCCGCCGCCCGCCTTCACCGACACGGTCCGCCGCGAGCAGGAAACCGCCCTGCGCCGCACCGACTTCGCCCAGCCCGCCATCGGCGCGCTCTCCGCGGGCCAGTACACCTGGCTGCGCGAACTCGGCTTCCGCGCCGACGGCGTCATCGGCCACAGCTTCGGCGAACTCACCGCGCTGTGGGCGGCCGGCGCCCTCGACGACGAGCGGTTCGCCCGGCTCGCCCGCGCCCGCGGCACCTCGATGGCCCCGCCCGAGCACGCCCCCGCCGACTTCGACCCCGGCGCGATGGCCGCCATCCGCGCCTCCCTCTCCGACGTCCAGGCCCTCGTCGCCACCTACCGCAACGTGGCCATCTGCAACATCAACGCCCCCGGCCAGATCGTCGTCGGCGGCCCCACCGACGAGATCGACCGCCTGGTCGCCGACGTCTCGGGCCGCCGCATCCCGGCCAAGCGGCTGCCGGTGTCCGCCGCCTTCCACACCGGGTTCGTCGCCCACGCGGCCGACGCGTTCCGCCAGGCCGTGGAGTCGACCGGCCTGGAAGCCCCCGAGATCCCCGTCTACGCCAACACCCCCGGCTCCGTCTACGGCACGGACCCCGCGGCCAACCGCCGAACCCTCGTGGACCAGTTGCTCCAGCCCGTCGACTTCGTCTCCGGCATCGAGAAGATGTACGCCGACGGATTCCGCGTCTTCGTCGAGTTCGGCCCCAAGCGGGTGCTGACCGACCTCGTCGACCGCATCCTCGAAGGCCGCACGGACGTCGTGACCCTCGCGGTGGACGGCGGCCCCTCGAAGGACAGTGAGGTCTCCCTGAAGCGTGCGGCGATCGAACTGGCGGTGCTGGGCCTGCCCCTGGTCGGCTTCGACGACCGCGTGGAGCCCCGGCGCGAACAGGCCGCCCGCAAGGGGATGACCATTCCGCTGCGCGGGATCAACTACGTGACGCAGGAACGGCGTTCGGCGTACCGGGACGCGCTGTCGGAGCCGTTGGCCCTGACCGTGGCCGCCGCCGCTCCCACCGACGGCATCGAGTCCGCCGTACGCGAAGGGCTCGGCCTCCAGGCGGAGATCCTCACCGCCCACGTGGACACGGTGCACGCGTCGGTGCGTGAGCTGGAACGGTCCGTACGCGCCGGGGGCCACCCCGACACGGAGGCCGCACTGCGGCTCATCCGGGAGCAGGGCGCGACGATCGGCGCAGCGCACGAGCGTTCCACGCGGCTGCTGCTGGAAGCGTTGCGGGGGGCGGCCGTTGAGGAAAGGGCCGTCGAGGAGGAAGTTGTCGAGGCGGAGGTCGTCGAGGAGCAGGTCTTCGAGGAGCAGGTTGTCGAGGTCGAAGCGGTTGTGCCCGAGCCCGAGCCTGTATCTGAGCCCGATCCTGTGCCCGAGCCCGAGCCCGTTTCCGCACCTGTCCCTGTCGCCGCCTCGGCCATCCCCGCCGGTGTGATGGATGCGCTGCTCGGTGCGGTGGCGGAGAAGACCGGTTACCCGGTGGAGATGTTGGAGCCTGGGATGGATGTCGAGGCCGATTTGGGCATCGACTCGATCAAGCGGGTGCAGATTCTGGGTGCGTTGCAGGAGTCGTATCCGGTGTCGGAGGACGTCGATCCGGAGGTGCTGGCGGAGCTGCGGACCCTGGATGACATCGCCGGGTTCCTCGCTTCCACCATCCCTGCGGAGGCGAGTCCTGAGCCGACGCCTGAGCCCGTTGCCCTGATACCTGAGCCTGCTTCCGTGGCCACCTCGGCCGTTGCCGCCGGTGTGATGGATGCGCTGTTGGGCGCGGTGGCGGAGAAGACCGGCTATCCGGTGGAGATGTTGGAGCCTGGGATGGATGTCGAGGCCGATTTGGGCATCGACTCGATCAAGCGGGTGCAGATTCTCGGTGCGTTGCAGGAGTCGTATCCGGTGTCGGAGGACGTCGATCCGGAGGTGCTGGCGGAGCTGCGGACCCTGGATGACATCGCCGGGTTCTTGGCCTCCACGGTGTCCACTGAAGCAACTCCCGCACCGCCACCTGCTCTCGCGTCCATACCTGAACCTGAGCCCGCTCCCGTGGCCACCTCGGCTGTTGCCGCCGGTGTGATGGATGCGCTGTTGGGCGCGGTGGCGGAGAAGACCGGCTATCCGGTGGAGATGTTGGAGCCTGGGATGGATGTCGAGGCCGATTTGGGCATCGACTCGATCAAGCGAGTCCAGATCCTCGGTGCGTTGCAGGAGTCGTATCCGGTCTCCGAAGACGTCGACCCCGAAGTGCTCGCGGAACTGCGGACCTTGGATGACATCGCCGGGTTCCTCGCCTCCACGGTGTCCGCCGGGTCGACTCCCCAGTCCACCACTCCCGCCGCAACCACCGCCCCCCTCACCATCACCTACCCGCCCACCCCCGGAATCGGCCGCACCTACGCCGACGTCACGGAGATCGCCTCGCCCCACACCCTCGTCGGCGCCTACGCGGAGACCCGTACCGCGGTCGTCGTGGACGACGGATCCCTGTTGACCCGGCCGATCGCCGGGGCACTGCGGGGCGACGGGTGGCGGGTCGAGGTCGTGTCGTTGCCCGGGGTGGACAACATCGTGGCGGAGGCGGATGCCCAGCGGCGGCTGGTGAGTTGGGACGAGGGGGAGCTCGCCGCGAATCTGACCGGCGGGCGGGTCGACCTCGTCGTGCAGATGGCGGCCGCGGCCGGGCCCGACTGGGCCGAGGGGACGCGGCGGCTCGAGCACTGCCTTTTGGTGGCGAAGAACGGTCTGGCCGCGTTGAAGGCGGTTGCCGCGCAGGGGACCCGGGCCGGGTTCGTCGCAGTGACGCGGCTCGACGGGGCGAGCGGGTATCGCGGTGCCGGGGACGCCTCGCCGTTGCTCGGCGGGGTCGCCGGGCTGGTGAAGACGCTCGCGATCGAGGCGCCCGAACTCTTCGTCCGCACCGTCGACTTCGCGCCGGAGCTGGCGCTGACCACGGTCGGTGCCCGGTTCCTCGGCGAGATCGACGACCTGTCCCGCGCGCACGCCGACGTGGCGCACGACGCGGCCGGACGTCGGACCGTCGCCCTCGCCGCCGAGCCGCATCAGGCACGCGCGGCGGCCGTTCCCGAGATCACCGCGGACGACCTGCTGGTGGTCACCGGCGGAGCCCGCGGTATCACCGCCGACTGCCTGCACGCGCTCGTCTCGGCGCGGCCGGCCGGACTGTTGCTGCTCGGGCGCAGTCGCCCGGCGCCCGAGCCCGAGTGGGCCGTCGGCACCGAGGGACCGGCGTTGCGCGGGCTGATCGCGCGACGCGCGGCGCAGGGCGGGCAGAAACCCAACCCCCGTGCCGTGGAAGCCGAGTTCAGGGAGATCACGGCCTCTCGTGAGATCGCCGCGAACCTCGCCCGGCTCACCGCCACCGGCGCCCGCGTCGAGTACCTCGCCGTCGACATCACCGACGCCGCCGAGACGCGCCGCGTGCTGACGCCGTACGCCGGTCGCGTCACCGGTGTCGTGCACGGGGCGGGCGTACTGGCCGACCGGCTCGTCGCGCAGAAGTCCGCCGAGGAGATCCGCCGGGTGCTGGCGACCAAGCTGCTCGGTCTCGGCAATGTGCTCGATGTCCTGCGCGGTATCGCCGAGTTGCGGCACCTGGTGCTGTTCTCCTCCGTCGCCGGGTTCTTCGGCAACCGCGGACAGTCCGACTACGCCATGGCCAACGAGGCGTTGAACCGTATCGCCGTACGGCTGAAGCGGGAACTGCCCACCGCGCGCGTCACCGCGATGAACTGGGGTGCGTGGGACGGTGGGATGGTCTCCGACGACCTGCGGGCGATGTTCGCGCAGCGCGGGATCGCGCTGGTGCCGCTGGCGACCGGCGCGGGCATGTTCGCCGAGCAGTTCACGGCCGCCCACGCGCACGACACGGTGATCGTCACCGGCCCGCTCACCCCGCTGTCCGCGCCGCCCGAGGCGCAGGGTGCCGGGTTCGCCCCGCTGGTGGTCGACCGGACCCTGTCCGACCTGGTCGACGAACCGCTGCTGGCCGACCACACCATCGGCGACCGACGGGTGCTGCCCGCCACGGCGGCCCTCGGCGTGCTGGCCAACGCGATCGAGACGGCGACCGGCGAGGCCGTCACCGGGGCGAGCGGGTTCAAGGTGTTCAAGGGCGTCTCGTGGGACGAGCCCGACGGGCAGCAGCCCCAGCGGTTGCGGCTGGCCGTCGAGCCCGCCGCGGGCGGGGTCGGAGTCGACGTACTCGCGTCCTCCGTGGACAGCGGCGGGCGCAGCCGGCCCGCGTACAGCGTTCGGCTGAGCACCGGCGCCGCCGGGCCGCGGCCCGCGGACCGCACCGATCTGGCGTCCCTGGCGGGGAGTTCGGCCGGACGGGACGCGGCGCCGCTGTACCGCGACGGCACGCTCTTCCACGGGCCCTCGCTGCGCGGACTGCGCTCGGTGCTGTCGGTCGACGAGCAACGGCTGCTGGTGCGCGCCCGGTTGGCCGACTCCCGTCCCGCCCACGGCGGTTACCACGGGCGGCTGCACAGTCCGGTCCTCGCCGACCTGTTGCTCCAGGCCGTGCTGGTCTGGGTGCGCGAACGGCGCGGGCGGGCCTGCCTGCCCATGGAGATCGGCCGCCTGAGTCTGTTCGAACCCCTGCCCTCCGACGGGGACTTCCTGATCGCCGTCGAGGACATCAGGCCCGGCCGGACCGGTGTGACCTGCACGGTGACCGCTCTCGATCCGCGAGGCCGCGTGCTGGCGGTCCTGCGGGACGTGGTCGCGGTCGAGGACGCGGAGTTGGAGAGCCGCTTCCGGCAGCCGGGCCGGGCCGCGGTTTCGGTCTGACGACGCTCGGAGGCTGATCGGTCATGGGCAAGTACGCGATCGTCGGACTGTCGTGCCTCTTCCCGGGGGCGGCCACGCCGGACACCTACTGGAACAACCTGATGGGCGCGGTCGATTCGCGCACCGAGGGCGGCGAGCGGATCTTCGGGCACGATCCGCTGGCCGAGGACGAGAACGCGGACCGGCACCGCATCTACTGCACGCGCGGCGGATTCGTGGAAGCCGGCGAGGTCATCGACCCGGCCGCGTACGCACTGCCCGCCGACTACCTGGCAGGCCTGGACCGCTCGTTCCACTGGGCGCTCCGGGTTGCCGACAACGCCCTGGCCGACGCGGGTGCATCCCCCGCTGCCGCGGCCGGCCGGGGAGTCGGGCGGAGGACCGGCGTGGTGTTCGGGAACTACCCCTTCCCCACGCCGTCCTCCGGCCGCACAGCGGGGAAGCTGTGGGACGCCGCGGTCTACGAGGGCCTCGCGGCGGCCGGCTTCTCCGCGGCCGGGCTGCCGTCCGGTGCGGAGGACGGCAGCCCGGCCAGGGACCGGAGCCAAGGGGACCTTGGTCCTGCGGGCTCCAACGGCCCCTCCGGCGACGGAAGTTCAGGCGATCCCCGCAACCCGGCCGACGCCCACAACCTCTGGCCCGGCGGCCTTCCCGCCCACGTCGTGGCCGCCGCCCTCGGCCTCGACGGTCCGCGCCATACCCTCGACGCCGCCTGTTCCTCGGCGCTCTACGCGATCCAGCTCGCCTGCGCCCAACTGGCCACCGGGGGAGCGGACGTGATGCTGGCGGGCGGGGTCTGCGCGCCCGACCCGACCGTCATCCACCTCTCCTTCTCCGACCTGCACGCCTATCCGCCGGACGGCTTCAGCCAGCCCTTCGACGCCCGGTCCAAGGGCATCATCACCGGGCAGGGCGCCGCCATGGTCGCCCTGAAGCGGCTCGCCGACGCCCGACGGGACGGCGACCGGGTCTACGCCGTGATCGACTCGGTCTCGCTCGGCAACGACGGCCCCGGAAAGCATCTGCTCGTCCCCAACGTCACCGGCCAGCTCGCCGCGTACGAACTCGCCTACCGCGAGGCGGGCATCGAGCCGCGGGACGTCCAGTACGTCGAGTGCCACGCCACCGGTACCCCGCTGGGCGACCGCACCGAACTCGACGGCGTGGAACGGTACTTCGGGCGCGGCCCGCTGCTCGGCTCGGTCAAGGGCAACATCGGTCACCTGCTGACCGCGGCCGGCATGAGCAGCCTGGTCAAGGTCGTCCTGGCGCTCGGCCGCGGTGTCATCCCGCCGACCACCGGCGTGGCCGTACCGCTGCCCGGCACGGTGGCGGACCGGGTCGTCCGCGAACCCACGCCCTGGCCGGCCACCACCGACGGCGTACGCCGGGCCGCCGTCTCGGCGTTCGGCTTCGGCGGCACGAACGCGCACGTCGTCCTGTCGGCGCCGGAGTCGGTGTCGGGGTCGGTGTCGGTATCGCGGCCGGAGTCGGCCTCGGAGCAGGCCACGCGGCCCGCCACCGACGACACCGAGCGCACGAAGCCGCCGAGCCTGGCCATCATCGGCATGGGCGCCCACTTCGGCTCCTTCAGCACGCTCGACGCGTTCGAGCGAGCCGGGTACGAAGGCATCAGCGGTGTACGGGAGTTGCCTCCGAACCGCTGGCGCGGGTTCGAGTCGGCGCCGGGCGGGCCGCTGGAACGAGCCGGTCTGGCCCATGACTTTGTCCCGAAGGCGGCCTACCTCGACGGCTTCGAGGCCGACGCCACCTCCTACCGCATCCCGCCCAACGACCTCGACCACTTCAACCAGCAGCACCTGCTGATGATGCGGGTCGCCGAGGAGGCGTTGAAGGACGCCGGGTACGAGCGTCCGGGGCCCGGGGCCAAGGGGCGGCGGGTCGCCGTCGTCCTCGGCATGGAGATGGAGCCCAGCGCGGAGGGCCACGGCGCCCGGTACGCGCTCGGGCGCAAGCTCGCCGCCTGGTGCGCGGCGGCCGGACTCGACCCCACGGACGAGCAGTTGGCCGCGCTGACCAAGGCCGCCCGGGACGGTATCCACGACTCCATCGAGGCCAACGAGGTCCTCAGCTACATCGGCAACATCATGGCCGCGCGGATCTCCTCCCTGTGGAACCTCACCGGCCCGTCCTTCACCGTCTCCTCCGACAGCGCCGTCGGCGTCGACGCCCTCGACACCGCCCGGCTGCTGCTGCTCGACCCGAGCGTCGAGGCCGTGCTGGTCGGCGCCGTCGACCTGGCGGCGGGGCCCGAGTCGCAACTGGCCCGGTCGATCCTGGAGCCCGGCACCGTGCTGGGCGACGGCGCCGGAGCCGTGGTCGTCACCCGGCCCGGCTCCATTCCGCCCGAACGCACCGTGTACGCCACTGTCGACGGCCTCGCCGTCCACCACGCGCCCACCCTCGACCCGCGGCCCGCCCCCGACCTCGTGGCCGCCGCGGCCGAGGACGCGCTGGCCGCCGCCGGGGTGACACCGGCCGACGTCGAGCTGGTCGAGGCCGGGGCCGTGCGCGAAGAGGTGGTCGAAGGACTCGCCCGCGTCTGGACGGGCGTACGGGTCGGCGGGCTGCTGCGGACCGCGCTCGGCGGGGTCAAGTCCCAGGTGGGGGAGACCGGTTGCGCCTCGGCGCTGGCCTCCGTCATCCGGGCCGCGCTGTGCCTGCACTACGCGTATCAGCCGATCGCCCCCGACGGGGTCGACGGCGCCCGGCTCGCCGGGTCTGCCTTCTTCCTCGCCACCGACTCGCGGCCCTGGCTGCGTGAACGGCGCGAGGGGCGGCGTACCGCCTCCGTCAGCGTCACCGGAACCGCGGGCAGCCACGCCCACATCGTGCTCGGCGGGGCGCAGACGCGGGGCGAGGTGGCGGCGACCGACTGGGTGCGCTCGGGCGGGAGCCTCGTCGTGCCCGTCGGCGCCGACGACATCGACACGCTGGTACGGCGGTTGGGGGAGGTCCGTGCCGCCGTGGAGGACGGCGGCGACTGGGCCGCGCTCGCGGAGGACCGGCCGGCCGCCCTGAAGGCCGTACTGGTCGCCGACGATCCGGCCGGTCTCGTACGGCAGTTGGAGCAGGCGGCGAAGGATCTGCCGGGTGTGTACCGGGCCGGGGGCGAGTGGACCTCGCCGTCCGGGAGCTGCTTCGCGGCGCGGCCCGCGGGTGGGCCCGGCACGAAGACGGCGCTGGTGTACCCCGGCGCCTTCAACTCGTATCTCGGCCTGGGCCGTGCGCTCTTCCGGGCCTTCCCCGGCCTGTTGCCGCGCTTCGAGGCGCAGGCCGAGCTGCCCGCCGAGATGCTTCGCTCGGCCGCGCTGTACCCGCGGGCCCTCGGGCCGCTCGACCGGCGTGAACTGATGCGCCGCGAGGCCGAGTTGATCGAGGACATTCCCTTGATGCTGGCCGTCGGCACGAGTTACGCGCTGCTGTCGACGGACCTGGTGCGTGAGGTGCTCGGGGTGCCGGTGCACGGGGCGTTCGGATACAGCCTCGGTGAGAGCAGCATGCTGTTCGCGACCGGCGGCTGGATCAAGGAGGCTCGGGGGACGGCGAAGATCGACGCGTCGCCGCTGTTCGTGGACCGGTTGCGGGGACCGAAGAAGACAGTCCGTGCGCTGTGGCATCTCGGCGACGACGTGCCCGACGCGGCGGTGTGGGCCACGCATGTGCTGCTCGCCCCGGCGGACGACGTCCGCGAGGCGGTCACCCGCTACGACCGGGTCTTCATCACCCACGTCAACACTCCCGACGAGGTCGTCGTCGCGGGCGATCCGGCCCAGTGCCGCGACCTGATCGACACGTTGGGCTGCCGCAGCGCACGCTCACCCGCGAATCACGTCATGCACTGCCCGGTGGTGGACGGCGACCTCAACGAACTGGCCGACCTCAACCGCTACCCCACCGGCGACGTCGGCGACCTCGTCCTCTACAGCAGCCGGCACTACGCCCCCGTCGGCGACCTCGACCAGGACACCGTCGCGCACAACATCGCCATCACCCTCCGCGAGACGGTCGACTTCCCGCGCCTCATCCGCCGCGCCTACGACGACGGCTTCCGCGCCTTCATCGAGGTCGGCCCCTCCAGCACCTGCACCCGCTGGATCCACGAAACCCTCGCGGACGCGCCGCACATCTCGGTCCCGGTCGACCGCCGGGGCGCCCGCGGCGCCACGGACATCGCCCGCCTGGTCGCCCGCCTCGCCGCGCACGGCGTCCCGGTGGACCTGACCCCGTTCCGCCCCCGCACGACGGCCGCCCGACGCCCGCTGGGTCTGCGCATGTTCCCGGTGGGCGGAGAGCCAGTTGCTCCCCTGGTGGCGAGGGGGGCCGAGGGGATCGTCGGGGCGATTCGGCGGGTTCCGGTGAGGGAGCGCGTGGAGGTGGGCGTCCCGACTCCCGTCCTCACCACGTCGTCCACCGAGCCGTTGCCTGCGTCTGTCGTGCCGGTCGCCGAACCGGTGCCGGTGCCCGCGCTGGTGCAGGTGCCCGTGGCAGCGGGGGTGCTGTCCGAGCCGCGTCCCGTCCGCGACGTGCCGCTCATCGAGCCGGTCTCGGATCCGGCGTCGAAACCGCCTGTGCCGCTCGGGGAGTTGGCACCCGAACCGACCCCGGCCCCCGCGCCGGCCTTGCCTGCCCAGGAGTTCCCCCACCCGGAACCCCACCCCACGGAATGGGACACCGCGATGCCGATCCGCCCCGACGGTCCGCCCGTACCCGCGCTGACGCTGGAGCGGGAACCGATCACGATGGTGCCCGCCGGCGCGGTCCCGGCACGGCCCCTGGACGCCGTACCGCCACCGGCTCCGCGCCCTGATGTGCCCCACCGCCCGGCGATCTTCGGCGCGCCCCTGCCCGTGCCGCCGGCGGTGCAACCGCAGCCGAGGCCGGAGCCGGAGCCGTCGGCGCGAGCCGCGAGTGACCACGCCTCCACCCTCGCCCTCGTGCGCAGCCTGCGTGCCGAGATTCTGGAGGCGCATCAGGAAGTCCTGGAAGCCCAGCGGGAGTTGCGGGAGGAACTGGTCGCCGTGCTGTCGACGGCGGCGACGGCCGCGCCGGTTGCCGAGACCGTCACCGAGCCGGCCGCCGCGGTCGTCGTCGAGCCGGTCGTCGAACCCGGCGTGGAGCCGGTCGTCCCGGCTGTGGCATTCCCTGGTTCCGAGCAGACGTCGGCGGCCCGCTCCAACCGCCCCAAGCCCGAAGGCGTCGTCTGGGACGAGGAAGACCTCCTCGAATTCGCGACCGGCAAGGTCGGCAACGTCTTCGGGCCCCGGTTCGCCCGGATCGACGGGTACCAGCGGCGCGTACGACTGCCCGCCCCGCCCTATCTCTTCGCCACCCGCGTCACCCAACTCGACGCCGAGCCGGGTGAGTTCAAGCCCTCCTTCATCCGCACCGAGTACGACGTGCCGCAGGATGCCTGGTACGCCGTCGACGGGCAGGTGCCGCCCGCCGTCACGATCGAGGCCGGCCAGTGCGACCTGCTGCTGATCAGCTATCTCGGCGCGGACTTCACCAACCGGGGCAACCGCGTCTACCGGCTCCTCGACAGCAGCCTCAGCTTCGTCGGCGACCTGCCGCGCACCGGGCAGACCCTGCGCTACGACATCTGGATCGACCAGTTCGTGCGCCAGGGCGACACTCTGCTCTTCTTCTTCCACTACGACTGCTACGCCGACGGCGAGTTGATCCTCAAGCTCAACAACGCCTGCGCCGGGTTCTTCACGGACGAGGAGCTGGAGAGTTCGCCCGGGCTGGTGCAGGGGCGGGTGGCGCCCGGTCTCAAGGCCACGCCGGATCCCGGGCGTTCGGCGTTCAAGCCGCTCGCCCCCACCCACCGCACCGCCCTCTCCGCCGCCGACCTCGACGCCCTCTCCGAGGGGCGCATCGCCGACGTCTTCGGACCGGGCCACCGCCAGCCCCCCGGCTGCAACACCTCCCTGCGCCTGCCTGCCCGCCCGCTGCTGATGGCGGACGAGGTCACCGTCCTGGATCGCAAGGGCGGCCCGCACGGGCTGGGGCGGATCGAGGCCGTCAAGGAACTCCAGCCCGACGCGTGGTACTTCACCAGCCACTTTCCCGACGACCCCGTACTCGCCGGCTCGCTCGTCGCCGAAGGCGCCGTCCAGCTCCTGGAGTTGTACGCTCTCTCGCTCGGCCTGCACCTCACGCTCCCCGACGCCCGCTTCCAGCCGGTGCCGGACCTGCGGACCGAGGTGAAGGTGCGCGGGCAGATCACGCCGCGCAACAGCCGGATCGAATACCGCATCGACATCACCGAGTTGACCCTGCTGCCGCGCCCGTCGCTCGTCGCCGACGTGGTCGTCCTGCGCGACGGCACGCCCTCCATCGGCGTCACCGGCCTCGGCATCCGACTGCGCGAGAAGCCGGGTACGCCGTACCGACCGGAGACCGCCGGCACGATCCCGCACTTCCTCGGCCGGCTCTCCCCGGCCACCGGAGAGCCCGCCCTGCTCAACGAGTTCCACATGGCGCACGCCGCCAAGGGCGACCTCGCGATCGCGATGGGACCGGAGTTCGAGGTCTACGCCGATAGCCGGGCCCCGTACATCCCCAACGGCGACTTCCTGTTCGTCGACCGGGTGATGAAGCTGGAGGGCACGCGCGGAACGCTGAAGCGCGGGGCGGTGATGGTGACGGAGTACGACGCGCCCGAGGACGCCTGGTACTACACGGACAACGGCCACCCGTACATGCCGAACTGCGTCTACATGGAGTCCAGCCTCCAGGCGGCCATCCTCCTCGGCTACTACCTCGGCGCCACCCTGCCCTACCCCGAGGAGCAGTTCAGCATCCGCAACCTGGACGGCCACGCCACTCTCGTCAAGGACCTCGACCTGCGCGGAAAGACCATCCAGCACCGCTCCACCCTGCTGTCCAGCGACCGGATGCCCGGTTCGATCCTGCAGAACTTCTCCTACGAACTCTCCTGCGACGGCGAGGTGTTCTACACCGGCGAGTCCCTCTTCGGGTACTTCAACGAGAAGGCGCTCGCCCACCAGGTCGGCCTCGACAAGGGACAGCACGTACTGCCCTGGCTGGACACCCAGGCATCGAGGCCGCCCGGAACACGGCGAGTCGACCTGCGTGCCTACCGGTCCGTCGAGCCCGCCCGGCACGGACCGCGCCTGGCCGGTGGGCACTTGGACCTCGTCGAGTGGCTGGACATCCTGCCCGGCGGCGGCGAGCACGGGCAGGGCTATCTGCGCGGCCACCGCTCCATCCGGCCCGACGAGTGGTATTTCTCCTGCCACTTCCACCGCGACCCGGTCATGCCCGGCTCGCTCGGCGTCGAGGCGCTGCTGCAGGGGCTCCAGGTGTACGCCGTCGAGAGCGGCCTGACCGACGGGCTGCGCAACCCGCGCTTCGCCCTCAGCTCCGGCACCGAGACGAAGTGGAGCTACCGGGGCCAGATCCTGCGCACCGACCCCGACATGGAGTTCGACGTCCACGTCAAGGAGGTCCGCCGCGAACCCGGCCGGATCGTCCTCCTCGGCACCGCCCACGTCTGGAAGTCGACCCTGCGGATCTACCGCCTCGACGACATCGCCATCGAGATCCACCACGACTAGCGGCCACCCCTAGGAGACATGTCCATGAGCAGCGAACAGCCGCGGCCGCGGTGGAGCGGGACCGGGGCACCGGCGGTCGGCGAGAGCGGGATCCAGGACGCGCTCGCGCGTCTCGACGAGGCCGTCTACATCCTGCGCGGGCGCTACGGGCTCGGCGCGGCCGTCGGCGGGCGCGTGCACGCGGGCGGGGAGCACGAAGTCATCGCCGCCGTACCGCCGTCGGGACCCGAACGCATGGGCAGCGGCGCCTTCCTGGACGCGTACGGCGTGCGCGAGGCGTACATGAGCGGCGCGATGGCGAACGGCATCGCCTCGGCGGACCTGGTGATCGCCATGGCACGGGCCGGCTACCTCGCCTCGTACGGGGCGGCCGGGCTGCTGCCCGAGGCGGTGGAGCAGGCGCTGGGGCGCTTCGCCGCCGAGATCCCCGGGCTGCCGTACGCCTGCAACCTGATCCACAGCCCGAGCGAGGAGCGCCTCGAACGCACCGCCGTGGACCTGTACTTGCGCCACAAGGTGCCCTGCGTCGAGGCGTCCGCGTTCCTCGGGCTCACCCCGCACATCGTGCGCTACCGGCTCGCCGGGCTGCGCGCGGGCGGACCGCACGGGGTCGTGGCGGAGAACAAGGTGATCGCCAAGATCTCGCGCACGGAGATCGCGGAGCAGTTCATCCGGCCCGCGCCCGAGGCGATGGTGCGGGCGCTGGTGGCGGAGGGCGCGATCACCCCTGAGCAGGCCCGGCTTGCCGAACGGGTGCCGCTCGCCGACGACATCACCGTCGAGGCGGACTCCGGCGGCCACACCGACCGGCGCCCGCTGCCCGCGCAGCTGCCTGTGCTGATGCGTCAACGGGACGCCCTGATGAAGGAGTTGGGGTACCCGACGCGCATCCGGGTCGGTGCGGCCGGCGGCATCGGCACCCCCGAGGCGGCCTGGGCGGCCTTCGCGATGGGTGCCGACTATGTGGTGACCGGGTCGGTCAACCAGTCCTGCGTCGAGGCCGGAACCTCCACCCAGGTCAAGGAGATGCTCGCGCAGGCCGACCTCGCCGACTTCGAGATGGCACCCGCGGCCGACATGTTCGAGATGGGCGTGGAGCTCCAGGTCCTCAAGCGCGGCACCCTGTTCCCGATGCGGGCCCGACTCCTGTACGAGCTCTACCGCGACCACGACGGCATCGACGACCTCCCGGCGGCGGCCCGCAAACGGATCGAGACGCAGCTCTTCCGGCGCCCCCTGGAGGACGTCTGGGCGGAGACCGTCGGCTACTTCGAGCGGCGCGACCCCGACCAGCTCGCCCGCGCCGCCGCCAGCCCCAAGCGGCGGGCCGCGCTGATCTTCCGCTGGTACCTGGGCATGGCCTCGCGCTGGGCCAAGACGGGGGAGGCGGACCGCGCCGTCGACTACCAGATCTGGTGCGGTCCGGCGATGGGCAGCTTCAACTCCTGGGTCCGCGGCACCTACTTGGCCGCCCCGCGCAACCGCCACGTCGCCGACGTCGCCCGCCACATCATGACCGGCGCCGCGTTCCACCAACGCCTCTCGCTGCTGCGCGCGGCCGGCCTCGCCCTCTCCCCGGCGATCGCCGACTACCCGGTACCACAGCCCGACCAGGCCCTGGAGGTACGGCCATGAGCGGATCCGGAGGTACGGACGTGAGCAGTTGTGGAGATACGGTCGCGACCGCCGAGTTCGCCGCCGTCGCGCGGCTCGACGATCTGCTCGGCGATCCCTGGCGGGTCGAGAACGTCTACGGGTTCGCCGCGGGAGTGGAGCGGGACGAACGCGGATACTTCCCGCACGCCTTCGCCGCCCGCCTCGACTCCGTCGACTTCCCGCTCGCCTATCTGCCGCCGTCCCTGGGCGGCACGCTGCGCGGGCTCGACGAGACGCTGCTCCTGGTCCGGGTGGCCGCCCGGCGCGACGCCGCGCTGATGCCGGCCACGCTGCTGTCCTGCTCCGCCGTGCTGACGGTCCTCGCGGCCGGCTCGGACGAACAGGCCAAGGTCGTCGCCGACTGGGTGCAGGAGGGGCGGACGATCGCCTTCGCGCTCTCCGAGGAACAGGCCGGCAGCGACGTCCTCGCGGGCGAGGCCCGGCTCGCCCCGACGGGCGACGATTACCGGCTCTGGGGCCGCAAATGGCTCGTCGGGCGGGGCGCCGGCGCCGACGCGGCGGTCGTGGTGGCCCGTACGGCGGAACGCGGACCGGCCGCCTTCACGGCCGTGCTGCTCGGGCCGCGCGAGCTGGCCC
Source organism: Streptomyces sp. NPDC092369 (assembly GCF_044755245.1). Lineage (NCBI taxonomy): Bacteria > Bacillati > Actinomycetota > Actinomycetes > Kitasatosporales > Streptomycetaceae > Streptomyces > Streptomyces sp. NPDC092369. The sequence continues at coordinate 200,192 of NZ_JBIVQP010000008.1, forward strand.
ACCGGGTGCGGCGGCAACCCGCGCAACCCGTCACCGGGATGCGCGGGATCGACTTCGCCGACCTGGTCTTCGAAGGGACTCCGGTGCCGCGGGCGGCGGTGATCGGAGCCGTGGGCGGTGGCCTCGCGGGAGCGATGCGGGCCCAACAGGTGGTGCGTCTGCTCAGCACCGGGGCCTGCCTGGCCACCGCCGACACGGCTCTTCGTACGGCTCTGCGGTTCACCCGTGAACGGCGGGTCGGCGGCGTCCGCGTCGCCGACACGGGGTACGGCTCACGTGAACTGGGCGTCGCTGCGGCGGAGTTGTTCGCGGCGGACCTGCTCTCCCTGACAGCGGCCCGCTACGTCCACCTCTCCCCGGGCACGTTCGGCCTGTGCTCCTCGGTGGTGAAGCGGGTGGCCACCCGGCTGACCTCCTCGTCCATCGCCCGCTCCCGCACCCTCCTCGGCGCCCGAGCCGTCCTGGCCCACGGCCCTGGCGCCGTCCTCGACAAGGCCCGACGGGACAACGAGATCGTCGAAACCATCGACACGAGTCCCTTCGGGGTTCTGCGGGCGATCGCAGTCCAACTCCCTGGATATGCAACGGCGTTCGTCCCAGGGGACATCACGGCATCGGAGACCGCCGTGGCCTCGGCCGCCACCTCCGCCCGGGCCGCCACTGTGCCGCCGACCCCGACCCCGACCCCGACCCCGGCCCCGGCCCGAGCCCCGGCCCCGGCCCCGGCTCCCGCCCCGGCCCCGGCTCCGGCTCCCGCCCCGGCCCCGGCTCCCGCCCCGGCCCCGGCCCCGGCTCCCGCCCCGGCTCCGGCTCCGGCTCCGGCCCCGGCTCCCGCCCCGGCTCCGGCTCCGGCTCCGGCCCCGGCTCCCGCCCCGGCTCCGGCTCCGGCTCCGGCCCCGGCTCCCGCCCCGGCAC